>NZ_JAEINV010000025.1 GCF_016342705.1 Lutibacter sp. | reverse complement strand
CACGAAATGACGTATAGTTTCGTCATTGCGAATGCAACGCAGTGAAATGAAGCAATCTCAACGTTGGAACTACAATGTAACAGATTACTTCGTTATTGCCATTCCACGAAATGACGTATAGTTTCGTCATTGCGAATGCAACGCAGTGAAATGAAGCAATCTCAACGTTGGAACTACAATGCAACAGATTACTTCGTCATTAACACTCCTCGTATTGACGTATTGTTTCATCATTGCGCATGCAACGCAGTGAAATGAAGCAATCTCAACGTTGAAACTACAATGTAACAGATTACTTCGTCATTGCCATTCCTCGTAATGGCGTATAGTTTCGTGATTGAGAATGAGAAGCAGTAATATATGTTGAAAAAACATACCTCTTACCCCTCTCTAGAGCGGAAAATAATTTCACTGGTGTGGCAACTAAAAACACATGGCTACATGACCTAGGATGACTTTTATGAAATACTGGGAACTTTAGTCCAATAGTTGCACAACTAATTTTAAAAGGTGCACAACTAATTTTAAAAGTTGCGCAACTATTGAGTAAAAGTTGCGCAACTATTACATAGTTCTTGTAACTGTTAAAAATGAGAGGTTTAACAAACAGCCATCATTAAGCTTTCAACTAAAATATAGACTACCTCAAAAATTAAATTAAAACATTAAAAAAGTTATAATTAATATAATTTTTATATCTACTTTTTTAACTTTATATTTATACTGTAAATTGCTTTTTCCTAAGAAAAACTATGACTGAAAGATATGTAAACCCCAACAATATTGATTCCTTAACTGTAGAATTATTAGCACTTGAAACCAACAGCCAAGTACTTTCAATTCTCTTTTTTATGGCAGAGGATGAAGCCTATAAAAATACTGAAATTACGGCGCTTCTTAAAACTATTTCCAAACCAATTATTGGAGGTATATTTCCTGAACTTATTTTTAAAGGAGCACGAAAAAAAACGGGTGTTTTATTAGTTCCTTTAGCTTTTGAACTCACTACGCAATTAGTAGATTTAACTTTATCTTCTGAAGCACAATTTTCCCAACTAGAAACTATACAATACCAATCTACAACTGCAAATAGTTGTTTGTTTGTATTTACAGATGCCTTCAGTCCTGGGAAAGAACCATTTTTAGAAACCTTATTTAATTTTTTCGGTATCAATCCAACGTATATTGGTGGTGGTGCAGGATCTTTAAGTTTTAAACAATTTCCTTGTATTCTTAACAATACAGGATTGCACAAAAATTCCGCTATTATTGGTTGGGCAAAAAAAACAATTTCTATAGGTGTAGCGCACGGATGGGAATCTATTTCAACACCCCTAAAAGTTACTGAAGCTAAAAAAAATAACATAAAAAGCATCAATTGGAAACCTGCGTTTGAGGTGTATAAAGAAATTGTTGAACAACATTCTGGAATGAAATTTACCGATGATAATTTCTTTGAAATTGCAAAATCGTATCCTTTTGGCATATCAAAAATGGATGAAGAAAAAGTGGTTCGTGACCCTTTTAAAACAGTGAATAACCGCATGTGCTTTATAGATAAAATTGAAGAAGGCGCCTATGTTGAAATATTAAATGGAAATATTCAATCGTTGTTAAAAGGAGCTGAAAATGCCGTGGAAAGCGCCCTTTTAAATACAACCGATCCCAACAATGCCACTACTTTTTGCATTGATTGTATTTCAAGAGTTTTATACTTAAACAATCATTTACAAGAAGAATTAACTATTATCAGTAAAAACAATCAAGCTTCAGGAATTTTTTCAATTGGGGAAATTGCGAATTCAGACGCTATACTAGAAATGTACAACAAAACAATAGTAATGGCCGTATGGTAACACGAAATATAGAAACAGAAATATTGTTTGAATTAGCCATTAATTCTACTGGTGAAACAAATGAAACTACATTGCTAAAAAAAATTACTCCCCTGTATTTAAGAAAGTTAAACTGCTTTTTAGCGGCAGTACTTAAATTTAATAAAAAAGAATTAGATGAATCTATTTTAATTCCTTTTATCGCAAAAAATTCAGAAGAATGGCAACACGTTAAATCGAATATTCTAAAAAAATATCAACAAAAAAACACACCTTGCGAACTTTTAAAAGTTAATTCAAATTATTATTACACCTATAAATTAGATAACTATGGTTACCTAATTTTGGGTAGAAAAAAACCATTTGACATTACTTTATTTAATGAACTAAAACCAATTATAAATCACTTAGGTAAAAATTTACATATAGCTTATGAAATTGCGCAACGTAAAAATGCGCAAAAATTATTGCATACCAGTGAAAAGAACTTACAAACCCTTTCTAAATCTACCGCCGCTAGTATTATCATATATCATAAAAAAAATGTCATTTATGCCAACCCTGCAGCATCAAAATTAACGGGGTACTCTAATAAAGAATTACTTAAAATGCACGTACGCGATTTGGTACAACCCAAATTTGTAGATTTTATTACTGAAAACAATCCAAACAACCCAAATCAACTTACGAAACATTTTGAATACGAAATTTCTATCCTTAAAAAAAACAACAAAGAAAAATGGATTGATGTTAAAACAGGAGTTATAGAATGGGATGGTATGGAATGTGGTATTATCTCTGCTTTTGATATTACAAAAAGGAAAAAAGTTGAAAAGCAACTTATAAAAGCAAAAGAAAATGCTGAAAATAGCGAACGTTTAAAATCTGCATTTTTAGCGAATATGAGTCACGAAATTAGAACACCAATGAATGGTATTTTAGGATTTACGGAACTCTTAAAAACACCTGATTTACCTATTAAAAAACAACAAAAATTTATAGATGTTATTGAAAAAAGTGGGGAACGCTTGTTAAATTTGATTAATAATATTGTTGACATTTCAAAAATTGAGTCGAACCTCATGAAAACGTTGATTGTAGATGTGAATATAAATGAGCAGTTAGATTATTTATACACGTTTTTTAAACCTGAAGCCGCCGCTAAAGGAATAGCATTAAGTTACAAAAAAGGATTAGCAAATGATGTTGCAACCATAATAACAGACCGAGAAAAATTATATGCAATCCTCTTAAATCTCATTAAAAATGCTGTAAAATACACCAAATCTGGGACTATAGAATTTGGCTATTATTTAAACTTAAATACAATTCCTTTAAGTATAGAATTTTTTGTAAAAGACACAGGAATAGGCGTTCCAAAAAACAGGCAAAAAGCTATTTTTGAACGTTTTATACAAGCAGATATTGAGGATACCAACGCATTGCAAGGGGCTGGATTAGGCTTATCTATCAGTAAAGCATATATTAAAATGTTAGGCGGAAAAATTTGGATAGAAAGCGCTATTAACAGTGGCTCTACTTTTTATTTTACGCTCCCTTATTTGCAATATACTAATCCTGAAAGCAAACAAATAGTTACTGAACAAAAAATACCTAGCAAAAAACTTCACCTAAAAACGTTGATAGTTGAAGATGATAAAACCTCCAAAACTTTAGTTACCACGTTTTTAAAACCAATATCTAACACTATTTTAACTGCTAGTAACGGAATAGAAGCGGTTGAAATCTGTAAAAAAAACACGGATATTGATTTAATTTTAATGGATATTAAAATGCCCATCCTAAATGGTTTTGGCGCTACGGCACAAATACGAGCTTTTAATAAAAATGTTATTATCATTGCACAAACAGCGTATAGTTTAGAAGGCGACAGAGAAAAGGCTTTAAAAGCTGGATGTAATAATTATATTTCTAAACCAATCAACAAAAATGAACTGCTAGAATTAATTCATACTTATTTTAATTAAATAGGACGTTTTAGAAACAAGTTACAAATGCTCAACTTCAGCCTATACCAAGCGCACTCGAAGGACTCTAATTAATCATAGAACGTCCTATCCGAAAACGCTGCAACAAATGCAACTTTAAATTTAGCACCATCTTAAATTAAGATGGTATATTTGCGCTTTAAATACATATATGAGTTACACACTGTTATCATCTCCTTTACAAGGATTTACAGATTTTAGATTTAGAAATGCCTTTCAAAAATTGTTTGGTGGCATTGATACTTTTTATTCACCCTACATAAAACTTAATGGAAAACTTGAAATAAAACCTGTGTACGCACGTGACTTATTACCTGAAAACAACACAACCTTAGAAGTTATTCCTCAAATAATTACCAATGATGCCGACGAGTTTCTATTTGTTGCCAAGTACGTTCAACAACTAGGCTATAAAGAATTAAACTGGAATTTAGGTTGTCCGTATCCTATGGTAACAAAACGAGGATTGGGTTCGGGATTGATTTGTGATGCTCCTAAAATAAATGATATTTTAACCAAAGTTCATAATGAATCGGATATTTTGGTTTCTATGAAAATGCGTATGGGGTATGAACATCCCGAAGAAATTTTAGACGTGTTTCCTATTTTAGATAACTTTCCATTAAAAAATATAGCCATTCACGCACGTATTGGAAAACAGTTGTACAAAGGAGGCGTAAACTTAGAGGCTTTTGAAAAATGTTTAGAAAACACCCAACATAAAATTTATTATAATGGTGATATTACTTCTGTAGAAGTATTTAAAAAAATGCAAGAACGCTTTCCAAGTATTGATCATTGGATGATTGGTAGAGGCTTAATTGCCGATCCTTTTTTACCCAGTATGATTAAAAATAATACCACAGAATATCCTACAAATAAATTGGAGTTGTTGCAGGAATTTCATACTATTTTATTTCAAGAATATAGCGAATCGCTTTCCGGAGATACACATTTGTTATTAAAAATGACCAGTTTATGGGAATATTTTGCTGGCTTGTTTGACAATCCGCATAAAACGTTTAAGAAAATTAAAAAATCTAAAAGTTTAAAAAACTATCAGCAAGCTGTTGAAGAAATTTTTGCTGCTGAAAACGATTTGATGTATAGAAAAAGTTAGGGTTAAAACCTATTTTCCCGTATTTTATGAAGTAAAACGAAATATAAAGGTTCCGAAAACCATTTTCAAGAATTTTTCTATTCTCGATACGATTTTCTATTGAAAATCACTCGAACTGACGAAAAATTATATGAACAAAAATATCTTCGTCAACCTGAACTTGTTTCAGGTTCTTATAATTACAGTTTTTTACGTCATTGCAAAGAAGGTACGACTGAAGCAATCCGTTTATTGATATACAGATTGCCACATTTTACTTGAAAAAAGTAAAATTCGCAATGACGTATTATTTTTTAATTTGATGAGATTCTAAAATCAAAGATTCAGCCTAGCTAAATAAATTCAGAATGACGAACTATAAGAATATCCTGTTTTTTTATACTCTTCTAATGAATTCTTTTACGTCATTTCGAAGAAGGTACGACTGAAGCCATCCGTTTATTAATGGTCAGATTGCCACATTTTACTTGAAAAAAGTAAAATTCGCAATGACGTATTATTTTTTAATTTGATGAGATTCTAAAATCGAAGATTCAGCGTAGCTAAATAAGTTCAGAATGACGAACTTCACGAAAAATACTAATTTCTTCTATTATTCCTATTAGTTCTTCGCTCCATTTTATTCTTATTGCTTTTAAAATTAAACAAGCGTTTAAAAAACCCATCAATTCCTTTTTCTTGAAAAGGTTCCACTTCTAAATTAGAGTAAATATCTTCGGAAATATTAAAAGGAACTAGGTATTCATTTTTTAATGTTTTATTTCCTTCCATTTTTTTAAGCACCGTGGCGGCAATAGGCAAGGCCAATGATGATCCTGAACCATTTCCGCTATAGAAATGCACATCAGGTGTAGATGCTCCCACCCATGTTCCAATCACTAAATTAGGTGTGTAGGCTAAAAACCAAGCATTGGAATAATTTTGTGCTGTTCCGGTTTTTCCTGCTACATTAGATTGTATGCCATACTGATTTCTAATTTTTGTTCCAGTACCTTCATTTATAGCTTTTTGTAATATTGCCGTAATATTTTGAGTCGCATATTGGTTAAAAACAGCAGTTGATGTAATGCTTTTATTTTCATAAATAACAACTCCATGAACGTCCGTTATTTTTTCAATCATTTTTAAATCTGTCAACATTCCTTTGTTTGCAAAGGTTCCGTAAGCTTTTACAATTTCTTCTAAAGAAACATCTAAGGTTCCTAAAGCTACCGATGGCGCTTCATCTTTCAATTTAGGAAAGCCTAATTTAGTAATGGTTTGTTGTAGTTGTTTATTTCCCACCTTAAAATACAAATCAACCGTTGGTAAGTTCATAGAATTCGCTAATGCGTGTCCAAAAGCCACTCTTTGGTCGGGTGTAGATTGATGATCAAAATTTTGCGGTTTCCAACCCTCATATTCAGGATATTCTTGTTCTTCATTTTCTAAATATGATGTTGGTGAAATTCCATTTTCTAAGGCCGTAGCATATAAAATTGGCTTAAATGCAGAGGCAATTTGACGATGCGATTGCACCATATTAAAAGGCAATATTCTATAATTATTTCCACCAACATAACCAATTACTGCTCCGTTTTTAGGGTTCGTAATTAACACGGCTGCGTGCAACATTTTGTAATAATGCCATAAACTATCTAACTTGCTCATATTTCGAATACTTGAACCCTCCAAATCATAGGTTTCCACCATTCTTTTCACTAAATCATCCTCCACAAAATCTGGTTTTTTCTCCTGATTTTGATACCATTTTTTTCTAAAACTTGTGCTGGATAATTCATCATCTAGCTTAAATTGCATTTTTTTTAAATGATTTTTTATAGCATCCGTAACATATTTTTGAACTTCCATATGTAAAGTGGTATAAATTTTCAGTCCGTCTTGTTCCAAATGATAGGTTTTACCTGTTTTTTGTGCTATGTTTTTTAAAATTTGGTTGGTTTGTTTTTTTACTTGATACACAAAATAACCAGCAGGTGCGGCAATTTCAAAGTTTTCATAGTTTAAATTTAAGGGCGTTTTTTGTAAATTATCTACTTGGTTTTTATTTAAATACCCTTCTTTCCCCATTAAACTTAGTACTAAATTTCTTCGTTCCAGCGATTTTTCAGGATTCAACCGTGGATTGAAATTAGTAGTTGCTTTTAACAAGCCTATTAATACCGCGGCTTGTTGTATGTTTAACTTATTTGTTGAGGTATTAAAATAACGATTTGCTGCCGCTTCAATTCCAAAAACGTTTTCACCGAAAGGAACAGTATTTAAATACAATACTAAGAGTTCTTCTTTGCTATAAATGGTTTCTAAACGCGATGCTAGTATGATTTCTTTGACTTTATTTACAGGCATACTCAACATTCCATACCCATCACGACCATATAAGTTCTTCACCAATTGTTGGGTTAATGTACTGCCGCCTCCACTCGACTTTTGCAATACTATACTTTTAAATAACACACGTACATAGCTTTGTGTATCTACGCCATTATGTTCAAAAAAACGTTTGTCTTCAGTTGCTATTAAGGCATTTTTTAAATGCTCTGGAAGTAATTCATAGGATACATTTGTGCTATTTTTTTCAAAATATTTACCAATTAACACGGCATCTGATGAAAAAACTAAAGAAGCCTGATGATCATTGATGGTTTGTAGTTGTTGTTTTGTTGGGAGTTTCCCAAAAACACCTACATATACCAACATAAAAAAAAGAGCTCCTACACTAACAAGGCTCACCAATGAGATTGCCATGTATTTAAAACTCTTTTGAAATAAACGCCTTGCGTTTGCTTTTACCACCATTTATTTTATTTTGTAAACACAATAACGCAATAAATTGCTTAAAATTCTATGGAAGAACAATAAATTAACCTGTTGGGTGTACTTATTAAAACGCCAGTTCAATAATATTGTCAGGTCGAGCGCAGCCGAGACCTTGCTTTTTTATCTTTAATTGACTTCTCGACTGCGCTCGAAGTGACGATACTCGACTGCGCTCGAAGTGACAATACTCGACTACGCTCGAAATGACACTATTAGTATTTAAAAATTAGTAGTCATAATGCTATTTATAATAACAATTTCTAGCTGTTAAATAGTTCGTCTACCTTTTTTGTTCTGAAAGCAAAAATTTCAGCCAATTTACTTTTAATCACCAATGAATTTAAGAGCGTTCCCAACCAGCCAAATGGTGGTTTATAGGTTACAATATCCGTCATTAAAACCCCATTTTCAAAAGGTTCAATTTTATGTTGATGATGCCAAATGGAATAAGGTCCCACACGTTGTTCATCTACAAAATAAACGCCTTCTTGTACATGCGTAATTTCTGTCAACCAATTTAATTTTATACCTGCTAACGGACTTACTTTGTAACCAATAATCATTCCCGGATACATAGTTTCGGACAATCCTTTGGTGACCACTTCAAAACCCATATATGGAGGTGTAATTTCTTTTAAATTGTTTGGCGATGAAATAAACTGCCAAACTTCCTGCATTGTAGCATTTATTTTTTGCTCACTTTTAAATTGAAAATAGCTCATTTTAATTTGTTAATTTTTTAATCATACCATTAAATATAAATGCGTGAAATGGTAACACGCTATACCAATACAACCTACCCATTACTCCCAAAGGTCTGAAGGTAGCCGTTTGATGTAATTCATTGTTAATAATTTTAAATTCAAGCCAAGCTTCCCCTGGCAATTTCATTTCTGCGTACAATAATAATCGTTTTGTTTTTTTGTTGGCATCTAGTACGCGCCAAAAATCTAAGGAATCGCCCACGTGAATATCTGTCATATTTTTTCTACCCCGTTTTAAGCCTGCTCCACCTACTAATTTATCCATAAAACCTCTAATACTCCATAATATATTACCGTAATACCAGCCAGTTTCCCCACCAATAGACCAAATTTTATAGATTGTTGTTGCTTCATCTTTCACTTTGGCTATTCTACTATCTTTAAAACATCCGTAGCTAGGAACTTCTATTAATTTTGAAACTCCTTTTAATAGTTTTTTACTGGATTGTGCATCTGTCCAGCTAGATTCCACATTTTGTTCATCAATTTTATGAAACGCCAATTCAACAGCTTCTTTATAGGTTAAGAGTTTAATATTCAGTCGTTCTGCTAAATCGTTTTTAGTACAAATAACTTCTATCTTCATACTATCTACTAGGTGACTTGCTAATTTATAACTGGTAGATGTTACAAAATACAACCAATAGGATGACAGTTTTGGTGTCATAATAGGCAAACAAATAATGGTTCTTTTTAGCTTTCTAACTTCTGCAAACTGCAATAACATTTGTTTATAGGTTAAAATTTCTTTACTTCCAATATCAAAACTTTTATTAAAAGTATACTCATAGCCTAAAACACCAATTAAAAATTGCAATACATTACGTATGGCAATAGGTTGCGATTTGGTATGTAACCATTTAGGTGTAATCATAAATGGCAATTTTTCTACTAAATCTCTAATAATTTCAAAAGAACCACTTCCCGACCCCACAATAATTCCTGCTCTTAAAGTGGTTAAGTTAAAAGACCCAGAAGTTAAAATGGCTTCTACATTTTTGCGAGAACTTAAATGTTGTGATAATTCTTCTTCATTTACAATTCCACTTAAATAAATCACTTGCTTAATGGCTAAGAGTTCTATATAATTTTTGAAATTGGTAGCGGTAATGGCTTCTAATCGTTCAAAATCATCTTCAGAAGCCGACATAGAATGAATTAAATAATACGCCACCTCTATATCTTCTGGAATATTTTTTAAAGTTTTTACATTTAAAAAATCTACTTCCACCACCGAAACATTTTCTGAATTAAACTGTGAAGTTGAAAATCTATTTTTATCGCGCACACAGCACACTACCTGATGTCCATCATTTAATAACAATGGAATCAATCTTTTACCTATATACCCAGTTGCGCCTGTTAATAGAATTTTCATATGGTTATTTTTTATAGTAAGATACGCTTTTTTACAAAAAAACAAGGAAAAACAACTAGTGCTTTTCCCTGTTCCACAATTAACTACAAAACTTCATTTATTAAATTAAGGTAAAAGAACTTTATCTATTACGTGAATTACTCCGTTTGAAGCGTTTGTATTTACACCGATGATGGATGTGTTTGTATTTATTTTAAAATTAGCTACATCAAATGTTAGTTTTGCGCCATTAGCCGTTGGCAACATATTGTTTGCATCTAAAGCACCTGCCACATCTTTATCAAAAGCTTTTGCTGGCACAACGTGGTACGTTAATACGGCAATTAAAGTTTCTAAAGGAATATCTCCTAAACCATTCCAAGCTGGATTGCTATCTAATAATGCTTGAAAAGCCGCATTTGTTGGAGCAAATACCGTAAAAGGTCCGTTACCACTTAATACTGTAATTAAGTTTTGTGCTGCTGTACCTTCAATAGCTGTGCGCGTTAAAGCAGCTACTAATGATGTAAATTCTCCTGAAGCTGATAATGCAACGGCTGTTTCTACCAAGTTTCCTGTTGGCGGTAGTAACACTTTGTTTATTACGTGCACAACTCCTGATCCAGATTCAATATCTACAGCCACAATTTGTGTATCACCATTTATAAAGTTTCCTGATGAAACTAATGAAAACCATAATTTTGCTCCATTTAATGTAGCCGCATCTCTTGGAATTCCGCTACTTAATACTTTAGCACCCACTACATGGTATGTTAAAACATTGGCAATTGCTTCTGCACTTAATGCATTTAAATCTAACCCAGATGCAGCAAACGCATCATTTGTAGGTGCAAAAATTGTTAAATTAGGTGTATTTAATAACGCATCTACTAAATTTGCCTTTGCAGCAGCTGCAATTAAAGTGGTAAAATTCTCACTAAAATAAGCTGGTTCTAAAACAGAATTTACAAAAGGCGCTATTGTTGGTGGTACTAATACTTCATTAATAGTATGAATCACTCCGTTTGTGGCAGCCACATCATACGGCATTATAACACTTGCTGAGTTTACTTTAATTCCTCCTGCAGTTGTTAATGCAATGTTTTCACCAGCTAAAGTTGGAACGTTACCCGCCGTAACGTCTCCAGACATTACTTCTCCCTGAACTACGTGATACAATAAGATTTTCTCTAAAACTGATGCAGGAACATCGTCTATACTTGTTTGTCCGATAGCTGCTAATAAATTATCAAAAGCTTCGTTGGTTGGTGCAAATACTGTAAATTTTCCTGAAGTCTGCAAAGCGTCTACTAAATTTGCTTTTGTTAATGCTGCCGCTAAGGATGTAAATCCGTTTGCTTGTGCTATTTCCACAATATTTTGAGTTGGTAAAATTACTTCCATTGTATCATCATCGTCATTACAAGAAGTAAACACGAATGACACTGCTAGGATTAAAACTGAAATGTACTTAAAATTTTTCATTGTCTAATATTTTTTAGTTAATAGTTGGACAAATATATGAATTAATTTTACTTATGTGCAACTTTTTTAAACTTTTTGTTAGACATTTATTGAATTTTAAGATTTTTTTAGGATATTTGCAGAAATTAAATCACATTTGTTTAACAAAACACACCCTATTACTTATACATGGATACTTACTCAATGACCCAAGTAGAAACCTTAACAGGTATTAATGCACACACACTGCGCATTTGGGAACGTCGCTACGACTTTATGAAAGCGCATAGAACTGACACCAATATTCGGTTTTACTCTGGAGAACAATTAAAAACCTTATTAAATGTTGCCATTTTATCCAGAAACGGCTATCGTATTTCTAAAATAGATGCGATGAGTGCAGATGAAATAAACAACTTAGTTACTGAAATAGCGCTAGATAGCACAAGCACTGCCTATGACGAAATTAATTTACTCATGATTTGTATGTTGGCCTATGACGAAGAAGCATTCAATAAAATTTTTCATAGAAATATTCTTAGAAAAGGTATTTTAACTACCGTAACAGAACTAATTTACCCGTTTTTAAATCAGGTTGGCGTATTGTGGGGTACTAATAAAATTTCGCCTCCGCAAGAACATTTTGTTTCTAATTTAATTCGTCAAAAAATAATTTCAGCTACTGAATCGCTTCCGCTTCCGTTAAAAAGCGCACCTACCATAGTGCTGTTTTTATTAGAAGGAGAAGATCACGAGTTAGGCTTACTTTTATCTAGCTATATGGCAAAAGACGCCGGTTGGAACGTTATTTATTTAGGACAAAGAATGCCTTCAGAAAATATTAAAGAAGTAGTAGTAAAAACAAATGCAACCGTTTTACTTACCATGCTTACTACGCCTAGATCTGATAATTTCATTGAAACACTTCAATTTATTTCAACAGAAACCAATGCCACCATTCTATATTCTGGCAATCCTAGCTTTACCGAATCTATTGCAACTAAAACAAATTTTCAATACTTACCATCACCCGATGCTTTTTTGCATTTTTTAAAGCATTTTACTTCTTAAAAACACCACTTTACACCGCATCAACTTTCATTTACAACCCTAATTTTATGTTAAATTAAGGAATAGATGAAAGTTTTTTTGTGTGATTCATTTTTTTGTTTAACTTTGTATTACTTTTGATTAGACAATATAAAAATAGAGACATATGAAAACTACTACTACAAACAATTTTGACTTAATTACTATTGATGACATTGGAGATAACCACTTATACACTACGTTAGAAACTCCAATGAAAAAAAATGCACACAAACTTTCTGATACCGAAAAGAAAGAAACCATTTCCTATTTATTTAGAGAAATAATGGATCTACTTGGATTGGATTTAACAGACGATTCTTTAAAGGGCACTCCAGATCGCGTGGCAAAAATGTACGTTGAAGAAATATTTGCTGGCTTAAATCCTAAAAACAAACCAAAAATTGCGTTGTTTGATAATAAATACCAATACAACCAAATGTTGGTTGAAAAAAATATTACGTTTTACTCTAATTGTGAGCACCATTTTGTACCTATTTTTGGAAAAGTGCATATTGCTTACATTTCATCGGGGAAAGTAATTGGCTTATCTAAATTAAACAGAATTGTGCAATATTTTGCATTACGACCACAAGTGCAAGAACGTATGACCATGCAAATTGGCAAAGAACTACAAGACATTTTACAAACTGAAGATGTTGCTGTTATTGTAGATGCCAAACATTTATGTGTGGCTTCACGTGGTATTAAAGATGATACTTCGGCAACAGTTACTACTTTTTATGGTGGTGCTTTCAACAATCAACAAAAAATAGCTGAGCTTCAAAATTATTTACAATAAAAATTAGTTACTATGAAAACTATCGTAATTATTGGAGGTAGTTCTGGTATTGGTGAGGCTATTGTGCAAGAAACCATAGCTACGCATCACATTATTAATATCAGCAGAACTGAACCTGCATTAAAACATCCCAACTTATCACATATTACTTGTGATGTTTTAAATGATGCTTTGCCCGAAATTGAAACTATTGATACGTTAATTTATTGCCCAGGAAGCATTAACTTAAAGCCTATTAACAGTTTAACTGAAACGGATTTTGAATCTGATTTTAAAATAAATGTATTAGGTGCTGTAAAAGTGATAAAGCAGTATTTAAAAGTTTTAAAAAAATCTGAAAACGCATCCATTTTATTATTTAGTTCAGTTGCAACGGTATTAGGAATGCCTTACCATGCAAGTATAGCAGCTTCTAAAGGCGCAGTGGAAGGTTTAACAAAATCTTTGGCGGCAGAGTTAGCTCCTACTATTAGAGTAAACGCTATTGCTCCAACCATTACCGAAACGCCTTTAGCTTCTAAAATATTAAGAAATGACACAGTAAAAGATGCTTTGAATAAAAAGCATCCGTTAAAAAAATATTTAGACGCAAAAGACGTTGCATTATTAGCACAGTATTTAATTTCAGAAAATGCAGGTGCTATTACTGGACAAATTCATAAAATTGATGCTGGATTAGTTTCTATAACTTCTTAAAAAATATATTCATGAAAAAAATAATATACTTTAGCTTTTTATTCCTATCCATCATTTCTTGTAAAAACAGTCCACAAGAAAAAAATACAGCTACTAACCTAAACGCTCCTATTATGCAACCTAAAACATCTATTTACAACATTGAAATTAACAATTTAAACGGAGATCCTATACAGTTGGCAGACTATAAAGGCAAAAAAATATTGTTTGTAAATGTAGCATCGGAATGTGGATTTACACCGCAATACAAAGATTTACAAACTTTACATAGTATGTATGGTGACAAATTAGTGGTTATAGGACTTCCTTGCAATCAGTTTGGCGAACAAGAACCAGGAAATGCTTCAGAAATTCAAGCTTTTTGTTCTAAAAATTATGGTGTTGAATTTTTAATTACTGAAAAAATTGATGTGAAAGGGCCAAACCAACATCCGTTATATGCTTGGTTAACAAACAAAGATATCAATGGCGGAAAGAGCTCTTCTGTAAAATGGAATTTCCAAAAATATTTAGTAGATGAAGAAGGTAATTTTATAGATTTTTATTACAGTATCACCAATCCGTTAGCTCCTGAAATCACTTCAAAAATATAATTTATACTAGTTTATTTTTAATTACTGTGTTGGATTTAATTTCATTTAACCGAGATTAAATTCAACACAAATCCGTTACTAACGTTTTTATACATTTTTTGTATATGGGCGTTTTCTTTTTTTAAAAGCATATGTTTAAAACCCTATATTTGCCGTACATATGCGTTTGTTGATGGAAGAAAAAAAGAAGAAATTAAAACTAGATTTTACCATTTTTGAAAATAATGGTAGAAATGATTTTGTTCAAATTATTAAAAATAATAAAGACAAAACCACCAAGGCTTTTGATTTTTTTATGGATGGTATTAAAAATGAAGCTACAGACTCCAAGGAAACACGCCGCATTTTAATTCATTATATAGCAAAACAAAAAATATCTAAAGAAGAAGAGCTGCATTTAAAAACTCGGGTGTATGATATTTTAAAAAAATTGGGTATCGGCGTTCCTTTTATGTTAATACCTGGCGCTACCCTACTGATTCCTTTTATTTTAAAAGCTGCTGAAAAAAAAGGAATTGACTTATATCCCACTAATTTTAAAAGCAATAAAAAGGAATCCTAATTTTATTTTTTTCTGAATTTTGCGCTTAACCAATACATTATTTTGCAAAAACTAATCTTTATATTATATTAGTTGAACAACAACCGAACAACTTTTTAAGCATACATAATTGTATTTCAAATTTGTACGTGTTGCTCATATAAATATTATTAGATTTTTTATGGCTACAAGAAGAAATTTTGTAAAAAAGGCAACCCTTGCCGGAGCAGGCTTAAGTATACTTCCAAACCTTGCTTTTTCAAACACATTTAACCAGAAGCTAAAAGTTGGTTTTATAGGTGTTGGTTTACGAGGTACCAATCATTTAAACAATGTGTTATTGCGCGATGATGTTTTAGTAACAGCTATTTGTGATATTGATGAAAACCGAATTGCCATTGCTTTGAATGAAATTTCAAAAGCTGGGCAACAGAAACCTCTCATTTTTGGAAGTAATGACTATGATTATAGAAATTTATTAGCCTTAAAAAATGTTGATGCTGTGATTATTTCTACACCTTGGTTATGGCATACGCGTATGGCAAAAGATGCTATGTTAGCTGGCAAATACACTGGATTGGAAGTTTCTGCAGCTAACACTTTAGAAGAATGTTGGGATTTGGTAAATACTCATGAAGCAACTGGCACACATTTAATGATTTTAGAAAATGTGAACTACAGAAGAGATATTATGGCGGTTTTAAACATGGTAAAACAACAAGTATTTGGAGAATTGGTTCATTTTAGATGTGGTTATCAACACGATTTACGTTTTGTAAAGCTAAACGATGGAAAAACCGCTTATGGAAAAGGTGTTGAATTTGGAGCAAAAGGAATTTCTGAATCTGCTTGGCGAACGCAACACTCTTTATTAAGAAATGCCGATGTATATCCAACCCATGGCGTTGGCCCTATTGCAACTATGTGTGATATTAATAGAGGTAATAGATTTTCATCCATTTCTTCAAATGCAACTAAAGCAGTAGGATTACACGATTATATTGTTAAAAATGGAGGCGAAAATCATCCGAATGCTAAATTAAAATTTAAACAAGGTGATGTGATTACATCAACCATTGAAACCACTAATGGAGAAACCATTATTGTAACCCACGATTGCAATTTACCAAGACCATATTCATTAGGATTTAGAGTGCAAGGCAGTAATGGTTTATGGGAAAAAGATGGTGACAGAATATATATTGAGGGACAATCTGAACCTCACCAATGGGATACTTCAAAAGAATGGTTAGAGAAATATGACCACCCATTGTGGAAAAAATATGGAGAACACGCTCAAGGTGCTGGACATGGAGGCATGGACTTTTTTGTGATTCATGCATTTGTTGAATCTGCAAAAGAACACATTGCACCGCCGTTAGATGCTTATGACGCTGCTGCTTGGAGTGCAATTACACCGCTTTCTGAGCTTTCAATAGAAAATAACGGAGAACCACAAAATTTCCCTGACTTTACAAGAGGTAACTGGATAAAAAGAACTCCATACAATTGGATGAAAGACACTTTTTAACAGTATTTTAAAGAGCTATGAATCCTGAGGTGTTACAACAATTATCATTTATTTTTAGTCAATTTAATATAGGAAGTGATTTTATATCCTATAAAGAGTTGGCTTCTGGGCATATTAATGATACCTATTTAATAGCTACTTCAAAAAAGCCCGATGTTATTTTACAACGTATTAATGAAGGCGTATTTAAAGATGTTCCTGGTTTAATTAAAAATAAAGTGATGATTAGTGAGCATCTTCAAAAAAAACTTTCACACTTGCCTAAAAGCGAAAGAGATAGAAAAGTACTAACTTTTATTCCTGCAAAAGACGGATTGCCCTTTTATAATGAAAAGAGCGGAAATTATTGGAATATGATGGTTTATATTGAAGATAGTATTACTTATGAAACCGTTTTAAACGAAGCAATTGCCTATGAAGGTGGAAAACTAATTGGCAGCTTTTTAAACTTAACAAGTGATTTTGATGCAACATTATTAATTGAAGTTATTCCTAAATTTCATGACATGACTTTTCGTTTTTCACAATTTGAAGATGCCTTAAAAATAGCTTCACCAAAACGATTACATTCAGCATTTCAAGAAATAAAAAATGTATGGAAGTACAAAAATGAAATGCACCTACTTCAACAATTAAAAGAAAGCGGGAAACTAAAAGAAAGAGTTACTCACAACGATACAAAAATAGCGAACATATTGTTTGATAAAAATAATAAAGGATTGTGCGTAATAGATACGGATACTGTAATGTCTGGAATTGTTCATTATGATTTTGGAGATGCTATAAGAACTATTTGTAACACTGCTGCAGAAGATGAAAAAAATCTTGAAAAGGTACATTTTAATATAACTTTTTATAAAGCTTATAAAAAAGGCTTTTTAGAAGAAATAAAAGATAATTTAACACCTACGGAGCTTGAACATTTACCTTTAAGTGCCAAAACCATGATTTTTATTATGGCTTTACGGTTTTTAACTGACTATTTAAATAATGATATTTATTATAAAACGGACTTTGAAGATCACAATTTAGTACGTTCAAAAAATCAGTTTAAATTAATTGAAAGCTTTGAATTGCAATTAAATGAAATTCAGTTTTAATTAAATAGGTATCATCTACTTCAGTTTACTGTAAAATTACCCTTCATTAAATTAAATGATTAGTGCCAACAACAAAACTATTTAATTTTTGGCTGTAGGTATTCTATTTTTTTAGTATTTTTGAAATGCTATGAAAAATTTATCAACCACATTACCTACTATTTTATTAAAAAAAGTACATCATCGTGCTCAATTACAATTATTATTATTGTTTAAATATAATGCTCCATTAATTGCTACCATTAGAAAAATGGAAGGTTATACATGGAGTAAAACTTTACGTGGCTGGTATATTGCATATTCTGCAGAAAACATCACAAATTTAAAAAATGCCTTAAAAAACAAGGTGACTTTTACTTTAGATGCCAGCATACACAAACCTATAGTTGTAAAAATACCTAGAGAAAAAAGAGTTATTTCTGAAGCAAACAAAGACATTGTTAGGTTGTACGTGAAATATTTACAAGGAAAACGCTACAGCGAAAGTACTGTGAAGACTTATTTTACTTTTATTGCCGACTTTTTTCATTATATAAAAGACAAACCTGTTGTTGAACTAAATAATAGAGATATAGAATTGTTTATTGAAGATGTTTTTGTGCCCAGAAACATGAGCATCAGCAGTCAGCGACAGTTCATTAGCGCTATAAAATTATTTAAAGCCTTTTATCCTGAATGCCAAATTGAAGAAGTGAAATTAACACGGCCGAAAAAAAGTAAGCTATTACCTACCGTTTTATCTAAAGAACAAATTATAGATTTATTACGATGTACTAAAAACTTAAAACACCGCGCCATTTTAGCGATGATTTATTCTGCTGGCTTGCGAATTAGTGAATTATTGAATTTAGAATTAAGTCATATTGATATTGACAGGCGACAAATAATTGTAAAAAATAGCAAAGGACGCCGTGATAGAATAGTAATTTTAGCAGAAAGCTTTATTCCATTATTACTAAATTATATTAATAGCTACGGACCTAAAAAGTTTTTTGTTGAAGGCGTTAACGAAGAAAAATATAGTGCAGAAAGTGTTCGTTCGTTTTTACGAAAATCGTGTATGAATGCCAATATTACCAAACGTGTTACACCACACACCTTGCGCCATAGTTATGCTACCCATTTATTAGAAAACGGCATTGATTTACGCTATATTCAGGAGTTATTAGGCCACGCAAAGCCAGAAACTACCATGATTTATACACATGTAAGTAAAAAAGATTTGTTGAAAATTGAAAGTCCGTTAGATTTGGCTTTAAAAGGAATGCCAGAAACCAATGATACTCCAAGATTATCTGGGAATTATTAATAAAATTTACATTATAGTTGTACATTGATTTATACACTAAAACTTCTATTTTTAAAAACAATTGTTCATTTTTTTGATTTAAAAATATTTTGGAGTAATAACCATAAACCAAGAAACGAGTTTTGTAAGTGAAGCGCCAATTTATTTAAACTTTGGGTATATAATGCTCTTACATTTTGGCGCCTTAATTTTATGCCTGTTAATACTTATAATTCCAACAATTATTATATTTAAAATAAGCCCAGTAAAAGCAATTAAGCTTTAATAAATACAGCTTGTTTTTAATTATGAGTACTTTAATTAGCAATTTTACCGTTTTATTAGGAAACTTTTTAAGCAAACTATGCAAAAGCCTTTATAAAGCTTTGTATAAACACTTCATCTTTTTAACAAAAGCACCCGTACTTTTTTGTAAAAGCACTTGTTCTTGTAAATAATAATTGTACAATTATTATTAAAATATATGTACATTTACTTTAAAATAAATGTACAATTAATTGTGGTAAATTGTAGAAGTTTTACAAAGATGTATTTTTAGCAGAAGAATAAATGCTTGCACCTTGTAGTGTAAATGTATGAATTAAATGGGATACATAAACTTTTACACTTAATTTTTTTTAACAATTTTATTAAAAGGGTAATTGCTATTACATTGTCAAATTTTACTAACATAAGTAACTTGTTTTTCAAGTTATTTTTTTATATTTAACCATCAAAAAAAAAATGAGCTACTATGAAAAATAAGCAAACTAATAAAATTAACAAAACATACGTTTATCCGGAAAATAATAACTAAAAACAGTTAATATTATTTGGATATAACCAGTTGTGTGTAATTAAAAAAAAGAAAACTATGAAAAAAACACCTTATCTATTATTAATTATTTTGATTTTTTCTTGTAAAGAGAATATTAAATCTCCTGTTGAAAATTCTAAAAATAAATATTCCATAAACGGAACTATTGAAAATTTAAAAGATAGTTTAACCATTGTACTATCAAATATAGATTGGCGTAATCGAAGTTCTAATGACATTGATTCTACTTATTCAATTGCCGGAAAATTTAATTTTAAAGGAAATTTACCAAACCCAGGTTTGCATACATTAATAATAAAAGATTATAAGAATATGATTGGAAAAGCAGTAAACTTCTGGTTTGCAAACGAAGAAATCATAATTAATGGAAATTATGATGATTTTGAAAACTCAACAATTATAGGTTCTCCTTCAAACGAGTTGTATAAGAAATATTTAAAATTGGAACCTAAAGATAAGCTCGATTTCATCTATAAAAATCCTGATAATAATTTTTCACTTTCCACATTAATGGATAATCCAGAATGGATTTCAAAGGATAGCTTGAAATTGTTCTATTCCAAACTAAATACTGAATTAAAAAATTCAAAAAAAGGAATCACATTAAATAATATTATTACAACCGAGAGCATTAAAATAGGTGACCATTTTAAAGATTTTGAAGCACTAGATTTAAAAGGTAATAAAGTAAAACTATCGGATTTTAAAGGGAAAGTGATATTAATAGATTTTTGGGCAATCTGGTGCCATTTTTGTCATGAACAAAACCAAACGGAATTTACATATTTAAACAAAAAATACAATAAGGATGAATTTGTTATTATTAGTTACTCTTTGGATACAAAAAAGGAATTATGGGAAAAATCAAGTAAAGCAGATAGCATTGATTGGATAAACATCTCAAACATAAAAGGAATGAATGACCCAATTGTAGCTTTATTTGATTTAAAATCTTTACCTCAAAGTTTCCTTATTGATAAAAATGGAATTATTGTAAAAACATTCAATGGCTACAATTCAGAAAATAATATTATTGAGCAAGAAATTGATAAATTGATTAACAAATAAACTACACACAACACCTCATATAATTTATGCTTAAATTTGAACTAACACAAACGACAAACATTCAACTAACGATTTGCTACAACCGAAAAATCTCCGATTTTCCAGTCGCACAAATCATATAAAATCACGTTAAGCAAAAATATTAGCCAGATGAACACATCAATGACAATTCACTTAACAAATCCTTTTATTTTTTTCTTCCGACCTTTTTATTATTGTAAAGCAAAGAATTATCACACGTACAACCACCATTAATAAATGATTTAAAATGATATTTGGAACTACTTTTGAAGATTATACATCTAAACATAAACTTGGCGAGTGGATTACCTGTCCTAAGACAAAAGATTATCATTTTGAGCTTTCTGAAACTGATTTTCATTTTATAAATAATTTAGGATTAATATTTAATGGAATGGACGGAGGATTAATACTTGGAAACCTACATAAAGATGGAGGAATACATTTATTATCACCGATATTTGAAACGAATACATACAAATATGTCGGAGAAATGGAGGGTTGGGAATATTTAACTAAACCTCTTAAATCTAAAGAAATACATATGGAGTTTGCTAAAATAAACGAATTGACAAAACCAATCAGTCCAGATATTGAAACTGATTTTAAAATCCCTGAGAATTGCAATGTGGTTGATACTTCAAACAGAGAAATATCATTTTTAATGTTAAATACATTTCCACAATTCATTTTAAATAGATTTGCTACAAAAAAACACATACATTTAATTTTAGATTTAGAAATAAAAAATACTTTTAATTATTAATATTTTGCTTTTGCAAAGCAATTTGCCAACGCTAAAAAAATAAAATAACATTATAGTTATTTAAGATTAATACAACAAATAACTACTAATACTGATTTGCTAACAATGTGTAAAAAAAATTACTTAATTCAATAAAATAGAATGTTTCAAAAACATAAAAATATTAAATTTAAACATTGGAAAATTTAGGTTTTAAACCCGTAACTTTCCTTACACTAACTCGTTAGCCTTCATTAGAATTAAAACAATAAAACTGAATGACAGAAACTAAACATATGCAATTAACAATAAAAAGGGGTATTCTGGCCATTGTGATCATGTACGCATGTCAACTCCTAGCTGGAATTGCTATCTCTTATGGGTTTAAGTTCTTTTCGTCTACTAATGAAGTTCCTCTCGAGATCTTGGGGCTCACTTCTACTTTGCTCAGTGGCATTATGATAATTACTTTTTTCTGGTGGGATATCCGTAGATCAGGTGAGCCTTTTTATCCTGAGATAGGACTTCAACCAAGTAAGATTAAAAAAAGCAAAGGTCTTATATTGGTTATAGCTGTATTGGTATCGACACACTTTTTAGCGTGGGTATATAGATCGGTGATTTTACCTGACTTCGGTTACGAAGGAATCATTGGGGGCGGCTCCAAGATGTTCAACTTCATCCAAACAAATGGAGGAGCACTTGAAATGTCTGGTTTTTTACTGCTGGCACTCCTTGTTGGACCTATTATGGAAGAGGTTGTATTTAGAGGATATTTGCAGTCCTCACTAGCAAAGAAAATACCTACATGGGCGGCTATATTGATAACTTCTATTGTTTTTACCGTTGGCCATAACCCCATGATATTGTGGCCCATGTATTTTCTGTATAGTGCGACCTGGGGTTGGATCTTGGTACGAACTGGCTCTTTAAAAATGGCAGTCCTAATTCATGTTTTAAGTAACTTGTTTTATGCTATTGTAGCCTTTGCAGGATGGGATATTCTTGCTTAGGTTGTATGATTTATTAAGAAGTAATATCTTCTATAATCTTAAAAACGAAAGGCTAACACTGTGTATAATTAATTGCGTGGTCACTGCTGACTTACGAACATTCCTGCGGAATATTCTATCTGTGATTTATTTGCTAAATTAGTTGCTTAAACACGCAACTAACCATACACGAACACGTTGTACACAAGCCGACAAATGTACTTTTCTGAAATAGGTTGACTAAAAATTAGACAACTTAAACAACGAAAGTATGGAAGAACAAAAACCACCCTGCCGAAAAAAATCCTACGAAAAAATAGGTTTTGATTTAAAACTACTCATCATTGATCAAATTCAGAATGGTAGAATATCTGTAAATTATGCATCTAAAAAATATGCTGTTTCTAGATCTTCTATTGATTATTGGTTAAAAAAATATAGTACTTTAGAGCAAAAGAAACTGGGTATGAGTAAAAAAGACGAAATCAAAAAACTAAAAGAAAGGATTGAAGAACTAGAGTTTGTAAAAGACTTTCAGCAAGATATAATTGCGGATATGGAACTGATTACTGGAGTGGATTTATCAAAAAAGTCATTGCCCAAAACATTAGCCGACGAGATTCAAAAAAAGAAACAAAACCGTTTAAAAGAAAATGGTTAATCGAGTGTTTTGGGATTAGCAAACAAGCCTTCTATAAGCGCTTAAAATCTCATCAAAATAAAATAAATCAGGAACAGATATTACTTGAGTTAGTACAAGATTGTCGTAAGCAAATTGGACTTAGAACTGGTGGTATTAAACTGTATCATTTACTTAAAAATCAAATGGAACAGCATCAAATACAGATGGGCAGAGATAAGTTTTATCGTTTTTTAAAACATTACAACTTACTGGTTCCTAAAACTAAACGTCATTTTATAACCACAAATTCTAAACATCAATTTTATAAACATAAAAACCTTGTTAAAGACAAAGCTCCTACAAGAGCTGAACAGCTTTGGGTAAGCGACATAACCTATATTAAAACTCAAAAAGGACATAGTTACTTGGCTTTAGTTACTGACGCATATTCAAAGCAAATTATGGGCTACAAATTAGCATCACATATGAAAGTCTCATTATGTACCGATGCGCTTAAAATGGCTATTAAAAATCGAAAATACCCACATCAAAAATTAATTCATCACTCTGATAGAGGTATTCAATACTGTAATCCAGGTTATACCGAGTTTGCAGAGCAAAACGGCTTAACCCTTAGTATGACAGAACAATACGATCCTTATGAAAATGCTGTAGCCGAAAGAATAAACAGAACTTTAAAATATGAATATGGTTTGAAACAACAAATAAAAAATACTAACTTAGCTAAAAAGATTGTAAAACGTGCTGTGAATATTTATAACAATCTTAGACCGCATTTAAGTTTAGATTTATCAACACCTAATCAAGTGCATTTAAATCAGAATACAAACTATAAATGTTATCGAAGAAATAAACAAAATTTACAGTATTTGACTATTTAAAAAAACGAATATTAACAAAAAAATGGTCAACCTACATCAGTACAATACATTTAATTTATGCCTAAATTTTATATAGTCCAAACAACAAACATCTAACAAACGATTTGCTACGTCAGAAAAATCTCCGATTTCTCAGTCGCACAAATCTTATAAAAGCCCCTTGTAGCTAATTTAAACAACTATGAGCAAAAAAAAACTTTCTTTTTTCCTAACATTTTTTGCTTGTCAAATCATATTTGGACAGGAATATAATGTGTATAAATCAAAAGTTGACACCTCTTTTGTATCATCTTATTTGGGCTACGAAAAAAAAATATCCATCCTATTGCCAGATGATTGGCAAAGTAACAATCAAAAAAAATATCCCCTAATTATAGTTTTTGATAGACAAAATCAGAGAAGTTACAATCATATAATAAATACAATAGACTATTTAACTGCTGCTGAACAGATGCCTCGCTCAATTATTATAAGTATTGAGTCTGATAATTCTAAAAGAATTAGTGAAGCCCAAAATCCTATTTCGTTTAAAAGTGGAAAAGCACATTTAAATGAAAAATACCTATTTAATGAAATTGTAAATTTAGCAGAATCAAAATTTAAAGCAAGTCAATTTAGAGTCTTAATTGGTCATTCTTGGTATGGGCATTTTACCACATCAATGTTTACAAAGAATATTGATAATTTAACGGCAGTTATAGTATTAGATCCTTTTTTTAAACAAAAAAACGTTTCTTTAATTGATTCAATATCAGCATTAAATAATCTTGAAATTAAGCATACAAAATATTTTAGATATTCAATTGGGAAAGATTATCCCGAAGATTATAGAGATATTGAATTTGTTAAAAATGAAAATAAAAATTTAAAAATTAACATTCAAGGCACCTATTTTCCCAAAGCTTTTCATAATGCAGTTCCAGGATTGGGAATTGCAGAAGCCCTCTATGATATATTTGAATATTGGTCAATTCAGCAATACAATTTTTTCAGCCCCTCAAATAAGAGTGCAGATATATTTACTGAATTAAAAAACAATATGATAAATCATTATGGAAATAACTTGGATTTTTCGTTAGGAGTATTGAATGGAAAAGGCTGGGGCTTCTATGATGAAGAAGAATTTTTAAAAGCCATAACAGTATGGAATGAACTAATTAATCAATATCCAAGTTTTTCAGAAGCTTATCTTTATATCATAGAAGCTCAACAACATTTAAAACTTGACACTTCAAAAACCAAAATCAAATTCAAAGAAAGCGTACAACTTTCTCAATATTATTCACAAGAAGAAAAAAAAGAACTTCTATCTGAATTAAAATAATTAAACTACTTGCTAACAATGCGTATATAAAATTACTTAATTTTAATAAAGTATGACAATTTCAACACTTAAAAACATTTTTAACCTGTAGCCAAATTTTAGATTGAGAAATTAAAACTGGATAATACTACTTTTATAAATAGTTTAGACTTATACTCATTATGGAAAATATATCTCAAACAGAGAATCAAATTCAATGCGTCACTAATTTTCAAGACTTTGTTTCCGCTTCTTTTCATGGAAATATTAATACGATTTGTTGGAGTCGTAAACTAGTAGGTGATTTTTCTGAAATTGTTAAACAGTTAGAGCTAAACGAAAATATAGCCGAACTTCATCCAAATGACCTTCTTGAACTTCAGTTGAGTGAACAAGGACAGCTTGCTCGTGAAATTCTTTTAAAGGATTTGAAGACATTGAAAGACCTTGGAGCATCTCCAACACTTAATCTGATTAAATTCTATGATAGAGATGTTAGTTACCCGTTTTTTCCAACAGATGTCTATTCTTTTCATGTAGATCGGTCTCCTATTCCAATCGATACCTTTTTATGTACTTACTATGGCGAGTCCACTGAAATATTACCAAACTCGCAAGCCACACAAAAAATTCTTGTTCCCGAAATCCGTGATGAACTTAAAAAAATTTATCATGGTACAGAGGAAGACTTTGAATCATTTTTAAGTGAAAATTTCTTTGATTTACACTATCTTGCGAAGCCTAAGGCACAGCCAATAAAATTAGGTTTAGGCAATTTATACAGATTAGCTATTGAGCACCCTAAAAGTAAAGTCCTCCCTTGTCTTCATCGTGCACCAAAGGAAAAAAATGGACAGACAAGGTTGTTGTTAATCTGTTAAAGGCAATTGATATAAATACTCATATTAACTATTTGCTGCACATAACAAACTTTAAAATTTTTAAGTAGTCTACTATTATTGGACAATAAAAACGTCCTACTACAATGTAAAAACAACATAGCCAAATAAGTGCTTAATTCAAATTTTTCGTATATTTATAAAGTTAGTGTTTAACTTAGAATTTTAAACTTGTTTAGTAAATACTTCGTTTATACGCACACGATACCCACTATTAAAAAGAAATGAACACAATAAAATTAGAAACTACAAATAGCTTTATTTATTACTGAATAATAACGAAATGATTATAGAACAAGAGCAAAAATTTAAAGATGTACTTTCTAAAATGGAAGGAAAAATTGATGAACAAAGTTTTTTTAATAAGTTCTTAGAATTGTATCCCGAAGATTGGAAAAAACATAAAACTACCTTTTCAAAATTTAAAAGAAGTAAACAATTTGGACAAACAATTCCGTTACCAAAACCTGAAGTATCTTTACGAAAAGAAATTAGGATATGGCTACAAAAACAATAAAAAAAGTCTTGAAATTGAAGAAAGAGAGTTAAAAACGGAAGGATGAAGAACGAAACAAGCATTGAAAATGACAAAGCGTAAGTTGAGATTCCGTTTGGTTCTCATTCTGATAGATTAGGAAAAATTAAACAAAACAAATAGGTTATGATAAAATTTTGGATAATAGCAATATTGATTTTTATAATAGTTACGTTAATCCTAGCTAAATTAACATTGAAAAAAAGCAGAAAAGAAAGAGGAGAGAAAATGTGGAAAATTTATGATGGAATGACAAAATATTGGTTGCGTTTATCATTAGCTAGTTTGGGAATAACCACTTGTATAATATTTTTAGTTAATTGGATAGGTTTTACAATTTAGCCATAGAATTTTAGTGAAATTTAGCGAATATCGGAATTGCTCACTCAATCGAATTAAAAAAGTTTGCGGATTGAAAAGCTGTATGTTTAGACTCAAAAAAGGAAATTAAAAAAACAACGAATATGGTATATCAATTATCAACTTAAAATCATTTTAAATCTTTAGCCATATTTTAATCCAAGACATTAGACTCATTAATACAATAAATTAAAATTTGAATTTATCTGATTATATAAAAAAAAGAAACGGCGTTCCGTTAGGAGCAAGTTATTCACTTCGGAATATGATGTTTCGTTCTTTTGGAGCCGGAAAATTTTCAAAATTTTGGAAATATTGGAATCCAATTTGGAGTTATTATTTGGGAAAATATATTTTTAAGCCGCTTAAAATCATATTTCCAGCTTCCTTATCTCTTTTAATCACATTTGCATTCAGTGGTTTTTTACATGATTTAGTAATAATGCTATTAAGATGGGAATTTGCATTACTATTAACTCCTTGGTTTTTATTCATGGGTTTTTGTGTGATCATAGGTGATTATGTAAAAATTGACTATTCAAAATTCACGTGGACAATTCGAGCTTCTATAAACATCCTAATCATTTCAAGCTGTTTACTTATTGCCTATCAAGTACAAATCTGATTGTAGACAAGAATTATTAAATTGAATGAAACAAATTACAACAAGAATAAAAAATTGTTACACAATACTAAATACGAAAATTTCATTAACTTTATACCTCAAAACTAACAGCGGAAAATTACGGTTTACTTACCGCAAAATTTCTTAGCCTAAACTGTTGCTAAATAGTACCAAAAAAAATAATTATGAATAAAATGAGAATTTTAGGAATAGTCTTATTCTTGTTAGGATTTTCTTTAATGTTTGTAAATCACCATTTAGAATCAGGTTGGTTTATGAATGCTTTAATTGGAGCGATAACTGGAGCTGGATTTGTTTTGGCGGTTTTTGAAAAATCTAATTTCAAAGAAGAAGTTTAACTAAAAAAAAATTGCAATAAAAAGAGAAATATTTCTGACTTTTCAATCATTAGGCTGATTGATTTTAGGAATTAAAAATAATTAAAGTGAAAAGCAACAAATTACAATACCTCATATAATTTATGCCTGAATTTTATATAGTCCAAACAACAAACATTCAACAAAAGATTTACTGCGTCCGAGAAATTTCTGATTTTCAAGTCGTACAAATCATATAAAAACTCGCAGCCAATTTGAGAAAATGACAATACGAGAGATCTTAAATACCACAAATCACAGACCTTGGAAAATTCCGACTGATACTTGGAAATTTTATCAAGAATGGAATAATGCAATATTTCTTCATTGGCAAGTGGAATTATCCGAATTGAAAAAATTTGTCCCAAAGGAACTTGAAATTGACCTTTTTGACGAAAAACCCTGGATTTCAGTTGTTGCTTTTACAATGGAAAAGATTAGACCTAAAAACCTACCTTCTTTCCCGCCGATTTCAAATTTCGATGAAATTAATATCCGAACTTATGTAAAATCCAATAATAAAACTGGAGTGTATTTTTTGAGCATTGAAGGCGGAAAAAGTTTGTCTTGTAAAGTTGCTAAAGAAATATCTGAACTTCCATATAGATTTTCAAAAATAAAACGATCTGAAAATCAGTACGAATCAAATAACTCCAAATTTAACGATAAATTAAATATTCAGTTTACCGTTGGAAAAGAAATAACAAAAAAATCAGAATTAGACAAATGGCTGACCGAAAGATATGCTCTTTTCCAAGATACAGAAAAGTCAATTAATGAATTTGAAATTCATCATTTAGAATGGTCATTTAATGAGATAGAATTGAAAAATTTAGAATTAAATTATACAAGATTTGATAAATTAATTAAAAACGAACCGAAAAAAATTCAATACTCAAAGGGAGTAAAAGTAATTTCTTGGGGAAAGAATAAAAAAGAAAAAACTAGTTACAACAATTCATGAAATTTATGCATAAATTTTAACTAGTTAAAACAGCAAACATTCAATAAGTAATTTACTATAATTGAAAAACCGCCGATTTTCCAGTCGCAAAATGCTTATAAAAGACAGTAGTTGGTCATTAAAAATGAAAATACAGAATTCAATTACTGAATGCTATTTACAAAAAGTTAACAAAATGAAAACAACAAAAATTCAACCGCTTTTGACTCCTTATAAAATGGGAGATTTACTTTTAAAAAATAGATTGGTAATTGCTCCAATGACGCGTTCTAGATGTAATAATAAGGAACACGCTCCTACTCAATTACAAGTAAAATATTATACCCAAAGAGCAAGTGCAGGCCTTATAATTACCGAAGGATCTCAAATTTCAAAACAAGCTGTTGGCTATGTAAATACTCCAGGAATTTATGCTGAAGCTCAAATAAAAGGATGGAAAGCAGTCACCGATGCTGTTCATACAAAAGGTGGTAAAATATTTATTCAATTGTGGCATGTTGGCAGAGTTTCTCATCCCGATTTTCACAATGGATCGCTACCATTTGCGCCGAGCGCTATCAACCCAAACTCAAAATCTTTTACTCCTAACGGTTTTAAAGATACTGTTACTCCAAAAGAAATGACTTTAAATGATATAAAAACTACCATTGAAGAATTTAAACAAGCCGCAATTAATGCAAAAAAAGCAGGATTTGATGGTTTAGAAATTCATTCTTCAAATGGCTACTTATTTCATCAATTTTTTAATAAATGTTCCAACCAAAGAAAAGATGCTTATGGAGGAACTATTGAAAATAGAGCGCGTTTTTTCTTTGAAGTTTTAGATGAAATTAGTCAGGTTTTTCCTGAAAATAGAATTGGGGTTCGGTTTAATCCATCTATGCATAATTTACATGGAATTGATGTTGATGAAGAAACAATTCCTTTGTTTGAATATGTACTTCAAAAATTAAATAATTACAACCTTGCTTATGTGCATCTTTCTGAACCTTTTACAGATGTTTCTAAAGTTATGCATGCTGTACAAAACATAGCAACACATTTTCGCCCATTGTATAACGGAACACTTATTATCAATAATAATTTTAATCAGGAAAAAGGAAATAAAGTTATTGAAGAAGGTTTAGCTGATTTAGTAGCTTATGGAAAATTATTTATTTCAAATCCAGATTTGGCAGAAAGGTTTGAAAAAAACGTTCCTTTAGCTTCTTGGAATGTTGATACATTTTATTCAGATACTGGTGAAAATGGATATACAGATTATCCTTTTTATACTGACAACTAAATTTTAAATAACTTATTAAAGCGAATATATCAAAAAACAACCTCTTGTATTAAACCACATGAGGTTGTTTTAATTAAACTTACCTTAATAATATTAGTTTAAAACAATAATAGTTTCAATAATCTTACTTTCAGTATCAATATTTACTTTTGAAATCACTCCTTTTTTTAGGTAATCATTTACAGCTGTTGTACTTTGTTTTTCTTCTAATGTTACTTTAACATAATTTGTATCTACTCTTTTTAATGAACCTGTCAAAGCATCAACTCCCCAACCTATAATACTAAATCCATTCAATATACTCACAAGATTAAATTTACTATCCATCACAACTACTCTTTCCTTATAATTATCAATTCTAAAATCAATTCGGTCATCAGCTTTGACTTTAATTTGTGTTGGAGTAATACCCTTCTCAAACCCATTTACAAATACTTTTGCTCCTGAAGGGTCTGATTCAAATAAAACATTTCTTTTTGCTCCTGTAAAAATTGATGCACAACTTGAGAAAACGATTAGAGCGGCTAACATTAATGTAATTTTTTTCATTTTTATATTATTTAAAATTATTTAACTCAAATTTAAACACTAAAAAAAACAAAACCTTACGGTTTCCCGTAAGGCCTTGTTTTTTTTGTAAACTTTTGAGGTTAAACCTTCCTTTTAACATGAAAGTTCTTGTTATCTTTTAAGTATAGCAATTCTCCAAATACAAACCCTCAATAACATACAATTTGAACTGATATTTTTAATAGGTTAAAGATACTTTATATTAAAATGTATTGTTTACGGATTTCCGTAAAGCTGTTGATTTTTTTTAGATAAGACCTAAATCTTTAGTAATTGATACCAAGTGCGCAGGGTTATTTGCATTAAAATGTTCTCTTAAAAATTTTAACCTTTTCTCTATGGAACTCATACTAGAAGGTGTCCAACTTTTTTTCTCTAGGCTTTTACTTATGTCTTCTTGAGAGTTTCCATTAGAAAGACATTCTAGTAAAAAAATATCGTAATCAGATATTTCAATTGCTTCATTTTTAGAAAGTGCACTTGCAACATGCGGAGAAATATAGGTTTTTTTAGAATTATAAATTAGCTGAATCGCTTTTTTTAATTCCCGTAAACCTTCTCTACTTTTCCATACAAAAGCATTAATTTTAAAGTCATTAAATAATGTTTGAACTCTAAAAGTTTTATCTTCTACTGAAAATACAACAATTTTTAAGGAAGGAAATTCCTTTCTTACTTTTTCAACTAACTGATCTCCAGTTTTTAACTCTTGCACTGTTGCATCTTCATCAAATGATAAATCGCTAATTAATAAATCGTAAGGATCATTATCTAAACTTGCTCTTTTAAGTTTTAAAAAAGCTTCATCGCAATATTGAACATAGTCAATTTGCTGTATACATAATTTTGTTAATTCAGACTTAATACCACTATTAATAAAGTCCATATCTTCAGCTATCAATACCTTTTGAAACATAACAATTATTTTTTTAAACTAATAAAAGCTTTAAAGCCATTTCCTAATGAAGTAACAAAAGTAATAGTTCCATTTATTGATTTTATACGGGTTTCCACATTTTGAAGACCATTTTTAAAATTTATTTCTTTAATATCTAATCCAACTCCATTATCAGAGTAATTTATTAGAAAACTATTGCCATCAATTTTAAAAGTAATTGCAACTAATGATGCTTCACTATGTTTCCGCATATTTACCATTAATTCTTGTAAAATTCTGAACAATTCAATTTGCTTTACCTTTTCAAGTTCATTTAATCCAACACTATGTATGTCTTTCATAATAACCGTTGTACTATCATTATTAAAACTTGAGAGCATGGCTTTTAAAAAATATTCAAATTTTTCACCTGTTTCAATCGCATTATTTTCATGAGAAATATTACGCGTTAATAAATATACTTTTTCCAACTCATTTAAAAGCACCTCTTTACCTTCATCAGTATATTGCACCTTATTCATAATATTTACCACATTATTAGCAACTTCATCATGAATTTTTTTTGCAATTCTTGTTTCTGTTTTATAAACTTCTGCTCGTTTTTCTTGTTTATGTTTTTGACGTAAATAAAAACCAAAACATATAAATCCAACTAATACAGTACCGCTAGATAAAGCTCCTATTAAATTTCTGGTTTTTTCTTTTTGCAATGCCAGCTCATTTTCAACAGTTTTTACGGTAAGTTGCAAGTTGTCTTCTCTATTTTTTTCGCTATCATATTTAATTTTAGCAAATTTATTTAAAGCACTTTTTTCGGCATTATTAATACTATCACTTATTTTAATATAAGTATTGTAATATTGTTTTGCTTCATTTTGAGATGAAAACTTAACAAGTTTTTGTAATGCTTCTATTTGATCTTGTGGACTTTTTAAAACTGTTGCCACTTTGTACAATTCTTCTGCATATACAACAGATTTTTTTGTGTCTTTTTTTGAATAATAATCTGAAAGATGTCCATAACTGGCCAATTGACCATACCAATCATTTTCTTGAATTCTAATATTTAAGGCTAAAATTAATTCATTTAATACTGCTTCTTTTTCATTAGCTTGCCATTTAGTAAAAGCTAAATTATCAAGTATTCTTGCTTTTGTTTTTGGAATAGTGTTCACCAACGAATCATTCAATAAATTAGTTAAAGTACTTATTGATTTATCGTACTCTTTTAAATACCTATAATAACTGGCTTCATTATTTAATAAACTAATTTTACTTACATCATTTGAACAAATCTTAAGTGCCTTATCATTCCAATAGATGGCTTCTTTATAATCGCGTTGTTTTTTTGCATTTATAGCTATACAGTTATAAACAGATGTTAAACCTACCAAATTGTTCTGATTCAAAAACTGTAACGCTTTAATTGCAGAAACATCACTTCCATTAAAATCGCCAAAATCAGATTGAATGATTGCCATTGACGCCAAATTTTCACCAATTCTTAGACTATCTTTTAGTTTAAAAGCAATATCATTGGATTTTTTAAAAGCTATAAACGCACTATCTTTTTTATTACTAATTGAATAATAATATGCTAAAGTAGCATAATAATTATGCAAGCTTGTAGTGTTATTTCTTTTAACTAAAATATCTATAAGTTTTTTTGACGAAAATATAGCACTATCATTTTGCATTAAACTACCTAATAAGTATACTTTAAAATTTAAAATTTCTTCAATTTTTAAAGTATCTGTGGATTCCTTTTTGGCTAATGAAAGTGCGCTATCGGCATATTTTAAACAAACGGTACTTACTAAATTAAGGTCTTTCATTTTTTCAATATAAAAATCTATTGAATCTAAAGACGTCTCGGAAGTTTCAATTTTTTCCTTTTTATTGCACGATGAAAACTGCAATAAACAAAAAAAGAGGACAGCTACTTTTACAATTTTCATCTTTTAAATTTAGGAAATAGAACAATGGAATTCATAAAAAAAGTAAAAAATAATAATATTTAAATTATTTTTTACTTCAACCTTAATATTGCAATATAGAGGTTATATTGTAATTTGCTAATTTATCCTTTCCATTTAAAAAATCTAATTGAATTATAAAATTGCATTGAACAATTTCACCACCCAAACGTTCAACCAACTGACAAACTGCTTTGGCAGTTCCTCCTGTTGCTAAAACATCATCATGAATAAGTACATGCTCCCCTTTTTTAATAGCATCAATATGTATTTCAACGGCATCTGTTCCATATTCTAAATCATACGATTCGGAAATAGTTGTATATGGCAACTTTCCTGGTTTTCTTACAGGAATAAATCCTGCATTATAATGTTCTGCTAATAAAGTTCCGAAAAAAAATCCTCTAGATTCTATTCCAATAACTTTATCAATTTTTTGATCTCCAACCAAAGCAATTAATTGATTTTTGCACAATTGCATTGCCTTTGGGTTTTGTAATAAAGTTGCAATATCTTTAAACAAAACACCTTCTTTTGGAAAATCTTGTATATCCCTAATATATTTTTCAATTTCGTTCATTCAACAAAAATAAGATACTTATTTAAATATTGAAAGTTATATTTGAGTCGTCCTAAAATAGGTTGACGATTATTAAAAAAATTAATGAAAACCTGTGAAGATATCTTCACAGGTTTTT
>NZ_JAEINV010000008.1 GCF_016342705.1 Lutibacter sp. | reverse complement strand
TTGTAGTCCGTAGGGGAATCGAACCCCTGTTACCAGGATGAAAACCTGGCGTCCTAACCCCTAGACGAACGGACCATTTTACTTGTTTGCAACAACACTATTATTTCGTTATTGCGGATGCAAAAATACAACTATTTTTCAATCCACAAAATTTTTTTTAAAAAAATTAATAAGCTTTTGCAAATAAAACTCTCTTACTTGATTTTTGCCCCGAAAATACACAGCTTCCTTCTTCAATTTTACTATCTAAAGGTATACATCTAATTGTTGCTTTTGTTAATTCTTTTATTTTCTCTTCAGTTTCTGCTGATCCATCCCAATGCGCAGAAACAAAACCTCCCTTTTTTTCAATTACTTCTTTAAACTCTTCAAAAGAATTTACTTCAGTAATATGATTATTTCTATACGTAATTGCTCTATCAAATAAATTAGATTGAATTTTATCTAATAAACCTTCCACAAAATCAACAATAGTATCTTGAGAAACAGTTTCTTTTTCTAATGTATCTCTTCTAGCTACCTCAACAGTATTATTTTCTATATCTCTATTTCCAATTGCAATTCTAATTGGAACTCCTTTTAATTCATACTCAGCAAATTTTGCTCCCGGTCTAAACGTATCTCTATCGTCATATTTAACTGAAATTCCTTTAGAGCGAAGTTCTTTTACAAAAACATTAACTCTATCTGAAATAGCCTCTAATTGATCCTCCCCTTTATAAATTGGAACAATAACCACTTGTATTGGTGCTAATTTTGGAGGTAATACTAACCCTAAGTCATCTGAATGAGTCATAATCAACCCACCAATTAATCTAGTAGAAACTCCCCAAGATGTTGCCCAAACATATTCTTGTTTCCCTTCTTTTGATGTGTATTTTACATCAAATGCTTTTGCAAAATTTTGACCTAAAAAATGTGATGTCCCTGCTTGTAATGCCTTCCCATCTTGCATTAATGCTTCAATTGTATAGGTTTCGTCTGCGCCTGCAAATCGTTCACTATCTGACTTTGCCCCTTTAATCACTGGCATCGCCATAAAACCTTCAGCAAATTCAGCATATACTTTTTGCATTAACATTGCTTCTGTAACAGCTTCACTTTTAGTTGCGTGAGCAGTATGTCCTTCTTGCCATAAAAACTCAGCAGTTCTTAAAAATAATCTTGTACGCATTTCCCATCTCACTACGTTTGCCCATTGATTTATTAATAAAGGTAAATCTCTGTAAGATTGAATCCATCCTTTATAGGTATTCCAAATAATAGCTTCCGAAGTTGGTCGAACAATAAGTTCTTCCTCTAATTTAGCTGTTGGATCTACACGTAATTTTCCCGGATTGTCTGGGTCGTTTTGCAATCTATAATGTGTTACTATGGCGCATTCTTTTGCAAAACCTTCTGCATTTTTTTCTTCAGCTTCAAATAAACTTTTAGGCACAAACAATGGGAAATAGGCATTTTCATGACCAGTTTCTTTGAACATTTTATCTAGTTGCGCTTGCATTTTTTCCCAGATAGCATACCCATAAGGTTTAATAACCATACAGCCTCTAACGGCTGAGTTTTCAGCTAAATCTGCTTTTACAACCAACTCATTATACCACTTGGAATAATCTACTTCTCGCTTTGTTAAATTCTTGCTCATAATCAAAAGTTTGGCACAAATATTGCACCTTTTTATAATAAAAATGCTAATTTCGACAAAATTAGTTTTTTTTAATAGTTCAACAATAAAAATTTCAACTGATTATGGAAGTTTCAAAATTATTTACCCGAAAATATGCCCAAATTGGCACTTTAGTTGTTTTATTAGGCAGTTTATATTCATGTGGCACTTATCAAAGCGCCTACAATTATGATGACGATGGAATTTACGCTTCCAATGCTAAAATTCAAACTAATGAAGACATTGTTATTATGGATGAGAGTGAGTTTGATAAAACTTACTTCACACGTCAGCTTGAAAAAATGGAAGATGTGAATAATTCTGACATTATTACAAATGTTGATGACTATTATTACGAGGATGAAGAGAATTACGAGAATGAAAACAATAATTACGATGCTCCTTGGGAATATACAAATGATGTAACAATTACTATTGATAACGGTTATAATGATTTTGGATTTGGGTTTGGTTATAATCCTTTTTTCAATGGGTATTATGATTATCCTTATTATACTAACTATTACAACCCTTGGAGATATAGATTTTACTCACCTTTTTATTATTCTGGTGGCTACTATCCGTACAATTATGGTGGTTATTACGGATATTCTAACTATTATCGACCATATTATTATCCTTATGGAGGTTATTATAATAATAATTATAATTACCCTTATCTTAACAAATATGATAGGTTTGATTCCCATGGTAAAAGAAATTCTTATACTTCAAATGGGAGAAATACCACCCCTTCATCTACTCAAAGAGTCGTTAGCAGCACAAGAAGAACTCCATATAATTCTTCAAACTCAACATATTCTGGAACAAGAAGAACTTCAACTAATAACAACACTATAGATAGAAATTCATCTATTAGAACATCTACAAGGTCTGGCTCAACAATTCAGCGAAATATAAATTCAACAACAAGATCTTCAGGTGTAAATACTAGAAATAGAGATTATTTTAGTAATGGAAACAGTAGAATTAATTCATCTTCTGGTGATTATATGATTAGAAGATCAACAAATTCAAATAATAACAGCAACTCTAATATTACGCCTACAAGAAGAAATTCTTCAAGCAGTTCAAACTCAACTAATAATAACAGTGGTTCTTCAAGAAGTTATTCTAATGATTCTTCCTCAAGATCATCGAGTTCTGGTTCATATTCATCTGGATCGTCATCAAGATCATCAAGCGGCTCATCAGGAAGTTCTTCAACAAGAAGCAGCTCAAGAAGAAATTAATAACAATTTAGAACCTTATACATTATGAAAAAATTATTTTTAGCAATGGTAGTTTTTGTTGCCTATTTTTCAAATGCACAAACATTATCTTATAACGATATCGGAGAATTATTCTCAAAGGAATCTATAAATGGTACGGCACGATTTAACGCAATGAGCGGGGCATTTGGAGCGCTTGGAGGAGACATTTCTGCCATAGAGATTAATCCTGCTGGAGCAGCTGTTTTTACAAAAAGTGAAGTTGCAATTTCATTATATAACAAAAAAATAAAAACAAATACCAATTTTTATGGCTTAAATCAATCTAGCGAAAATGAGTTTTTAGATTTATCTCAGGCTGGTGGCGTCATGGTTTTTAAAAGTAATAACAATAATTCTGGTTGGGGAAAATTTGCTTTAGGTTTTAATTATTCCGTTACTAACGATTTCAATAATTCCTATATAGCAAAAGGTAATAGTGGTTACGCTCCAATTACCGACTTTTATGACCCTGAAGTAGTTTATTTAAACTCAGACGGTCATTATTTACAGAATTACACAGATGGTAAAAATGAAAAATACACATTTACAATAGCTTCAGAATTTAATAATAATTTAATGTTAGGTTTTTCTTTAAGCACCTATAACATTGAACATTTTCAACGTGTTTTAACCGAAGAATATAATAATGATGGTAGCGGAAATACTTTTGATGTTTCACAAAATCAAGAATTATTAACTTATGGTGATGGAATTTCCTTTAATTTGGGATTGATCTCAAAACCAAATAACAATATTCGTTTAGGATTAGCTTTTCAATCGCCAATCTGGTATTCTCTTGCAGAAGAATTTTTAGAATATGATGCAACAATTTTTGAAAATAATATAAATGTAACAAACGAATTTTCAATAGATGATACATACTCTGGAACAAATGGATTTGATTACAAATTAAAAACTCCTTCAAAATTAACTGGAAGTTTTGCTTATATATTTAACACATCTGGCTTAATAAGTTTAGACTACATTTATAAAAATTACAGTAATATTAAGTTAAGTAACGCAGACTTTACAATGGAAAATCAAGCGTTTAACACAAATTTAGAAAGCACAACAGAATTAAGACTTGGTACAGAATGGAGAGTTGATGCATTTTCTTTAAGAGGTGGTTATCATTATGAAAAAAATCCAAATAAAAACGCATATCAATCTGATGATATTGAAGGATATTCATTAGGTGCAGGGTATAAATTTAGAGGAGGAAGAGTAGATTTTTCTTATTTAAACTCTACAAATACTGCTCCATATAATTTTTACCCAAATAATAACCAAATTAATAATGCTGAATTAAATATTGATACTTCTAGAATTACTGCAACACTAGTTTTAAATATTTAGTTATTAAAAATAAAATCACATAAAAACGCCTCAAAATTGAGGCGTTTTTTTATTATTAACATATTTGCTAAACAAGTTTTAGTACTTTTGCACAAAATTTAATTAAATGAAAACAATTTCCTTATATATAGAAAAAACAAATTCTGATACTATTTTAAAATTCTCTTCAAATAGTATTTTAACAAGTGGTAGCTATGATTTTAACAATATTGATGAAGCTAAAAACTCACCTTTAGCCCAACAACTATTTCATTTACCTTTTGTAAAACGCGTATTTATTTCTGCAAATTTTATAGCAATTGAACGTTTTTCAATAGTTGAATGGGCAGATGTAGAGGAAGAAGTAAAAGAACAATTGGAAAATTATTTGAATAACAATGGAGTTATAATTACTGAAGAAAATACTACAAAAAAAATACCGGTAGAAGTGTACGCTGAAGTAACACCAAACCCTTCCGTTTTAAAATTTGTTGCCAATAAAAAATTAATGGAAGTTGATGTTGAGTATAAAAATATTGAAGAAGCTAAAAATTCACCATTAGCTACCGCACTATTTAATTTTCCTTTTACCAAAGAAGTATTTATTTCAGAAAACTATGTGTCTATTACTAAATTTGATATTGTTGAATGGGGTGAAGTTACTGTAGAAGTTAGAAGTTTTATAAAACAATATATTGCTGATGGAAACAAAATTGTAACAGCGTATCCTGAAAAAGAAACTATTAGCACAAATGAAAAAAGTAACAATACTGAAAGTTTAGATGACGTTTCTCTTCAAATTATAAGTATTTTAGATGAGTATATTAGGCCTGCAGTTGCTGCTGACGGTGGGAACATTCTATTTCAATCCTACAATCAAGATTCAAAAATTGTAAATGTAATTTTACAAGGTGCTTGCAGCGGATGCCCGTCGTCTACAATTACTTTAAAAAATGGCATAGAGAATATGCTAAAACAATTAATTCCAGGAAAAATAGAAGAAGTTGTTGCTGTTAATTACTAAAAATTATGACCGAAAAAGTAAAACCATATAAAAATTCTGAGTTAGGAAAAAAAGAACAAGTGGCTAAAATGTTCGACACTATTTCTAATGAATACGATGGCTTAAACCGAGTTATTTCATTTGGTATTGATGTTTCGTGGAGAAAAAAAGTAGTGGAAATTATAAAAAAAACCAATCCTTCAACAATTTTAGATATTGCAACTGGAACAGGTGATTTAGCTATTAATTTAACAAAAACAGCTGCTTCAAAAATTGTAGGTTTAGACATTTCTGAAGGAATGTTACAAGTTGGAAGAAAAAAAATTGAAAATCTACATTTAAATAAAACTATTGAAATGGTTTTTGGTGATTCTGAGAATATTCCGTTCGAAAACAATTCTTTTGACGCTATTACTGTTGCTTTTGGAGTTAGAAATTTTGAAAATTTAGACAAAGGTTTATTGGAAATTTATAGAGTTTTAAAACCTGGTGGTATATTTGTGGTTTTAGAAACAGCAATACCTACAAAAACACCTTTTAAACAAGGATATCATTTTTATTCCACAAAAATACTTCCCTTAATTGGTAAATTATTTTCAAAAGATAAAGTAGCTTATAAATATCTATCTGATTCGGCCGCTTCTTTTCCTTACGGAGAAGCCTTCAACAATATTTTGATGAAAAATGGGTTTATAAATGTTGAAAACAAACCACAAACATTTGGGGTTGCTTCAATTTATATTGCTAAAAAATAATATATGAGAAAAGTTGTTGCTATTATAATTTTAATTTTTACACTAAATAGTCTACAAGCTCAAAAAAGAAGTGTCGTAGAATACCATCAAAACTGGGATAAACAAAAAATGTTTTGGGGATATTACTTAGGCTTTAACAAAAAAGACTATAAAATTACATATTTAACGGACATTGCAAATATTGTAGTAACTCCAACAGTTGGTTTTAATGTAGGTTTAATCGGAGATTTACGTTTACATAAAAATATTTCTTTGCGTTTAGAACCTGGACTTTCAAGCAATACTAAAACATTATCTTTTACACATATTATTGGAGGTGCAAAGGATAGTATTAGAGAGGTTAACTCAACCTATTTGCGCATTCCTCTTTTATTAAAACTAAATGCAGATAGGTATAATAATATTAGACCTTATGTTGTTGGTGGTGTTTCATATGATTATAATTTCTCTAGCAACCAGGATAATCCAGACGACAATTATGAGGGAGAATTTAGAATGAAAAAAAATAATTTCATGTATGAATTTGGTGCCGGAATTGATATTTATCTACCGTATTTTATTTTTTCTCCTTCTATAAGAGGTGTATTTGCTATTAATAATGAATTGGTTAAAGATAATAATCCGAATAGTCCTTGGACAGGACAAGTAGATTATTTTGGTACAAGAGGTATTTTTATAAAGTTAGCATTTCATTAAGTACTACGTTTAAATTCGCTTAATAAAATTGCAGTTGCTGTAGCTACATTTAAACTTTCTGTTTGCCGTACCTCTCCAAATCTAGGAATGGAGATTGATTGAGTTTTTAAACTTAAAATTTTCTCACTAATACCGTTAGCTTCGTTGCCCATAACTAAAATACCGTTTTTAGGTAAATTACTAGTATAAACATTTTCTCCTTCCATTAATGATGCAAAAATTGGCAATTCGGTACCTTTTAAATAATCACTAATATCCGTATACACAATTGAAACTCTGGTTAAAGAACCCATTGTAGCTTGCACAACTTTAGTATTATAACAATCTACAGAATTTTCAGAGCAAATTAATTGATCTACTCCAAACCAATCACATAAACGAATAATTGTTCCTAAATTACCCGGATCATTAACACCGTCTAATACTAAAATTAGCCCTTCATTTTTAAGCTTTTTAACTTCAGGGATTTTAAAAATACCAACAACATTATTAGGCGTTTTTAGTGAACTAATTTTTTTTAATACTGCTTCTGATACAATATAACAATCTTCAATATTTTCATATGCTGAATTATTAACACAAAATAGCTGATCTAATTCAAAATTTGAATTTAAAAATTCCTCAACAACTTTCGTTCCTTCTGCTATAAATAATTTATATTTTAATCGGTACTTTTTTTGTTTTAAACTCGTTATTAATTTGAATTGATTTTTGCTTAAAGCCATTAATTTGATTCTAAAAATTGTAATTTGTTAATACTTTGAAATGTTTTACATTTGAAACAAATTTAAACTCTTATTTTTTGAAAAACAATATTATAATATTTTTAATTTTAATAAGTATAACTTTTAGTTTTTCATCTTGCAATACATTGAAATATGTTTCGGAAAATGAATTATTACTTGCAAAAAATGCTGTTTTTGTAAATGATAAAAAAAATGTTAATTATGAAATTACTGATTATATTGTTCAACGCCCTAATCAGCTTGTGTTAGGCGTTCCATTTCCTTTATATTTTTACAACATTGGAAACAAAAATTTTGAAACAGATTTTAATACCTGGAAATTAGAAAACCCTAATTCTTATAAATTTACAACTAATATATTTTCCGAAAAACAAACTAGAGGTGTTCGTAGTTTTAAATATAAAACACATCAATGGTTTTTAAATAATGGTGAACCACCTGTTATTTTCGATGCTAAAAAAGCAATTCAAACAGTAGAAAATTTAACCCAACATTATTACAACGAAGGTTATTTTAATGTAAATGTAACTTATGAAGAACAAAAAAGTAAGAATAAAAAAATTGCTATAAATTATTTAATAAATACTGACAAACCTTATACATTAGATACCATTACAACAGCTATAGAATCTAAAGTTTTAGACTCTATTTATAATATCTACAAAAATCAATCAGAAATAAAAACGGGCAATCAATTTAAATTATCTCTATTTATTGAAGAGCAAAATAGAATCACTAATATTTTTAGAAATTCAGGGATTTATAGATTTAATAAAAACGCCATAACCTTTGAAGCTGATTCGTCTAAAACAAATTACAAATCAGATGTTACATTAATAATTAATGATAGTATTGCAAATGTGCCGTTTAAAGTTCAAAAAATTAAAAATGTAAACATATACACGGATTACTCCTACAACTCTAAAGATGAGCCTATTAAAGCAAATAAAACATATAATGGCTACTCATTTTTAGCCATTGATAAGTTAAAATATAACCCAAAATTTTTGTTGAATTCAATTTTTATTGAACCTAATGATATTTATAGAGATGAAACGCGAGAATTAACTCGTAAAGACCTAAGAAGACTAAATAATTTTAGATCAGTAGACATTAAATATGAAGAAACAGAAGATGATATGCTAAATGCTTCTATTTTTTTAACACCTTTAAAAAAATATTCCATTGGTTTTAATACAGAACTTACACATTCCAATATTCGTCAACTTGGAATTTCTGGAAAACTCTCATTTTTAAATAGAAACATATTTAAAGGATCAGAAATATTAAGATTTTCTGTGCAAGGATCATTTTTAGACTCTAAAGATGCTGCGGATCAATCTAGTTTGTTAAATGCATGGGAAGTTGGTAGTGATATTTCTTTAGAAATACCACGCTTTTTAGCTCCTTTTAAACTAAATAAAATTATTCCAAAAAGCATGGCGCCTTCTACAACTTTTACTTTAGGAACAAGCCTTCAAAAAAATATTGGATTAGACAAACAAAAATTCACAGGAATTATTGATTACACTTGGGAATCTTCAAAAACTAAAAATCATAGCTTTCAAATTGTAAACGCACAGTTTATTAAAAACCTAAATATAAATTCATACTTTAATATTTATACTTCAGAATATAATGATTTAGCCGCAATACAAGAGGAATATTTCCCACTAGTAACGCTTAACGAAGAAAATGCTATCTCATTTATAGATAACTATATTAACGATGCATTTAAAACAACTAATGAGACTGAGTATAAAACCGCTAAAAATATTGAAGCAAGATATAATATTATTACAGAAGATGTTTTAGTGCCCGTTACAGCATATACTTACACTTATAATAATAGCGAAAACTATAAAGACAACGATTTTTCATTTTTTAGAGCGAGAATTGCTTCTTCAGGAAATATATTAACACTCTTAACAAATGAAAAAGATGAAAGTGGAACAAAAACATTATTAAAAACACCAATTGCACAATACATTAGAACAGATTTAGAATACAAGAAATTCTGGAATGTCTCTTTGGAAAATGTGATTGCTTTTAGAAGTTTTTTAGGGGTTGCAATACCATATAAAAACTCAACCACCATTCCTTTTAGCAGAAGTTATTTTATAGGTGGACCAAATGATTTAAGAGCATGGAAAATCTATGATTTAGGACCTGGCTCAACAAAAAGTGGCTTAGAGTATAATATAGGAAATTTAAAATTTATTTCAAGTTTAGAATATAGATTTAAAGTAATTAACAGCGTAAAAGGAGCATTATTTGTTGATGCCGGAAATATTTGGGATATTAGTAATTCATCTGTAACTTCAAGCCAAGCTAAATTTAATGGGTTTAACTCTTTAAAAGATATTGCCATAGGAACAGGTTTTGGTGTTAGATACGATTTAAGTTTTATTTTATTAAGATTAGATATTGGCTTTAAAACTTATGAACCTTATTTAGATGCCGGAAACAAATGGTTTCAACACGTAAATTTCAGCAATAATGTTTATAATTTTGGGATAAGTTATCCGTTTTAAACAGGTTTATTTACTATTTCGTTTTCGTTTTTTTTTATTTACAACTACTAATTAAACCTAAATATTGCTTAATTTTGTTTCTACAAGTCAAAACTAAATTATACTTAATATATTATGAGTCATACTATTAAACCAGGAGTTGCAACAGGAAGCAAAGTGCAAGAAATTTTTCAATTAGCAAAGGCTAAAAAATTCGCATTACCTGCTGTAAATGTGATAGGATCAAACACTATTAATGCTGTTTTAGAAACTGCCAAAGAATTAAATTCACCAGTAATTATTCAATTTTCAAATGGTGGAGCACAATTTAATGCAGGAAAAGGATTGTCTAATGCAAATGAAAAAGCCGCCATTGCTGGTGCTATTGCTGGCGCAAAACATGTGCATACTTTAGCGGAAGCTTATGGAGTTGTTGCTATTTTACATACAGACCATTGTGCAAAAAAATTATTACCTTGGATTGATGGGTTATTAGATGCTGGTGAACAATTTTATAAAGAAAATGGAATTCCATTATTCAGTTCGCATATGATTGATTTATCTGAAGAGTCATTAGTTGAAAACATTGATATTTGCAAAACATACCTTGCAAGAATGGATAAAATGGGAATGACTTTAGAAATAGAGTTAGGAATTACAGGTGGTGAAGAAGATGGAGTAGATAATTCTGATGTTGACGCTTCAAAATTATATACACAACCAGAAGAAGTTGCATATGCTTACACTGAACTTAAAAAAGTAAGTGACAACTTTACAATTGCTGCATCTTTTGGAAATGTTCATGGAGTTTACAAACCAGGAAACGTAAAATTAACACCTAAAATTTTAGATAATTCTCAAAAATATATCCAAGAAAAATACAACACAGGAGTAAATCCAGTTGATTTTGTATTCCATGGTGGATCAGGTTCTACATTAGAAGAAATTAGAGAAGCAATTGGTTATGGTGTTATTAAAATGAACATTGATACCGATTTACAATTTGCTTTTATGGAAGGAATTAGAGATTATATGGTAAATAATATTGATTACTTAAAAACTCAAATTGGAAATCCAGACGGAGCAGATCAACCAAACAAAAAACATTACGACCCAAGAAAATGGGTACGTGAAGGAGAATTAACTTTTAAAGCCAGATTAATTCAAGCTTTTAAAGATTTAAACAACGTAAACACATTGTAAACATATAGTAACAATTAAAAATTATTAAAGAGAACATGTTTTTATATGTTCTCTTTGTTTTTTTTAGTAATTTGCACCTCTATTTTCAACTAAAACAAAATTTTATATGTCATCTTGGTTTAAAAGAAAAGATAAAGGAATTCAAACTCCTACCGACGAGAAAAAAGACGTACCAAAAGGTTTATGGTATAAAACCCCTAGTGGTAAAATTGTTGATACTGACGAATTAAAGGACAACTATTATGTGAGTCCTGAAGATGGCTACCATGTTAGAATTGGAAGTGCTGAGTATTTCGAAATTCTTTTTGACAACAATGAGTTTACGGAGTTTGATAAAGATATGGTTTCAAAAGATCCTCTTAATTTTACAGATACTAAAAAATATACTGAAAGATTAAAAGAAGCATATGCTAAAACTAAATTAAACGATGCGGTTAGAACTGCTGTTGGAAAATCTTTAGGGAAAGATTTAGTAATTGCTTCAATGGATTTTGCATTTATTGGAGGATCAATGGGTAGTGTAGTTGGTGAAAAAATTGCAAGAGCAATTGATTATTCAATTAAGAATAAAATTCCATTTTTAATGATTTCAAAATCTGGAGGAGCAAGAATGCAAGAAGCTTCTTTTTCATTAATGCAATTAGTTAAAACATCTGCTAAACTAGCTCAGCTTGCAGATGCAAATATTCCATATATTTCTTTATGTACAGATCCAACAACTGGTGGAACTACAGCCTCATACGCAATGTTAGGAGATATTAATATTGCTGAACCAGACGCTTTAATAGGATTTGCTGGGCCGAGAGTGGTAAAAGATACTACAGGTAAAGATTTACCTGAAGGTTTTCAACGTTCTGAATTTGTGTTAGAACACGGATTTTTAGATAAAATTATTGAACGTAAACATCTAAAGAAACAAATAAATTTATATATAGATTTAATTGAAAACATTCCCGTTAGAAAATAAGAAATAAAAAAGAGAGCTTTTAGCTCTCTTTTTTATTTTAATGTAATTTCTAAAACCTCACTAGTATACTTTGTTACCATTACAAATATTTCACCAGTTGTTATTTCTTTTTTAATAATATTCATTGCAACTACAAAAAAAGACTCCTAAAAGTAAAATAACGAACATTTTAAAATACTTTACTTTCTTAAAATTATATATTGAAATAATTAATAAAACAGTTAAAAACTAATTTAATTTTAACCCTCTACTTGTAAAAACGTGTAAATGAATGCAAAAAAGAAAGTGACCTTACAATCATTTCCGCTAAAAATTTAAAAATCTATTTAATTGTAATTCAAAATAATAGTAGTATCTTTGCCGACTGATAGCAACCATTGTTGCATCAATACATAAAAATTATTAAAATAAATTAATGTTAGCATGTACTTAACAAAAGAGAAAAAAGCAGAAATTTTTGCAAAACACGGAGAATCAGCAACAAACACTGGTTCATCAGAAGGTCAAATTGCCTTATTTACTTACAGAATTAACCATTTAACTGAGCATTTAAAAAGAAATCGTAAAGATTTTAATACAGAACGTTCATTAGTAAAATTAGTAGGTAAAAGAAGAAATTTATTGGACTATTTAATTAAATCTGATATTGTAAGATATCGTGAAATAATTCAAGAATTAGGATTAAGAAAATAATTTTTTTTAAAAGAGGCAAATTTTGCCTCTTTTTTATTTAATTAATCTAAAAAAGAAAGCTTAATTTAAACTTTTCATTGGTAAACACACAACACAACAACAAACCAATTGTTTAATTAATTTTAAAACTTATTTATGATACCGAAGGTACATACACAAATTATTGATTTAGGAGATGGAAGAACCATTTCTTTAGAAACTGGAAAATTAGCAAAACAAGCGCACGGATCGGTTGTTGTAAGAATGGGTAACGCCATGTTATTATGTACAGTAGTATCTAACTACAGCGCAAGTCCAGGTATTGACTTTTTACCATTAACTGTTGATTACAGAGAAAAATTTGCTGCAGCAGGAAAATACCCAGGAGGTTTCTTTAAAAGAGAAGCAAGACCAAGTGATGATGAAGTATTAACAATGCGTTTAGTAGATCGTGTTTTACGTCCTTTATTTCCAAAAGATTACCATGCAGAAACGCAAGTTATGATTCAATTAATGTCTCATGACGAAAACGTAATGCCAGATGCTTTAGCAGGTATAGGAGCTTCAGCAGCTATTCAATTAAGTGATATTCCTTTTGAAACTCCAATTTCAGAAGTACGTGTTGCAAGAATTAATGGTGAATTTGTAATTAACCCAAGTAGAGCTCAATTAGCTAATGCTGATATTGATATGATGGTTGGTGCATCTGCAGATTCAGTAATGATGGTTGAAGGTGAAATGGATGAATGTAGCGAAGAAGAAATGGCTGAAGCTATTAAATTTGCGCACGAAGCCATTAAAATTCAATGTGCTGCTCAAGTTGCATTAGCAGAAGCTGTTGGTAAAAAAGAAACTCGTGAATATGAAACTGCTCCTTCTGATGAAGCCTTAGAAAAATTAGCTCATGATTTTACTTACCAAAAAGTATACGACATAGCAAAAGCAGGAAGTGCAAAGCATGAAAGAAGTGCTGCATTTGCTGAAATTAAAGAAGCATTTAAAGCTACTTTTACAGAAGAAGAATTGGCTGAAAAAGGTGCTTTAATATCTCAATATTATTCAAAAGCAGAAAAAAGTGCTGTTAGAAACTTAACTCTTGAAGAAGGCTTACGTTTAGACGGAAGAAAAACTACAGAAATTCGCCCAATTTGGTGTGAAGTTAATTATTTACCGTCAACTCACGGTTCATCAATTTTTACACGTGGAGAAACTCAAGCATTAGCAACAGTTACTCTTGGAACTTCAAGAGATGCTAATATTTTAGATTCAGCAACTTTTGAAGGTGAAGAAAGATTTTATTTACACTATAACTTCCCTCCTTTTTCAACAGGTGAAGCACGTCCTTTAAGAGGAACTTCACGTAGAGAAGTAGGTCACGGAAACTTAGCGCAACGCGCATTAAAAGGAATGGTTCCTGCAGATTGTCCTTACACAGTAAGAGTTGTATCTGAAGTATTAGAATCTAACGGTTCTTCTTCAATGGCAACAGTTTGTGCTGGCACAATGGCATTAATGGATGCTGGTATTCAAATGAAAAAACCAGTTTCGGGTATTGCTATGGGATTAATTTCTGATGGTGATCGTTATGCTGTTTTATCTGACATTTTAGGTGATGAAGATCATTTAGGTGATATGGACTTTAAAGTTACAGGAACTGCAGACGGAATTACTGCTTGCCAGATGGACATTAAAATTAAAGGATTATCATACGAAATTTTAGTAAATGCTTTAAAACAAGCTCGTGAAGGTCGTTTACATATTTTAGGAAAAATAACGGATACAATTGCACAACCAAATGCAGATGTAAAACCTCATTCTCCAAAAATGGTAACTAGAGTAATTCCTAACGACTTTATTGGTGCTTTAATCGGACCAGGAGGAAAAGTAATCCAAGAAATGCAAAAAGAAACAGGTTGTACCATTGTTATTAATGAAGATCCTGTAACAACTGAAGGAATTGTTGAGATTTTAGGAACTAACCAAGCAGGAATTGATGCTGTATTAGCAAAAATTGATTCTTTAATGTTTAAGCCTGAAGTGGGAAGCGTATATGAAGTGAAAGTAATTAAAATGTTAGATTTTGGTGCTGTTGTAGAATATAATGACGCTCCAGGAAATGAAGTTTTATTACATATTTCTGAATTAGCTTGGGAACGTACAGATAATGTCACTGATGTTGTAAATATGGGTGATGTATTTGATGTAAAATACTTTGGAAAAGACCCTAAAACACGCAAAGATAAAGTATCTAGAAAAGCACTTTTACCTAAACCTGAAGGATTTGTAGAAAGACCTCCAAGAGATGATAAAAGAAGTGGTGGACGTGACAACCGTGGTAGAGATAGCCGTGGTGGAGACAGAGATAGAAGACCTAGAGACGATAGAAAATAATATTCCATAAAAAAATGCTTCTCAATATTGGGAAGCATTTTTTTTAATTAAAACAAAAGAAGCCATACATTTAACTAATTTTATTTGTAATTTGGCTTCTTTCTTATTAACAGAGATTACTAATCATTTAGTTCACTGTTATTTTTAAACTATTAGAAAAACTAACCCATTAATTTTTTCTAATAACTAGTTAATATTGAGAGCTCCAATCATTGGTTTTACCAATGATTGGCTTTCTAACTCTCTTAATAATAAAAATGACTAACCCCTGCATTTTTATTAAGTTTTATTTTGAATAGTGTTTCTTTTCTATTCAAAAAAATTATTTTATTGTTACTTTTTGATCAACAAAATGTTTAATTGGCATTATCACAATACCTTCTTTAGTTTTAATTGTAATACAAATATTATCTATTTCTTCAATTACTCCTTCAACCTTTTTAGTTTTAATATGCTGCCCTATTTCAAAATTTCTACGCGAGTAAAAACCAAATAATAATCTGGTAATGATATCTCTTGCTCCTAAACCAAAAGCAATTGTAAAGGAAATTAAAACAGATCCTAATATTAAAGTTAAGTTGCTTGTAATTATTTCTGTATTTACACCTGCTTGATTTAATGCGGTAATTGAAACAAAAACAACAATTACATAAAATGCTATATTACTTACTAAATTAGAACCAGAAAGCTCCATAGATTTAAAAGTATCTACTATTGAATTTTTTATGATAGAAGCAAAATAAACTCCAACTACAAAAATTAATAAAGCAGTAATTAATACTGGCAAGTAGGCAATAAAGCTTCCTATTCCTTCAGAAATCATTTTTAAACCCAAAATTTCAGAAGCTATTACAACAAAAACTAAAATCAATAAATACTTTATAAATTTTAAAATTATTTCAGAAGGCACAACATTATAATCGCTTTTACCAAATAATTTTGCTTCGTTTAACTTTGTGGTAATGGAATCTATTTTAGTTATTTTTAAAAATCGTTTCAAAACATAGTTTACTACCTTAATTGCAATATAGGCCAAAATTATAAAGCCAATACCTAATAATATTTTTGGTATAACTGAAAGTATGGATCTCCACAAATCTTGTGCAAACGAAAAGTTTACATTATTTAATTGAATAATTGATTTCATTATTAATATGGGTTAGTTTATATTAAATTAGTCTTTCAACAAATCATTGTTGTTCATTTTATTTTTTACGATTTCCTTTTCTGTAATTAAAAATTCACCAATAGTATTTGGATATTTTACAGCAAATAAATCGGCAATATCAATAGAAAGCTTAATCAACGAAATATCGTTAATTACCTTTTCACGAAGTACTTTTGGCACTTCTTCGTTATGCAATATTTTCTTAAACGGATTTTCCATTATTTAAGATTTTCATATACATTAATTACTTTCTCTCTAGCTCTCTTTAAGCGCATTTTTACAGCACTCTCACCTATTTCTAAGGATTCTGAAATTTCTTTTATTGAAAAATCATCTTGATATTTCATTAACAAAATCATTTTTTCATCAGGCTCTATCAATTCTAGTGATTTTTTTAATTTATCAGCTTTCATTTCAAACAATGACTCTTCACTAGAATCTAACTCATCTGAATCTGAAATATCCACTTCAAAATTCTTTTCATTTTTCTTATAATTATTTCGTGTAACGTAATTCACACAAAAATTATAGGTAAATGAATATAGCCAAGTTGAAAACTTAGCAGTTCCTTTAAATGTTCTTAATTTTACAAACAACTTAATAAAAACATCATGTGTTAAATCTTGTGCTTCTTCTTTTGAAGTTGCAAAACCATAACACTTATTATACACCATACTAACATGCCTATCATAAAGAACAGCAAACAAATTTGAATTATTTGTTTTAACTATCTTTTGAACTAACTCGTTATCACTTAATAACGATATGTCGTTAGATGATTTCAATTATCTTTTATTGGGTTATATCTTTAAGACTCATTTGCATTAAAAAAGTCACAAAAAAAATTATTTATTTTATTTTGTAACATTTTCAAAAATACAACGTATATATATTAGACCCTATTAATAAACTAATTAATTTTTAGCTACTAAATGAGACAACTTAAGATTACAAAACAGGTTACTAACAGAGAAACCGCATCATTAGACAAATATTTACAGGAAATTGGAAAGGTAGATTTAATTACTGCCGAAATGGAAGTTGAATTAGCACAAAAAATTAAAGCTGGCGACCAAGCTGCTTTAGAAAGATTAACAAAAGCGAATTTACGTTTTGTTGTATCTGTAGCAAAACAATATCAAAATCAAGGATTAACATTACCCGATTTAATTAACGAAGGAAATTTAGGTTTAATTAAAGCTGCAAAACGTTTTGATGAAACACGTGGATTTAAGTTTATTTCTTACGCTGTTTGGTGGATTCGTCAATCTATTTTACAAGCATTAGCTGAACAATCTCGTATTGTACGTTTACCTTTAAATAAGATTGGTTCTATTAACAAAATCAATAAAATGTACGCGTTTTTAGAACAAGAAAATGAAAGACCTCCATCTGCAGAAGAAATTGCTAAGAAATTAGATATGACTGTAAATGATGTAAAAGAGTCTATGAAAAACTCTGGTCGTCACGTATCTATGGATGCTCCTTTAATTGAAGGTGAAGATTCAAACCTTTATGATGTATTGAATACTGGTGAATCTCCAAATCCAGACAAGGCGTTATTACACGAATCATTAAAAGTTGAAATTGAACGCGCTTTAGAAACTTTAACACCAAGAGAAGCTGATGTTGTTCAATTATACTTTGGTTTAGGTGATGCACACCCAATGACTTTGGAAGAAATTGGGGAAACTTTTGATTTAACACGTGAACGTGTTCGTCAAATTAAAGAAAAAGCAATTAGAAGATTAAAACATACTTCAAGAAGTAAAATTTTAAAAACATATTTAGGTTAATTTTTATTAACTTTTTAAAAATCAGTAAAAAACGCTCGAAATTTCGAGCGTTTTTTGTTTATAAATCATACTTTTGCAAAAAACTTCATAAAAATGAATAAATTTATTGCTCCATCAATGTTAGCTGCAGATTTTGCTAATTTACAACGAGATATTGAAATGATTAACAACAGTAAAGCCGATTGGTTTCATATTGATGTAATGGACGGTATGTTTGTTCCTAATATTTCATTTGGTATGCCAGTTATTAGCGCTATTAAAAAACACGCTAAAAAAACAATGGATGTACATTTAATGATTGTTGATCCAGATAGATATATTGCAGATTTTAAAAAAGTTGGAGCTGATATTTTAACGGTACATTATGAAGCTTGCCCTCACTTACATAGAACAATTCAAGAAATAAAAAGACAAGGAATGAAAGCGGGAGTTTCTTTAAATCCACATACGCCAATTGCTGTTTTAGAAGATATTATTGCTGATTTAGATTTGGTGTTAATAATGAGTGTAAACCCAGGTTTTGGTGGACAAAGTTTTATTGAAAACACCTACAAAAAAGTACAACAATTACGTGCGTTGATTGAATTTAGCGAATCCGACGCCCTAATTGAAGTTGATGGAGGCGTAACAGATCAAAATATTGAACAATTATTAGAAGCTGGAGTTGATGCCTTTGTTGCTGGAAGTTTTGTGTTTAAAAGTGAAAACCCAACATCAACTATAGCTAATTTAAAAGGATTAGTTTCTGGAATTTAAGCACTTTCTAATTCGTATTGTTCCAATAAATATTTTAACAAATCTGTAGTTGTTACTATTCCAACAAGTTCGTCTAAATCTACAACTGGTAATGCGTGAAACTCATTTTTTGCTAAAATTTCAGCAACCGATTTTATAGTAATATTTGACGTAACTTTAATTGGATTTTTAACCATAATTTGCTCAATACTAAGCATATCGTAAATGGCATTATCTATTTTTATTTCATCAGCATCATAAGAATCTAAAAAACTTATTCGCTTTAAGTCAGATAAACTTAACATACCAATAATATGTTTTCCTTTATCAACAACTGGAATATGACGGATATGAAAATCTTTAAATAATCGTTCGGCTTTAAATAAATCGTCAGAAAGTTTTAACGTTACAAGTTTCGTTGACATTATTTTCGATACAGGTTCTAGACGTTTCATAATTAAAATATTTACTAATTATATAAAGTTCTTAAAATAATAGTAAATTTAGTATGACCAAAATCATATTATACAATTTTGAGGTGTTATATTAGCATTCAATATCCGAAATTCATCAAAAAAAAAACTTCAATGAAAAAACCACTTTTTTACTTTCAAAAGGTTTTTATTCCACTAATTCTTATTTCAACAATAGTTTCATGCACAACAAAAAATGAAAAATTAACTATTGCAACAGCAGCAAATATGCAATATACAGTTAATGAAATGATTGACGTTTTTCATTCAGAAACTGGTATTGAATGCCAAACGGTTGTTTCATCTTCAGGAAAATTAACCGCACAAATTCAGGAAGGAGCTCCTTTTGATCTTTTTATTTCTGCAGACACCAAATATCCAAATGAATTATTTAAAAATGGTTTCACCCAAACTGAACCTAAAATTTATGCCTATGGAAAGTTAATATTATGGACATTAAAAGATGATATACAACCATCGTTAAAATTATTAACATCTGAAAAAATTAAACATATTGCAAGTCCAAATCCTAAAACTGCACCCTATGGAATTGCTGCTGAGGAAGTTTTAAATTATTATAAAATTTTAGATTCTGTAAATCTAAAATTAGTTTTTGGAGAAAGTGTTGCTCAAACTAACCAATTTATTACGTCAAAAGTTGCAGAGCTAGGTTTTACAGCAAAATCTGTAGTTTTAAGTCCAAACTTAAAAGAAAAAGGTGCTTTTATAGAAATAGATGAGGCTTCCTACAATCCTATCGCTCAGAGTGCTGTTATTATTAAAAATAGTGGGAAAAACTCAAGTAAATCAGAAAAATTCTTTAATTTTCTGTTTTCGAAAAAAGGAAAAGAAATCCTTATAAAACACGGTTATACTGTAATAGATAATGAATAAATTACAAGGTACTATTAATAATATTATCAGCAATGAGAGCTTATCATTAGTTTATATTACTGTAAATGATTTAAAAATAACTGCTATTGTAATTGATACTCCAGATACAAGTCCTTTATTGCAAAAAGGAAAAGCTATTACTGTTATTTTTAAAGAAACCGAAGTAATTATTGGTACAGGTACAAATCATACTATTAGTATGCAAAATAAGTTTGTTGGACCAATTATTTCTATAGAGTCTAAGGCATTGCTAAGTAAACTTATAATTGAAACTAGCGTTGGCAAAATAACATCTATTATAACAACAAATGCAGTAAAACAGTTAAAATTAATTGTTGGATTAGAAGTGACCGCTATGGTTAAAACTAACGAAATTTTAGTAACGGAATGATAGATTGGGCTCCACTCATATTAACCTTTAAATTAGCATTAATAACAACGTTTTTGCTTTTTATAATATCCATTCCATTGGCATATTGGATGGCTTTTACAAAGTCTAAATTTAAACCCGTTATTGAAACCTTAGTAAGCATGCCATTGGTATTGCCGCCAACAGTTATTGGGTTTTATTTATTGATTGCATTTAGTCCAGCAAACTCATTTGGAAACTGGTTAAATGAATGGTTGGGTTTAAAATTGGTATTTTCTTTTGAAGGCTTACTTTTTGCATCCATAATTTATAGTTTGCCTTTTATGGTACATCCTATCCAAAGCGGATTTACCAACTTACCAGTTTCATTAAAAGAAATGTCTTACGTATTAGGGAAATCAAGGTATACTACTATTTTAAAGGTGTTATTACCAAATATAAAATCATCATTATTAACAGGTATAGTTTTGGCTTTTGCACATACAATTGGTGAATTTGGTGTAGTTTTAATGATTGGAGGAAATATACCTGGAAAAACAAAAGTTGCTTCCATTGCCATTTATGATGAAGTTGAAGCCTTAAATTATGGTGCTGCAAATACATATTCCTTAATTTTATTTGCTTTAACTTTTAGTATTCTATTAATTGTGTATTTGTTTAATAATGGATATTTAAAACAGTTTCACAAATGATAGCATTAAACTTTCAAAAAAAATTAATTGCAGCCACTGGTGAAATGTTGCTTTCTGTAGAAACATCAATTGAAGAAGGTAGCTTAGTAACATTGTTTGGCAAATCTGGCGCAGGAAAAACCACCATTCTAAGAATTTTAGGAGGTTTAACCCAACCCGATTTTGGTGAAATTAATGTTGATGGCACAACTTGGTTAAACACTTCAAAAAAAATAAATTTAAAACCGCAAAAAAGAAAAGTTGGGTACGTTTTTCAGGATTATGCGCTTTTTCCAAATATGACGGTGAAGCAAAATTTAGAGTTTGCACTTAAAAAAGATGATGATATCACTATTATTAATCACTTAATTGAAATGGTTGAACTCGGTGAGCTTCAAAATAGAAAACCAATAACACTTTCTGGTGGACAACAACAAAGAGTTGCATTAGCAAGAGCCTTGGTTCAAAAGCCAAAAATATTATTATTAGACGAACCTCTTTCTGCTTTAGATGAAGAAATTAGATATAAATTACAACAATATATTTTAAAAGTTCATAAAGAATTTGGCTTAACAACATTATTAATTAGCCACGATGTTTCTGAAGTTTTAAGAATGTCTGACCATGTTATTGAGTTAAATGAAGGGAAAATAATTAGACAAGGACCCACCAATCAAATTTTTAATTATCAAGATTTAAGTGCGAAATTTCAATTAACAGGAACACTAATCCAAATCATAAAACAAGATTTTATTTACATTTTATCTGTTCAAATTGGAAAAGACATTGTTAAAATAGTGGCGGATGAAAGTGAAGGAAAGGATTTAATGATTGGTGATAAAATTTTAATTTCTGCAAAAGCGTTTAACCCTATAATACAAAAAATAGGATAATTTATTTAAAAAACTATCCTATTTTTAGTAATTTAAAATAATTCAATCTTTAATTGATTGTAATTTTAATTTCTTTTGAAATATTATTTGAAGCATTACCAACATAAATCAAATAATCTCCTTTTTCTAAATTCCAGTTTGAAATACTTTCATCATAAAAGGATAAATTATTGGTGTTTATTGAAATTTTAACAAAATTTGAACTTCCCTTAAAAACTTCTACTTTTTGAAATCCTTTCAATTCTTTTAAAGCTCTTTTAACTTTTGATTTTGGCTTTCCAACATATATTTGAACAACTTCTGACCCATTAAATTTACCAGTATTTAAAACATCTCCACTAATAACAATCGTTTCATTTTGAACATATTGTTTTTTGTCCGTTTTAAAATCAGACAGTTTAAAAGTTGTGTATGATTTTCCTTCTCCAAAAGCAAATAACGGTTGTATTTTTTTAGTATCATGCCAACGATAACCAACTAAAATATCTTCTTTATAATATTGATTGATACTATCACCTGGATACGACAATTTACCAAACGAATGTGCTGCATTATCACTCAACTTTTTAGGAAAAGTAAACGGTAATTTACCTGATGGATTTACATCACCACTCGCAACATCTGCAATTGCATTACCTGCTTCACTACCTAAGTACCACATTTGTATTAATCCTTTTACGCTGTTGATCCAAGGCATTTCAACAGCGTTACCACTTACCAAAATAACTCCTAAATTCTTGTTAACTTTCAAAAGGTCATTCAGCAACTCATTTTGCCCAAAAGGCAATCCAAACTCTTGTCTGTCGCCACCTTCACAATCTTGTAAATGATTTTTATTTAGACCACCAAAAAACAATACAACATCAGCTTTTGAAGCCACTTCTAACGCTTCATTTTTAAGTTTTTCCAAATTCAATGTTGAAGACAACACTTTTCCATATGCCGAAGGACCAGAAGCATATCCCATTGCATGAACTATGGTTGCATTTTTAAATCGTGCTTGTAAACCTTGTAATGGTGCTATTTCATTTTTTGCTTTTAATTCTGAAGAACCTCCACCTACTGTCATTGATTTTGTAGCATTTTCACCAATTACAGCTATTGTCATTTTTTTATTAGGATCAATTGGGAAAAAAGAATCTTCATTCTTCAACAACACAATTCCTTCACCAGCAATTTTTCGAGCCACATCTATATGCTCTTGATTATTCATTCTGCCAAATGGTCTATTTTCAGACATATTGGTTCTAAACATTAAACGTAAAATTCTTCTAACTTTATCATTTAAAACCTCCACCCCAACTTCTCCCTTTTTTAACATTTCTATAAAAGGATTTGCCAAATAGTAATAGTCATAGGTATTTTTAGTGGAAGTTGTTAAACCATCAGTTCCTGTGCCCATTTCCATATCTAACCCAAATAATGCCGCTTCTTTGGTATTATGAGTTGAACCCCAATCTGAAATAACAACACCATCAAATGCCCAATCTTTCTTTAAAATAGTGTTCATTAACAATTCATTGTGAGTTGTATGTTGACCTCTAAGTTGATTATAAGCTCCCATTATTGACCAAACCTTTCCTTCTTTTACGGCAGCTTTAAAAGCTGGCAAATAAATTTCATACAACGCTCTATCACTAATTTCAACATTAATGTGTCCTCTCCATAACTCCTGGTTATTTAATGCATAATGTTTTACACAAGCAGCAACACCATTTTGCTGAACACCTTGAATATAAGGACCTACCATTTTGGAAGTTAAAAAAGGATCTTCACCCATATATTCAAAATTTCTCCCATTTAAAGGGGTTCTATACATATTAACTCCAGGTCCTAAAAGCACATCCTTTTTCCTGTAACGCGCCTCTTCTCCTAAATTAATACCATATTCTTTTGAAAGTTTTGGATTGAAGGTTGCTGCCAAACAAGTTAATGCAGGAAATGCAGTAATAGAATCATTAGTCCAATTTGCATATCCCCAATCATCCCAATTTATTTCACCACGAACACCATGAGGACCATCAGACATCCAAATTTCAGGAATTCCTAACCGGTCAACTCCAGGTGTTGAAAACTTAGATTGTGCATGACACATGGCAATTTTTTCTTCTAAAGTTAATAGTGAGATAATACTATCTATTTTTTCATCAATTTGTTTTTCAAAGCCTATATTTTGTGTGATTCCTTCAAAAGAAAAAAGACCCAAAAACAACAAGTTGATTCCTAAAATCAAATATTTTGTTTTGTTATATTTAATCATATTATCTATTTTATTATTTTAAAAGTATTAAATGATTTTTCAGATAATTGGACACTAAATTGCTTATTTCCTATTTCAAAACTTTTGCTTGTAGCATTTCCTGAATTATAATAAATAATGATTACGGAATCTGCATTTTTAAAAGCAAGACAATTTTTATCTGAAGTATCTATTTTGACAGCTCCTTGCATAATAAAATTACTAAAATGCTTCATCAAATAAAACTCAGGGTTGTATGTAACTTTTTTTGTTTTAGAATCTACTGTAATCATTGAATTTTGTCTCCAACCCCACTGGCTTTTTCCTGTTTCATTTAAAACCATATTCCAATACATATACGAATTTGCTCCATTATTAAAATAATGTTTCATAAGTTCAAATGTATGTTCTGCTGCTGCCCAATTATTTGACCCATCACCACACTCCGTTTCTGTCTGCATTAATTTAAGCTCAGGATATTTTTTATTTACTCCAGGAATTGCATCTTTTCCCGCCCATTGAAACCCAACTCCTTTAATATATTTTTTAGCTATTGGATTTGACAATACACTATCTACTCTTTCAATTTGTGGACGCTCAATAGTCCCTAACCATATTTCTGTACTTAAAGAATCAGCTTCAAACTTTGGGCCTAAATAATTTCCAATAAATATTCCTAAGTCGGAAGGGCTCCAAACAGATGAAGGAAAGCTTTGACAAGAATTAGGTTCGTTCTGAACATGCACAGCATAAATATCAATCCCTTCTTTTTGATAAGCTTTAATAAATTTAGAAAAATACAATGCATAAGCACTTAGGTACTTATTATCCATTCTAAATTGAGTTTCCATTTCTTTTCCTTTACCCTCTTCTTGTAAATCATTTACAACATCAGGATTACAAGCATAATTATTATTCGATTTCATCCAAGATGGAGGACACCAAGGTGAAGCCCATATTTTTATATTAGAATTGTATGTTTGTGCTTTTTTAATATAAGGAATCAATCTTAGCTTATCTCTATCAATAGAAAAATTAATCATTTCAAAATCATCAACCATTTCATTATGACTATACCAATCTACAGCATAATCATTTGCTCCAATAGGCATCCTGAATATATTGAAATCACAACCTTTATCAATATCAAAAAGTGAATCAAATATTTTATGCTGTTCAACTTCTACTAATGCATGAACAGCTTCCCAACCTAACTCATTAAAACATCCACCAAATCCATCGATTACTTGCTGCTTTTTATCTGGATAAATTTGAATTGTAGCATCAGAAATATTATTATTTTTAAAAATAGCTACCTTTTTTGTTTCCCATTGGTTAGCAGGAGAACTGCTAATCCACTCCATATTCATTTCTTGTTTTGAACAACTTAATAATGTGATGAATAATACAATGGCTAATAAAATTATTTTTTTCATATTAAAACGTTTTTAAATTTCCCATATTTTTAGGAGATTACATAATATTGATAACTTGAAAATTATTTTTTTTTAATACAATTATTCCCCTTTTAGTATTCATTTTCTGTACATAAAAAACATATGTTTAACTAATTATTTACCTTATAAACTTCACCTGTGATATGAACTTTTTTTGAAATTATTTTTTGAACTGTTTCAAGCTGTTTATTAGGTTGTGAGCCTCCTACTGAAATTAACAATATTTCGTCATTCACTACTTGAGAATAGTTTTTATCAACTATCGCTAATTGTTTTGGAGTTACTATAAAATTAACAGTTTTGGTTTCACCAACTTTTAAAAATATCCTTTTAAACCCAATCAAGTTGCGCGTTGGATTAAATCCATCGTCAATTAATTTTGTTGAATACAATTGTACTATTTCCTCTCCATTTACATTTCCTGAGTTAGTAACATCAACCGAAGCAATTAATTCCTTATTGGTTTTATTTGAATCTGGAATTTTAAAATTTGAATATGTAAAAGTTGTAAAACTTAACCCGAAACCAAATTCATACAATGGCTCTCCTTTAAAATAACGGTATGTTTTCCCTTTCATATTATAATCAGAGAATGCTGGAATATCATTAATATCTTTGTAAAAAGTTAAAGGTAATCTACCTGCCGGATTGTAATCTCCAAAAATAACATCGGCAATGGCTGTACCTCCAGCTTGCCCTGGATACCAAGCTTCAATAATAGCAGGGATATTTTCATTTTCCCAATTAATTGCGACAGCACTACCGTTTAACAAGACTAACACCATTGGTTTCCCAAGTTTTTGCAATTTTTTCATCAAGTCTGTTTGTGTACTAGGTAACTTTATATCTAATCTGTCTCCGCCCGAAAATCCAGCAACTTTTACTTTCATTTCTTCACCTTCTAACAATGGACTTAACCCCATACAAAGAATAATAACATCTGATTTTTTGGCTAACTCGATGGCTTCATTTTCTAAACCATTATTTGGAGCTTCCCATAAAAACTTCATAATAGCATATTCTGTATTATTTTGTTTATATTCTAACTTCATTTTATAAGGTTTCCCTGCTTCTAACGTAACATATTCATATTCTTTTTTAGGATGATGAACATCTTCACGAGCAACAACTAAACTATCATTTAAATATAATTTCATTCCAGAAAAAGCTTCTCCACCTAATGCATATTCCTCGGTTTTAGGAACTGATATATATCCTGTCCAACGTATCGAAAATTGATCGTATTTTAAATCTTCAAAAGGTGCATTCGTTCCCCATACAAAATCGACAAGCTTATCAATTTGTGTATGCAGAGGAATTCCTTCACAATCTAAATTGGAAAAATACTCAGCATTTAGACCATTTTCTTTTAATGATTCATCTGTAAATAAAACTGTTGAAGGCACTACTTCAAAAATTGGTAATCCTTCTGCTAATTTACAGCCAACAGCATAATTCACTTCGGTATTTGGTAATTTTTGTATAATCCCATTTAGTGGTGTTACAGGGTTTGATGGATAGCCATTGTAATTTCCTAATAAGACTTCTAAATCGTTCGCATTTGGACCAATCACTGCTACTTTTTTAAAGTCTTTTCGTAATGGTAATAAATTGTTCTCATTTTTTAGTAAAACCATGGATTTACGTGCAGTTTCTAAAGCTAATAAACGGTGTGTTTCAGAATCAACCACATCATAAGAAATATCTTCATATTTTACTGCTCCTTCTGGGGCAAATAAGCCCAATCTTAAACGAGCAACAACCAATCTCTCTAACGAAACATCTAACTCACTCTCAGTTATATAACCATTTTTTACGGCTTCTACCAGCGCAGGGTAAGTACTTCCACAATTTAAGTCGGTACCCGCTTTTACAGCCATAGCTGCTGCTTCTTGTTGTGTTTCAGTTATTCCATGAGCATCTTTATTGTAAAAATCAACAATTGCCCAGCAATCTGAAACAATATACCCTTTAAAACCCCATTCTTTTCTCAGCAAATTACTTAACTCCATATTTCCACAACAAGGCAATCCATTGTAACTATTATAAGCACACATTACTGAATATACACCTGCTTTTTTCACTACTTTTTCAAATTGAGGACTGTATGTATTTATCATGTCATAAGGTGTTGGAGTGGCATTGAAACGATGTCTATCTATTTCTGGCCCACTGTGAACCACAAAATGCTTAGCAGTAGCAATTAATTTAAAATAATTTGGGTCATCGCCTTGTAAACCTTTAATAAATTGAACCCCCAATTCACCTGTTAAATAAGGATCTTCGCCATAAGTTTCCATTCCTCTACCCCAACGTGGGTCTCTAAAAATATTAATATTAGGTGTCCAATATGTTAATCCTTGGTAAATCCCTCTTTTATTGCGAGCAGCAAATTCATGATGCTTCGCTCTGGCTTCGTCTGAAATAGTTGTGGCTACTTTAAACATTTGCGCTGTATCCCACATTGCTGCCATTCCAATAGCTTGTGGAAAAACCGTTGCTTTTCCAGCCCTCGCAACTCCATGTAAACATTCATTCCACCAATTATATGCAGGAATTTCTAATCTATCAATTGCAGGAGAATCGTAGCTCATCTGTGAAACTTTTTCTTCTAAGGTCATTAATGACACCAAATATTTTGCTCGCTCTTCAAAACTTTTATCAGTGTTTTTATGAGTTGGAATTTCATTATTACAAGAATTACTAACTGTGATAAGTATGATACAATAAATTATTTTTTTCATTCTAAATTGTTTAAATGATAAGCTCTCAAAAAGGATGAGAGTATTATTCTATATTTATTTTTAAGCTTACTAAATACCTAGAATTTTATTTAGAATAAAGCTTAAAAAAATCTTCAAAATTCTTAATATTTTCTAATCCCAAAATCCAACAAACTTCAGAAAGATCTGAAAAGTTTATTCCACCTGCAGAAACGGCCTCATTATTGTAATGCCAATCCTTCACATTATACTTATTTGCTAAATTGATAGCAAATGCCCATATTTCAACTAATTTAGGATCAGTAAATTTCTCATTCCAATTGGCAAATGCAGGATTACGAAATCCTGGTATCCAGTTTCCAACTGCATTTCCATCAGGTATTTTATGATAATCAACACTGGTCTGTACATATTCCAAACCTTCAGTAGAAGTTACTTTTTCATTCCAACCACTATGTTGAACAACATGTATGCGTTGTGAAGTTTTTAATTTAGGAATTTCGGTCTGAATAGCTTGAATCAATTTTGCTGTAAAATCGGATTGACCAGCCTCTGCAATCCAAACATCTCCTTGTTTAGATAATGTTGCTACAACAAGATTCTTAACCTTTTCACTTGCTTCTTTTAAGTTTTCATGAGCATCTGTCCAGTTATCTTCAAAGGCGCGCTGAAATAACTCATTTAGCGGAACATAAAGTCCATCTTGAATTCCATTGGTACCAGCTACTGAATGGTAATTTATTTTTGAAAAATCAGGTTGAGACATCAACATGGTTAAGGCTGCTGCCTTATGGAGATCATCTACATCCGTTTTACAATCAAATTGTACTAATTTTAAATCTTTTTCAATATTAAAAATGCTTCTTTGTGAATTTTTATTAGTAACAATGTCACTATTAAAATACATCAGAATTGTTGCTATTATTAATGATAACGGTAATGTTAATAGTTTCATTTTTTTATTTCTCTTTATATTCAAACCAATCAAAACTTGCTGTTGCTTTTGTTTTTTGCCCATGACTTGTTGCATACATTCCTATTCCTGCTCCATTAAATTGATTTCTATTTCCGTCAGCAATAACTATTAAACTTTGTATTTCGCCTATTTGTTTCATGTTATTTTCGGTTTTATCATAACTAAAAACTACTTCCAAATTATCTGCTTCAGCTTTTAAAAATATTTCAGAATTTGTATAAGGAACTCTAGCTATTTCTTCTTTTATTCCTTTGAATGATTTAATCAGTACCAGTTCATTTTTTCCTTTTAGCAACAAATAAAAATTTTCGTTTGTTCTATAAATTGCTAAACCAGCTTGCTCATTTATTGTAGAAGTTTTGAATGATAATTTGGTGCTTGCAGAAAACTGATGATGTTCTATTCTTTGAATAATTAATGAAGAATTTACAAGACTATCTATAACTTCTGGTCTCAGATTCATCTCAAAATTCCCATTCGATATTTCATAAAATTGCTCTTTTGGCGTTCTAATCGTACACCATTTCAAAACCAATTCACTAGTTTCAAACTCATCTTTTTTAGCCTGTTCTTTAAATGGATTCCAAGTTAAGTTTGGTCTTTGTTGTTCTTCAAGTACTTTTCCTTCACCTCTATTAAAAACAGGTGTTTTACCATCAAATTCAACTTTAGATAGAAATGTTTCACGTGCCAGCGTTGTTTCTCCATCAATAATTCTTTTACCAAGAGACACACACCACCATTCTCCATTTTGAGTTTCAACCAAATCTCCGTGCCCAATGGCCTGAATAGGATAATCACTTCCCAAATGCCGATGCGTTAATACAGGGTTTATCATATCAGTAATGTAAGGGCCCCATAAAGAATCACTATGATGTACTGAAAGTGCATGGTATAAACCTGCCCCTCCTTCAGATAGAATTAACATATATGCTCCATTAATTTTGTATAAATGTGGGCCTTCAGTATAGGACGCGTTATTCTCGTGACCATAGGTGAATATTTTTCTTTGACCTACTAATTTCTGCTGTTCCAAATCCAGTTCCTGCGTCCATATTCCACATTGAATTTGCCAAACTTGTTCTTCAATCCATGTATGACCCGGGTAATAACAATTGCCATCTTCATCCCTCATTAAAGAAGGATCAATACCAGGAGCATCTTTTATCCAAATTGGATTAGGCCATGGGCCTACAGGATCTTTTTCTATTAAATAAAAATTACCTCCACTACCAACTCCGGTTGTTATTAAATAAAATAAATCATCATGTTGCCTTATCTTCACTGCATAAATTCCCATTCTATCCTGAAGTCCATCAAGGTCTATCTGATCTGGACGATGAATTCCGTTTCCAATTTGTTCCCTGTTTACTAAATCTTTACTATGATAAATAGGAATCCCTGGATACCATATAAATGTTGAATTCACCAAATAATAATCATCTCCTACTCTACAAAAAGATGGATCGGGATGATATCCTGATAATATTGGGTTTTTAAATGTATTTGGGATCTCTTGGCCAATAACTAAAACTTGTGAAAGGATAAATATTAAATTAAAAACTACAATTAATTTATGCCAATTTGTTTTAACTTTTTTCATTATTCCTTTTTATAAATTCTACCAAAAGCTATGTTAAAAATATAGAACAACGTGTTTTACCACGTTGTTCTAACACCTAAATTAAATATGAAATCACTCTTATTCTCCTATTTAGGATTTTATGAAATACTAATAGGTATCCTCTACCGACCTATAATACGGATCTGAAGTGAATACCTATTAATTAAATTTAATTAAAAATTTATTTTTTTATTTATTCTGGTTTAAATACCCAAGTCCATCCTGTTCCATAAACCTCACTATTTGATACATATAAAAGAAGTTCATCTTCTGTAAGAGAAACAATTTCATAAATACCATCAGCATTTCCAGCACCTCCAGCTCTATTTCCACCCATTAGAGGTTGGTCTATAATTTGTAATTTTTTATTTGATACATCTAATACAAAACTTCCTGAGGCTCCTGAAGCTCCTGCATCAGAATAATATGTGTAGTTTGCAGCTCCATTTAAATCGAAATGCATTTTTCCATAAGGGTCAGGAGCGCAACAGTCTCCTGCATTCCACCATAAACTCCAAACATTTTCTACTCCTCCAGGGGCAGACATAAACCAAAAAGCTCCATTTCCAGGTGTACCTGCATAAACCCAAGTTTTACCCGCTGCTGTATCTTCACTTACCAAATCGTACCAATCTTGATCTAAGGCATTGTCTAACTGATCAATTTGTACGTCAATTGATTTTGAAAAGAATTCTGAACCTAAAGTTCCAGTAAAAGTGAAAGTAGCCTTTCCAGGGATTGGATAAATAAAAGTTATTTTATCTGTAAGTGCTTTTCCTAAATTATAATCCCAATAACCATTTATTCCAGGAGTTACTAAATCAAGTGTAATTTTATTACCACCCGGTGTACTCTGAGTTGCGATTAATTCAACTCCATCAACATCGGTAGAGTTTTCTAAATATTGCTCATCAATAATTGGTTCACAAGCGGATAGAATCAGCACTAGTGTAACAATCCAAAGATTTTTTATTTTATTAAAATTCATATCTAATTATTTTAAATTTAACTTAATATTACCAACCTGGATTTTGATTATAAATACCTCCTGAAAGACGTATTTCAGTTTCTGGGATTGGAACCAATCCTTTTATTTCTGTTCTATAATTTGCTTTATACGTAGCAGCTATTCCTGAATTTCTTACATTAATAGTTTCGCTAAAAGCTGTATCTACATCTCCCCAACGTACCAAATCAAACCAACGTAAACCTTCAAAAGAAAATTCATGTAAACGTTCCAGTTTTAAAGCATCTAAAGAATATCCAACAGCAGGTAAACCCGCTCTTGCACGTACAGCGTTCATACCATCTGCAGTTCCTGTAATTTCAGAATGCATTAACAATACATCTGCAAAACGCATAAAAATAAAATCTTGTGCATGCATTAACTGCATATCTGTATTCCCCCAGCCATATAACTGAACAAACATACCAACAATAGCTCCTGATGGATCAGGATGTTGAATTGCTATGTATTTTTTATTGAAATAACCAGTTTCATGATCGCCTTTGTCTGCTGAATATCCACCTGTTCCTTGGTCAGCTACCCCCATTGGTAATATAGAACCTTGTTTTCTAGGATCTGCATCGTCCCAAGTATTCCATAATTTTGGATTGATAGTTCCCCAACCCCAACCTTGACCGAAAGGAACCATTGAGTTATCTCTAATACCAAAAAATAAGGCCAATCTGTTTGTATAAATATTTCCATTACTCCATCCCCAATCACCGAAGGAGAAACGTTGCATAAACATAGTTTCATAATTTCCTGTACCAAAAGTTGGAGAAGTACCATCTTGACCTACCCAAGATAAACCTTCATTTGCAGCCCAAGGCAATACTGTTGTTCCAGCACTTTGGTTTACATAAGAATATGGCCATAAATTTCTAAAGTCAGGTGTTAATTTATATCCACTTCTACTAATACAATCATCTAAATATGTTTTAACATCAGATGCGCTTAAAGAACCTCCATCAACCAATGGTAAATCACTAGTAGATTGTCCTTCCATATTTGTCATATATCCAGTATAAAATAAATATACACGCCCTAAATAAGCTTGAGCTACCCATTTATTTGCATGACCATAGTCCGAAGTAGGCATAGCAGTAAATGGAGTATCTGGCATAGTTTCAATTGCTAGTTTTAAATCTGAAGCTATTTGGGCAAAAGTTTCAGAATACGTAGCTCTTGCCACATCTCTTGGAGAATCTATAGTTACAATTAAAGGCACGCCTCCAAAGAATTTAGCCAATCTAAAATAGTAAAATGCTCTCATAAACAAAGCTTCACCAATAGCTTGATTTTTAAATTGTTCTGCTAATTCTGGAGTATCAAAAAATGTTGAAAAATCAGCTTCAGCAGTTTTTTCAATAATTGCATTTGTTCTAGAAATACCGTTGTAACATTGCGTCCACATATCTCGATATGTATCTTCAGCAGGATCTTCAAAATTATCAACCCATTTTGCAGATTTATCATCTGGCCCACCTCCACCTAACATCATATCTGACATTAAGTTAGCCGCTAAAGCTTCATTACTATGTACATTTGCAGTATAAATTGCATTATAAACACCAGCCATTGCCTCCTCAATATCCGTAGGAGTTTTATAATAACTTTCCAAACTCTTTCCGTAGAGATTTGTAGTGTCCAATTCTTTTTCACAGCTGGTTACGAAAATCAGGCCTATGAAAGCTATAAAATATATTACTTTTTTCATTATTTTCATTTTATTTTAAATTAAAAATCAACACTTAGCCCGAACATTACAGTTCTTGCCTGAGGATATAGTCCAAGATCTACTCCTGATGCCCAACTTGCGTCGTGTCCAAAACGAACTTCAGGATCCATACCATCATACTTAGTAAACGTATATAAATTACTTACTGACATATATAATTTTGCATTTGAAATTGCTGCAAAATCAGCCAACTTATTTCCAAATTCATATCCAACAGTTAAATTATTAATTCTTAAATAATCCGCATTGTGCATAAAGATATCAGAAATATAATTTGTGTTTCTATTTGAAACAGAGCTTAAACGTGGCATTGTATTAGATGTTCCTTCACCATGCCAACGATCAAATACACCTGAAGTATAATTTTGTGTGAAATTATCAGCAAAAGATCTATAAGATTGCATTACCTGCATTCCAAATTTACCCGTTAAAGTTGTATTTGTATAAAAACCTTTATATGCAAAATTTAATTGAATACCCATTTCAAAATCTGGATTAGGGTCTCCTAAATACACTTTATCATCTTCATCTATTGCTCCATCTTGGTTTTGATCCACAAAACGAACATCTCCAGGGCGTTGATCTGCAAAATAAGGAGTGCCGCTTGGAGTTACATACGCATCAACCTCATCTTGATTTTGCAAAATTCCATCTGCTTCAAACCCATAGAAATATCCAATTGGTTGCCCTACTTGTACTCTTGAAATATAAGATGTTCCTTGTGATAATACATGGCTAGGTCCTAAAATAGATCCATCCGTATTTGCAATACGTGTAACCGTGTTTTTATTATGAGCTCCTGTTAATGTAGCTCCATATTTAAAATCACCTATTTCATCTTTCCAATTTAAAACAATTTCAATACCTTTATTTTCAATATCTCCACCATTAATATATGGAGCACCAGCACCAGATGTTCCTAAAATAGGAGCTTCTAACAACCAATCTTTAGTTGTTTTATTATACCAATCAAATGTCACTCCTAATCTAGAATCTAACAGATTAACATCAAAACCAATGTTTAATTGTTCAGAAGTTTCCCAAGTAACATCAGGATTTGTAACTTTTGCAGGATAAGCAGTTGTTCCTGAAACAGGTTTTGTATCTCCAAAGAAATATCCAGGGAAGACATATGCTATTTGAGATGAGTAAATAAAGTTATCAATTGATTGATTACCGTTTTGTCCCCAACTTGCTCTAACCTTAGCAAAATCTATAATATTAGAAGTGCTTTCCATAAAGTCTTCTTTAGTTAATAGCCAACCTGCTGAGAAAGATGGAAATGTACCCCATCTATTTCCTTTAGCAAAATTTGATGAACCATCCATACGAACAGTTGCAGACATTAAATATTTTTCTTTGAAATTGTATTGAGCTCTAGCCATATATGACATTAAGCCTCCACCTCCGGCAGCCCAATCAGCTCCCCAAGTATTTATATCACTTACAGAACCTGGACTTTCAGTATTATTAAGGTATGCATATTCAAATTGCCCTGGAAACAATAAATTATTTCTTGAACCACCAACCTCTGTATTTATTTGGTTTTGAAGTAATTCAGTACCTAATAAAGCATCAATTTGGTGATCACCAAATTGGCGTTTGTATGAAACTGTATTTGTCCAAGTAAAATTTGCTCCAAAATATTGGCTTTGAGACGCTCCGTTAGTTGCATCTGAATAAAGTGTACCTAAATGATATGTAGGGTTCATAGATCTACTATGTCCAAACCAAGAATCAATACCGTATGAAGACCTGAATTTTAAATCTTCTATTGGCTCAACTTCTAAAAATACGTTTCCTATTATTTTATTTCCTTTTCCAGTATTGTAATTATGACGATAAAACATTACAGCTAAAGGGTTTGTTTGACCTGTACTAATACCTTCTAAAGTTGGAGAAAATCCAAATTCATTGATATTTGAATCAATTGATTGTTGCCAATAAGCCGGCATAAAAGGATTTTGAACTAAAGCATTGTGTAAGTCATTCCAATAAATATTACCAGTTGCTACACTTCTATTTTCTTCATTAGTATAGGTAAAGTTTTCACCAACAGTAATAATAGCATGTTCTTCATTCTTTTTTAATACCATTTGAGTATTTAACCTTGCAGTAAGTCTTTTATATCCTGCACCTGTAATATCACCACCAATCATACCTTTTTGATCTAAATAAGATATCCCTAAAGAATAAATAATGTCTTCACTACCGCCAGTAATATTAAGTGCATAGTTTTGTATAGGAGCATCATTATTTGTAATTTCATCAATCCAATTGGTTCCTTCCCAACCATTTTGAAGATTATCCCAAATTTCTTGACCATATTGATCTGCCACCGCTGGATAATTATTATTTAACCAAGAATTATTTTTAATCTTTGCTTCCCAATCAGTTGGTGCTAATCCATCATTTACTCGACCTTCATCCATTATATACATATATTCTTGTGCATTTAATGGATCTAGGTTTTTATAAATATTTTGAACACCATAATAAGAGTCAAAACTAATTTTTGCTGGAGCATTTTTACGCCCTTTAACTGTTGTAACTAAAACAACACCATTTGCAGCACGAGAACCATAAATAGCAGCTGAAGCAGCATCCTTTAAAACGTCAATTGATGCAATATCTGAAGAACTCAAATAATCTATACTCCCAACAGCTACACCGTCAACAATATATAAAGGATTTGAATTTCCAATAGTACCCAGTCCTCGGATTGTAACTCTTGTTCCTGCTCCCGGAGATCCATTATCCCTAGTTATACTAACCCCTGCAGTGGTACCTTGTAAAGCTTGCATTGCATTTCCTGTGTTAAGTGCCGCAATATCTTCACCTTTTACATTTACACTTGCTCCTGTTACTAAAGCTTTCTTTTGTGTACCATAACCTACAACTACAACTTCCTGTAGATTTTGCATGTCTTCTTCTAAAACAATTTTTAGTGGATTAAAATTTTGGATTGTAACTTCTTTAGATACGAAACCCAAATAAGAAAAAACAATTACTTGTTTTTCTTTAATACTCTGAAATAAGAAATCTCCATTAAAATCTGTAGTAACCCCTACGGTAGTTCCTTTTATTATTACTGAAACTCCAGGTAATGGTGTGCCATCTTTACCCGATACATTACCTGAAACACTTTGCGCTTGTACAAATATACCTAGCAAGAGAATCCCAAGAAAAATAATTTTTTTTAAATTTTGAATTTTCATAAAATATTTGGTTTAATTATTCTTTTTTGCCTAAATTCATACTATTATGAATAGTAGCTCATACAAAGTTATTACATATGTTAAATAATTGTTAATCATATTTTGTCATTTATTTGTATATTTTCATTAACTATGTGTTTTAAAACACAATTTTAAATAATTATGATACAAAATGCTCATAGAGAAATTACACGACTAATTCCTGAAGATAGTTTTTTAGTAGAAGAAAGAGTAAAAGATGATTTTGATTTCCCTATTCACTTTCATCCTGAAATTGAAATGAATTTTATTTTTAAAGGAAAAGGCGTTAGACGAATTATTGGAGATCATACTGCTGAAATTGATGAACTAGAATTGGTGTTGGTTGGCCCAAATTTGGTTCATGGTTGGGAATTGCACAAATGTACTTGTAAAGAAATTTATGAAATTACTATTCATATTCATCCAGATTTATTTAATGAAAAAACGTTGGCAAGAAGAATATTTAAGCCTATAAAAGATATGTTTAATAGAGGTAAACATGGTATTTTGTTTTCTAAAGAAACTACCATTAAAGTAATGCCTCGCTTAATGGCTTTAACTAGAATTTCTGGAATTAGTTACTATTTAGAGTTTATTTCAATTTTAGATGAATTGGCTAAATCTACAGAACAAAAATTACTATCAAACTCTTCTGCTGTTAAAGAAGATTTTCATAATAGCGATAAAATAAAAAAAGTGTACGATTATATTCAGAACAATTTTACTAAAACAATTACTTTAAAAGAAATTTCTGAACTAGTAAATATGAGTCCAGTTTCATTTAATAGATTTATGAAAAGTAGAACTGGAAAAACATTTATTACTTATGTAAATAATACCAGAATTAGTTTTGCAACAAGATGGCTTTTGGAAACTGATTTAAGTATTGGAGAAATAGGCTTTAAATGTGGATTTAACAATATTGCCAATTTTAACCGCTTATTTAAAAAAGCTAAAAACTGCACTCCAAAAGAATTTAAAGAAGAATTTGTTGGTGTTAAAAAAGTATTATAATTTGTGTTTTTTGCATAAAAAAAACTCTCTCAGATTTTATCTAAGAGAGTTTTAAATAAACAAATCAAACTTAATTAAAATTTATTAGCCCATTATTACTGTTATAGCATGTTCTTTATTAGCTTCTAGAATTGGAATAATGTTTGAACCAATTTTCTCACCATTTACAATTAATTGTTGTATTCCTTTACTAACATTGTTTGGGTTTAAAACTTCAATATTATAAGTAGCTCCTCTAAATTTTCTACTCATTTTAAACCTATTCCACTTTGAAGGAATACAAGGATTTACTAAAAGTCCATAATACATTGGTTTAATACCTAAAATATATTGTGTAATTGCATAAAAATTCCAAGATGCCGTTCCAGACAGCCAAGAATTTTTAGCTTCGCCAGGTTTTGAAGCTTCTTTACCTGCAATCATTTGGCAATATACATAAGGTTCAACTTTATGTAATTCTGAAATTTCTTCTAAATAACTAGGTGCTATTTTAGAATAATATTCAAACGCTTTATCACCTCTTCCAATCTTAGTTTCCGCAATCATAACCCAAGGATTGTTATGGCAAAAGATTCCTCCGTTTTCTTTATAACCAGCTGGATATGTAGAAATTTCGCCGTATTCAATATAATACTTAGAAAAAGCCGGGCTATTTAATACAATTCCGTAATCACAATTTAAATGTTCATCAACAGCATTTAATGATTTTTCTACTAAACCATCTTCAATACCAATTTCGGCCATACTGCACCAACCTTGAGATTCTATAAATATTTTTCCTTCTTCATTTTCATTAGAACCAACTTTTTTTCCAAAATAATCGTATGCTCTTAAAAACCAATCACCATCCCAACCATGTTTTTTAACAGCTTCAATCATGTTATCTACATGAATTTGCGCCTCATTTGCCTCTTCATCATTACCAATTTGCTTACATAAATCTATATATTCTTTACCGTACACAACAAAAAGTCCTGCAATCATTAAAGATTCTGCTTGTCCGTCTTTTTTGTTTCCGGTAGTTTGGAAAGACTCGTTTGGATCTTTTGAAAAACAATTTAAGTTTAAACAATCATTCCAATCTGCTCTACCAATAAGTGGTAATTGATGAGGTCCCAAATTATTAACCACATGATAAAATGATGCTTTTAAATGCTCAAAATGTGGTTTTGCTCTTGTAATATCATTATCAAAAGGAACTAATTCATCCAATAAAGAAAAATCACCAGTTTCTTTAATATATTCAGTTGTTGAAAGGATTAACCATAGCGGATCATCATTAAAATTCCCACCTAAAATAGCATTCCCTTTTTTAGTTAATGGTTGATATTGGTGGTAACAAGAGCCATCTTCAAATTGTGTTGAGGCAATATCAACAATTCTTTCGCGTGCTCTTTCTGGGATTTGATGTACAAAACCAATTAAATCTTGATTAGAATCTCTAAAACCCATTCCACGGCCAATTCCTGATTCAAAAAATGACGCAGAACGAGACATATTAAAAGTAACCATACATTGATATTGATTCCAAATATTCACCATTCTATCTAATTTTTCATCATCAGATTGAATAGAAATTTTTCCTAATAAATCATCCCAATACACTTGCAACTCTTTATATGCAACTTTCACTTTTTCAACAGTATTGTATTTGGCAATCATTTCCTTTGCAGGTTTTTTGTTGATTACAGCTTTACTTTCCCATTTGTTATTTTCATCTACTTCCACATAACCCAACATAAAAATGTAATCTTTTTCTTCACCTGGCTGTAGCGTTACTTCAATATAATGCGAAGCAACTGGAGACCACCCATGTGCTTTAGAATTTGAAGGTTTTCCATTAGTAACAGCTTCTGGAGCATCAAAACCATTATATAATCCAATAAATGAATCTCTGTCAGTATCATAACCATTAATAGGCTCATTTACTGAGTAAAAAGCGTAATGATTTCGTCTTTCTTTAAATTCGGTTTTATGATAAATAACTGAATCTTCAATTTCAACTTCACCCGTACTAAAATTACGTTGAAAGTTGGTCATATCATCTTCAGCATTCCACAACGCCCATTCTATAAATGAATACAATTTTAAAGTTTTTACTTTTGAAGTTGTATTCTTTAAATTTACTTTTTGAATTTCACCCCAAAAACCAAGTGGAATAAATTGTAGTACTTCTGCCTGAACACCATTTTTGGAACTTTTGAATTTAGTATAACTCATTCCGTGGCGGCATTCATAACTATCCAATTCGGTTTTTACAGGTTTCCATCCTGGAGACCATATTGTTTCCTCATCTTTAATATAAAAATATTTTCCTCCATCATCAATAGGTACATTATTATATCTGTATCTAGTTAACCTCCTAAATTTAGCATCTTTATAAAAAGTATAACCTCCTCCTGTATTGGAAGTTAGCGAGAAAAAATCTTCGTTTCCAAGATAATTAATCCACGGATAGGGAGTTTTAGGATTCGTAATTACATACTCTCTATTTGCATCATCAAAATGACCGTATTTCATGTTTAATATTGTATTTAATCTTTAAAATATCACTATTTACCATAACTATTTTCTGAAAATATTATGAAAAAAATAGCACTTTATACAAGTTCTAAAATTAACAATCCTATAGAATTCTTTTTGATACAATATTGTCATTTACACAAATAATTTGATAAAACTCATTTCCTTGAAATCTAAAGCTATTTAATATCATTCTTTATTTGTTGAAAAAGAAAAAACCCTTGAAAAATATAATTTCTCAAGGGTTTTACTAGTGACCTCGGTAGGATTCAAACCTACAACCGCTGGAGCCGAAATCCAGTGCGCTATTCAGTTGCGCCACGAGGCCAAATATTAATTTTTATCTAAGCCAATAATTGTTTTACAGCCATAGATATTGCTTTACCATCTGCTTTTCCAGCAAGTTCTTTAGAAGCCATACCCATAACAGTTCCCATGTCTTTCATTGAAGTTGCTCCAACTTTCTCAATAATTTTAGCAACAATGTTTTTAACAGCTTCATCACTCATTTGTTCTGGTAAAAACTGAGCTATTACTCCCACTTGTGCTAACTCAGGATCTGCTAAATCTTCTCTGCCTTGCTCAATATAAAGCGCTGCACTATCTTTTCTTTGTTTTACTAATTTTTGAAGTAATTTAATTTCATCTTCTGAATTAAATTTATCAGATGTACCTCCTTTAGTTTGCAATAAGAGCAATTCCGATTTAATGGCTCTTAATGATTCCAATGCTATGCTGTTTTTGGATTTCATAGCCTCTTTCATTTTATCCATTACCTTTTCTTGTAAACTCATAATCAAAATTATTTATTTGCGAAGATAAAAAAAAAGAACTCGAAATTCTCTAATTTTCATTAAAGATTTTCGAGTCCAAAACTTAGAAAACTTGTCTAAGGGCACTTGTCTTTGGGCAAAGTTTTAATCTACATTATCATGTAGAAATGAGTTGTTTGAACGGAATTGAATATCATCATTTTCATCAATATTTAAAGTAGTTCTAGACTGATTTAATTGTGATGAATGAGAGGTTTGATTTAATTCTACACCCATTCTTTTATAAGCTGGCTCTTTTTCTATTTCGTCAATATTTTTATTTACTTTATTTATAAACTTATAATTAAAGTTTTTCATTTTTTCTCTTCTTTCCGCAGCTCTTTTTTGCAATTCAGCAATTGTTAAATCTAACGGAGAAACCTCTTTATGATCAAAAACCTCGTGATCATTAATGCTAATTTTTGGTTCGGATTTATATTTTAAAGTAGGCTCATCAATTACTTTTTTCTCAATTGCAACAGGTTTTGAAGCTCTTGTAAGATTTTCTTCCAACTCTGTATAATCTTCTAAAGTAAAATATACATCTTCTTCAATTTTTTTAGGTTGAACTACTTGATGCGCAATTACTTCAATATTATTAATTACGGGTTCATTTACTTCTTTAACAGGTTCTTTTTTTGATTGAGAAATAGGCAAATCAAACGTAAATGAAATTTGCTTTTCTTCTGAAATTGGTTCAATTACTGGTTCTACCTTTTCTGATTTTACTTCAGTAATCACAAATTCCTCAAACTTTTTTGAAGAAATTTCTTCACAAACAACTTCAATGTTTTTAATAAACTCCGAGGTTTGTATTAAATCAAATTGAGGTTCTTCTTCTATTTCTTCTCCTAAATCATACACTATTTTTTCTTCTTTAATTTCAACAGCTGCAATAGGCTCATTTGTTGATTTTGAAGCATTATCTAGTAAATTTTTTTCAGAAAAATCATAGGATGCTTCTTGCTCATCATTAAGTGTATGAATTATTTTTTTGGCTTCAACATTTGAAATTTCATGTTGTTGATCTTTATTAAAACCGGTTGCAACAATGGTTACTGCAATAGCTTCTCCTAAGCTTTCATCTTCTCCAACACCCATAATAATGTTTACGTTAGATTTAGCTTCAGATTGAATATAATCGTTAATTTCTCCAATTTCATCAATGGTAATTTCATCTGTTCCAGAAACAATTAACAATAAGACATTTTTAGCGCCTGTGATCTTATTATCATTTAATAAAGGTGAATCTAATGCTTTAGAAATAGCTTCTTCAGATCTATTTATCCCAGATGCTGTTCCAGATCCCATTATAGCTGTTCCACTATTAGATAGTACGGTTTTTGCATCACGTAAATCTATGTTTTGAGTATAATGATGTGTAATAACTTCTGCAATACCTCTTGCTGCAGTTGATAAAACTTCATCAGCTTTTGAAAAACCTGCTTTAAAACCAAGATTTCCGTATACTTCTCTTAATTTATTGTTATTAATTACCACCAACGAGTCTACATATTCACGTAATTTTTCAATCCCTTTTTGAGCTTGTTCATTTCTAGTTTTTCCTTCAAAAGAAAATGGAATAGTAACAATACCAATAGTTAGTAAATCTAATTCTCTAGCAGCTTTAGCAATTACAGGAGCAGCACCCGTACCGGTTCCACCACCCATTCCAACGGTAATAAAAACCATTTTTGAATTTGAAGATAACATTTGCTTTATTTCTTCAATACTTTCTTTTGCAGCTTGTTCACCAACCTCAGGGTTTGCGCCAGCACCTAAACCTTCAGTTAAAGAAACTCCTAACTGAATTTTTGTTGGGATTGGGCTATTGTGCAATGCTTGAGCATCTGTATTGCAAATAACAAAATCTACTCCATCAATTCCTTGAGTATACATGTGATTAACGGCATTACTACCGCCACCACCTACTCCTATAACTTTAATAACGTTAGATTGATTTTTTGGTAAATCGAAGGAAATGTTGTTAAAATCTGTGCTCATAATATTTATTTGTTGGTGTTATACGTCTCTTTTTCTTACTAATAATTTATGCTATTCCGCGTTGTCTAAAAAATCTCTAAACTTATCTCCCCATTTTTCAAAAATTGATTTTTTAGGTTCTTTTGGTTCTTCAACTTTAATTTCTTCTGGAACTTCTATTGAAGGCTTTTCCGCTAACTCTTCTGCTACAACTTTTGGTGGTAAATTTTTTGCCTTTTGTTTATCTATTTTTTTTAATCCATTCATTAATAAACCTACTGCAGTGGCATATTGTGGACTCGAAAAACTTTCATCTGTATCTCCAGCTAAATTTTCATTCGGATATCCAATTCTGGTATCCATACCTGTAATATATTCTACTAATTGTTTTAAATGTTTTAACTGAGCGCCGCCTCCTGTTAGTACAATTCCCGCTATTAATTTTTTCTTTGGTTCTTCATGACCATAATTTTTAATTTCTAAAAAAACTTGCTCAATAATTTCTACAACACGTGCATGTATTATTTTAGATAAATTTTTAAGTGTAATTTCTTTTGGATCTCTTCCTCTTAGACCTGGAATTGATACAATTTCATTCTCTTTATTTTCACCTGGCCAAGCTGACCCAAATTTTGTTTTTAATAATTCTGCTTGTTTTTCAATAATTGAACAACCTTCTTTAATATCTTCGGTTATTACATTTCCTCCGAAAGGAATAACTGCTGTATGACGAATAATTCCGTTTTTAAATATGGCTAAATCTGTTGTTCCACCTCCAATATCAATTAAAGCAACGCCAGCTTCTTTTTCTTCATTACTTAAAACTGCCTCGGCAGATGCCAAAGGTTCTAATGTTATTCCTGCAAGATTTAATCCGGCGCTTTTAATACACCGCCCTATATTTCTAATAGATGAAACCTGACCAACAACTACGTGAAAATTTGCTTCTAATCTTCCACCATACATTCCAACAGGCTCAGTTATTTCCGCTTGTCCATCAACTTTAAATTCTTGAGGTAAAACGTGTATAATTTCTTCTCCTGGAAGCATCACTAATTTATATACTTGTTTTTCAAGCTTTTCTAAATCTTCATCATTTATAACTTCTTCAGAATTAGGGCGTGTTATATAATCACTATGTTGTAAACTTCTAATATGTTGACCTGCAATACCAACCACTGCCTCATCTATTTTAATCCCTGACACTGCAATAGCTTCATCAACAGCTAATTGAATTGATTGTATTGTTTGTGTAATATTATTTACAACACCTCTATGTACTCCTAAACTTTTTGCTTTACCCGTACCAAGCAACTCAATTTTCCCATATTCATTCTTTCGCCCAATCATAGCAACAATTTTTGTTGTTCCTATATCTAAACCTACTGAAATATCATTATGCTCCATATTCTACTTCTTTTGTACACACAACTTGCTTGCGGTATTTTAAATTTATTGATGAGTAATTATTAATTGTACTATCTAACATTGTTTTGTTATAAAACGATTTTAAATTCTCAAATTTTTCGTTTAAATTTTCAATCTTACCAACAATTATTTTTTGTTCACCAACTCTTGTTTCTAAAACGTACTCATTATCTGGCGCTAATTCCACACCAATTATTTGTTTTTTTAAAAATTCATCGTTTAAAATTGTTGTTGCCAACAAGTGAATTTCTTCAAAATCTTCTTCTTCAACATCGCCAAAGATAATCAAAACACGCTCCGAGTGATTTACTGACAAAGGCATCCTTTTAGCCTGTCTATCAATATAATAACTCTCATCTTCAGACACCACTCTTGCTATAGGTGTACGCTGTTTAACCTTTGCTTTTAGCGAACCATCAACTGTTAAAAAAATAGCCGCATTTTCTACCATAGGATGTGATAGAACATTAGACTCTAATTTATGTAAATCTATAACAGATTTTTCTTGATTTCTAACAGTTTTTCCATTTTGTATTAACAATTTATTAACCATTTCATAATTCATAAAAAGGTTATTTCCGCGCTCAAATTCAACTACAACTTCCTTCACTTTTATGGCATTATTTTTATGATTTGAAAAACCATATAAAAACCCAATTAAAGTAATTAAGAATACTCCTTTTATGTAGTTCCAGTTAATTTTCACTTGTTAATTTATATTTTATTACACTTACTAACTCCCCAATATCTCCTGCGCCAATCATAACAATTACTTGTGCTTTTGATTTTAAAATATTTTTATACAAATTCTCTTTTGAAGAAATCTGTTTTTTATCTATGGAAACTTTGTCTAATAACCAACTTGAACTAACTCCTTCTATTGGTAATTCTCTTGCCGGATAAATATCCAGTAAAATTAATTCATCAAATAATGATAAACTTTTTGCAAAATCATCTACAAAATCTCTAGTTCTACTAAATAAATGTGGTTGAAAAACACCTACTATTTTTTTTGAAGGATACATTTCTCTAACCGCACTTGCAACAGCAATAATTTCTGTTGGATGATGTGCATAATCATCAATTAAAACCAAATTATCAGTTTTAATTTTATAAGAAAAACGACGCTTTATTCCTTTAAAAGAAAGTAAAGCTTTGGCAATGACTGGTAATGATATTCCGTAACTATTAGCCATTGCCAAAGCCGCCACCGCATTTAGCACATTATGTTTTCCTGGTAAATTTATTTTTACCTCTTTAATAAATTCTGTTGGTGTTTTTACATCAAAAATATAAGCACCATTTTCTATTTTAATATTTGATGCATTGTAATCGGCATCTTCGTCTATTCCAAAAGTTAAAGCCTCAATTGGTAACCCTTTTTTTACAATTAATGTATCAGAAACTTTAGCTCCAAAATCTTTAAATGATTTTTCCAATTCAGCCGGTTCTCCATAAATATCTAAATGATCCGCATCCATTGATGTAATACAAGCAATATTTGGTGATAACCTTAAAAATGAGCGATCAAATTCATCTGCTTCAACCACAGAAACTTCTGAGCCACCTAAAATTAAATTTGAATTATAATTTTCTGAAATCCCGCCTAAAAATGAGGTTGCATTTACACCTGCTTCAAACAGAATATGACCTAACATGGTTGAAGTAGTTGTTTTACCATGTGTGCCTGCAACAGCTAAACAAAATGAATTTTTAGTGATTTCACCTAATATTTCTGAACGCTTTAAAACCTTATAATTATTATCAAAAAAGAAATTTAATTCTGAATGATTTTTAGGAATTGCTGGCGTATAAATAACCAACGTATTCCCTTTATTTTTGAATTCATCAGCAATAAAATCAATAGCATCTTCAAAGTGAATTTGCATTCCTTTTTCCTTTAATGAATTAGTAATTTCGGTAGGAGTTTTATCGTAACCAGCAACATTTTTCCCATTGCTTTTAAAATAAAAAGCAAGTGAGCTCATACCGATTCCTCCGATACCTACAAAATAAATGTTATGTATATTATCTAAATTCAATGAATTAATTTTTCTATTTCTTTTACTATATCTTTTGTTGCATTTGGCAACGCCAATACTTTAATATTTTTACGTAATTTTTGTTGAAGTTCTTCATCTGATATTAATCCTTCAAATAAATTTTTAAAAGTCTCTAATTCAGATTCTTTCAATAAAATAGCACCTTCTTTATCTACAATTGCCAATGCGTTTTTTGTTTGATGATCTTCAGCTACATTTGGCGATGGAATAAAAATTACTGGTTTTCCAACAATACACAATTCTGATATTGAACTTGCTCCTGCTCTACTTATTAAAATATCTGCAGCTGCATATGTTAAATCCATTCTATTTAAAAAAGCATAGGTTTTTACACCTTTTAATTCATCATATTTTTTAAACTCATCATAATATAACTTTCCCGTTTGCCAAATAACTTGAATACCTTTTTCTACCAACCAATTTATATGCTTTTCAATTAAATTGTTCAACGCTCTAGCACCCAGACTTCCGCCAATAATAACTAATGTGTTTTGCTCTTTATTTAAATTAAAAAACTGAATTGCCTCTTCTCTTTTAGAATCAATATCCAGTAAATCCTGACGAACTGGATTTCCAGTTTTTAAAATTTTATCAGCAGGAAAAAATCGTTCTAAACCATCATAAGCAACACAAATTTTATCAGCTTTTTTACTTAGTAATTTGTTAGTTATTCCTGGATATGAGTTTTGCTCTTGAATCACTGTTTTTATTCCTAATCTGTTTGCAACAAATAATGTTGGCCCACTTGCAAAACCTCCAGTACCAATAACAACTGTTGGTTTAAATTTTTTTATTATTTTATATGCATTCCATAAACTACTGATAAGTTTAAACGGAAACATGGCGTTTTTTAACGTTAATTGCCTTTGTAAACCCGCAATCCACAATCCCTTTATTTCATAACCAGCTTGTGGAACTTTTTCCATTTCCATTTTATCTTTAGCTCCTACAAACAAAAATTGGGCTTCAGGATATTTTTCCTTCAGCTCATTCGCTATAGACACAGCCGGATATATATGTCCTCCTGTTCCACCTCCACTTAATATGATATTAACCGATTGCTTCATGTAAAATATCTAAAGGGTTTTCTTCATTATCTGGATTTACTACTTTTTCTTTATTTGCGGTAACACTTAATATAATACCAATAGCAATACAAGTCATCCAAATAGATGTTCCTCCACTACTAATTAATGGCAATGTTTGTCCTGTTACAGGAAATAAATTTACAGCCACAGCCATATTAATAACTGCCTGAATAATTATAGGAATTCCCACTCCAATAATTAATAAAGTTGCAAATATGGTAGTTGCTTTTTTTGATGCAATTAATATTCTTATTAATAAAAATAAGTAACAAGATATAACTACCAATGCACCTATTAAGCCCCATTCTTCAACAATAATTGCGAAAATAAAATCTGATGAAGATTGAGGTAAAAAGTTTTTTTGAACACTTTTCCCAGGGCCTCTTCCTTGAATTCCTCCACTTGCAATTGCTATTTTTGCCTTTTCAACCTGATAACCTTCCTCTGCATTTTCATTAGCAAAGTTTTCAACCCTACTAATCCATGTATCTACTCTATTTGGCAGCACTCCAGGGAGGGCTTTCGCAGTTAACACAAATAGAGCAAACACAAATACACCTATCCCCACAACAGATGCTAAATATTTAAAAGGATAACCACCTATAAAGGCGACCATTAATATCATTAAAAAGAAAATTGCAGTAGTTGAAAAATTGGCTGGCAAAATTAACCCTAATATTATGGCTACCCAGATCCACAATTTTAAAACACTATCTTTAAATGTAAATTCTTTGTCTTTGTTTTGTGCCAAATATCTGGAAACATAAATCATTAAAATTAAACCTGCCAATGTTGAAGTTTGAAAACCAACTCCAATAAAGGGAATTTGAATCCACCTACTTGCATTTGCCCCACCAATAGTTGAGCCTTTTGCCAACGTAAATGCTAACAATACAATAACCAGAGGAATCATTATTACAGAACCTCCACTAAAAAATCTATATGGAATTTTATGAACTCCGTAAATAATCATAAAACCAACAGCTAATAATAATGCGTGTTTAACTAAATGAAAGATTGGCGTGCCATTATTGGCAACATATACCAAATTTGTACTTGCGCTGTAAATTGGTAAAAACGACAATAATGCCATAAAACCAACTACCGCCCAAATTGCACGATCACCTTCAATATTTTTAAACCAATTTTTCATTTACAATTCTCTCACTGCTTGTTTAAATTTGTTACCTCTATCTTCATAATTTTCAAATAAATCAAAACTTGCACAGGCAGGTGATAGCAATACAGTATCTCCTTTTTCTGCAATTTTGTATGCTACTTTTACTGCTTCTTCAGCTCCAGCCGTTTCAACTATTAAATCAACAACATTATTAAATGTTTGAATTATTTTTTGATTTTCAATACCTAAACAAATAATAGCTTTTACTTTTTCTCTTACCAAAGGCATTAAATCTAAATAATCATTTCCTTTGTCAACTCCTCCCACAATCCAAACGGTAGGAGTTCTCATACTTTCTAAAGCATAAAAAGTTGCATTTACATTTGTTGCCTTAGAGTCGTTTATATACTGAACTCCATTTATTTTTAACACCTCTTCCAATCTATGTTCAGCGCCTTCAAAGTCCTCTAAACTTTCTCTAATAGTGTTGCTTCTAACTTTTAATAATGAAGATGCCATAGCCGCTGCCATTGCATTTTTCGTGTTATGTTTCCCCTTTAATGCTAAAGTTGTTATACTCATTATTGTATGTTCAGTTTTATATTTTAATATTATATTATTATCTTTTATAAATACTCCTTGTTCCAATTCCTTTTCTAATGAAAAAGGCAACAATGTTGCTTTTACTTTATTTTTGTTTAACCAATTTGCAATCACCTCGTCATCAGCATCATATATTAAAAAATCGTTTTCTGTTTGATTTTCTGTTATTCTAAATTTTGAGTTGATATAATTTTCAAACTGATAGTTATATCTGTCTAAATGATCTGGCGTAATGTTTGTTAAAATAGCAATGTGTGGTGCAAAATCTACAATACCATCTAACTGAAAACTACTTAACTCTAATACATGAATTCCGAAATTATCCTCAGCCACTTGCTGTGCAAAACTTTTTCCAATATTCCCACCCATTCCAACATTTAAATTGGCTTTTTTCAAAATATGATTTACCAACATTGTTGTGGTAGTTTTACCGTTTGAACCTGTAATTCCTACAATAGTTCCAGTAGTATATTTTGAAGCAAACTCAATTTCAGAAATCACTGGAATTCCTTTTTCTTTAAGCGCAACTATTAATTGCACTTTATCAGGTATTCCAGGGCTTTTCATCACCACATCCGCTTCAAATATTTTAGCTTCTGTATGACCACCATCCTCAAATTCAATGTCATTATTTAAAAGAACGTCTTTATATTTTTTTGCAATTTTTCCTTTATCAGAAACAAAAACATTGTACCCTTTTTGCTTTCCTAAAATGGCAGTTCCAACACCGCTTTCTCCTCCACCAAGAATTACCAAATTCTTCATTTATCGCAACTTTAAGGTTACTATTGTAAATACCGCCAACATAATTCCAACAATCCAAAAACGGGTAACAATTTTACTTTCATGGTAACCAGATTTTTGATAATGATGATGCAATGGTGACATTTTAAAAATGCGTTTTCCTTCACCAAATCTTTTTTTGGTATATTTAAAATAACTTACTTGCAGAATAACGGATAAATTCTCCACCAAAAATATGCCTGCTAAAATTGGAATTAACAACTCCTTGCGCACTGCAATTGCTAAAACTGCAATAATTCCACCAATGGTTAAACTACCTGTATCTCCCATAAAAACCTGAGCCGGATATGTATTATACCATAAAAAACCAACCAATGCCCCAACAAATGCTGCAATAAAAATGGTCATTTCACCTGAGTTTGGTATATACATTACATCTAAATAATTGGCAAATATGATATTACCAGAAACCCACGCAAAAATACCGAGCGTGAGGACTATAATTGCCGATGAGCCTGCTGCTAAACCATCAATCCCATCAGTTAAATTTGCTCCGTTTGATACCGCTGTAATTATAAATATGACAATTGGAATAAATAACAACCACGCATATTCTTTTAACCCTTTTCCGAAAATTTCTAAAGCCTCGGCATATTCTAACTGATTATTTTTAAAAAACGGAATCGTAGTTTTTGTTGATTTTTTTGCTTCTCCAAACAATACCGGCACTCCATCTTCTGCAACATATTGAAATTTTATTGGTAATTTCTCTTTCATGGTAACACTAGGATGAAAATAAAACATGGCCCCAACAAAAATTCCTAATGAAATTTGACCAGCTATTTTAAACCGCCCTTTTAAACCTTCCTTATCTTTTTTAAAAACTTTTATATAATCATCAACAAAACCAATTATACCCATCCAAAGAGTTGTTATTAACAAAATAACAATATAAACATTGTCCAATTCCGCTAATAAAAGCACAGGAATTAACGTTGCTAAAATAATAATAACACCTCCCATAGTTGGAGTTCCAGCCTTTTCTACCTGCCCTTCTAATCCTAAATCTCTTACAGATTCTCCTACTTGCTTAAATTGCAAATAGTTAATAATTCTTTTACCATAAATAGTTGAAAACAATAAAGAAAGAATAAAAGCTAGCGCAGAACGAAATGAGATATATTGGAACAATCCTGCTCCTATAACATCAAATTGACTGTCTAAATAATCAAATAAATAATATAACATATTGTTAAATTTCTAAGCTTTTAATAATTCAGTTATTATCTCAAAATCATCAAAATGAGTTCTTACACCTTTAATTTCCTGATAGGTTTCATGACCTTTTCCAGCAATTAAAATAATGTCTCCTTTTTTCGACAACTTTGTGGCCGTTTTTATAGCTTGCTCTCTATCTAAAACTGTAATTGTTTTTTTATAGTTTTGAGCTTCAACACCACTTTCAATTTCATTAAGTATCACTTGAGGATCTTCACTTCTTGGATTATCTGAAGTAAAAATAACCTGCGAACTTAATTGAGAAGCTATGCGTCCCATAACAGGACGCTTAGCTTTATCTCTATCTCCACCACAACCCACAACGGTTATCACTTGTTCATTTCCTGTTCTAATATCATTAATTGTTTCAAGCACATTTTTTAACGCATCTGGCGTATGTGCATAATCAATTATTGCCGTAATTCCTTCTTTTGAAGTAAAATGTTGAAATCTTCCACTCACACTTTCCAACTCACTAATAGCCGTTAAGGCATCTGTAGTATTTAAGCCTAACAAATCGGCAGTTCCATAAACCGCACATAAATTATAAGCGTTAAAACTACCTGTTAATTTCACCCAAACTTCATTACCATTTATATTTAAAAACAATCCAGAAAACTGGTTTTCTATAATTTTAGCTTTGTAATCAGCCATTGTTTTTAAAGCATATGTGTATTTTTTTGCTTTTGTATTTTGAAGCATCACTTCACCATTTTTATCATCAATATTTACCAAAGCAAATGCTGTTTTTGGCAACATATCAAAAAATGATTTTTTTACATCTCTATATTCCTTAAAAGTCTTATGATAATCTAAATGATCGTGCGTTAAATTTGTAAAAATTCCACCTGCAAACACTAATCCTTCCGTCCTTTTTTGATGAATTCCGTGAGAACTCACTTCCATAAAACAATAATCACAACCAGCTTCAACCATTTCATTTAAATACTTATTTATAAGTAATGAGTTTGGTGTTGTATGTGTTGCTTCGTACTGAGTTTTATCAACCAAAATTTTCACAGTTGATAATAATCCAGCGCTAAATCCTGCTTTTTGAAATAAAGTATATAATAATGAAGCAATAGTTGTTTTACCATTAGTACCTGTTACTCCAACTAATTTTAATTTTGAAGATGGATTATCATAAAAATTTGAAGCAATAATTGCCAACGCTGAATCAGAATTTTCAACCTGAATATAAGTAACATCTCCGTTTAATTTTTCGGGAAGCGTTTCACATACAATTACAATTGCACCTTGCTCAATTGCTTTATCAATAAACAAATGCCCATCAAAAATCAACCCTTTTTGAGCAACAAACAAGCTGTTTTTCTTCACTTGTCTAGAATCAAATTCCACAGCATTCACTTGTGAATTTGTGGTTCCGTGAATAGAAATAACACCAACTTTATATAATATGTCTTTTACTAATTTCAATTATGCTAGTTTAATTTTTATTATAGTTCCTTTTTCTAATTTTACACCTTCTTCTAAAGATTGTTCTATCACTTTCCCTTTTCCTTCTAACAGCACTTTTAATCCTAAATTTTCAAGTAAAGAAATGGCGTCCATAGCCGCCATTCCTTTTACATTCGGGATTGAATTAAATTCCTTGTTTGAATTTGCATAATACGTGTCAAAATTATTTTGAACACCTTTAAAATTCGGTGTTTTATCTTCTACTTTATTAATTATATGATTTGAAGTGTATATTTTTTGAGCAATATCTTTAAAAACCGGACCAGCAACATCTGCTCCATAAAAACCAGTTTGAACTTTTGGTTTATGAATAACCACTATACAACTATACAATGGGTTTTCTGCTGGAAAATAACCTGTAAAAGATGAAATATAAAGTTTGTTTTCAGCCCAATCTGACTTCCAATATTCTGTACGTGCTGTTCCTGTTTTACCTGCCATTGAAAAATCTTCAGAATACATTTTTTGTCCAGTTCCTCTTTTTACAACATTTTTTAAAACCTCTTGAACTTTTTTAATTGTTTCAGGAGAACAAATAGCTGGGTTTATAACTGTTTTATTAAAGGACTCCACGTGCTTATCCCAAGTTCTTATTTCTTTCACAAACATTGGTTTTACCATTTCACCATTATTTGCAATTGCATTATAAAATGTAAGTGTTTGCATTGGTGTTAACTGTAAATTATACCCATACGACATAGAGGGCAAAGCGTTTTTACTCCATTTTTTTTCACCTGGAGCAGGAATATCTGGTTTTCCTTCACCTTTAATTGGCAATCCAAGTAAATCGTTTAAGTTCATTCCTTTAATAATATCAATGAATTTTTGTGGATTAGCACCAAAATTTTCTTCAATAAGTCTTGCTAAGCCAATGTTAGATGAAACTTCTATTGCTCTTGCAGCAGAAATTTTTCCGTAACCACCTCTATGAGAATCATTAATATATCTTCCATACATTTTATACCTTCCATCACCAGTATCAACAACCGTACTTGTGTCAATTACTCCCGCATCTAAAGCTGCTACAAAAGCCATAACTTTAAATGCAGAACCAGGCTCATGAGATTCTCCAACCGCATAATTTAAACGTTCATAATATTTACCGTTTGAACTTCTACCCAAATTTGAAATTGCTTTTATTTCGCCTGTTTTAGTCTCCATAACAACCACACAACCGTGATCTGCTTCATAAAATTCTAATTGTCTTAATAATGAATGATGTGCAATATCCTGTATATTTACATTAATTGTAGTAACAATATCATTCCCATTAACAGGTTCAATTTCATTATTATCATTAATTGGTCTCCATTGTCCTTTCGCAATTTTTTGCTTTAATCTATACCCATTTCTACCCACCAAATTAGACCTAAAAGCGCCTTCAATTCCGGGAGCTCCTCTATAGTCATCATAACCAATGGTTCTTTCCGCTACTCTACCAAGTGGATGTGCTCTAACGGTTGTTTGCTCTGCAATAAAACCACCTTTATACATTCCTAAATTGAAGATTGGAAAACTTTTTACCAACATATAATCATTATAACCAAGACCCTTTGTTATAAATAAATACCTATTTTTAGTATTTCTGGCTTTTCTAATTTTAGTTTCCCAATTACTGGCCGTTTTTCCGAATTTTTTAGATAATCTTTCTGATAGTGATCTAATGTTTTTTTCAAAAACTTCTTCTTCAACCGTAAAAGCATCCATTCTAATTTCATAACGAGACATAGATGTTGCTAATAAACTTCCATCATCAGAAAACACACTTCCTTTATTTGCAAAAATGGTATCATTTCTTAGCGTTAATTGCTCTGAAAGCGCTCTATATTTTTCACCATCAGTAAATTGAATATCCGTTAACCTTACCACAATAGCAATTAACAACAACGTGATTATAACAAACACGATGTACAATTTATTTAATATGCCTTTTTGGGTAGCTGCCAATTATTTACTTTTTTTTGATGTTACTTTTTTTGATACTACTTTTATTACTTGAGGTGGATTTTCACTTGGTTTTAAATCAAGACTCACCACTTTATTTCTAATGGTAGATTCTAGTTTCATTTCCATAAAAATTGTTCTAGTATCTACAAATTCTGCTCTTTTCTCGTTAATTTCTTTATTCAATCTTGCAATTTCCATTACTTTTTTATCAGCACTATGAGAACTTGCAATTATCAACAACATTAATCCAACCACAAACAATATAAATCTCCAATTTTTAAAGGAATCATCACTAACTAGAAATTTCCCTTTTAAAACATTATATATATTATCCTTAACTCCCATTTATTTTAAAGTTGCAATTCTTAGTTTCGCACTTCTCGCTCTATTGTTCATTTTCACTTCGTCAAATGATGGAATTATCATTTTACCAACTGTTTTTAAAGGCACCGTAAAATTTCCAAAGAAATCTTTTTCTGGCTCACCTTCAAAAAGGCCAGTTTTCATAAAACGCTTTACAAGTCTATCTTCTAAAGAATGATAGGATATTACACTTAACCTTCCTTCTACATTTAACAATTCAGGAATCTGCAATAAAAATTCTTTTAACACTTCTATCTCCTGATTTACTTCAATTCTAATCCCTTGAAATATTTGCGCTAAAATTTTATGCTCAACTGCTTTTGGAACAAATTCCGAAAGCACTTCTTTTAATTCAAAACTTGTTTTAATTTTATTTTCAATTCTTGCACTTACTATTTTTTTAGCAATAGCTTTTGCGTTTCTTAGCTCACTATACTGAAATAATACATTTGCTAATTTTTCTTCATCATATAAATTCACAACCTCATAGGCAGATAGTTCTCCTGTTTGATTCATTCGCATATCTAAATCTGCATCAAAACGAGTAGAAAATCCTCTTTCCGCTTCATCAAACTGATGTGATGAAACACCTAAATCTGCCAAAACACCATCTACTTTTTTAATATTATAAAAACGTAAATACCTTTTTATATGTCTAAAATTTTGAGGTATCAAAGTAAATCTCGGATCGTCAATCACATTTCTTTGCGCATCTTCATCTTGGTCAAAACCAAACAATTTCCCGTTTTCACTCAATCGATTTAATATCTCTTTTGAATGACCTCCACCTCCAAAAGTTACATCTACGTAAACACCATTAGGTTTAATTGCTAAACCATCTATACTTTCTTTTAATAATACAGGATTATGATATTCCATTTTATAGTTCTTTTTTAATTCCACCCATTACATCTTCAGTTAAAGCCGAAAATTGATCAGGAGCTATATTAATAGAAGCTTCATATTTATCTTTATCCCAAATTTCAATTACATTGCCAGATGCTGCTAACACAATCTCTTTAGTGATTCCAGCATATGCTTGTAAATCTTTTGATATAAGTAATCTGCCCGCGCTATCTAATTCAACAATTTTTATACCTGCTGTAAATATTCTAATAAAATCATTGTTCTTTTTTACAAATCTGTTAATGCTACTAATTTCATTCATTAACAAATTCCACTCATCCATGGCGTATAACTCCAAACATTGTTCATGTACTGAGCGTTTCATAACAAACCCATCTTGCATCACAGAAGCAAGTTGTTTTTTTAAAGGCGCTGGCAATAAAAGCCTTAGCTTTGCATCCGCTTTTCCTTCGTATGTGCCAATTAAATTTATCATGAGTTTGCTGAATTAATTCAAAAATATAAATTTTTTCCCACATTTTACCACTTTATCCCACTTTGTTGATAACTTTTACCACTTACCCCTATTATTACGCTATAATTTTGAATTTCAAACCATTAAATAATTAATTACGTGCATTTATAAAAAAGTCGTATTTTCGAAAAAATAGTTACCTTTGCATTTAGCTTAAAAACAATATTAATGAGCCATAATCTTATAAAAGAAGGGAAATTTAGTTATATCGAAGCTGGTGAAGGACAACCAATAATTGTGCTTCACGGGTTATTAGGGGCCTTAAGCAATTTTGACAGTGTTTATAACTATTTTTCACAAAATGGTTATAAAGTTTTAATTCCTGAACTACCAATATATTCGTTACCTATTTTAAAAACAAATGTTAAAAATCTTTCTAAATTTTTAAAAGATTTTATGAAACATAAGAATATAGATAGCGCTATTTTAGTTGGGAATTCTTTAGGTGGACATATTGCTTTGTATTTTGCAAAATTAAACCTACCAAATGTAAGCGCATTAGTGCTTGCAGGTAGCTCTGGTTTGTATGAAAAATCTTTAGGAGACACTTACCCTAAAAGAGGTGATTATGAATACATTAAGAAAAAAACAGAAGAAGTTTTTTTCGATCCAAAAATTGCAACAAAGGAGTCTGTAGATGAAATTTATGCATCTGTTAATGACCGCACAAAGGTTATTAGAACTTTAGCTATCGCAAAAAGTGCTATTCGTCATAATATGGCTAAAGATTTACCAAAATTAAACACTCCTGCTTGTGTAATTTGGGGAAGAAATGATAATGTTACGCCTCCAGAAGTGGCTGTTGATTTTCAAAGATTATTGCCAGATGCAGATTTATTTTGGATTGATGAATGTGGTCATGCACCAATGATGGAGCATCCCGATAGATTTAATGAAATTTTACATAAATGGCTTAAGGAACGTAAACTATAATAGATGATTATTAAAACAGCTGATTTTATTATTAGCAATACAGACGTAAAAAGATGCCCGAAAGAGCAATTACCCGAATATGCATTTATTGGTCGTTCAAACGTTGGTAAGTCATCTTTAATTAATATGTTAACAGGCCACAGTAAATTGGCTAAAACATCAGGAAAACCTGGAAAAACACAATTAATAAATCATTTTAAAATTAATACCAATTGGTTTTTAGTTGATTTACCTGGGTATGGATATGCCAAAGTTTCTAAATCTTTACGACAAGGTTTTCAAGAATTTATTAAAGATTATTTTCTGCAACGAGAACAGTTAATTTGCACTTTTGTTTTGGTAGATTCTAGATTAGAACCTCAAAAAATTGATCTTGAATTTATGGAGTTTTTAGGTGAAAACGGCATTGCTTTTTGTATTGTTTTTACAAAGTCTGACAAACTTAAACTTTCTCAATTAAATAGAAATGTGCAGATTTATAGCAAAACTATGACTAGTACCATTTGGGAAAGTATGCCTCCTTATTTTACTACTTCCGCTACAGATGCGTCAGGAAAAGAAGAATTACTTACTTTTATTGATGATTTAAATCAAAAAGTTTTAGAAAATTCTTAAAACACCATGGCTTCAACCAAAAGCACTTTAAATATTTTATTTGAAGACAACCACTTAATTATTGTTAATAAACAATCTGGTGATATTGTGCAAGGTGATAAAACCGGTGACACGCCGCTAAGCGAGATTGTTAAGGAATATATAAAAGAAACTTACAACAAACCCGGAAATGTTTTTTTAGGAGTTGTGCACAGATTAGACAGACCTACAACTGGCCTTGTTGTTTTTGCCAAAACTTCCAAAGCACTGGAACGTTTTAATAAAATGTTACGCAATAAAGAAGTGAATAAAACCTATTGGGCTGTTGTAAAAAATTTACCGAACAAATTAGAAGAAACTTTAACTGGGTTTTTAAGAAAAAATCCAAAAAACAATAAATCCACTTCCTATTCTTCTGAAATTGAAGGTAGTAAAAAAGCCATTCTTCATTATAAAGTTATCAAATCTTTAGACAATTATCACTTGCTAGAAGTTGATTTAGAAACTGGTCGCCATCATCAAATTAGGTGTCAACTTGCAGCTATTGGCTCACCAATTAAAGGCGATTTAAAATACGGTTTTGATAGAAGCAATAAAGATGCAAGTATTCATTTACATGCACGTAAAATTGAATTTATTCACCCTGTTACTAAAGAAAATATCTCATTAGTTGCGCAAACTCCAAATGATCCTATTTGGAATGTTTGTATTTGATTTTAAAATAAACCTATACTTAGTTCGTTAACGTTTAGCTAAACTTATAGTAGGGTTTAAACTCTTAAAAGTGTTATTTAATATATTCACCACAAATTTAACAATCAAAAAAATGAAAAAAATAATTTTAAGTGTTTTGCTTTTAATTTTAGTTTTTACAAGTTATGCGCAGGAATGGAATACGGATTTTAGTAAAGCAAAAAAAGAAGCTTCTGAAAAAAATAGAAATATTGTGTTGGTTTTTCAAGGATCAGACTGGTGTGCGCCTTGCATAAAACTAGATAGAGAAATTTGGAGTACACCAGAATTCATAAACTATTCAAAAGAGCATTTTATTATGCTAAAGGCAGATTTTCCAAGAAAAAGTAAAAATAAATTAACTGAAAGTCAGCAAAAACAAAACAACCAACTAATGGAAAAATACAACACACAAGGTTACTTTCCTTTTGTTGCAGTTTTAGATAAAAATGGAAAAATGCTAGGAAATACTGGCTACAAAAAAACAAGTCCATCAGAATACATAAAAACACTTACTTCATTTAAATAATGAAAAAACAACTATTTTTAATTGTAATTTTATTTTGTTCTACACAGCTATTTAGCCAACAAATACATAGAAAAACATTGAAATTAATGGGAAGCCGATTTGATATTTCGGTGGTAGCAAATGATACATTAAAAGCTTCTTATTACATTAACTTAGCTATTGAGGAAATTACCCGAATTGAAAAATTAATTTCATCGTGGGATCCAAATTCACAAACATCAGAAATAATTAGAAATGCAGGAATACAACCTGTAAAAGTTGATAAAGAATTGTTTGATTTAATTGAACGCGCTATAGCAATTTCAAAATTAACCGATGGTGCTTTTGATATTAGCTATGCTTCTATGGATAAAATTTGGAAGTTTGATGGCAGTATGAAAACAATGCCTTCTGAAAAAGAAATTAACGAATCGGTTTCAAAAGTAGGTTTTCAAAATATACTACTTGATAAAGAAAAACAAACCGTATTTCTAAAATTAAAAGGAATGAAAATTGGATTTGGCGCCATAGGAAAAGGGTATGCAGCCGACAAAGCTAAAGCGTTATTAATTTCTGAAGGAGTTGTTGCCGGAATTATAAATGCTTCTGGAGATATGAATACTTGGGGGAAACAACCAAATGGAGATGATTGGAAAGTTGCCATAACCAATCCGTTAAATAAAAATAATGCTTTTGCACTTTTACCAATTTCAAACAGTGCAGTAGTCACATCTGGTGATTATGAAAAATATGTAAGTTTTAATGGCAAACGCTATTCTCATATTATTGATCCAAGAACTGGTTACCCAGCTACCGAAATAATTAGTGTTTCGGTTTTTGCCCCAAAAGCAGAATTAGCCGATGCGTTGGCAACATCTATATTTGTAATGGGAACTGAAATTGGTTTAAACAGAATAAATCAATTAAAAAATATTGAATGTATAATCATCGATTCAAAAGGGGGAATTCACACTTCTAACAATATAAATATTAACAAAATATGATTAAAAAAACTTTTTTAGGGCTAGTAACTCTCGCTTTATGCAGCTCTTGTGTTGTTGTAAAAGAATACGAAAAAGTATACTTAAACGACCCAGATATGGTGTTAGCTGATAGAAAAATAAACAAATTTGAAACTAGTTTTCAAGTGTATAGAGAAGCTGCCTCTGGAGCAAACGGAGGAAAATCAGGCGGTGGTTGCGGATGTAATTAATATATAATTATGAAAAAATATATAAGTTTATTTATTTTATTTATTTCATTTTTTGGCTTTTCTCAAAATGAAACTAATACGTATAAAAAGCGTGTCCTTGAAAATACTGAAGTTGATTTAATTTCTAGTTTTTATGGGCAAGATGGAGATAATGCTGCAGTTACTGGTGGAATTGGAAGTGAAAAATTAACCGATTTAGCAACAACAATTACAGTATCAATTCCTTTAAATGATAATGATATTTTCACCATTGATGCAACAATATCTGCTTACAGTTCAGCTTCTTCTAGTAATTTAAATCCGTTTGATGCTTCTGGAGCATCACGTGGAGGAGATGATGAAGATGATGACAAAAGCGCTAAATTAGTTGCTTCTGGAGCAGTAACTGGAAGTCCTTGGGTAGAATCATCTGGAGCTTCTAAAAGCGATGTTTGGGTTAACGGAGATATTGGTTATAGCCATTCTTCAGAAGATAGAAATTCAATAATTGGAGCAAACCTATCTTTTGCTAAAGAATTTGATTATACTTCTATTGGTGTTGGTGGAAATTTTACCAAACTTTTTAATGAAAAAAATACAGAAATTGGTTTAAAAGCCAATATTTATATGGATAGTTGGCAGCCAGTGTATCCTACAGAAATTAAATCGTACAAAGAAGTAAATAAAAATTTAAACGATGGTTTTTTTGAAGGTGTTGATATTTTAGACCAAAACGGCTCAATTATAAATAAAACAGGCACAACCGTTTGGAGTCCATTTAATACAACGCTGGTTGAAAATAAATCTAGAAATACGTATTCTGCTTCCATCAGTTTTTCACAAATATTGAGCAAAAAGGCACAAATTTCCGTCTTTTTAGATGTTGTTCAACAAAATGGTTGGTTAGCAAACCCAATGCAACGTGTGTATTTTGGAGATAGAGCTAACTATTATATTGGTAATGCTTCCAGTATTGCTAATTATACTTCAAAAGAAAATACCGATGTTTTTCAATTGGCAGATGATATTGAACGTTTGCCCGATACCCGATTTAAACTACCTGTTGGAGCGCGTTTTAATTATTATTTAAATGAAATAATTTCTTTACGAACGTATTATAGGTATTATTATGATGATTGGGGAATTACATCACATACTGCCAACATAGAATTACCAATTAAAATTAGTGATAAGTTTACGTTATACCCAACATATAGATACTATACTCAAACGGCTGCGGATTATTTTGCGCCTTATGAGCAACTTTTATCAACGAATGAATTTTACACCTCAGACTATGATTTATCTGAATTCAACTCCAATCAGTTTGGTTTTGGAATTTCTTATACCGACATATTTACTTCTCGAAGAATCTGGAAACTTGGTTTAAAAAGTGTGGATTTAAAATACAGCAATTACAAAAGGAATACGGGTTTAACTGCCGGAATTATTTCAGCAGGATTTAAATTTGTAATGGATTAAAATCTCTTTTGAAGAAATAAAAAAGAGGCTGTTTTTAAATGCTAAGTGTCCGTCAACCTAAATTTGTTTCAGGTTCTCTAACTATTTTATGGTTACAGGATGAGATTCTGAAATAAATTCAGAATGACGAATAAAAAATTTTAAAACAGCCTCGTTGTATTTTATGCTTTATTTTTCTTGGCTACAATTTCATCTAAACATAAATTACCAACACTTCCTTTGTGCGTGTGATTTACACTTTTATCTGGATTAAAAGTACCATTCTTAATATCTTTTCCTACTTGTTTATAAGCATCTCTAAACGGTGTTCCGTTTTGAACTAGCTTATTAACTTCCTCAACACTAAATAAATACAAATATTTTTCTTCTTCAACAATATCAGTTCTAACTCTAATGTTTTTTAAAGAATAGGTTAACATTTCTAAACAAGCTTTTAACGTTGAAAATGATGGAATTAACCCTTCTTTTAACAATTGCAAATCTCTATGATAACCGCTAGGTAAATTATTTGTTATCAACGTAAACTCGTATGGTAACGCTTGTAATTTGTTGCATTTCCCACGAATCAACTCAAAAACATCTGGATTTTTTTTATGAGGCATAATACTAGAACCTGTAGTTAATTCATCAGGAAATGAGATAAAATTAAAATTCTGACTCATATACAAACAAATATCCATACTCATTTTAGCCAACGTACTTGCAACCGAACTTATGGCAAAAGAAACAGATTTTTCTAACTTTCCACGTCCCATTTGAGCTGCAACAGAGTTGAATTTTAACGTTTCAAAACCTAATAATTTGGTTGTTTCCTCTCTATCAATTGGAAAAGAACTTCCATAACCAGCCGCGGAACCTAACGGATTTTGATCTGCAACTTTATATGCCGCTTTTAAAAAGTAAATGTCATCTATCAATGTTTCAGCATACGCAGAAAACCACATTCCAAAAGAGGAAGGCATTGCCACTTGTAAATGCGTGTAACCAGGTAATAATACATTTTTATATTGTTCTGCCAACGAAATTAATAAATTAAATAAATCATCAACTTCTGCATTAATTTCATTTAAAGCATCTTTTAAATACAAATGTACATCCACTAAAACTTGATCGTTTCTAGAACGTGCTGTATGAATTTTTTTACCAGTATCGCCTAACTTTTCAGTTAACAAATATTCTACCTTAGAATGCACATCTTCAAAAGTATCTTCAATGGTGAAGTTTCCTTCTTCAATAGTTTTTAAAATTGAATTTAATTCAACTTCTATAGCTGCAATTTCTTCCGCCGTTAACAAACCTATTTTATGTAACATTTTAGCATGTGCCAAATTGCCAATCACATCGTATTTTGCTAAAATTAAATCGAGTTCTCTATCATTACCAACTGTAAATAAATCTATTTTTTTATCGGTTGAAAATCCTTTATCCCAAAGTTTCATAGTGTAAATGTTTAATTGTTGAACAGTTTAAAGGTTTAAACTTTTAAACTCATAAACTATTCAACATTTTTAAATAATTTCTTCTAATATTTTAATATACAAATCAATACCTTCTTCAATTTCTTCAACATAAATAAATTCATCGGCAGTATGAGATCGCAAACTTTGTCCAGGCCCTAATTTTAATGAAGGACAACTTAAAACAGCTTGATCTGATAGTGTTGGCGAACCATACGTTTCTCTTCCTAATTTAATTCCTGCTTGCACAATTGCATGCTCTTTAGGAATTGAAGATGAATTTAACCGCAATGATCTTGGACAAACTTCAGATTTTACATTTGCATCAATAATTTCAAACACTTCTTGGTTTGAATATGCATCTGTAACGCGCACATCAACCACATATTTACAATTGGAAGGAATTACATTGTGTTGATTTCCTGCTTCAATTTGTGTAACGGTCATTTTTACTTTCCCTAACGTTTCCGATACTTTTGGAAACTCAAAAGTCTGAAACCAATGAATATCTTCAATGGCATTGTAAATGGCATTATCACCTGTTCCGTGCGCTGCATGACCTGCAGTTCCTTTGGCATCGCAATTTAACACCATTAATCCTTTTTCAGCAATAGCTAATTGCATTAATGTTGGTTCTCCTACAATGGCAAAATCTATTTCAGGAATAATTTTCAACATTGAATTTAATCCGTTTGGACCTGAATTTTCTTCTTCGGCAGAAGCTACAATTACAAAATTGTATTTTAAATCTTCTCTGTTATAAAAATAGGTAAACGTTGCCAATAAAGAAACCAAACAACCTCCAGCATCATTACTCCCCAACCCATATAATTTTCCGTCTTCAATAGCTGGACTTAACGGATTACGTGTATATCCTTTGTTTGGTTTCACCGTATCGTGATGTGAATTTAATAAGATGTTTTTTTTAGAGGGATCAAAATGTTTGTTTTTTGCCCAAACATTATGTTTATCACTTTCAAATTGAATATTATGATGTGAAAACCATTGCATTATTAGTAAAGCAGTTTCGTTTTCTTCACCAGAAAAAGATTGCTTTGAAATTAAATTTTTTAATAACTCAATAGCTTCTTTAGTAAGTTGTTCTATCATTTTTGAATATTAAAATTTGAATTTTTATTCAATTATTATTATTTTCGTCACCCTGAACTTGCTTCAGGGTTTCATCGCATGCGATGCTGAATCAACTTCAGCATGACGTTTCTTTTATAGTGTTAATGTTGTATATAATATAGTATTAGTTTGCACTAACGATGCGTCTCCAATTTTTACTTTTCCAACCCCTTTATCTAACGCATTAAAACAATTATGTATTTTTGGAAGCATTCCATCTGCAATAATTCCTGCGTCAATCAGTTCTTTATAAGTTGCTGGATTAATATGTGAAATCACTGAATTTTTATCTTCAATTTTTTTTAAAACACCTTTTAATTCAAACACAAAATTTAATTCTGTATCGTATAATTTACTCATTCCAATAGCTACTTCTGAAACAATGGTGTCGGCATTTGTGTTTAACAGTTGCCCCTTTTTGTCGTGTGTTATGGCACAAAAAACGGGTGTTATATTATTTTGAAGTAACACATTAATAAAATCAGCATTGATAGCATCAACATCACCTGCAAAACCATAATCTACATCATTTACAATTCGTTTATGCGCTAAAATACAATTCGCATCAGCTCCTGACAATCCCAAAGCATTGCAATTAAATTGTTGTAATTGGGCCACTATTTTTTTATTCAACAAACCAGCATACACCATTGTTACCACCTCAACAGTGGCTTCATCAGTTACTCTTCTTCCATTAATCATTTTTGGTTGTAAACCCATGGCCGACGAAACTTCTGTCGCTTTTTTTCCACCGCCGTGCACTAATATTTTTGGACCTTCTAAAGCTGCAAAATCTTTTAAAAATGAAGTTAAAGCAATTTCATCATTAATTACATTTCCGCCAATTTTTACTATTTTTAAAAGCTCTTTTTTCATTGTTTTAAATTTAAATCGTCATTCTGAACTTATTTCAGAATCTTATCAACTAAAGTACAAATTCGTATGAAAACCTGAAACAAGTTCAGGTTGACGACTTTTAGTTGTATTTAAACTATATATTCTCCAATATTTTCTTCAATACAATTTGTGCTGAATAGGTTCTGTTATTTGCTTGCTGAATTACAATTGAATTTTCCGAATCAATTACTTCATCAGCAACAATTACGTTTCTTCTAACAGGCAAACAGTGCATAAACTTCCCATTATTTGTCAACTTCATTTTCTCAGCAGTTACCATCCAATGTGCATCTTTATTTACTACTTTCCCATAATTTTTAAAGTTACTCCAGTTCTTCACATACACAAAATCAGCATTTTCAAACGCTTTATTTTGATTGTATTCTATTTTAGAATTCTTTGTGATTTTTGGATCTAACTCATAACCTTCTGGATGCGTAATCACAAAATCTGCATCTTGCAATTGCATCATTTCAACAAAAGAATTGGCAACGGCATGCGGCAAGGCTTTTGGATGTGGCGCCCAAGACAATACAACCTTAGGTTTATGAGAAACTTTATATTCTTCCATGGTAATTGCATCTGCCAATGCTTGTAACGGATGCCCTGTAGCGCTTTCCATATTTACAACTGGAATTCTAGCATATTTTTTAAAGCTTTCAATTACAATTTCTGCACTGTCCTTTTCTTTATCAGTTAAAGAGGCAAAAGCTCTAATTGCCACAATATCGCAATATTGCGCAACTACTTGTGCAGCTTCAATAACGTGTTCAGATTTATCCTGATCCATTACAACACCATCTTCAAACTCTAGCTGCCAACCTTCACTACCAAAATTCATTACAACAGTATTCAAACCTAAATTTTGAGCTGCCTTTTGCGTACTTAAACGGGTACGTAAACTATTATTAAAAAACAATAAACAAATGGTTTTTCCTTCACCAAGAAATTTATATTTTAATTCACTTTTTTTTAATTCAATAGCTTCTTTTACTGTTTTTTGCAAGCTATCTAACTCGTTTATTTTGGTATAATGTTGCATGTTACTTTACTGTTATTTTTGTGAATTCACTTTTGTTTTTCATTGCGTTCACAACAAAATTATCTTTTAATCCATTTACTATCCACGTTTCAATATTTGCATTTTGTGCAATTTCTGACGCTTCAATTTTTGTTGACATTCCACCTGTTCCGTGCAAGGAAACCGATGCTTGAATTTGGTCTCTTAACAACTGAATATTATTAGTTTCTTTAATTGTTTTTACGCTATCAGCATCAATGGAGGCTTTGGTGTAAATTCCATTAGTATTGGTGGCAATAATTAACAAATCTACATTTAAAAGTGCTGCTGTTAATGCCGATAATTTATCGTTATCCCCAAATTTAATTTCATCCGTGGCAACCGTATCATTTTCATTAATGATTGGAATATAACTATTTTCAACCAACACATTTATGGTGTTTTTAATGTTGGTTCTAGATTCTTCTTTTTTGAAATCGGAATACGACAATAAACACTGAGAAGTTAATAAACCAAGTTCTCTAAAACTTTCTTGATAAATACGCATTAAATGTGGCTGACCAATGGATGCTAATGCTTGTTTTACATTAATTTCCTTTCCATTACTCTCTAACTGAACAAATTGTTTTGCTACTGCAATAGCGCCTGAAGTTACAATTACAAATTCATAATCGTCTCTTAAATCTGCTATTTGACAGGCAATATCTTCAATTTTTCCACGAGAAATATGATTGGTCTCTTTTGTTAATACATTAGATCCAATTTTTAATAAAATTCTCTTTTTACCTAATTTGCCCATTTCCGTACACGTACCATTTGTTAGTAACTAAATGCTGTAATCCCATTGGTCCTCTATGATGCAATTTATCGGTGCTTATTGCTAATTCTCCACCTAAACCAAACTGACCGCCGTCTGTAAAACGTGTGGATGCATTTTGATAGACAGCAGCAGAATCCACCAATTCCATAAAATATTGAGCCGTTTCCTTATTTTCGGTTAATATCACTGCTGAATGTCCTCCTCCGTAAATATTTATTTTTAAAATAGCTTCATCAATGTTTTTAACACTTCCTAACACAATTTTATAATCTAAAAACTCTTCATACCAAATAGCTTCATCTTCAAATGCAGCAATATTTTCAAATTTAGAGATTTCATCATCACCCAAAATTTCAACTTTATGCTTTAGCAGTTTATGAATCAATGTTTTAACAAAGGATTCTTTATTTATTAAATTTGTATTTACCAACACTTTATCCAACGCATTGCACGCAGATATTTTTGATGCTTTTGCATTTAAAATTACTGATAAAGCCATTTCCACATCGGCTTCCGTATCTACATACACAAAATTATTTCCTCTACCGCTAACAATTACTGGGCAAGTTGCATATTGTTTAACAAAGGCAATTAATTTTTCACCACCACGTGGCACAATTAAATCTACTTTTTGAGTTGGATGTTCTAAAAAAGCCTGTGTTTCAGTTCTGTTATAATTTAAATATTCTACCCAATTTGTTGAAATATTATTTTCAGCCAATGCTTTATGCCACAATTCAACAATTTTTAAATTTGAATTGAGCGACTCTTTTCCGCCTTTTAGCAAAATTTTATTCCCCGATTTAAACGCAATTCCTCCGGCTTCAACTGTGACATCTGGTCTAGATTCATAAATGATTAAAACAGTTCCGAAAGGCGCTGTTTTATTGGTCATTTTCAATCCATTTTCGTGGGTGAAATTGTATAATTCTTTTCCTACTGGATCAATAGCTGCAATTAATTGTTGTAATGAAACAATCATTCCATCAACCTTGGCATCATCAACTTTTAGTCGATCGTACATGGCAATATCTTCACCTGAATAATTTTCAACATCCATTTTATTTGCTTTCAATATTGCACCTCTTTCCGATGCAATTAATTCGGCCATTGATGTTAAAACACTATTTTTTTGGTTTGAAGTTAATCCTTTCATTGTGATAATACTTCTTTCAAAGCTTTTATAAATTCATCTATTTGAGCTTTCGTAATTGTTAAAGGAGGTAAAATTCTTAACAAATTTTTATTGTTAGAACCTCCAGTAAAAATATGTTTATCAAAAATTAATTTTTTTCGAAGTTCACCTACTTCAAAATCAAATTCCACACCCAACATTAAACCTCTTCCTTTCACTTTTTTCACTTCAGGAATCTGCTTAATTTCCTCCATAAAATAGTTTGAAACCTCATTTACATTGGCAATTAACTTTTCTTCTTCAATAATATCTAATACTGAAATTGCAGCAGTACATGCTAAATGATTTCCACCAAAAGTAGTTCCTAAACTACCATATTTAGCTTTAAAAACATCCGAAATTAAAACACCTCCAATTGGAAACCCATTTGCCATTCCCTTAGCTGTTGTTATAATATCTGGTTGAATATGATGGTATTGAAATGCAAAGAATTTTCCGCTTCTTCCATAACCCGATTGTATTTCATCTAAAATTAGCAATACACAATTTTTGTTACACACCTTTTGAACCTCTTGAAAAAACTCAGTAGTTCCTTCGTCCAAACCTCCAACTCCTTGAATTCCTTCAATAATTACAGCGGCAACATCGCCTTTACCTATTTCATGAATAACCAATTCAATATCATTCAACGGTAAAAAAGTCACTTTTTGTTGTAAATTAATAGGCGCGTTAATGCTTTTATTATCAGTTACAGCCACAGCTGCCGATGTTCTTCCGTGAAAGGAATTTGTAAAGGCTAGCACCCTACTTTTTCCAGTAATAAATGAAGCTAATTTTAAGGCATTTTCATTAGCTTCCGCACCAGAATTACATAAAAACAAATTGTAATTTTCGCTACCTGAAAGTTTTCCTAATTTTTCGGCCAACTCCACCTGTAAAGGCATTTGAACTGAATTGGAATAAAATCCTATTTTTTGAAGTTGATTGGTTAAATCAGCAACATATTTTGGATGCGTATGTCCCACAGAAATTACGCCGTGACCACCATATAAATCTAAATATTTTATATTATTCTCATCCCAAACATAACATCCTTCAGCTTTTACTGGAGTTACATTGTATAACGGATAAACATCAAATAATTTCATAATAAAAATGTTAAATCTGATTAATTTTTTCGAAAGAAGTTACCAAACCTTTTATTAAAGAAGAACTTAATCCTTGGTGCTCCATTTCATTTAAACCTTCAATTGTACAACCACTTGGCGTTGTAACTTTATCAATTTCTTGCTCAGGATGACTTCCTGAATGAATTAACAAACTAGCAGCACCCAAACAGGTTTGCATAGATAATTCTTGCGCTTCTTTTGAATCGAATCCTAGTTGAATAGCTCCTTGGGTTGTGGCGCGAATTAAACGCATCCAAAAAGCAATTCCGCTGGCACAAATAACAGTGGCAGCTTGCATTAACTTTTCTTCAATACACATGGTTTTCCCTAAGGAATTGAAAATTGTTTTGGCAAATTCTATATTTTCTTTTCCTCTTTCATTTGCGCTTAAACAAGTCATAGATTGCCCAACAGAAATTGCCGTATTTGGCATACTTCTAATAATTGGAACGTCACTTCCTAATACACTTTCAATTTCATCCGTTTTTCTACCTGTAACTACTGAAATAATCGTATGTTTTTTAGGATTTACCACCTCTTTTATTTCTTCTAAAACGGTATGTAATTGTTTTGGTTGCACGGCAATTATAACAATATCTGAATAACGAACAGCTTTTTTATTGTCGGTTGAAATTTTAACATTGGGCAATTTTTCCCAAGAACTTAAAGATTCCGTATCACGCTTGGTTAAATACAAATTTTTAAATTTAAAATTCTTTTGAGTTAGAATTCCAATGGCTATTGAATACCCTAAATTTCCTACTCCAATAATGGCTATTTTCATATTGTATTTTTTTAAAATAAATTGGCTTTTAACTGCAATCCTTCTTTTTGATTTAATTTAAACATTAAATTCATATTTTGAATGGCTTGTCCCGACGCTCCCTTTAACAAATTATCAATTGCCGATGTAATTAATAACGTGTTTTTATATTTTTCTAAATGAATAAAACAATTGTTTGTATTCACTACTTGCTTTAAATGAATTGGTTTTTTTGACACTTTTGTAAAAACGGCGTCTTTATAAAAATCTTCAAATAATTCATAGGCTTTTTCTATAGCTTCATCAAAACTTAAGTAGATAGATGCAAAAATCCCCCTACTAAAATTCCCTCTATTTGGAATGAAAAATAGTTCTTCGGAAAAATTTGGTTGCAACAATCCTAAACTTTCAGAAATTTCACCTAAATGTTGGTGTGTAAATGCTTTATACACTGAAAAATTATTATCTCTCCAACTAAAATGCGTGGTTTCACTTGGTGAAACGCCTGCTCCTGTAGAACCTGTGGTTGCATTTATATGGACCGAATTATTTAATAAATTAGCTTTTGCTAATGGTAATAATGCCAATTGAATGGCTGTTGCAAAGCAACCTGGATTGGCTATATAATTCGCTTTTTCAATTTTTTGTTGTTGTAATTCTGGCAAACCATATACATATTCGTTTCCTTGAAAAACAGCGTCTTTTATCAATCTAAAATCGTTGCTTAAATCTATAATCTTCGTTCCTTCAGAAAATTGATGTTGTTCTAAAAACTTTTTTGAATTTCCGTGTCCTAAACACAAAAACAACACATCTACATTGTTATTTACTTGGTCAGTAAATTTTAAATCTAATGCTCCCAATAAATCCTGATGTACATCATAAATATAATTTCCAGCATTCGAGGTGCTATACACAAAATCTATTTCAATATGTGCATGATGTATTAATAATCTAACTAACTCACCTGCTGTATATCCTGCTCCACCAATTATTCCTGCTTTAATCATAATTCTGAATTTACACTGTGAAATATTTTATTAGGTGTTCCTAAAATTTTAATAAATCCTTTGGCATCATCTGCAGACCATGCTTTATTGGTTTCTCCATATTCACCAAATTTAGATTTCATTAAATCGTGATCCGATTCAATACCATTTAAACTAAAATGATAAGGCTTTAATGTTAAGAAAACTTCACCGGTAACTGTCTTTTGAGAATCTTCTAGAAAAGCTTCAATATTTCGCATCACTGGCTCAAAATATTGTCCGTCATGAAATAACATTCCATACCAACTTGCAAATTGTTCTTTCAAATTTTGTTGCCATTTTGAAAGGACATGTTTTTCTAATAAATGATGTGCTTTTATAGTTACAACCGCTGCTGCAGCTTCAAAACCAACTCTTCCTTTAATACCAACAATAGTATCTCCCACGTGAATATCACGCCCAATAGCATACTTTGATGCTATAGCTTCTAATTTTAAAATGGTATTAACAGATGTATCAAACTCATCATTCAACCCAACTAATTCACCCTTTTTAAAATGCAATTTAATATTGGTTGGTTCTGTTTTTTCTAACTGACTTGGATACGCACTTTCTGGTAACCCTTGGTTTGATGTTAATGTTTCTACACCGCCAACGCTGGTTCCCCAAATTCCTTTATTAATAGAATATTTTGCTTTTGACCAAGGATAATCTACACCATGTTTTTTCAAGTATTCAATTTCTTCCTGACGTGATAATTTTAAATCACGAATTGGAGTTATTATTTCAATAGTTGGTGCCAAAGTTTGAAAAATCATATCAAAACGAACCTGGTCATTTCCAGCTCCAGTACTTCCGTGTGCAATATATTTCGCATCTATCTTTTTTGCGTATTCAACTACTTCAATAGCTTGAAAAACACGTTCAGCACTTACTGATAATGGATAGGTATTATTTTTTAACACATTTCCATACACCATAAACCTAATGGCTTTTTGATAATATGTTTCTAAAATATTACAATTGGTATGAGATTTTACACCCATTTCATAAGCTTTCGCTTCAACCACTTTTAATTCTTCGGTTGAAAAACCTCCGGTATTTACCAAAACACTGTGTACTTCAAGGTTTAATTCATTTTGTAAATATTTTACACAATATGATGTATCTAAACCTCCACTATATGCAACTACAACTTTTTCCATACTCTTTATTTTTTTTCTTTTTTAAGGAATAATGCTTGTTTTATTTTTTTTAATCGGCTTAACACTTTTGAATTGTATTCGTGCTTTTTAATATTTTTTTCATGTTTAGGATCATACAACATTCCAGTACACAAACACATTTTTCTGTTAGTACGCATTAAAATATCGTAATTTTTACATGTTTGACATCCATTCCAAAAAGCTTCATCGGTTGTTAACTCAGAAAAAGTAACTGGCTGATAACCCAACTCGTAGTTAATTTTCATAACGGCCAAACCGGTTGTAATACCAAATATTTTAGCTTCTGGATATTTTTCTTTTGAATGTTCTAATATTTTCTGTTTTATTTTTTTTGCTAAACCTTGATTTCTATAATCAGGATGCACTATCAACCCTGAGTTTACTACAAACTTTAAATTATCCCATAATTCTATGTAGCAAAAACCAGCAAATTGATCTTCGTGAATAGCAATTACTGCATTTCCATTCACTATTTTTTTAGTAATATATTCTGGCGTTCGTTGTGCTATACCTGTTCCTCTCACTTTTGCAGACTCTTCTATAGTCTCACAAATTAATTGAGCGTATTTCACATGCGATTCGTTAGCTATTACAACCTTCATTGGCTTAATTTATTAAATTGAAAATTAAAATTTTTATGAATTACTGAGCTTACGGAAAAACCGTACTTAAAAAAATAACACGCCCAAATTGGACGCAAAAAATGATATAAAATTTCAATAAAAATTATTGAAAAAATTATAAAATTGATATTAAATAGTATGTTAAAAGAATGATACAAAATAAAATTGAAAATGAAATTAATAAACTGTTTTTTTTGGATACGTAAAATTAACGCACAATGCGGCGCATCCTAAAAGTAGGCGGGGGAGTTAAAACAGTTATATTTAATTTATATATTTTCATTGGTACAATATTACATAAATTTGTAATACAATTTAATTTTTGTTTAATAATTAACAAAATCACAATTTACACTATTAAAAATTAACAAATCAGATTGTTAAAAACACTTTAATTACTAAATTAAAAATTGAAAGAGCTCTGGTTTTTCATTTAAGTACTCTCCTAAAAATCCTTTTTCCTTCATTCTATTAACTAAAGGCTCAAAATCTTCTTTTGAATCTAATTCAATTCCAACAACCGCCGGACCTTTATCTCTGTTATGCTTTTTGGTATATTCAAAATAAGCAATATCATCATTCGGACCTAAAACATCTACCACAAATTCTTTTAAAGCGCCTGCTCTTTGCGGAAATTTAATGATAAAATAATGTTTTAAACCTTCATAAAACAAGGCACGTTCTTTCATTTCTTCCATTCGGGTAATATCGTTATTACCTCCGCTCACAATACAAACTACATTTTTTCCTTTAATCTGTTCTTTATGATTTTCTAAAGCTGCTATTGATAAGGCACCGGCCGGTTCAACAACCAATGCATTTTCATTATACACCTTTAAAATGGTAGAACAAATTAATCCTTCATCAATTAAATCTACTTCGTATAATACTTCTTTACAAAACTCAAAAGTGATGTCACCCATGCGTTTAACTGCAGCTCCATCAACAAACTTTTCAATTTCTGTTAATGTGGTATTTTCCCCATTTTTTAATGAAGTTGTTAATGATGGTGCACCTTTAGGTTCTACTCCAATAATTTTTGTTGAAGGACTTAATGCTTTAAATACACTTCCTACTCCAGAAGCCAAACCTCCACCACCAACAGGCAAAAACAAATAATCAATAGGAACTTCAGCATCATTTAAAATTTCTAATCCAACAGTTCCTTGTCCAGCAATTACATCAACATCATCAAAAGGATGTACAAAAGTGCTTTTTTGGGCTTTGCAAAATTCATCTGCTGCTTTTTGACTGTCATCAAAACTATCTCCAAATAATTTGATTTCAATAAAATCTCCACCAAACATTTTCACCTGATCAATTTTTTGATGCGGTGTAGTAAACGGCATAAAAATTACACCTTTTACTTGTAATTTCTGACAAGCATACGCCACACCTTGCGCGTGATTTCCTGCACTTGCACAAACAATTCCATTGGCTAATTGCGCTTCTGTTAACCCTTGAATTTTATTGTAAGCACCTCTAATTTTATAGGAACGAACTACCTGTAAATCTTCTCTTTTAAAATAAATATTAGCTTGATAGCGTTCAGAGAAGTTTTTCATAAAAACCAAAGGAGTTGCCAAAACAACTCCTTTGATATTCTGTTGCGCTTTGTAAATTTTCTCTAATGAAATACTATTTTGAGAAGTTACATCCATTCGCTTTTTATAAGTTTTTATTTTTATGATACAATTTTAGTCATTGCAGTCATTGATTCTCTTAAATACGCTCCAATATCTTCTACCGGATGATTTCTAATTGCTGCGTTTACTTCAATTAATTCTTTATTATCAACCCCATTTGCGCCATTATTAAACGGTTTTCCAATTAAATTACTTGGTGCATTTTTAACATAATCAGCAATTAATGGTTTACAAGCGTGGTCAAATAAATAACAACCATATTCTGCAGTATCAGAAATTACGCGGTTCATTTCAAATAATTTTTTACGTGCAATGGTGTTTGCAATTAATGGCGTTTCATGTAAAGACTCGTAATATGCAGATTCTTCAATAATTCCAGATTCTGTCATAGCTTCAAAAGCTAATTCAACACCTGCTTTTACCATTGCCACCATTAATACGCCATTGTCAAAATATTCTTGTTCAGAAATTTTCACATCAGCAGCTGGTGTTTTTTCAAAAGCAGTTTCTCCTGTTGCTGCTCTCCAAGTTAATAAATTAACATCATCATTTGCCCAATCTTCCATCATAGTTTTAGAAAAATGACCAGAAATAATATCATCCATATGTTTTTGGAATAACGGACGCATAATATCTTTTAATTCTTCTGAAACTTTAAAAGCTGCAATTTTTGCTGGATTTGATAAACGATCCATCATATTGGTAATTCCACCATATTTTAAGGCTTCTGTTACTGTTTCCCATCCGTACTGAATTAATTTTGAAGCATAACCAGCATCTACACCTTCAGCAACCATTTTATCGAAACATAAAATAGATCCTGTTTGTAACAATCCACAAAGAATTGTTTGCTCACCCATTAAATCTGATTTTACCTCAGCAACAAATGAAGATCGTAACACTCCTGCAGTATGACCTCCTGTTCCAACCGCATATGCTTTTGCATAATCCCATCCTTTTTCTTCAGGATCATTTTCTGGATGCACAGCAATTAATGTTGGCACACCAAATCCTCTTTTAAATTCTTCTCTTACCTCAGAGCCTGGCGACTTTGGCGCTACCATAATTACAGTAATATCTTTTCTAACTTGCATTCCTTCTTCAACAATATTGAATCCGTGAGAATAAGAAAGTGTTGATCCTTTTTTCATTAAAGGCATAACTGCAGTTACAACAGCAGTATGCTGTTTATCTGGAGTTAAATTAATTAACAAATCTGCTGTTGGAATCATTTCTTCATAGGTTCCAACTTTAAAATTGTTTTCAGAAGCGTTTAAAAACGATTGTCTTTTTTGAGCAATAGCTTCAGCTCTTAAAGTATAAGAAACATCTAACCCAGAGTCTCTCATATTTAAACCTTGGTTTAACCCTTGAGCTCCACAACCAATAATTACAATTTTCTTTCCTTTTAATGCTGCTACTCCATCATTAAATTCAGATCTATCCATAAATTCGCATTGACCCAATTGCTCTAATTGTAAACGTAATGGAAGTGTGTTAAAATAATTTGCCATTTTTTTATTCTTTATTCTTTTTAGTTAAATTCTTTTAATAATTCTGATATTGCCATTTTAGGCTTTGTAATTGCAATGCGCCCTGAACGCACAAATTGCAACAAACCATACGGCTTTAATTTTTCGTACATATTATCAATATCATCTTTTAATCCAGATGCTTCAATTACAAAATAACGCTCTGTTATTGCAATAATATGCGCTCTTCTAAACTTCATTTTTTCTTGAATTTCTTCATCATATAAATGCTCGGAAGAAATTTTAAACAATGCTGTTTCATTGTAAATTATTTCATCTTCCGTATGATAAAAAGCACCTATAACTTCTATTTGCTTTTCTAATTGCCCAACCACTTTTCTAGCTTGAATTTCTGAAATATTTACTACAAAAGTAAAACGATGTACGTTATCAATTTCCGATTTTGAAACAGTCATACTTTCTATATTAATATGACGTTTTAAAAATATTGCCGAAAGGCGATTTAATATTCCTACGTTGTTTTCAGTATATACTGAAAATGTAAAATTTTTAATTTCTTCCATCTTAACTTAATCTTATATCTGAAACACTTGCTCCTGTTGGAATCATTGGAAATACATTGTCTTCTTGCTCAATTACTACTTCCAAGAAAAAAGCATCTTTTGAAGCTATCATTGTTTTAATTGCACCCGCTAAATCTTCGCGTTTTGAAACCTTAACAGCCTTAATATCATAAGCTTCTGCTAGTTTCACGAAATTTGGACTTACCATCTCTGTGGAAGCATAACGCTTATCAAAAAATAACTCTTGCCATTGACGTACCATTCCCAAATAACTATTATTTAAAACCACAATCTTTACTGCAGCTTTTGTTTGAAGAATAGTTCCTAGTTCATTACATGTCATTTGATAACCTCCATCACCTATAATAGCAACAACTTCTCTTTCAGGCGCTCCCATTTTAGCTCCAATAGCAGCTGGCAATGCAAAACCCATAGTTCCTAAACCTCCTGAAGTTACATTACTTCTTGTTTTATTAAAATTAGCATAACGCCAAGCAAACATTTGGTGCTGGCCAACATCTGAAACTATAACAGCATCACCGTTGGTTTCTTTGTTTATACTTCCTAAAACTTCACCCATTGTTAATCCTTCTTTTGTAGGATTTAACTGATAGTTAATTACCGCATCTTTTTCAATTTGATATAATTTATCAAATTCTTGCATCCATTCTTTATGGTCTGCTTCATTTACATATTGCATGATTTCAACTAAGGTTTCTTTCACATCAGCAATTACTGCAACATCCGTTTTTACATTTTTATCAACTTCCGCTGGATCAATTTCAAAATGAATTACTTTGGCTTGTTTTGCATACGTTGCTAAATTTCCAGTCACACGATCATCAAAACGCATTCCAATAGCAATTAAAACATCACAAGAGTTGGTTAATACATTTGGTGCATAATTTCCGTGCATACCAACCATACCTACATGTAATGGATGTGACGTTTCTAATGCAGACAATCCTAACCCTGTACAAGCTGAAGGAATATTTGTTTTTTCAATAAATTTTTTAAACTCTTGCTCAGCTCTACCAAGAATAACACCTTGTCCCCAAACTATAAATGGTTTTTTTGCATTATTAATTAAATTGGCAGCTTCTTGAAGCTTTTCAATATTTAATTTTGGAAGGGCTTTATAACTTCTAACTTTCTCACATTTTTTATAGGAGAAATCTAATTCTCCAAATTGCGCATCTTTGGTGATATCAATTAAAACCGGACCTGGACGACCTGATTTTGCAATATAAAACGCTTTGGCAATTACTTCAGGAATTTCTGAAGCTTTGGTGATTTGATAATTCCATTTGGTTACTGGTGTTGAAATACCAATTATATCTGTTTCCTGAAATGCATCAGAACCTAATAAGTGTGAACCAACCTGACCAGTAATACAAACTAATGGTGTAGAATCTATTTGTGCATCTGCAATTCCCGTTACTAAATTAGTTGCTCCCGGACCTGAAGTAGCAAAAACCATCCCCACTTTTCCTGTTACACGTGCAAAACCTTGCGCCGCATGTATGGCACCTTGTTCATGACGTGTTAACACATGATGAAATTGATCTTGATATTTATAAATCTCATCATACACAGGCATAATTGCACCACCAGGGTATCCGTAAGCCAAATCCACTCCTTCAGCCAATAAACATTTAATAACTGCTTCGGCTCCTGATATTTTAACAGTTTCTGAAGAGGTTGCTTCGTGCTTTTCTTTTTTTAATGTCTCCATAAAATTAAAATTTATCCGTTACACAACCTTCTGAAGCAGAAGAAACGGTTTTAGCATATTTGTATAGTATTCCTTTTGTATGTTTTAAAGCAGGTTCTACCCATTTCGCCTTTCTTTCAGCTAATTCAGCATCAGATAACTTTACATTAATTTTCTTATTCACAGCATCAATTACAATAGTATCTCCATCTTTAACTAATGCAATTCCACCGCCACTTTGTGCTTCTGGTGTAATATGCCCAACTACAAATCCGTGCGTTCCACCTGAAAAACGTCCATCAGTAATTAAGGCAACCGATTTTCCTAAACCAGCCCCCATTATCATAGACGTTGGTTTTAACATTTCTGGCATTCCCGGACCTCCTTTTGGACCTACATAACGAATCACTACAACATCACCTCTTGAAACTTTTCCAGCTCCAATTCCATCATTGGCTTCTTGCTCACTATTGAAAACAACCGCTTTTCCTTCGAATAAATTACCTTCATTTCCACTAATTTTTGCTACTGAACCTCCTGTTGCCAAGTTTCCATATAAAATTTGAAGATTTCCAGAAGATTTTAACGCTTTTTCAGTGGTATGAATTACTTTTTGATCGTCTTCAAAAGACAATGCTTTTACATTGGCTAAATTTTCAGCTAATGTTTTTCCCGTAACGGTCATGCAATCTCCGTGCAAAAACCCTTGTTCTAACAAATATTTCATAACTGCTGGCGTACCACCAACACCGTGAACGTCTTCCATTAAGTATTCACCACTCGGTTTTAAATCTGCAATTAAAGGTGTTCTATCACTTACACGTTGAAAATCTTCTAAAGTAAATTCAATCCCTGCAGCATGTGCAATTGCTAAATAATGTAAAACTGCATTTGTTGAACCACCTAAAGCATTTACCAAAGCCACCGCATTTTCTAGCGATTTTTTAGTAATAATATCTAAAGGCTTTAAATCTAACTCTAATAAATTTTTAATAGCTGCAGCAATGCGCTCACTTTCATTTTCTTTATGAGGATTTTCAGCTGGAATTGATGAATTATAAGGTAATGCAAAACCCAAAGCTTCTATTGAAGAAGCCATTGTATTTGCCGTATACATACCTCCACAAGCACCTGCTCCCGGAATAGCATTTTTAATAATTTCTCTGTATTCTTCCTCTGTAATATCACCGGCTATTTTTTGACCTAAGGCCTCAAAAGCCGAAACTATATTTAATTTTTTTCCTTTATAATTTCCTGACGCAATAGTACCACCATATACCATTAATGATGGACGATTTAAACGCAACATAGCCATAATAGCTCCTGGCATATTTTTATCACAACCCACAACCGTAACCAATGCATCATAACTTTGAGCATTCATTACTATTTCAATAGAATCGGCAATGACATCACGAGAAGGTAATGAATAATTCATACCTAAGGTTCCCATTGAAATACCGTCACTTACACCAATTGTATTAAATATTAAACCAACTTGGTTGAATTTATTGACCTCTGTTTTTATTTTTGAAGCGATTCCATTCAAATGCATATTACAAGGATTTCCATCATATCCGGTACTTGCAATTGCTACCTGAGGTTTTTTCATATCCTCATCGGTTAAACCAACAGCGTATAACATTGCTTGTGCTGCTGGTTGAGTTGGGTCTTGAGTTACCCTTTTACTGTGCTTATTTAATTGCATTTATTTTATTCTTTTTTTAATTCTATTGAATTATATTTAAAATAATTTATTTTTCACTACTTATTTTACAACAAGCTACAAATTTAAATTAGGTATTTGTTTTTTACATTTTTTTATTGCTTTTATTACAATATTCACTTTCTGTTTATTCCATATATTCAACTGTTTTTCTGATAGTTACGCAATATTTTTTTACAATGATAATTGAATAAAAAAACCTGTAACAATTTTTAGTTGATACAGGCTTTAAATTTTATTCCAATTAAAAACACATCAACTTATTAGTAAACGAATACTAACACCTTTTAAAATGACGATATTTCTAATTATTATTTTCATTTGATATTTATAAAAAAACCTTTCTAAAAAATTAGGAAGGTTTTAATTATTTAAAATATAATACAATCCAGCCGCTAACTGTAACTAATTACAACGACTTGATTAAATAGTATATTTATAATTGAATTTTTCATTATATATTGACAAATATGTGAATTTTAATTGAAAAAAAATACAAAATTTTCATTTTTATTTTAATAATTTTTGTGCCTTTTTCTGAATGATAGATTCCACGGTTTCATTTTGAATTTTACTTTCAAGCCACGACAGAATGTCTAAATATAAAAAGGATCTTTTTTCATATGGATGGTTTTCAAATATTAATAATTCCCCATGCAGATTTTTAAATTCCTTTTTTAAATCTTGTGGATAAATATTGCTTAAATTCTTCAAAAATGCGATCATTTTGCGTTGTACTTGGTGCAAATCATTCATTTTTAATAAAAACTTATAGGTTGAAACTATCAGCTTTTCAATATTATAGTCAATTCCAGCTTCGTAATGCGTTACTAAATTTAAAACACGTGCATAACATAATAAGTCTTCACGCATTTTTAAATCTTTATTATTTATAATCTTTTCAAGATAAAAAATGCAATCTTCATTTTTACCAGCTCCAAAATACATACAAGCTATTTTATAATAAAATACCATAATATGATGTTCATCTATTTGATTTTCATATGCTTCTAGTTTGGCAAGTAATTTAACTACAAATGGAAGACCTTGTGTAAATTTTCCTTCTAGAAAATGAAGATTTAATTTATTTTGGTTAAAATATAAAAATATAAGCGTTTTGGTATTTTCATTAATCGCAACTTTTTCATTTTTAATATCGTTACTTAAGGTTTTTAAAACACTATTAAACTTTGTTATATGCTTGCTTAAAAATAACGATTCTAATAAATAATTTGCACCTTTTAAATAAAACACAGGATTTTGAATTTTCATTTCCGGGTTTTCATCAAATAAATCTACCCATTTTTGTGAGTATTTATAGCTTGATAAAAAATCTTGCATAATTAAACTATGCCACAAATATGCCTTGTATAAAAAAAGTTTCTCCTTAAAGCCTAATTCTGAAATTTCATATTTTGGCAAACGTTTTTGAAAATAAGTATTTACCTTTTTTATATCAGCATTGTCTTTTGCATACCCTTCTTTTAACAATAAACTATACAATTGTAATGATAAGTTGGAAAGCTTACTAGTGCGAACATTTATTAAACTCAATTTTTTGGCCTGCTCAGAAAGCTCATCGGCCCTATTACTCAAACTTCTGGTAATATATTGCGACTCAATTACTTTTTCAAACTCTACAATTTCATACGCTAAATTATTTTCTTCATTTACTAAAGCTAATTCTTTTGCTTTATCTAAAATTTTCAAACTTTGTTTGTACAACCCTTTATTATACAAAATGGCCGAAAAATCAAACTGTTCTCTAATTTGCGCCCTTACATTATGATGTACTGGGTTAAAACGCAAACTCACTAATATTTGCTTATATAAATGTGCTTTTGTATTTGAAATTTGCTGTTTTTTTATGTTCGTTTTTTTTAAAATCAGCTCATCATCATAAGATACAACTTTGTCTAATAAATTAAACAACGCCATAAAATTTGCATCGGCATTTCCTCCTAATCTACCTACATACAACTTAAATTGTCTCTTTTCTGATTTAGAAAGCGATTTTACTAACGTAAAAAGTGCATCTTTTTGGTCAATAGCCATTGTATCTAAATTATTTTTTTAATGTTGATTTTCAGTAATTTACAAAATTTTTTATTCATTTGAATATAGTAAACAATAAAAATAAGTGGTAAAATCAATAATCCTTTCCCGCTATTTTTGGTACATCAAATGTGATAAAAAAAAATCAGAAATGAGTAAAAATAAAGTCCAAATTTTTGACACAACCTTAAGAGATGGTGAGCAAGTGCCAGGTTGCAAGTTAAATACACAACAAAAATTGGTAATTGCAGAAAGATTAGATACCCTAGGAGTTGACGTGATTGAAGCTGGTTTTCCAATATCTAGCCCTGGAGATTTTACTTCAGTTGAAGCCATTTCTAAATTAGTTAAAAACGCAACAGTTTGTGGTCTTACCAGAGCAAATGAAAAAGATATTCAAGTTGCTGCTGACGCTTTAAAATACGCTAAAAGACCCAGAATACATACAGGAATTGGAACTTCTGATTCTCATATTTTATACAAATTTAACTCCACACAAGATAAAATTATAGAACGTGCGGTACAAGCTGTTACTTATGCCAAAACTTTTGTTGAAGATGTTGAATTTTATGCTGAAGATGCTGGTAGGACAGATAATGTTTATTTAGCTAGAGTACTAGAACGTGTTATAAAAGCAGGCGCTACGGTTTTAAACATCCCAGATACTACAGGTTATTGTTTACCCGATGAATATGGTGCAAAAATTAAATTTTTAAAAGAAAATGTCAAAGGAATTGATAATGTTATTCTTTCTTGTCATTGCCATAACGATTTAGGTTTGGCAACTGCCAATGCTATTGCAGGAGTTCAAAATGGTGCACGTCAAATAGAATGTACTATTAACGGTATTGGAGAAAGAGCCGGAAACACCGCTTTGGAGGAAGTCGTCATGATTTTAAAACAACATCCTTATTTAAACTTAGACACCAACATTAATACCAAATTATTATATAGCACAAGCCAATTAGTGCAGCAAAGTATGGGAATGGTAGTACAACCAAACAAGGCAATTATTGGTGAAAATGCGTTTGCCCACAGTTCTGGAATTCACCAAGATGGTGTTATTAAAAACAGAGAAACTTACGAAATTATTGATCCAGCGGATGTTGGAGTTACAGAATCTTCTATTGTATTAACTGCCCGAAGCGGAAGAGCTGCCTTAGCCTATAGAGCAAAAAATGTTGGATATGAATTGACTAAAATTCAATTAGATGACATTTACCCACAATTTTTAAAATTTGCCGATCATCATAAAGAAGTTAACGATGAAGACATTCATCATTTAATGGAACTAAACCACATTTCTAAAAGTAAAATAGCGGTATAAATATTACTTCTTTTAAGCTATTTTTAATATATCTTTCTAGTTGCATTCAAACTTTTTGAATGCAACTATTTTAATAAATGCAAAAAAACAATACAAGTCCTTTATAAAAAAACGGTATAGTTTAAAACTTAAAATTGCATCTTCAAAAAAAAGTACTTAACTTTAAATTTATAAGCTCTAAATATTTGTAGTTTAGTAGTATATTTGTCGTTACCTTTTATTTAAAATTTATAGAATGGAATTAAGAATCGCTTTGCTTCCCGGTGATGGAATTGGTCCGGAAGTTACCCAACAAGCCGTAAAAGTATTAGATGCTATTGCTGAAAAATATGGGCACACTTTTATTTTTGAAAAAGCTCATGTAGGCGCAATTGCTATTGAAAAAACAGGAAACCCTTTACCTGAAGATACCTTACAAATATGCAAAAAATCAGATGCTGTTTTGTTTGGTGCAATTGGCGATCCAAAATATGACAATAATCCGGAAGCTACCATAAGACCAGAGCAAGGCTTACTTAAATTAAGAAAAAGTTTGGGGTTATTCGCTAATATTCGTCCATTAACAACCTATCCAGCCTTAATTCATAAATCTAACTTAAAAAAGGATGTTATTAAAGGAACTGACTTTGTAATTTATAGAGAATTAACTAGTGGTATTTATTTTGGAGAGCACAAGATTAGCGAAGATGGCAAAACGGCATCAGATAGTTGTACCTATACTAGTGAAGAAATTGACAGAATTGCTCATTTAGCATTTAATGCCGCACAAGTTAGACGGAAAAAATTAACATTGGTAGATAAAGCGAATGTTTTAGAAACCTCTCGATTATGGAGAAAAAGAGTTACAGAAATTGCACAACAATATCCTGATATCAAATTAGAATTTTTATTTGTTGATACTGCTGCTATGCAACTAATTTTAAAGCCAACACAATTTGATGTTATATTAACAGAAAATTTATTTGGGGATATTTTATCTGATGAAGCTAGTGTAATTGCTGGCTCTATTGGCCTATTAGCATCTGCTTCCATAGGTGAAAAAACAGCTTTATTTGAACCTATACACGGATCTTACCCAGAAGCAAAAGGAAAAAACATTGCAAATCCGCTGGCATCTGTATTATCAGCGGCTATGTTATTAGATCATTTTTCACTGCATGATGAAGCCGAAGATATTAGAATTGCCGTTCAAAAATCTATTGAATTAAACATTTCAACACCCGATTTAAATTCAACAAACCATTTTTCAACCACTAATGTTGGAAGTTTTTTAAGTGACTTTATTTTAGATGATGAAAATACATTTTACAATAAAAACAATATAGATTTAGGCCAATCAACTATTATATAAAATTTAACACTAATTTAAAATACACCCAAGATACCTTATGTTTTTGGGTGTATTTTTTTTGTAGTTTTACCCCTATGAAAACACAAACAAGTTTTTTAAACGCCCTTAACTTTAGACGTTCTGTAAGAGTTTACAATGAAATGCAGAATATTGACACTGAGATAGTTAAAAGCTGCCTTCAACAAGCTACCTTAGCACCAAATAGCAGTAACATGCAATTATGGGAGTTCCATCATATCAATTCAGAAGATATTCTAGAACAATTAACAACTGCTTGTTTAGATCAAAGTGCTGCAAAAACTGCCAAAGAAATGGTGGTTATTGTGGTGAGGAAAGATTTATGGAAAAAAAGAGCCCAAGCAAATCTAGCACATTTAAAAAGTAGTTTTGGAGAAAAAGATGTTGCAACCTATACAAAGCGTGAAAAATTTGCCATTAATTATTACAGTAAACTAATTCCTTTTGTATATGCAGACTTTTTGGGGGTTTTTGGACTTTTAAAATATTTAATTTCTTGGTTCACAGGTATTTTTAAACCAAGCTACAGACAACTCAGAAAATCCGATATGCGTATTGTAGCGCACAAAAGCGCTGGTTTAGCAGCACAAACTTTTATGTTAAGTATGGCGGCTGAAGGATATGATACCTGTCCAATGGAAGGTGCCGATACACTTCGCATTAAAAAAATATTAAATTTGCCATTAAGTGCTGAAATCAATATGGTTATTTCATGTGGAATTAGAAAACCTGAAGGCGTTTATGGAGAACGTTTCAGAATTCCATTTGAAGAAGTGTATAAAAAATGGTAGCTTAAACTTTATTAGAAATTGATTATTATGACGAAAGAAACAATTATTCAAAAAATTATAGCCAATAAAAACAGGCCTCATTTAGATTTCAGCCTAAAAGATAAAACTGAAATATTTACAACTAATTTATTTTATACGTTGTTTGATGCCAATGCGTGTGTTGCAAAAAATATTGAGCAATTAGAACTAGATTTTAAAGAAATTTACAATTTAGCCTGCATTCTAAAAGATGGTAGATGTACAGAGATTTGGGGGAAATTTTTATTAAAACTACCTGAAATTTTAGAAAATTTAAATTTAGATGCGCAAGAATTGGTAGATAACGATCCAGCTTCTAATAATATTGAAGAAGTATATTTGGCCTATCCAGGTTTTTATGCCATTGCTATTTATCGTTTTAGTCATGAGCTTTTTAAATTAAACACACCAGTTATCCCAAGGTTAATGAGTGAGTTTGCACACAGCAAAACCGGTACAGATATCCACCCAGGAGCAACCATTGGAAATTCCTTTTTTATTGATCACGCAACGGGTACTGTAATAGGTGAAACTTGCCTAATTAAAAACCATGTGAAAATTTATCAAGGTGTTACTTTAGGAGCTTTACAAGTGGAAAAAAGCCTTAAAAACACCAAGCGTCACCCAACTGTTGAAGACAATGTTACCATTTATGCCAACGCAACCATTTTAGGGGGAAATACAATTATTGGAGAAAATACAATTATTGGAGGGAACGTTTGGATTACAGAATCCATTCCTAAAAATTCATTAGTATATCATAAAGCAGAAATAAAATTAAAAACAAAAATATAACCATGCAAAATCGTAGTTTATTTGATTTTATTGGGAATACACCCTTGGTAAAAGCACAACATATTTTAGTAAAAGAAGGTGTGTCATTATATCTTAAATTAGAAGGAAATAATCCGGGAGGAAGTGTAAAAGATAGAGCTGCTTTCAATATGATATCTTCAGCAATAGAAAGAAAAGACATAAAAAAAGGAGATTATTTAATTGAAGCTACTAGTGGAAATACAGGAATTGCTTTAGCTATGATTGCGCAACAATTTGAGATTCATATAGAATTGGTAATGCCTGAAAATTCCACAAAAGAACGGATTCAAACTATGGAAGCTTATGGTGCAAAAGTAACCTTAACACCTTCTGCAGTTGGTATAGAAGGTTCACGCGAATACGCTGAAAACCAAGTAAAAGAAAAAGGATATTTCATGCTAAATCAATTTGCAAATAATGATAATTGGAAAGCACATTACAAAACTACAGGTCCTGAAATTTGGAGAGATACCAACGGTGAAATTACCCATTTTATCTCTGCAATGGGAACAACAGGTACCATCATGGGCACTTCAACCTATTTAAAAGAGAAAAACAGCAACATTCAAATTATTGGGGCACAGCCAACAGATAATTCTAAAATTCCTGGAATTAGAAAATGGTCACCTGAGTTTTTACCGAAAATTTTCAATCCAAAAAAAGTAGATCAAGTACTAGAAGTAAGTGAAGAAGAAGCGAGAATTATGACCAAAAGACTCGCAAAAGAAGAAGGTATTTTTGCTGGAATGAGCAGTGGCGGAGCTGTTGCTGCAGCTTTAAAACTAGCAAAAACAATACACTCAGGAGTGTTAGTAGCCATTATCTGCGACCGAGGAGATCGCTATTTATCATCCGATTTATTTGAATAAAACGTTGTAGTATTTATCGCTGTTTATGATTGGAATCTAGCTGGTTTTATTGTAAATTTGTTAGTTAGAATTCATATAATCTACACATGAAAAAAATTCAAATGGTTGACTTACAAAGTCAATATGCAAAAATCCAAGATACAGTTGATGCTCGAATTTCTGAAGTTTTAAAGTCAGCTACATTTATAAACGGTCCGGAAGTCCACAATTTCCAAAAAGAATTAGAAAATTATTTAGGTGTAAAACACGTTATTCCTTGTGCAAATGGAACTGATGCCCTTCAAATAGCAATGATGGGATTAGATTTGCAACCTGGCGATGAAGTAATCACTGCTGATTTTACATTTGCTGCTACAGTAGAAGTTATTGCTTTATTGCATTTAACTCCGGTTTTAGTAGATGTTGATCCAATAGATTTTAATATTTCTATTGAAGCAATTAAAAAGGCTATTACACCTAAAACCAAAGCTATTGTTCCTGTTCATTTATTTGGAAGAACTGCCAATATGGAAGCTATTATGGAAATTGCTGCAGAACATAACTTATTTGTTATTGAAGACAATGCGCAAGCAATTGGAGCTAGTTACACCTACAAAGATGGCTCTAAAAAGAAAGCAGGAACTATTGGGCACGCTGCTTCAACATCTTTCTTTCCTTCAAAAAATTTAGGTTGCTATGGTGATGGAGGTGCAATTTTTACGAATGATGATGCTTTAGCTCATAAAATTAGAGGTATCGTAAACCACGGAATGTATGTGCGTTATCATCATGATGTTGTTGGTGTTAACTCAAGGTTAGACAGTATTCAAGCCGCTGTATTAAGCACTAAACTAGTGCATTTAGATTCATATAATAAAGCAAGACAAGAAGCTGCTAAAAAATACAATGCTGCTTTTGCTAATGAAAAAAATATTATTACTCCAGTTATTTGTGATAATTGTGATTGCCACGTATTTCATCAATACACTTTAAAAGTATTGAACGTTGATAGAGATCAGTTAGCGGCATTTTTAAATGAAAATGGTATTCCTTGTGGTGTGTATTATCCAATACCATTGCACAGTCAAAAAGCTTATACAGATACACGCTATAACGAGGCCGATTTCCCTGTAACTAATCAATTAGTAAAAGAAGTGATTTCATTACCTATGCATACTGAATTAGATGATGAGCAAATTACTTTTATTACTTCAAAAGTGATTGAATTTATTAATAAATAAAAACAAATATTATGAAAATTTTAGTAACTGGTGGACTTGGTTTTATTGGCTCACACACTGTTGTTGAATTACAAAACGAAGGATTTGAAGTCATTATAATTGATAATTTATCAAACTCAAGTATTGATGTTTTAGATAAAATCACCTCAATTACTGGCATTAAACCTGAATATCATAATATTGATTTAAAAGATAAACTTGCTGTAAAAATATTTTTTGAACACCATAAAGTTGATGGAGTAATTCATTTTGCGGCTTTTAAAGCTGTTGGTGAAAGCGTACAAATACCATTAGAATATTATGAAAACAATATTGGTTCTTTGGTGTACATTTTACAAGAAATGAAAGCAAACAATTTAAATAATTTTATTTTCAGCTCATCGTGTACAGTATATGGGCAAGCTGATGAATTACCAATTACTGAGAATGCACCCATTAAACCAGCAGAATCTCCGTACGGAAATACCAAGCAAATTGGCGAAGAAATTATTAAGGACATCTCTAAAATTTCTGATTTAAAAGCCATTGCATTGCGTTATTTCAACCCAATTGGCGCACATCCATCAGCAATAATTGGAGAATTACCTATTGGTGTTCCTCAAAATCTAATTCCTTATGTTGTGCAAACTGCAGCTGGAATTAGAAAAGAATTATCTGTTTTTGGAAGTGATTATGATACCCCAGACGGAACGGCCGTTCGTGATTATATTCATGTGGTAGATGTTGCAAAAGCACATATTGTTGCTTTAAAACGTTTAATTGAAAATAAAAACAAATCTCAATATGAAGTTTTTAACTTAGGAACTGGAAAAGGAAATTCCGTTTTAGAAGTTATCAATTCATTTGAAAAAGTAACTGGAAAAAAAGTGAATTATAAATTAGTTGATAAACGATCTGGTGACGTTACCGCTGCCTATGCAGATACCAATTTTGCAAATACGGAATTAGGTTGGAAAACAGAATTATCATTAGATGAAGCCCTACTTTCTGCTTGGAAATGGCAGGAGACTTTTAAGTAAAATCAATTTAAAAATAAAAAAAACCTTTGTGAGTTCACAAAGGTTTTTTTATTTTTTGGTATTATAACAACACTGCTGATCCCGCAACAGCATCTCTATTTATTTTCTTTACTAAACCTTGTAAAACCTTCCCCGGTCCTACTTCAATGAATTCTGAAGCGCCATCTGCAATCATGGCTTGAACAGATTGTGTCCAACGCACTGGCGCAGTTAATTGTGCAATTAAATTTACTTTAATTTCATTTGGGTCTGTCACGGCTTTTGCAACCACATTTTGATAAATAGGACACGTTGGTGCGCTAAAAGTTGTTGCTTCAATTGCTGCAGCTAATTCTTCTCGTGCAGGTTCCATTAAAGGCGAATGGAACGCTCCACCAACAGGTAATTTTAATGCGCGTTTTGCGCCTCTTTCCAATAATGTAGCACAAGCTTTATCAATAGCATCTATTTCACCTGAAATAACTAATTGACCTGGACAATTATAATTTGCAGCGACAACAACTCCTGCTGTACTTTCACAAACCTCTTCAACAATAGCATCGTCTAAATTTAAAACTGCTGCCATTGTAGATTGTTGCATTTCACACGCTTTTTGCATGGCTAAAGCTCTTTTTGAAACCAATTTCAATCCATCTTCAAAAGTTAAAACCCCATTAGCTACTAAAGCAGAAAGTTCTCCTAAAGAATGTCCGGCAACCATTTCTGGTTTAAAACTATCTCCTAAGGTTTTAGCTAAAATTACTGAATGTAAAAAAATTGCTGGTTGGGTTACTTTCGTTTCTTTTAATTCTTCAGCGGTTCCTTCAAACATAACGTCCGTTATTGAAAAACCTAAAATTTCATTTGCTTGTTCAAAAAGAGTTTGTGCAATTGGAGAATTATTGTATAAATCTAAACCCATCCCTGTAAATTGTGCTCCTTGTCCTGGAAAAATATATGCTTTCATTTGTTCTATTTTCAATATTTATTTAAAAATGCAAAAATACGAAATATTTACTATATTCGGACAAATTCACTCCTTATGAAAATTGAACAAAGATCTGAAGCTTTTACAATATTCTTAATTTTGGCAGCTATGTTTATTGCTGCTTTAGTAGCTTCTAACCTTATTTTTCAAAAATTCTTTTACTGGAATCCTTTTGGTTGGTTTAATTTTGAATTATCCGTTGGTATTTTACCGTATCCAATCACATTTTTAATAACCGATGTTATTTCTGAAATTTATGGTAAAAAAAGAGCCAATCAAGTGGTAATTGCTGGAATTTTTGCATCACTTTTTTCAATGACAATTATTCTATTAGCAAATTATGCCCCAGCTATTAGTAATTCTCCTATTGATAATGAAACTTTTTCAAAAGTATTTGGTTTGTCACCCATTGCTGTATTGGCATCTATGTTAGCATATTTGTTTGCCCAATTTATTGATATTAAAATTTATCATTATTGGAAACAAAAAACAAATGGCAAGCATTTATGGATTCGAAATAATTTTTCAACATTTTCTTCTCAATTTATTGATACGTTAACAGTTATTACACTCCTTTGTTTGTTTGAAGTACTCCCATGGAATTTATTTAGCACTTTGCTAATTAGTGGCTTTTTATTTAAAATTATCATTGCAATTTTAGACACACCCGTTTTATATTTTATCGTTTATTTATTTAAAACTCGCTTTCATTTAAAAATGGGTGAAGAAATAAAATTAATTGAATAACAAACTGTTATACACAACTTTTGTTTTGTAAAATATTTATATTTGACTGATATTTAACGATATATGATACGATATTTAAAATTCACTTTAGCTTCGTTTTTTTTAATAACAGTTCTAACTGGATGCCCAACGGATGAAACATCGGAAGAAATTCCAGTGTGCATAAAAAATAAAATAGCTGAAATATTAACTACTGAAGTTACAAATCCGCCCACCAAAATTTGGAAATGGGAAGTTGATGCAAAAACGTATTTTTATATAACCTCTGATTGTTGCGACCAATACAACTATTTATATACTAATAAATGTGAACTAGTTTGTGCTCCTGATGGCGGATTTACCGGAAATGGAGATGGAAATTGTCCCTCTTTTAAAGGCGAAATTAAAAAAACGATGGTTTGGGAAGATTCCCGAAAGTGATACTTAATTGATGGTAATAATCACTTTATAACCTTCACTATTTCTCACATTAAAAACAGTAAAATCATCAAAAATTAAATATTGCCCTTTTATACCAACTAATTTTCCTAAAAATAATGGTGTTTTCTCTAAGTTTAGAGAACTTATCTTCGTTGGATATTGGAGAACAGGATAGTTAATTTCCACCACTTTTCCATTATTAGCTAAAAAATAAGGCTGCGCTTCTTCTGGAATAAAAGCTTTTAATTTTTCACGTTCTTCAATTAAATCAGCCTCTAAAACATCATTTTTCAACATTTTTTGCCAACTCGTTTTGTCAGAAACATGGTTTTTTAACGCAACTTCAGTAATCCCTGCTAAATATCTATTTGGTACTTCAACAATTTCAATAGCTTTGGAAGCTCCTTGATCTATCCATCTGGTTGGAATTTGTGTTTTTCTGGTAACACCAACTTTTACATCACTTGATAACGCTAAATATACCACGTGAGGTTGTAATTGCACACTTTTTTCATAAGCTAAATTACGATCTTCAATATCTAAATGTGCCGTACTTAATTCCGGTTTCATAATCCAGTCACCCACTTGCGCGCTCGAATAAAAACAATCGTAACAAAAGCCTTGACGAAATATTTTTTTATTTAACCCACAACACAAACACTCGTACCCTTCAAAACTAATTTCAATTTGTTTATTTAATAATTGATTTAAATTTAAAAAGTCATTTTCTACCTCTAAGTAGTAATGAACCTCTTCATTTAACTCTGTCATCATTTTTTTTAAAACAGTTTGATATTGCATAGCAAATTTTTCTTAAATTTAACTCGCTAAAGATACTTAATAAAACATGCCATTCCCAATTGTAAATTCAATAATTTCATGGTTTTTAAAAAAACGTAAACATCAAATGGAGTTATTTATAAAGTACCCAATTGATGTTCAAAATGAATTATTGTTTAAATTATTGTACAAAGCAAAGGATACTGAAGTTGGACTTCAATATAAATTTGACGCTATCAATAGCTATAAAGAATTTACAAGAAAGGTACCTATTCAAACCTATGAATCTATTGAGCATTTAATTGACAGAACTAGAAAAGGAGAACAAAATGTTTTTTGGCCAACGCCTATTAAATGGTTTGCTAAATCTAGTGGAACAACAAATTCTAAAAGTAAATTTATACCTGTAAGTGAAGAAGCGCTAGAAGGTTGCCACTTTAAAGCAGGAAAAGATATGTTGGGATTGTATATAAACAACAACCCTGAAGCACAACTGTTTACCGGAAAAGGATTACGATTGGGAGGAAGTAGCGCTGTGTATGAAGACAACAACACTTATTTTGGCGATTTATCGGCTATTATTATTGAAAATTTGCCCTTTTGGGCAGATTTTAGTAGTGCTCCAAAACAAGAAACCGCTTTAATGAGCGAATGGGAAACAAAAATGGCTGCCATTGTTGATGAAACTATTAATGAAGATATTACCAGTTTGGTTGGTGTTCCATCATGGATGTTGGTTTTATTAAACCGAGTTTTAGAAAAAACAGGAAAAAATAACATTTTAGAAGTTTGGCCAAACCTTGAAGTCTATTTTCACGGTGGTGTAAATTTCAATCCTTACAGAGAACAGTTTAAAAGAATTATTCCTAAAAAAGGGTTTAAATATTTTGAAACGTACAATGCTTCAGAAGGATTTTTCGCCATACAAGATGTTAACCATTCATTAGATTTATTGCTAATGTTAGATTATGGGATTTTTTATGAATTTATTCCAATGGATGAATTCAATGATGAAAACTCTAAAGCTATCCCACTTTCTGAAGTAAAATTAAAAGTTAATTACGCTATGGTAATTACCACTAATGGTGGTTTATGGCGTTACTTAATTGGCGATACCGTAAAATTTACATGTTTAGATCCTTATAGAATTAGAATTACTGGCAGAACCAAACATTTTATAAATGTTTTTGGCGAAGAATTGATTATTGAAAATGCAGAAAATGCTTTAAAACAAGCATGTTTAAAAACAAAAGCACAAGTTTCGGAATATACTGTTGCACCCATTTTTATGAATGGAAAAAAATCTGGCGGACATGAATGGTTGATTGAATTTAAAAAACTACCAGAAAACATCAATTATTTTACAGAACTTTTAGACAATGCTTTAAAATCCGCTAATTCAGATTATGAAGCCAAACGCTATAACAACTTAACATTAGAAATACCAAAAATAAATATTGCAAGAACGGGTTTATTTTATGATTGGTTAAAACAACAAGGTAAATTAGGCGGGCAACATAAAGTGCCAAGATTATCTAATTCCAGAACCCATTTAGAAGAACTTTTAATACTGAACTAATTATATTTTTCGTTCTATAACATAATTAACCATTGTTAAAAGCGACTCTTTATACTCTGAGTTTGGGTAAGTTTCTAAAATATCTAAGGCTTTAGAGTGGTATTCTTTCATTTTTTGAACTGTATATTGCATGCCTCCTTTTTCCTTTACAAAAGCAATCACCTCTTTTACCCGCTTTTTATCTTTATTATGTTTTTTTACAGAGTTAATGAGCCATTTTTTTTCTTCTGAACTACAATTGTTTAATGTGTAAATTAAAGGCAACGTCATTTTTTGTTCTTTAATATCTATCCCAGTTGGTTTTCCAATTTTATCTTCCGTATAATCAAATAAATCATCTTTTATTTGAAAGGCAATGCCAATAAGTTCGCCAAACAATCGCATTTTCTCAATTTCTTCTTTTGAACTTCCAACAGATGCTGCGCCAATTCCACAACAAGCCGCAATTAATGTAGCCGTTTTTTGCCTAATAATTTCAAAGTAAATTTCTTCAGTAATATCTAACCGTCTTGCTTTTTCAATTTGAAGTAATTCACCTTCACTCATTTCTCTAACCGCCACAGAAATCAGCTTTAAAATATCAAAATCATCATTATCAATAGATAACAATAAACCTTTCGATAATAAAAAATCGCCAACAAGCACCGCAATCTTATTTTTCCAAAGTGCATTTACTGAGAAAAACCCTCTTCTTCTATTACTTTCGTCAACCACATCATCGTGTACCAATGTTGCCGTATGAATTAATTCAATAATAGATGCTCCTCGGTAAGTACGCTCTTCAAAATTTCCATTAGAAACCATTTTAGCTACCAAAAAAACAAACATTGGACGCATTTGTTTTCCTTTTCTTCTTACTATGTACTGTGTAATTCTATTTAATAAAGGCACGTTTGAAACCATAGACTCTCTGAATTTACTTTCAAAAAGCTCCATTTCTTCAAGAATTGGTTGTTTTATAATTTCTATTGGCTTCATAAGACTCACAAAAATAACAGATTATTTTTTATCAATCTAAATTATTTTATTTCATTCGTAAAATAATAGTCTTAATTTTGATAAATACATGAATTTAAATTTAAAAACAATGAAAAGATTTTTATTTACAACTGTAATTTTATTTTTGGCAGTATTTGAAATTCAAGCTCAAAATTATGAATACAAAGTAATTACTAGTATTGAATCTATTGTGCCAATGGGTTTAGGAAGATCCCGAATTATTTCATCTTCGGAGGAACAAAACTATCAAGATTTTACATCTGAAAGAACTGCTGAAAATGACAAACAAAACAAATCAAAACGTTCTGACGTTAAAATTGACGATTTCGAGGAAACTAAACTATTGAATTTTTATAGTATTGCAGGTATTAATTTTAAAAATATTGCTTCTAACGATGCTATTATTAGCTCAAAAATTAACACCATGGTTAGTGAAAGTTGGGATTTAGCTTTTGTAGTTAGCGGTGTAGAAAGTGATGCTGGCAAAGGAGATGGCAACGGTATTTATATTACTCGTTTTATCTTTAAGAGATTAATACAATAAAAAAAAGGGAAGCAAATGCTTCCCTTTTTTTTATTATTTTACATTGTGTTGAATGTTGATAGATTCAACGTGAATGGCTTTGAAAATTTCTTCTACAAATTCGCGACTTAACCCTTTATCTGCGCCAGCTTGAATCATTGTTTGTAAAATATCTGCCCATCTTCCACTTTGAAGAATTGCCACATTTTCTTTATGTTTTAATCGCCCAATAGCTTCTGCAATAGTCATTCTATCTGCTAAAATATCTATAATAGCATTATCTATTAAGTCCAATTCCTTTCTATGCATATTTAGTTTACGCTGAAATTCTTGTCCAGTACTACTTTTTTGACGAATTTTTAAATCTAGCGTCATTTGGTGTAATTGTGCTGGTGTAATTTGTTGCGCTGCATCGCTCCAAGCTTTGTCTGGATCAATATGAGTTTCTACCATTAAACCATCATAATTTAAGTCTAAAGCAGTTTGAGAAACATCTAATAATGTATCTCTACGCCCACAAATATGAGAAGGATCTAAAATTAAAGGTAAATCTGGAAATTCCTTTTTTAATTCAATTGCTAAATGCCATTTTGGTTTATTTCTGTAATGAAGCGAATTATAGGTTGAAAAACCTCTGTGAATAACTCCTAATTGAGAAATTCCAGCCGCCTGAAAACGTTCTACTCCACCTAGCCACAACGCTAAATCTGGATTTACAGGGTTTTTAACTAATACTGGTTTATTCACACCTTTTAAAGCATCTGCAATTTCTTGTACCGCAAATGGGTTTACTGTTGTTCTTGCCCCAATCCAAAGAATATCAATATCATATTTTAAAGCCAATTCCACATGTTGCGCATTCCCAACTTCTGTAGTCACCAACATTCCTGTTTCTTCTTTTACTTTTTGCAACCATGGTAATCCTATTTCTCCAACGCCTTCAAAACCTCCTGGTCGTGTTCTTGGTTTCCAAATACCTGCTCTAAAAACATTGGCATCTGTATCTTTTAACAAATGTGCCGTTTTTAACACTTGATCTTCTGTTTCAGCGCTACAAGGTCCTGCAATTACAATTGGATGAGACAACCCCATTGCATCTAACCACTTTCTATTCTCTTTAGTAATTTCCATTTTAATACTTCTTTTAGTTGTTTATTTTATTCCGTTTAATATTGTTTTTATATAATTGGTACTTTTCATAGTTTCAGTCAACCCTTCTCTATTATCAGTTTCAATCATTTCTTTAAATTCATTTAAATTTTTGATGTATTCTTCCAAAGAACGAATTAAATTTTCTTTATTTTGAAGAAATATAGGAGTCCACGTGGTTGCAGAACTTTTTGCTAAACGCACTGTGGAAGCAAAACCTGTACTTGCCATATCAAAAATTGCTTGTTCATTTTTTTCAATTTCCAATACTGTTTTCCCCAGCATAAAAGAACTTACATGCGATAGATGTGAAACATACGCAATATGTCTATCGTGTTCCACAGGGTTCATCATTTTAATGCGCATATTTAATTTTTTAAACAAGCTTAAGGCTTTATCTAAAATTTTCCAGTCGCATTTATCCGATTCACACAAGATGTTCACTTTATTGTCGAACAAATTTAATATCGCCGCTTCTGGTCCAGAAAATTCCGTTCCAGCCAAAGGGTGCGCTGCTACATAATTTTTACGTTTCGGATGGTTTTCAATAGCCACACAAATATTATTTTTCACAGAACCTACATCAAAAACTAAGGTGTTTTCAGAAACTATATCTAATACTTTAACAGCAACCTGTGGAATAATATCTACCGGCACTGCAATAATAACCACTGAAGCGTTTTTAATTTCAGAAAAATCAATTTCATCATCAATAATCCCTAATGCTTTTGCTTTTTCAATGTGTTCAGGGTTTTGGTCAATTCCATACACTTTACATGCAATGCGTTGCTTTAAATCCAATGCTAATGAACCACCAATTAAACCCAAACCAATAACAACTACTTTTTCCATGTTACAATTTTTAAGCTGTTATTCTATTTAAAACTACATTTAAAGTAGCTACATCTACACATAAAGAGGCTCTTATATAACCTTCTCCGTTCGTTCCAAAAATAGTTCCAGGCGTAATAAATACATCTTTTTCATACAATAACTTATCTGTTAATGCTTCTGAATTTTCGCCTGCTGGAATTTTAGCCCAAACAAATAAACCTCCTATTGTTTTATCATATGTACAATTTAAAGCGTCAAATATTTTCCAAACCATCGCTCTTCTTTCCTGATAAATTTCATTTTGCTTGTGAAACCAATCATTGGATAATTTAAAGGCTTCTACTGCTCCTTTTTGAATTCCTAAAAACATTCCAGAATCCATATTACTTTTAACCTCTAAAATAGTTTTAATAATTTCCGCATCACCCACAACCATTCCTACACGCCAACCCGCCATATTAAACGTTTTACTCAACGAATTTAATTCAATAGACACTTCTTTTGCGCCTTCAACCGCTAAAATACTTAACGGATGATCGTTTAAAATAAAACTATACGGATTATCATTTACAATTAAAATAGCGTGTTTTTTAGCAAATGCAATTAACTGTTTAAAATCTTCTTTTGAAGCCACTGCACCCGTGGGCATATGTGGATAATTCACCCACATTATTTTTACTTTTGAAAGGTCATTCTTTTCAATTTCCTCAAAATTTGGCAACCAATTATCTTCAGCATTCAAATTGTAAAAAATGGTGTCAGCCTCTACTAAATTAGTAACTGATGCATAAGTTGGATACCCTGGATTTGGAATTAAAACCTTATCTCCTTTATTTAAAAAAGCCAATGAAATAAGCATAATTCCTTCTTTTGAACCCATTAAAGGCAATATTTCTGTTGCAGGATTTAAGGTAACATTATATTTTTCATTGTAAAATTGCGCCATTCCTTCACGTAACTCAGGAATCCCTTGGTAACTTTGGTATTGATGTGCATTTGGCAATGTTACTGCTTGTTGAATAGCTTCAATTACAGTTGAAGAAGGATGCAAATCTGGGCTTCCAATAGCTATATTTATCACAGGTTTCCCTGCAGTTCTTAAAGCAGCTACTTCTCTCAATTTCTTTGAAAAGTAGTATTCTTTTACATCGTTTAATCTATCTGCTTTTTGTATCATTATCTTTTACTTTTGTTGTATTCACCTAAAACCGTTAATGCCTCCACTTCTTTTTTTACTGCTACAATTGCATTGTAATAATCTGCATAACTGTCGAAAATAAAATCTGCAAAAAATGCATATTTCCAAGGTGTATCTATTACTGGCATTGATTGTATTTTAGATAAGTTTAAATTATGCTTCGCTAAAATTGTAAGTACAGTTGCCAAACTACCCGTATCATCACTTGTTATAAATTTTATAGAGGCTTTATTGGAAGAAACATTGGTTCTTTTTTCAGTCCCAGTTAAAATAAAAAACCGCGTGGCATTGTCTTTTATAGTTTGAATTTCTGGCGCTATAATAGTTAAATTATAAATATCTGCAGCTAAATTACTGGCAATAGCTGCTACTCCTTTTAACTGTTGGTCGTGAATTCTTTTAGCAACAGAAGCCGTATCCTTATCTTCAATTAATTTAATATGAGGATAATTTTTAAAGAAACTATGGCATTGCAATAAAGCCATTGGATGTGAATATACTTCCGTAATATCTTCAATAGTTTGACCTTGCAACCCCATTAAATTATGACAAATGGATAAATAATATTCTCCGCTAATTGCTAAATTGTTGTCATCAATTAAGGCGTAATTTGGTAAAATTGCACCAGCTATAGAGTTTTCAATAGCCATAATAAGTACTTCAACTTTTTTATCTAGCAATAAATTTGGCATTTCACCGAATGATAAACACTCCACCAAATCTATATTTTCACCAAAATATTGCTCAGCAACTATATGGTGAAAAGATCCTTTAATTCCTTGTATTGCTACCTTCATTTTTGTTTACATCAAAAAAAAGGTCCCGAAAATTTTTCGAGACCTTATTATATATTTTAATTGTTAAATATCACGTATAAAGCCTCACCTCTTATTGCTAAAATAAAAGTAAAAATAGAAGCTATTCCAAGTGTTATTTGTTATCATTTTCTTTAATTATGACAGCAAATCTATACATTAATTTTATAAATACACTATTTTTTTTAACAAAAAAGAAATTCTTGTATTTTTAATAAAAATTTAAAATATAAATGTTTTATTCGTAAAAAAACTTTCATCTTTTTGAATTTATTCTTCTTTTACAAGATTGATTTATCTTATTTTTAGCCGAATTCACTCAGGAAAGCTGTTTATTTAAATGAAATATCTTAAATTTAAGCTACAATAGTTAGCTCGCATTTCAATCACAAGGACATTTTTTGACCATACATATTCATTTCAAAAATTAATTACCTTTACAAAAATATCATTCGTTTATGAAATGTTCCCAATTCAAATTTTATATTGTTCCTATTTTAATTATCAGTTTAATACAGCTATCCTACGCTCAAAAAAACTCTACACTCTATGAATTTGAACTAAATAGTGCTATAGCTTCGGAAAATAATTTGCCTTTTTGGCTTGTTTCAAATAGGAATGGTGCTATTCCAAATGACAACAATATCCGCTTAAAAAGTACCCTGTTTTCAGACTTTCAGAAAATAAATAGTGATTTTTCCTTTTCTTTTAAAGCAAGTTTAACAGGATATACAGCTACAGAAAATGATGTTTTTATAAATGAATTGTACGGAAGCGTTTCTTATAAAAAATGGGTGTTAACTTTAGGTGCAAAAGATGATGCCGTTCTTTTTGAAGGACTGTCTTTATCTAATGGAAATCTTATAAACTCTTTAAACACCAGAGCATTTCCTGGTATTGAGCTACAAACAGATGGTTTTATTTCAGCTCCATTTGCTAAAAATTGGCTGTCTTTTAAACTAAATTACGCGGAATATCTACTAAACGACCCGCGCATTTCTGACAATACCCATGTACATCATAAAAGTTTATTTATGAAATCTAAAATGTCTTCAACCTTAAATTTAACTATTGGGCTCGATCATTTTGTGCAATGGGGAGGAACCACTGAAGAATTTGGGAAACATCCAGCATCTTTTAAAGATTATTTAAAAATAATTACAGGCACTGCCGGCGGCTCAAACGCTTATGAAGGTGAACAAGTAAATGCTTTAGGAAATCACGTTGGCAGTTATTTAGTACAATTAGATCATACCGGAATGAATACCCACTGGAGCTTGTATTATTCACATCCATTTGAAGACCGCTCTGGTAGAGAATTTATGAATTATCCCGATGGTTTGCTTGGCCTTTTTATAGATTTTAAAAATCCTAAAAATTGGTTAACACATCTTGTAACAGAACTTATCAATACTAAAAACCAAAGTGGTACAAGTGGTGTTAGCGGCTATGATAATTATTTTAACAATAAAATTTACGGAAGTGGCTGGACGTATTTTGGGCGTACCATTGGGGCTCCCTTATTTTTAACCCGACCAACTGTTGACGGAATAACTCCCGGTATTGGTGAAAGCAGATTTACCGCCGTTCATATTGGGTTAAAAGGATATGTGTTTGAAAACATTTTTTATAAAAGTAATATTACATACACCAATTACCCTGGGTGGTTTAATACGCCAAACTCTGAGAAAAATCAATTTTCAACAAGTTTTGAATGTTCATTACCTGAAAAACAGCTTCCTTTTGATATTTCAATAGGTATTGCAGCAGATTTTGGCAATTACAGTCCGTCAAATATTGGTGGATTTATCTCACTAAGCAAAAAGGGAATCTTTTAGTAAAAACTATTTTTAAGAACCCGTCATTTGTTATTTTTGCATAATAAAAACCAATTTAATACCTATGTTTTCCCTTTTTAAACCTAAAAATCCATTAGTTAACAACTTCCCATCAAATTATATGGATTTACATTCGCATCTATTGCCTGGTGTAGATGATGGTTCTAAAAGTTTTGAGGAATCATTAGACTTATTAAAAAAGTTGGAAGATTACGGTATTCAAAAAATAGTTTTAACACCTCATATTATGGAAGGCGTTTGGGAAAATAGCCGAACGTATTTAGAACAGCGATTTCAGGAATTACAAGCGTATTTAAAAAAAGAGAAATTTAATGCTATCACCTTGTATTTAGCGGCAGAATATATGTTGGATAGTAATTTTAGTACTTTATTAAAAGAGCAGCAACTGCTAACGGTAAAAGCTAATTATATTTTGGTTGAACTCTCCTACATGAGCGCTCCTGTTAATTTGTATGAACTATTATTTGAAATACAACTCGCAGGTTACAAACCTATTTTAGCACATCCGGAACGGTATGCTTTTTTTCACCAAAACTTTAAAGAATACCATAAATTAAAAGAAGTTGGTTGTTTGTTTCAACTCAATTTACTATCCTTATCAAATTATTATGGAATTGATGTACAAGCAATTTCAAAAAAATTATTAAAAGAAAATTTGATAGATTTCACGGGCATTGATGTGCACCATAGGAAGCATTTAAACTATCTTGAAAAAATCAACAATCCATCAATAGTGAAACTCATTCAACCTATTTTAGAAAACAATGCACGCTTTGCACAAGAGGGCTAAGACCTAAAACTTAATCCCTTTTTCCACCAAGGTTTCTTTTGCTCACTATCTGAATAGCCATAACCATAGCCGTATCCATAACCATAGCCTCTTTCAAAATCGGTATCATTTACTAAAACCGCCATGTTCGGCAACCTTTTTTCCGCAAATAACAACTTAGGGACATCCAACAATCGTTTATCTAAGAAATTAGCACGAACCACATAAATAAACATATCTGCTTGGTTGCTTAACAATAAGGTATCAGTTACAATGTTTACTGGCGCTGTATCCACAATTACATAATCATAATGTTGTCTACCATAAGCTAATACTTCTTCAAAACGACCATTCATTAATAATTCAGATGGATTTGGAGGAATGATTCCTGAATGTAATAAGTCAAATTTAGATTCAGAAATAGTAGTAATTACGTCTTGCACTTTCATCTGATCATCCATTAAGAAATGTGTCAATCCTTTTTCTAACGGCGTATTTAGGTATTCCGAGATTTTAGGTTTTCTAATATCTGCACCAATCAATAATACTTTTTTATTAGACAAGGCCAAAACAGAAGCTATATTTATGGCTATAAACGTTTTCCCTTCCCCACTTAAGGTAGAAGTTATAAATATGGTTTTACCACCATCTTTTACTTTAGACAACATAAAGTTGATGTTTGTTCGCAACAATCTGAAGGATTCTGCAGCACTATTCCGTTCATTTTCACCCACTACCACTTTTTTATCAGATATAGATTTAGGAATATCTCCTAAAATAGGCACTTTTAAAACTGCTTCTACGTCTTTGCGAGAATGCACCTTATTATCTAACAACAATAAGATATAAATAATACCTAACGGAATTAAAATTCCGGCAACCAGCGCTGCTAAATAATACATTCTTCGCTGCGGCGCCACAGGAATATCACTTCCAAAAGCGGTATCAATTATTTTAGCATTTGGTAATGTAACGGCTAAAGAAATTGCATTTTCCTCTCTTTTTTGAAGTAGATATAAATACAATGCTTCAATAATTTGTTGTTCACGCTGAATGCTTCTGTACTCGCGTTCTTGTTTAGGTACTTCAGCAATTTTAGCATTAAATAATCCTTCCTGCCTTTTAATATCTTGTAATGAAATATTTAAAGAAGACTTTAAACTCGTTAATCCTTGCTGAATTCCAGCTCGTAATTGAGAAATTTGTTTGTTTATATTTACCACTACAGGATTCTGTTGTGTAGCACTTCTTAAAATTCTATTTCTTTCTAATATTAACTGGTTATATTTAGCAGTACTTTCATTAATGCCACTTTCATTAAAACCTAAGTTTTCAGGCAATATTTCGCCTTCATTTTTGGCTACAAAATCAGCTACGTAATTCACTAATTTAATTTGAGTGCTGATAGCAATGGCTTTTTTTGAAATTTCAGTTTTGTTTTGCAACACCAATCCGGCCTCTGAACTAATATCAGTTAATCTATTAGTTGTTTTAAATTGTTCTGCACCAATTTCAACTTCCGATAAATCTTCATTAATAATTTCAATACGTTCATTAATAAACTTATTGGTATTGTTAGCTATTAAATTTTTATCGGCAACAGCATCTTTATTGTATTGTGCCACTAAATTATTTAAAATTTCTTCCGCTTTTACTTTTACCTCATCTACCAAACTAATTTTAAGAACACTCGAATTTTTTAAAATTTGAATTTGAATTTTATTTCTGTAATTTTCTACAATACCTTTTAACGGATTTATTTTTACAATAATTTCCTTATCAAAATCATGTGTATCTACCATAAAAGGAGTTACAATAATTGCTCCAAAACTAGTGGTTATTTTTTCTCCAAAAGTATACCGTGTTGTTGTATTGTTTTCAATAAATTCAAACGTGGTAGCTGATTTTACAATGATAGAAAAAGAAGTTGTTAATTTATTTAGCAAAACATCATCCTCTAAAAAATTAATTTTAATAGGTAATGTTTTAAAGAACATTTCCGATTCAATAACGCGCCCTTGATTAAAATACTGCACATTTAGCTGTAAATCTTTCGCCACCCTTTCCATTAAACTTCTAGATTTTAGCAACTCAATTTCATTGTCTAATGATGCCTTGGTATTGCCTAATAATCCTAAATTTTCTAAAGCAGAAAGCTCTGTTACACCCCCTTTTTCGCTATCATCAATTAATAGCGTTGTAGAAACCTCGTACAAATTTGGCATATAACGTACATAAAAAAAAGTAGCAACTACACATAAAACAGCTCCTAACACTAACCACTTCCAGTAAAACAAATACTTTTCAAGCTCTTCTCTTAAATTAATGGTATTTTCGTTAAAATGGATTGGGTTTAATTGATTTTCTTGTTGCATACTATATTTTTTAACGTGTTAAAATTAACACTAAAGAAAGAACAGCAGTTGCTATTGAAATTAATGAAGACGTAGTACCAATGGCCGATGAATTTACTTTTGCTCTATTTGGTTCAATATACAAAATATCATTTTGAGCTAAATAATAATAAGGCGAAGCAAATAATGACTCATTCGTTAAATCCAATCTTGTTTTTTCAATGGTACCATTATTGTTTCTAATGAGCAGCACATTTTTTCGTTTTCCTTGTATGGTTAAATCACCCGCCAAACCAATAGCTTCAGGAATTGAAATACGTTCACTAGTTACATTAAATGCTCCGGGACTTTTAACCTCACCAAGTACTGTAATTCTAAAGTTTTCTAATCGTATAGTTACTACTGGATCTTTTAAATGACTTTCTAATTTACCCGTTACATACGTTTTAAGTTCGTTGGTTGTTAATCCCACTACTTTTAATTGCCCCAATACTGGAAAGGTAATTTCACCTTGAATATCTACTAAATAGGTAATTGGTTTGTTTGCATTGGCTTGACTTCCACCTTGAAATAAATTGAAAGGTGCGGCTGCCTCCGTATCTTGGGCGCTCACAAAAATTGATACAATATCGTCTGTTTGAATTTTAGGCGCGTAGTTTTTTAAAACTTCATTTTGAATGGTTTCTTCATTTTGAAAATACACCATATCTTTTTTTGAAACACACGACGTAATTGCAATGCACCCCAACAGTAACAGTATATTTTTATATATGTAGCTTTTTTTCATATGTCCTTTTTTACAAATATATTTAATAATTACCAGTTAACTATCTAATAATTCATACTTTGAATTATTAGAGATAAATTCTGGCACTATTTTTTTCATTTTTAAAACCGTTTCTTCAAAATTTAAATTTCCATTAAGAGCCACTAATTGTTCAATTTTACGGGTAGTTTTATCAAAATCTAATTTTTTTACTTTGGCAATCATAATTTTCTCGTTGTACGTGGTGGTTGTATTTTCACCCGAAGCTAATAATTCTTCATAAATTTTTTCACCTGGACGTAAACCCGTAATTTTTATATCAATTTCGGAAGGGTATTTGAGTCCCGATAATCGAATCATATTCAACGCTAAATCAAATATTTTAATGGAATCGCCCATATCAAATACAAAAATTTCACCACCATTCCCCATACAACCCGCTTCTAAAACCAATTGACACGCCTCAGGAATGGTCATAAAATATCGTGTAATATCCTTGTGGGTTACCGTAATTGGTCCTCCTCTTTTTATTTGAGATTGAAAAAGTGGAATTACAGATCCATTAGAACCCAACACATTTCCAAACCTTGTGGTAATAAATTTGGTAATACCCTTTGCATTGGAACAATTAATATACATTTCAGCAATTCGCTTGGTGGCACCCATTATATTTGTTGGGTTTACAGCTTTATCTGTAGAAATGAACACAAATTTCTCTACCTGATACTGAATGGCTAAATCTACCATAATTTTAGTGCCAACAACATTTGTATTTACGGCCTCATTTGGATTTTCCTCCATAAAAGGCACATGCTTATAAGCTGCTGCGTGAAAAATAATGGCTGGCTGATACTTTTTTATCAATCCCTCCATTCTATTTTTATTGCGTACATCTGCAACAATTGCTTTTACATTGCTAAACTGTTTATGCACTAAATATTGTTGTAAGTTGTATAAATCAGATTCTGCCTGATCTACCAATATCAAATTTTTAACATTGAATTTTGAAATTTGACGGGTAATTTCACTACCAATAGAACCTGCTGCTCCTGTGACTAATATCACCTTATGATCAAACTCTTTTTGAAGCGTTGGGTTATTTAATGAAATAGGTGCTCTCCCTAACAAATCTTCTATTTTAACCGCTTTAATTTGTTTCGGATTTAAGGTTCCATCAATCCAAGATTGTACAGGAGGTACAATTTTCACTTTTGAAGGTAATTTCGAAAGCCTATCAACCAATTCTAATAATTTAGAAGGGCGTATATTTTGAATGGAAATAATAATTTCATGTACTTCTTTATCACTAATAAATTCTTCATCAATTTTAGAAGACTCATACACGCTTATTCCATTAATTTTTTTTCCTATTTTACTCTTATCGTCATCAATAAATGCAATCACATTTGTTTTATTCTTTTTGTCTTCAGATAAAATAGAGTACACCAACATCCCTGCTTCTCCTGCACCATAAATGATTACTTTTTTTTGGACTCCAAAGCCAGACATTACATAATTATACACCTCTTTAAATAAATAACGGCTAGAAATTAACGCAAGCACATTTAATAAAAAATGGATCGCTAAAATAGATATAGGAATAGTAAAATTTGATTGAATTGCAGAATACCTATTTATTATAACTATGACACCTAGCATTGCTAATATTAAAAAACTAGCAATTGTTACATTCATAGAGTCTTTAAAACCTGTATGTCTAATAATCCCTTTGTAGGAACCCACCAACAAAAATGCAACGAGAGCAGCTAGAATTACTAAAGGTATTTGGATGAGTAACTTTGAGGTATCAAAAGTAAAAATAAAGTTAAAACGCACCAAATATGATAATATAAAGGTATTTATAACAATATAAATATCAATCAGTAACACTATCCAACGTGGAATGTTCCTTTTAACAATTTTTTTAAATAATTTTATAATCATACTAAAACCCTTTTAGAACCCCAACAATACTGTCTAATTCATTTTCAGTATTATTAGATCCACTTGGTAAACACAATCCTATTTCAAATAATTTTTCTGAAACGCCATTTACATAACGGGGATATTTCAAAAATATTGGCTGTGTATGCATCGGTTTCCATAAAGGTCTGGATTCAATATCTAAGGTTTGTAAATGTACTCTAATTTTTTCTCTCATTTGAAAAGAAGGTGTCAAAATACACGTTAACCACCTATTTGAAAAATACCCAGCAGGCTCTTCTAAAAATTGAAAATTTTGCGCTTTTAAATGTAGTTTATAGTACTCAAAATTTGCTCGGCGCGCATCAATTCTATCCTGAAGCACTTCTAACTGACCTCTACCTATTCCAGCCAACACATTGCTAAGTCTATAGTTATACCCCAACTGAGAATGCTGGTAATGTGGCGCTTCATCTCTTGCCTGTGTAGCTAAAAAAACAGCTTGTTGTTTTGTTGCGGCATCATTACAAACTAAAGCACCTCCACCTGATGTTGTAATTATTTTATTTCCATTGAAAGAAAAAATTCCAAGATCTCCAAAAGTTCCACATTGTTGTCCGTTTACCTTACTACCCAAAGCCTCGGCACTGTCTTCAATAACTGGTATATTATATTTTATACTTAGCTCCTTAACTTTGATTACATTATACGGCATTCCATACAAATGCACCGCAATAATTGCTTTCGGTTTTTTTCCTTTTTTAATACGGTCTTTAATCGCTATTTCTAGTTGTTGCGGACAAATATTCCACGTTTCTAATTCACTATCCACAAAAACTGGTGTTGCTCCCTGGTACAAAATTGGATTTACTGAAGCTGAAAACGTAAAACTCTGACAAATTACTTCGTCGCCTATGGTGACTCCTAACAAAATTAAAGCCAAATGTATGGCTGCAGTTCCTGAACTTAACGCTGCAATTTCCTTTTTTTCTCCTACATACGCCTGCAACGCCGCTTCAAATGCATTTACATTAGGACCTAATGGCGCTATCCAATTGGTATTGAAAGCTTCATGTATGTATTTTAATTCTCCTCCCCCCATATGAGGAGATGACAACCATATTTTAGTGCTCATTCTTTGCTAAATTCACTATGAAACGCAAAATTACTATAATTTATTTTGATTTTGAGAGGTGAGATGTGAAAAGTGGGGAGTTGAAGGTTAAAAGGATTCCGCAATTGTTCTCGATACACCTCCGTTTCACTTCGGCACTCGAACTGACGATTTTTTGATGCGTAACTTTGAATGGTTTTTTGAAATGAAATTAAAAAAAGTTGTATCGAGAAGTATTCCGTAATAGTTCTCGACTTCAGCCCGTCCTGAGCGATAGCCCAAGGGCTCGAACTGACAAATCAACTTCAGCCTGTCCTGAACCATAACCGAAGCCCTTCAACTCACGTTTTTTTTGATGCGTAACTTTGAATGGTTTTTTGAAATGAAATTAAAAAAAGTTGTATCGAGAAGTATTCCGTAATAGTTCTCGACTTCAGCCCGTCCTGAGCGATAGCCCAAGGGCTCGAACTGACAAATCAACTTCAGCCTGTCCTGAACCATAACCGAAGCGCTTCAAATCACGTTTTTTTTGATGCGTCACTTCGAGTGGTTTTTTGAAATGAAATTGAAAAAAATTGTATCGAGAAGTGTTCCGTAATAGTTCTCGACTTCAGCCTGTCCTGAGCGATAGCCCATGGTCTCGTACTGACGAAATTCTTTTTATTGAAACACCAACCAAATGGTTTTCCATAAAATTTTTACATCACCTAAAAAGGAACGGTTATAATAATACGCTAAATTCAAACGCACCTTATCAGGAAAAATAACAGTATCATTATACGTTAATGGATCAACTTGTTGTTCTAAAATTTCATCTTCATTGCCATATTTTAAAGCTGCTTCACTCGTTAACCCCGGTTTTAATTCCAATATTTTTCTTTCTTCACCCATTAAAACATCATAATAGCCTGCAACATCAGGTCGTGGACCTACCAAACTCATATCACCTTTCAATACATTTATTAATTGTGGCAATTCATCCATTTTATATTTTCGAACAAACTTTCCCCAAGCAGAAATGGTATTGTTGGAGGCGTGTATAGTTCTTAATTTAAAAATTATAAAAGGCTTCCCAAACTGCCCAATACGCTGTTGTAAAAACAAGCCCGAAGATTTTGTATCTATTGCGCATAGTAGAATAAAAATTAACAAAAATGGAAACACTATAAAATAAGCAAGCAACGCACCAATAGAATCAACGCTTCTTTTTATCATTTTAAATTTGATTTACCTTTATAATTTTACCCGGCACGCCAACTACCACTGCTCCATCTGGCACATTTTTAGTCACTACTGCTCCAGCTCCAATAATTGCCCATTTTCCAATGGTCATACCCGGAATAACACTTGCTCCAATACCAATATGTGTTCCTTCACCCACCGAAACATTTCCTGCTAAAGCCACATTTGGTGAAATATGCACAAAATCTGAAATTGCACAATCATGTTCTATAATGGCTCCCGTATTTATAATGCAATGTTTGCCAATACATGCATCTACATTTACCACCACATTGGGCATCATCACTGTTCCCTCTTCTAATTTAACTGAGGCATGTACAATAGCTGATGGATGCTTTACAGATATATAGTTCGCGGCATATTTTAAGGCACACTTTTTTCTAGCAGCATTATCACCAATCCCAATTATTAATTTTGAAACTTCTAAATTTTTATATTTTTCTGAATTAAACACGGGCAAATTAAAAAATGTAGCTTCTTTTGGAGCATCATCAATAAAACCTTTTACCGCAACATTTATGTCTTTTAACATACTTGCTATCACCTTTCCGTGTCCGCTAGCTCCAAATATATACATGTTAATTCCCTTTAAATTTTTCCATTGTAGCAGTGTTTTCAGCTGAAATCCCTTCTCTTTTCAGTATTTTTTGAATGGTTAAAAATACAATTTTTATATCTAGTTGTGCGCTTACATTTTGAACATACCACACATCATATTCAAATTTCTGTTGCCAGCTAATTGCATTTCTACCATTTACTTGCGCCCAGCCTGTAATTCCGGGACGAACTTCATGTCGCTTTTTTTGAATAGCAGTGTATAATGGTACATATTCAGGCAACAAGGGTCGTGGACCTACAATACTCATTTCGCCTTTTAAAACGTTGATGAGTTGTGGAATTTCATCTAACGATGTTTTTCTAATAAAACTTCCAGTTGCGGTCATCCTTTCGGCATCGGATAATAATTTTCCTTGTTCATTAACAGCATCGGTCATGGTTTTAAACTTCATTATTTTAAACAATTTTTCGTTTAAACCTGGTCGCACCTGAAAAAAGAATGGTTTCCCATGGTTTACAATTGTTAATACTACCGTAATTAAACATCCAAAAGGCAGGAAAATAAGCAACACAAGGACTGAAATAACAATATCTAGGCTTCTTTTTACAAATTTCTGGTACAATATTGGTGTGTTTTTATTTTTTATTAACAAAACTACTACTAAAAATAGAAAAATTACTCCTTTTTTCTAGTAAAAAAAAGCGTAAATCAGGTTTTTTAGAAATAACAAAATACCCCCAATTGCCCTCATTTGTTATACAAAAGTTACAGTAAGTTTATGTAAATTTTACCCGTTTTATGCCATTTTGGCTGTAAATGATACGCTTTGACAGTCATTTAAAATATTGTCTATAAAGTGTTTACTACAAAATATTTAATAATTAATTGCATTTTTAATCATTTACTTTTCAACGCAATTCTGCACAAATCAGCATTAAATGTTAATAAAAGTCTTTTTATGGAACTACAATTTTTTGTTACTTTGTAATGGAACTGCAAGTGCTATGCAAAAAGTTTAAAAACCATTCTATTTTGAATTCCTATCCTTGGTTTTGCACTTGTTATTTTGAAGGCTACTGGTTGTAAAACTACAGTACCTATTAAAAAAACAAAAAGTCTTAAAGTTACAGCTTTAAGACTTGATTGAGTTGGTAACGCTAAAAGAAGCGTTAGATTTTTAATTTTGTTTTACAAATCTACAATTCTTCTTTTAGCCTACCTAAAATTTTAACAATAATTTTAGGCATAAGAAATTATGAGAAAGGACATAATGATCTAATTTAAAGTCAACAACACACTTAAATGTTCTACATTCAGGTGAAAACAACTAAAAACGTAGTGTTTTCATTTACCAAGCGTAAAGGTGTTATTTAATGCGTATTATTTTAAAAAGAAGGTGTCGGTATAACTACCTTTTTCAAAAGTTATACACTATAAATTGTAGCAATATGATTCATTATAAATTAAAAGAACAAGTAGACCCAAGAGATGTAACAGCTCCAAAAACTTTTTTACCTGTAAAACAAAAACAGGAAACCTTAACATTGCGCGACTTTGCTAGGAGAATTAGTAGAGAAAGTACCGTAAGTAGTATGGATGCCATGGCTGTTTTAGAGGGTTTATTACAAATTATTCCCGATGAAATTTCCAATGGTAAAATTATTAAGTTAGGAGATTTTGGAACTTTTAGAAGCACCATTTCTAGTGAACCTGCTGTAAGTAAAGAAGCCTTTCACGTTTCTAAAATTAAAGGTTTAAATGTACGATTTAGACCTGCAAAAGAGTTTAGCAAACAAATTTCTACTATTGATTTTCAAATGGTCTCTTAAATAATCCTGTTTTTAAATCCTATAAAAGGATTTTAGCAACATAGTGCTAAAAGCGATACGTCATAGTATCGCTTTTTTTATGCTCTCTTGGTAATTTCTTTATTTTAAACTACATCCTTAATGATGCAATAGTTGCGCAACTTTTAAAATTAGTTGTACACCTTTTTAAATTAGTTGCGCAACTTTTAAAATTAGTTGTGCAACTATTGAATTAAAGTGCCTCACTTTTTTATAATCGTCATCCTCGCACATTCGAAGATTTGTTTGTAATGACCCTCAGAATAACTTTTGAAGCAAAGAACAAGTAACGTACATTTTTTTACACACCCCTAACCCCTCTCAAGAGGGGAATATACCTCATGAATACCATTTTTTCAATTGCTTTTCAAAAAACCACTAGAAGTAACGGACACCAACACGCCAGTTCGAGTGCTGGAGTGCAATGGAAGTGTATCGAGAACTAGTAAGGAATTATTTTCTATACCATTTTGCCCCATTATCTTTCTTAACTTAGCCAAAAGTTACGTGTTAAACACACCCCTAACCCCTCTCAAGAGGGGAATTTAACTTATGGATACAATTTTTCCTATTCCATTTCAAAAAATCACTAGAAGTGACCACTATTTGTCATTCCGACAACGGAGGAATCGCATAAAAAGGCTCAAAATAATGGGATTTCTCTCTATCGTTCGAAATGACAAGCTGAATGCTTCTCGATAATTATTTACTTAGCTATACTTCGTAAATTCACTAGAAGTGTCTTTAAGGGTTAGTATGTAACCTACTTTCTAGCCTTTGATATTCTTCCAATAAGGCATTCCAAACCTGTTGCTGTTCAAAACGGCTTGTAACCATGACACGTGTATCTTTCTTTATAGCGGTCACTATTTCAAGATTTTCACAACAATACACCATCGCTTTGTACACTGCCTCTGCATCTTTTGGAGGAACAATCCAGCCATTTTCCCCTTCATGAATAATTTCATTACAACCATTAATATCGGTAACAATGCTTGGCAATTCCATTGCTCCAGCTTGCAAAACAACATTTGGAAACCCCTCTCTATAGCTTGGAAAAACCAATACATCGGCAATGGCAAAATAAGGCCGTACATCATCTTGATAGCCTACTGTAATAATTTTTGAATTGTCAGAAATTTCGTACAGCGTTTTTTGTGATAAAGGATCCAATTCCGTTTCAAAAGGACCTACCAAAAGTAGTTTCGCTTGAGGTTGTTGCCCATTGGCTGTTAGTTTTTTAAAAGCACCTATCAATTCATTAATTCCTTTATCTCCAACTAACCTACCCACAAAAATAAACACGAAATCATCCTTATGGATTCCTAATTCCTTTTTTAAATCTTCATTTTGGTTGGATGAACATAGTTGTGGGTTAAAATAGGAGGTGTCAATACCGTTTACATTGCCATTTGCCAAAACTTTTAATGGTTTTTGTGTAATTCTATAGTGTATCAAATCATTTTTCACACCTAAACCTTCCGGATAAATATGCGTGGCGCATTTGCACAATAATCTATCCATAGCAATTAATACTAATTGCATCCACCCTTTTTTACTAGGAAATATAAGTCCGGTAAAGGTATGTATCCGAATAGGAACTTTTGCAAAATAGGCAGCTACCATACTTAATAGCCCCGCTTTCGGCGTGATGGAATGTACAATGATTGGTTTCTCTTTTTTAAAACATTGGTACAGTTTCCATAAAGATATTACATCTTTAATAGGTGAAATAGAACGTTGCATTTCAATTGGAACTACTTGTATTTGTTCACGTTCTTTCACTTTTTGCAATAATTCATCTGCACCAGAAACCGCAATTACTTGGTAACAATCATTTAAAAAATGAAGTTGTCCCTTTAATAAAACATCTAAAGACAAGGAAACAGTTGCTGTTCTAATTAATTTTTTTTTCATTTAATTCAATTGATTGATACAATGCAATATGCTTTTCAACCATATTATTTATATCATATAATAATGCTCTCGATTGACAAGCCACAGCAACTTTACTATATAGTATTTCATTAGTTATCAAAGCTGTTATCTTTTCAGCTAATGCAATTTCATCTCCCTGCGGAAACAATAAACCAGCGCCATCAACAACTTCCTTTAAGCCTGGGACATTAGATGCTATAAATGGTTTTCCTGAAGCCATCCCTTCAATACTAGCTAAAGATAAGCCTTCATATTTAGATGAAAGCACTACAACATCTGAGCTTTTAAGCAATTGTGGCACATCTGTACGGATTCCTAAAAAAAAGATCCTATTTTCTAAATTCAACTTTCTAACCAAATTCTCGCATTCTTTTCTCAAAATTCCTTCCCCTACTAAAATTAATTTTACATATTCTGGTAAATGCTTCATGGCTTTAATTAAAGTGGGTTGGTCTTTTGGTTCTTGAAAACTGGATACCTGAATTACAACTTTGTGCTCCAGTTTAAAGGTTGGAATTATTTCATTTTTATTCAAGATAGTACTTTCTTTAAAAACACTAACATTCACTCCATTTTTAATAATACTAAATTTTTCTTTAGGTAAATTTGAATGCTTTTGTATAATCTTGAAAACCTCTTCTGTAATACAAATAATTCGTTTGTAAAATTTATAAATATATTTATCAATCCATTTTATCATAGAGCTTTCCAACCTCCTATTATTAGTGCTATGCTCTGTAAAAATTAATGGCACTTTTGAAAACGAAATTAGTTTCGCAAATACTACGAAATATTGCGCAGGAAATAAATGAACATGTATTATATCATATTTTTTTAAGAAAGGGATTAGCTTCAAAATTATAAAAGGATTGTAAACAGAACCTTTTCCTAAGCTATAAATATTGCAACACTCTTGTTTTTTTAATGCTATTAAAAAAGGAGTATCCGCGCCATTTAATAGTAAAATATCCATTGTCATCCTTTTTTTTGCGTATAAAGGAATACCTTCTAGTAATAACTTTTCTGCACCACCCGTATTTAAACTATTAATCACTTGCAGAATTTTCATTTTTTTATTTTAAAAAGTATATATACATGAAATAGTAACCCCATAGGTAAACATATAAAAGTCAACCATTTCCGAGGGTTGTTTTTAAAAAATTGATAGTCGCCAATAAATAAAGTTGAAGATATTAAATGTAGTACTTTTAATACACTAATTTTAAAATTTTTAATATACTTTAATTCAATAATTCTTGAATATCTAAAGCCGTTCGGATTTTTTTTATACTGTTTAAAAATATTACGAGAAGAACCATCAGGTAAATATTCAACCACACATAATGGTTTATTTAAGCAGGCCAATTGATACTGTTGATCAATCATTAAATACAAAATTCCCAAGGGAACAAAACGTTCCTCTCCAAATAGTGGATATTTAGGATACTCTTTTACAATCTCAGTTCTTAAAACCAACTTTTTATCACCACTAATCTTATATTTATAATACAAATCATATAGTGTACTAGAAGCTAATTTATCCGGAATCTCAGCACCAACAATTTTACCATCTTTAAAAATATCAACCCCAACAATCCCTGCCATGTTTTCTTTATTAGATACCTCACTCCATTTATCTAAAATTAATTGAATAGCATTATCTGGCATATAATCATCTGAATCTATACATACATTTAATTCCGTTTCAATTAATTGATATGCAGTATTATGGGCACCATGCATTCCTTGATTATCTTGATACACATATTTTATTTCAATTTCAGCTGTTATAACCCAAGATTGAACCAGCTCTTTGGTTGTATCCGTTGAACCATCATCAATAACTAGCCAACAAAAATCTTTTGATGATTGCCTTAATAAACTTTCATACAATTGATGCAGGCAATAGGCTCTGTTAAAAGTTGGCGTAAATACTGTGATTTTCTTAAGCATTTTCTAATTTAAAACTTTTGAAATAAACATTTTAAGTTTTCTAACATATCTTTCTTTAGTGACTTTTATTTGTATGATTTCAAACATTCTTTTCACATTTTTTTGAATTAATGCTTCGGCAAAATCATCACCATTAATACCGTTTTTTTTATAAAATGCTATTATTTCTTTATAATTATTATGCTCCATCAATTTTTCAATTTCTCCATATGATTGTTCTTTTGAAAAAGGCTTGTATATAAGTAACATTTCAATATAGGTTCTCAAATAATTCTTTAGTTCAATTTTAATATACTTATCTAACTCTGGCAATTTATATTTTAAAATCATTTCTTGTTTTAGAACATACATCTTAAGTGCTTCCTCTATAATTTCAGAATTAAATTTAGATGTCATTCCTCCAAATCTATAATTATAAACTACTTCCTTTGTGAAATAAATATTTTTTGCTTCAGGAAATACCTGAATATTATAATTCAAATCTTCTCCTAATTTTAAACATCTAATTGGAATTACATCTATATTATCAATAAAACTTTTTTTATATAAACGCCCCCACATCGATACCGGAAAAATATTTATGCCAAAAAAATTTTTATAATAATATTTTATAAAATCTTCTTGAATAATTAAATTATCCGATAACATAAAACCACTGCGGTTTTTAAGTTTAAGTAGACCAAATTTATCCATTACCCTCATACTATTTCCACTTACAATTTCTGCATTGGATTTAGTGGCTGCATTATATAATATTTCTAAAGCATTTTTTTTTAACCAATCATCTGAATCCAAATGTGTAACATATTCTCCTAAAGCCTTTTTTAAACCAGTTTTCCGAGCCATTTCAAGGCCTTCATTTGCCTTATCAATAATGAAAATCCTTTTATCTTTTTTTGAAAATTCTTCACAAATAGAAAGGCTATTATCGGTGGAACCATCGTTCACGACAATAATCTCAATTTCCTTAATTGTTTGATTAATTACTGAATTCAAACACTTTCTTAAATATTTTCCGGTATTATATACCGGTATTATTACAGAAATCTTGATGTTATTTTTCATAATTTCCCCCTATTCATTTATTAATATTTTTTTTCTTATTAAAACTACCTTTTCACCATTTTTATAAATTTTCCAATCAGCTACATTAATTGACTTATAAAGAGAATCCGAACAACCATCCTTAAATCTATCGTGAAGTTCTACAATTATTATATTAGTTTTCTCTAACCATTCAATAGAACCTTTTGAAAAAACTTCTATTTCGGCACCTTCAATATCAAGTTTTAATATATCTATATATTTAAATTTTGATTCTTTCAAAATTGAATCTATAGTAATTGCTTTTATATCGAAATCATCCGTTTCTAAAACTTCATGAACTTGAAAACTCCATTTTCCTTTGTTAATATTTTTAATTTTAAGAAACGATTTCTGATACCAAATACCTGCTTTAATTAGATTAATATTTTTTCTTCTAATTGTATTTAGTTTTAAAACCTCAAAATTTGAAGTTTCAGGCTCTATAGCAATGATAGTCGAATTGGGATAATATAATGAAAAATATAATGACGAAATCCCAGTATAGGCGCCAGCATCAATAATAAGTTTAGGATTAACTTTTATAGGCAATTTAAATTCCTTTAACACAAATACGCTAGAAAAAACGCTAAAATCACTTGTGTTTTTTCTAATTTTAAAATCTCCAAACCTAAATTTATATAACTGGATAGAAATGAAAGTTACAACTCTTAAACATAAATTTATAAATATTTGAGGCAAAATAATTTTAATAACCTTTTTCATAACTAAATAATTAAAAACATAAAATATGTAAATCCAAAATAAGCCAATACTAAATAAGCCAATACTTTTTGTTGTTGTTTAAAAAATTGTTGTTTAAAAAAAGGATAAAATATAATTATTGCCATTAAAAACCATGATAAATAGGCAAAACGGTTAGAAAAACTAGCACGTATTACCAAAATCCAAAAAGCATTGGCTGTTACATAAATATTAAATAATTGAATATATATTTTATCTTTAAATTTCAGCTTTATTATAAAATAATACCCTGCATATATAGCAGCAGCACTATATACTAAAAAATCCCAACGAAAACCTAAAGATGAAAACTGATCATCAAACTCACTCATTGTTAAGTAACTGACTCTTTGGTCACTAATACCAAGTGACAAGAAAATATTTTCAATAAAACTACCAAAAGCTAGAGATAAGGGAATTGCAAGTAACCAGCCTAATAAATAATACTTTGGGTTTTTATAAAAAAGCGTCAACACAAATGCTGCCAATGGAATTAACATACTTCCATGTATAAAATAAGAAATTGCTAACAAGCTAAATTGTATGTATCTCTTTTTATAATAGGTTAATGCTAAAACAAATAATGAAGTAGCTATCCCATTACGAATGCCATTTATACCATAAGCCCAAAATGAAAAGGAAGCCACAAACATTAAAAATAAAAAATAACTATCTTTTCCTAACCACTTTTTACAAGCTAAGTATAATGGTAAAATATATAAAGTAGCGCATAGTAAAAAAAATAATTTGGCACTCATTATACTACTACAAAACTTCATAAAAACATTCCACACAAAATCTCTTGATTTAAATATTTCACCTCCTTTGGCATAATGTTCAAATTCATAATTATACATTCCCATATCTCCAAAATACCTACCACTTACAGGACGTAACCCCAAATAAAAGGTAACTAATATGAGTAATAGTATTGACGCATATTCTTTTTTATTTGGATTTTGAATAACATACCCTTTTGTAAATAGCTGCAATGCAGCTAAAACAATCACCACCAACATTGTATTATAAAATACGGGTGTGTAATATGGTAAGGGAATCCAATCAAACATGATGTATTATTTAATATTTAAAAATAGTTTTTTCCACTGTTGCATTATTACTTTAGCTTCAAATTTTGAAGCTTTTTTTATGGCTTCTTTGCTCATTAAATCTCTTAAATCCTTATTTGATATTAAAAAAGCTAATTTATTTGCAAAAATATCAATATCATTGTGATCAACAAGAATACCATCTTCACTATCTGTAATTATAGTACTTGGCCCGTGAGGACAATCATACGAAACAATTGGCAAACCTTGCGACATTGCTTCCAAAAGCACCATCGGAAAACATTCCGTTGCAGAGGTCATGGCATAACAAGAAGATTTTTGAAATTCTTCTTCTAAACAATTGGTTGCTCCCATTAAATAAATATTAGGCACCTTTAATTCCTTTATTAAACCTTCCAATTTTAACGAAAGTTCGGCATCACCATCACCAAAAATTTTAACACGCCAATCTGGAAAATTAGTTGCAATTAAACTCCAAGCTTTTATTAAATGATCAAATTGTTTTACTGGTGCTATTCTACCCGCAGCAATAATTGTTTTTTCTTTAACAACTGTTGATTTTAATTTATTATTATAACTAATAAAATTAGGTATTACTTCAATGTTTTTAAAAGGATAATATTGTTTTTCACAATCATTTAAAACAACTTTAATATGGTATTTATCCAACAATAAAAACATTTGGTATTTTAGCTTATCCATTAAATTCACTGGAGTTTTTAATACATACCCCGAAGAGTGAAACTCTTTAACTTTTGCTATTTCCTTAGCTATAAAAGGTAAAAAAAACTGCTCTGGTGTATAATTTACAGAAATAATAATAGCTGGTTTTTCTTGTTGAATTAATTTTCTTAAAGCTCTATAGTGAGATATACTTTTGAGTAAATTTTTAGGATGAAAATAACTGAGCTTCCGAAAATAATTAATCCCTAAATCTAGGTGCCTTACTTTTTTAGACAGTTTATAAACAAATGCATTCTCTTTATGCTCTGAAGTGCATAAAATTACTTCATAACCAAAATTATCTGTTAGATAATTCATTTTTTCTGTGGTTATTTTTTCTATACCGCCATGTAAATATAGTTGATCCGTTACATACATTATTTTCATTGCACAACCGATTTAAATAATTCATCCCACTGCTTTAGAATCTTTTCTGGCAAATAACGCTGAACGTTTTGTTTGGCTTTTTGGCCTAGTTCTTTGCGCAATGCTTCATTTTCTATTAAAAGTAATAGTTTTGAAGCCAACGCTTCACTATTTTGTTGTGCTGCTAAATAGCCGTCAACACCATTTTTAATAATATCCGAAGGGCCATAATTACAATTAAAAGACACGCACGGAACACCACATGCCATAGCCTCTATTAGCACCATGCCAAACCCCTCATAACGAGAACTCATTACATAAATAGCTGCTTCTAAATATTTTTGTTCAATTTCTTTTACAGGTAATTTAAACGAAACTGATTTCTCTATTTCCAGTTCAATTGCAAGTGGTTCCAAATTCTCTTTAGGATTAAAAGTTCCGTAAACTTCTAATTTCCAATCTGGATGCTTTTGGGCTACAATTTTCCAAGCAGGTAACAATAAGTCGTATCCTTTTTGATAGCCTTGTTTCCCTACTGCAATTACTTTTTTATTTTCTAAAGAGCTTGATCTTGTAGGAAAGAAAGATAAAGGATTTGAAATTACTTGTAAATTTGATAGTTTTTTCCACTCTAATAAATTGCCCTTGGTTAACACCACAAATTTTTGAAATTTGTTTCCTAAGGTATTCATCAAAAACCATTTTATTTTAGTTGAAATACGTTTTACAAAACCATCTGAAGCATGTTGTTCTATTAATTTAGACACGTGTCGTTCATAAATAATGGGAATCTTTTCACCTAAAATTAGTGGTGTAAAAAAAGCCTTTAATCCATCATCGCAAACAGCAATCACATCAGGGTTGACTTCTGAAACCACATTTTGAATACCTTTTATATATAAAATAGCGTATTGCAAAGGATTTCCAATTACACGAATACTCTTCATTTTAATTTTATCTGAAAAGGTATAAAATGGATTCAAATGTGCATCATTTAATGACAGAATTGTTACCTGATAACCATATTCATCTGCTAAATAAGAAGCTTTAATAGAGAGCACGCGCTCTAAACCTCCTGCCCCATTAATACCATTTGTGATGTAGAGTAGTTTCATTGTTGCAATTTATATATTCTTAATATTTTACAAATACCTTTTCAATTATAAATTAATATTCCTACTATAAATATAAAATGGAATATTGCGAAACAAAAATACCTTTAATTTATATTTACCAACAACAAATAATTTAAAATGATACTATTAAAGTGATATAATAATTTCTTCCAATTTATTTAATGATTCTTCTTTGTCGAAATTTTTTCTTTTTAAAAGATTCTCTTTTATACTTTCTGTAAAATCTTCATCTAAAATGTAACGTTCAATATTTCTCACAATATCATCACTTTCCATCTCTGATATTAATCCTGTCATGTTATTAACAATAATATCATACGCCGTTGGGAAATTTGTTGAAACTACCAACTTCCTCAATAATAAAGCTTCAATAACGGTCAAACCCCAGCCTTCAAAAATGCTGGTTTGAACATATATATCACAAGCTTTCATATAAGGAAAAGGATTAGTTGTTTTACCTAAAAGCGTAAAGTGGTTAGAAATCTTATTTTTTCTAATTAATTTTTCTAAATTGCCTCTCTCTTCCCCTTCACCAACTACATACCAATGAATTTCATATCCTTTATTAATCAATTTTCTACAACTTTCAATAGCCAAATGCAACCCTTTTTGTTTTGATAATCTACAAGTTGTAACAATATTTATTTTATTTTTATCAAACTTAATTGGAAGGTTTTCAGATGATTTTTGCTCTAAAATTTTTTCATCAGCAAAAAGTTTAATAGTTTCTATATCAACAGTTTTATTAATTTTATTTAACTCTTCTTCAAAACCCTGTTTAACTTTATTTGAAATTGCAATAACTTTATCATATTTTGTGTAAAATGGAAAATCAAATTGAATTTTATATTTTACTTTCTGATAATCAATATTAATCCAAGCTAACTTCTTTTTTGATTTTATAAATTTAGAAGTGTAGTATGTAGAAAAACCTTGATTATAAGCATGTGCAATATCATAATCTTTTTCAAACACTTTTAATTTTGAATCGATTAGTTTCCAAAGAATTTGTGCTGAATGTGATTTTTTAAAATTAAAAATCCTTTGGCATTTGTACTTAATTCTATTAATTATATTGATTTTTGGAAAATCAATTATTATAACATTTACTTCTTTAGGAAGATAATTAATAAAAAAATTTTCCTCTGTAAATAATATTAAGTCTACTTCATATTTAGAATAATCCAGATTAATTAAAAAAGTTACCAAACTAGTTTCAGCTCCTCCTAAATTCAATGACTCAATTATATAAACTACTTTTTTCATTTATTTTTTAATTTTAAAGATTCTAATAAGAATGCCTTTGAATGAATAATATTGTCTAACACATGAGAATTAATTACACCATAATTAATTCTCTCCATTTCTTTAAACTCTGAAAAACAGGATATCAGAGAATTTTGAATATTTAATAAATATAACAAATCACGCATTCTTGTATTTATACTTTCCATTCTGTTTACAACAACAAATTGTTTTTCAAAAATTAATGAAAATGCAGCTGCATGAAACGAATTAGTAATAACAAATTGTGCACAATACATTAAACTTATAAATTGTTCAGGCCCTTCTAAATAGTAACTTTCATCTGCATAGTTTATATTTTTATTGACCGTATAAATTTTAAAGCCTTTTTCTTTTTTTAAATCTAAGGCAATCTGCTTTATCAAAGGATTGGAATCAAAATCATACACAAAAATGAATTTTTTATCAATGCTTTTTACAAATGTTTCTTTCCAATAATTGGCACTTAATAAAAAAACAGGGTCTAAAACTTGTACTACATTTTCAATTCCTAAATTATTTAATATAGTAACTCCTGAAGTTTCACGTACAGAGATATGGTCAATTCGACTTATTTTTGCTTTTACAAAGGGTTTTAAATCTTCTTTAATTTCATCAATTGCAAAACTTGCTGCATATGATATTTTAAGTTTAGTATCTGGCACAAAATCTAAATAAAAAGCAGGGTCTTTTCCATTTTCAAAAAAAGAATTCCAAATTTGGTCACTTCCACAAATAAATGCATCTGCTTCTGGAGGGTTTTCTTTTAATTCATCATTATTTGCATATCTTATCTTCCCTGTAGGAATGTATTTTGTTGCGAATAAATCAAATGCCTTTTTCCGTTTTAAATCTTTTAACCTCCCTATTAATTTTGCTAAAATATATAGTTGTTTCAAAAAAGGCTTCTCAAACCTAGGATTTGAGACTGCTTTTAAATTAAAATGTTGAGATAAATACATAGGCTTATAATGGATTGCTTCTACTGTATGTCCTAAACTTTCTAGGTAGATTAATAAGGCAAACTCCTGTAAACTTGCGCCGTAATTATAAACTTCGTGGCAGGTTATGGTTTTAATTTTCATTTTGTCAGAATCAAAGATTTTTCAAATTTATTTAAAACTACAAAATAAACTACCAAAGAATAAGCTAGTGAATAAATGAAGATTTGTAAAAATAAGTCGAACCAATTTAAAATAGGAAAATAAATGATTATAAAATAAGATATAATACCCAAAACACTTGTAATTAGAAAAATTTTGCCCAAAGTATTTATAAAAAACTGTCTAATCTTTAAACCAAATATTTTTTTATAATAAAATATCATAATTAAACTATTAAATCCCATAGCAAGAACCAGTGGCAAAATAACACCAAAAACTCCATAAATTTTACTAAAATAAAAACCTATAAAAACACCCAGAGCAACGGTAGTTAAACTCAAAACAGATTTAAATCTATTTTTCTTTTTAGCTTCTAATATTGAATTTCCGAATGCTTGTATAAGTGGCAACGACATAACAATCATAATACAAAGTGCAATATACCAGGAATTTATATAAGATTCACCTAACCATAAATTGATAAAATCTTTACCAAAAAGTATAAATCCATTTAAAATGAAAAAGAGTAAAAAAGAATTGAGACGCCCAATTTTAATCATTTCATTAGTATATTCAGTCCCTGAGCGTTTTTGTACACTCATTTGAGTGGCTTTTGGTACTAGCAAGCCATTTATAGCGCCTGCGAATGCCCCATAATATCCACCTAACATTATTCCAACCGCATAAATTGCAACTGTAACAGTGTCAGTATTCATACCCAGCACTACTTGACCAGCATTCCATTGCATTTTATAAACTAATGCATATATAAATATCCAAACAGAATATGAAAAAATTTCTTTTACTAATGGCAATTGAAATTCATACAATTTAAACGTTACTTTAAGTTTCTTAAACACATAGTATCCATTAAAGACAATCACCAATACATTCATAATAGTATCTAACACTACCAAACCAATAGCATCACCTCCATAAAGTAACAAACCTACAACTAATACCGATCTTACAATATACCTAATAATATTAATAGTTCTTGGAAATACAAAATGCTCGTAGCCAGAACAAATTGCGGTAAATGCGCCACCAGGTAATGTAATTACCAAGTTAAAAATTAGAATAATAAACATCACCTTTGCTTTGGCAATCTCATCTAAGGTTAAAGAATTAGAAAATAAGACATCTAAATTGAAATAAAGTATAATTCCAATTATTGCTATTACAACTGAAATTACAACATATATGAGCATGGTAATTGCCAAAAAATTCTCTTCTCCCTTTTTATCTTTTTCTGCTCTGTATTTGGCTACAAACCTTATAATAGTATTGTTTAAACCAAAATCTAACACACTAATATATCCTACAAAAGCACCTATTAAAGTGTATAAGCCATATTCAGCATCACCTATACTTCTAATAATAAAAGGCGTTAAAACTAACCCTATTATATTGGTTAAAAAGATAGTGAAGTAGGAAAGTAATGCTCCTTTTTTTAATTGACTCACCTTGGTTGTTTTTTCTTTTATTTAATTTGAATTTGGTTCCGTTTTTTTACTAGTTTCCCATCCAATTGGGGTTTCATTAAACCTGTAACTTCTCGATACAATTTCACTCTATTTCATTTCGTGAAACCACTCGAAGTGACGTATTTCTCCTCTGGTTGAGTTCCTCAACGCAACGGAGCTGTATTAAGATTTAATTACAATTACTTATCGATACAATTTCACTTTATTTCATTTCGTGAAACCACTCGAAGTGACGTATTTCTCCTCTGGTTGAGTTCCTCAGCGCAACGGAGCTGTACTAAGATTTAATTACAATTACTTATCAATACAATTTTACTCTATTTCATTTCTTAAAACCACTTAAAGTGACGAACTAACATCAGTTCTAGTACCGTATGCAACGTTGGTGTATCAAGCATTAGTACTGAACGCTTCTCACTACAATTTTATTTCGCCTCGCTTTATAAAATCACTTGAAGTGACGAGGCATCGTTTTAATAAATGCTTACCTATTTATTAAACGGATGTTTTGCCAATGGTTTTAATACAAATGGATGGTATTCTCCAACGGCGCCTATTGGTGATGCGTGACGTACATTGTGCACAATTTCAATAGCCTGACGTGGTGCTTCTAATCCGTAACCGTTTCCTTTTAAAATTTCCTGATAGCTAACTGTATGTAAATCTGTAAAACCTTCGCTAAATTCTAACTCTTCTCCTTCAATGGTAATAGAACGATACGTACGTTGTCCTTTTGCTTTTATTTCTTCTGGTAATACATCGTAATTTATTGATAAAAACCAACGCACTCTTGCTTTTTCAAATTCTAAATATCCTGCAGATCGATCGTGGGTATTTACGTGTACAATATTTTGGGTTACATCGCCAAAAATCCACGATAACATATCAAAAAAGTGCACGCCTATATTGCTTGCAATTCCTCCTGATTTTGATTCATCTCCTTTCCAAGAAGTATAATACCAATGTCCACGTGATGTTAAATACGTTAAATCTATATCGTATACTTTGTCTTTTGGTCCGTTGGCAATTTTTTCTTTTAAAGCTATAATTGCAGGATGTACACGTAATTGTAAAATGTTGTATATTTTTTTACCAGTTTCTTTTTGAATATCCGCCAAGGCATCCATATTCCAAGGGTTTAACACCAATGGCTTCTCACAAATAGCATCTGCTCCTTGTCGGAGTGCGAATCTGATATGTGCATCGTGTAAATAGTTCGGCGTACAAATACTTACATAATCTAAATGTTCCTTTTTCTCAAATTTCATTTTTGAAATATGACGATCAAATCGTTCAAATTCTGTAAAAAAATCAGCATTCGGAAAATAACTATCTATAATACCCACACTATCAAATTTATCGAGTGCCGCTACCAAATTATTATTGGTTTCTTTGATGGCTTTCATATGGCGTGGTGCGATATAACCACTTGCTCCTATTAATGCGAAGTTTTTCATGTTTTGTCTTTTTGTCTTGCGGTCGTGCGGTCTTGCGGTCGTGCAGTCTTTTTAATTATTTTTTATTTGTTTTTCTAAGGTATTGCATAAACTCACCTATACCATTCATTAATTGATTTGCTTGCAATCTCCTTTCATTCGCGATATCCTTATTTATATATTCTATATCTTCTGCTAAATAATACATGCTTTTTAATTCGCCACAAGAAGCTTTCGCTATATTTAAAAACTGATGAAATTCTTTATCTCCATTCCTGCAAAATCCTTCTGCAATATTATTCATTACAGAAACAGCACATCTTTGAATTTGATCTCGAAAACCGTAATCCCTATTCTCTTTAAAATCTAAATATACCTGTTTAGATAATACTCTAGAGGATTTCCACACTTCTAATTCTTCAAAATCTTTAATTGTAGCCATTTTTTTCTATATTTATCGTGCGGTCCTGCTGTCGTGGGATTGTGCAGTCTTGCAGTGCTTTTATTTATTTATATTTCTTAACTTATTTGTACCATTCTTTAGTTGATTTATTTACTTTGTGTTCTTCAACAAGAGCGAACCGAGACAAAACGACTGCAAGACCGCAAGGCAATAAATGCGAAGCGAGACTTCAAGACGCTTACAACTTCCCATCTACTTTTCCTTTCAACACACCTTTTACATCATAAATAACACCGTTTTTCTTTAAATACTTTTCTAAATCTATCTGTAAGAATTCTTTGTGCGCCACTGTTAATACAATTCCATCAAACTTATTTTGAGGCATATTTTTAACGGTTGCTACGTTGTATTCTAGCTTTACTTCTTCTGGATTTGCCCAAGGATCAAAAATAACTACTTCACTTCCAAAGTCTTGTAGGTTTTTTATAACATCAATTACCTTTGTATTTCTAACATCGGGACAATTTTCTTTAAAGGTAATGCCTAATACCAATACTTTAGATTTCTTAATTTCGATATTACTTTTCACCATTAATTTTATGACTTCAGAAGCGACAAATAAGCCCATGCTGTCATTTACTCTTCTTCCTGCTAAAATAATTTCAGGATGATAGCCCACTTCTTGTGCTTTTTGCGCCAAATAATATGGGTCTACACCAATACAATGTCCGCCAACCAAGCCTGGTTTAAAAGGTAAAAAGTTCCATTTTGTTCCTGCAGCTTCTAACACTGCTTGAGTATCAATATTTAGAATATTAAATATTTTGGCTAATTCATTTACAAAAGCAATATTAATATCTCGTTGCGAATTTTCTATTACTTTGGCAGCTTCGGCCACTTTTATAGTAGGTGCTAAATGTGTACCTGCTATAATTACAGATGCATATAATTGGTTTACTTTCTCACCAATTTCAGGTGTAGAACCTGAAGTCACTTTTAATATTTTTTCAACGGTATGTTCTTTATCTCCCGGATTAATGCGTTCTGGTGAATAGCCTACAAAAAAATCTTTGTTGAATTGTAATCCTGAAACTTCTTCTAAAATTGGCACACAAATTTCTTCTGTTGCACCAGGATATACGGTAGATTCATAAATGACTATAGCTCCCTTTTTTAAGACCTTCCCAACAGTTTCACTGGCTTTAACTAAAGGTGTTAAATCTGGCTTGTTATTTTTATCTACCGGTGTTGGAACGGTAACTACATAATACTTACAAGCTTTAATATCCGAAATTTCAGAAGAGCAAAATAAGCCATTTTCCCCTGTTGATTTGTTTACTAGTACTTTCTGAAGTAACTCTTTTTCTATTTCTAAAGTATCATCAATTCCTTGCTTCAGTTCTTCAATCCTTTTGATGTTTATATCAAATCCAACAACTGGATATTTTGTAGCAAACAATCTGGCTAATGGCAAACCAACATACCCTAAACCTATTATTGCTATTTTATTGTTTTCTTTCATGTATCCTTTTTTACGTATTCTTTGGTAATCAACTTTTTTGAAGCAGTTACTGAAACAAGTTCAGGATGTCGTTTCAAATGGGCTCCGTGCGAGCTACTTTCAACTTCTCACTCTTCACTCTTCACTCCTTATACTTTTCTAAATACCATTTAACAGTTTTCTCAATTCCAGAATCAAAATTCTCATTGGCTTTCCAACCTAATTCATTTTCAATTTTACTAGCATCAATAGCATATCTAAAATCGTGACCAGCACGATCTGCTACAAACGAAATTTGATTTTTATAACTTCCCGTTTTTAACGGATGTATTTCATCTAATAGTTCACAAATTTTAGCGGCAATGTAATTATTGTTTTGTTCATTTTTTCCTCCAATATTATACACTTCACCATTTTCTCCTTTATGAAAAGCAGTATCAATTCCGCTACAATGATCGGCTACATATAACCAATCTCTCACGTTGCTTCCATCGCCATAAATAGGAATATTTTCACCTGCCAATGCTTTTCTAATGACTGTAGGTATTAACTTCTCATCGTGTTGCTTTGGACCATAATTATTGGAGCAATTGGTAATTACGGTATTCATTCCGTAGGTATGATGGTAACTTCGCACAATAAAATCGCTACTTGCTTTAGATGCGCTGTATGGTGAATTTGGTGCATACGGAGTTTGCTCGGTAAACAAGCCTGTTTTTCCTAAAGTGCCATACACTTCATCTGTTGACACGTGTAAAAACCGACTTTCTTCAAAACCATTTTTAACAACAAAAGGTTTTTCCATCCAATATTTATAGGCTACATCTACTAAAGTAAACGTTCCTTTTACATTAGTTTCAATAAAAACTCCTGGATCTGAAATTGAATTATCTACGTGAGATTCCGCCGCTAAATGAATAACATTATTAATATAATAGTGCTGAAAAATACGCTCTACCAAGCTTCTATCGCAAATATTACCATTTACAAACGTAAAATTTTTGGCTTTTTTAACCTCATTTAAATTATGTAAATCTCCTGCGTAGGTTAATAAATCTAACACCACAAATTTATAGGTTGGATACTTTTTTAGTAACATTTCTACTAAATTTGAGCCAATAAAACCTGCGCCTCCTGTAATTAAAATTGATTTCATAAATAATTCTTTTACGTTAGTTGTTTTAAACATTCTTTTAACGATTCTTGCCAAGTAGGAATCTTTATTTGAAACGTATTTTTAATTTTTTCAGTATTTAATAAACTGAAATTTGGCCGATACGCTTTTGAATTAAATTCTTTTGATGTTGTTGGTAAAACGGTACAATTACTGTTTGTTTGCTGCACTATTTCTTGAGCAAATTGAAACCAACTACACGATCCTTGATTTGAATACTGGTAAATTTCAACATTTTTATGCTCAATTTTAGGTAAAACAGTCAAGAGTACTACTGCTAAATCTTTTGCATTTGTGGGTGAACCAATTTGATCATTAACCACCTTTATTTCACTTTGCTCTTTACTTAATTTTAAGATGGTTTTTACAAAATTATGTCCTGAAACTGCATACAACCAAGAGGTTCTGATAATTATTGTATTTTTAGGGTTCACTGCTATCAACGCTTTTTCTCCCAATGCTTTAGACTTCCCATATTGATTTTGGGGATTTGTGGTAGCCGTTTCTTTATAGGGTATTTCAGAAATACCATCAAACACATAATCGGTTGATATATGTATTAATTTTAAAGCGTGTTTTTTGGTAATTTCAGCTAGGTTTTTAACGGCTTCAAAATTTATTTTGTTAGCTACTTCAACCTCCTCTTCAGCTTTATCTACATTGGTATATGCTGCACAATTTATAATAGCTTTAATCTTATTTTTTATAATGAAATTTTCAACAGCATTAAAATTGGTAATATCTAACGCATCTTTATCTGTTAAAAACAATTTAAAATGAGGAAACTGACTATTTATAGCCGACAATTCTGTTCCAAGTTGCCCTTTTGAGCCTGTTACTAAAATATTACTCATTTATAATAGTGGCTTTTTCAAATACATCTGCCTTTGCAAAAATAGGTTGTTTGGTGTCTTTTTCAGAAATAATGAGTTCATTTTCAGGAAAATTCCAATTAATATTTAATTGTTTATCGTTGTAAATAATTCCGCGTTCACTTTCCTTATTGTAATAATTATCAACTTTATAGCTAAAAATAGCGGTATCACTCAAAACTAAATAGCCGTGTGCAAATCCCTTTGGAACTAACAATTGCCATTTATTTTCATCATTTAACTCAATAGCCACTTGTTTTCCGAAAGTTGAGGAATCCTTTCTAATATCAACAACAATATCTAACACACTTCCCTGAATTACGCGTACTAATTTTGTTTGAGCAAATGGTGGTAATTGGTAATGTAATCCTCGTAAAACTCCTTTGGTTGATTTTGCTTCGTTATCTTGAATAAAATGTAATGGATATCCTAAGGCCTTTTCAAGTGCTTCTTTTTTAAATGATTCAAAAAAATAACCTCTTTCATCATTTATAATTGTTGGTTTACAAATAACAACATCAGGTATTTCTGTTTTTATAAATTCCATAGATTTTACAAGTTTAAAGGCTAAAGTTTATAGGATATAGTGATTTACTCATTTTTTTGATGTTTTGACCTTTCTATTTTACCAATTTCATTAAATACTTCCCGTAATCATTGCCTTTATATTCTGCTGCAATAGCAAGTAATTGCTCTTTTGAAATATAGCCTTTTTCAAACGCAATTTCTTCAATACAAGCTATTTTTAAACCTTGCCTTTTTTCTATAGTTTGAATAAAATTAGATGCTTCTAATAGAGAATCTTGCGTGCCTGTATCTAGCCAAGCATACCCTCTACCCATTTTATTCAATTTTAAATTTTTACTACTCAAATACGTTTGATTTACCGTAGTTATTTCTAACTCACCGCGTGCACTTGGTTTAATATTTTTAGCAATTTCAACAACATTATTCGGATAAAAATACAGCCCCACTACCGCATAACTACTTTTGGGCGCTACCGGTTTTTCTTCAATAGAAATTACATTGCCTTTGGCATCAAATTCAGCAACACCATAACGTTCCGGATCTTGCACATAATATCCAAAAATGGCCGCTTTTTGTTCGTCTGCAACCGTTTTTAACGCATCTTCTAATAAATTTTCTATACCAGCACCATAAAAAATATTATCCCCTAATATTAAACAAACATCATCATTTCCAATAAATGCTTCACCTAAAATAAATGCTTGGGCTAAACCATCTGGTGAAGGTTGTTCTATATAAGAAAACTGCATTCCAACAGAAGATCCATCTCCAAATAATTTTTTAAAATTTGGTAAATCTTGTGGCGTTGAAATTATTAAAACCTCTGTGATTCCGGCTAACATTAAAATAGATAAAGGATAGTAAACCATTGGTTTATCGTAAATAGACAACAATTGTTTTGAGGTTCCTTTAGTGATTGGATACAATCTAGTTCCTGAGCCTCCAGCTAAAATAATTCCTTTCATATCTAATTCAATATTATATTGTGCGAAATTAACCAATTCTAACTGAATATCCTTGCAATCAATCAGCAATTTAACCATGCCAATTATTACTTACACTAATTATAATAAGCCATTTGTTTTATATATTTTATGACAGCTCTCTTATTTTTTTAAACTGTTATGATTACATTTTATTACTTTTACAAAAAGATGCCTTTATGAAATTAATAAATAACACTAATATTTATACTGCACAACAAAACATTTTAGTGGCTGTAGACTGTATTATTTTTGGCTTTGATTCTAAAAAACTAAAATTATTACTGTTTAAAAGAAAAGTTGAACCATCCAAAGGTTTATGGTCTTTAATTGGTGCGTTTATAAAAAATGACCAATCTATTGATGATGGCGCAAAACAGATTTTATTTGAATCAACTGGTTTACAAGATATTTATTTAGAGCAACTAAAAACTTATGGTGACGTATATAGAGACATTGCTGGAAGAGTAATTTCTGTTGTTTATTATAGTTTAATTAGTGTAGATAAATTTGAATTAGAAAGTGTTGAGAAATACGATGCACATTGGTTTGATTTAGATGATGTACCCGAATTAATTTTTGACCATGGTCAAATGGTATCTGATGCCATTAAACAATTAAGAACAAATGCAAAACACCAACCTATAGGTTTTAATTTATTACCAGCATATTTTACTATTCCCGAATTACAAATTTTATACGAAAGTATTTACCAACGGGAATTGGACGCTAGAAACTTCCGGAAAAAAATATTATCGTTAGATATTTTAACCAAAACCAATAAAAAAGACAAATCGGGTTCTAAAAAAGGAGCTTTTTTGTATGCATTTAATAAAGAAAAATTTGATGAACTTATTGCGGAAGGACTTAATTTTGAAATTTAACAATCTCAACTCCTAAACGTTTAATTTATCTTTAAACACTAAAACCACTTTAATAAAAGGGAATTTTTGTTCCTAAGTTTATAGACAATGACTATTTTCCCATGGTATTTTATACAGTTTTTTGACGCTTAAATCTAGCATACATCACCATTTTCTTTTTAGTATTAATAAAGTAAACGCCCGAGAGCAAAATAAAAGCAGCAATAACAGACTGCACTGTTATGGGTTCATTTAAAAAATACCAACCTAATAGCATGGCTATGATTGGATTTACATAGTTAGATGTTGCTACTTTTTCAGGTGAAACCGTTTTTAGCAAATAATTAAAAGAGGTAAAAGCAACTATACTTCCAAAAATAATTAAACCTGCCATGGATAATTGCACCTTTAAGCTCCAGTCTATTGGATTTGACCAAGATTCACCAAATGCAAGGCTTCCAATTAACAACATACTTCCACCCGTTAGCATCTGATACCCCGTGTTTACGAAAAAATTGGAGGGTAAATCCGCTTTGGTAACAAATAAGCTACCATAACCCCAACTTAACATACATACAAAAATCATCACCATTCCCATAGTCATTCCTTCTTTGGTGATCATTCCCTTTTGACTAACCAATAAAAAGATGCCAATAATCCCAAGAAAAACTCCAATAATGGACATTGCCTGAATTTTTTTACCTTCTAAAAAACGCATCATTAATAATACAATTAAAGGTTGCGCAGAAACTTGTAACGCAGCAAAACTACTGTCTACATATTTTAACGCCCAAACAACAACACCGTTACCAAAAGTTAGAAACAGAAAACCTGCAATAGTGGTGTTTTTTAATTGAACTTTTGTAATACTTAATTTAAGTCCTATTATTTTAGCAATGATAAAAATAAGCACGCTCGCCATTAAAAAACGCATACCAGCTAACATAAATGGCGGTAATTCTGTTACGGCAATTTTATTTAGCAAATAGGTAGATCCCCAAATTACATAAATTGAAAAAAAAGCAACAACAATTAAAATAGGGTTTTTAGAATTCTTCATTTGTTTAAAATAAGAAAGTTCAATATTAAGAAAACTAAATGATTACTTTAAAATACTAAACTGACTTTTTGATAATTAAAAAAAAATACTATTTTTAGCATAATAATAAAAAATATAAAAATACATGAAAAATTTAAAAACCCTTGGCTTACTAATTTGTTTAACCACATTTTTAATAAGTTGTGAAAAAGATGCTACAGAAGTTCTAGATAATGCTGCACTTCAGGAAACCGAAGCAACCCAGCCTCAAAATTCTAAAATTTCTTTTTTAGATCTGCTTAAAAACAATACACTTACAACTAAATCTGCTAAAAAATTACAAAACTTACAATCACGCATTGAAGAAGAAGAACTTGAAGCTGTTGCCGAATTTTATTTAAATGATGCCGAAAGCTTTAATTGTAGCGGCTCATTAACTACAGAAGATTTTAATAATATTGACATTGAAAGAGATATTATTGAAGTGTACAACATTAATGGGGTTCTTGATGAAAACACTTCATATGGTAATGAAGAAATGATGTATATTGAACCTGGCGATATTGTAAGTGGCATACAATTTTCAACACAAGATGAATATAACTGGATTTTTGCCAATTCTTATACAAGCGGCTTAGAAAATTTGAATATTGATAACACTTTTTTCAACATTTCTGCTGCTCCATTAGAAATTACTTTTGAAAGCTACAATATAAATGCAATTACCGCTGACCTAATTTTATTAGCTTATTCAAGCACAATGGTATATGCCGTTGATAGCGAAGATAACTATTTGGGGCATATTATAATCGACCCAACGTATAATGAATTTGAAGAGGAGGAAATGATTGAATTTACAAAAGAACTTTTATACATAAAATCTCCTGTGCCTATTAAAAAACTATACATGTATACTAATGATTATTATATGCATTATGCACCAAACTTTATAGGACTTGACGCTATTTCTTTTGGACAATGTATTTCAGATGCTGATAATGATGGCGTTTTGGATAATGAAGATCCATATCCAAATTCAAATTTAAGTGAAACACTTTTTATTGATGAAATAAATACATCAATACTAAATAAATTTACTAAAACAAACGGAGTAACAATGGCTGATGAAATGGATAACCTTATAAATTTACTAAACGCACAATATACAGGAGATAACTACAACCAACTTCACAAAAAGTTTGTATCTGAAGTTGCAAAATTAAGTTACTACTGGTATAAAAGCAGATTAATTACAAGTAGAGAGCGTTCAAAAATTTCTAGCTTTGCTTGGAGTACAAGTGTTCCTTATTTTCAAGAAATAGGATAATTAAAATACCCAAATCGTAAAAAAGCACTTCAATATTGAAGTGCTTTTTTTATTTACACAATTCACAAACAGCACTTTACCTTCATTTTACGATTTAAAAAGTCGCCTACTTTAAATTTCCGTAAATTTAAATAAGTCATTCAGTATTTTCAATTCTACATACGTAAAACCCCTAATTAATGTTAAAATTTGTTTTACTACTGTAATGTCTTTATACATCTTATTAGTAAAAAATAGTTCAATACAATTTCAATTAATCACTAAATAAACTATTATGAAACGTCTTATCTTTTTTTACGTGCTACTACTAGCGGTTATTCTTATAGGCTGCCAAAAAGAATCAGCTATTATCCCTGAATCTAAAGAAATCCAGGATTTACAAATGCAATCGAACACACCAATTACCACGTTAATTGCTGAAGGAGTTGATTTAAAAACTCATTTTAATAAACTAAATACAATTAAAACTTTTGAAAGTAGAGCAACCATTCAAGAACCAGATGATATGACTGTAATTCATTTTTATTATGATGCCGATGATTTTGATTGTAATTTTCCAACAGAAGATTTTGAAGATTTTAATTATATAAATCAATCATTCCCAAGTTATCTAGATGAATTTTCGAATAACAATATTATTTCTCCTGGAGATATTTTGTCAGGCATTTCATTTGAGACACCAAACAATTTAGAAAATGGTTTATTTATTTGTAACTGGGATGGTATGCCAAATGTATTAATGAGTAATAATTGGAATACTGATTTAGTAATTAGATTTACTACAAATACGGTTTCTGATGTAAGTATGAATTTATATAATCTAATAAATACTGACGTTTTAGTACTTGTATATAATTTCAACGATGAACAAATAGGCTCAACCAATGTTTATACTCCAGAATACACTGCACAATATTTAGCAATTAGCTCTGTACAACCAATCAAAAAAATAGTGATTACTTCGGAGAACCCTTATGGCTATGAGGGAGTTGATTTTATTGGCTTTGGTTCGTGTAGTGATGCCGATGGTGATGGTTGTCCTAATGAAGAAGATCCGTATCCAAATTCCATAATGACTGAAAACATCATTATTGATGGAATTGACACAGGAGTTGAAAATACCTTTGAAAACTGCGGTACTATGGCCGATGAAATTCAAACCATCATCAATCAAATAAACAGTCAATATACAGGAGATAATTACTACACTTTACATAAAAAACTATCTACCGAAGTTAGTAAGCTAACCTATTACTGGGTAAAAGACCGTAAAATTACCAGAATTGAAAGAAGTAAAATAGGTTCTGCAATATGGAGTGCTAACATTCCACTTTTTACAAATACATATTAAAATAACTTATCATGAAAAATTTAAAATTCATTTTCATTATTATAGCCTTATTCTTTGTTAGTTGTGAAACCGAAACAGAAGTTGTTTTTCCGCAAAATACCTTGAATAATCAACAGGCTACAAGTAATAAAAATATACAACCTCTTTTTAATAGAGTTGACAATGAAGTACTTGTTGATGAAGTATTAGCAGGTAGTTTATCAGAATGGACTGTGAATAATACGGGAGGGAACCCTTATTTTACCTATGTTGAAATAGCGTCTCCTTTAGATGGCAGCACTGCAATTAAAACAAGTGTTGTTGGAGTTACAATTTCTATGTGTCCAAGTCAGAACATTCAAAAAGTGTACAACATAAGTGGAAACACAAATGAAACAAAACTAAAAGCCTATTTAGAATTTACATCAACTATGGATTATTATAATTTTCCATATATTGTAGTTTATATTTATGATGAATTTAATAATGAAGTAGGGATGCACGTGTTCTACGGCCAAGGTGTGATTAGTGGGTTATATGAGTATTATGTAAATGATGCGCCCGAAAGTTACACAGAACTTGATACTGCTAAAGGCGATGCCATATTAGATCTTTCTACCATGGGAGAGGATATCGCGTTTTCTTCTATAAGGATTGTTTTGGCTAATTATGCTTGTGTGGGAGAAAATTCAATTGTATTTGATCACTTAAGAGTAATTAATCAAACTGTGATGGAAGATTATGATGGTGACTTAATTGCTGATTATATAGATAATTGCCCAGAAACTGCAAATGGTGATCAGGCTGATTTTGATAATGATGGTCTGGGAGATGCTTGTGATAAAGATGTTGATAATGATGGCTGTTTAAACGATGAAGATCCGTATCCACGTTCTATAATGACCGATACTATTTTAATTGAAGGAATTGACACGGGTGTTGAAAATGTATTTGAAAACTGCGGAACAATGGCTGATGAAATTCAAGATATTATTAACCTAATAAACAGTCAATATACAGGAAATAATTACTATAACTTACATAAAAAATTATCAACTGAAGTTAGTAAGTTAACCTATTACTGGGTAAAAGATCGTAAAATTACCAGAGTTGAAAGAAGTAAAATAGGTTCAGCAATTTGGAGTGCCAACATTCCTTATTTTGTTAATTATTAATTTTTGCTCACAATAAACAAAAAAAGCATCTCTAAGGAGATGCTTTTTTTTAAGAATTTCACCAAGAACAATGGCTTTAGCAAATCATCAATTTCTAATTTCATTTTAACATTAAAAAAATCACAAATATGTAATTACAAAGCAACATTAAAATTTGTTGTTTTTGCATTTTCAACATGCTTAAAAATTAATTACATAAAAACATCTTCCAATAAACTAATTGATAATCAGTAAATTTAATTTCTTACAATTTAAATTTAATTGTATATTTAAGTTATAATTCACAAATTAATTTAATGCTTATTTGTTTTGAACAATTACAATTTTGTAATCAATAGCAATGTTTTTACTATTTAGTTTAGGAAAAATAATATACCATCAATTAAATAAAAGTAACATTTTACAAAATATATATTTATGGAGAGATTTTTTAACTTATTAACCCCAATTATTTATTGGTGTATTGCTATTATTTGGGGAGTTATATTTGTCTTTTACATTAATAAAATTAATAATTTAAAATCCTTTAAATTATTGAAATTACTATTGGTTATTTTGGCGTTAGACGCCTTTAGATCTTTTTTTGAAAGTGTTTATTTCGGTGCTTGGTTTACATCGCTCTCAGGCTACATTCCAATTGGTGTCTACAACTATTTGTCACAACCTCAAATGGTTATATTTCCAAAGTTTTTAAACTTAATAACTGCCTTGATCATTTTAATATTACTAATTAAAAAGTGGCTACCCTTAGAAATAGATGAAAATAATAAAATTGCACAAATTGTTAAAAAACAAACTTCCGAAATTAAGGAAGCCTATAATGAACTTAAAAAAACAGAAATAGTTCTAAAAGAAAAATCAAAAACTTTAACCAACACACTTAATTTAAATGCTTCTTTACTTGAAAATGCCGGTAAAGGTATTTACGGTATAGATCTGCAAGGAAATACTACTTTTATAAATCAAAAAGGAGCAGATTTACTCGGATATACAAAAGATGAGTTAATTGGAAAAGAAATGCATAGCACTCACCATCATCACAAAGTAGACGGAACAGTGTATCATTCTTCAGAATGTTTTATCCTCTCTACTATTAAAGATTCCGTGAGTCACAATATAACAGATGAAGTATTTTGGAAAAAGGATGGATCTCCATTCCAGGTAGAATACACATCAACACCCATTTTACAGGAAGGAAAAACTGTTGGGGCCGTAGTTGTTTTTGATGACATTACCGAACGAAAAAAGATATTGAGAGAATTAGAATCTTTAAACACAAATTTAGAAGCACTTGTAAATGAACGAACTAAAACATTAAAAGAAAAAAACGAAAAACTAAATAGTTTAAACAAATTATTTGTGGGTCGTGAATTACGAATGGCTGAATTGAAAGAAGAAATAGAAAAATTAAAAGAAAAAAAATAATAATACTATGAACTATAAATTACAAGATTTTATTGATTCTGAGCGGATTAATGTATTATTAGATTTATTTCATAAAACAACTGGATTTCTTACAGCAATCCTAGATCTTGAAGGGAATGTGCTTTCAAAATCTGGCTGGCGGGAAATCTGTACCGATTTTCACCGAGTGAACTCCAAAACATGCGAAAAATGTTTTGTAAGTGATACCATGCTATCTAAACAAATGGCTGAAGGTGAAAAGTATCATGCCTACGAATGTTTGAACGGCTTGGTAGATGTGGCAGTTCCCATCATCATTGACGGAGAACATTTAGGAAACCTTTTTACAGGTCAATTTCTTTTTAAAGAACCCAACTTAGATTTTTTTAGAAATCAGGCTAAACAATATGGATACAATGAGGAAACGTATATGAATGCCCTCAAAAAAGTACCTATCGTATCTAAAGATGATGCAAAAACCGCCATGGATTTTTTATTGAATATGACGTTGCTATTTTGCGATATTACTAAACAAAAAATGGTGAGAAAACAATCTGAGCAAGCTTTATTGAAAGAAAAACAATATCTTGAAGCCGTTTTCAACAGTCTTTCAGAAGGGATCGTTTCATGTGATGAACATGGGATTTTAAACCGATTTAATAATGCAACCATGGAGTTTCACGGATTGCCAAAAGAACCAATTCCTGCAAATGAATGGGCAAACCATTATAATTTGTATCATCCTGATGGAATAACTCCCATGCAAAAAGAAGACATCCCATTATTTAAAGCATTAAAAGATGGGATTATAAAAGACACTGAAATAACCATTATTCCAAAAAATGGAGAAGCTAAAACATTTATCACTAATGGGCAAAGAGTTATTGACAGTGAAGGAAATTCACTTGGTGCAGTGGTTGCAATGCATGACATTACCCAACATAAAGAAGCAGAGAAAGAACTTAAAAACTACCAAGAACACTTAGAAGAAATTATAAAAGAAAGAACATCAGAATTAGAAGAAAAAAATAAAAAATTAGATAAACTAAATAAAGTTTTTGTAGGCCGTGAATTAAGAATGGCAGAATTGAAAAATAATAAATAAACTAAAGAAGGCTAATAAATTTAAGCTAATATTCTTAAAAAATGTAATCCTACTTTATTCATATAAAATATGAAAAAAAAATATACGTTAGTTCCCGTTTTATTTGTTTTAATAATTGGTATTGTTATTTCAGTTTCAATTCATCTTAAAACTAAAGGGGACTTTATAAACGCAAAAAACAGCCTATTAACCAATATCATAACAACTAAAAAAAATACTATAAATCAAGAATTAAAAAAAACTTTTCAATCTATAGAAGTTCTTAAGTATTTTTTTGAGATGAATAGTGTTATTTCAAGAGAAGAATTTAAAAATTACACCTCACCAATTCTAACAATTAATTCTGGAATTAAAGCTATTTCGTGGGTTCCTAAAATTGAAGATAATAGACGATTTGAATTTGAATCAAAAGGTCGTGATGAACATATAATTAAAGACTTTTTTATTAAAGAGCTCAATACTGAAAATAAATTTACCAAAGCAAAAAAAAGAAACTTTTACTTTTCGGTAAACTTCATAGAGCCTATACAAGGCAATAAAAATGCAATAGGCTATGATATTTTTTCAAATATTGATCGACAATCAACCATAATAAAGGCCGTTGAAACTAGAACATTTCAATTAACCCCTGTAATAAATTTGGTGCAAGACTCTACTGAAAATAGTGTTTTAGGTATTTTGCCAGTATATGATTATACGAAACCCACTAAAGATTCAATAAGTTTTACTAATGTAAAAGGATTAATATCTGTTGTATGTAAAATAAATAATTTAATAAATACGGCATTTTATAAAACATCTGAAGAAGATATTGATTTATATATTTATGATATTACAAATGGTTTAAATGAAAATATTTACAAAAACGGAGATAGCATCGATGAAATTCATACTCAAAAAAGGATTATTGAAATTGGAGGAAGAATATGGGAATTACACTTTACTCCAAAACCAGTTTTCTATAAATTTAAGGGAGCTTATAATTCATTATTAACAGGCTTACTAATTACACTAATATTGGCGTTATTACTTATCTTTTTACAAATCAAAGGCGAAAAAAGTAAAGAAATATTATTTCGTTTCCAAAAAGAACAAAAAAACAGAAAAAAGGCAGAACAATCATTACAAGAATCTGAAGAAAAATTTAAAATATTATATCACGAATCTCCAGATATGCTTGTTTCCATATCTCCAACTGACGCTCTAATTTTACAATGCAATGAAACACTTCTTCAAAAAACTGGCTATTTAAGAGAAGAGATTATTGGAACTTCAATATTCAAAATGTACCACAAAAGTTGTATAGACGAAGTAAAAAAAGCATTCCAACAATTTATGGAAACTGGTGAAGTTTTAAGTAAGGAATTACTTCTTAAAACAAAAAATGGAAGTAAAATTGAGGTATTACTTAATGTAAAATCTGTAAAAGATAAAACAGGAAAAATCCTATTTTCAATATCATCTTGGAGAGATATTTCCAGTTGGAAAAAAACACAAGAAAAAGTTAGAAAAAGTGAAGAAAGATATAGTAGATTATTAACAAATTTAGAAGCAGGAATTGTTGTGCATGCGCCAGATACTTCTATTATTTTGAGTAACAAAAAGGCTTCAGAATTATTGGGTTTAACAGTAGATCAATTGAAAGGTAAAACAGCCATTGATCCTTACTGGAAATTTATTGACCAAAATAGCATTCCAATAGCACCCGAAGATTATCCCGTAAATAGAATTTTAAACAGCCGGAAGCCTTTTCAAGATCTCATTTTAGGAGTTATTAAATCAGAATTAAACAATATTGTTTGGTTAACTGTTAGCGGATTTCTTGAAATTAATGATACTAATGAAATTGATGAAATAGTGATCAATTTTACTGAAATTACACAACAAAAAACAGCCAATGAAGAAGTTGCAAAATTAAATGCAGCGTTAGAAGATCGTGTTGCTGAAAGAACCCTTCAATTAGAACTCAGCGAAGGCGCTTTGTTAAATTTGGTGGATGATTTAAATATGCAAACCTCCGCATTGGATACTGTTAATAAAAAATTAGCCAGTATCAACGCTGAAATGGAAACATTTACCTATTCTGTATCGCATGATTTAAAAGCGCCATTAAGAGGAATTGATGGATACAGTAAACTTTTAATAGATTTGTATAAAAATGATTTGAATGAAGAAGCGCAAGGATTTTTAAAAAATATTCGAACTGGAACTTTACAAATGAATCTCTTAATTGAAGATTTACTATCCTATTCGCGCATAGAACGACAAGAATTTCAAATTAAAAATGTACCACTTAAACCTTTAATAAATGATCTTTTAACACTCTTATCAGGTGAAATAAAAAAATCTAATATTCAAATTAAAACTTCTTTCTCAAATAATTTTATGCTCTTAGCAGATAGTAACGGCTTAAAATTAGCACTTCGTAATTTATTAGATAATGCTATTAAATTTTCTAGCAAAAGCAAAAACCCTAAAATTGAGATTGGAAGTAGCGAAAATTCAACACATTGGCTTATATTTGTACGAGACAACGGTGTTGGTTTTGATATGAAGTACCATGACAGAATCTTTAAAATATTCCAACGATTACATTTACCCGAAGAATATGAAGGAACCGGAATTGGTTTGGCAATGGTAGAAAAAGCCATGCATAGAATGAATGGCAGCATTTGGGCGGAAAGTGAATTGAATATAGGAACTTGTTTTTATTTAGAATTTAAAAAATAAAATTTTTCAGCATGAATTATCAATTAAAGAACAATCCAATTTTATTAGTAGAAGATAACCCTCTTGATGTTGATTTAACCATACGCGCTTTTAAAAGCAGTAACCTTATAAATCCTATTGAAGTTGCTCGTGATGGAGAAGAAGCTTTAAAATATATTAAAAAATGGGATGATGGCGCCGCAATTCCAGTTGTAATTTTGCTTGATTTAAAATTACCCAAAGTAGATGGATTAGATGTTTTAAAAACTTTAAAAGAACATACCATTTATAAAACAATTCCTATTGTTGTTTTAACCTCTTCATCAGAAAATTCAGACATAAAAGCAGCCTATAAACTAGGGGTAAATTCATACATTGTAAAACCAGTAAATTTTGATAATTTTTTAAAAGTAGCAGGACAAATTGAATTGTACTGGAACGTTTTAAATAAATTGCCGTAATAACTTTAAAAAATGAAAAAAATATTACTGCTGGAGGATAATTCTTTCGATGCTGATTTGGTAAGCAGAGAACTTAAAAAAAAGTGGCCTAATGTTGAACTAGTGCTGGCTAGTAAATTATCTGAGGCTAGAGATTTATTTACTGATGATACCATATTTGATATTGCCATTTTTGATTTAAAATTACCTGATGGTAATGGAATGGAATTGTTAACCGAATTACGTAACAAAAATTTTCAAACCCCTATAATTGTGTATACTAGTATAGGATCTGAAGAAGCAGTTATAACCGCTATAAAATCAGGCGCTAACAATTACATTTCAAAAAAGTTTGATTATGAAAAATCACTTCCTGAGCAAATAGAATTCACACTTAAGCAATCGCTTAAATATAAGAAATCGCTAAATGTTTTATATATAGAACATCATAAAGCTGATATAGAATTAACCAACCACTATCTACAAAAGCACGCTCCACATATTCACATCACCAATGTTTCTGATGGAGATATTGCTTTAAGTCTTTTGCCAAAAAACAGCAATTTACCCTGTGAGTATGATTTAATTTTATTGGATTATAAATTACCGGGTTTAAATGCTTTAGAAATTATAAAAATTATTCGTGAGGAAAGAAAATTATTTATCCCCATAATAATTGTAACAGGGCAAGGAGATGAAGCTATTGCGGCCGAAGCACTTAAAATTGGCGTAGATGATTATGTAGTTAAAAAAGAACAATATTTATTGCGTTTGCCTTCTATTATAATGAATTCATATCAACATAGAGAAATTGAACGTCAACAACACGCATTAAAACAAAGCGAACTAAAATTCCGTTTACTAGCCGATTATTCATCTGAATGGGAATTTTGGGTAGATCAGCAAAAAGAATATATTTATAATTCTCCAGTTTGTGAACAAACTTCCGGATATACGCATCAAGATTTTGTAAAAAATAAAGATTTATTAGTAGATATTACACTACCCGAATATAGAGATTTAGTTTCCGAACATTTTTCTAAAAATTTAACAGACATACACGAACCTATTGAGTTTAAAATAAAAGCATTAGACGGCTCTATTAAATGGATTAGTCATTTTTGCAGACCTGTGTATGATGATGATAAAAATTATTTAGGACAACGCGGTGTTAACAGAGATATAACAGTATTTAAGCAACAAGTTAAATTATTACTTAAATTAAATAAAGCCATTAGTAACTCTAGTGATATTATTTTTATGACAGATGCTGAAGGCATTATAAACTATATAAATCCCGTTTTCACAGAAAAATATGGCTATAATTCCGATGAAATAATTGGAAAAACAACTCCAAGAATTCTAAAAAGTGGAAATCACCCAGAAGTAATTTATAACCATTTTTGGGATAATTTGAAACAAAAGAAAAGCGTTGTTGATTTCCAATTCATCAACAAATGTAAAGATGGCAAACTCATTGAAATTGAAGCATCTGCCAATCCAATTATTGATGAACGCGGGGAAATTTCAGGATATATTGGAATTCAACGTGATATTACCCAACGGAAACTTGCCAATAAAGCATTACTTGAAAGTGAAGAAAAACATAGTTTGTATGTGAGTCATGCCCCTCAGGGAATTTTCATTGCAAATTTAGATGGTAAATATATTGATGTTAATCCGGAAGCTTGCAAAATGACTGGCTATTCAAAAGAAGAATTGCTAAGCATGTCACTACCCAACTTAATAGCTCCTGAAGTATTAGAAAAAGTAATGCTGGAATTTAACCAGTTATTGGAAAAAAAAGAAATACACCATGAAGTTTTGTTGCGAAAAAAAAACGGCGATGATTTTTATGCTAATATAGAATCACTCGTGCTGCCTGGAAATAGAATAATGGCATATTGCACTGATATTACAGAAAAAAAACGCAATGAGCTTATTCAAAAAATAATTTTAAATATATCAAATGCTTCACAAGCGGTGAAGGATTTACCATCATTACTTAAATTTATACAAAAAGAATTAGGCCGTTTAGTAGATACAAAAAATTTCTTTGTAGCATTATATAATGAAGAAAATGACACTATTCATTTGCCTTACTATGAAGATGAGAAGGATGATGTTTCCTATTTTCCTGCTAAAAAAACTGTTACAGGGTATTTAATTAAACAAGGTAAACCATTACTATTAACCAATGCAGACTTAATAAAATTAGAAACCGATGAATTGGTAAAACTTGTTGGGGATATTTCAGAAGCTTGGCTTGGTGTTCCACTTAAAATAAAAGGAAAAGTAACAGGTGCTTTGGTAATACAGACTTATTCAAAAACTAATGTTTACTCAGAGAAAGACAAAGAAATGTTAGAAATTATTTCTAATCAAATTAGTATCTCTGTAGAGCGCAAACAATATGAAGATGAGTTGATAAAAGCCTTAGAACAAGCAAAGGAGTCAGATCGTTTAAAATCAGCCTTTTTAGCCAATATGAGTCATGAAATCAGAACACCTATGAATGGTATTCTAGGATTTTCAGATTTATTAAAAACCCCAGATTTAAGTTCTGAAAAACAACAAAAATACATCAATCTTATAGAAAAAAGCGGAAAACGCATGTTATCAACCATCAATGACATTATGGATATCTCCAAAATTGAAGCAGGTTTAATGATTGTCTCTAAATCAACCTTTAATTTAAAAGAAAAATTAGAAGAACTTTTTAGTTTTTTTGAAACTGAAACTTCTAAAAAAGGATTAGAATTAACAATACAAAATAACTTAATTGAAGACGAATCTTTCATGCTTTCAGATGAACAAAAAGTAATTTCAATTATGACTAACCTTATTAAAAACGCTGTGAAATTTACACCAAGCGGAAATATTGAAATAGGTTGTTCTAAAAAAGAAAATTTCTTTGAGTTTTATGTAAAAGATACCGGAATTGGAATCCCTGCAAATAGACAAGCATTTGTTTTTGATCGTTTTGTGCAGGCAGATATAGAAGATAAAGCAGTGTTTGAAGGTTCTGGTTTAGGATTAGCCATTTCTAAAACTTATGTAAAAATGTTAGGTGGTGAAATTTGGCTAACCTCATCAGAAGGTTTAGGAACAACCTTTTTCATGAAGTTACCTGTCAAAATTTAATATTGAAATAACAAGATTATTTAATGAAACTAAAAATATTAATTATTGAAGATGATGAAGTTTCTCAAATATTTTTAACAGAAATTGTTGAAAGTATTTCAAGAGAAATTTTGATTACTTCAAGAGGTTTAAAAGGAATAGAGTATTGCAAAAATCATTCAGATATTGATCTTATTTTAATGGACATTAAATTACCTGATTTAGATGGCTACGAAGCTACCAAGCAAATAAGAAGTACCAATAAAAACGTAATTATTATTGCACAAACAGCCAATGCAATGAATGCCGATAGAAAAAAAGCGATAAACGCTGGTTGTAATGATTATGTTTCCAAACCTATTTCAAAGGGTGAATTGTTAAAAAAAATAAATCAATACTTCCCTATTAAAATACTTACGTAAATACTTTTTGTTTTATATAAAATAGGCACTTCCTCTAATTCATGAAAATAAATCTAGTTTAAATACTATAATTTTTATAAAATTTCACATTAAATAAGTCCAGAAACTACAAAAAAAAAATAGAAAATTGAAGAAAGACTAAACAAAAAAAGGCTTCTCAATGAGAAGCCTTTTGCGGTCTGGACGGGACTCGAACCCGCGACCCCCTGCGTGACAGGCAGGTATTCTAACCAGCTGAACTACCAAACCGTTGCTGTTAGCGGTTGCAAATATAAGCGTGTTTTTGATTTCTGCAAAACTTTTTTTAATTTTTTTACAAAAATTTTTTCCTGCTTATTAAATATGATATTAGCACTTGGTTAAACCCTTTATGAATATCCACTGGCACGTACTCAATTTTATATTGCATACACTTCAATTTCAAATCATTAAAATATTTTTTAACCTCTTTGGTGTAAATTTCCCTTACTGAATTTGCGTATAAATTAATTTGTTCATTAGTTTCTACATCCACAAATTTTTTGGGAGAATTTTCAAAATTAAAGTCAAATTCTAATTTTCCATCATACGTATGGAACAAAACAACCTCATGTTTGTTGTATTTTAAATGCCTTAATGCCTCAAATAAATCTTTTTCATTGCTTGAAACTTGAAACATATCTGTAAAAAGAAAAATTAAAGACCTTTTATGTATTTTTTCAGAAATTTCGTGTAAAGCTTTATAGGTGTTTGTAGTTGCTTTTGAATTATTTTTTAATAAATCTTCAAGCCTTGCCAAGATCATTCTTCTATGACGATCACTTCCTTTAGCCGGTGCATAATAATCAATTTCTTCAGAATAAATACTTATTCCAACTGCATCTCGTTGCCTTTTTAAAATCTCTAATAAAGCTGCACTTGCTAATGCTGAAAAATTAATTTTGGATAAATTTTCTATAGTTGGATTTTTAATGATAGGGTAATTCATAGATGCTGAATTATCTATAATTAAATGGCATCTTAAATTAGTTTCTTCTTCATATTTTTTTACAAAGAGCTTTTTTGTTTTTGCAAATAATTTCCAATCAATATCTTTAGTACTTTCTCCTTTGTTATATAATCTATGCTCTGCAAACTCCACAGAAAAACCGTGAAACGGACTTTTATGCATTCCTGTTATAAATCCTTCAACAACCTGATTTGCTAACAATTCAAGATTGTTGAGTTCTGAAATATGTTTTACTGATAGATTATCCATAATTTTAAAAAACTAAGATAGTATATAAAAAGAAAAGGCTCAACAAATTGTTGAGCCTTTCTTAGTATTTATTGCGAATTTTATAAATGAGCATCAATTTTTTGAGCGTATGTAGCTTTAGGAGCAACACCAACTTGCTTTTCAACAACTTCACCATTTTTAAAAACTAATACTGTAGGAATATTTCTAACTCCGTATTTGGCTGCAAATTCTTGATTTGAATCTACATCAACTTTTGTAATTGTAGCTTTCCCTTCATATTCTGAAGTTAATTCATCCATAATTGGAGCAACCATTCTACAAGGTCCACACCAAGCCGCCCAAAAATCAACCATTACTGGTTTGTCCGATTGTAATACTACTTCGTTAAAAGTTGCATCTGTTACTTCTAATGCCATGTTTTATTTTTTTAATTAATAATTTCTAATTCTTATGCAAAAGTACACAAATATTTCACCAAAACAATTTAACATTTATTACTTTTCTTTATAGAGCCATTTGTAAAAGTAATATTAAAATATTTCTTTAGCAATTGCTTTAATATTATCAGATTTCCCCATGGAATAAAAATGAACAACAGGTACACCACTTTTAATCAGCTCTTTAGATTGCTGAATTGCCCACTCTATACCAACTTGTCGAATCTGCTTGCTATCCTTACATTTATCAACGGCAGTTATTAAATCTTCCGGTAAATCTAATCTAAAAACCTGCGGAAGTACTTGCAAATGCCTTTGAACTGCAATTGGTTTAATACCCGGAATAATTGGAACCTTAATTCCCATTTTTCTAGCCTTTTCAACAAATTCAAAATACTTTTTATTATCAAAAAACATTTGGGTTACTACATAATCAGCTCCTGCATCAACTTTTTCCTTTAATCTTTTTAAATCCGTATCCATATTGGGCGCTTCTAAATGTTTCTCTGGATACCCAGCAACACCAATACAAAAATCCGATTTATTAGCTGTTTCAATTATATTATGTAAGTATTTCCCTTCATTCAACTCCTTAATTTGTTGCACCAATTCAAAGGCATAACTATTTCCGCCAACTGTAGGTTTAAAATAAGGTTCGTGTTTCATAGCGTCACCACGCAAAGCCATAATATTATCTAATCCTAAATAATGACAATCAACCAACACATACTCAGTTTCTTCTTTGGTAAAACCTCCACATAATACATGCGGAATTGCGTCCACATCATATTTATATTTCAACGCTGCACAAATTCCCACCGTTCCCGGACGCATTCTCGTCATTTTTTGTTCCAACAATCCATTTTCCTTTTTAATGTAAACATACTCCTCTCTAGAAGTTGTAACATCAATAAAAGGCGGATTAAATTCCATTAACGGATCAACATTGCTATATAAATCTTCAATATTTTGGCCCTTTTGTGGTGGAACTATTTCAAAGGAAAACAATGTTTTTCCGTGAGCGTTTTTTATATGATCTGTTACTTTCATTTTTATTTTTTTGAACGTTCCCTTGCAGGTCGCGCTTTCCGTTTAATCTTTTTTTCGTTACACTTCAAAAAGGATATCACTGCAATCGCTAACGCATTTATACTTTTTAACAATCTGAATACTCAATAGTCACTTTTAATAGCTAACTATCAGCCAAATTAGGATTTAACCATTTTTTAGCTTCATCCAAATTCATGTTTTTTCTAACAGCAAAATCTTTCACTTGATCTTCTCTTATTTTACCCAAACCAAAATATTTAGCTTGTTCATTAGCAAAATAATAACCCGATACAGATGCAGCTGGCCACATAGCCAAACTATCTGTCAGCTCAACACCAATAGTCTCTTTTACACTTAACAAATCCCAAATAGTCCATTTTTCAGTATGATCCGGACAAGCAGGATAACCTGGTGCTGGCCTTATTCCTTTATAGTTTTCTTTTATCAATTCTTCGTTCGATAATTTTTCAGCATTTGCATAACCCCAATATTCAGTTCTTACTTTTTTGTGTAAATATTCAGCAAAAGCTTCCGCTAATCTATCCGCCAAGGCTTTAATCATAATCGAATTATAATCGTCGTGATCTTTTTCAAACGCTGCAGCCAATTCTGCTGTTCCAAAACCTGTGGACACGCAAAAAGCACCAACATAATCTTGAATTCCTTTTTCTTTTGGAGCAATAAAATCTGCTAATGCACTAGATGGAATTCCTTCTTTCTTTTTTAATTGCTGACGTAAGGTTACAAACTTTACATTTACGCTATCACGACTTTCAGAATTGTAAACCTCAATATCATCTTCTACTGAGTTCGCAGGGAAAATACCAAAAACTGCTTTCGCAGTCAATAAATCTTCATCCAATACTTTTGCCAACATTATTTTAGCATCTCTAAATAAATTTGATGCCGCTTCACCAACAACCTCATCGGTTAAAATAGCTGGAAATTTACCCGCTAATTCCCACGTTCTAAAAAATGGTGTCCAATCTATATAATCTACTAATTTGCTCAAATCTACATCTTCAAAAACCTGTGTTCCTATAAAATTAGGTGTTGCTATATTAGCAGAATTCCAATCAATTTTAAACTTATTTTTACGAGCCTCATCTAACGTTAAAAACTCCTTTTTACTAGATCTATTTGCAAAGCCCTCTCTTACTTTTACATAATCAGCTTTTATATCACTAATATATTTTTGATTCTTTCTTTTGTCTAATAAATCTCCTACAACCGTAACTGCTCTAGAAGCATCATGCACATGCACCACTGCATTTTTATATTGAGGATCTATTTTTACAGCCGTATGTGCTTTTGATGTTGTTGCACCACCAATCAATAACGGAACTTCAAAATTTTGACGCTCCATTTCTTTTGCTAAATACACCATTTCGTCTAAACTTGGCGTAATTAAACCACTCAAACCAATAACATCAACATTTTGATCTTTTGCTGCTTGAATAATTTTTTCAGGAGCTACCATTACTCCTAAATCTACAATATCATAATTATTGCAACCCAAAACTACACCCACAATATTTTTACCAATATCATGCACATCACCTTTTACTGTTGCTAGTAAAATCTTACCGTTTGATTCACTTAGACCACCTTTATCTAGTTCAATAAATGGTAATAAATAAGCTACGGCACGTTTCATAACTCGCGCAGATTTTACAACCTGCGGTAAAAACATCTTCCCAGAACCAAACAAATCACCTACTACATTCATTCCAATCATTAAGTTTTTTTCAATAACTTCAATTGGTTTATCTGCTTGTAATCTTGCTTCCTCAACATCTTCAACAATAAATTCATCTAATCCTTTAACTAAAGAATGTGTAATCCTATCTTGTAATGGTTTTTCACGCCAAGACAAATCTACTTTACGCTCTTTAGTAGTGCTGATAACACTTTCTGCAAAATCTAACAAACGCTCCGTTGCATCTTCTCTTCTATCTAAAATAACATCTTCAACACGCTCTAATAAATCTTTTGGAATCTCATCATACACCTCTAACATTGTTGGATTTACAATTCCAATATTCATTCCTGCTTTTATAGCATGGTATAGAAATACCGAATGCATAGCTTCACGAACAGCATCATTTCCACGAAAAGAAAATGACACATTACTTACACCTCCACTTACACTTGCATTTGGTAAGTTTTCACGTACCCAACGCGTAGCTTCAATAAAATCAATGGCATTTCTTTTATGCTCATCCATTCCTGTTGCAACAGGAAATATATTTAAATCAAAAATAATATCTTCCGAAGGAAAGTGGACAATGTTGACCAATATGTTATAGGAACGTTGTGCGATCTCTATTCTTCTCTTGTAATTATCTGCTTGTCCAACCTCATCAAAAGCCATTACAATAACGGCTGCACCATACATTTTTATTTTTTTTGCATGTTCAATAAATTGCGCTTCTCCTTCTTTTAAACTGATAGAATTTACCACACATTTACCTTGTGCAACTTGCAAACCAGCTTCAATAATTTCCCATTTAGAGCTATCAATCATAATAGGAACACGAGCAATATCAGGTTCCGCAGCAATTAAGTTCATAAAACGAACCATTGCTTCTTTTCCGTCCAACAAACCATCATCCATATTAATGTCTATAATTTGTGCTCCACCATCAACTTGATCTCTTGCTATCGCTAGCGCTTCATCAAATTTTTCATCTTTTATTAATCGTAAAAACTTACGAGAACCCGCAACATTTGTGCGCTCACCAACATTAATAAAATTACTTTCTGGAGTAATTATTAAGGGTTCAAGCCCTGAAAGTTTTAAATATTTTTTTTCTGTTTTCATTTTATCTTAATGTGATTCTGAAACAAGTTCAGAATGACGTATAAATTCAATTTGTACTAATTAACTTTAGCAACCATTCTAGGTTTATATTCTTTCACCATATCAGCAATTGCTTTAATATGTGCCGGAGTTGTTCCACAACAACCACCAATAATGTTGATTAAGCTTTTATCTAAATATTCTTTTATTTGACCTGCCATCATCTCTGGACTTTCATCATATTCACCAAAAGCATTTGGCAGTCCAGCATTTGGATGTGCCGAAATTTTTAAATCTGATTTTTGAGCCAACACCTCTAAATGAGGTGTTAATTGTTTTGCTCCTAAAGCACAATTAAAACCAACTGTTAATAATGGAATATGAGAAACAGAAATTAAAAATGCTTCCGCAGTTTGCCCAGATAAAGTTCTTCCACTTGCATCGGTAATTGTACCGCTTAACATAATTGGAATATCAATATTTCGTTCACTTTTTATTTCTTCAATAGCAAATAAAGCTGCTTTTGCATTTAAAGTATCAAAAACGGTTTCAACCAACAATACATCTACTCCACCATCAATTAACGCTTCAGCTTGTTGCTTATAGGCTTTTCTTAAATCTTCAAAAGTTACTGCTCTAAATCCCGGATCGTTTACATCTGGTGACATACTTGCCGTACGATTTGTTGGCCCAATTGAACCCGCCACAAAACGCGGTTTATCAGGATTTTTAGCTGTAAATTCATCAGCAACTTCTTTGGCTATTTTTGCCGATTGAAAGTTTAACTCATATACAAAGTCTTCCATTTCATAATCAGCCATTGCAACGGTTGTACTACTAAATGTATTTGTTTCAATAATATCAGCTCCAGCCTCTAAATATTTTGCGTGAATTTCTTTAATTGCTTTTGGCTGAGTGATTGAAAGCATATCATTATTTCCTTTAACAGAAATATGAAAATCTTTAAATTTTTCACCTCTATAATCTTCTTCAGTAAATTTGTACTGTTGGATCATAGTTCCCATTGCGCCATCAAGCACTAGAATTTTATTTTTTAATACGTTTCGAATGTCTTCCATTTTATAAATTTTACACAAACATGTTGGAAGTTATTAAGAAGGTGTGCTTTAAAAACACAAGTGTTATCTGTCCAGAATATGGTAGAACGTAGCACCTTCTTTAGTTTTAAAGGGTTGCTAAGGCTTCAACAGGTCTATTCCCTCTGCCTTTCTTAATAACTAATTAGAATGTTTATGAACTTTGTGCAAATAAACGGCATATTCTTATGAATTACAAACTGTAGCTTATAATTATGATATTCTATAATAACTTTTCAGTTAATTTATTCATTTCCGCCACTTTATTTGAAAAATCTCCTTTTATGGTTTTTCTAAATTTATTTAAGTTTTTAGCTAAATCATCAATATCATTTGGAATTACTTCTTCAAAAAATTGACGTAAGCGTTTTGCTAAGGTTGGCGATTTTCCGTTAGTAGAAATTGCTATTTTAATATTTCCTTTAGTTACAATTCCACCCATATAAAAATCGCAATAGGGAGGATTGTCAGCAACATTTATTAAAATGTTTCGATCCTTACAATCTTTATAAACTTGAATATTTACATCAATTTTATCAGTAGTTGCAATCACCATATGTTTACCCATTAAAAAGGAATCATTATAACTATCCTCAACCAAATGAACTTTATGGCTTTTAGCTAAGGCAACAAGTTCTGGTAAAAACGTTAAAGAAACAACCGTAACATGTGCATTTGGACTAGATTTTAACAAAAAAGTTAATTTTTCCAAACCAACATTGCCACCTCCAATTATTAATACTTGCAATTGAGTAACTTTTAAAAAAATTGGATATAATTCGTTTTGTTCCATCTTTTAGAATAGATTATATGATGAATTATTAATAGCTATCTGCTCATAAAACGAACGTAATTTGGCACTTTCAGAAACTACTTCTCCAATTATAATAATTGCAGGTGAACCTAATTTTTGCTGCTCTACAACTTCTAAAATTGAATCTATGGTGCCAACTCCAATTTTCTCACTGGCTGTTGTTCCATTTTGAATAATTGCAGTTGGAACGTTGCTTTTATTATATTTTTTAAAAACCGAAACAATTTCATTTAACTTACTCATTCCCATTAAAATAACAACCGTTGCTGTTGATTGGGCTGCTAAATGAACGTCCATTGATAATTTTCTTTCAGTTGTTGTGCCTGTAATTACCCAAAAACTCTCAGAAACACCTCTTTTTGTTAATGGAATTCCTTGACTTGCAGGAACTGCCATTGATGATGAAATCCCTGAAACAACTTCAGTTTCAATTCCAAAAGATTCAATATAATCTATCTCCTCAGCTCCTCGTCCAAAAATAAATGGATCGCCACCTTTTAACCGGACAGCATTCCCAAATTCAAAAGCATTTTTAACAATTAACTCATTTATTTCATCTTGAGTAAAACTGTGCATTCCTTTACGTTTTCCAACAAATATTTTTTTGGCGTTTTTCGGAACATATTCTAGTAATTTTCTGTTTATCAGCGCATCATACAACACAACATTTGCATTTTTCAACGCTTTCACACCTTTTATAGTTATTAAATCTGGGTCACCAGGTCCTGCTCCAACTAAAGTTACTTTTGGTTTTATATTAAGCTTCATCAGATCCGTTTTTAATTCTGTATTCATTCGCTTTTGCATAAAATAATTGTGCATCGGCCACATATTTTTCTGCAAATTGTTTTGTTGGTCCATTTTTTTGAATCTGATATACAAACTCTGAAAACGTTGTTGGCAACCCTATTTTTTCAGAAAAAACAGTTTCAAATAGTGAAATAATATTTGCTTGAGTATTGGTACTTTCACCTTCAGTTAACAACAATGCTTTTGCTGTATTTACCATACTTGTATAGGCGTAGTAAATACTATCTGAATATTGATCTAACTTTAAAGCCTCTGTGGCATTTTCAATTTTTTCTTCGCTTTCAAATAATAATGTAGCTACTAAATCTATTACAACACCTGCACATTCTCCAACTCCAACTGCCATTTCGTATTGTTCTTCTGAACCCCAATCTATAAAATCGCTTCGTACCAAATTAGAAGTATCTGCTAATGGTTTTAAAATATTATAAAAATATCTTTCACCATGCCTGTCGTAATAATTTAAGAAAGATTCTCCCGTTTTAACATTACTTTCATAATCTTTTAAAATAGTTCGTAATGCTTCTGGACCTCTTTTACTCGGAATTTTTATTACTTTATTAGAAACTCTTCCTTCTCCATTTCCTAACACACCACCACCTAATAACACTTGTAAGGCTGGAGCAACTAATTTACCAGATTTAACAGTCATTCCTTGAAAACCTATGTGCGCCATTGAATGTTGCCCACAAGAATTCATACAACCACTAATTTTTATGGTAATTTCCTTATTATTTGCGTAGTGCGGAAATTCAGATTTTAATACCCTTTCTAATTCAGCGGTAACTCCCGTGCTACTTGCAATTCCTAAATTACAGGTATCGGTTCCTGGGCACGAAGTAATATCCAAAGTGCTGTTGTAACCAATTTCAGCAAAGCCTAATTTCTTTAATTCAACATAAAAGAAAGGTAATAATTCTTCTCTTACATGGCGAATTAATATATTTTGACGAAGCGATAAACGCATGTCGTTTCCAGCATATTTTTTTACTAAATCGGCTAACAAACGTGCTTTATCTGTGTAAAAATCTCCTAAATGAACCTTAACACCAATAGCATATAATCCTTCTTGTTTTTGCGCAATTACATTAGAAGTTTTCCAAAACTCATAGTCATTTGCATCTTCAATTTTTACAGATGGAATTTCTACAGATGGAATTTCTATAGCTGTATCAAATTTTGAAGTATCAATTTTATATGCTGTAACTGATAATGCTTTTTGTTCTTGCTCAACCAATTTCACAAAGGCATCAAAACCAATTTCTTTTACTAAAAATTTTAATCGTGCTCTGGCTCTTTTCGCCCGTTCTCCATGTCTATCAAAAACACGTAAAACTGCTTCCGTAATTGGAATAATTTTATCTGCTGAAATAAATTCAAATAAGGTATCAGCCAAACGCGCTTGCGATCCTAAACCACCACCCAACATTACTTTAAAACCAATTTCACCATTTTTTATTTTTGCTATAAAACCTAAATCGTGCATAAAACTTAAGGCAGTATCTTCATCAGTTCCAGAAAATGAAATTTTGAATTTACGCCCCATTTCCTGACAAATAGGATTACGTAAGAAGAATTCGAACACCGCATGTGCATACGGAGATACATCAAAAGGTTCATTAATATCAATCCCAGCAGTTTCAGAGGCGGTAACGTTTCTTACCGTGTTTCCACAAGCCTCACGTAAGGTAATATCATCTTTCTCCAACTCTGCCCAAAGTTCAGGTGTTCTATCTAAACTTACGTGGTGAATTTGAATATCTTGACGTGTGGTAATGTGTAATCTTCCTCTAGAATATTCATCGGAAACATTTGAAATTCTGTGTAATTGTTCACTGGTAATTCTACCATAAGGCAATTTAATTCGAATCATTTGTACGCCGAACTGACGTTGTCCGTATACTCCACGCGCTAAACGTAAACTTCTAAAACGTTCCTCGTCAATTTTGCCTTCGTAATAAAGTGCAATCTTTTTTTCTAGGTCAATAATATCCTTTTCGACGATCGGATTTTCGATCTCGGTTCTGAAACTTTGCATTGTTTTTGATTTTTTTAGTTAGTATAAAAATCTCCTGCCTCAATCTTTTGATTGAAGTAAAATAATATGTATGTTTTTGGTTTTTAGAACATTACTTATTCTATAAATCCTGCGCCCGCTGTGTTATTAGTTTGTGGATCTATTAAAATAAACGCTCCATTTGTTCTATGTTCTTTAAATGAATCGAAAAATATTGGTTTATTTAATTGAAATGAAACAGATGCAATATCGTTCATTCCTAAACTTGTAATATCCGATTTAATTCCAGAAAAATCTGTTTCAATTTTATGATTTATGGTGCTTACTTTTGCTAAAACTTTATTAACACCATGTTGCAACACATATTTTGAACCAGCAGTTAAATTTTTAACATCCATCCAAGAAATTGTAGCCGTAAATTGCTTTTGAACTTTTGGCAATTCATCCACTTTTACAATCATATCTCCTCTACTAACATTTACATTATCTTCTAATGTTATTGTACAAGAAGATCTTCTTGCTGCCGTTTCAAACCTTTTATCGTAAAAATAAATTTCCTTTACTCTACTCTTCGTTTCAGAAGGTAACACAATAACCTCATCTCCAACTTTAATTTCACCACCATAAACTTTACCAGCATATCCTCTAAAATCGTGATATTCTTCAGTTTTCGGTCTAATTACATACTGAACAGGAAAACGAACTCTTCCTCTGTTATAAATATCTATAGTATCTAATTTTTCTAAATGCTCTAATAAAGTTTGCCCTTTAAACCATTGCATTGCGTTTGATTTTGTCACAACATTATCGCCTTTTAAAGCACTAACAGGAATAAAAGTTATGTTTTGATCTTCATAATCACTTTTATCAACTAATTTTTGAAAATCGGCTTTAATTTCATTGTATCTATCTTCAGAAAAATCAACCAAATCCATTTTATTTATGGCAACAATTACATCTTTAATTCTCAACAAATTATTAATGAAAAAGTGACGATATGTTTGCTCTATTACACCGTGACGCGCATCAATTAATATAATTGCAGCTTGTGAAGTTGAAGCACCAGTTACCATGTTTCTTGTATATTCTACGTGGCCTGGAGTATCTGCTATTATATAACTTTTTGTTGCTGTTGAAAAATAAATATGGGCAACATCAATAGTAATTCCTTGTTCACGCTCTGCAACTAATCCATCTGTAGCTAAAGAAAAATCTAAATAATCGTATCCTTTTTGTTTACTACTACGTTCAATTGCTTCTAATTTATCTGATGTTAATGATTTTGTATCATACAATAATCTTCCAATTAAGGTACTTTTCCCATCATCTACGCTTCCTGCTGTTGCTATTTTTAAAACTTCCATTCTTTTGTTTAGCTTTTTGCCATTCGCTTTGGGCTATTGGCTTAATTTTATATTTTATAATGTGCTAAGGGCTAAAAACCAATAGCTAAAGGCAAAATTTTATTACTAAAATTTTAGAAATATCCTTGTTGTTTACGTTTTTCCATGGCCGCTTCTGAGCGTTTATCATCAATTCTTGCTCCTCTTTCAGAAATGCTAGAATCTCTAATTTCGGCAACTACTTGGCTAATTGTAGTTGCATAAGAATCTACGGCCGCCGTACAACTCATATCTCCAACCGTTCTAAAACGCACCCAACGCTCTTCAACCTCCTCATCTTCATCCCTATACACATGTTCTGATGCAGTCCAAATTAACCCATCTCGTAAAAAAGTTTCACGTTTATGTGCAAAATAAATTGAAGGAATTTCTAGGTTTTCACGTTCAATATAGGTCCAAACATCTAACTCGGTCCAGTTTGAAATTGGGAAAACACGTACATTTTGACCTAATTCTATTTGACCATTTAACATATCGAACAATTCCGGGCGTTGATTTTTTTCATCCCATTGACCAAAATCATCACGAACAGAAAAAATACGTTCTTTTGCTCTTGCTTTCTCTTCATCTCTTCGCGCTCCACCAATACAAGCATCAAATTTAAATTCTTCAATAGCATCTAACAAAGTAGTAGTTTGCAACATATTTCTACTTGAATATCTTCCAGATTCTTCTTTTACTTTACCTTGGTCTATTGAATCTTGAACGTTTCTAACAATTAATTCAACACCTAATTCTTCAACCAATCTGTCTCTAAACTCAATAGTTTCAGGAAAATTATGTCCTGTATCTATATGCATTAAAGGAAAAGGAATTTTTGCTGGAAAGAATGCTTTTTGTGCCAATCTTACCAAGGTAATTGAATCTTTTCCTCCAGAAAATAACAATACTGGTTTTTCAAACTGCGCTGCAACTTCTCTAAAAATATAAATTGCTTCGTTTTCAAGTGCGTTAATATGTAACTTCTCTGTCATTATCTTTATTTTATGAATGCAATCCGCATTCTCTGTTTTCTAATACTTTTGTTGGGTCGAAATATTTAAACTCGTTTGGTAAACTGTGCTCTTTTAAATACACATCTAATTGTGCATCAGTCCAATGATAAAAAGGACTTACCTTTAAAATACCATCTTTACTTACCGAAACAACATCAATGCTATTTCTAAAAGCTGTTTGTCCACTTCTTAAATTAGTAAACCAAACTTCTGGTTTATGCTCCGCCATTGCTCTATTAAAAGGTTCTAACTTTACTTGCTCTGTAAAAACTTTATGTAAAGGATCTTCTATTTGAGGCATTCCAATAGTAGCATCTCTGTGCGCAGCCGTTTGCTGAGGAACATATAAATGAACATTTAATTTTAATGTATCAATTAATTCATTTGCATGTTTATAGGTTTGTGGCGTGTTATAACCCGTATCGCACCATATAACTTTTAAATTTGGATCTACCTGTGTAATTGCGTGCAAAATTGCAACTTCATAAGGTCTGAAATTAGTAGTTACTAAAGCGTTTTTTGTAATACTTAAAGCCCATACAATTATTTCAGCTGGCGACTTATCTTTTAAATCTTTATTGATTTTTGCTATATCTAAATTTTTCATTTTTTTCCCCATTTTACAAGATTCCAAATTCTTTCATGGAAAAAGTATAATACCATTTTTGTGATAACTTCTACCATACCTATTGATAATGCCATTTTAATTTCACCTGTAATAAAGAATGATATTACAATTGTATCAATAGTACCAACCATGCGCCAACTTATAGCTTTTACAATACTACGCGCAGCGTTTTCTGAGCTTTTAACTTTTTCGAAACTCTTCTCAGTTTCTTGCTCATTTGAGGTTAAAATTTGATCTAAAATCATTATTATAAATTATAAATATTTTGACTGTGCAAACATACGGTTTTTTTTATTAGTCTACCAAATTGATAGACTTTTAGATTGTTAAAAATTAAAGAATTAACATATTCTTAAAAATTAATAGTATTTTTTAACTATTTAATGCTTGATCTAAGTCTTGAATTATATCATTCACATGCTCTAACCCAACAGAAACACGGACTAAGCCAGGAAAAATACCTGCAGATAATTGTTCTTCAGCTGTTAATTTACTGTGCGTTGTAGATGCCGGATGCGTAACTATTGTTCTGGTATCTCCCAAATTTGCAGATAATGAGCACATTTTTATAGCATTCAAAAATTTTCTCCCAGCTTCAATTCCTCCTTTAATATCTATTGCAATAATATTTCCTCCTAATTTCATTTGCTTTTTGGCAATTTCATATTGAGGATGCGATTTTAAAAATGGATATTTTACAGTAGTTACTTTTGTATGATTTTCTAAAAATTCAGCAATTTTTAACGCATTTTCGCAGTGTTTATCCACTCTAACCGCCAAAGTTTCCAAACTTTTACTCAAAATCCAAGCATTAAATGGCGACATTGCTGGACCTGTATTTCTTGAAAATAAATAAATTTCACGAACTAAATCTGAACTTCCAACTACAACTCCACCTAAAACTCTTCCTTGCCCGTCCATTAATTTAGTAGCCGAATGCACCACTACATCTGCTCCAAATTTTATGGGTTGCTGAATATATGGTGTTGCAAAACAATTATCTATTATTAATAATAAATTGTGCTTTTTGGCAATTTTACCCAACAACTCCAAATCAATAATATCAACACCTGGATTTGTAGGTGATTCCGCATATAAAATTTTTGAATTTGGCTGAATAAATTGTTCAATTTCCTCTGGTTTATTAATATCAAAATAAGAAGTTTCAATTCCCCATTTTGGAAAATATTTTGTAAACAATGTATGCGTTGAACCAAAAACAGAGCGCGCTGATACAATGTGATCTCCACTACTTAACAAAGCTGCAAAGGTTGAATAAATGGCTGCCATTCCTGTTGCAAAAGCATAACCATCTTCTGCGCCTTCCATTTTAATTACTTTTTCTACAAACTCTGTAGTATTTGGATTGCTAAAACGAGAATAAATATTTCTATCTATTTCTTCTGAAAAAGAAGCTCTCATATCTTCTGCATCATCAAAAACAAAACTAGATGTAATGTACATTGGCGTTGTATGTTCTTGAAATTGTGATCGTTCTAATTGTGATCTAATTGCTTCCGTTTCAAAATGTTTATCGTTCATTATTTTTAGTATTTCGCTTATTTGTAAAATGTATTGAATTTAATTTTTTTCAGCCAACCTTAAAATATCTCCAAAAACGCCACGCGCTGTAACCGCTGCTCCTGCTCCTGCTCCCTGAATTACAATTGGTTTTTCGCCGTAAGATTCTGTAAATACTTCAAAAATTGCATCGGCTCCTTGTATTTGTCCCAAGGCGCTATTTGCAGGAACTGAAATTAATTTTACTTCTAAAACTCCTTTATCTTCTTGTAAATTACCCGATAAATCACCAATATATCTTAATACATGGTTTTCTTGCTGTTCTTCTTTTATTGTTTGGTAATGCGCATTCATTTCGTCTAACTTCCCTAAAAATTCTTTTGCAGAACCTTTACGTAAATTTTCCGGAATTAAATTTTCAATAACCACATCATTAAATTCATTCTGTAAATCTAACTCACGCGCTAAAATTAATAATTTACGTCCAACATCATTTCCGCATAAATCTTCTCTTGGATCTGGTTCTGTATATCCGTTTTTAATAGCTTCACCCAAAACTTCACTAAATGGCCTGTTTTGAACTGAGAAATTGTTAAATAAATAACTTAATGAACCAGAAAAAACACCTCTAATTCTTGTAATATTTTCACCAGAATCATGCAATAATTTAATAGTATCAATTAACGGCAAACCTGCACCAACATTGGTTTCGTATAAATAGGATTTTTTATAATTACTTAATTTGGCGCGTAATTCTTTATAAAAAGAATAGCTTAATGTGTTAGCTATTTTATTTGAAGAAATTAAATCGAAACCATTTTCAACCAGATTTATATAATTTTCTACAAATGCGCTATTTGCCGTATTATCAATAGCAATTAAGTTTTCTAAATGATTTTTCTCAGCGAAATCAATAATATTTTGAACATCATTATCAACTGCACTTTTTTCTAAATCAGTAGCCCAATTTTCAGTAACGCCATTTTTATTCAACAATACTTTTGAAGAATTGGCAACTGCAAAAATATTTAAGTTGATATTTTTTCTATTGATGATGTTTTCTTTACTTTTTAAAATTTGATTAATCAGCGTTCCTCCAACCAATCCTTTTCCAAAAATGGCAATATTAATGTTTTTAGAAACACCAAAAATTTCACCGTGAATTACATTTACCGCTTTGTTTAAATCCGATTTTTTTACCACCAAACACACATTTTCTCCAGTAACCGTATTGTTAATTAAAATTGGCGTGATATGGTTTTTAATTAAAGCGCTGTATGGCTGATTAAAAGAGTACAAACTTTGACCGATGATTGAAATTACCGAAACTTTTTCAGTCACATAAATCTGACTTACATCTTTACTTTGAAACTCACTACTAAACTCGTTTTCTAAAACCGTTTTTGCTTTGTAGCCATTTTTAGCGTCTACAACAAAACCAATTCCACGTTCCGATGAACCTTGAGAAATAATACTAATACTGATATTTTCTCTTCCTAAAGCACTAAAAATCCTTCCATCAACACCCACTTTACCCAACAAACCTCTACCAATTAAATTTACCAAGGCAACATCCTCTTGAACTGACAAGGATTTAATTCCACCTTGTTCAGATTCTGAACCTATTAAAGTACCAGGGTTTTCAGGATCAAAGGTGTTTAAAATTCTTAAAGGAATATTTTTTTCAATTAAAGGAATAATAGTTTTTGCATGTAAAATATTTGCACCAAAATTGGCCATTTCATTGGCTTCCTGATACGAAAGTTTTTCTATCTTTTTTGAATTTTCAACCAAGTCTGGATTTGCAGTATAAATTCCACTTACGTGTGTATAATTTTGAAATTCTTCAGCATTTAAAAAATTGGCAATTAATGAAGCTGTATAATTACTTCCATTTCTACCCAAAGTAGTTGTTTCTCCATTTAAATTTGAAGCAATAAAACCAGTAATTATTTGAGTTACATCGCCATTATTCTTTCTGTAATGTTCAATTACATTTTCTTCTGAAACACTTTCAAAAGGCAATGCTTTTCCAAACTGATTATTTGTTTTTATTAAAGTTCTAGAATCTACAAAATTGGCTTTCACATGTAGTTTATTCAACAAATGTGTGATGGTTTTTGCTGATAAAATTTCACCTTGCGCCAACACCTGATCTTTTACCTTTGGGGTGTAATCTCCTAGTAAATTTACACCTCTAAAAATTTCATCTAACAACTTAAATTCAGCAGCTAAATCCACTGAATTATCCATTTCTAATTGATAGTTTTTTAGTTTGTCAAACTCATCAGCATATGGCAAATTATTTTTTGCTTTTTCTAAAATAGACTCTAAAGAATCTGTAGTATTTCCTCTTGCTGAAACAACCACAGTAATTTTCTCTCCATTTTTAATTTTATTAGCAATAATTTGTAATGTACTATCTATTCCAATTCCGTTTGCTAAGGATTTCCCTCCAAATTTTACTACTTTCATTTTATTTTTTTTAGAACTTTGATTAAATATTGGCTCTATAATTTTACCTAATTGTTGATATTCCATTAAAAAAGCATCGTGCCCGTGTACCGAATTTATTTCGTTATAGGTAACTTTTGGGTTTGTTAATGCTAAATGTTTGTGTGTTTCTCTATTTTCTTCCGCAGTAAAAAACAAATCAGAATCTACTCCAATTATATGAATACTTGCTTTTATTGAATCTAAAATTGTTGCTTCTCTTCCCTTAGTTACATCAATTGTTCTTAATAATTGATTCATTAATTTATAGGCTGAAAGCTGAAAACGTTCTTGTAATTTTTTACCGTGATGCAACAACCAACTTTCTACATTAAAAATCTCTAACTCTTCATTTTTTGATCGCTGAAAACGTTCTTTAAATGATTCTGGTGTTCTGTAACACAACATTGCGTGCATACGCGCATCGTGCACTGGGTTACAAGAATTTGATAAAAACTGTTCCTGAATTTGGCAATTTGCAATTAACCAATCGGTAGATTTCCAATCGGTTGCAATGGTTATTAAATTTTTTGTTATTACTGGATTTAATACAGCCATTTCCCAAGCAATTCCACCGCCTAATGAACCTCCAATAAGGGCAAAAAGTTCCTTCAATTTTAATTCTTGCAAACCAATTAAAAAGATGTTTGCAATATCACGTGTTACAAAATCTTTATAATTTTCTATTACAAAACCGTCAAAACCATTCCCTGGAATATTGAAAGATAAAATGGTGTATTTATTGGTGTCAATTACTTTATTTTCACCAACCAAATCGCTCCACCAGCCATTTTCTCCAGCAACATCGCTATTACCAGTTAATGCGTGATTTACCAAAACTACTGGTGCAGTATATAAATCTTGACCAAATAATTGATACGAAAGATTTATATCCTGACCTACAGTTCCCTTTTCAGGAATAAAATTGGTGATTTTAATATGTTTCAATTGACTCATTAAATTATATTATAATTGATTTAAAATCATAAAAAATGACTTTGTGTTACTTAAAAAATAATGTTATGAGAAAATACAGCAATTACTAGAAGTAATTCTTTTGAGTTATCTATCCATATTGGGTAGAATTTAGCACCTTCTTTAAAAATAAAGGGTTGCTAAGGCTTCAATGGGTCTATTCCCTCTGCCTTTCTTGATAACAATAGTCAATAAGTTTATGAACTAAGCGACAAATTAACGCATTAATTTTTTCTCATACAAAACATTTCAGTAAAAACTAAATCTTTTTAAAGGCTGCTGCTAAATCTTGCTTTAAATCTTCAATAGCTTCCAATCCAACAGATAACCTAATTAAATCTTGAGTTACTCCAGCTCCTGCTTGTTGTTCAACAGTTAATTGTTGATGCGTTGTACTTGCCGGGTGAATTATTAATGATTTTGTGTCACCAATATTGGCTAATAATGAAAATAGTTGCGTTGCATCCGTTACTTTTTTAGCTGCTTCAAAACCGCCTTTTACACCAAAAGTAACCAATCCACTCTGTCCTTTTGGTAAATATTTTTTAGCCAATGTATGGTATTTACTACTTTCTAAACCAGGATAATTTACCCAAGCAACTTCGTCTCTACTTTCTAACCATTTTGCCAATTCCAGCGCATTTGCGCTGTGTTGTTTTATACGAACTGGCAAAGTTTCTAATCCTTGAATAATTTGAAATGCATTAAACGGACTTAAAGCACCACCAAAATCACGCAATCCTTCTAAAATTAATTTAAAGGTAAATGCTGCCGCTCCTAAAGCTTCGCTATAAACTAATCCGTGATAGCCGGCTGAAGATTCTGTAAATTCTGGAAATTTCCCATTAGTCCAATCAAAAGTTCCTGCATCAATAATTGCGCCTCCTAAGGAGTTTCCTTGTCCGCCAATATATTTTGTTAAAGAATGAATTACCAAATTTGCTCCATGTTTAATTGGGTTTAACAACGCTGGACTTGCAACTGTATTATCTACAATAAACGGAACTCCAGCAGCTTTAGATTGTTCAGCAATTGCTTCTAAATCTAACACATCTAATTTTGGATTCCCTAAAGATTCCACAAAAAAGGCTCTTGTATTTTCTTGAACCGCTTCTTTAAAATTTTCTGGATTTGAAGCATCTACAAAAGTTGTAGTAATTCCTAATCTTGGTAACGTAACATTTAATAATGTAAAAGTTCCGCCATACAAACTACTGGAAGCGACAATATGATCTCCAGCTTTTAATAAGGTTAATAAACCTGTAGATATCGCTGAAGTTCCCGAAGCAAAAACCACTGCTCCAACTCCACCTTCAATTGCCGCTAAACGTTGTTGTAAAATATCGTTTGTTGGATTGTTTAATCGTGTATAAATAAATCCTAATTCTTTTAATGAAAATAAATTGGCTGCATGTTCTGTATCATTAAAAACATACGAAGATGTTTGATAAATTGGAACCGCTCTTGTTCCTCCTGTTTTAGTTGTATCGTGTCCTGCGTGTAACGCTTGTGTTGAAATTTTTTGAGTACTCATTTTTTATGTTTTAATATTTTAATTCTATGTTTATTTAAATAAAAAAGTCCCTTTGGTTTTAGGTATTACCAAAGGGACTTTTATCTATATAGATTTTATTTTTCCATTTATTTTAGGTAATACCATTTCATTGTGCTACGCATTATTTGCATAAACATTGTTGTTGGCATACACATATTTTTTTGAAAATTTAAATTCATTTTATTACTTTTTTGATATAAAAAAACCTCTGAGTTATCAGAGGTTTCTATTTGTTATTTATTATTACATTTTAAACAATAGCATCCTCTGTGTAATTTTTACACATCATATAACGCATTTTGTTAAACATAATTTTCATTTTTCTTTATTTTGATGCGACAAATGTAAACACATTTTTTTAATATACAACAAAAAAATAATTATTTTAATTCTGAAGTACCAAAGCTAACTGAAAAATCTACACACCAAATATTCACAATTTTATACTTTGCTAAATCTATATTTTCAGGAATTGTATACGTAAAATCTCCTGAAATCCCTTTTAAATCTCCCAAGTTTACAAATTCTGTTGAATTTACATCCGTAGATAAATACACTAATAATTTTGGCCCGTTATCTGTTTTAAAATTTGTAAAAGTTAGTACTGTTTTATCAGAATTAACAGATGCTTTTCCAGAAGTTGGATGCGCTCCATTTACAAAATCTCCCATTACAAAAGTACTTCCATTCATTGTATTATCGTCTTCTATTTCCATTTGCTCCACAATAGTTACCATTTCATCGTTTCCAGAACAATTACTAAATATTAAAGCAAAAAGTGCTAATACGGCTATTTTTTTCATCATAAGTTTAAGTTTTATACATTATAGTCTTAAAAAGTTCAAAATCATTACAAATAAATCATCAAAAAATAATTTAACAGTTAATTGGTAATTAATTTTTAAATTTTCATAACTTTGCAAACGAAATATTCAAGAGGAAAAATTTGAACTGATTGCAACCTCGTTAAAAAATGCTAAAGCAGTAATTATTTACTCTCTTTAGCGACCAGCGCAATCAACAAAATTTTCTTCAAACAATTTAAAATTAAATAATTATGTCATATTTATTTACATCCGAATCAGTTTCTGAAGGACATCCAGATAAAGTTGCTGATCAAATTTCGGATTCATTAGTAGATAACTTTTTAGCTTTTGACGAAAACTCAAAAGTAGCTTGTGAAACATTGGTAACTACAGGCCAAGTTGTATTAGCAGGAGAAGTAAAATCTAACACGTACTTAGATGTTCAAAAAATAGCACGTGATGTTATCAATCAAATTGGTTATACTAAAAGTGAGTATATGTTTGATGGAAATTCTTGTGGAGTTTTTTCTGCAATTCACGAACAATCACAAGATATTAATCAAGGTGTTGATAGAGCAACCAAAGAAGAGCAAGGTGCTGGTGATCAAGGAATGATGTTTGGTTATGCAACCAACGAAACCGAAAATTATATGCCTTTAGCATTGCACTTAAGCCATTTAATTTTACACGAGTTAGCTGCATTAAGACGTGAAAATAAAGAAATTACTTATTTACGTCCAGATTCTAAAAGTCAGGTTACTATTGAATATACTGATGATAATGTTCCTTTTAGAATTAAAGATATTGTAGTTTCTACACAACATGATGACTTTGGACCAACAGACGAAGCCATGCTAGCCAAAATTAAAAGTGATGTTATTTCAATTTTAATTCCTAGAGTTTTAAAACAATTACCAGCTAGTATTAAAGCGTTGTTTAATGATAATATTACGTATCACGTAAACCCAACTGGGAAATTTGTAATTGGTGGACCTCACGGAGATACCGGTTTAACAGGTAGAAAAATTATTGTTGATACGTACGGTGGAAAAGGAGCTCACGGAGGTGGAGCATTTTCAGGTAAAGATCCAAGTAAAGTAGATAGAAGCGCTGCATATGCTACACGTCATATTGCTAAAAATTTAGTTGCTGCAGGTATTGCTGATGAGATTTTAATTCAGGTTTCTTATGCAATTGGTGTTGTAAAACCAATGGGTATTTATGTAAATACGTACGGAACTTCAAAGGTTCATAAAGGTGATGGAGAAATTGCAGAAATAGTAGAACAACTATTTGATATGAGACCAGCCGCTATTGAGGCACGTTTAAAACTACGCCAGCCAATGTATTTAGAAACAGCGGCTTACGGACATATGGGACGTGACAATAGAACTGTTACAAAAAAGTTTACAAATGTTGATGGAACTGAAAAAATAATAGACGTTGAGTTATTTACTTGGGAAAAACTAGATTATGTTGATAAAGTAAAAACTGCTTTTGGCCTTTAATTATTATATTATTTAATACAATAAAAAATCTTCATTTCTTTAGGTTCACCTAAATTTTTGAAGATTTTTTATTTTTGAGTCGTCCTAAAATAGGTTGACGATTATTAAAAAAAATAATGAAAACCTGTGAAGATATCTTCACAGGTTTTT
>NZ_JAEINV010000024.1 GCF_016342705.1 Lutibacter sp. | reverse complement strand
TTATAATAACAAAAGACCGCATTTGAGTCTTAATATGAAAACACCTAACTTTATACATCAAAAAACCTGTGAAGATAACTTCACAGGTTTTCATTATTTTTTTTAATAATCGTCAACCTATTTTAGGACGACTCAATCGTTAGGATCTTCCTCGTGTTGCTTTTCTTCTTCAATTTCTTTAGGAGCAAATAAATCTAGCAACGCATCTGGTAAATAATCTAAAATTGAGGATGCTGTAAAAGTTTCATAACCAGTTTCCTGAATTGCAATATCTGCTGTTCTTCCGTGTAAATAAACGCCAAAAATAGCCGCAATAGAAGGTTCGTAACCTTGCGAAACGAGTCCAGTAATTAATCCAGTTAAAACATCACCGCTGCCTGCAGTTGCTAACGCTGGGTTTCCTGTTGAGTTAAATGTTAAATTATTACCGTCTACAACTACTGTATGAGCACCTTTTAAAACTAAAATTACTTTATGCTCTTTTGAAAACTCAATTGATTTATTAAGTTTATCATAATCATTTTTCCAAGCACCAATTAATCGTTCTAATTCTTTTGGATGTGGCGTTAAAATTGAATTTTTGGGTAATAATGCTACAAATTCAATATTTAAAGAAAGCAAATTAATAGCATCGGCATCAATAATTAGTGGAAGTGTATTTTCCTTTAAAAATTTATAAAAGCCAGCAATAGTTTTTTCATGAGTTCCCATTCCTGGGCCAATTCCTATAACTGTTGGTTTTGTTTTAAAATTGAAGTAAGATAAAGTATTGTCATCATCAACTTCAACCATTACTTCAGGAATTGATATTTGCAGTACATTATACCCACATTTAGGAACATATGCAGTTACAAGTCCACTTCCTATTTTTAATGCGGCTTTTGACGCCAAAGTAATAGCTCCAATTTTACCAAAACTTCCTCCAATCAATAGTGAATGGCCAAAAGTACCTTTATGCGACCATTTATTACGTGGTTTGTAATTGGTTAATATGTCTTCTTTAGTTGTAAAATTTATAGATGGTTTTAAACTTTCTATAAAATTTAGATCTAATCCAATATCAATTACTTCCCAAGTATTTATAAAATCTTTATTTTCAGGTAATAGAAACGCTAATTTTGGTGTTTGAAATGTGAGTGTATGTCCTGCTTTTAAAACGGCGTTTTTATCTGTAACAGATTTATCTCCAAATAATCCCGAAGGAAAATCAATGGCTAAAGTAAATACTTTAGTACTGTTAATATATTGAATTAGTTTTTTTGTGAATCCTGATGGTTTTCTGGATAGGCCAATTCCAAAAATAGCGTCAATTACAATATCTTCAAAAGAAATTATTGGAAATTCATTTTCATTATTTATTACAGTTGGCCAACTGCCAAGTTCTTTTAGTCTATTGTAGTTTTCAAGAAATTCAGGAGTTCTTTTGTCGCTAAAATTCACAATATAACAACTAATATTATAGCCATGTTGAATTAAATGACGTGCAATTACCAAACCATCGCCACCATTGTTGCCAATTCCACAAAACACATAAATTTTAATATTTTGACCTTGTAATCTATGATGAAGCCATTTAAAACATTGTGTTGCAGCATATTCCATTAATTGAATGGATGTAATTCCGTTAGTTGCAATAGTAGCTTTATCTGCTTTTGCTATTTGTTGAGGAGAAAGTATATACATGGTAATAAATTTAATAAAAAAAACCTCTCCATTTGGAGAGGATTTTTATTTTTTTATCCTTTAAATTCGCCCATTTTGGCGTATTTTTCCATTCGCTTTTTTACAAGCTCTGTTGGACTTAATTTTTTTAATTTATCATAAGCCTCTAAAATTGTTTTTTCAACTTCTTTAAAAGCAGTTTCTCTATCGTAGTGCGCTCCTCCTAATGGTTCTTTTATAATACCATCAATTAATTTTTGTTTTTTCATGTCTTCTGCAGTTAATTTTAAAGACTCTGCAGCTTGCTCTTTATAATCCCAACTTCTCCATAAAATAGAAGAACAAGATTCTGGAGAAATAACAGAATACCAAGTGTTTTCCATCATATATACTACGTCTCCAACTCCAATACCAACAGCACCTCCAGACGCACCTTCTCCAATTACAATTGTAATAATAGGTGTTTTAAGGCGTGTCATTTCTAAAATATTTCGAGCAATAGCTTCGCCTTGTCCACGTTCTTCTGCTTCTAATCCAGGGTAAGCCCCAGGAGTGTCTAAAAGTGTTACAACTGGAATTCCAAATTTTTCAGCCATTTTCATTAATCGAAGTGCTTTTCTATAGCCTTCTGGATTTGACATTCCAAAATTTCGATATTGTCTGGTTTTTGTATTATAACCTTTTTGTTGACCAATAAACATAAACGATTGATCTCCAATTTTACCTAAACCACCAATCATAGCTTTATCATCTTTTACAGTTCTATCTCCGTGTAATTCCATAAAAGTGTTGCCAGCTAAAGCAGTGATATGATCTAATGTGTAAGGTCTGTTTGGATGTCTAGAAAGTTGAACTCTTTGCCAAGCAGTTAAATTTTTATATATTTCTTTTTTTGTTTTTAGCAGTTTCTTTTCAATGTTTTTGCAACTTTCGGTTACATCAACATCACTTTCTTTGCCAATTATTTCGCATTTATTTAATTGCTCTTCTAGCTCTTTAATTGGTAATTCAAAATCTAAATATTCCATATTTTTATTTTTAGATGTAACAACAAATATACTAACTTAAAAAAAATGATTGATATGTTATGTTGTTTTTTTATTTTTTAAAATTCCATTTATAATAACGGTAATAAGAATTACACTTGCGCCAATATAAAATTGAGGACTCATTTTTTCTTTTTCACCAAAAACTAATACGGCTAAAATAATTCCATAAATGGGTTCTAAATTTATGGTTAGCATAATGGTATAAGGTGTTAAATATTTCATTAAATTAACTGAAGCAATAAAAGCGTACGCTGTACAAATACTACTTAGTATAAACAGGTATAAAACATCTGATTTTGTAAGAGCAAAATCAAAACTATTAAAACCTGTTGTGAAAATTATAAAACCTGTTAAAAAAATTACACCAAACAAAAGTTGGTAAAAAGAAATTACTTCGCCACTGTGCTTTTTTATATATAAACCATTTAATACTGAAAATAAAGCTGATAAAAATGCCGCTATTAAACCATAGATAATACCTAAGGTGTAATCATTTTCAACATTAAAAATTATATATAATCCTGAAATTACCAATAAGCCAAAGAATAGTTCCATAAAATCTAATCTTCTTTTAAAAAAGATAGGTTCAATTAATGAAGTAAACAGTGCTCCAGTACTTAATGAAACTAAAGCAACCGACACATTAGATACTTTTATGGCTGAAAAAAAAGCCACCCAATGGCAAGCAATGATAACACCACCAATAAAAAATTTTATTAAAATTTTTGGAGAAACTTTTAATGTTTTTTTCTTTAATATAAAATATATAAATACAAAAATGACAGCTAGTGACATTCTATACCAAGTTAAAGGAATTGCTTCAATTTTAATTAAGGCACCCAATATTGCTGTAAATCCCCAAATAAATACAATTAAGTGAAGATGAAGGTAATTTTTAAGGTTAGTTTTTTGCATTTTTTAAATATAAATAAATGGCAAGCGTTCCAAAAAATAAGTTGGGTAACCAAACCATAAATAATGCATTTGTTTCGGCTCCTGCGCCTAAAACTTCTGCTATTTTTAATAAAAACACGTATACAAACATTAAAGTAATTCCTATTGCAAGATTAACACCTAAACCTCCTCTTTTCTTTTTTGAAGCCAAACAAACAGCTATAAAAGTTAATATATATGAGGCTATTGGTAAGCTGGTTCTTTTATGAAACTCAACTAAATAAGTGTTTAGGTTACTTATTCCTCTCGCTTTAGATTGATTGATGAATTTATTTAATTGTATTGAATTCATTTCTTTAGCTAAATCATCAACATTTATTAAATCTTCTGGAGTAAATGTAAATAATGTGTCTAGTATAACGCCTGTTTGTATTGAATCTCTGTCTTCAAGAATAATTCTTTTTTGAAAGTTTGTTAATTTAAATACGGTATCAGCTTCAATCCATCTAATATTTTCTGCTAATAGTTTATATTTAAGTTTAGTACCTTCAAATTTTTCATAAGAAAATTTATAACCTTGCTTGCTGTCAATATTCCAGTTTTTTAAATAAATATAATCGTTTGGGCCTAATTGCAAATTCACGTGAGTTAATTGATTTGCGTTATATTCTTTCTTTTTTAAATAAGCATTGTTAAATTCATCAAACACTTTATTACTTTTTGGAACAATAAAATGATTCATGGATAATCCTATAAATGCTACAATTGAAGCACCAATGAAATATGGTTTTAAAAAACGAGTAAATGAAATTTTTGCTGAGTGAATAGCTATAACTTCGGTATTTCCAGCGATTTTAGATGTGAAAAATATAACAGCAATAAACAATGCTAAAGGCATAAATGTATTACCGAAGATTACAATAAAATTGAAATAGTAATCTTTTAGGATTGTGTTTAAAGATAAATCCGTGTGTCTTAAAAATTTATCTATTTTTTCTGAGACATCTATAGCTATTGCAATTGGGAGCAATAGCGTTAAAATTAAAGCAAAAGTGCTTAAAAATTTCTTTAATATATATTTATCTAATATTCTCAATGTTACAAATTAATAAGGAAATTGTTTCTTATAATTTTTGATCTAATTGTTTCACCATTCGGTTTTTCCACGCAGTAAAATCTCCCGCTAATATATGCTTTCTTGCCTCACGAACCAACCATAAATAAAATCCTAAATTATGAATGGATGCAATTTGCTTCCCTAACAATTCTTTTGAAATAAATAAATGACGTAAATACGCTTTAGAATACATAGTATCTACAAAAGTAATTCCCATTTCATCAATAGGAGAGAAGTCATTTTCCCATTTTTTATTTTTAATGTTTATAGAACCATTTGCCGTAAATAGCATTCCATTTCTAGCATTTCTGGTTGGCATAACACAATCAAACATGTCAATTCCTAAAGCAATATTTTCTAAAATATTGGTTGGTGTACCAACTCCCATTAAATAACGAGGCTTGTCTTCTGGTAAAATTGCAGTTACAATTTCTGTCATTGCATACATTTCTTCCGCAGGTTCTCCAACTGAAAGCCCACCAATAGCATTTCCTTCAGCTCCAACACTTGCAATAAACTCGGCAGATTGTTGTCTTAAATCTTTATAAGTACTTCCTTGTACAATTGGGAAAAAGGCTTGATTATAATCGTATTTTAAAGGTGTTTTATCTAAATGTGTAATACATCTTTTTAACCAACGATGTGTCATATACATAGATCTTTTTGCATAATTATAATCGCACGGGTATGGCGTACATTCATCAAAAGCCATGATAATATCTGCACCAATAGAACGTTGTATTTCCATTACATTTTCAGGAGTAAACGTATGGTAAGAACCATCAATATGGCTTTTAAATTTTACACCTTCTTCGTTAATTTTTCTTCTTTCTGAAAGTGAATAAACTTGGTATCCACCACTATCAGTTAAAATATTTCGATCCCAGTTCATAAATTTATGTAAACCACCAGCTTGTTCTAAAATAGTAGTTTGTGGACGTAAATATAAATGATAGGTGTTTCCTAAAATAATATCAGGATTTATCTCGTTTTTTAATTCAGATTGATGAACACCTTTTACTGTACCAACAGTTCCTACTGGCATAAATATTGGTGTTTCAATAATACCGTGATCTGTTGTTATTACTCCGGCTCTAGCCTTGCTTTGAGCGTCTGTTGTTTTTAATTCAAATTGCATAGTCGGCAAAGATACAGAAACAGTTTTGTTTGAGAAAAATTAAATAGAAGCCTTATGGATAAATTTAATTGAAAATAGAATATTAAGACGTATAGCTTATTAGAATTGGAAGGTATATAAAATATGAATATCGGAAATAATTTATTTTTTTATTTTACTTCGTAAATTTTGTTTCAGAAATCTACACTATCGTTTTCTTCCAAATTTATAATTTTTCGACTTGTTTGGTGCACTTTGTTTTTTCTTATAATTATCTTTTGAGGCTTCTTCTGTTTTACTAGATTCAGAAACCATTTTATTTATATGGTCCATTTCAACTGTTGATAATTCGCGCCATTCGCCAACTTTTAAATTACCTAAAGTCACATTCATAATTCGAGTGCGTTTAAGTTTTGTTACTTCAAAATCTAAATATTTGCACATCCTTCTAATTTGTCGGTTTAAACCTTGTGTTAGTGTAATATTAAAAACGTAATCACTAATTAATTCAACTTTACAATTTTTGGTAATAGTTCCTAAAATTGGGATTCCATTGCTCATTTTTTCTATAAAATCAATAGAAATTGGTTTGTTAACGGTTACAATATATTCTTTTTCGTGATTGTTTCCGGCACGTAAAATTTTATTTACAATATCTCCATCATTGGTTAAAAAAATTAAACCTTCTGAAGGTTTATCTAGCCTTCCAATAGGAAAAAGTCGTTCAGGATGATTAATATATTTAATAATGTTTTTTCGTTCTTTTGAATCAGTTGTGCTAACAATTCCAATAGGTTTATTAAATGCTATATAAAGTGTTTTTGGCTTTGCAATTAATGGTTGTCCGTTTATTTTAACAATATCACCTTCAAAAACTCTATTGCCTAATTGCGTAGGTTTTCCATTAATTGTAACTTTTCCTTCAGTAATTAATTTTTCAGCTTCTCTTCTTGAGCATATGCCTGTACTGCTAATGTATTTATTTAAATTAACTGAAATGTCATTAGTATTTTCCACACCTTTTTATTTAATGCAGCGAAGTTACTAAATATTATTAATTTTAATTTTGTAGTTGTTGAATTGATACACTTTTTTAAAGTGTAGTATTTTTTATGTGCATAAACCAAAAGCATTTTAATATTCAGTGAGAATGATTTCAATCAGTAATTTTAGTGATTTTTATTAAATTATTAATTAGAATTTGACCTTAATCATTTCATGTGTTTTTACAAATAACTAAATTTAATTTATAAAATAAGCATCATGAAAAAACTTATCTTGTTATTCGGCATATATCTTTTATTATTGTCCTGTTCATCAAATAGATTTGTAGATAGTTGGAGAAATAAAGAGGTTTTAACATTTAAACCAAATAAATTATTAGTTATTGGAATGACTGACAATCAAACAGCTCGAAGAATTTTTGAAGAGGAATTAAGAAGAGCTTTTGTAGTTAGGAATATAAATGCAGTTGAAAGTACAAACATATTAGATTCAGAATTTTCAAAATCAAAAAAAAGCGAATCTGAAATAGATGATATGATTAAAACTATTTCTAAACAAGGATTTGATGCTGTTGTAATTAGCACAGTTAAAGGAGTTGAAAAGAGGAGAAATTATTACGATAATTATAATGCATTAGGTTATAGATGGTCTAGATTTGGGAAATATTATTTTTGGTATCAAGATATTTACTATACACCTCATTATTATGATATTTATAAAATTTATCATGTAGAAACTTCTATTTATTATATTAACCAACAAGATAATAAATCTTTAGTTTGGGTAGGTGCATTAGATTTGGTTAATCCGCAAACAATTACAGAAACTATAAATAAATATGTTTCTAAAGTAATTAAAGAGTTAGAAAATGAAAAGCTTATAACTAAATATATTTAAATGTTTGGATTGAAAGCTTCAATCATTTAGTGAAAATGGAGTTTTTTGTATTATAGCAAATAAGAGGTATATTACTGAAAGCTTCAAAAGTTTTTACTAAATCAATATATATAATTTTATTTAAAAAGTCCGGTTTTTTACGCTCAAGCATTGCGAGTATATCGGCATTATTTTCTTCTAAATAGTTATGAATGGTATTTAAAATATCTTCAGAAAATAAAACTTTAAATTCTAAATTTTTGTAATTTGTATGTTGTAATACTAATTCTTTAAACCATTCCATTTTATCAGAACAGTCCTTTTCTATAGTTTTTGCAATATGAATTATTTTTATGGTGGAATTAAAGAATTTGGCAAATTCAACTAAATTTTTAATTGCAAAAATATCAGCTTCCTCAAAATCCGTTGCATATACAATGGTATTTACTTTTTTTTGAATATTACTTTCAGGAACTGCTAATATGGGACAAACAGACTTTTCAATAAGACTTTTTGTGGTGTTCCCAATAAAAAAGTCTTTAAATTTATGAACACCTTTCATACCAACTACAACCAAATCTGCATTAAATTTTAGAGACCATATATTTATGGCGCTAATTATTGAATTATGCTGAATAGCTTTGTAATTTAAATTCAAATTTTTACAACTATCCCCAAAATGTTCTAAACAAAATGTTTTTAGTTTTAATGTTTTTTTTTCCTGAACTACTTCATCTAAAAGAATATTTGGTATCTCTAAAAGTGAACCAAGCGCGGAATTATTATATACGTTAATGACAAAAATGGATGTATTCATTTTTTTGCTTAATTCACAAATATATTTTAATGCAACTATGGAGCAGGATGAATAATCTATTGCGCAAATAATATTTTTCATTTTAATCAACTTAGTTATGTTATAAAATTATAAATACAAATGGTAAAATTTTATGATATGTCTCAAATGATTAATATTATAAAATGACCGCAATCATTTCTACAAATTATATCCTTTAATAATTTTACTAATAAATTGAATTGTAGTGATTTATGAAAGGGTAAATAGTTGTTTAATCCTAAATTATAGGTTATGAGTGATTTTAGAAGTAGACCAAACGGAACTTACATTTTTGAAGCAGAATGGCAAGATTTATACGTGCTAACAGAACATTGGAAATCAGACCTTTTATTTTATAAAGACGATTTGCGGTTTTTAGATCATTTAATTGATAAATATTTTATTTGGTTAACAAAAAAGGAAAATATAGATCAAGTGAGAGCAATTGAAGAGAATTTAATAGCAACAGAACTAAACTGTTCAAAATTAATTAAAAGGATTAAAACCCACATAAAGCATTTGGCAGAGCTAATAGATAATCCTTTTGCTTACGATTCACATAAGTTTAGAACGGAACATCAAATTCTGGAAGATGATTTTACAAAATTTATAAAATTGTTTAGAAAAAACAGGCAAGAAGTATTTAAAATTACGGAACACGTTATTGATACAGAAGAATTAAGTAATCATTTAATTAGATAAAAATAATAGTGAGTATATGAAAAGTTTAGCAAAAAAAACAAAGAGTAAAACAATTTATGAAGCTTATTGGCAAGAACTATATTTGTTGACAGAAAACTGGAAATCCGATTTGTTATTCTATCAAGAGGATTTGTATTTTTCTCATAATTTAATTAATAAATACAATCAATGGATTTCTAAAAAAAATATTAAAAACGAATTTCAAGAAATTGAATATTCCATTTTTGAATTAATAAGAAATTGTAATCAATTAATTGATAAAACTAACCATCATTTGAGTAAAATTTCGAATAATATTAGTACGCCTTATTTAAACGATTCTTATGGTTTTAGAACTATTCACGATCAAATGGAAATAGAGATTGAGGAATTTATTAAAATGTATAGAGCTAGCAGATTAAAAGTTTTTTCAATGTCAGATGAAGTTATTGAAAGGAAGGAGTTTGCTTAGTTTAAGGCTCTTATTTTGAGTTATTGGAAATCATGTAATATATAAGTTAACTGATTTTTATATACCTACTGCCGGATATTTAATTTTAGTTGGTTTTGTTTTTCCAGTATTTGTAGAAACGGTATTTTCTAGTAAGAAAGGTGGCTAAATTAAATCCAATGGATGCTTTAAGGACTGAATAGAAACAATTAATAACCATTTAACAGTATGCAATTCTTATTAAAAATTTACAGGAACTACTTAAAGAAATAACAGAATTAACTTTTAAAATAGAAAAAAACTATCCGGAATTGTATCAGTTTTTAGGAGAGAATCCATTTACAATTCCTTCAAAAAATCATCCTGACATCAATAAAAAAGTAATGCAAGATTATTTGGAGAGTTTAAAACAATTGTTAGCGCATCATTTAGAAACGCATTTAACAATTTAAAAATAATATTATGGGAGAAATAGCAACATCAGTTCGTCAAATTACATTTTATTACAATTCTAAATCGGTAAGGGCTAAACAAGCCTTAGCATATGCTAAAGCAAAAGGAGTGCCAATTTTAGAAATTGATATTTTAAAAACGCCATTAACAGGAACTCAAATTGCAGAAATTGCAGAAAGATTGAATTTAAAAATTCAAGATTTAGTTAATCAAGAGCATACTTCATACACTTCAAAATTTATTCATCATAATTTTTCTTCAACAGATTGGATAAAAATGATACAACATAATCCAGAAATATTAAAACAACCAATTGCAATAAGAGGCGATAAAACTATTTTAGTTGAAACGCCTACAGATATAATAAAAATTTAAAAAACATATTATGAAAAATGAACTTATTTTTAATTCAGATTTACATTTTGAACACAAACAATGGAGACGAGAACTTTTCTTTTGGGAAGATGAATTGAAATCCTTTAAAAACAGATTGGAAGAATTGGTAATAAGATGGACAGATAAAAATATGCTTGCTCAGTTAGATCATTATCAAAATCAATTTATTATTCAAGAAAATGCCATTGATGAACTTCAAAAGGATATTCATATTCATGAAACCAATATTGCTGAATCAAGTAAAAACGGATACGATGTTTTGGATACATTATTTGTTAAAAAACATATTGAATTTAGAAACCATATGGAAACACAAAGAAATATTTACAATAATTTAAAAAAAGAGTTTTTTAGGTTTTTATCTGAATTCATGTAATTAAAAATCCCGTAAAAAAAAGATAAATACTTCCAGATTTAGTACTTAAAACAGGGAAGTATTTATCTTTTTAACTTAAAAAGTTAAAATTTTAGGAAGTTAAATAACTAAGAAATCTCAATAACTTTTGGTTTTGCTTTTTTAGCTTCTTCCTTTTTTGCGAGGTTAAATTTCAAGATTCCATTTTCATACTTTGCTTTAATTTTTTCATCTATAATAGATTCAGGTAATTCTAAAGATCTTTCAAATGATGAATAGCTAAATTCTTTTCTAGTATAGTTTTCATCCTTTTCATCTTTAGAAATTGTTTTTTTTGCTGAAATATTTAAGCAACCATTATCTATGGTAATTTCAAAATCTTTTTTGTCATAGCCAGGTGCGGCTAATTCAATTTCAAATCCATCTTTTTTTTCTTTGATATTTAAAGCAGGTTCATCCATTTTTTTTAACCACAAATGATCATTAAATAATTGGTTTGCATTAAAATCCAATAAATCTGGTATGAGCAGACTTTCAAATGGTCTTTTTCTAAATTTTACTAGTGACATAATATAAATATTTTAGATTAAACATAATTTCCATCACAAATTTATATTCAATGCTGTAGGAATGAAATGATTTGCATCAAAGCCAAATAATATTTTTTGTTTTGTTTAGGAAAGTCAATAAAAATGGGGCTTTCGGATAATAAAAAGTAAAAATAATTTTGTGTAATTTTTGAAATATGATAAGAATCAATTTAAAAATAATTAGTTGTGTGATTTAATCAGGTTTAAAGGCCTAATTTTGTAGCGAATATTAACCATAAAAAGCTTTTGAGATGATCATAAAAAAATTAGTCAACTATTTTCTTCAAGGAATCTTATACATTGCTCCACTTGGTATAACAGCATACATAATTTATTCGGTTTTTACTTTTATGGATGGTTTATTGCAAGAGCAGTTAGTTAAATTCTTTGGAACAGAAATCCCAGGATTAGGAGTATTAACGTTAATTATATTTTTAATTATTATTGGTTTTATTGGACGAACTATTATTGCAGATCCTTTAAAATTATTGTTTAAAAAAATAATAGAACGCATTCCTTTATTAAATTTTGTATATACCGCAATAAACGATTTATTTAAGGCTTTTGTTGGTAAAGAAAAGAAATTTAATCAGCCAGTTTTGGTAAAAGTAAATTTAAACTCAGATTTAGAAAAATTAGGTTTTATTACAGAAGAAAACCTAGAAATTTTAGGAGAAAAAAATAAAGTAGCTGTATATTTTCCACATTCATATAATTTTTCTGGGGAACTTTTTATAGTGCCGAAAGAAAATATAAAACCTATTGATATGAATTCTAGTGACGTTATGAAATTTGTTGTTTCGGCAGGGTTATCTGGTTGGGATAAAAAATAAGTTGTTAAAAACTTCAAAAAAACTGTCACTAATATGTACTATAACCTTAATTTCAAATTGTATATTTACATCTTTATAAATAAATAAACCTATGGAATTAAAATTAAGTAAGCCAATTGTATTTTTTGATTTAGAAACAACAGGAATAAATATTGCATCAGATAGAATTGTTGAAATATCTATTTTAAAAGTGTATCCCAATGGCACTGAAGAAAGTAAAACTTGGTTGGTAAACCCAATAATTGAAATTCCAAAAGAAGCAAGTGATATTCATGGAATTACAAATGAAAAAGTATTAAATGAGCCAACGTTTAAAGAATTAGCTTCTCAAGTGAGTATGATGATTGAAGGTTGCGATTTAGCAGGATTTAATTCTAACAGATTTGATATTCCATTATTAGCCGAAGAAATGTTGCGTTCAGGAGTGAATTTTGATATGAACGACAGAAATTCTATTGATGTTCAAGTTATTTTTCATAAAAAAGAAGAAAGAACATTAAGTGCAGGCTATAAATTTTATTGTGAAAAAGATTTAAAAAATGCACATTCTGCAGAAGCCGATACACGTGCAACGTATGAAATTTTAAAAGCTCAGCTAGATAAATATGATGATGTAGAAAATGATGTGAAATTTTTAGATAATTTTTCTACACACATAAAAAGAGCAGATTTTGCAGGTTTCATTTTATTTGATGAAGATGGAGATGAAATGTTTTCATTCGGAAAATATAAAGGTGAAAAAGCCGTTGATGTTTTAACAAAAGATAAAGGATATTTCTCGTGGATTCAAAATGCAGATTTCCCTTTGTATACTAAAAAAGTGCTTGCCGGAATTAAAGAAAGAATGCATTCAAATTCACCAAAAAGTACTTTAGAAGATTTAAAAAATAAATTTAACCAAAAATTATAATATGTTAGTTGATTTTGAAAGTTTAGATAATTCTGCAAGAATTTGGATATACCAATCCAATAGAGAATTCTCAACGAATGAAATGGAAATAATAAATGCTAAAGTTGAAAGTTTTTTGCACAACTGGGTACGTCATGGAGAGGATTTAAAAGCTTCATATTTAATGAAATACAATCAATTTATTGTGCTAGCTGTTGATGAGGATTTTAATAATGTTTCAGGTTGTTCTATTGATGCTTCTGTTAATTTAATGAAACAATTTGAGAAACAATTTTCATTAGATTTAACCAATAAATTAAATATTTCATTTAAAGATAATGATAATATAAATGTAGTTCCTTTAGCTGATTTTCAAAAGTTTATAAAAGAAGAAAAAATCACTTCAAAAACCGTAGTATTTAATAATATGGTTGCCACAAAAGGTGATTTTAACTCAAAATGGGAAGTAGAAGCAAAAGAAAGTTGGCATAACCGTTTTTTAGCTATTAACAAAGCTTAAATAGTTGGCGCTATTTTTGATTATCCCTTTTAAGAAATTAATTGTTAACTCTCATCATATTTTTTTGAATGACTAAAAGAATACTGTTTACTTTTTTACTGTTAAACGTTTGTTTATTACAAGCTCAAGGAATCGATCCTTTAAAAACCAAAGATGAATTTACTCAAAAAAAATGGGTAGATTCTTTATTGAATTCAATGACAATTGAAGATAAAATTGGTCAACTATTTATGGTTCAGGCCTATTCAAATTCAGATGAAAAACATTATGAAGGCATTGATAGTTTAATAGAAAAATACCATATTGGTGGCTTAATATTTATGCAAGGAACCCCTGAAAATCAGGCTGTTTTAACTAATAGATACCAACTAAAATCAAAAACGCCTCTGCTAATTGGTTTTGACGGTGAATGGGGATTAGATATGCGTTTAAAAAACACCTATCGCTTTCCTTGGAATATGACATTGGGTGCCATTAGAGACGACAAATTAATTGAAGATTTTGGTGTACAGCTTGGTAAGCATTGTAAAAGATTGGGGATTCATATTAATTTTGCTCCCGTTGTTGATGTAAATACAAATCCTGAAAATCCAATAATTGGAAATAGATCTTTTGGTGAAAGTAGAGAAAATGTGACTGAAAAATCTATTGCATTTATTAAAGGAATGCAAAGTCAAAATGTATTATCTAGCGCCAAACATTTTCCAGGTCACGGAGATACTTCAACCGATTCGCATAAAACATTACCAGTGTTAGATTTTGATTTCTCTAGATTAGATTCTATTGAAATGTATCCGTATAAAAGTCTGATTAAAAATAATTTAACTAGCGTAATGGTAGCGCATTTAAGTGTTGTTGCTTTAGAGCCTAATAGTCAATTGCCAACTTCGCTTTCATATAATGTTATTACCAATTTATTGAAAAAGGATTTAAAATTTAACGGATTAATATTAACAGATGCATTAAATATGAAAGGCGCTGCAGATTATGCAAGCCCTGGTGATGTGGATTTGGCTGCTTTTTTAGCCGGAAATGATATTTTGTTAATTCCTGAAAATGTACCTGCTGCAGTATTGAAAATTAAAAACGCGTTAGATAATAAAATTTTAACTGAAGAAAGATTAAATTATTCAGTTGAAAAAATATTAAAAGCGAAGTTTTGGGCAGGTTTAAGCGCTTCTAAATATGTAGAATTAAATAATTTACAGAATGATTTAAATTCTATAAATGATGAGCTATTACATAGAAAATTGGTAGAAAGTTCTATTTCATTATTAAAAAATGACGGTGTTATTTTTCCAATTCAAAATTTAGATAAAAAGAACATTGCTTACGTGAAATTTGGAGATGATGATGGAAGTGCATTTGTAAATATGCTGAAAAATTACACAAATGTTGATGTAATTTCTAGTGAAAATTTAGATGATTTAATTAGCCAGTTAGAGTCGTATAATTTGGTGATAATTGGATATCATAAATCAAATACGAATCCTTGGAAGGATTATAAATTTTTGAATAAAGAGTTAGTTTGGATTGAAGAAATTGCCAGATTAAAAAAAGTAATTATTGATGTTTTTGCGAGTCCGTATAGTTTATTAGATATTGATACTTTTGAAAATATTGAAGGTTTATTAGTTTCCTACCAAAATAGTATTATTTCTCAAGAAATTTCTGCACAAATGATTTTTGGAGCTATAGAAACAAAAGGAAAATTACCAGTTTCAATAAAAAATGTTTTTTCTGAAGGCCATGGTTTAATGTCAACTTCATTAAAAAGATTGGCGTACACAATTCCAGAAGAAGTTGGAATGAGTTCTGAGAAGTTGAAGAAAATAGATTCTATGGCAGCCATTGTTATTAAAGAAAAAATGGCGCCAGGAATGCAAATTTTAGTGGCTAGAAAAGGAAAAGTAATTTATAGTAAAAGTTTTGGAAATCATACAGATAGTGATAGTTTAAAAGTTGAAAATAGCAATTTGTATGATGTTGCTTCAATGACCAAAATTTTAGCTTCCTTACCTTTAATTATGGAACTTCAAGAGAAAGGAACCATTCAATTAGAAAGTACTTTGGGAAGCTTGTTGCCTAAATTGAAAAAGACCAATAAAAGTAAAATTACCGTTAAAGAAGTGTTGTCTCATTATGGAAGATTACAAGCTTGGATCCCTTTTTATGTTAAAACATTAGACAGTACAAAGCATCCTTCAGAAGAATATTATAGAAGCGAGCCTTCTAGAAAATTTAATATTAAAGTTGCAAATAATTTGTACCTGAGAACAGATTATAAAGATTCTATTATTGATATTATTGCTAAAACAGATTTACTTGATAAGCCACAATATAAATATAGTGATTTATCGTATTTTTTATTTAAAGATTTTATTGAAAAGCTATATCGAAAAAATTTAAACGAATTAACACAAGCGCATTTTTATAAAGCCCTAGGAGCAAATAGAACGACTTATGTACCAATAGAAAAATTCAACTTAAAAGAAATTGTTCCAACTGAAAAAGATGATTATTACAGATATGAATTAGTGCATGGATATGTGCATGATATGGGTGCTGCAATGCAAGGTGGAATTGGAGGGCATGCAGGTTTGTTTTCTAATGCTAATGATGTTGCTAAAATAATGCAAATGTATTTGCAAAAAGGTTATTATGGAGGAAAACGTTATTTAAAATCTGAAACTATAGATGTTTTTAACCATCGATATTTTGAAGATAAAAAAGTTAGAAAAGGAGTTGGTTTTGATAAGCCACAGATAGTGGAAGCTGAAAAGGCTACGTGTGGTTGTGTTTCAGATAAAAGTTTTGGACATAGCGGTTTTACAGGAACCTTTACTTGGGCAGATCCTGAAAGTGAATTAGTATATGTGTTTTTATCTAATAGAGTATTTCCAACTGCAGAAAACAGAGGTTTGGTAAGAGAAAATATTAGAACCATCATTCAGCAATATATTCAGGATGCCATTATTAATTAATTTTCATTGTTTTAGTTGTAATTATTCCTAATATTATACAAGTTAACAAATAGATAAGTGCGTAATTTAGGTTGAAAAAAATATAAATTATGAAGGATTGTATTAGGTAAAATAATGGAAATACTGTTGTAATTAGGGCAAACCTAAATGTATTTGTGAAAATAATGTCTTTAATTTTTGGTTTTAAATAATACCAAATTAACAAAGGGAAAACACTGTTAATTTTTGCTAAAAGATATAAAGGCAAGAGCCAGTTTATAGCCCTTTTTTCATTTTGTGGTACTAATTCATTAACTTTTTCTAATAATTTATTCGCTTTTATAGGCTTCAAATAATTAACATTTGCAGCGTTTAATTTAGAAAGAATTTCATCATAATTTTTGGTGTCTTCAATATGAAGTGTAAGTTTTTTTAAAGCATCTCTCACTTCTTTTATAATTGCCTGAAACCTAAAATCGGGGTTTTTTACATCAAAAAACTGATTTGCATTAATTGGTTTTCCGTAGTATATAGAAGTACTACATGGATATTTTAGATGGTAATTATAATTTATTCCAACTGGAACAATTTCAATATTTAAATCAGGGTATTTTTGCAAGGTTCCTAAAATAATACGTGCAAATCCTTTTTTTAAATGAATGACTCTTCTTAATTGATGATGCTCACCTTCAACAAAAACTTGTAATGCTTTTTCATTTTTTAAAAATTCAAAACATTGTTCAAAAATGGCAATATTTTTTTCAATACTATTTTTTCCATCTCTTAATCTGTAAACAGGAATCATATTTAGACTGCGCAAAATTTTATCCGCTAATTTGTTTTTAAAAGCACTTGCTCTTGTTAAAAAATGGATGTTTCTGTTATTTGTAGTTGGTATTAAAATGGCATCGATTAATGCATTTTGGTGATTGGCAACAAACAAAATAGCTCCTGTTTTAGGAATGTTTTCTTTCCCATGAACACTAATTTTTTTTAAAGTAAAAAAGAGTCCAATTTTTACGTAAAACCTAACAACCTTATACCAAATGTTTTCCAAAATATTAATCGTTTGTTTTTTGTTTTGACCAATAGGTTGCAATAGCTAAACCAGAAAAAATATCCCAAATTGCCCAAAAAGCAACTAACAAGGCCATTCCACCTATTCCATTAAAAAAGCTAAAAATAAGTAATAAACCTAAACCTGAATTTTGTATACCAGTTTCAATAGATAAAGTTTTTTGGTCTTTGTATGAAAGTCTCATTGCTTTAGCAAAATAAAATCCTAATAATAAAGCTAATAAATTGTGCGCAATAACTAATATTAATACGTAATGCACGTAATTTATAAAAATATTAAAATTATCATAAAAGGCAATTACAATAAAAAGCATAAATATAATTAAGCTAAGTGGTTTTAATACTTTTTGCAATTTATGAGCTAATGCTTCTTTATATTTTTTTACTAACATTCCTAAAATAAGTGGTATTCCTAAAATAAGTGTTACTAATTTCACCAACTCAAAAGGGTCTAATTCAATTGTTTGAAGAATTTCAGCAGTGGGTGCGTACAAATTTCCCCAAAAACTTAAATTAAAAGGTGTCATTATTAAAGAAACTAGCGTGGCAAAAGCAGTTAAACTTATGGAAAGTGCGGTATTTCCTTTTGCCATTTGTGTCATAAAGTTTGAGATATTTCCGCCAGGACAAGCAGCAACCATCATCATTCCTAACGCAATACTTGGCATTGGATTTACTAATTTTATAAAAATAAAAGTTACCAATGGTAATAATATAAATTGAGAAATTATTCCTGTTAAAAGTATTTTAGGATTTTTAAACAAGCGTTTAAAATCATCAATTGTGATGTTTAATGCAACACCAAACATAATAATAGCTAACGTGATATTTAAAACCCAAAGACCTTCTGTATCAAAATTTATTTTTAAGGAATCTAAATTTTCAACCATATTAATTTTTAAAAGTATATTCAATAATATTTGCACCCATTTTTAATGCTTTAAGTCTAATTTCATAAGGGTCATTATGAATTTCTTCATCTTCCCAACCGTCGCTTAAATCAGCTTCATAATCGTAAAAACAAACCAATCTCCCTTCATAAAATAAGCCAAAACCTTGCGGTGTTTTATTGTCATGCTCATGTATTTTAGGAACACCATTCTCAAAATTAAATGTTTGATGAAAAATTGGGTGATTGTATGGTATTTCTTGGAAATCTAATGTAGGAAATATTTTTTTAATTTCTCTTCTAATAAATTTATCCAATCCATAATTATCTGAAATATGTAAAAAGCCACCAGAAATTAGGTAATTTCTTAAGTTTTCTGCATCATCTTCAGCAAAAAACACGTTGCCATGACCTGTCATGAAAATAATTGGATAATTATATAAATCACTACTATTGGCAGCAACAGTTTCAGGATTTTCTTTTATGGAAGTTTTAACAGAACTATTACAAAACTTAATTAAGTTGGGTAAAGCAGTTGGATTTGCATACCAATCGCCACCGCCATTATATTTTAAAACGGCAATTTGTTGTGATGAAATTGTATGGAACGAGACTATACAAATTGCAAATAACACAATTTTTATTAAAATTTTCATGAATTTATTCATTTACAAAAGCTACACTGTGCACTGCTACAACTCCTGCGGTTTCGGTGCGCAATCTGCTTTCTCCCAAAGATACTGGAATAAACGAATTTTCCAAACTCCGCTTAATTTCTTTGGTTGAAAAATCACCTTCAGGTCCAATTAAAATCGTCGTTTTTATTTGCGGTTGTAGCGTTTCTTTAAGTGATTTTTTGTTGGTTTCTTCACAATGAGCAATAAATAATTGTCCATCAAATTTTGAATTTATAAACTCATTAAAATGAATGGGTTCGTTTAATTTTGGATAATGAAATTTAAGCGATTGTTTTGCTGCAGATTGAATTATTTTTTCCATTCTATCTGTTTTCAGTACTTTTCGTTCGGAATGATCGCAAATAATAGGTGTTATTTCATCAATACCAATTTCAGTAGCTTTTTCTAAAAACCATTCAAATCTGTCGTTCAATTTTGTGGGTGCAATCGCAACATGTAAATAATAATTCCAAGGTTTTTGTTTACTTTCAATATTAATAATTTCAACCAAGCATTTTTTATCGTTTGCAGCTATAATTTTTGAAGTAAATAAATCTCCTAAACCATTGGTTATAAATATAGTATCACCTTCATTTTTTCGAAGTACTTTCACAATATGTCTACTTTCGGTTTTATCAAAAGTAAACTGGTTTGTGTTTGTTGTTATGGCTGGATTGTAAAATAATTGCATTAAATATCTTTTCTAAAAGTACAACGTTTTTTATAAGTTACAGGTGCAAAATTTTTCCAAACGGCTGCAATTGCTTTGTTACTTGCCAACTCTGGAGTTCTTATGCAGTTTACAATGCCTATTTTTTCAAAAGATTTTTGATATTCTAAAAAAATAAGTGCGTGAATTCCTTTGTTTTGATACGCTGGATGCACACCAATTAAATAGAAAATAGCATCTTTACTTTCTTTTTTTGCTTTTAGTAAATGGAAAATACCGAATGGTAATAATTTACCTTTTGCTTTTTGTAATGCTTCTGAAAATGAAGGCATTGTTATGGCAAATGCAATCATTTTATCATCTTTATCAACAACAAATTTTATATATTCTGGATTGATAAACGATAAATATTTTTTCTTGAAATATGCAATTTCAACATCAGAAATTGGCACAAATGATGGTAATGAAGCATAACTTTTATTAAATAAATCAAACATTTTGTCTACATAAGGCATAATGTCCTTTGTTTTGGTAAAATTAAGTGAAGTTAGCTCATAACGTTTTCGTAAAATAGCTCCAACTCGTTCTATAGGTTCTTTAATTACATTTTTAAAAGGGAATTTATTTTCTAAATATTCCTTTTCAACGGTGAAATTTAATTGTTTAAAATGTTCTTGATAATATGGATAATTATACCAAGTAACCATGGTGCCAATATGGTCAAAACCATCGGTTAAAACACCTACTTTATCTAAATTAGAAAAACCAACGGGTCCTTCCATAAATTCTAAATTGTGTTGTTTTCCAATTTCTTCCACTTTATTTAAAAGTAGTGATGAAACTTCAATATCATCAATAAAATCGAACCAACCAAAGCGCATTTTTTTTAGCTTTTGTTCGTTTAATTCTGTAAAATTGATAATAGCGGCAACGCGTCCAACAATTTCATTGTTTTTTAAAGCTACAAAAAAACGTGCTTCGGCGTGCTTAAAAACAGGGTTAATATCTTTATTAAAAGAATCCAATTCATCAGCAATAATTGGAGGAACCCAGTAAGCGTTGTTTTTATATAATTTAAAAGGAAACAGAACAAATTGTTTCATTTCCTTTTTAGAAATCATTTCTTTAATTGTTATCATAACTATCAGTTAATTTCTTTTTTTGCCAAAAAGTCTTTTGAAAAAACCTTTTTTGCTTTTGGTTGGCATTTTTTTTGTAGGTGTATTTTTATAAATAATTGCATCTTGATGTTTATCTAATCTCCAAGAAACACCTGTTGAGGCATAAACATAAGAATAATTATTAAAAAAATTTGTTCTAACAGCCGCATCTATTTGAAGGTTTGGCGATAATAAATAGGCTAAGCCAGTTCCAAATTGATGTTCAGGTGAAAATGTTTTTTTAAACTTACCTTGATTTTCTATAAAAAACGACCAATCTTGATTGACAGCATAGGTCATTGTTACAATGTAGGAGTAATAACTATTTTCTGAACTAATTTTATCTGCAATTAAATTTGTAAGAAGTACCAACCTGTCATTAAAATCGTTTTGTAACAGCAACGCTCCTTTGTAACTCATTCCGTCTTCAAAAGTATTACTATTAATAAAAGAGTCTCTGTGTAAAAAGAATTCATTTACAAAAAAATTAGTGTGAACTCCTGCATATACACCAACCGATGGAACTAAACGCTTAAAATCAAAAGCAGTTCTTTTTTTCCAACTTTTAATTTCTTTAGATCTATCTGTAAATTCTTGTTGATAAACCAAATATTTTGCACCAATAGTTAAATCACTAATTCCTTGAATATAATAATTGCTATTAAACGGATTTTTAACTTCATCAATTTGGTATGTTAAGTTTAAATTTAATTCTAATTTTTCATCAAATTTTCCATATCTTAAAAATAAATCGGTTCCGTAAGATGATGGCCTTCCTAAAATAGAAGTATTATTACTTGTTCTATAAAAAAAATCAGCTTCAGCTTGGTAAACATTTGTGCCAATGCTATAAGGACTTTCAGAGAAGCCAGGTCGTTTAGAATTTATTATATCCGTATATTGAGCGCTAACAATTTGAAAGCTAGTTATTGCAATTATCAATAAAAAGTATCTTTTCATAAAGTTTGTATATTAGATTGTAAATATAAGATTTTATCTAATTAAACGTTTTGGTAACTATCAAATTGTTATTTTTGAAAATTATTAATATTATATAGAATGGGATTGTTAAGAACAATAGCAATAATACTAATTGTGTATTATGTGTTTAAATTTATTAGCAAATATATTTTGCCATTATTTGTTCAGAAAATTGTAAAAGATGTTCAAAAAAAATACAATGAACAACAACAAAATCAATACAATGATACTTCTGGAAAAGTTGGTGAAACTGTAATTGCAAAAAAGCCAATTGAACCAAAAAGTAACAAGGATGTGGGTGATTATGTAGATTATGAAGAGGTTAAAGATTAATTTATGAAAGAAAATTTTAAAAAGCTTACTCCTTATTTTATAATAGTAATTGCCTTTGTTTTAATTTCTGTAGCTTATTTTTCCCCAATATTAGAAGGGAAAAAAATATTCCAAAATGATATTAAGCATTTTATTGGAATGGCAAAAGAGGTGAATGACTTTAGAGCAGAAAATGGTGAAGAGCCTTACTGGACAAATGCTGCGTTTAGTGGAATGCCCACTTATAATTTAAGTACAAAATATCCGAATAATTTTGTGAAAGCATTAGATGATGTGTTACGTTTTTTACCAAGACCGGCGGATTATTTGTTTTTGTATCTATTAGGATTTTTTATCCTTTTAACAGTTTTAAAAGTAGAGTGGAAGTTAGCAGTTTTAGGAGCTTTGGCCTTTGGGTTTTCAACGTATTACATTATAATTTTAGGTGTTGGGCATAATGCAAAAGCACACGCAATTGCTTATATGCCAATGGTTTTAGCTGGGATTTTACTTACGTTAAATAAAAATTATTTATGGGGTTTTGTATTAACTGCTATTGCAATGGCTTTAGAGGTTAGTGCCGGACATCCACAAATGACGTATTATTTATTGTTTACAGTTTTAATACTTGGAATAGTTTATATAATTGAGGCGTATAAAGAGAAAGAATTACCTGCATTTTTTAAAAGTATTGCAGTTTTAGTAGTTGCTGTAGTTTTGGCAGTTGGTGTAAATGCGCCAAGTTTAATGGCAACTAAAGAATATGTAAATTATAGTACGCGTGGTAAAAGTGAGTTAACCATTAATCCTGACGGTTCTGATAAAGAGAAAGTTAAAGGATTATCGAAAGATTATATTACCGAGTATAGTTACGGAATTCCAGAAACGTTCAATTTATTTATACCTCGTTTTACTGGTGGAGGAAACTATGAAAATGTTGGGTTAGATTCTAATATTTATCAGTTTTTAAAAGATAAGACAGATCCGCGTCAAGCAAAAGAATTTGCTCAATATGCGCCTTTGTATTGGGGGAATCAACCAATTGTTGAAGCGCCTGCTTATATTGGCGCAATTTTATTATTTTTATTTGTACTCGCTATCTTTTTAGTAAAAGGTAAACTAAAGAATTGGTTAGTTGCAGCGGTCATATTTTCAATTTTATTAAGTTGGGGTAAAAACTTCAATGTGTTAACCAATTTATTTATTGACTATATGCCTATGTACAATAAATTTAGAGCGGTTTCTTCAATACAGGTAATTGCAGAGTTGGCAACTCCATTGTTGGCAATTTTAGGTTTAAAAGAATGGTTTTCAAACAAAAATTCTACTGAAGTTAAATTAAGTGCTTTAAAAAAATCACTATATATTGTTGGTGGATTAGCGTTAATATTTACGCTATTTGGCACCAGTTTATTTGCTTTTGAAGGATTAAGAGATGAAAGTTATGATAAACTATTGCCAGGATTATTAGATGCAATTATTGCTGATAGAAAAGCAGTTTTCTTTTCAGATAGTTTAAGAACATTAATTTTAGTTGTTTTGTCAGCTGGAGTTTTATGGTTGTTTTTAAAAGAAAAATTAAAACTAAATGCCACTATTATAGTTTTAGGAGCCTTAATTATATTTGATTTGGTTTCGGTTGATAAACGCTATGTAAATAGTGAAGATTTTTTAAGTGCACGTGAAATTGATAAACCATTTGTAGCTTCAGAAATTGATAAAGAAATATTAAAAGATACCAGTTACTTCAGAGTTGCAAATTTTGCTGTTGACCCAATGAATGATGGAAGTACTTCTTATTTTCATAATTCAATTGGTGGTTATCACGCTGCAAAATTAGGAAGATATCAAGAGTTGTTCGATTTTCAAATTTCAAGAAATAATGTAGAAGTGTTAAATATGCTAAACACTAAATATTTTATTTTTGAAGATAGCAATCAACGTTTAACGGCACAACAAAATCCTGAAACAAATGGAAATGCTTGGTTTGTAAATACCATTAAAATTGCTAAAAATGCAAATGAAGAAATTACAGGTTTGGATAGTTTAAAAACTAAATCAGAAGCAATAATAGATGCTAAAGTTATTTCTGAAAATTTTATTACTAAATATCCAAAAGATTCAACAGCAACTATAAGTTTAGTAAAATATAAAGACAATCATTTAACATACAGTTCAAATACTTCAACAACCCAGTTTGCGGTATTTTCTGAAATATATTATAAAGATGGTTGGAATGCTTATGTTGATGGGGCTTTAAAGCCTTATTTTAGAGTGAATTATGTACTGAGAGGAATGGAGATTCCTGCGGGAAAACACATCATTGAATTTAAATTTGAACCAACAGTAATTAAAAAAGGAAATACCATTGCATTAGTTTCGTATGCATTTTTATTACTAATTCCTATCGGATGGTTTTTTATAGATAAAAAGAAGAAAAATGTACGCTAAAATACCATCAAAACGTTATAAACATACGTTAGAATTTTTGAAATCTGTATTGCCAGCACCTGCTACAATTTTAGATTTGGGGGTTCGTAATCCGTTTTCTGAAATAATGGAACAAAATGGTTATAAAGTTATTAATACATTGGGAGAAGATTTAGATGAGGTTCCCGAAATAGTAAAAAAACATACTATTGATGCTGTAACTGCTTTCGAAATTTTTGAACATTTATTATCGCCTTATGAAGTTTTAAAAGCTGTTGAAGCAAAAAAAATAATTGCAACCATTCCACTAAATTTGTGGTTTGCAAAAGCATACAGAAGTAAAACTGATATGCGAGACAGACATTACCATGAGTTTGAAGATTGGCAGTTTAATTGGCTAATTGAAAAAACTGGATGGACCATTAAAAAAACACAAAAGTGGACAAGTCCTATAAATAAAATTGGAATTAGACCAATATTAAGGAAGTTTACACCAAGATACTACGCAGTTTACGCAGAAAAATAGATATTATGCGCATCGGAATGATATTAGACAAAACATTTCCACCCGATCCAAGAGTGGCAAATGAGGCAATTTCATTAATTGAAAATGGTCATGAAGTGTTTTTATTTTGTTTAAAATATAATAATGAACCTGAAAACGAAACTATTAAAGGCATAAAAGTAAAGCGTTATAAATCAAATAATTTTATTTATAAATCATCAGCACTTGCCTATACAATTCCCATATATTCTAAATTATTAGTGAGAAAAATCAAACATTTTTTAGTTGAAAATGCTATTGATGTTGTTCATATTCACGATATTCAAATTGCTGAAGCTGTTTTTAAAGCCACCAAAAAGATGGATTTAAAAATAGTGTTGGATTTACACGAAAACAGACCTGAGATAATGAAATTTTATCCTCATTTACAGAAGTTTCCAGGCAAATATTTAATTTCTTCCACAAAGTGGAAACAAAAAGAAGAAGAGTTTATAAAAGAAGCAGATGCTATTGTTGTTGTTACTGAAGAGTCTAAAAACGAAATTGTTAATAGAGTTGGGAAAGCTTCAAATTCAATTGTAGTTGTTCCAAATACAGTGCATAAATCGTATTTTATAAATGCTGAAGTTAACCAAAGCATTCTTGAAAAATACAAGGATAATTTTGTGTTGTTATATGTTGGAGATACTGGTTTAAGAAGAGGTTTGCAAACTGCTATTGAAAGTGTTGCGGTTTTAAAAGATAAAATTCCAACAATAAAATTGGTAATTGTTGGAAGTAATACTTCTGATATTTTTTTAAAGCAACAGGTGAAAGATTTAGCCATTATAAATTTTGTTGATTTTGAAGGTTGGCAAAATGAAAAATTGTTCCCATCCTATATTTTAGCTAGTTCGGTTTGTATTTCCCCATTGCATAGAAATTTACATCATGATACAACCTATGCAAATAAAATATTTCAGTACATGAGTTTTGGAAAGCCGTTATTGGTGAGCGATGCTTTATCTCAAAAAAACATTGTTGAAAAAGCCAATGCAGGTTTGGTTCATAAGGCGGAAGATATCATAGATTTTACTGAAAAAGTATTGGAATTATATAATGTTGAAGTTTTACGAACTAAATTTAGTGAAAACGGAAAATCATTTATAGAAAACGAGTTTTACTGGGAAAAAACTTCAAAAAAACTGATTGAATTATATCAAAATTTAAATCAATGAAAAAAGCACTGATAATTACATATTATTGGCCGCCAGCTGGTGGTTCTGGAGTGCAACGTTGGTTAAAGTTTGTGAAATATTTTCGTGATTTTGGTATTGAACCAGTTGTGTATACTGTTGAAAATGCCAATTATCCAATTTTAGATACTTCATTAGAAAAAGATATTCCAAAAGGAGTTGAAATACTAAAGCAACCAATTTGGGAGCCTAATAATTTACTTTCTTTCTTCGGAAAAAAGAAAACTGAAAGTGCTGGATTTTTAAATCCAAATCCCACTTTTTTTGGAAAAATATTACAATATATTAGAGCGAATTATTTTATTCCTGATGCTCGTAAATTTTGGGTGAATCCTTCGGTAAAATTTTTAAAAGAATACATTTCAAAAAATAATATTGATGTTGTTATAACCACTGGTCCGCCACATAGTTTACATTTAATTGGCTTGCAATTGAAACAACAATTAGGTGTGAAATGGATTTCTGATTTTAGAGATCCTTGGACAGAAATTGATTATTTTCATCAGTTACCTTTATCAGAAAAAGCGATTAAAAAACATCATCAATTAGAGCAAAATGTATTGAAATTATCTGATGCTGTATTAGTTGTTGGGAATACAATGAAACAGAATTATGAGCCTTTTAATAAAAATATTTTTGTTGTAACCAATGGTTTTGATGGGGAAATAGGAGAAGTAACTAATTTAGATTTAAAGTTTTCAATAACTCATATTGGGTTAATGAATGCAGATAGAAACCCTACAATGTTGTGGAAAGTGTTGGCAGAAATACTATCAGAAAATAAAGATTTTACTTTAGATTTTCAACTGAAGCTAATTGGTAAAGTGGATGCTTCTGTAAAAAATGATATTACTAAATACGGTCTTGATAAAAATGTGGTGTTGGTTGATTATGTTTCACATAATGAAGTGGTTGAATTTCAAAAAAAATCACAAGTTTTGTTGTTGATTGTAAACAATGTACCAAGCGCAAAAGGTATCCTTACAGGTAAAATATTTGAATATTTAATGGCAAAACGTCCAATTTTAGCAATTGCGCCAAATGATGGTGACTTGGCTGAAATACTAAATAATTCAAACGCTGGTAATGTTGTTGATTTTAATGATGAAATTAGTTTAAAAAAACATATTTTAGAGTTGTATTCACAGTTTAAAAATGAAACTTTAACAATAAATTCTAGCAATGTTAATCAATTTCATAGAAGAGAATTGACTAAAAAAGTTTCGGAAATAATTTATGAAATAACAGCATGAAAAAAATTTTAACCATTTTGGGCGCTCGTCCACAATTTGTAAAAGCAGCAGTTTTAAGTAGAGTAATTTTAAAACATCAAGAAGTTGAAGAAATTATTGTGCATACTGGGCAACATTATGATGCCAATATGAGTGATATTTTTTTTAGCGAAATGGAAATTCCAAAGCCAAAATACAACTTGGCGATAAACGGATTAAGCCATGGTGCTATGACTGGGCAAATGCTGCAAAAAATAGAAGAAGTTTTAGTGTTAGAAAAACCTGATGCAGTTGTTGTTTTTGGTGATACAAATTCAACATTGGCAGGTGCGTTGGCTGCAAAAAAGTTACATATAAAAGTGGTGCATATTGAAGCCGGTTTACGCTCTTTTAATATGAAAATGCCGGAAGAGATTAATAGAATTTTAACCGATAGAATTTCCGATTTGTTGTTGTGTCCAACCGATAGTGCTATTGATAATTTGGTAAATGAGGGTTTTGAAAATATGCCTTCAAAAATTGTGAAAAGTGGTGATATTATGAAAGATGCTGTGGAATATTACAGTCAATTTTCACAAGAAAAATCAACTATTATTTCCGATTTAAATTTGAAGAAAAATGAATTTGTATTAGCAACAATTCATCGTCAAGAAAATACCGATGATTTGGTGAATTTAAATTCAATTTTTGCAGGATTAGAAACTATTGGTAATGAAAAAACAGTGGTTTTACCATTGCATCCTAGAACAAAAGCTATTTTAAAAGCAAACAATTTAAACTTCAATATAAAAATAATTGATCCTGTTGGTTATTTTGATATGTTAGAGTTATTAAAGAATTGTAACTTGGTGGTAACAGATAGCGGTGGACTTCAAAAGGAAGCTTTTTTCAATAAAAAACATTGTATAATTGCTAGAGAAGAAACGGAATGGATTGAGTTGGTTTCCAACGGTTTTGCTAAAATAGTTGGTGGTGATGCTGTTAAAATGGTACAGGCTTTTATTGCATTTCAAGATTCAACCGCTAATTTTAAAATGGATTTATATGGAGCCAATGTTGGTGAAAATATGTACAAAGAAATACTAAAAATACTATAATGGGAATTGTATTAAAACAATCTTTTATTAATACTATAATTCTATTTTTAGGATTTGCAGTTGGTGGTATTAATGTGTTGTTTTTATATACGCACTTTTTACATGAAGACTATTTTGGCTTAATTACCTTTTTACTTTCCGCAGCAAATATTTTATTGCCTTTATTGGTTTTTGGAATGCAAAATACCATCATAAAATATTATTCATCCTACAAAACTAAGTTTGAACGGGATAATTTTTTAGCTACAACCTTAGTAATTCCGTTATTTATAATTATTCCTTTGGCAATAATTGGCGCAGTAATTTATGAAAATGTTGCTAACTGGATTTCAGAAGAAAATCCGATAATTAAAAATTACACCTATTTAATTTTCATTACAGCCATTTTTATGGGCTATTTTGAAGTTTTTTATGCTTGGACAAAAGTGCATTTGAAATCGGTTTTTGGAAATTTTATAAAAGAATTATTTCCACGAATTTGTACTTCGTTTTTACTAATTGCAGTTTATTTAAAGTGGTTAACAAATGAACAATTTATTTACAGTGTGGTAATTGTGTATGGATTGAGTACTTTAATTATGATGTTGTATGCATTTTATGTGTATAAACCAACATTTAAATTTGTGTTGCCCGATAATTTTAAGGAAGTTTTATCTTTCTCATTTTATATAATTGTGGCTGGTTCAGCCGCTGGGGTTTTGCTTGAAATTGATAAATTTATGATTCCTCAAATGGAAAAAATAGCACAAGTTGCTTATTATTCGGTGGGAATTTATATTGCTAGTGTAATTGCTATTCCAACACGTGCAATGCAGCAAATTACAAGTCCAATTACAGCAAAAGATATGAATGACGATAATTATGTAGAAGTTGAAAAAATGTATCAACAAACATCTATAAACCTATTAATTGTTGGCGGATTGTTTTTCTTGCTAATAAATTTAAATATTAATGATATGTACCAATTAATTAACAAACCAGAATACACAAAAGGCGTGTGGGTTGTGTTAATAATTTCTTTGTCAAAATTAGTTGAGTTAGCATTAGGTACTGGAAATGCAATTTTAGTGAATTCTGTTTATTATAAAATATTTTTCTATTTATCTATTGCAATGGCCGTAACTGTAATATTTTTAAATAAATGGCTCATTAATTTAATAGGAATTGATGGTGCAGCTTTGGCAACACTAATTGTTATGGTAGTTTATAGTGCTATTAAAATATTTTATATACAAGCTAAATTTAAAATTCAACCATTTAGTAAACAAACAATTAAAATATCAATAATAGTTTTGGTTGTTTTTGGAGTTTTTTATTTTTGGAACTTACCATTCAATCCAATTTTAAATATGCTTTTAAAAGGAATTTTAATTACAGCTTTATATGTGTTGCTAATTAATAAGTTTAAAATTTCAAGAGAAATAAACGACCTCTTTTTTAAGTTTTCAAAAAAATAAAAAACCACCAACATTTTATGCTAATGGTTCTTTTATAAAAAATCAAGATTACTCTTAACTTTCAGCAGTGTTATAATTCTATTTTCGCATCAAAAGTACATGTTTTTATTGTAGTGAATTGTGATTAAAGTTACCGTATGCTCCAGTTTTATTGATATATTTAGCATTTCTAAATTAAATTTTTTAATGGACTATATTTTACATGTTTTTTATGGAATTATAATGGCGTATTTTGGGTTGATATCTCCTGGAATGTTAAATATGACAGCTTTAAAAATTAGAATAACTAATGGAATTTCAGAAAGTATAAAATTTGCAATAGGAGCTTCATTAATTGTTTTTATACAAGCCGGAATTGCTTTATATTTTGCAGATTATTTTAATAAAAACCCACAAATTATTGAACGTTTAAAAATTGCTGGTATAATTGTATTTTTCATGTTGTCAATTTTTTTCTTTTACCTTTCAAGAAAGGAATTAAACCCAAAAACGTCCAATGCAAAAGGAAGCTATTTTTTGAAAGGAGTTGGAATGTCAGCTATTAATATGTTAGGAATTCCATTTTATTTAGGTGTGAGTATTATTTTAGCAGCTGAGAATAAAATTTTAATTGAACACCCTTACATTTTGTTATTTGTATTTGGCGCAGCAATTGGATCATTTTTATTGTTTGCTACCTATATAATTTTCGCTAAAATTATAATTAAAAAAGTTTCCTTTATTGCTAAAAACATCAATTTAATTCTGAGTTTACTATTTTTAGTATTAGGAATATTTACTTTGATTAAAACATTACATTAAAAATATTTTATATTTACATTTTACTAAAATTTGAATTGCAATTATGATTGAAGCTATTGAAAAAAATTTAATGAGAGGTGTAAAACTAATGCAATGTATTTCCGATGAAGAATATAGCAATACTACAATAGCTCCATATTATTCAAGTATTGGAAGTCATATGCGCCATATTTTAGATGTTTTCGATTGTATTTTTGAAGGTGTAGACTCCAATAAAATTAATCTAATAAATAGAAAAAGAAATGAGTTAGCCGAAAATTATACAGTTCACGGTATAAATTATTTGACTTCAACTATTGAAAAATTAAACAATTTAAATTCAGCAGATTTTGATAAAATTGTAACTGTTACCGATGATTTAGGTCTTGGAGTTGTATCTGCAAATTACACATTGGTTGGTATTTTAATTCAAGCGCATAGCCATGCAATTCATCATTTTGCCAGTGTAGGCTATGTAATTTCTCAGTTAGGAATTCAATTACCAGATGAAGATTTTGGCTTTAATCCAACTACGCCAAAACTAAAAAAAACTAATTAGCATTTAATTTAGCTATTTCTTTTAAATATTTTTTATAGGTAAAATAGGTAATGCAAAAGTCTTTCAGATTTGTATAAGTACCTAGGCCTAATTTTTTATTGGTGGTTCCTATTTTATAAATTAAATACCAATGGTTTTTTATGATTTTTAAAGCATCAAAATACGTGCCTTTTGTTGGGTCATAAATGTGAGTTGGTTCAGCAATAATTCCGTTAATTTCTAATACTTTGAAGTTTTCGCCTTTTAATAATTCATCAAAAGTATTGTATTTTACATCAATTCTGCCATAATACCAACCATCAATATTTTTATTTAATGAATCTAAAACAGTCAGTAATTCATTGTTAATTAAATGATTGCCATTCATAAATTGTGTTCCTTTGGAATGATTTCCAATAACATTTAAAATGATGGTTTCATTTTTTTTAAAAACAGTATTCAGTTTATTTTTATTGATTTCTAAAATATTTTCTAAATAAATTTGAGCTCTTTTATCATTTTTAATTAATTCCAATAAAGTTGAGGAACCATCTCCATACACAGTTAAATATTTTTTTAAGGTGAGCGAAGTTATTTTCCCGCTTTTTTCTGAAGGAAATCTATGATAAAATATACCACATTCATTTGGTAAATCTATATACTCCTGAATAATTAAATTTATTGAATTGTATTTGTTTACATAGGAAGTAAGCGCTTGTTCATTTGCTATTTTTTTTACTAATAAACCTCTAAAGCCAATATCAGGTTTAACAATTAAAGGATATGATATTTCTTCGTTTTTTAATTTATTCAAAATGAGTTTTATTTCTTCATTTTTAGGAATATAAACAGAAGTTGGTTTACAATATTTTGGCAATAATTCTATGGTTTTAAATTTAGATTCTAATCCATTTCCTGAGCCTTCAATACTGGGGTTTACAGCTGAAAAAAAACCAAAACTTTTTGCTTTTAAAGCTAAATAAAAAGCGTAGGGTAGTAGTGGAACATAAAACATTGGTGATGACCAATATTCCCATTTTTTTAGATTAAAAACACTCATCTTTTTTTATCAAATAAAGCATCTAAAATAATTTTTATACCTAAATATCCTAAAACTATGGCTGAAATTGCCAATATAATTCCAACAATTAACCATAAATAATTGTTATTAAGTTTTATGGCTTTATAACCTATGGTAATTATAATTGGAGAAAATAATAATAAGGGTAATGCCGCAAGTTCATATTTTACACCTCTTGTAAGCTCTTTTTTATTTGTTCCCATCAATATATTTTTGAATTGCTAATCGTACGTTTTTATGTTCTAATAATAATTTATTAGCAACTTCTTCAGCAATATTTAATTCTTCCATGAGCATTTTAGTTCCTCTATCAACTAGCTTATTGTTAGATAGTTGCATCTCTACCATTTTGTTTCCCTTCACTTTTCCTAATTGAATCATAACACTTGTGGAAATCATATTTAAAACTAGTTTTTGAGCGGTTCCTGCTTTCATTCTGGAACTTCCTGTAACAAATTCAGGACCAACAATAACCTCAATAGGAAACTTTGAAACTTGTGATAAAGGACTATTTTCATTACAAGTAATACAGCCCGTTAAAATTCCATTTTCGTTACATTTTTCTAAACCGCTAATTACATAAGGAGTGGTTCCTGAAGCGGCAATTCCAATAACAGAATCGGTATTATTTATGCTGTATTTTTGAAGATCTTCCCAGCATTGTGTAGTGGAGTCTTCAGCAAATTCTACTGCCTTTCTAATAGCTATATCTCCACCAGCAATTATTCCAACAACCATGGAATGTGGCACGCCAAAAGTTGGAGGGCATTCTGATGCATCTACAACACCAAGTCTACCGCTTGTTCCTGCACCAATGTAAAATAGCCGACCGCCTTTTTTCATTCTTTCAACTATTTCTATAACTATATTTTCTATTGAAGGAATCACTTTTTCAATGGCGTATGGAACCGTTTTATCTTCATTGTTAATGGAAACTAACAATTCTTTTACATTCATTTTTTCTAAATGATTGTATTTTGATGGTTGCTCTGTAGTTTTTGTAAAATTCATATTTCAAAAATAGTAAAAGTAATGTTGTAATGGCAGAATTCTTTTTATAGTAAATAAAAATAATTTGTTAAAATACAGTTCAATTTTTTGTAGAATTTATTTTTAAAAATGAAAATATTTATTTTGTTGAAATACATCAAATTAGAATTTTACTTTGAAAAATTACTTTATTCTTAAATTTTTATGTGACGTTTTAAAGAATGAGGTGTCATATAATTGTAAGAATTAAAAAACAAAGTTAAACTTTAGTCCCCACAACTTATAGTTTAAATAGATTGAAAAAGAATGGGTTTGGTTAGTAAAAAAAAAGCGAGAATTTTAATTCTCGCTTTTTTTACTTTAAAGATAATTATGAGATACCTTTTATAATTGCATTTAAAGTTTTGCTTGGTCGCATTGCATTTACTGTTAAAGTATCATTTGGCTGATAATAACCGACAATATTAACTGGCTTACCTTGCGCATTGTTTAGCTCTTTTATGATGATAGTTTCATTAGACTGAAGCTCATCAGCAATTTTTTTGAATTTATTTTTTAATTCAATATCTTTATTTTGAGCTGCCAAAGCTTGGGCCCAGTACATTGCTAAATAAAAATGACTTCCTCGATTATCTAATTCATTAACTTTTCTTGAAGGAGATTTATCTTTATCTAAAAATTTATCGGTTGCATCATCTAAAGTTTCAGCTAAAATTAATGCTTTTGGATTGTTGCAAGTTTCGCCCAAATGTTCTAATGAGGCAGCTAATGCTAAAAATTCACCTAAAGAATCCCAACGTAAATGTCCTTCTTCTGTAAATTGATCTACGTGTTTTGGTGCAGATCCCCCAGCTCCAGTTTCAAATAATCCACCGCCATTCATTAGAGGAACAATAGAAAGCATTTTTGCACTAGTTCCTAATTCTAAAATTGGGAATAAATCAGTTAAAAAATCACGTAACACATTTCCAGTTACTGAAATTGTATCTAATCCATCTTTTAATCGTTTAAGTGTAAAAATAGTAGCTTCTTTTGGAGGCATAATTTGAATATCCAATCCAGTAGTATCGAAATTTGGTAAATAAGTAGTTACTTTTTTAATGATTTCAGCATCGTGAGCTCTGTTTTTATCTAACCAAAAAATTGCAGGTGTATTTGTTGCTCTTGCTCTTGTTACGGCTAACTTAATCCAATCTTGAATTGGAGCATCTTTTACTTGACACATTCTCCAAATATCTCCTTTTTCTACTTTGTTTTGAAGAAGGGTATTTCCTAAGTCATCTATAATAGTTACAATTCCATCTTCTTGAATTTCAAAAGTTTTATCGTGTGAACCATATTCTTCTGCCTTTTGAGCCATTAAACCAACGTTTGGAACAGTTCCCATAGTTGTTGGGTCAAAAGCACCATGTTGTCTGCAAAAATCTATAGTCGCTTCGTAAATTCCAGCATAACTGCTATCAGGGATTACAGCTTTAGTATCTTGTTGTTTTCCTTCCGCATTCCACATTTGTCCAGAAGTTCGTATCATTGCAGGCATTGAAGCGTCAATTATTACATCACTTGGAACGTGTAAATTTGTTATTCCTTTATCTGAATTAACCATTGCCACAGCAGGACCATTTTCAAAACAAGATTTAATGGTAGCTTCAATTGCTTCTTTTTTATCTTTTGGTAATGTTTGAATTTTAGTTATTAAATCTCCAAAACCATTATTAACATTAACTCCTAATTCTTTTAGTTCAGCGCTATGTTTAGTAAATACATCTTTAAAGAAAACTGAAACTGCATGACCAAAAATAATAGGATCAGATACTTTCATCATGGTAGCTTTCATATGTAATGAAAACAATACATTTTTTGCTTTAGCATCTTTTATTTGAGCTTCCAAAAAGTCTAATAGCGCTTTTTTACTCATTAGCGTAGCATCTATTATTTCACCCGCTAATAAAGGAAATTTGTCTTTTAAAATGGTAGCAGTTCCTTTAGAATTTACAAATTCAATTTTTACATTGGTTGGATTTGCAATAGTAACTGATTTTTCATTTGAGAAAAAATCACCGCCTTGCATTGTTGCTACATGAGTTTTAGAATTTGACGACCAAGCACCCATGGAGTGTGGATTCTTTTTTGCGTAATTTTTAACAGATTTTGGAGCTCTTCTATCAGAATTCCCTTCTCTTAATACAGGGTTTACAGCAGACCCTTTTACTTTATTATAACGTGCTTGAACATCTTTTTCTTCTTCAGTTACTGGGTTGCTTGGGTATTTTGGGATTTTAAAACCTAATGATTGTAATTCTAAAATAGCTTCTTTTAATTGTGGTACAGATGCAGATATGTTTGGTAATTTAATAATATTTGCTTCAGGTTTTTTAGCCAATTCACCAAGTTCAGTGAGTGTATCTGGAACTTGTTGTTCTTTGGTTAAATAGTCTGGAAATAATGCTAAAATCCTACCAGCTAAAGAAATATCTTTTGAAATAACTTCAATTCCTGAAGGTTTTGTGAAAGCTTCAACAATTGGTAAAAATGAATACGTAGCTAAAGCCGGAGCTTCGTCTGTTTTTGTGTAAATAATTTGGGTTGTATTACTCATAGTTTTATATGTTATGGCACTATAATTATTTAACTATAGCAGCGCTTTTAAAAGTTAAAATTAAGCACGTCAAATATAGAAAATAAAAACCTAAAAAACGATAGCGAAAACGTTATAAATATGGGGGTGAATTTATAATTTAAATAAAAAAAGATATCTAAAATTAAGATAATAGTAAAAAGCTAAAATAACAAAAGCCATAATATTGATTTCTCCGTATTATGGCTTTTTGCTGGATTACTTTTTTTAATAAGTTTTCAGTAATTTAATTTTAATTGTTTTTGCTATTTCTCATAAAAAGAATAACACAATTACTAATTTTCTTCTTCTTGTTGTTTCTTACAAACCAACTTCTTATTAAACTAGTTGTTCCTTTTAAATTAACTCCTAAAATTTTGTTGTAATATTAAATTACTTACTTTAAAGCGTTAATTTAAAAATTTGCTTTTAAAACCGTGTAACCATCTATTCATGCTAAATACTTGGCACATTACCCTTAAGTTGGTTTTAAAAACGATGTTCAAGAACATTTGATTTAACGCATGATGTTTCAACTTTAAAAAGTTACATTTTAATGTTTCCACTAACATTGCATTGTTAAATCTTATGTAAAATAAATACCTAAAGATGAAAATTCCAAATTTATAATCGTTTAATTTTCAACACGATATGAACCGTAGTTATGAACAATTGTTAACAACAAAAAGCCCATTTTGAATATTCAAAATGGGCTTTATAATTTTTAGTGATGTCCCGTCCTAAAATAAGTTGACACAAAATCAACTTATTATGTATTATTCAGAGAAACCGCTTAAGAAGCGTACC
>NZ_JAEINV010000034.1 GCF_016342705.1 Lutibacter sp. | reverse complement strand
GTTTTTGGGATTGCAAAGATATAAATTATTTCGCTTATTCCTAGAAAAAAATTACTTTTTTTCTCCCTATTTCAAATACTCTTTTGAACGTCTCACTCTATCTTTAAGCGGCTGCAAATATACAAACTTTAATTTCTTAATTCCAAATAAATCTGAAAAAAAATTAAGCTTTTTTTCTTCACTTTTCTTACAACTTGATTTATAAATCATTCCCCAAGTTTGGAGTGCAACATAAAATACAAATTTTCACAATAATGATCCATTAATAGAAACTCAATCATAAAAAATCCAAGAAACTCCAAATTTAAATACAGGTTGAGGCGAAGGATAAAATGGTGCAGTAAAGTAATAATTTTTACTTATAGCACTATTTAAATAATCATACCGCAAAAATAAACTAGCCCTATTAATATTAAAGTTTATAAATGCATCCATGCGATGATAATCTTTCTGCATAATTTCATTTTGTGTATAAAACACACCTGAGATAGGCATATAAGCATCCGCATAATAAGAACTAGAATAACAATAATCAATACCTATCTGCATCAATAACTTCCCTCCTGTAGATTGAAAATTAAATAATTTCTCTAAATAAAGGGTTTGATATAAACTATATTCGGGCAACCTAATAATACTATCACTTGTTCGTTGATATAGAAATTTTGTTTTAGAATGAAAAGGCCCAAGATTTATTTCTTTTAATATCTCGCCAGAAAGTACGTTTATTTGGCCTCTATTTTGATTTATTATAGCACTTTCATCAAAAAAGAAATAATTTGAAACCTGACCATATGTTAATTTTAGATCAAAAGATCTTTTTTGATTTCTATAATACAATTTCAAATCCCATTTTTCTTCCATTCTAAAATGGCTATTCTCCCATTGAAAATGATTTGAATAAAACTTCTCATAATAGAAATCTGGATTCCTATTTACATAATTTACTCTTAATCCAATTTCATTATTTGATTTTACCAAATAACTTGTATTAAAATTAACTTTGGAATTTTCGTTTTTGTATCCTTCAAAATAGTATTCACCAAACAATAGATAATTTAATTTTCCAAACCCACCATTAAAAACAGCATTTAAAGACGTACTCCCTTTTGCTAAATTCATTTTCGCCCCTAATACAGTATCTTTATCGGTATAACTTATAATTTCAGGTTTTATGTACGAATAGTCCATCTGCTCATTATAAAGGGACAAGCGAATGTTATGATTTAGTTTGCTAAAATTAAATGATACCTTATTTGCAATTCTTGTTTGATATACTTTATCGTAAGTTTTATTTGAATCAAGAAATACATTTACTTCATTGTAAAATGAATCTACATCAATAGTATTATCAAAATATTTTCGCACGTCCCTATCATAAATGAACTCATGTGTTAAACTATATCCTGACAATTTCACTACCTTTATATATGTTGTATCATAAATAATACTATCCTGCCGCACAATATTATTAACATCCAAACTAGTATCTTTAGATAAAGTTCGATCAAAAGCGTCAGTCATTACTTCTTCATCTGAAAGAATATCACTTGAAGAACCTCTTACCTTCTTAGCTTTTCTTTCTGTAACATTTATTTTTTCAGAAACTCTTCCAAACTTGTATTCGTTAATTAATTTCAAATTTGTTGAATAAACATGTATAGAAGCATCCTCTTCTTTAACGGGAATATTTCTTCTATTTCGATACTCATCACTACCGAGATAATCCAAACTATCAATACCTCCATTTTCTTGGGCTTTCAACCTATTAAATGCCAATGCCCCGTAAAAGCTATATCTTTTCTTTTTGTAACTAGAAAATATTGACAAATTATTTTGTTTAACTTGCTGATTTAAATACCTCCCATCGGAAGAAATCATATCATAATCAATTCCTACGTTTAAATCCTTTGTTATATTTTGAGTATGCAACACACCTAAAGTTTGTTCACTTTCATTTTTAGGACCTGCATTCGAATAAGATATAACTGAAAACTGTTGTTTAGTATTATAATATTTCTGATTCTGAGGACTATGGAAATAAATTGAATAAGGCTCACTAAAAATAAATCCTGTAGATAAATCCTCTCTATTAAAAAAAGAATTGATTTGCGCTGCACTTCCTAAATTACCAAGGTAATTTAGTGGGTATTCATTTTTTAGAATAAGATTAAAATTTTGAAAGTATTTAAGTGATGTATCTATAGAAACTATTTCATCCTCCAAATTTAAAGAATTAAGTTTCCAGGAATAAATTAATTTATTTTCCAAACTATCAGTTTGACTGTAAAGTTTTAAGGAGATGCTAAAAATAGCAATTGTAAATATTATCAATTTAAATTTCATGAACACAAAGATAAAAAATCAGTTCATATAAATCTGCAGATAATCAAAAAGATGAAGAAAAAAGGTGGTGTTTTTTTAAACAAAAAAAGCCTCAATCGTTATGATTGAGGCTTTAAATAAAGTTGGCGACGACCTACTCTCCCACAAATGCAG
>NZ_JAEINV010000023.1 GCF_016342705.1 Lutibacter sp. | reverse complement strand
TCTTATGAAGAAAATAGAGCCAGACCTCCCATTAGTTTTTTAATTGCCTTATCTGATTATTCTAAGATTACTATGGAAGCGCTTATTAAAAAAAAATTAAATAACTTAGAATTTTAAAAATTTACTTTAGTTAATAAAAACTAAATCATTCACTTCAATTTTTTAAATTATATATAAGAAAGGGTTCAACATTAAACTAAATGTTAAACCCTGGTATTTGCAATTTGTAATTTATACTTTTAATTTATTACGGGTTTAATTAAATAGCTAAACTTTAAATTACCTGCCTTTATTTGGTATTGTTCATGAGCCATACTTCCCCAACTATTATCGCCACCTACACCCATTTGTTTGTCATCAATATTAATATTTACTATTTCTCTCCTTTTAATATCAGTAGTATGACGTTGTTGTTTTTCTATTCCATCATCAAAATCATCATTATAATTATGATGAACACCAAACCCTATTAAATTAGTTCCCTCAACAACAAAACCAATTCCTGCTCTATTGGTAAATTCAACCCAACGCACATCAGTTTTATATCCATTTTCTTGAGGACGCGTATACGGAAAATACAAGTTTGCGACTTTTGAACTGTATATACCCAACAAAGCTGAAGTATTTCTATCTTGATAGTTCTCATGTGGCCCTCTACCAAACCACTTTATATTGTCAAAGTCATTTTTTACAATAAAATTTGTTCCAAATTTTGGTAATACAGGTAAATTTTCATCAATATTTTTTAATTTTGTTTCTACTAAAATTTCACCATTTGAGTTAATTTTATAATTAACAACTACATTTCCTTTAACAGCACTTAATTCAAAATTAGTTGTAACAATTACAATTTGGTTTGAAACCTGGTGTACCTTAAAATCTATTAGTTTTTGCTCAACACTTGCCTGTTTCCAAACACCTAATTTTTTAGGCATATTATACCCAAAATCGTTATCTGTAGTTGGTCTCCAAAAATTAGGTTTAATTCCCTCTAACAATATATTGCCGCTTCCATAATCAACAGTTGTTAATTTTCCTGAAACTTTGTTAAAAACAAAGTTAAATTCTGCTCCTGAAACTGAAACTCTATTATCATTACCTTCTGCGATAGTTATATTACCTATTCCCTGTTCAAATACAGCTTTATTTTTAGGGTTTGAAATTTCTAACTGTTCATACGCTACAATATATTCTTTTGGAACTAAAGCTGTAGTTTCTTTTGTTGTAGCATATATATTTAAATGATATGTTGCTTTTGTATTGGTTAACTTTGGCAGTTCAATTTTTACCTTTTTGCTTTGATAAGGTGAAATATTTAATGTTGGAATGATCCCTGAAGTTATTTCAATCCCATTTTCTAATAATTTCCATGAAAAATCAAATTCATTCAAATTTATAAAATCATATATATTTTTAATAGTAATTTCACCCAACTGTATATTTATAGGGTTAAACTTTATATATTGATATACTTTTTTTACTTCATATAACGCTGGGTGTGCAGTTCTGTCTGGATTTACAATGCCGTTTAAACAAAAGTTCTTATCATTTTGAAAATTAAATCCACCTAAATCCCCACCATAAGCCAAATATGCCTCACCTGCTTTATTTTTAGATAAAATTCCTTGGTCAACCCAATCCCAAATAAAACCACCTTGTATAATGTCATACTTTTCTATTACGTTCCAGTAATCTTGTAAATTACCAACACTATTACCCATTGCATGTGCATATTCACACTGAATTAGTGGTCTGTTTGGTGTTTCTTCAGCATACTTAATCATACGCTCAATTGTCCAATACATAGGTGCTTGAATGTCAGAGTTTTCATAATTTGTGGCTCCTTCATATTGAGTTGGCCTTGTGGTATCATTTTCTTTTAGCCACTTATATGTCGCAAAGAAATTTGCTCCGTTTCCAGCCTCATTTCCTAACGACCAAGTAACAATACAAGGGTAGTTTTTATCTCTTTCAAACATTTTTATAGTTCTGTCCAAATGCATTGCTTTCCATTGTGGCTGATATGCAGGATGAATTGCTTGTTTTTCCAAATTATCATCTAACCCTTGATTGGTAGCTCCCATTCCGTGCGATTCAATATTGGCTTCATTAATAACATAAAAACCATATTGATCGCATAATCTATAAAAATGAGGATTTTTCGGATAGTGACTACAACGAATAGCGTTCAAATTATTTTGTTTCATTAACTGCAAATCTTTCATAGTTAATGCTTCAGAAATTACATGCCCTTCTGTTTCGCTATGGTCATGTAAATTAACACCTTTTAGTAAAACTGGTTTCCCATTTACCAAAAACTGGCTGTTCTTAATCTCAATATTTCTAAAACCAACTTTGATAGCACTTGATTCTAAAACAACATTTTCATCTTTTAAATTAATAACAAGATTGTACAAATTTGGCGTTTCTGCTGTCCAAGTTTTAATAGTTGGAAGTTTTGCTGAAAAATCAATATTGTTTTTTCCAATTTTAGCATTCACCACTTTAGCCGATTCATAAATTATTTTATCTCCATCTAACAATTTAATTTCAATTGTTCTTTTTGAATTTGCATTTGAAGTATTTAAAACTTCAACTGCTAGATTAAAAATCCCATCTTTATAATTATTTTCTAAATCAGCTATTACTCTAAAATCACGAACCGTTACCTTTTCAGTAGCATATACATATACATCTCGTTCAATCCCACTCAATCTCCAAAAGTCCTGATCTTCCATATAACTTGCATCAGACCAACGCAAAACTTGAACTGATATAGTGTTCATTCCTTTGCTTACAAATTTTGTAATATTAAACTCCGCTGGTGTTTTACTTCCTTCGTTATAACCGACTTTTTCGCCATTCACCCAAACGTAAAAGGCTCCACTAACACCCGCAAAGTGTAAATAAATTTCTTTACCAACCAAATTTTCAGGAATTTCAAAATTGCGTTTGTAACTTCCAACATTATTAAAATTATGAGGAATAAATGGTGGGTTTACGGGAAACATATATGTAATATTGGTATAAAAAGGTATCCCAAAACCATTTATTTCCCAATTTGAAGGCACATTAATTTTATCCCAACCTGTTATGTTAAATCCTTTTTTATAAAAATCAACTGGCCTTGCTGAAACACTATCTGCATAATAAAAATCCCATGAGCCATTTAAAGTTTTGTATAAAGTTGAACTTTCCCAACTTTGATTTTTCAATGCGTCAATTTCATTCTCATATCTATAAAATGACGCTGTTGGTTCTTCCCTATTTATTTGAAATATTTCAGGATTTTCCCATGCTGGATTTTCCCATTTTTGAGCTACATATAATGGTTTTACAGTATCATTTTTACAAGAAAATACGATAATTGCTATGAATAATAATTGAGTTATTTTTCTCATAATAAAGTTGATGAAATTAATATATTTCTTTTTTTGAACTGTTCTTAACTCTATCTAAAAAAGCTAGTGTATTCAATTTATTTACAGAGTTTTAAACGAATTTAGATATCAATATTTTAAGTGTATCCCTAATATATTCAAAGTTAATTCATTTTTTTATAGTAATTTAACCTAACACAATTAAAAACTACAATTGTAAATTATATATTTAAAACTTGCTATTTTTGTTTATTAATTGACACTTCAATGAAAAATTTCTCCTATTTTAAAAAAAATTAAATGTGCTATCAAACTAAAATAACAAAAGAAAAAGAAGCCATTGCAGCGCGTTTTAATGCTGAAGTTAGTGATTTGAATAGTTATGAGCCTCAAGAATTTTTTAGTGCTTTTGAGCATCCAAAAACACCTGTTATAACACATGAAGCACCCAATAAGGTCCAATTATTTCATTGGGGATTAATTCCAAACTGGTCTGAAAATGACACTATTAAAAAGTACACTTTAAATGCGCGTATAGAAACATTGACTGAAAAAAAGAGTTTTAAAGATGTGATACAGAACCGCTGTTTAATCATTGCGGATGGTTTTTATGAGTGGCAATGGAGAACTAAAAATGGTTCTAAAAAAGAAAAATATTTAATAACACTTCCAAACCAAGAATTATTTGCTTTTGCAGGTATTTACACGCAATGGATAGCTTTTAATAATGAAATTGTAAATTCCTACAGCATTGTTACTACCCAAGCCAATGAATTGATGCGTGAAATTCATAATACCCAGCAACGAATGCCCGTTATTTTAAAAAAGCAAGATGAACAACACTGGCTACACGGTGAAAATTACAAAGATTTTGCGTTTCCTTATAGTTGCAATTTGGTGGCTACTTCTTTAAAAAATACCGATGGACAATTGGGGTTGTTTTAAGGATTGGTATTAGAATAGTATTTTGCAGTAAATATTGTATAACACATCAATCTAAATTCTGAACACGTTTTGGAACACGTTTTGGAACACGTTTTTGCAAAAGCAGCATCCGAAAGCTCATAACATAGAGGTTTTCATTTTACTAGCTTTCATTCATAATCCGGAGGTCTCTCCAGTTCAATTCTGGATCACGCTACAAAATTAACACTTTAGAAATAAACTGTTTATTTACACCTAAATTAATTGAATTTCTTCTTTTTTAGAAAAGAATTAAACACTAGTTGAAGTTACTTAATACACTTGCTTTTTAATTAAAATAAATTAATATTTTAATCTAAAACTTACATTAAAAGTAGGCTGTATGGAATACCTATCAATTGGTATGATTTCTTTTTTGGTAAAATCATAGGTAAAAACCCTGTGAAGCACATTTTTAGCTTTTAAAATATTTATAAATGAAAATCCAATTTCTGGCTTCATCTTATTATGTTTATTTTTAAAATTATAAACCAAAGAAATATCCATTCTTTTATAATCTGGTAATGTAAATTTATTTAAATCGTCATATGAAAACCGATAAGTAGTGGCAGACAATTCAGTCACTTCAGACGGATAAGAATACGGTTTTCCCGAATGCCATTTCCAGGCCAAAGCAACGTTAAAATTTTGAATAGTTAGTGCTGTTGAAGCCATAACTTGATGCTTTAAACGCTGATTTCCTGTAAAAGAAATTGAATTGTTTAAATTTTTAAAAATATTTACGGCATCCGTGTAGGTATAACTCAACCAACTTGTTACTATCCCCGTTTTATTTCTTAAGAAGAAATCAAACCCTTCAACTTCGCTTTCTCCTTGGTGAAAGTCTTGATCGTTTGGATCTAAAAAACCATAATTAAACGTGGTAATTCCTTCTATTCCTTTATTAAAATATTCAACATCTATTAAAATATTGCTCTTATTAAAAGACAGTCCTCCACTAAATTGATGCACATTTAAAAGTGGAAATTGTTCTCCGTCCACTCCAACCCATAATTGATTTCCATTTTCAAAGGTTTCACTCACTGTTTCGTAGGATTGAAGCAACCCTTGCGTTTTTATTTCAAAAGAAGCATTTATGTTAAAATAATTGAAAATCGCTTTTTTTGCATACACTCTAGGTTCCAATTGAAATGAATTCAATTGATCATAATAATTAAGGCGCACGCCACCACGAATAAAATAATTTTTAGGTTGCTGAAGGGTAAAATTACCATAAATGGAATGTGTTCCAATGATACTTTTTTGAGAATCTGCAATGGAATAATCATCTTCATGGCTTGATAAATAATCAAAATTTATTTTTTTCTCATTCCATTGATAACCAACCTGAAGCGTTGAAATATCTGATAACATATATTCTTGATCAACGTTAAAATTAATTTCCTTAATACTATTCTTTCTCGTATTCAATTGTTCCTTTTCATACTTCCCATCATCTTCAACCTCATTTAATTGTTGGTAATAATCCATGGTATACTCGGTATAATTAGCTGCAATTTGAGTGTTCTTTTCTATATCAATAACATTCCAAATAAGTCCACCACTTTTACTATTCACAAATAAATTTTCATTTAATAAATTTTTATCCTCTTTAAAACTGTAATCAAATTTATCTAACATCATGAGGCCTTGAATACGAAATGAATTATTTTTATTCACTTGATAATGTATACCACCACTTAAATCATAATAAAAAACATCTTTCTTTAATGTTTCGGAAGTTGTAATGTTGGAACTTTTAAAAGTTTGATTCATTAAATTATTAAAGGGCTGAAATTGCACAACATCCGTAATAGATCTTCTAAATGAAAAATCTGTAGCCAATTTATGACCTACTTTTACATTAGAAGCTACATCTATGTCTAACAAATTAACACCTAAAGATACATTTGATGGAATACTGTCTTCCATTACAGTTGAAATTTCAATTAATCCACCTGTATGATTCCCATATTTTGCATTAACTCCATTGCTAAAAAAGTTGACTTTATTAACTGAATTTGAATTTATGGATGAAATACCTCCTAATAAATGACTCGTTTGATAGAGCCGAATACCATTCCACAAAATTAAGTTTTGATCGGGTGTACTACCATGTACAAATAAGTCAGATGCATTTTCTTGAGCATTGGAAACCCCAGGTAATTGCTGTATGCTTTGAAAAACATCCGCATTTATTAATCCCCCTAAAACTCCTTGGTTTTTTGGATTTAAAACAAAACCTCCATCCCTACTTTTTAAAATTCCTTTTGCCAAATATGAAATTTCAACCAAATCCAAGGGCGTTTCTTTAATAGAAATTTTAATTTCAATAGTATTTTTATATCCTGAAATTGCAATATCCCTTGTTCCATAAGCTAGATGGCTTATCCGAATATGTTTAGGAACTGAAATATTAATAAATTCAAATTGTCCATGTGCATCGGTAATTGAGTTTAAATCATTCACAATTACAACAGCACCTTCAATTGGTTCACTTGTATTTTCATCTATAATAACCCCTCCAAATTTTTTATGAAACTCATGAATTGGTAAACTTAACGCGTAAATTGTTTTACCCGTTAGGATTGAAGAAATTTGATATTTTTCTTTTAAATCTGCTAAAAAAGCATCTAACGTAATAGGTAATTCTTTGTTGTAATCTGCTATAACAGTCAGCGCCTCATCATTGTATGAAAAAAAAACGTTATATTTATTTTCAGCCATTTTAAGCGTACTCTTTAAGCTAGCCTCTGATTGACTGAATAAAATATGTATATTAATTAAGAAAAAAATTATAAAATAATAGTTTCTATTCTTCAAGTGATTCAATTTTATAGTTATTATCCTGAATTTTCTTCGCTTTTAAATGAAACGGAGTAAAAACAGTCAACAAGGCTTCTTCTAAATTTACTGTTGAATACCTTCCTGAAAAATACACTTTTTCTGGCATATTAGAAAATGAAATATCAATGGCATAAATTGCTTCCAAATCTGCAACAACCACCTCTAATGGTGTATGTTGATACGTGGCATATGTAGACTGAATATCTTCATTCCACTCATATTCAACTGGTTTAATTTCTTTAGATACATTATCCACCTCTTCAGAAGCTTTAATTGTAAACGCATTATTTTGCATCCCCACTTTTACTTTTCCTTCAAAACAAGAAACTTTAAAAAAGTTTAAGCGATCCAATACTTTAAAGGTAGTACCTAATACAGCAATGGTTCCATTTTTGGTTGCTACCTTAAACGGAGCCCCTTTTGAAACTTTAAAAACCATAGTTCCTTCAGCCTCTATATTTCTATACAAACGATAGGTAAGTTTATTATAGTGTACTGTTGAATTTGGTTCTAAATAAATTTTTGAACCATCCATTAAATCTATTGTTTTATAATTTGCAATTTCAGTAGTAATTTTTACAGAATTGATTTGATACAAGCCTACACTAAAAATAAGTACGATAGATGCTGCAATAGCAAACCATGTATATTTTGGTGTTTTTTTCTCTTTTTTAACCAACGCCATTTTAGCTGCTAATTGTTCAAAATTAGGATCCTTTCTTTCTGGAACACTCCAATTATCTAATGTTTTTATAATTTGAGCATAGGATAAAAAAGTTGCTTCTCCAACCATTTCCTTTAACTCTTCGTCGGTAATTTTACCTTCCATCCAATCAGCCAAATACTTTTGATCTTCCATACTATTATTTTTATACTGTTGGGATTATCTATTAAATTCTTTAATATTCGTTCTCAAATAAACCAATGCATTATGCATTCTTTTTTCAATGGTTTTTACAGATAAATTAAGTTCTTCTGCAATTTCCATATACTTCTTTTTATCTATTCTGCTCATCAAGAAAACCTGTCTTTCTCCTTCCTTTAAATTTGAAATGGCCTGTTCTAATTTTTGTTCAAACTCTTTTTTTTCTAAGTTAAACTCGGGAGATTCTATATTAACATCTGAGGTATGCTGCTTTTGAAAAACAATTTTCACCTTTTCATGTTTTTTTATATTTAAGCATTCATTTCTCCCTAAAGTATACAAGTAACTTTTTATATTTTCTAAAGAAACTGTTTTACAGCGCTCCCAAAGTTTTAAAAAAACATTTTGAGTGACGTCTTCTGCATCTGTTTGATTTCCAAAAGTGTAATACAAATAATTATACAAACCATTTGAATATTTTTTATAAACCGTTTCAAATGTTTTATGATTACATAAATTCATAAAATATATTTTAAGTTCTTACAAACTTAAGAGAAAAACTTTAAACGATTCTTAATCCATTACAAATTTAAATCCAGCAGAAATAATTCCAGCTGTTAAACCAGTATTCCGTTTGTAATTGCTATATTTTATGTCCACGCTTTTTAAACCAAGCTTCCATATTCTTCTAGAAGTAAATATGTCGGTATACGAAACGCCAAAGCCAAACTGATTGGAATTGAATTTAGACAAATCATAATCTGAGGTATAAAATTCATTGGTTGATAAAAGCTCCTCATACGGTGCAAAATAATCTGCTGCGGTTTGGGTATAATACCTGTAGGTTGGAAACACTGTAAACTTATCACTAATTTTAATGGGCAATTCTATGTTTGCAGTATGCGAAGTAATTCCCCAATCATCATAATAATATCTGTAATAGGTTCTTAAGGAAACAACTTCATTTATATAATAATTTAAACGAGCGCCAACTGGCACTTTAAATCGAGTGTTAGGCAAACGCTCAATATCATCTGCTAATTGAAAAACATCCGTATTACTTTTTGAAGTGTAATTTGGAATACTTGTAGCATTTCCAATATAATAATTTGCTCTATCACCAAAATAAACCCGCTGCATTGGATTTGCTAACCATCCTTTTTGCTGAACCACATCTAAAAAGATTGAAAATTGGGCTTTTTTACTTATTATTTGAGAAAAGCTTAAAGAAAGTGAGTACGTATTTCTTGATGTATTGTCTATTAAACTTGTATTAAATGGACTCCAAATACTTGGTCCATTTTTGTTAATAATTGCGCCGTTTTTATTTAAAATAGCAACGCCTGAAAAGAAACCTGAACTCAGGCTCCCATTTGTTTCTTTATATGCCTTAATTTCTGTTGGATAAATAGGCTGCCAAGAATCAAAATATACATTTCCTTTTAAATCTATTTCCGTATTTTTTTCATTAAAAAGTTTCGTAATGCTTCCACCCAATCCAAATGACGTATAATCAAATTCATTTGCAAAATTTAAATGAGCTACAACAATGCTATTTCTATCATTTGAAGCATGACTATAACCAATATTTGCACTCGTCCAAACATCAGATTTTGAAGCTCCTGAAGACTCTACCCAAGGGCTTCCACCTGAACTACTAGTTCCTGCAGTACTTATTGACGTTGATGATGCAGCACTTTTTGCTGAAATACCTCCATTTTTATCGTCGTCTTCATAACGAATTCTATTGGAATTGCTACCGCCACCATCAAAAGGATTTACATTACTTGAGGAGGCAGAACTATACGCAGAAATAGTTCCGTCAATGGTAAAAATATCATTATCATTTAAAGGGATTGATACTGTTATTGTTGATGCTACATCGGTTAGTTTTTCAGTTCCTATTCCACCTGTTATAGCTGCATTATCTCCATCTTGCCCATAAAAACTAGAAATTAAATCTACTTCTGTATTTTCAAGAACACGCTTTTTATAGGCCGTATTTTCATTTTGTGAGAACCCATAAAATGACATCATTAAAACAAACAAGGTTATATAATTTTTCATAGTTATTTATTAATTGCAGCCACAACCACCACCTGATTTTCCGCCATTTGCTCCAGAAGCAGCCTCTCTGTATACCTGAAAACTAGTTTCAAATTTATTTATTTTTTTATCTACCAATACCATATCTGGGTCGTTTAAGTAAACTTTCTCATATTCTTTTACAACTACGCAGGAGCTGCATAAAACGAAAGTTACTATCCCTAAAAGCGTTTTTTTAATCATAATTTTAGTTAAAAGAAGTGAGTGTTTTAATATATGCTGATGGACTTGTTTTTTTGTATCCAGTAGATCCCAACATTTTTCCATTTTTATCTATAACTGCAACAAAAGGAAAAAATCCACTCTTGTTGTACTTTTCCATCAATTGATTATTTTGTTGTTGCTGATTTTCAGCTAGTTTATTATTTTTTTTCCTTGGAAAATCTGCTTTTACCAGAATAAAATGCTCGTTGGCATATTTTATAAATTCTGGAGTACTCCAAATTTCTCTGTCTAGTTTTATACAAGGCGCACACCAATCCGAGCCCTGAAAAACCAATACAATCTGTTTATTTTCTTTGTTTGAAATACTTTTGGCGTCTTCAAAATTTGTCAGCCAATTTTGTGAAAACATCGTTGAAATTCCTAAAAGAAGAAATAGCACTGTTAATTTAAAATTCATTTTATACAATTATTTAATTGGTTGTGCCTTTAAAACAATTTAAATGTTCATTACCCTAAAAAATAATAAAAAGTATTTTCAAAAATCAATAAAAACTCTTGTTATTAAAATAAAACTAGTGGTAGGGTAAATTAAAATTCATTTGTTAAGTAATATATACACTAGCAATATTTTAACCTAATACCCCAATTAATTGAACACACTTGTACACAAAACATATTTGTTTAGTATGGCTTTTATAGTTCTTATTACTACTATATATTTAACCTATACAGGTTACACGTACTACAATACTTCTTTAGAAGAACGCTTTTACCATCCGCATTACCATTGGTTTAAATCTAGTGGTATATATGGACAAGGATTAGGCGTATTAGGAACATTTCTTATTTTTTTTGGAGTTACCATCTACATTGCACGCAAAAGATATAATTTCATGGTGAAATACTTAAGACTTAAATATTTATTAGAGTTTCATATTTTTTTATGTGTATTAGGCCCTATTCTTATTCTTTTTCATACGGCATTTAAATTTGGAGGAATTGTTTCTATTGCATTTTGGAGTATGGTAGCCGTTGTTTTAAGCGGCGTACTTGGAAGGTATATTTACATTCAAATACCAAGAACTATTGAAGGTAGAGAACTTAGTTTGCATGAAGTTAAAGCTCTTAAAACTGATTTAGCAACTATCTTAAATGAAAAATTCAACTTACCAGAATCAATCATCTATATGATTTTAAGTATTACAGATGAAGATGCACCAAAAGATACCAACGTTACCATCGGTCATTTAAGGAGCCTTTTATTAAAAAATGATGTTCCAAAATCTGATCGCGTGCTCATTTTAAAAATGGTTAAAAAAGAAAAATCACTATCTCGTAAAATTGTACAGCTACAAACCATGCAAAAATTACTAAAATATTGGCACGTATTACATATGCCTTTTGCATTAATCATGTTAGTGATTGTTATCATTCATATCATAGTTACTGTTTCATTAGGTTATAAATGGATATTTTAATGGGAGCACTTATAATAGAACAAATAGTTGTTTACGGAGTTGTTTTTTTAATTTGTGCCATCATAATTTTCTTTTATGTAAGAAAGAAAAAAGTGGAATCAACAATTGTTGAAAGAAAAGTTGAAATAGCAAAAGAAGAGGGACTATTTGAACCTGTTTCACTGCATCCTTATATTGATTTAAATACATGTATTGGAAGTGCTGCGTGCATTGCTGAATGCCCCGAAAAAGACATTTTAGGAATTGTAGATGGCAAAGCAACTGTTATTAACACCTCCCATTGTATTGGACATGGTGCTTGCTTTCATGGGTGCCCAGTTGAAGCTATTTCTCTCCGTATTGGGACTGAAACTAGAGGTGTAGATTTACCTCACGTAAATGAGAACTTTGAAACCAATACCAAAGGCGTATATATTGCAGGTGAATTAGGCGGGATGGGCTTAATTAAGAACAGTGTTGAACAAGGACAACATGCTTTAGAAAGTATTTTAAAAAATAAGAAAAAAGCAAAACCAAACGTTATTGACGTTGGAATTATTGGTGCGGGTCCTGCAGGTATTTCTGCAACACTTGCAGCTAAAAAACATGGATTAACATCGGTAACTTTAGAACAAGACTCCTTAGGCGGCACAGTGTATACATTTCCGCGACAAAAAATTGTAATGACTGCTCCCATGGATTTACCGCTTTATGGCAAGGTAAAACTTTACAATACTTCTAAAGATGAATTACTTAAAATTTGGAAAGATGTAATTACCAAACATCACATTGAAATTAAAGAACATACCAAAGCTGAAAGCATTAATTTATTAAAGGATAATACCTTTAAAATAACCACAAATAATGGTGAAGAATTTATTTGCAACAACATTCTTTTAGCTATTGGACGCCGCGGTAGTCCAAGAAAATTAAATATTCCTGGTGAAGATTCTATGAAAGTTGCGTATCGATTAATTGAATCTGAACAAATAAAAAATAAAAAAATAATGGTAGTTGGTGGTGGGGATTCTGCCATTGAAACTGTTATACTATTAATGGAGCACAATCATGTAACTCTTTCTTACAGAAAAGATAAGTTTTCTAGACTAAAGCCCAAAAATAGAGAAAAAATTATGGCAGCCATTAAAAACAAAAATATTCAGGTGCTCTTTAATTCTAATGTAACTTCAATTAATGATAAAAATGTGATGGTACAAATTGAAGGACATAATGCACCCATAATACTAGACAATGATTTGGTATACATTTTTGCTGGCGGAGAATTACCAACTTCTTTTTTACAAAAAACAGGCGTTGAAATAACAAAACGTTTTGGCTATATCGTAAAAAAACATAAAAAAACTTTTATATGAAGTTACAGTTTTTACTTCTTTTTATTTTGTTAATAACCACGTATAGTTACGCCCAAATTTCACCTGGAGATTTAACAAGTGCGCACGCAAAATTTGAAGGAATGAATAATTGTACTTTATGCCACGAATTAGGCAAAAAAGTGACCAATTCAAAATGTTTAGACTGCCATAAAGAAATTAAATCTCTGATAACAGCTAAAAGAGGCTATCATAATAGTTCAGATGTAAAAAGGAAAGATTGCTTTCAATGCCATAGCGAACATCACGGTCGTAAATTTGAAATGGTTCGATTTGATGAAGCCAATTTTGATCATAAACTTACTGGTTACAAGTTAGATGGAAAACACGAAGTTATAGATTGTAAAAAATGCCATGTGGCCGATTTTATTGAAGATTCAGATCTTAAGAAAAGGTCCAAAACATTTCTTGGATTAGAAACAAAATGTTTGACTTGTCATGATGATTATCATCAAAAAACATTATCCACAAATGATTGCACACAATGCCATACAACCCAAGAATTTTCTCCTGCTTCAAAATTTGATCACAATAAAGCTGATTTTAAACTAAAGGGAAAACACGAAACTGTAGATTGCAAAAAATGCCATGAATTAAGTCAAAAAAACGGAAAAGAATTCCAAAAATTTAACAATATTCCTTTTAGTGACTGTAAATCTTGTCACAACAATCCACATAATGAAAAAATAACTGGTGCTTGTACTCAGTGCCACGTGGAAGAGTCCTTTAATCTTTTTAAAGGACGAGGTAAATTCAATCATAATACTACAAATTTTACTTTAAAAGGAAAACATCAACAAATTGATTGTTTTTCGTGTCATGAAAAAACATCCAACCCAAAATTAGTTTTTCAGGACAAAAAGGCGATTGACGAAACAAACTGCATTGCATGTCACACAGATACTCACGAAGGAAAATTAGGAAATGACTGTGTAACCTGTCATTCAGAAAATAGCTTTGTTTCCTCAAAAACCATGAATTCATTTGACCATAATTTATCAGATTTCTCCCTTGAAGGAAAGCATACCGAGGTTGATTGTAAAAAATGTCATAAAGTAGGAAAATTTACAGATGCCATCGCATTTTCTTCCTGTATGAACTGCCATACAGATTATCATGAAGGTGAATTTATTAAAAATAATGCTTCGCCAGATTGCAATACTTGTCATACTGTTGAAGCTGGTTTTGATACCAGTTTATTCACGCTAGAAAGGCATGAAGCTACAAACTTTGCTTTAAAAGGTGCCCATGTAGCAACCCCTTGTTTTGCATGTCACGTAGATGAAGCTGATAACAAATGGAAATTTAAAGATAAAGGGACCACTTGTGTGGAATGCCATGAAGATATTCATAAAGATGATATAGATCCAAAATATTACCCTAAAAGCACCTGTGAATCTTGTCATATAAATGACACTTGGGCAACCGTAAACTTTGACCATACGAAAACAACTTGGTCTTTGGAAGGTAAACACCGCACAACTGAATGTAAAGATTGCCATAGTACAACCAAAGAACCAAGCGATATATTCAATCGAAAATTCACCAATTTAGATACACAATGTATCAATTGTCATGAGAACAATCACGGAAATCAATTCGCTATCAATGGCAAAACCGAATGTGTTAGATGCCATATTTTTGACAGTTGGGCTCCTGAAAAATTTGATCATAACACTACTGCTTTTCCATTAGAAGGAAAACATGCAGAAATTGAATGTAACCAGTGTCATATTGCTTCTATAAATACTATAGATACAAAAAATACAAGTTTTAATTATAAAATTGAAAAATTCCAATGTATAGATTGTCATCAATAATATTCGTGTTATTTCTAAGTATGCAAGTACTTGCACAATCTCCTCATGGAAATGAGTTAGCGATAGATTGTGCTAAATGTCATACCTCTGAAAGTTGGGTTGTTACTAGTAAAACGTTAACTTTTAATCATAATGAATCCACCAAATTCAATCTTGAAGGCACGCACTCAGAAGTTAATTGTAAGGAATGTCATACAACCCTTGTATTTGAAGAAGTTGAGAATCAGTGTATTTCTTGTCATACGGATATACACAGTGCTTCTGTTGGCGATGACTGTGCAAGATGCCATACCGCTGAAAATTGGGTAGTTAACACAATTCCTGAATTACATGAACAAAATGGGTTCCCACTTGTTGGAGAACATACCAATTTAAATTGTACCGCATGTCACACTTCAGAAACAAATTTAAGATTTGATAATTTGGGGAATGAATGCGTAAATTGCCATCAGAGTGATTTTAATGCAGCCGTAAATCCAAATCATATATTAGCCGATTTTTCAATTAATTGTACAGAATGCCATAGTATTTTTGATGCAGCTTGGTCTACCGGTAATTTCAACCACGACGCATTCCCTCTTACACTTGGACACGACATTCAGGATTGTAAACAATGCCATAAAACAAGTAATTTCAGTGAAACTTCACCCGAATGCATCACTTGTCATCAAAATAATTTTGATAGCTCTTTAAACCCAAATCATACAAATGCCGGGTTTTCAACAGATTGTATAACTTGTCATACCACCAATCCTGACTGGACACCAGCTAATTGGAATCACGATTTTTATCCTTTAAATGGTGCACATGCTGAAATTTCAGAAGATTGTGTTGCTTGTCACAAAACAGAACAAGGAACATACAACAACGCTCCTTCAGCTTGTGTTGGTTGTCATTTAAATGATTTTAATAGTACAACCGATCCCAATCATAGCCAATCCAATTTCTCTACCGATTGTGCCTATTGCCATACAGAAAATAGTTGGATACCATCTACTTTTAATCATGACGCATTCCCACTTACGTTGGGACACGATATTAGTGATTGTACGCAATGTCATAAAACCTTTAATTATGCAGATACTTCTTCCGAATGTATCAGTTGTCATCAAGATAATTTTGATACCTCTATAAACCCAAATCATACAAATGCAGGGTTTTCAACGGATTGTATTACTTGCCACACCACCAATCCTGATTGGACACCAGCTAATTGGAATCACGATTTTTATCCATTAAATGGTGCACATACTGAAATTTCAGAAGATTGTGTCGCTTGTCATAAACAAGAACAAGGAGCCTATAGCAACACTCCTTCAGCTTGTGTTGGTTGTCATTTAGATGATTTTAATAGTACAACAGCCCCTAATCATAGTCAATCCAATTTTTCTACCGATTGTACATTTTGTCATACTGAAAATAGTTGGACTCCATCTACTTTTAATCATGATTCATTCCCACTTACGTTGGGCCACGATATTAGTGATTGTACACAATGTCATAAAACATCTAATTATTCCGATACTTCTTCCGAATGTATCACTTGCCATCAAAATGATTTTGATACCTCTATAAACCCAAATCATAAAAATGCAGAATTTTCTACGGATTGTATTACTTGCCACACTACCAACCCTGACTGGACACCAGCTAATTGGAATCACGATTTTTATCCTTTAAATGGTGCCCATGCTGAAATTTCAGAAGATTGTGTCGCTTGTCATAAACCGGAACATGGAACATACAGCAGCACTCCTTCAGCTTGTGTTGGTTGTCACCAAAGTGATTTTAATGGAACAACAGATCCTAATCATCAAAATGCTGGATTCTCAACAGAATGTACTGCTTGCCATACAGAAAATAGTTGGACACCTTCAACTTTCAACCACGATTTCTTCCCACTTACGTTAGGGCACGATATTAATGATTGTACACAGTGTCATAAGACTTCTAATTATTCAGATACCTCTTCTGAATGTGTAAGTTGCCACCAAAGTGATTTTAATGGAACAACGGATCCTAATCATCAAAATGCTGGTTTCTCAACAGAATGTACTGCTTGCCATACAACGGGTGGTTGGACGCCTTCAACTTTCAATCACGATTTTTTCCCACTTACGTTAGGGCACGATATTAATGATTGTACCCAATGTCATAAAACAGCCAATTATTCTGATACCTCCTCCGAATGTGTAAGTTGTCACCAAAGTGATTTTAATAGAACAACGGATCCTAATCATCAAAATGCTGGTTTCTCAACAGAATGTACTGCTTGTCATACAACGGGTGGTTGGACGCCTTCAACTTTCAATCACGATTTTTTCCCACTTACATTGGGACACGATATTAATGATTGTACACAATGTCATAAAACAGCTAATTATTCAGATACCTCCTCCGAATGTGTAAGTTGTCACCAAAGTGATTTTAATGGAACAACCGATCCTAATCATCAAAATGCTGGATTTTCAACAGAATGTACTGCTTGTCATACAACGGGTGGTTGGACGCCTTCAACTTTCAATCACGATTTCTTCCCACTTACGTTAGGGCATGATATTAATGATTGTACACAGTGTCATAAAACAGCTAATTATTCAGATACCTCTTCTGAATGTGTAAGTTGTCACCAAAGTGATTTTAATGGAACAACGGATCCTAATCATCAAAATGCTGGATTCTCAACAGAATGTACTGCTTGCCATACAACGGGTGGTTGGACGCCTTCAACTTTCAATCACGATTTCTTCCCACTTACGTTAGGGCATGATATTAATGATTGTACACAGTGTCATAAAACAGCTAATTATTCAGATACCTCTTCTGAATGTGTAAGTTGTCACCAAAGTGATTTTAATGGAACAACGGATCCTAATCATCAAAATGCTGGATTCTCAACAGAATGTACTGCTTGCCATACAACGGGTGGTTGGACGCCTTCAACTTTCAATCACGATTTCTTCCCACTTACGTTAGGGCACGATATTAATGATTGTACACAATGTCATAAGACTTCTAATTATTCAGATACCTCTTCTGAATGTGTGAGTTGTCACCAAAGTGATTTTAACGGAACAACGGATCCTAATCATCAAAATGCTGGATTCTCAACGGATTGTGCAGCTTGCCATACAACGGGTAACTGGACACCAGCTACTTTTGACCATGATAGCCAATTCTTCCCAATTTACAGTGGAAAACATAAAGGAGAATGGGATAAATGTATTGATTGCCATACAACAAATAATTATTCAACATTCAGTTGTATAAACTGTCATGAACATAATAATAAAACCAGTGTGGACAGAGATCACAGAGGTGAAAACGGTTATGTTTATGAAAGTAATGCTTGCTATGAATGTCACCCAACAGGACGAGGTTAAAAACAATAAAATGAAGTTAAAAACTATACTTATACTTGCTTTATTCGCGTTGTTTTGCCCAAAATTAATTGGGCAAAATAAAGCCAAAATAATTACTGGAAAGGTTTCGTTTGTAAACTCAAAAAATATTTATGTAAAATTTGAAAATACCAAAGACATTAAAATAGGTGATACACTTCGTTTTTTAAATATTAAAAATGCGTGTTTGTTAGTACAAAACAAGTCGTCAAAATCAGTGGTTTGTAGTTCATTATTAAAGTGTGTTGTAAAAAAGGATGATGTAGTTTTTCACAGATATAAAGAAGTAAATGATGATTCAAACACTGTAGAAAATTTGAAAGAACCTACCATTGTTAAAAATGAAATAATTACCGATAATCAGAAAAATACAGCAATTGAAGTAAATGAAATTGAGAAAATAAGAGGAAAATTATCAGCGGCTAGTTATAGCAACATTTCGCCAACTACAAGTAATAGTCATCGAATGATGTATCGATTTTCTTTAGACGCACAACATATCAACAATTCAAAAATTTCTTTAGAAACCTATTTAAATTATAGACAATACTTCCAAACAAAAGATAATACTTCCAGTTTAAGAGAAAATGTTTTTAATGTCTATAATTTAGCCTTAAAATATGATATAGATTCAACATTCAATTTTATAATTGGAAGAAAAATCAACAATAAAACTTCTTCATTAGGCGCTATTGATGGATTGCAAGCTGAAAAGTTTTTTGGCACTAACTATGTTGGAATTATTGCTGGATTTAGACCTGATATTAACGAATATAATTTTAATGCCAATTTACTTGAATACGGTGGGTATTTTGGAAAAATTACAACTAATAAAAATTTTCAATCTCAAACAACATTAGGTGTATTGCAGCAAACAAATAATGGACAGATAGACCGCAGATATGCTTATTTTCAACATTCTAGTTCCATTTTAAAAAACTTATATCTTTTTTCTTCTATGGAATTTGACATGTATTCTAAAGCAGATTCAATTACTTCAAATTCCATGGATCTTACAAATTTGTATACTTCTGCAAAATATAGATTTAGTAGAAAATTAGATTTCATGGTTTCCTATGATTCTAGAAAAAGAATTTTGTATTATGAAACATTTCAAACAGAAATTGAACGGCTTTTAGATGATAATGAAGCGAGACAAGGTTTAAGGTTTCGATTCAATATAAAACCTTCAAGGTTTTTGTTTGCCGGAGCAAGTTATAGTAAACGATTTCAAAGTTCAACGCAAAACAAATCAAACAACATAAATGCGTATATCAACATCTCTAAAATTCCAGCAATTGGTGGTAGTTTTTCTATTAATTATAATAAAAATACATCCAATTATTTAGAGAGCTCCATCCTATCTTTTCGCCATTCCAGAGAGCTTATTCTAAATAAGCTGAGTGCAGATTTTTATTTAAGAATGGTTGATTATTCTTATTTAAATACGAATGCAACAACTACACAAAATTATTATGGCACTAACCTTTCTTTAAGTTTAAGTAAGAGCTTAAAATTAAATGTATTTGGAGAAATGTCCATGACACCCGGAGAAAAAAATGATTACCGAGTAAATACATCAATAACTAAAAGATTTAAAAACAAAAAAAAAGCCTTAAAAAATTAAATTATGATTCTAAAAATTAAAAGTACGGTGTTAATTCTATTGCTAATTATGAGTACAATAGCTTGTAATAATGGTCCAAAAGTTATAGAATCCTCGAATGAAGCTACTAGCTCAGAAAAAAGCAGTGGAATTTTTTCTGGTGAAAATAAACAAGAAGCAACAACAACTGCTGCAAATACTTTTGCTGGTGATTTGCATACCATTAAAGTAAATGAAATTTTAGAAACCTCTAAGTATTTGTATATGAATGTGACAGAAAATGAGGAGCAATTTTGGATTGCAACCAGACTCATGGATATTACTATTGGTGAAACGTATTATTATAAAGGCGGCCTTTTAAAAACAAACTATGAAAGCAAAGACTTTAATAGAGTTTTTGAAAAAATATATTTAATATCTGGGAGTCTAGTTGCAGCAAATCATTCAACTACTGGAACAGGTCAAAGCAACAAAAATGAATTATTAACAAAACAAAAAACTACCAAAGCAACAAAAGCTCCTATTAAAACACTTACAAATAAAATTGAAGTTAAAGGCTCTATGAAAATTTCAGAATTAGTTAAAAATGCTAAAAACCTAGAAGGAAAAACAGTTCAAATAAGCGGTGCTTGTGTAAAATCTAATGCTAATATTATGAATAGGAATTGGATTCATTTAAAAGATGGAAGCAAAGATGATTTTGATCTTGTAATTACTTCAGATACATTTATTCCTGAAGATGCCATTGTAACTTTAAAAGCAACCGTTTCATTGAATAAAGATTTTGGTGCTGGATATAAATACGACCTCATTTTAGAAAACGGAACTATACTTCGCTAACCTAAAATTATAAACCACCTCAACTAAATTTAATTTATATGAAGAATTTTTTTAAAATAGTTTCAAAAATTTCAGCTGCACTATTTAGCACAAGGGCTGCAGGATTATATATATTGTTGTTTGCAGCAGCTATTGGAATTGCTACGTTTATTGAAAATGATTACGGCACAAGTTCTGCACAAAAAGTAGTATTTCAAGCGTTTTGGTTTGAGGTTTTATTGGTACTCTTTGGAATATCTATTATTGTAAATATTGTAAAGTTTAAAATGATTAAACAAAAAAAATGGGCACTCATATTGTTCCATGGTGCCATAATTTTAATTTTAATTGGTGCTGGTATTACTCGTTATTTTGGATTTGAAGGTATAATGCACATTAGAGAAAATGATGCTTCCAATACTTTTTTATCCGCTACAAATTTTTTAAAATTTAAAGTCGTTAAAAACGATCAAACCTATGAGTTTAATGAAGAAGTTTTATTTGCTACATTAGGTAACAATAATTGGCACGAATCTTATTTAATTGACAATGATTTAATTGATGTTTCCATCAAAAAATTCATTCCAAATCCAACTCAAAAATTAGTAGAGAGCAATAATGGAATAGCAACCCTAAAAGTGGTGGTTGCAGGAATGAATGGTCGTGAAGAATATTTCATAAAAGAAGGCGAGCAAAACAGGTTTGGCAATCTATTTTTTAATTTTAATGCAACTACAATACCAGGTGCCATCAATATTTTATTTAAGAATGATTCCCTGTTTTTTAAAGCAGATCAGCCCTTTACACAAATGGTCATGGCTACTCAAAAAAAAGACACTATTTATCCATCCGAGGAATATCAACCTCTATTACTTCGCTCCTTGTATTCAGATGGTGCAAATAATTTTGTGTTACCTGAATTTACTAAAAATGGAAATGCAACTATTGAATCCGGAAATCCTAAAGTAAGCAGTAGCAGCCAAGTTGCACTTTTAGCGGAAATTTCAGTAAATGGAAAAATTCAAGAAACATATCTCTATGGCCAAAAAGGTGATCCTGGAAGACCTCAAGTATTAAATTTTGAAAATTTAATACTCTCTGCAAGCTACGGAACCAAAGAAATGGAAGTGCCTTTCACCATAAAATTAAAGGATTTTATTATGGATAAGTACCCAGGAACAAACAGTGCTTCCTCCTATGCTAGTGAAGTTCAATTAATAGATCCCACAAAAAATGTTACAAAAGATTTTAGAATTTTTATGAATAATATTTTGAGTTATGATGGCTTTCGTTTTTTTCAATCATCCTTTGATCAAGATGAAAAAGGTACCTATTTAAGCGTTAATAATGATTATTGGGGAACTTTAATAACCTACGCAGGTTATATTCTTTTAACAATAGGAATGTTACTTACTTTTTTTAGTAAGAAAACTAGATTTTATACCATTTTACAAAAAATAAAAAAACTGAGAGCGGATAACACCATGCTAATTTTTGCTATGGTATGTACACTCGCATCAACGCATTCATATGCACAAATTAGCAAAGAAGATTTAAAAGTAACTCATATTGTTGATGTTAATCATGCAAATAATTTCAGCAAGCTTGTTGTGCAAGATTTTAGAGGTAGGATGAAACCAATGCATACACTAACGCGTGAAATAGTAAGAAAATTAGCTAAAAAGGAACGTTTATACGGCCTAAGTGCAGATCAAATTGTGTTAAGTATCTTTGCAAATAATGGTGAATGGTATGGTGTAAATCTAATAAAACTGGGTAATCACGAAACTATTTCATCAAAATTAGGAGCAACAAGTAACTATGTATCTTATAAAGATTTTTTTGATGAAAATGGTGTTTATAAGTTAAAAGATGAAGTACGAGATGTGTATAATTTAAAACCTGTAGATAGAGGTGTTTATGAAAAAGAATTACTTAAAATAGATGAAAAAGTAAATATTTTGAGTATGCTTTTTTCAGGAACTTTATTAAAAATAGTACCAAATGTAAATGATTCAAATAATACTTGGTTGTCGAATCATGATTCGAATCATTCGCATTCAGAGACTCAAAATAGTGTAGCCGCTCAATTTTTCAGTTCTTATACAACTACATTAGAAGACGCCCTTCACACAAATAATTACCGAAATGCCGATCAATTAATTCAAGAACTTAAAGATTACCAAATTAAAAATGGTGGAGCTATTATGCCTTCTTCCTCTAAAATTAATGCAGAAATCTTATTAAACAACTCACAGGTTTTTAGTCGTTTAGCACTATTCTACTTTTTATTAGGAATCGCTTTTTTAAGTTTTCTATTTTTATCTGTTTTTAAACCTACTAAAAATCTAAAATTAGCCTATAAAATATTATTTTCTTTAGTTATTATTGGCTTTATCTTACATACTATTGGGCTTGGTTTAAGATGGTATATTTCAGGAAGAGCACCTTGGAGTAATGGGTATGAATCTATGATCTATATTGCTTGGACTTCTACTTTGGCCGGGTTAATTTTTACACGAAAATCTTTTGGTGGCTTAGCGGCTACAATGGTTTTAGCTTCCATTCTATTATTAGTTTCAATGCTCAGTTTTTTAGATCCAGAAATAACGCCATTAGTACCCGTTTTAAAATCGTATTGGTTAACAATTCACGTTTCATTAGAAGCTGGTAGCTATGGATTTTTAATGCTAGGCGCTATCATCGGAATTATAAATTTAGTATTGATGTTGTTTTTAAATGAGACCAATAAAGATAGAATTATTAGAATTATTAAGGAAATGTCCTATATAAGTGAATTAACCTTAATTGGAGGTTTGGTTATGGTCAGTATTGGTACTTATTTAGGTGGTGTTTGGGCCAATGAATCTTGGGGAAGATATTGGGGCTGGGACGCAAAAGAAACCTGGGCATTGGTAACCATATTAGTCTATGCTTTTATTTTGCATATGAGAATCATTCCAAAATTATTCGGTTTATTTTCTTACAATTTTGCAACTATATTTGGCTTAGCCACTGTTATTATGACCTATTATGGTGTTAATTACTATTTATCTGGCCTGCATTCCTATGCTACAGGCGATCCCATTCCAATTCCTAATTGGGTATATATTGTTGTTGCTTGCTTATTTATTTTAAGTCTTTCAGCTTATTTTAAAAAGAAAAAATTCGATTTAAAATAATGGATTCCAACATAAATAAGAAAAAGTAGTTAGAATTTACAAACCTAAGTTTCTCAATAACAAATTACATTACAAATAAAACCCAAGCTTGTGCTTGGGTTTTTAATTATGTGGAATTTTCTATATCCATTAATTTTCACTATCATATTCTTTGGCTTTCAAAATCTCTTCAGAATTTCTGTTTTTCATCCAATAAAATGGTGGTTTTCTTTTTGATTGTTGTGCTTCACTGCCTCCTAAATTTAAAATGATGCTAAATTCATGGGAACCGCTGTTATAATTTGATAATTCAGAGGTAATTGCATCATAGGTATATCCAATTTTTAAATGATCTGTCAAGCGTATTTGAAACAATCCTGATATGGATTCCTCCAATCTATGTGAAACCCCAAATTCTAATTTGTCATTCCATAAGATACTCGCTGAAAGGTCTGTTGATAATGGACTTCCATTGACTGCTCTAAACATGACCGAAGATTTTAGTTTAAAAGCTTCACTTATATCAAACATATAACCTGAAGAAACATAAAAAACCATTTCATCCGATGCACTGGAAACTACATTGCTACTTTTTGCATAGCGTTTTGTTTTTAAAATGTTCACTGTAGACACACTCATATAAAATTGATCCGTATAATAAAAAGCGCCTACGCCTAGATTTGGATTGAACTGGTTGATATTTTCACTAAACAAATTATCATTTTCAATACCCAAGCCCAATAAATCTACATTTAAAAAACTGCCTCCTGCTTTCAATCCAAATGCCAGCGTAGCTTTTTCGCTTGCTGCTATGGAGTACGAGAAATCTGCAAATACATGGGTTTCATTTAACACATATACTTTGTCATTAACAATAGACAAACCCAATCCTACATTTTTACCTGTGGCTCCGTGCAATGACAGGGTTTGTGTTTCTGGTCCGCCTGCTTCTCCTGCCCACTGACTTCTTATATTTGCTGTTGCTGTAAACAATCCGTGACTTCCTGAATACGCAGGATTGATCAAACTAAAGTTATTGTAATACTGCGTGTATAATGGATCTTGTTGTCCATAACTCAGTAATCCTGTAAATAGAACGAATACAATTACTACTATTTTTATTGTGTTTTTCATTTTCTTTTTTCTTAATAATTGATGTATACCCAACCTTTTACTATTTTACTTCCACCATTAATGCTGAGCACATAAAAGTACGGTGCGGCAGGTAACTTTTGTGTTTTACCCGATGATACACCATCCCAATAGTTCTGATATGCTTTTGATTCATACACCATCGCTCCATAGCGGTTATAGATTTGAATACTGTTGTTAGGATATTTATGAAGTCCCTCTATGATAAACTCATCATTGGTACCATCTCCATTGGGTGAAAAACCATTTGGTATTTCTAAATCTCCTTGATCACAAACATCTCCAATACCATTTCTATCTAAATCTGATTGGTTGGAATTTGATACCGTTGGACAATTGTCAATATCATTAGCTACCCCATCTCCGTCCATATCATCATCACACATATCAGCAATTAAATCATTGTCTAAATCATCTGAAGTAAACGTTACAAAAGCTATTTCTGAGGCGCTGTTTCCAGCGGTATCTGAAACGGTTAATGTTATGGTATGCGCTTCTAAAGTTGGACAATTAAAGGTGGTTTGATCTAAACGCATCGTGGCAATACCACAAGCATCAAAGCTACCATCATTGATCTCTTCTGCGGATATTGTTGCATGGCCATTGCTATCTAATTCAACCGAAATGTTTTGAGTCATCACAATAGGAGCAGTAGTATCTACAATAGTTACCACAGTGCTGCACGTAGCTATATTTCCACTTTTATCGTTTACAGTTAGTATTACTGTGTTTGCTCCTAGATCTTCACAATTAAAAGCTGTTTTGTTAATTTTTATTGAGGCAATTTCACAATTATCACTACTCCCTTTATCTATTTGAACTGCTGTCAATGTTGCATTTCCTGTCTCATCTAACTGTAGTGTAAATGGCATGGTACAACTTACTATCGGTTTTTCAGTATCTTTTACAACGACCAATTGTTCACACATTGCTGTGTTGCCTGAACCATCTGTAACCGTCCAAAATACGGTAGTTTTGCCTAACGGAAATACGCTTGGCGCATTGCTAGTCACTGATGCTACTGTGCAATTATCTGCCGTGGCTGGTATTTCTAATTCAATGCTTGCATCACAACTACCAGCATCTGAACTCACTATAAGCGTTTCTGGACAGGTTATGGTTGGCTTTTCGGTGTCTTTTACAATTACTAATTGCTCACAAGTTGTACTATTGCCTGAACCGTCTGTAACGGTCCAAAATACGGTAGTTTCGCCTAACGGAAATACGCTTGGCGCATTGCTAGTCACTGATGCTACTGTGCAATTATCTGCCGTGGCTGGTATTTCTAATTCAATGCTTGCATCACAACTACCAGCATCTGAACTCACTATAAGCGTTTCTGGACAGGTTATGGTTGGCTTTTCGGTGTCTTTTACAATTACTAATTGCTCACAAGTTGTACTATTGCCTGAACCGTCTGTAACGGTCCAAACTACGGTAGTTTCTCCCAACGGAAATACGCTTGGCGCATTGCTAGTCACTGATGCTACTGTGCAATTATCTGCCGTGGCTGGCATTTCTAATTCAAGTGCCGCATCACAACTCCCTGCATCTGAACTCACTGTTAGGGTCTCTGGATAGGTTATGGTTGGCTTTTCGGTGTCCTTTACAATTACTAATTGCTCGCAGGTTGCAGTGTTTCCAGAGCCGTCTGTAACGATCCAAATGACCATCGTTTCTCCCAGCGGAAATACGCTTGGTGCATTGCTGGTGACTGATGCTACTTTGCAATTATCAGCTGTTGTTGGTATTTCTAATTCAATGCTTGCATCACAACTACCCGCTTCTGAACTCACTGTTAGCGTTTCTGGACAGGTTATGGTTGGTGCAATCGTATCTTCTACCGTGACTTTAGGATAACAAGCCGATACATTTCCGTTGTTGTCTATCACTAATAATTTTAGTTTATTCTCCCCAAGATTGCTACAATTAAACGTTTGTTCTATTGGAAATAAACTGATTAATTTAATGCCACAAGCATCATAACTGCCTCCGTCAACCTCTGCTGCCGTTACACTTGCAAATCCTTGTGCATCTAATTGTACGGTAATGTCTTTGTATAGGGCCGTTGGTTTAACATTATCTTCAACGGTTACAATAGCTGTTTTGTTAGCAACGTTTCCATTCTTATCTGTAACTGTTAAAGTAACGGTGTTTTCTCCAACATTGGAACAATCAAAACTATAAATATCAAGTTCGTAAATAGCTATACCACATGCATCTGTTGACCCATTGTTAATGTCTACTGGAACAATAGAAATTTTGCCCGTAGCATCCAATTGGACAGTAATATCTTTTGTGACTAAATTTGGGTTAACCTTATCTTCAACAGTAACTATCGCTGTTTTGCTATCAACATTCCCATTCTTATCAGTAACTGTTAAAGTAACAGTATTTTCTCCAACATTGGAACAATCAAAGCTTTTGATGTCAGTAACATAGGAAGCGATTCCACAAGCATCTGTTGACCCATTATTTACGGCATCGTTTAATATAGTTACCCTTCCATCTGCTAAAAGTTGAACTGTGATTGGTTTGGTATTTACAACCGGTTTAACGTTATCTTCAACGGTAACTATCGCTGTTTTACTATCAAAGTTTCCATTTTTATCAGTAACTGTTAAAGTAACTGTGTTTTCTCCAACATTGGAACAATCAAAACTCTTAATATCAGTAGCATAAGAAGCGATTCCACATGCATCTGTTGACCCATTATTTACGGTATCGTTCAATATAGTTGCCGTTCCGTCTGCTAAGAGTTGAACTGTAATTGATTTGGTAATTACATTTGGTTTAACCTTATCTTCAACAGTTACTATCGCTGTTTTGCTATCAACATTTCCATTCTTATCAGTAACTGTTAAAGTAACAGTATTTTCTCCAACATTGGAACAATCAAAACTATTAATATCAGTAGCATAAGAAGCAATTCCACATGCATCTGTTGACCCATTATTTACGGCATCGTTCAATATAGTTGCCGTTCCGTCTGCTAAAAGTTGAACTGTGATTGGTTTGGTATTTACAACCGGTTTAATGTTATCTTCAACTGTTACTGTTGCAGTATTACTACCTCTATTTCCATTCTTATCGGTTACCGTTAAAGTAACAGTATTTTCTCCAACATTGGAACAATCAAAGTTCTTTATATCAGTAGCATAGGAAGCGATTCCACAAGCATCTGTTGATCCATCATTTACCGCATCGTTCAATATAGTTGCCGTTCCGTCTGCTAAAAGTTGAACTGTGATTGGTTTGGTATTTACAACCGGTTTAATGTTATCTTCAACAGTTACTATCGCTGTTTTACTATCAAAGTTTCCATGCTCATCGGTAACCGTTAAAGTAACAGTGTTTTCTCCAACATTGGAACAATCAAAGTTCTTTATATCAGTAGCATAGGAAACGATTCCACATGCATCTGTTGATTCATCATTTACGGCATCGTTCAATATAGTTGCCGTTCCGTCTGCTAAAAGTTGAACTGTGATTGGTTTGGTATTTACAACTGGTTTAATGTTATCTTCAACTGTTACTGTTGCAGTATTACTACCTCTATTTCCATTCTTATCGGTTACCGTTAAAGTTACTACAACCGTATTGTTGGTATTTAATAACCCTGTTATATCCGCACAAGTGAAAGCATTAATATCTAATTCATAGGAAGCAATAGCGCAATTATCTGTGGAGCCATTGTCAATGTCACTTGGGTTAATAGAAATATTACCTGTACCATCCAATTGAACAGTAATATTTTTTGTTTTTACAACTGGTTCTTCATCGTCTTCCACGGTCACGCCAAATACTTCGTTGACTGTTTGCCCATCGGCATCGGTTACTGTAACTGTTATATCTGCGTAGCCAACCTCCCCTTCAATAGGAGTTACAGTTATAGTACGTGCTGCTTCAGTTCCTGCTATAACCAGGTTGTTATTTGGTATCAAAGTAGTATTTGATGAGCTAGCTGAAACGCCCATCTGACTCCATGTTGATTCGGCATCTCCTATATTAAAATTCAAAGCACCGGTTGACGAATAAGGGCAAATTGTACTATCGTTTATTTCTGTAATGGTTGGAGGAGTACCTCCTGCTTCGGTTGAACAATAATTAAGAAAAGTAACTTTTTGCTCATTGAAAGATCCGCCTGTTGCAGCTGTAAAACCGATAAAAACGTTCTTTTCACCTCCAAATACAGCATTAATAAGGTCAATATTCACATTAAATAATTCTGAACCATCGTACGTAACCTTAAAATATTTAGTGGTGGCATTCCATTCAAAAACAGCATCGTGCCAATTCCCATCTTCAATATTTGACCGGGAAGAATAAGGCGAATGTGCAGCTGCACTGCCAGCCAGCCCGTTTTTCACAATGGCAATATGGTCTGAATTAGTAGGGTCAGCACTTCCGTTATCGTAGGTGTCAAATTCAACGGCATAAGAAGGAGTAATACCGGCATACCCCAATCCTCCACCTGTTGAACCTGCATTACTGGAAAGAGGCTGCAGTACAAAAGCCAAACCATCAGCACCATTGACATCGTTATTCCCAAAATATAATTGTGACGTTATTTTAAAGTCTAATTCTAAATCAACCCTCATTTTTCCCCAAACAGAACCACTTTTACCGCCCATATTAGGTGTCAATGTTGCTGTATTTCCTGAAAGTGTGGCATCTCCGTTTAAAACCAAATCATTGAATTCAACACTAAAACAGGTTAATACTGTAGTTTTAAATGATTTTTCGGCACTGTAAAAAGTACCCAAACTTGTTACAGCATAACTGCGATAATAATATGTTGTGCCGGGGTCAAGCCCGTCAAGTAATTTAATAAAACTGTCAGTTCCAGAAGCAGCCCCTTCATTTGTTTTTGTGCTAAGTGCAGTAGTTGGATTTGCCGATGTACTCCATACAAGGCCATAGGCTGTTGGTACCGGATTTCCTACTGTTGTTAAATCTCCTCTAATGGAGGCTGTTGTACTGGCAACATCGGTGGCATTATCGGATGTTAATACAGGTAAAACGTAAGTTGTAAAACTCACTTCATCTCCATAACTTGTTCCTGTACTATTATTGGTTGCATATGCACGTACATAGTACTTAGTTCCTGTTGTTAATCCTGTAATGTTTGACGTAAAAGCCCCTAGTGCACTGGCAGTGCCTTCTTCTGTTTTAGTGGTAAGTGCAATAGTTGGATTTGTAGAAGTACTCCAAACTATTCCGTATTGTGTTGGATTAGGGCTACCCAAATCTGTAATATTTCCATTTCCTGTTGCGGTAGTTACACCGATATCTATAATTGCTTGTGTAGTAACTGTTGGTGGTTCATCCAGATTGTTAATTGTAATGGTAAATGCCTTTTCAAAAAACAAATCTCCCTGGTCAGTTGTTCTAATACGTATTGAATAACTGTTTTTAGCTTCAAAGTCTGGACTATTGGTAATTCTTAAATTACTACCATTAATGTTGAATGATTCATTATCCGTGCTACCTGTTCCTGAAACTAATGTATACGTAAATGTATTGTCTGCATCCGGATCGGTTGTGTTTATTGCTCCAACAGTTGAATTGGCTGCTACATTTTCGTTGATTGCACTTGCAGATAATGTAATATTGGTTGGAACTTCATTTACATTGTTAATAGTTATAGTGATTGCTTTTTCGAATGATTGATTGTACTGATTTGTAGCTTTAATTCTCGTTGTATAAGAAGATTTTGATTCATAATCAAAAGATGATTCAGCAATAAGATCAGTTGATGTGGCTACATATGTTTTAAACGCCATTTCGTAGCTTGGATAACCCCCATAGTTCAAGCTACCTCCGGTGTAATGTGTTTCATCTCTCCATGCATATAATCCATATCCTTCATTAAAAGTCCACTCAGAAAGTTGAAAGGTATATTGATGTCCTTCTTCGACAGTAATTCCACTAAAATCCCAATATATGTAACTATTTGTTTCGGGAGTCATTACAGATGTTGATTCACCCAAAAATAATCCGCTAATACCTTCACCTTCGAAAACTTTAAGTTTCATTGTATAAGAACTACCTCCTCCGCTAATAGATCGTAAGGCAATTTGGGATAAAGTTCCTGAGCTTCCGGCAGTAAAAGATTGCCATATATCTCCGTACGTACTAAATATTGCAATACCTGTCTCTCCAGAACCAGAGTTCTGGTCTTCAATTACATTTAATTTTAAACTAAAACTAGAATTATTAGTAGCACCATCACCTGAAACTTGGCTATAGGAATACACTTCCGAAGAAAGAGTTGCCGAAAGAGCTCCAACAACTGTACCGGAAGGTTTATTTTCGTTAATAGATGCGGGTGTTATTGAAATATCTGTTGGTGCTGTACTTATATCTACTGCCGCAGTAAATTTTCCAAAGTTATCTATACTAGATAAAGTAATAGTATTATTTGAGGTATTTATTGTTCCTTGCTCATTTGACCAGCTATTTCCATCATTAGTAGATTTAAATAATTTTAGATTAGCTTCAGTTAAACCGTTCAATTCGGTGTCTACATAATTAAAAACAAGACTTGCATTTAACCCCGTATTAGTTGTAGGCGTAATATCAAAATAACGTTTAACGCTATTATTCACGCCATTTGTTTGAACCATATGTCCACGTGTAATTACTGTGCTTCCCATATTGGCAGCAGTAGTAATTACAGCCCCCATATTGGCAACATTTAATGAAGTAATAGCACTTAAATTTCTAGTGGTGGTAATAACTCCAGTGTTTCCAAAAAATTCACTCCCTGCTTTTTCTAAAAGATATGCAGCACTACCCAATGTAATTGTTTGACCATTAAGATTTACTGGGCTGTTTGTGATTAGGTTTCCATTTACGGTGAATCCTGAATTTAAAGTAGGAGCCGAAGTTGAAGAAATTAATACGTTGGTTACCGTTGGTGAACCACTAATTGTGGCTTGGTTTCCTAAGCTGGTTTTGTAAATTCCCACATTGTCTGTAGCAGTAGGTAAGCCATCTGACCAGTTAGCAGCATCGCTCCAAGCAGTAGATGTTCCACCTAGCCAGGTGTTAAAAGCTTTAGAATCGGTCCATTCATCCCCTGTCATATTTGTTAAAGTACCAATATGATTATTGCCTGAAAAATCAGATAAGATGTTACCTGCACTTTCGTCAAAACGGTAATATGCTTCTAAGCCAGCCTCTGTTCCTACCATCGTCTTCATCATATCTTCCTGAATTTCCTCAGCCGTTCGGGTGATTGACCAAATTCTAACTTCGTCGATACTTCCTTTAAAATAATTATCATGACCTCCAATGGATGCCTGTGCTAATTGGTACGGTGTTTTCCCAGAAGAGGAATCTGTTGAATAAACTAATCTTCCGTTTACATATACCAAATAGGAAGTCCCGTCGAATGTTAAGGCAACATGATTCCATGAGCTAATGGTTAACACCTCTGGAGTAACGTATGAGTTCCATACAGTTCCATCACCAAATCCAAAATGAATTTTTAATCCATTTTGATAAACACTTGGAGGTCGATTTTCAACTACACCAAAACCCTTTCCTAAAATATTACGCGCGAATTCGGTAGCGTCTGTTGGGTAAATCCACATTTCTTGAGTGAAATTATTCCCTAATATTGGTCCGTCATTAATCAGAACTTTATCGTTAAGTCCGTCAAACTGAAGAGCGTTTCCTGGTCCTGAAAAAGCACCCGAAGCTTTCAATGTTGGTGTTAATAAAGTTACAAAAGTTCCTGGATTAGCATTAGCAGGGGCATTTGTGCTTTCATCGGTTAGATAGGCCGCAGTTGCATTATCAAAATTATAATAAGCTTTAAGTCCTGCCTCATTTACTGCTACCACCTTATCCATATTATCAAAAATCTCAGCTGGGGTACGTTCCGTATTCCATACCCGTAATTCATCTATTTCGCCTATAAATTTTTGTGATGGAAAATAACCATCATATTCTTGACCAATAGAAAAATAACCGTCAGCAACAGGTCTAGTGATAATGGTTGTCAGATTTGTGGGACTACCATCATTAGATGTAAGTGTTTCAGCAACACCATTAATATAACATATGACTGTATTGTTAGCAGCTATTGTTAATGCTACATGTGTCCAAACATTTGCTGCTATTGTTGTTGTTCCAAAAAAAAGATTATCACTACCGTCACCGTCATATTTATCCACTACTAATTTCCCGTCTTTTGAAATTGCAAATATTATCAAATTAGCATGGGTTGCCGAATGGAAAGACCAAAGGATTTTAGTTTCAGTTTCATTAACTCTTTCACTCTTAACCCAAGCCTCAATACTTAAGGCTGGAGTTTCTGCTAAATCATCACTAAGCTTATCTGCAGTAACATACTTATAGCCATCAAACTGAAGTGCGTTTCCTGCTCCTGTAAAAGCACCGGATGTTTGCCACTCTGGTGATCGTGATTTAAACAATCCTGTATTACCTTTTCCGCTATTATCGGTTATTGAGGCACTACTGCCAATATTAAAATTATAATACGCCTCAAGTCCTGCTTGAGGCTCTAGCTCTTTAAACATAGTTGCGTTAATCTCATTTGGGGTACGTACTGCATTCCATACCCGTACTTCATCAATTTCACCAGCAAAAAAGTCGGTTTGGCTAGCTTCATCCCAATCTTGCCCAATGGTGAATTTACCACCTGTTTCTGGCCAATCAGTTATAGTAGCCGTAAAATCCACCGCGCCATTTAAATAAACCGTTGCTGAATTAGAAGCATCAATAGTAAGAGCAACGTGCGACCATTGGTTTAAAGGAATAGTTGATGGTGTATTTGATGGAGTTACAGTGCTACCCTGCACTAATAGCAATTGTCCGTTATTGGTACCCAACAAAATTAAGTTATCGTTTGTATGAGAATGAAAACTTAAAAAAAATTGTGTGCCTGAGTTTGTTGTTGGATATACCCAAGCTTCCATCGTTAAGGTTGTAGTACCTGCCAATGCATTACTAACACCGTTTGCAGTAACATATTGATTAGAGCCATTAAGTTTAAGTGCATTGTTTTGTGCGTTGGTAAATTGAATAAAAAGTAAAAATAAGATACTTACAAAAAGTAATTTTTTTTTCATTTTTAATAGGTTTTTAAAATTGAGCAAATCATTGAGCATATATGTGAGTACATAATAAATAGTACTATTTAATAAATAAACAACCTATTTTATTACATGAATGACTATAAAGCTCAAATTTAATTGAAATAAACTCGCTGCAATTTACCCTATGGTAAAAAAATGTTATATTTACAATAAGAACTGAATGAAAATTAAATATTAGATATATAAATATGCTACCAATAAATATAAAAGACTATCCACATTATGTAGACCAACTTTATGCGTTTATAAATGCAACGAGTCCTATTACTGATAGTTCTTGGGATAAAATGCTTGGAATTATGAAATTATGGCGGGTAAACAAAGGGGTTCGCCTATTAGATTATATGGAAGTTGAAAGTTCTGTTCGTTTCTTAGGAAAAGGTATTGTAAAGTGTGAAGATCACTATAATGATAAGTCATTTGTGTATGACTTTCGGGTGGCTCCTATTATTTTATCTGAAACCGTTTCTTTGCTTAACAATACGCAATCTCGTATTACACTAGAAACTCTAACAGAATGCGATTTTATTGAACTTCCTAAGTCTCCTTTTGTAGAGATGCTCTTTTCAAATATTGATCTGGCTAAATTTTGTGCAGTAGGTGTAGTTAATTATTTGGGTATGACACATTATAAGCAAGCTTTATTACGCACTCTTGATGCTGAACAACGGTATAAACAATTCCTTAGAGAGTTTTCTAGTGTGGCACTCAATGTTAAGTTAGAAGATATTGCCTCATATATTGGAGTTACACAGCAAAGCCTTAGCCGAATTCGGAAAAATGTTTCATGGGAAAAAAATGAAAAAGAACTGGAAGCTTTGAGTAATGAGTTAGAGGTGGTGCATGGGAGTTCTATAAAAAACCAACACCTAATAGCATAACCTATTTTAAAATAATTTATTTCACACACTTTAAACATCCCAAGCTTAGCTACTCCTTAAACCCTGCTGTGGTAAAATGTAGCCCTTTTAAAAAAGTTTTTACCCGTTTATCTGGCCGAAACAAAATGCGTCGTTGTTTTACAGATTTAACGCTTAACGCTTCTTTGGTAGTTTCCCCATGGGAGCTAATACTTATTTGAAAACTCCCTAAAAATCCAAAACGCACAATTTTACCAAAGCTCAATGCATCTTTAATATTATGCTCTAAAGCTAATAAAACAAGATAACAATCAGCTACGGAAGCCGTACATTGCTCAGAGGTTATTCTTGCCAAATCTTCAAAATTTATTTCACCGGTAGCCTTGGTGGCAACATAATAGTTTTCAGGGTTTTTTAGGTCTCTTGGGTCTCTTTTCTTTACAATTTTTAGTGGTAATGCCATTTTTATAGTACTTTAAATTTATGTTATATCTGATTATTTTTTAATTGCTGAGTACTATTGTAATACCTCTTATTAGTTGCCATTATTTAACCGCTAAGTGTAAGAATAACGTCTAGACGTTTACACCATAACGTCTAGACGTTCTTTCTAAAATGCCTAGACGTTATTTGTCAACTGCTTCGCGATTTTTATAAATTGCTTTATAAAATTTAGACAATTGCGCTATAAATTCTCAAAACTGTTGCTATATAACGCGTTATTCGAAAATACGAATTTTTATAAAGTGACAAAAATTAAATGACTGCTTGCTACTCTTTTTTAACTGCTTTTGAATCCTTTTAAGGATGTTTTCAATAGGTTTTACATTTTTTTTTAAACACATTGTGCTCGAAACCAAAATTAAATGGGAATTCCTTACTGGCTATATTTTAAAAAACCCAAGCAATTGCTTGGGTTTTTAGTTATAAAAATTGGTAAATTTATGATTAATCCATACTATAAGGAACATTGGCGCGCCAAGAGGCACTAGCAATAGCAGACCGTTCTCTTGATGTAATTAATCTTCCTTTATACCAGTAATAGGTAATTTTAGATAGTTCCGTCATAAATTTCTTATGAAGTACCGCATAATTATCACCCGTATATTCTTCATTCATCTGGGCTATTAATGCATCAATTTGATCCATCATAGTAGTGCCGGTTTTTACAAACTTATTTTCTATAGTTAAGTTCATATCTCCAAGACTAATAGTTTCGCTCATATTTGAATTTGGGTAGGGATCATTTTCATTTAAAACGCCGTCATCATCCATATCTGGATTATTAATATTGATATAAATTAAATCTACAATTCCTGTATAAGAACCTGTTGGGCTTAACAATAAGTTCGTGTTTTCAGCTTCTAGATTAATCGTATAAATAATATCACATCCATAAACTGAAGTTGCTATTAATTTATTGTTCCCTACATATTCTATCCCATGAGCAGTTCCATTTGAACATTGCGGTGGATAAAATGAAAATAATAAATTATATAAACCTTCCATTAAATCAATGGAATATAAGGAAACAGGTCCACTTGTATTTCCACCACCAGTTGCATACAGCAACTGATGATGATCAAAGTCATAAGTTAAACCTACGCCTCCATTCTGAGGAACATTACTAAATGCACTCATGGTATTAGTTGTTATATTATAGGAGTTAATTTCTCCTCCTTTAAAAACAACATAAAGGATACCCTGATCATCAAATGTTAAATCTTGAGGTGAAATTTGGCCTTCTACAGACTCCATTTGATCAATAAAAAGTACCTCTCCATTTTCTCTATTATATGTGTATAGACTTCTAGGAGTGCTTGAATTATTTTGTTCAGCCCCTAAAAAATAGAATAAACCATCATTAGAATTATAGTCAAAAGCAAAGTTGTAATTTTGCCCCGTATTTCCAGTAAAACCTTCATTTAATGAAATAGCATCATTAGACGGATTATAACTATATAAAGCTATATTTTCACTTGAATCCCAAGCGAATAAAGCATATAACTCCCCTGCTTGAACACTCTCTGATGGTCTTGCACTGCTAACAGAAGCATCACTTTTGATAGCATTTTCTGGTGACATTGTTATTTCTTCGTTACAACTCGAAAAAAAAGTGGCTATTAAAAGAACCACCATACTCATTTTTAATTGTTTCATAATTATTAGTTTGATTGTTAGTGAATAATTAGTTTAATTCATAATTAAATTACAAAGTCATTTTAGCATGCAATGATTTTTTTATGTCAGTAGTTTCGTAAAATTCTGTTTTAAAATTAAAAATACAATTAAATTATTACTAATTCATGCTTTTTTAAAAAAGTTAGCACTTTTAATATGGGAAGTATTTGAAAAATAAACAACTACAAGTTTTAGAACAATCTTCAATACGCTATAACTAAACATATTTTAAAATAGGAATTAAAAAAACTATTAAATTTATGATTGATTCATATAATATGGAACATTGGCACGCCAAGCGGCACTAGAAATAGCAGATCGTTCTCTAGAGGTAATCATTCTTCCTTTATACCAGTAATAGGTAATTTTAGATAGTTCCGTCATAAATTTCTTATGAAGCACCGCATAATTATCACCCGTGTATTCTTCATTGATGGCTGCTATAAGTGCATCTATTTGATCCATCATAGTAGTACCAGATTTCACAAACTCATTATCTATATTCAAATTTATCTCTCCAATACTTAAGGTTTCTGCTACATTTGAATTTGGGTAGGGATCATTTTCATTTAATACGCCGTCATCATCTAAATCTGGGTTCACAAAAAACATTAAATCTTTTATCTGATAAATATAAGAGTCGCTTAAAAAATTAACATCCTCCGTTTCTAAATCAACAGTGGTAATGGTATTCATATTTCTTCCAGAAACTAACAATTTATTGTTTCCTACATATTCAATGGCATTACCAAAATCATAATAATTAGTTGCATAAAATGAAAATAAAAAATTGACCTCTCCAGAAGGTATTTCAATTGAATATAAAGAAACTGGGTCGTACCCTCTCGCATAAATTAATCGGTTATTGTCAAAATCATAGGTTAAACCAACGCCACCTTTCCATCCGTCCATAGTACTAAATGCACTCATTGTTTTGGTCGCTACATTGTAGGCATTTATTTCACCATTTTTAAATGCAAAGTACAGCGTTCCATCATTTCCAAAAGTTAAATCCTGCGGTCTCTCATCTCCTTCATCAGAAATAATTTGTTCTAGCAATATTTTTTCATTGGTATCTTTATTCCAAGTATATAAATTCCTATAGCCAGCATTCTCATATTCCCACTCACTTTCACCCGCTAATAAATAAATGAAACCATCCTTATAATTATAGTCAAATCCAAAATTTCTATTATGACCGGTAGCTCCTATATAATCATAATCAAAATCTAAAACATCATTTATGGCATTATAATTATATAAATAAACACTATTATAAGCGTCCCAAGCGTATAAGGCATATAGCTCACCGCCATAAATTTCCATGGAACCTGGTCTAGCGCTTACATTGTCAATTGCAGAAGTTTTAGCATTCAAATCCCCACTTTCTGGTACTAGTGTTATTTCTTCGTTACAACTCGAAAAAAAAGTGGCTATTAAAAGAACCACCATACTCATTTTTAATTGTTTCATACTGATTAATTTTTAAGGTTCGTGAATAATCCATTAAGGTCATAATTAAATTACAAGGTCATTTGAGAATGAAATGATTTTTTATGTTAGTAGTAGTAGTAGTAGTGTAAAATGATTTACTAAAAATACAATTAAATTATAACTAATCCATGTTTTTATTAAAGAATTTAGTGTTTATACTCTTTTTAAGACTATGATACAGAGGAAACTACAATATTAATATATGGCATTCAATACAACGTTTCAAAATCTCTTCTAAAATAAGTATAAACAAAAACCCAAGCGTTTGCTACTCTTTTTTAACTGCTTTTGAATCCTTTTAAGGATGTTTTCAATAGGTTTTACATTTTTTTTTAAACACAT
>NZ_JAEINV010000033.1 GCF_016342705.1 Lutibacter sp. | reverse complement strand
GTACCTTGTTCTTTTCTTTTCATATTGACCTGCTTTCTTTTATGAAAAAAGGGTCAACCTATTTTAGCACGAGACCACCAAGACTTTCCTGAAATAGGTTGACTAAAAATTAGTCAACTTATAAATAAATCAGATGAAAACAGAAAATCAATCATGTCGAAAAAATAGATTAAATTTACAGGAGTTAACAATTTAAACACAGAAGAAATTCAAATCATTTTTTGCCAATCAACCGGCAAAAAAAATTATGTGAATGGACCAAAAGAACAAAATCTAAATTAAAAAAATAATCAAAAAAAGGTCAACCTATTTCAGTATAATACAAAATGACAGGATTCAGATAACTTCAACTCATTTTGACAAAGATATAATTAGTAGAAAATAGTCTTTATCTGACAATGAATTTATTTTAATTAATTGGTTTAGTTTTTAATTACAAAAAACATTTTTTTTGCCAATACTCTTTTGCACTATCGTGCAATTTGGGAAAATCCAACCGCACATTTAAACATATTCACTCCACTTCGTTGCGTAAAAAAGTTTAAATTTTGGCTTTTCTTCCTTTGCATTACTTCTATGCATTTAGTTATACTTGCTTAGTCCTTTAATTAAAATCTGCCATATTTCCTAAAAGCTTGGATAGTTTGATACATACCAAAACCAATAAATATCCTACCAAAAACTAAAACAATTAGTGCCCAATTATATGTGTCTATTTTATATGGTTCATAATCCCATTTGCTCAAATTAAAAAATTGAACACCATATTTAAAAGTTTCACCTAAATTTTTTATGTCAAATTCTAAACAGTTACATTCCTTAGAAAGAAAGATCAAGAATATAAAATAAAATACAATTGTAGTTAAAACTGTGAATGCAATACCTCTACCTGGATTAAGTCCAAAATTGTTACTAAACTTATTCAATCTAAGAATCCATCTGTTCCAGAAACCTCTATCGTCGTGCTTGAAACGTTTAATTTTCAAAATGTGACTATTAAAAATAGTAAAAATTAACACCCATTTGACAGGCAAATATTTCTTTGTCTTCAATTTAAACAGTTGAAGATTAATAAATGATTTATGAACTTTCCTGTACCGTGATATTAATAAATTTAAACTCTTATTTACTAATCGTTTAATCTCATTTAATTCTTTTAAATGAGTTTGCATTTCTACTCCATGAAATACTAACGCATCTATTTTATTATTCTGCTTTAAAGCTTCATGCTTAAGAATCCTATATGATGCACGTTTGTGGCTAACGTTGATTTTTTCATTTAAATAATCATAAGTATTCTCAGAAACTATACCGTCTGAAGGTACATCATGAATTTTTATTTCGAGTGTATTAATATAACCTTCCCCAATAAAATTAATCAGTGCTAAATTTACACCTCCTAAAAATTGAGTATTTCTTAAAATCATATTTCTACTGACTTGTGTATATAGAAATATCGCTTTTTTATAAAATTTTGCCTCTGCAAATACAGTTGTACCTAAAAAATCAGTCTTGTCAAAACACATGTCTTCATTGAAACTGGCATTAAAAAAATCTGACAAAGCCTTAAATTTTGTATTTGAAAATGATGAACTATCAAAATGTCTATTATAGAAAATGACCTTTTTCTCAAAAGTAGAACCATCTAATTCTATTTTTAATGGAGTGTTCAAAGTCTTATTAAACTTGTTAGCATAATTTAATAAAACTTCACCTGAAAAGTTACAGTATTGTAAATCTAATTTCCCAGCAAACTGTGTGTCCATGAAATTTGCTGATTTCTTAAATGTTGAACTTCGAAAACAAATTTCTCTACTCCTAAATATCGTTGTTTCAAAATCAACAACATCAAGAAAGGTAACATTGAAAAAATTACTTATTTCTGCTCCAAATTCTGAGAATGAAAAATTGGCTTTCCCTACAAATATGGATTCATGAAACGTTGTTTCTTTATCAAAAATGAAATTATTAAAATCTACATCAAGATTAAAAATACAATTAACAAACTTAAATTCATTATTATCAATGAATTCTTCCAACTCTTTTTTTGAAGAAATTATCTTATAATTTTTCCAGTCAAAATCCTTATGGTTAGATAATTTCTCAGGACTTAATATTTTCTCTCTACTTTCAGACATATATGGTTTTATTTCTTTTGTTTTTTTAATATCTCTGTTTATTAGGTTCTGTGAATTTACTATTTTTAATAAATCTATCAAAAATGTTGATTGTTTTTACTTGTAATTATATCGCTGGAAATTAATTCCCTAAACACCATTACAAACACTTTGGTAAGCCTGCTCAAAGCCAACGCACAACCAAAGGTTTACCAAAAAGTTTGTAATCCAACCTTATTTTGCACTATCGTGCAATAAGTATTTCCCTCCTCAAAAAAATGTTTGGGTATTTCATGGATAATTTAACTACCAACTTGACAAGCAAAGCAATTCTAAGCGCACAATTTATAACACGGCTTCAGAAAAAATGCGGGAGTTATTGCGGTCTGACAAAGTTTTGCTATCTTCGTTTTCGTTCAACGGTCTGACAAAGTGGAGCAGTGGAAACCCGCACTACTGGTATGTTTAAATCGTTACAAATAATGCGTAAAAAGGTCTCGTGCTAAAATAGGTTGACCCTTTTTTCATAAAAGAAAGTAGGTCAATATGAAAATAAAAAAAGAAGGCAC
>NZ_JAEINV010000032.1 GCF_016342705.1 Lutibacter sp. | reverse complement strand
AGTTTTTTATAACTATTTAGCCATAAATTACTCTTTTAATATATTATCTTGTGTTTGTAACTGCAAAAGTCAAGAAATGTTACATACATAGCAATGTTAACTTCTTCAGCTTCAATACCAGTAGCTAGTGCACTAGTAATTGAATCTGGAATAACTACACTGTCTGCCGCTGTGTTTACAGGAACTTCAATTTCATAAGTTGCAAACAATGGTAATAACATATCAATGTGAGTTTGTTCAGCTAATACTATATTTGTAAATGGTTTTACTTCTCCAAATTCAGCAATGATAGCTTCATATTCTGCTTTCGCTAAATATTCATCTTGAATTGCATACATTAACATTTCTTCTAAACTGTAACTTTCATCTAAAGTTACTTCATCACTATAAGTATCTGCTGAATAATTTTCAAATACGCTTTTTGCACTTACATTAGTAATTGATACTGTAAATATTGCAGTTAGTGCTAATCCTGCAACTATTAATCCTTTAAATAATATATTTTTCATGTTGTTTCCTCCGTGTGTACTTTAATTTACGCAAGTTGTTTCTTCCGTGTGTACAGTTATTATACGTGGAGCAATTCTTTTTTATTGGTAAAATTGTAAATATTTATACAAAAATATAATAAATTAATTAAAACATGCCAAAACATGCTATTATGTCATTGTCTTTTCAAAGTGACTAAGCTATCATAGATGTGAGGTGATTTTTATGTTTAGATTAAATGATTTAATGAGTATGTTAGATATTCCAGAAAGAACAATTAGAAGACATATCAAAGAAGGAATGTTAAAGGGAACAAAAATTGGTGGCACATGGCGGTTTAGTGAAGAAGATCTTACCAATTACATAAACCATGCAAATATAAGACAATCACAACAAAAATTGGCTTTATCTAAAATAATGGAATATATGAATGGTTTCAATTCAAAAGATAACGAGGTTGTGTTTATAAAGAATATAGAGAATTTAGATTATTCTAAATCTATGAAAATATCCTTAATAGTGAAAACACTAAAGAACCCATTGTATTTTAATATGTCAAAGACTGGAAAGATATCTACAATCACTTTTAAAGGTAATGAAGAAGATGCATTAGTTTTTCTTAGAGAAATAAAGGAAATCACTTTATAGATAGTAGGAAGAAAAACAGTGGAAATCATTGAAAAGAAGTAAATAATTTTAAAATAAAATATATATATAGAAAGAACAGACATTAAATAAAATATATTTATAATTTGATTAGAAATCTATTTTTATATTTAAAAGCAGGTGTTTGGCTATAAAATATTGATTTTTATGACACAATCGCCAAATATCAATGATTTTTTAACGATTTATGAAAAAAAATTAACAAAACTCTTGCTTTTCTGTGAAAATATAGTATTATAAATACGATGTAATATAAATTTGTAATGAAATTAAGTTAACGTAGTTACCTCAATTATTCTTTAACAATTTGTACGAAGTCAAAAAAATAATTTATGGAGGTAACAAACATGACTGGTAAAGTTAAATGGTTCAACGCTGAAAAAGGGTTCGGATTCATCACTGATGAAAACGGGAAAGATGTGTTCGCACATTTCTCACAAATTCAAAAAGATGGTTTCAAATCACTTGAAGAAGGCGAAGAAGTAAGCTTTGACGTAGTTGAAGGCCAAAAAGGCCCTCAAGCTTCAAACATCGTAAGTTTATAATTCAAATTAAAAGCCGAGCAATCGGCTTTTTTTTATGGCTTTATTGATTCTTAAATTAACTTTTAAGTATTTTTGTGTATTGGATTAGTTCCTACATTATCTATTGCTGGTGTTATTATGAGAAGATTGTCAATTAAAACTGGTAATATTTAAACTGGAGTATTCTTTACATCTATGTTCTCCACATTAATTACTTTAGCAAACACAACAGTTTACTTATTAGCTGCTGCATAAGATAATCGATTAAATATTAAAAGTTCTCAGTTTACTGGGAACTTTTTTTGTTTCAAAAAAGACTTTAATAATTACTTTGCATTATGATACAATTTTTACTAGGAGGAAGAATTATGGAAGAGCATATTAGAAAAGCAATGAATGATAGTATCATAATGGAGGCCGGAAAGTATTATGGCCTACGATTTGAAGAAATCGAATATTATGGAGGATTTGAAAATTTCATTTACATTTATAAAAGACAAAATATTGAATATATATTAAGGCTAGTTCATAGCGGTCACAAAGCATACAATCAAGTTCTGGCAGAAATTGAATTTATAGATTATTTGGCTCGAAATGGTGCATCTGTTTCTACAGTTATTCATTCAGTAAAGGATAATATTGTAGAAAAGGTAAAAATTGATAACGAGTCATATTTCACCGTTACTTCCTTTATTAAAGGAAAGGGTGGAAGAGTGAGAGAAGAAGTGAAAAAACCTGAATTTTGGCAAAATTTAGGCAAACAAATAGGCTTATTACATAAGCTAACAAAAACATTTAAACCAAAACACAAAAGAATAGTTTGGGAAGAGGATACGCTTTACAAATTAGCACCTAAGTTTTTATCCGGAAAAGAAGATGAGATTTTAAAGAAACTCAATGAAAGAATGAAAAAAATAAGTAGTTTCCCTAAAAACACAGATAATTACGGATTAATCCATACAGATTTACATTTTGGCAATATGGTTATTGATAATTTTGGGAATTTAACATTCTTTGATTTTGATGATTCAGCCTATAAACACTTTATATCAGATATCGCAATTGTCCTTTTTTATCATTTTGCATATAGAAATCCAACAATTGAAATTAAGACAGAAAAATCATTATGGATTTTAAATAACTTTTTTAAAGGTTATAAAACTCATAACAATTTACCGAAAGAAGAGTTATTGCACCTGCAAGATTTTCTAAAACTTAGAGAGTTGACTTTATATATTGTTATTATTGCAGGGGGAGAAGAAACAATTCAAAGTGAATGGGGACAAAACTATATTAATAGTTA
>NZ_JAEINV010000031.1 GCF_016342705.1 Lutibacter sp. | reverse complement strand
CTTTCATTATTTCTCTTATAGATATTCCCAAAGGAATTTCTATATTGCCGGTAACACTTCTCATTTCGGAAAGCCATTTAGTTACATATGGATTCCTTTGAGGTTTTACTAACTCATGAACTCTTTTATTTAATGTAAGACCAAAATAAACCGCCCCCAGTTCCCAATTTCCAAAATGAGCAGTAAGTAATAAAACTCCTTTCCCATCATCAAGAATTTCGTTTATTACGTGAGTATCTTTACAATTTATCAAATTCAAAATTTCATCCTTGGATGTATTTGATAAATGTGCTATCTCACATAATGCAAGTGCAGAACTGAAATAATTATCATAGATTAATTTATTTATTTCAGCATCATTTTTTTCTGGGAAAGCAATTCCAAAGTTTTTAAGTAAAATCTTTTTTCTTAGTGGGAATATATAATACAAAAGCCAGGCTAAAACTTTTGCAGAATTCCTGGCTTTATCTATTTTACCTAAAGTAACAAACTTTATAATTGTCTTAAAAAGTATATACTCTAATTTATTTTTATCTAACATCTCAAATCTTATTGTTGTTGAACTCTACGTGTCCAAGTATCATCTCTCATTTCACCACGCTTAGTTGAATGAACTAATTCATAGTCAGAAAATCCAGATATATCAGCAAATACAAAGTATACACCGCCTTCCATTGAGTTATAATACCAGATTTCATAAGGTTTAGTATCCATCTGACTCGGATGCCTATCAACCTGATCAGGTTCTCCAAAAATTATCAAGACTCTACCTCTATCACTTTTATAACCCTTTTTATTAAACGCACCATATTTTGAATTTGATTTAGCTACTCTCTCAAAATATTCCTTCTTGTATTCATTCTGTGGAGTTTCTGAAATTACATCTCTGTGTTTCCAAAACTTGAAAAGAAATTCTCTTTTAGCAATAGCAGAATCAAGAATTTCATATTGATCTATTTCATTTTTTGATGCAACATACTTTGACTTATTAAATATATCATCACATTCTTCACTTTCTATAGCAGCAAATTCACTTGATAAATATGAGATATTTTCAACCATTTCAACTTTTTCTGCTATAATTTTCGGATTGTAAAGAAAAAATCTTTTATTGGAAGCATAAGACTGTTTTTTAGTAGAATCAACAAGAGCCAGAACAAGATTATAAGTATCTGTAGGCATTTTCTTAAGATTTACAAATCCCAATTCCACTCTGCTGGTTTGTTTTCTTGAAAGATCTTTAATTTTGCTATCAACCTTTTGTCCCTTACTATTATATAAAAGCTGATGCAGTTCTAAAGGCTGTTCTGTATGATTTTTTATGTTATAGATTTCTGTATAATAAAATAATACAGGCATATTTTCACTATATAACATTTCTGGATTAGGAACAACTTCTAAAGTGTTTTTATAAAAAATAGAATTTGGATCAGTTCCATCTTTTTTAATATTTGTGGAAAGTTCAATATCACTTATTGCTAAAGAATTTTGCGGAAATGGTATCACTTCTACATTTTCAATAATTTCTTTTTTTGCTTCCAGATTATTTTTATCTAAGCCGGCAATTTTTAATTCATACTCACCGCCCGGAACGTAAAAACCAATTACTCCAATCAAGTTTTGACCTGATAAATCTGCAGTTGGATCTGCAACAACATTTGGCACTGACCATTTTTTGTCAAGTTCACTAATTCCAGATAATTTATTTACAAGATTAACAGATAATTCTGCTTCAACTAAATGCTGACCATCCCTTTCAATTTTGGTTAAAGAGCCTTGATTGAAGGAATAATAAATTTCAAGATAAACTGTTGAAGAATCATAATTAAATCTTGCATAATCAAATTCAAAATCAAAATCATTTTGCGCGTTAACAGTAATTGCTAAAGTAAAAACCAAGAATGCTAAAAGCTTAATAAATTTCATATGTTGAGCCTCTATTTATATAAAATAACCACATAAAATTACTTATTTTCTAGATTAAATACATTATCAAACTAAATTTAAATAGTAGAATTTATGGTAATAAACTTCCCACCATTATTGAATATATAAGCTGACTAACAATTCAGAGTCAAATAACATCGAGAATTTTAAATACTACAAGCAAAATTACTGGATTTAGAAAGTTTAAAACCTAATTAAATTGCACAAAAAAACCCAAGCCATTTCTAGCTTGGGTTTTTTGTAAATCTATTTTTTAGGATTGAATTAGAATCCAACACCTAAAGAAATTACATGGTTTTCTGACTGACCAGGTAAGTCAACTGCTCTGTATGCATAGTCAACTCTAAGAGCCATTCCATCCATATCATAGTTAAGACCTACACCAGCTGTAAGACCATATACTTCATATTCACTATCTAATTCAGGGCTAATTGTATAACCGCCTCTTAAGAATAGTAAATTATCGAAGCCATACTCAACACCAACTTTATATTCATCTTCAAAGAAGTTATGGTTAGTGAATACACCCATTACTTGTAATGCGTTCATCTCATCGATGTCATATTCATAACCTAAACCAATATCCAACGTAGTTGGTAATGGGAATGTAGCTGCTTCAACTTTGTATGATTGCTGTCCTCTACTTGTACTTTGAGCGTCAGCAGGAATATAAAGACCTGATCCGTCAAACTGCATATCTGTACCTAAGTTTTTCATAGCAATAGCTAAACTTAAGCCTTCAATACTTCCAAGACTTTTATAAGTAACACCAATATCAAAACTGAAACCAGTATTAGCTACTAGATCAATTGTTTCTGATACATAGTTAGCTGTAATACCAAATGATACACGATCACTTAGCATTTTAGAATATGTAACACCTAACACCATATATTGAGGTGAAAATGTTTGACCAGTTCCATCAGGATTAATGATAGTAGTATTTTCAATATCACCAATGTCTAATGATTTTATAGCTAAACCAAGAGTTCCAAATTCACCAAGGTTTATACCAAAGGCACCATACTCAACACCAATATCAGCTAAATAAGTCATGTGCGAGAAGCTAGCTTCAAAACCATGCTCACCTCTTGCTAAGTTAGCAGGATTCCAATAGATCGCGTCAACACCATTAATACCTAG
>NZ_JAEINV010000022.1 GCF_016342705.1 Lutibacter sp. | reverse complement strand
GTAGCATTCGCCCCTGGTAACTCCTGTGTATTTGGATTTATTATTACAGCTTGATAACTCAAACCTTCTGTTTGGGCCGATACTACAACCGTTACAAAAAATATCAATATAATTATTAGTCTTTTCATATCTTAAATTTTATTTCTGTTCTGATAAATTAATTAATAGACCAAAACTTACGTTTTTACTTATAATTCTTAATTCTTCTTGATCATCCGTATTGCTTGTACCATCTTTAAGTTTTAAACTTTTTCCATACATAAACTGGGTATATAATGATAAATCAGCTGAAATTTTATAAGAAGCTCCTAATCCCCCTCTAAAGTCAAAAAGTGTTTTATCAAAATCATCATTATTTTTTAAATCAATCACCATATTATTCAATGTTTGATATCCTTGCATTAAAAACTCAATAGATCCTGTTCCTTTTACATAAAACTTAAATTTATTTGCTGTAAATACTTCATAATCTAACCCTACATTAAACTCTACATAATTTACGTTCCACTCAAAAAAATTACCAACGGCATCATCACTTCCAACAGCTCCATACCCAGCATAACTTGCCCCAAATGAACCATATAATTTTTTTGTGAATATTGTATTTCTATACCCCATAGTCATGAAACTTTGCGAAGTAGCGTGCAAATTATCAAGACCATTTCCATCTGAATTTTTATAATCAAATGATGATAAGGTTTTCCCAGCTTCAACATAAAGTTGCTGACCAAAAGAATTAATTCCTAAAAAAAGGAAAAATAGTAATGTAATTTTTTTCATGTTTTATCGTTTAATTATGTTAGCTTTAAATTGTTTTTGTTCTGTATTCATTAGAAAGATATATTGTGCGCTTGCTAAAAAACCAAGGTTGATGCTCATATTTTGAGTTGCACTGCTTTTTTTGGTAAAAACATTTCTACCAAGCATATCAAAAATTTGTATTGTTATTGGACCTTTAACTAATTCATTAAAAGAAACATTTAATTCATTATTCACAGGATTTGGATAAATCATTGCGTTAAGATTTGTTTCTTCTGGTATTATTTTACTTGAAATTGTAGGTGGCTGAATAAAACCTTGCCTTACAATTACACCATTTGATTGAAATTTACCAATAACACTGCCTTGTCCAATACTCTGTTGTATTACATAGTGTTGGTTGTTTACTATAATAGCTTCCGAGGATCCTGCAACACCCGTAGTGGATCTTACCAAATAATTGCTCGAAGAATATTGAGCATTGGCAAATTGAAAACATAGTAAAATTAAGGGGATTACGAGGCGTAATTTTTGTTTCATTTAAATTGGTTTTAAAAAGAATTTATCAATCTTTTCAAAAACATTTTTAATTGAATTTGAAGAAACCAATAATGCTTTTAATTATTTAAAGCAAAAATAGTTCTTTTTAATTTAATATAAAATACGTAGTACTACGTAGAAATATACGTAGTACTACGTATAGAAAATAACGCATTTTTTAATAGCTAAAACTCTGTTTTTTAATTACTTACAAGTATTTTAGCTTTTATTTATATGAATTTTTCTAAATAAATCGTAGATGATTTTAAATTTATTTTTTACGTGTAGAGTGACAAACTTTCATTTTTTTTGCTTAAAAATTTCTATACTTTGAAGACACTTCAAAAATATGTTGTAGAATTTTCTGCTCTTTTTCATCAAAATCTAAATCACGTCTTTTAAAAACTAATTTAGCTGTTTCCGTTGCTTTATTTATTTGGTAGGTAGAAAAACCCGCTGCTCCTCCCCAGCTAAAGGATGGTACAAAATTTCTTGGAAAATTACTTCCATAAATATTTGAACTAACACCTATAACTGTTCCGGTATTAAACATGGTATTGATAGCACACTTAGAATGGTCTCCCATTATTAAGCCACAAAATTGCAATCCTGTTTTAGCAAAATTTTCAGTTTCGTAATTCCACAATCTAACTTCATCATAATTATTTTTTAAATTAGAATTGTTAGAATCTGCACCAATATTACACCATTCACCTAACACTGAATTTCCTAAAAATCCTTCATGCCCTTTATTTGAATACCCTATTAAAATTGAATTATTAATTTCGCCTCCAACTTTACTGTAAGGACCAATTGTGGTAGCTCCATATATTTTTGCGCCCATTTTAATCACAGAATCTTCGCCCAAACTAAAAGGCCCACGTATTAAACATCCTTCCATAACAAGTGCGTTTTTTCCAATATAAATTGGTCCTGTACTTGCATTTAAGGTAGAAAATAATAGTTCTGCTCCTTCTTCAATAAATATGTTTTCCTTATTAATAACTTGTACTCCTTTTGGAATTGGCTGAGATACTCTTCCTTTCGTAATTAATTCAAAATCAGCTTTTAGCGCTATATCGTTCTTTGAAAATAAATCCCATGTATTTTTTATTTGAAGTACCTCATCATCAAACTCACTAATTTCATACGTATCAAAATTCACTTCTTCTTGAGAATCATTTGTATAAAAAGCAATGACCTCATCATTTTTAAAAATTGCTTGATTTTCAGCTAATCCAGAAATTTTTTCAACCAATAATGGATTTGGTAAAAAAGAAGCATTAATCATGACGTTTTGCTCCATTTCAACCATTGGAAATTTTTCTTCTAAATAATCTTCCGTAAGGGTTGTTGTTGTAGAACCAAGATATTGTTCCCATTTTTCTCGAATTGTTAAAATTCCAATTCTTAAATCTGCTACTGGGCGTGTGTATGTTAAAGGCAATAAAGATGCCCTAACTGTTCCATCAAATAAAATATAATTCATTATAAACTAATTTTTACAAATGTACAGTAAGTTTTTACTTCAACAAACCAAAAAAGATGTTACTATTATAAAACTTTTTCTTTTTTTAGGTAGGTATCAATACTATCTGCGGCGTCAAAACATGCACTAACAGAATTCATCTCAGAGCAATATCTAGAATCTATTGGACTATTTTTACAACCAATAGCACTTAAATCAATTTTACTGAAATTTGTATCAATGCTTAAACATTTGTTGTATAGACTTGCAATAGTTTCATTCCCTTCTAGTGAAGTGTTTTTTGAAACCAAGTAGCCTTTTAAATAATTTTCAATAGCAAATTGTGAATTTTTACATACAGAATAACTAACAAAATCTTCTGAAGGTTTAAATAATTCATTTTTTGCATCGCTTAATTTTTTTGTAGCTTCTTTAAAAAAAGCTTCTGATCTATCATTCATATCAATTGGTTTTTAAAGAGTTAAAAAAAGTGCTGAATACATTACGTAAACAGCACTCTTTCAGTTAATCAAAATTTATAAATTTTTATAAAGTTCTAATCTTTCCCATTGAGAATCTACTTGCTCTTGTGCTTTTTCTAGCAACACGCCAGCTAATTCTGGGTTTTCTTTTACAACTCTTGTAAATCTAGTTTCTTTATACATAAAGTCTTGAAGAGGTGCAGAAGGTGCTTTAGAATCTAATCTAAATTTCTTTCCTTTTTCTGATTGAGGATTGAATCTAAATAAAGGCCAATAACCAGTTTCTACCGCTTTTTCTTGGTGTGAAGCTCCGTCTTTTAAATCGTAACCGTGTTCACCACAATGTGCGTAAGCAATAATTAAAGAAGGTCCTGGGTAAGCAGCTGCTTCTTCAATTGCTTTTAATGTTTGGTTATCTTTAGCTCCAATTGCAATTTGAGCAACATACACATTTCCATAAGAAACTGCTTGTAATGCTAAACTTTTCTTAGAAGTCATTTTACCATTAATTGCAAATTTAGCACTTGCTCCCATTGGTGTTGCTTTAGATGCTTGTCCTCCAGTATTTGAATACACTTCAGTATCCATTACTAAAATATTGATGTTTTCTCCTGAAGAGAATAAGTGATCTAAACCACCGTATCCAATATCATAAGCCCAACCGTCACCACCAAAAATCCAAACGTCTTTTTTACGTAAGTACTCAGAAAGGTTTCTTAGTTTTTTAGCATCATAAGTATCAATTGTATTTAAAATACCGTTTAACTCATCAATTTGATTTAATTTTAACTCTTTTAAAGTTTCATTAGTTTCATCATTGTTTAAAATATCATTTACCAATGTGCTACCAATTTTATCTTCTAAAGTTTTTAATAAATCAACTGCTATTTCTTGTTTTTTAGATAACGCTAGTTTCATACCTAAGCCAAACTCTGCATTATCTTCAAATAATGAATTTGCCCAAGCTGGTCCTCTACCTGCTTTGTTTTTAGTATAAGGTGTAGTTGGTAAGTTAGCTCCATAAATTGAAGAACAACCAGTTGCATTTGCAATTAATATACTATCACCATATAATTGGGTAATCATTTTAATATAAGGTGTTTCACCACAACCTGAACAAGCTCCTGAGAACTCAAATAATGGTTGTAAAAATTGTGACCCTTTTACTGTTGAAGTTACCAACTCTTTTCTGTCGTAGTCTGGTAAATCAATAAAGTAATCCCAATGTACATTTTCTACTTTTTCAACTTCACGTTTATCAGCTAAGTTAATTGCAAAAATACCTGCAACTTCTTTGCTTTCAGCTGGACAAACAGCTACACAAAGATCACATCCTGTACAATCTTCTGGAGACACTTGTAAAATATAACTTTCTGTTTTACTATCAAATGGTCTACCTTTTGCTGGTACATGTTTTAATGAATCTGGCGCATTTACCAATAAATCATTAGAAACAACTTTAGCTCTAATTGCTGCGTGTGGACAAATAGCAACACATTTATTACATTGTGTACATAAATCTGCATCATCCCAAGTTGGCACTACTGTTGCAATACCACGTTTTTCATATTGTGTAGTTCCTGTAGGGAAAGTTCCATCAACAGGGAAAGCACTTACTGGTAAAGAATCTCCATTACCCGCTAAAATAGTTCCTAAAACTTCTTTAACAAAAGCATCAGCATCACCAGTCATTAATGGCAATAAACTATCCTCATTTGTTGTATGAAGTGGATATTCTACTTTTTGAAGATTTTCTAATGAGGTATCTACCGCTTTAAAGTTCATTTGCACCACTTTATCTCCTTTATGAGAATAAGATTTTACAATGGCATCTTTAATTTTTTTGATAGCTTCATCTTTTGGTAATACACCAGAAATTGCGAAGAAACAAGTTTGTAATACTGTATTTGTACGTTTACCTAATTTAGCTTCTAACGCCACTTTTGTAGCATCAATAACATAAAATTCAATATTATTTTCAATAATTCTTTTTTGAATTACACTAGGTAACTCTGCCCAAATTTTATATTTAGAGTGTGGAGTATTTAATAAGAATGTTCCTCCTTCTTTTATGTTTTTAAGAATATCATATTCATACACAAAATTAGGTTGGTGACACGCTATAAAATTAGCTTTGTTAATTAAATAGCTAGAGTAAATTGGTTCTGGACCAAAACGCAAGTGAGAAATTGTTTGCGCTCCTGCTTTTTTAGAGTCATACACAAAATATCCTTGTACAAAATTATCCGTTGTTTCACCAATAATTTTAATAGAGTTTTTGTTAGCTCCAACGGTACCATCAGATCCTAAACCGTAGAACATACAGTTAAATGTAGTTTTTCTTGTTTGGAAATAAGGATTAATTGGTAAACTTGTATGTGTAACGTCATCATTAATACCAACGGTAAAATGATTTTTTGGTTTTTTGTTTTCTAATTCATCAAAAATACCTTTAACCATTGCTGGTGTAAATTCTTTTGAAGAAAGTCCGTAACGACCACCAACAATAGTTGGCATAGTTTCACCCATTTCAACAAATGCAGTAACTACATCTAAATATAAAGGTTCTCCAATACTTCCTGGTTCTTTAGTTCTATCTAAAACAGCTACTTTTTTAACTGATTTAGGTAATTCTTTTAAGAAATCACTTACAGAGAATGGACGATATAAACGTACAAATAACGCTCCTACCTTTTCACCTTTATCAACCATCGTGTCAATAGTTTCTCTTACAGGTCCTTCTCCAGATCCCATAATAATAACTACTTTTTCAGCCTCTGGGTGACCAATATAATAGAATAAGCTATATTTTCTTCCTGTATGCTCATAAAATTCATCCATTGTTTCCTGAACAATACCAGGAACTTTTTGATAAAATGAGTTACAAGCTTCACGAGCTTGGAAAAATACATCAGGATTTTGAGCTGTACCTTTAATAGTAGGATTATCAGAATCTAATGAACGTTTTCTGTGTTTCATTACTTCTTCCTCTGGCATCATTGCAGTAATAACATCATTTGGAATAGCATCTATTTTAGAAATTTCATGTGAAGTTCTAAATCCATCAAAAATATTCATAAATGGCACTCTACTTTTTAAGGTAGCCACTTGAGAAATTAACGCAAAATCGTGTGCTTCCTGTACGCTTCCCGCAAATAACATTGAAAAACCTGTTGCACGAGCAGCCATTACATCTGAATGATCTCCAAAAATTGATAATGCGTGAGTTGCAATTGTTCTTGCAGCAACGTGTATAACAGATGGTAATAACTCACCTGCCATTTTATACATATTAGGGATCATTAATAATAACCCTTGAGATGCCGTAAATGTGGTAGTTAATGCACCCGCTTGTAAAGAACCGTGTACAGCACCTGCTGCACCACCTTCACTTTGCATTTCTACAATGCGAGGAACATTGTTCCAAATGTTTTTTCTGCCTTCAGAACTATAAACATCTACATGTTCACCCATTGGTGATGCAGGTGTAATAGGATAGATTGCACAAACCTCATTTGTTTTGTGTGCAATAATCGCTACGGCCTCATTAGCATCACAAATTAATTTTGAATTCTCTTCTTTCATTATACTTATATTTACACTTAATAAATTGAACTATTTATATTAAAAACAGAAAAGCTTTACAAACAATATAAAATCAGCTATTCTATTGATATGGTAAAATTATAGGATTAAAGTAAGAGTTATAATGACATATATCAGCTAAAAAGTTTGATTAACTATTTGGAACGTATAAAAATAACGTTTTTAAAATGCTGATTATCTTATTGTTAAAACAACTGGTTAACCAATTTAACAAAAGACTGTAACAAAATTAACATTAAAATAACATAATTTTTTCTGCTTATTTTGAGCGTTTATGTAGTAAAGTAGTCAAAAAATATTAAGGTGTTTTATTTATATTTTATTGAAATTTAATACTAAAAATACAACTTCTTAAAAAACTTTATACACAAGATTTTCAACTAAAAATAATTGTAAGAAATATAAGGTAGCTTAATAAGCTTATATTTTTTTTAGAACTGATAAATAGCGTTCTCTAGCAAATTTGTGTTCTACTATCTCTGGAATATTTTTGTAGTTGGGATTCCATTTTTTAATATAAATTAAATTTGGATCAAATTTTTGTTGCTGAGTTTGTGGATTAAAAACTCTATAATAAGGAGCAGCATCACAACCAGTTCCAGCAACCCATTGCCAATTACCATTATTTGCAGACAACTCATAATCTAATAACTTTTCTGCAAAATAAGCTTCTCCCCAACGCCAATCTATTAATAAATGCTTGCATAAAAAACTGGCAACTATCATTCTAACTCTATTGTGCATATACCCAGTTTTATTTAATTGACGCATTCCTGCATCAACAATTGGATAGCCTGTTTTTCCTTCGCACCATAGTTTAAATTCTACTTCATTATTACGCCATGCTATAAAATTGTATTTTTCTTTAAAATTAGATTGTACAACTTTTGGAAAATGAAATAGTATTTGCATAAAAAACTCACGCCAAATTAATTCGCTTACAAATGTGCTATCAGTTTTTATTGAATATTCAACTAATTTTCGAATACTGACAGTTCCAAAACGCAAGTGAACAGACAAGTTTGATGTTTCTACAGATGGAATATCTCTGTTTTTTGCGTAATCTTTAATACACCTATTATTATATGGCAGCACTTTTATAGAGCTTGACTGAAAACCAATTGCATTCAATGAAGGAAAATTAAAAATCTCTTTATGTAAATTCTCTAATATTTTTTCTGAAGGAAATTTATTTATTACAGTTTCTGAATATTTTTTTAACCATTTATTTTTATATGGCGTGTAAACTGTATAAGGCAAACCATCGTCCTTTACAACTTCAGCTTCTTCAAAAATAACTTGGTCTTTATAGCTTTTAAATGCAATTCTATTTTCTAAAAAAAATGATTTTAAATTATCATCTCTTTTAATGGCGTAGGGTTCGTAATCTTTATTTACAAACACTTCTTTTATGGTGTAAATTTTCAGCAATTTTTGCCAAACTTCAAAAACAGTACCTTTTTCAATTTTTAAAGTACTCCCAAATTTTAGTAATTCATTATTAATAGTATTTAAAGTTTCATAAATAAAAGTAACTCTAGCATCATTCTTTGGAAGCTCGTTTAATATGTCTTCATCAAAAATAAAAACTGGCAATACTTTATAACCAGATTGCAAAGCATGGTACAATCCACAATTATCGTGTAACCTTAAATCTCTTCTAAACCAAAAAACAGCAATTTCATTGTTACTCATAAACTTCTATTAATTGAATACTTTTTTAAATTTTTCAATTAAAATTAAATTGGCAAAAAGCATACTAAACGCATAAAAAGTGTCTTCTATTGGAATTGTAAATAAACGAATTCCTAAGTTTTCAGCATTGTTATACCAAACAACTTCCTGATGAATAAAACTTCCTGTTAAAATTCCGTTTACAATAAAAAATGGAATTAAAATCACTAAAAATGTAATATAAAATTTCTGTAAAATAATGTTTTTAGTGATTAATGAATACGCTAACAAACTTGAAAAAACTAGCAAATTTATAAACGTATACCATTTATCTGTATTAAAAACTAAGACAGCAATTGACAAAAAGATCAATAAAACAGTTATAATATTGGTTAACTTTTTTGACAATTGTAGTTTTGGAAAAAAGTAACCGAATGCATAATGCGTAAAAAGACTAGCGTAAGGAATACAGATAAAAAATAGAATTTCTTCTATAGGAAGTCCCAAAATGGTGAAATTAACATGATACAAAGGATTAAAACCCCAAACACCCATTTTGGTAAAAATAACATCCCAAATTAAAAAAAAGAATGCCACAATAAAAAGTGATAAAAAAACTGATTTCCACCATTTGATAAATCGCATTTTTTTTTCAAAACTATAAGCGAAAGGAACTATAAATGATGCGATATTTAAAAATAGATACAAACTCATTACATGTTAAAATATTTAAACGGCACAAATAACATTCCAAAACATTCTCCTTCTTCTTTTCCTAAGTGTTTATGATGCACTTTGTGTGCTTTTCGCAATCCGATTAAGTATTTATTATTGGTTTTATTAAACCACTTAAATCGCCTGTGAATTAAAACATCGTGCACTAAAAAGTAAGCCAATCCGTAAAATAAAATCCCTAAACCAACAAAAAATAAATAATTTAATCCGCCTTGTAAACCAACGTAAAACAACACAATGCTTGGTATAGCAAAAATTACAAAAAACACATCATTTCTTTCAAACCAATTTTTATATTGTGGCTGATGATGATCTTCATGAAAATACCACATTAAGCCGTGCATAACATATTTATGCGTTAACCAAGTAACGCATTCCATTAATGCAAATGTTATAAGTGTAGTTAAAAAAAATATCATATTTTATTAATTATTTTGTTTATTTCAAGTGTTTGTTTTGCTGCTATTCCTTTCACCAACAACATTTTAATAAGCATTGTTTTCTTAAACTTTAAAGGTAACGAACTATTAATAATGTTGGTAATTATTAAGTTATAATCTTCTTCTATATTTTTATGATACCCTAAAAATTTGGGAATTTCACTTTGAAACAAAAAACGTACATACCGCATTTCTATATTTTTGGGATCATTTGCTATTGAATTATCTAACAACTCCGAACCACTTTTAAAATAACTCCATTTATTAAATGGGAAGAATGCAAATTTTGCTTTCATTAAGAGCATTGCTGCCTTGTAGGCATTTGCTTGTTTTAAGTTGCTTTTTTCTAATAATTGAATATAATTATCAGCTTCTTTAATGGTTGTAACATTTAAAAAATCATTTCTAATTCCCTCTATTCCAGTTGCATATACTGATGTGGTAACTAACAAAAAAAAGAGAAACAACTTCATAAACTCTATAGTAAATTTAACTTAAACACCAAAAATGAACGCGCTAACAAACTTATTTTCATTGGATTAGAAACTCTAATTCTTGTGGTTAAAATTTTCTCAGATGGCGTACTTTTTAATTTTGACAACAACCTTTTATAATAAATAAAAGCTGTGTACACTCCAAACTTTGCTTCAATTGGCAATAATTTTATGCCTTTATAAGCTTCAGAAAAATCTTCTTCAATTTCATTAATAATGGATTGCTTAGCATTTAAATCTAATGATTCAAAATTTACTCCTGGAAAATAAGAACGATTTAAAATTTCATAATCATCTTTTAAATCTCTTAAAAAATTCACTTTTTGAAATGCCGAACCAAATTTCATAGCAGGTTCTTTTAAACTTTCATATTTTTCATCATCACCATTTACAAATACTTTTAAACACATTAATCCAACCACATCTGCAGATCCATAAATGTAATTATTACATTCCGCAGTTGTTTGATATTCAGTTTTATTTAAATCAAGTTTCATACTTGTTAAAAAAGCTTGTACCAAATCATCGGTAATATTGTTTTTTTTAACTGTTTTTTGAAAACTATTTAAAATTGGATTTAAGCTAATACCAGCTTCCATTGCTGCATAATAATCAGCTTCAAACTGATTGATTAGTTTATTTTTATCATAGCCATGAAAAGAATCCACAATTTCATCAGCAAACCTCACAAAAGCATAAATACTATAAATATCTTCTCTAATTTTTGGCGATAACATTTTAACGGCCAAAGAAAAAGAAGTACTGTATTTTTTTGTAACAATTTTGCAACAAACAAATGAAGTATCATCAAATAATTGCTTCATAATCTTTATTTTTTTTTAGTTAGTAGTTGTAAATTTAAATAGCATTTTTTAATACCATTTCCGACACAATTTTACCCGAAATTATTGATGGCGGAACGCCTGGTCCTGGCACTGTTAATTGACCTGTAAAAAATAAATTCTGTACTTTTTTACTGATAATTTTTGGTCGTAAAAAAGCTGTTTGTGTTAAAGTATTTGCCAACCCGTAGGCATTTCCTTTATATGAATTATAGTCTTCTATAAAGTCATTTACACAATACGATCTTTTAAATAAAATACTGTCTGATACTTTTTGATTTGTTAATTTTTCTAATCGCTCTATAATTACATTAAAATAATGTTCTCTAATTTTTAGAGTATCTTCAATACCCGGAGCAATTGGAATTAAAAAAGTAGCCGCTTCTTTATTAATAGGGGCAAAACTATTATCGGTTATACTTGGGAAACTTGCATAAAAAAGCGGCTCTTTTGGCCATTGAGGCGTATCGTAAATATCTACTGCGTGTACATCAAAATTCGTATCAAAAAATAACGTATGATGTGCAACATTTTCTAATTTTTTATCAAAACCTACATAAAATAATAAGGATGAAGGTGCGAATGTTTTTTTACTCCAATATTTTTCAGAGTACATTCTATATTTTTTATCTAACAACGTTTCTGAATGGTGATAATCTGCACCGCTCACAACAATATCTGCAGGCATAAACAAGCCATCAACAGTTACACCAATAGTTTTTCCAGATTCCACTTCAATTTTTTGAACATTCTGATTTGTTTTAACAGTAACGCCTAATTCGGTGGCCAATGAAACAAATGCTTTAACAACTTCAAACATTCCACCTTCTGGATGCCAAGTTCCTAAGCCAAAATCGGCATAATTCATAAAACTGTAAAAACTTGGAGTATTTGATGGTTTTGCGCCTAAAAACAATACAGGAAATTCTAATATTTGAATTAACTTTTTACTTTTAATATTAGCTCTAACTTCTGTACTGATACTTTTAAAAAACTGATTTACATTTTTTATGGTATCAAAAGTGATTAATTCTGTGATAGAATTTCCAGGTTTATATACCATATTATTTACAGCAATTTCATAATTGAATTTTGCTGCTTTTAAAAACTTCTTCAAGTATTTTGAACTTCCTTTTTCTTCGTTTTCAAAAATAGTATATATTTCTTCTATATTATCTGAAATTGTTAAAGATTCAAGTATATCAAAATACACCTGATATGCTGGCGCCAATTTTTTTAAATTGTAATAATCTGATGGTTTTTTATTAAAATCATTAAAAAATTTCTCAAAAACATCTGGCATCCAATACCAAGTTGGACCAATATCAAATTTAAAACCATCTTGTTCTAAAACGCGTGCTCTTCCTCCCACACTTGCATTTTTCTCAAGTATAGTAACGTTAAATCCCTTTTGAGCTAAGTAACACGAAGCTGAAAGTGATGAAAATCCTGACCCTATTATAATTATATTTCTCATATTTTGTTTAACAAATATACAAAAAGATTAAACAAAACAAAATTTTATAAAAAAAATTACAGAATATTTAACAATTCTAAAGGTGAAGTAAACAATGCTATCTGTGTTGGAACTTTATAATTCTCTTGTATTTGCTGCAATTTAAACCCCGTAACCAACAATTTATTCGTTGTATTTTTTAATACTTTATTGTAAACTTCATCTAAATAATCTTCCGTAGTAGTTTTACTTGGCTCTACAGTTAAATGCGTCACAAAACAAACGTCTTTATAAATATTTTGAAGATCATTTAAATTTTCAATTGGAACACTTTGCCCTAAATAAATAGAGTGTTTTCCTTGAAACAACAACTCAAAATGCAAATACAATAAGCCCAGTTCATGAATTTCATTTAAGGGTAGAAACAATACATATTTCTCTGTGCTGGCATTCATATTTAACAATTGAAGTTTTTCAATATTTAAATATAATTTTTGCTTAATTAAATTAGTAATAAAGTGTTCATGGGCAGGTGTAATTGAATTTACCATCCATAAGACTCCTATTTCACTTAAAAATGGTAAAAATATTTTTGTGAAAATAGTTCTAAAAGAACTGTGTGAAATTAAACTATTATAAGTTTGATTAAATAAAGGCTCATCAAAATTTAACATGGCTAATTTAAATGAATTTAAAGCACTGCTTTCAAAACCCTCTTTAAACACTATTTCTTTTACCTTAATCTCCATTTTACTTTTAGAAAGATCAGCAATTTTAGAAATTTTCACACCATTATTGTATAAAAGCGTTACATTTAATAACTTTTTTAAGTTATCAATATTATAATATCTAATGTTAGAATCTGTTCTTTGGGGTTCAAACAAATTATATCGCTTCTCCCAAATTCTGATAGTATGTGCTTTTATTCCAGAAAAATTTTCTAGATCTTTTATTGTGAATTCTGTTTTAATATTGTTCAAGATATTATTTTTTTAATTAAACAAATATAGCAATTTAATTAAAAAAGCCCCAAAAAGGAGCTTTTTTAATTAAATGAAGTACATAAATTATTCACTAGTCATTATAAACAATGGATTCATTTCAAAACTATTATAATTTGGACATAATCTATCAGTATTGTAAAATTTTTGAATATTAACAACTTTAGATTTACCAGTAACCACATCAATTGGAACATTATCATAACGTCCATTTTTTAAAACAACCAACCTTCCGTGGATTCCTTTTAAAATTAAATCTAAGGCTAAATTACCATAGGCCATTGGCACAATAGAATCAATAGCATCAGGATCACCACCTCTAACTAAATATCCTAATTTTTGATTGATAACGTTTATCACTTTTCCATTATTATATTTAGGTGATGCTTCCTTTAAACGTTGAGAAACCAACTCTCCAATCCCACCTAATTTAGCATGACCAAATTGATCTTTAGCTCCATCTTTAAAAACCATTTCACCCCCTTCAAACATTGCTCCCTCAGATACTAATACAACAGAATATTTACTAGGATTATCATATCTATCTGCCACTAATAATTCAGCTAAACTATCCATGTTAAACTTATATTCAGGGATAACACATCTATTGGCAGAGCCTGCCATTGTTGGCAACATTGCAGTAAAGCCAGCATATCTACCAAAAACTTCCATAACCAAAAAACGTTCATGTGAACCTGCTGAAGTTCTAAGTGTATTGGTCATATTTATTGTTCTTGTAATACAAGTACTAAAACCTATACAATAATCCGTACCAGGAACATCATTATCCATAGTTTTAGGTATGGCAACAACCTTAACACCTTCTTGATACAACCGAACAGCATAACTTAAAGTATCATCTCCACCAATAGGAATTAAATAATCTACTCCTAAATAATTTAAATTACTTAAGACCGTTTTGGTTACATCATTTACATCATTAATGTACTCATCTTTTAAATGATCAGGAACACTATTTTTTGGAAGATGGCTAGGTCTTGTTCTTGAACTATGTAAAAAAGTACCACCTGTTCTTCCTGTTTTATTCACAATTATTTGAGTAAGTTCAACATAATTATTACTATTATCAACTTTTGGGTCTTGAATCATTTCAACAATTCCAGCCCAACCTCTTCGTAAACCAATTACCCGAAACCCTTCTCTAATTGCTCTAATTGTTATTGCTCTAATTGCCGGATTTAAACCTGGCACATCGCCACCACCCGTTAATATAGCAATTGTTCCTCTAATTTTATTTGCCATAATTCTTAATATTAAATTTAATGTATGAAAATACAAAAAATAAAGTTGATTTATATTATTTGTAAAAAATATAAAAAACTCATATAATTTAAAAAATTAAAACAAAAAAAAGCTCCTTAAGGAGCTTTTCAAATTAATAAAATTTTACTATTTATTTAAATACATTTTTCTTCTTGAGTATAATTCATAAAACTGATCGTCTTTTAAACTATCAATAAATAAAATACTCTCTCCTGTCGATTTCATTTCTGGTCCTAATTTTTTATCAACATTAGGAAACTTATTAAATGAAAATACTGGTTGTTTAATGGCGAAACCTTCCAATTGTGGATTAAAAGTGAAATCTTTCACTTTATTTACACCCAACATAACTTTGGTAGCGTAATTAACATAAGGTTCTTTGTATGCCTTTGCAATAAAAGGCACTGTACGTGATGCTCTTGGATTTGCTTCAATAATATAAACCGTATCATCTTTAATTGCGAATTGTATATTTATCAATCCAACCGTTTTTAAAGCCAATGCTATTTTTTTAGTATGATCTTTAATTTGTTGCATTACAAATTCACCTAAATTAAAAGGAGGTAACGTTGCATTTGAATCTCCAGAATGCACACCACAAGGCTCAATATGTTCCATTATTCCAATAATGTATACATCTTCTCCATCGCAAATTGCATCCGCTTCTGCTTCAATTGCACCATCTAAATAATGATCTAACAACAACATATTGTTTGGTATGCTTCTTAGTAACGCAACCACATGTTTTTCTAGTTCTTCTTTATTAATCACAATTTTCATTCCTTGCCCACCTAATACATAAGAAGGACGCACTAAAATTGGAAAATCTAAATTATCAGCAATTGCAGCAGCTTCATCGGCTGTTGTTGCAGTACCATATTGTGGAAATGGTATATCTAACTCAACTAATAATTCAGAAAAACGTTTTCTATCTTCCGCTAAATCTAACGCTTCAAAGCTAGTTCCAATTATTTTAACACCCCATTTATCTAATTTCTCAGCTAACTTTAAGGCTGTTTGTCCACCTAACTGAACAATAACTCCTTCAGGTTTTTCGTGTTGAATAATATCATAAATATGTTCCCAAAATACAGGTTCAAAATATAATTTATCTGCAGTATCAAAATCTGTTGAAACAGTTTCTGGATTACAGTTAATCATAATTGTTTCGTAACCGGCTTCTCTTGCCGCCAAAACACCGTGAACACAACAATAATCAAACTCAATTCCTTGCCCAATTCTATTTGGTCCAGAACCTAAAACTACAATTTTCTTTTTATCAGTTACAATGCTTTCATTATCAGCATAACTACCTCTATCTGCAGTGATCATTTTATTTTCAAACGTAGAATAGTAGTAAGGTGTTTGTGCACTAAATTCTGCTGCACAAGTATCAACTAATTTGTAAACTCTATTAATATCCAACTCTTGTCTCTTTGCGTAAACTTCGCTTTCAAAACAATCTAACATATGTGCAATTTGTCTGTCTGCAAAACCTTTTTGTTTTGCTTCTAACAATAATTCATACGTTAAAGTTTCTAATTTATTGGTTGAAATTTCTCTTTCTAAAGACAATAATTCTTCATATTGCTTTAAAAACCACATATCAATCTTTGTAATTTCGTGGATTCTACTTAATGGAATACCTATTGAAATTGCATCATAAATTACAAAAACTCGATCCCAACTTGCGTTGGTTAGTTTTTCAATAATTGTATCATAATCTTTTTCTCCTTTACCGTCAGCTCCTAATCCATTTCGTTTGATCTCTAAAGATTGTGTTGCTTTATGCAATGCTTCTTGAAAAGATCTTCCGATTCCCATAACTTCACCAACAGATTTCATTTGTAAGCCTAATGTTCTGTCAGCCCCTTCAAATTTATCAAAGTTCCAACGTGGTATTTTTACAATTACATAATCTAACGTTGGCTCAAATAATGCCGAAGTAGTTTTTGTAATTTGATTATTTAGCTCATCTAAATGATAACCTAATGCTAATTTAGAAGCTATTTTGGCAATTGGATATCCCGTTGCTTTTGAAGCCAAAGCCGATGAACGTGACACACGTGGATTTATTTCAATTGCCACAATATCCTCTTTTTCATCAGGACTAACTGCAAATTGCACATTACAACCACCAGCAAAATCACCAATAGAACGCATCATTAAAATGGCCATATCACGCATTCTCTGGAAGGTTCTATCACTTAAAGTCATTGCTGGCGCAACAGTAATTGAATCTCCTGTATGAATTCCCATCGGATCCATATTTTCTATAGTACAGATAATAACAACATTATCATTTTCATCTCTCAACAACTCTAATTCGTACTCTTTCCAACCCATTAAGGCTTTATCAATAATAACCTCATGTATTGGAGATGCTTCTAAACCTCGGCTTAAAGCATCATCAAAATCTTCCTGTTTATATACTATTGAAGCTCCAAAACCACCTAAAGTAAATGAGGGTCTAATTACTAAAGGATACCCGTATTCTTGAGCAATTTCTTTCCCTTTTAAAAATGAATTTGCAGTTGTAGAAGGCGCCTGTCCAATACCAATTTTAATCATTAACTGTCTAAACTTTTCACGGTCTTCAGTAATATTAATTGCATCAATATCAACACCAATTAATTCAACATTAAAATCTTCCCAAATTCCTTTATCATCTGCTTCAATACATAAATTTAAAGCTGTTTGCCCACCCATAGTAGGTAAAACAGCATCAATATTTGGATGTAATTTTAAAATCTCAATAATAGATTTTGTTGTTAATGGTTTTAAATAAACATTATCAGCCAACGATGGATCCGTCATAATAGTTGCTGGATTAGAATTGATTAAAGTAACCTCAATTCCTTCTTCTTTTAACGATCTAATAGCTTGAGAACCAGAATAATCAAATTCACATGCTTGGCCAATAATAATTGGACCAGACCCAATTATTAGTACTGATTTAATGTTTGTGTTTTTTGGCATTTGTTAGTATAAAAAATTAATGTGTAAATATCAATAAAATTCGTTTTTTATAAAAATATAGTTTTCAAAACTTATCAAAAAAACATAAAAAAAGGTGTTACTAATTGAAAGTAACACCTTATATATAAAACTATCGTTTCATTATTTCTTTGGTCTTGGGTCTGAAGAAACGCTTATTCTTTTTCTACCTTTAGCTCTTCTTCTCGCTAACACTTTTCTACCCGTTGCAGAAGCCATACGCTCTCTAAAACCATGTTTATTTCTTCTCTTTCTTTTTGACGGCTGATAAGTTCTTTTACTCATTACAAATATCTTTAAAAATAGTGTTTCTTATGTTGTTAAGTTTTAGCAAAATCCACCTGCTAAAAGCGAGGGCAAATATACAATTAGTTTTGTTTTTGGCAAATAGATTTTAAAAAAAAATTAAAATATTTATTTTCATCAAAAAAAAAGAAATATTTCCTACATTTATAAAAAGCAAAAATAAGTAAAATATGTATCATAAACCAATGTTAAAGGAAGGAAGTTTAAAAAATAAAGTTATTGTTGTAACTGGCGGAGGCAGTGGTTTAGGAAAGTCTATGACATCCTATTTTTTAGAATTAGGCGCTCATGTTGTTATAACTTCAAGAAACATAGAAAAACTAAATACGGCTAAAATTGAGTTAGAAAAAAAAACTGGTGGAAAAGTTTTAGCTGTACAATGTGATGTGAGAAATTATAGTGAAGTTGAAAATTTACTTGCTGAAACGCTTAAAGAATTTGGAAAGGTAGACGGTTTATTAAATAACGCTGCAGGTAATTTTATAAGTCCAACTGAACGTTTGTCTGCAAATGCATTTGATACAATTATTGATATTGTTTTAAAAGGAAGTAAAAACTGCACACTTGCTTTTGGAAAACATTGGATAGACACCAAACAACAAAAGGCTACTATACTGAATATTGTTACAACTTATGCTTGGACAGGTTCCGCATATGTTGTTCCTTCTGCAACCGCAAAAGCCGGCGTTTTAGCCATGACACGCTCCTTAGCTGTTGAGTGGGCTAAATATGGTATTCGATCAAATGCTATTGCTCCTGGTCCATTTCCTACTGAAGGAGCTTGGGACCGGCTATTACCTGGAAATTTAAAAGAAAAGTTTGATATGAAAAAGAAAGTTCCGGTTGGCAGATTTGGTGAACATCAAGAATTGGCAAATTTAGCAGCATATTTAATAAGTGATTATTCTGCCTATGTAAATGGCGAAGTTATTACTATTGATGGCGGTGAGTGGCTTAAAGGTGCTGGAGAATTTAATATGTTAGAAGAAATTCCGGATGAAATGTGGGATATGCTTGAATCCATGATTAGAAGTAAAAAAAGTAAATAATTTTTTTAAAAAAATGAACGTAAAATTCTTAAAATTTTAAAGAGTTCTTTTTTTGTCAACTAAAATAGAGTTAGTACTTTTGCCCAAACCTACGGATAATGAAAAATACGAAATATGTTTTTGTAACTGGTGGCGTTACATCTTCACTTGGAAAAGGGATAATAGCTGCTTCTTTAGCTAAATTACTACAAGAAAGAGGCTACTCTGTAACCATACAAAAACTAGACCCATATATTAATATAGACCCAGGAACTTTAAATCCGTACGAACATGGTGAATGTTATGTAACAGATGATGGAGCTGAAACTGATTTAGATTTAGGACATTATGAACGTTTTTTAAACATTCCAACGTCACAAGCTAACAATGTTACTACGGGTAGAATTTATCAATCCGTTATAGATAAAGAACGAAAAGGAGAGTTTTTAGGAAAAACAGTACAAGTTATTCCTCATATTACAGATGAAATTAAGCATCGTGTTCAAATACTTGGAAATACTGGAGAATTTGATATTGTAATTACAGAAATTGGCGGAACTGTGGGTGATATAGAATCTTTGCCTTATGTAGAATCTGTTCGTCAATTATTATGGGAATTAGGTCATGAAAACGCCATTGTAATTCATTTAACGTTAGTGCCTTATTTAGCTGCTGCTGGTGAATTAAAAACAAAGCCAACACAGCATTCAGTTAAAATGTTAATGCAAAGTGGTGTAAGTCCAGATATTTTAGTTTGCAGAACTGAACATGAAATTTCAGATTCTATAAAAAGTAAATTAGCATTGTTTTGTAATGTTAAAAAAGAAGATGTTATTCAATCTATAGATGCAGAAACAATTTACGATGTTCCTAATTTAATGCTGGAAGAAAATTTAGATTTAGTTGTTTTGAAGAAATTACAATTACCCCAAGATAAACAACCAGAATTAAAAGTTTGGAATGAGTTTTTAACAAAATTTAAAAACCCAAAACATACTATTGAAATTGGTTTAATTGGAAAATATGTTGAATTAAAAGACGCTTATAAATCTATTTCCGAAGCATTTATTCATTCAGGAGCTCAAAATGAAGTTCAAGTTAATGTAAACTGGATACATTCAGAAGATTTAACCGTTGAAAACGTTCCAAATAAATTAAAAAAACTAAACGGAATTTTAGTAGCACCTGGTTTTGGCGAAAGAGGAATTGAAGGTAAAATTGCAGCTGTAAAATATGCACGAGAAAATAACATTCCTTTTTTAGGAATTTGTTTAGGAATGCAAATGGCGGTTATTGAATTTTCAAGAAATGTTTTAGGTATAAAAGATGCTAACTCCAGCGAAATGGATAAGCAAACTGCAAACCCAGTCATTGATTTAATGGAAGAGCAAAAAAGCGTTATTAATTATGGAGGAACTATGCGTTTAGGAGCTTGGGATTGCCAATTAAAAGAAAACAGCAAAATTAAAAGTATTTACAAAAAAGATATTATTAGCGAACGCCACAGACATAGATATGAATTTAACAGTACTTATTTAGAGCAAATAGAAAAAGCTGGAATGATAGCTACAGGTAAAAACCCAAAAACCGATTTGGTAGAAGTTGTAGAAATACCTTCTCATCCTTGGTTTATTGGCGTACAATATCATCCAGAGTATAAAAGTACAGTGCTAAATCCACATCCTTTATTTGTAGATTTTGTAAAAGCATCTTTGGAACACTCTTTGAACTAATATACAATTAGTAATAAATACCAATAAATAACAATACATTTAGTACTTTTGTCGGGCTTTTTAAAAAATTTTTAAAAAGAAAATGACAAATTGACATTTTATAAACACTCATGGAAGAAAAAAAATTCGACTTTAATTCCCTCATAGGATTCGTTCTATTAGGTGCAATTATGATTTGGTGGATGTACACCAATCAACCAACTCCTGAAGAATTAGCTGCAGAAAAAGCTAAAACAGAACAAGTACAAGAAGAAGTTAAAACTTCAAACACAACAACTTTAATTGATACTGCTGCAGTAATTACTCAAGCTACAGATTCACTTTCTTTTGAAAAAGCAAAAGGGGAACTTGGTGCATTTGCGTATTCAGCTTCTTTACCTTCTGCTTCAAAGAATGAAACTATTTTAGAAAATGATTTATTAAGGCTGGTTATTTCAAATCAAGGTGGACAAATTAAGGAAGCTCTAATAAAAAAATATGTTACTCATGATTCCCTACCATTATATATTGTAAAAGATAACAACGCTTCTTTCAATATTAATTTTGGAACTTCAGATAATAGAACATTAAATACAAAAGATTTATTTTTTGAACCAACTTTAACAAAAGATGGTGAAAATAATGTGCTTTCTATGAAATTGAAAGTGGCAGATGATAAATTTTTAGAATATAGATATGAATTAAAGCCTGATGAATATATGATTGATTTCATAATTCGTTCACAAGGTTTAAGTTCAGCCTTAAATTCATCACAACAATTAGTTTTAGATTGGAATTTAAAAGCGTTTAAAAATGAAAAAAGTATTCGCTATGAGAATCAACAAACTGAATTATATTATGAAAAAGAAGATGAAAAAATTGACTATTTATCAGTTGGAAAGGAAGATGATGCTGAAGAAAGTGATGTAAACTGGGTAGCATTTAAACAACATTTTTTCTCTTCCATTTTAATTTCTGATCAAGGTTTTGAAAAAGCATCATTAACCTCAAAATCACTAGTTGAAAATGAAGATATTGACACCACTTTTACCAAACAATTTAATTTAAAAGCACCAATTGCTTTAGAAGGTGGCGAATTAAATCAAAAAATGAATTGGTATATTGGACCAAATGATTACAAAATTCTAAAAGGATACGATAGAAATATAAAAGAAGTTGTAAACTTAGGTTGGGGAATATTTGGGTTTATAAACAGATATGTATTTATTCCTGTTTTTAACTTTTTACAAGGTTTTATTGGTAACTACGGCTTAATTATTATTCTTTTAACTATTGTGGTTAGAATTATAATGTCGCCTTTAGTGTATAAATCATATTTATCAAGTGCTAAAATGAAAGTACTTCGACCAGAAATGGATGAGATTAACACTCGTTTACCTGGTAAAGAAAATGCCATGAAACGTCAGCAAGAAACAATGGCGGTACAAAGTAAAGCAGGTGTTAGTCCGCTTTCTGGTTGTATTCCAGCATTGTTACAAATGCCAGTTTTCTTTGCACTATTCAGATTTTTCCCGTCAAATATAGATTTACGTCAAAAAGGATTTTTATGGGCGGAAGATTTATCTGCTTACGATTCTGTTTTTAAATTACCATTTAAAATACCAATGTACGGAGATCATATCAGTTTATTTCCAATTTTAGCTTCTGTAGCCATTTTCTTTTATATGAGAATGAGTCAAAGCCAGCAAATGAATATGCAACCTCAACAAGAAGGAATGCCAGATATGCAAAAAATGATGAAAATGATGATGTATCTGTCGCCAGTTATGATGTTAATTTTCTTTAATATGTATGCAAGTAGCTTAAGTTTGTACTATTTTGTTTCTAACTTATTAACTGTTGGAATTATGTTAGTTATTAAAAACTACATTATTGATGAAGATAAAATTCACGCTCAAATTCAGGAAAACAAAAAGAAACCTAAAAAAGAAAGTAAGTTTCGTCAGAAATTAAATGACGCCATGAAACAAGCACAAGAGCAACAAGCAAAGCAGCAAAAAAAGAAATAACATTCTTTTTAAAATATTTAAAAAAAGCATCAAACTTAAAAACTTTGATGCTTTTTTTTGCTTTTAATTCCTTTCCATATTATTAAAATTAACTAACTTTATAAAGCTAAAAAATGGCTCTTTATGAAATTCAACAAAAAATTATTTACGTATTTTATAATTCTCATTTTCATTTTTGCCTGTTCAAAAAATGATAATACTTCTGTAATTCCAAATGAATCAAGCAAAGAAATTACCATATTTCATATTAATGATCAACACGGACAATTAGATAATTTCTCAAAAATTAAACATATTGTTGATGAAGAAAAAAAACTGACTAATGTACTGTTAGTTTGTGGTGGCGATATTTTTTCTGGAAATCCTGTAGTAGATAATCATCCACAAAAAGGTTTTCCAATGATTGATGTTATGAATGCTGTTGGTTTTGACGTTACTGTTATTGGAAATCACGAATTTGATTATGGAGAACTCATTTTAAATGATCGTTTTAACCAATCTAAGTTTAGTTGGATTTGCGCTAATGTAAATACAAGCAATAGTTCTATCACTCAACCAAATTCTTTTAAAACAATAGCCATTAACGGACTTAAAATCACTTTTTTAGGATTAGTTGAAACCGATGGAAAAGACAATGATATTATCCCATCAACACATCCTTGGCGCGTACAAAATTTAACGTTTGAAAAATTTGAAAACAGCGTAGTAAAATATGCTAATTTAAAAGAAAATCAACAATCCGATGTATTAGTGGCACTTACACATTTAGGTGAAAATTCAGATTTTAAACTAGCCAATAACTACCCTTATTTTGATCTTATTATTGGCGGACATTCACATTCTGTTACCAATCAAACGGTTAATAATATTCCTATTTACCAAGCTGGATCTAACTTAGCTAATTTGGGAAAAATTAAACTGACTATTAAAAACAAGCAAATTGAATCTGTTAATTATGAACTTATTAACTTAAATAATTATAAAAGTGTTGATGCTGCTATCAAAGAAAAAGTTGACTATTATAATGCAAATTCAAATTTAGATGACATAATTGGTTTTTCAGAAGCCTATCATTCAAAATCTAATGTTGGTAGTTTATATACAGATGTTTTAAGAAAACAAATGAATGTAGATCTAACTTTTCAAAATACTGGCGGTATTAGAAATACTTTAGATGCAGGAGATATTTTAAAACGTGAAATTTATAGTATTGATCCTTTTAACAATGGTTCAGTGACTTACACTATGACAATTGCTGAAATTAAAAACTTTTTAGAGCAAACTAAAATTGCTATTTACTATGCTGGAGTTAACATTTTACAAGTAAATGGTACTATTGAAATTAGAGATAAAAATAACCAACTATTAAATGATAACATTTCATTAACAGTTGGTTTAAATGATTATATTCCAGCAGTATATGACTCTTATTTTACACAAACGCCTACTATTAAACCTTATACTACAGCAGAAGGATTGATTGCATATTTACAAAATAATACAGGTGCAATAAATTACACACAAGTAAATAGCTATTTTCAATATCAATAAAAAATTTTACTTATTTAAAAAAGCCAATACATTTTTTTCAATTCGTTCAGCAATATTGCTAACGTCTGATTTTAAAAAGGTTTCACCCGTAATTTTCTCGTATAATTCAATATAACGATCAGAAATTTCATTTATTTTTTCTTCATTCATTTCAGGAATTACTTGCCCTTCTAGTCCTTGAAAACCATTGGCAATTAACCATTGACGTACAAACTCTTTAGATAATTGTTTTTGAGTTTCTCCTCTATTTTGTCTTTCCTGATAACCATCTGCATAAAAATAGCGAGAAGAATCTGGCGTATGAATTTCATCAATTAAAACAATTTTACCATCTTTTGTTTTTCCAAATTCATATTTAGTGTCCACCAAAATTAAACCTCGTTCTGCAGCAATTTCAGTACCTTTATTAAACAAAGCACGTGTGTATTTTTCTAAAACTTCATAATCTTCTTTAGAAACAATTCCTTTAGCTAAAATATTTTCTTTTGAAATATCTTCATCATGTGCTCCGTTATCAGCTTTTGTTGAAGGCGTAATAATTGGAGTAGGAAATTTATCGTTTTCTTTCATTCCTTCTGGCATTGTAACACCACAAAGTAAACGTTTCCCTGCTTTATATTCACGTGCTGCGTGACCAGACAAGTAACCTCTAATTACCATTTCAACTTTAAAAGGAGTACACATATGACCTATTGCAACATTTGGATCTGGAATTGCAATAATCCAGTTTGGGACAATATCTTTAGTTGCTTCCATCATTTTTGATGCAATTTGATTTAATATTTGTCCTTTAAACGGAATTTGTTTTGGCATGATAACATCAAACGCAGAAAGTCTATCTGAAGCTATCATTACTAATATTTCATTATTTATATTATAAACTTCTCTAACTTTTCCTTTATAAACTGAAGTTTGATTTGGAAAATTGTAATTGGTGTTATTAATTGTATTGCTCATTTTTTTGTGTTGTGTTACTTATTTAAATTTCAAAAATACTTCAATTATTCGGTGCCTACTTCTAAATTTTTATAGGCTGTAATTATTTCTTTTACCAATCTGTGTCTAATTACATCTTTATCATCAAAATGTACAAATGCAATTCCTTTAATATCTTTTAAGGTTAGCATAGCTTCCTTTAAACCAGAAACTTGCCTACGAGGTAAATCTATTTGCCCAGGGTCTCCGTTTATAACAAATCTAGCGCTTTTCCCCATTCTTGTTAAAAACATTTTCATTTGATTATGAGTGGTATTTTGCGCTTCATCTAAAATCACAAAGGCGTTGTCTAATGTTCTTCCACGCATAAATGCCAAGGGAGCAATTTCTATAATTCCTTTTTCTATGTAAGAATCTAATCTTTCAAAAGGAATCATATCTCTCAAAGCATCATACAATGGTTGCATATACGGATCTAATTTTTCCTTTAAATCTCCTGGTAAAAAACCTAAGTTTTCGCCGGATTCAACAGCAGGCCGTGTTAGTACAATTCTTCTAACTTCTTTTTCCTTCAGTGCTTTTACTGCCAATGCAACTGCTGTATATGTTTTTCCTGTTCCTGCTGGACCAATGGCAAAAAGCATATCGTTCTTCGCCATTTTATCAACCATTTTTCGCTGATTTACAGTTTGGGCTTTTATCAATCTTCCACTTACTCCGTGAACCAAAACATCATCAGCAAATTTTGTGGTTTTACCTTCTTTTCCGTTTGAAGTTAAAATTTGTTCAATACTATTTTCATCTAACTTATTATACTTGTTAAAATAATTGATAAGCATTGTTAAACGTTTCTCAAATTCATCCAAAATTTCAGGTTCTCCGTAAGCTTTTAAGCTTGTTCCTCTTGCTACTATTTTAAGTTTTGGATAATATTTTTTTAATATTTCTATATGAGAATTTTGAGTTCCAAACAAATCGTTTGGGTTAATCTCTGTCAGTTCAATAATGCGCTCGTTCAAATGATAAAAGTTGTTAAGTTTAAATAAAATTTAGATTTCCATTAACAGAATAAATGATTAGATTTGTAACAAATTTAATTATATCAACTAATAAAATTTGATTCTTTACAAATAAGTTTTAAACATTTTATTAAGGTACAATTTTATTCGATTTTTAAAAAAAACTTGCGAGATAATTTATGTCAATAATAACGTTAACTACTGATTTTGGGATTAAAGACCATTTTGTAGGAGCCATAAAAGGCACTATTTATAGTGAATTACCCGATGCTAGAATTGTTGATATTTCGCACCAGATTTCACCCTTTAACATCACAGAAACTGCTTATATTTTAAGAAATGCCTATAAAAGTTTTCCTAATGGCAGTATTCATATTATTGGTGTAGATTCTGAATTAAATGAAGAAAACAAACACATTGCCTTATTATTAGATAATCACTATTTTATTTGTCCTAATAATGGTGTTATTTCTTTATTAGCTTCTGAAATTAAACCCGAAAAAATTGTTGAAATCAATATTCACGATCGTGTTGAAACTATTTTTCCGGTTTTAGATGTTTTTGTTAAAGTTGCCTGTCACATTGCACGCGGAGGAAAATTAGAAGTTATTGGCAAAGTAATTCCTGAATTTGAAAAAATGGTTGAATTACAACCAACTATTTCAGCAGACAATAATACTATTTTCGGTAACGTTATTTATGTAGATAATTATGGAAATTCCATTAGTAATATTTCTAAAAAAACATTTAATGAAATAGGTAAAGGACGAGATTTTGAAGTAATTGCCAACAGATATTCATTTAAAAAAATTGTTGAAAAATATAGCGATATTGTTGATTTTTCAGTACCAAAAGAACAACGACAAAAAGATGGAACGCGTTTGGCCTTATTTAACACTTCTAATTATTTAGAAATTGCTATTTACAGAAGCAATTTAAATACTGTTGGTGGTGCAGCCTCTTTATTAGGCTTAAATTATAGAGATTTTATTACCGTAAAATTCACTTAAAATATGTTTGTAAGAATTGTAAAAATGACTTTTGACGCCACTAAAATTGAACAATTCCTTGAAAATTTTAATGAAAACAAAACTAAAATACGAAACTTTGAAGGTTGCCGTTTATTAGAATTATACAAAGATAAAAACGAACCAACTATATTTTTTACTTATAGTTATTGGGATTCTGAAAAACATTTAAATAATTATAGAAACTCTGAACTATTTAAAGCTGTTTGGGCAAAAACTAAAATCCTTTTTTCTGATAAACCAGAAGCTTGGAGTGTAGATAAATTAGAAAGCTTATCATAAAATGATACCAATTTTAAAAAAAGAACTTACTTCATTTTTCTCATCACCAATTGGGTATTTGGTAATTACCTTGTATTTATTGGTTAACGGATTATTTTTATGGGTTTTTGAAGGTGATTTTAATATTTTACACGCAGGATTTGCAGATTTAAATAGTTACTTTTTTTTAGCACCTTGGATCTTTATTTTTTTAATTCCGGCAATAACAATGCGCAGTTTTTCTGATGAAATAAATACTGGAACCATTGAAATTTTAAAAACTAAACCAATTACAACTTGGCAAATTATTTTTGGCAAGTATTTTGGCGCTTTAATTTTGGTAGTCATTGCCATTATTCCAACATTAATATATGCTTATAGTGTTTATCAACTTGGTAATCCGGTTGGAGATTTAGCTATTGGAACAACGTTAGGCTCTTTTATTGGTTTACTTTTTTTAGCAAGCGCCTATAGCGCAATTGGCATATTTTGTTCAACACTGTCAAAAAATCAAATAGTCTCATTTTTAGTAGCTGTTTTTATTTCATTCTTTTTATACTACGGATTTGAAGCCTTAGCTAGTTATAACGTATTTGGAAGTTTAGATTACACCGTTCAAAATTTAGGAATGAGCGCACATTTTAATAGTATAGGAAAAGGTGTAATTGACACGCGAGATTTAATTTATTTTTTTTCTATAACCTTGCTATTTTTGTTTTTAACCAACTTTAAACTTGAAAATGAAAAATAGAACTTCTAAAATAGTATTTTTTATTATTGGTTTAATTTTGATAAACCTTATTGGAAACAACGTATATAAACGCTTCGATTTAACTGAAGACCACCGTTATACCCTTTCTGAAACCACAAAAAATATTGTGAAAAAAGTTGATGATATTATACTTGTGAAAGTGTATTTACAAGGTGATTTTCCTGCGGAGTTTAAAAGACTTCAAACGGAAACAAAATTGCATTTAGAAGAATTAAAATCTGTTAACAAAAATATTCAATTTCGTTTTATAAATCCTACTGATATTTCAGAAGAATTAATTGCCAGCGGTTTAGAGCCAAGCAGTTTACAAGTTCAGGAAAATGGAAAATTATCTGAAATGGTTTTGTTCCCTTGGGCAGTAATTAATTACAAAGATAAAACCGAAAAAATTCCATTATTAAATGATGTTTTTTCTAATTCTCAGGATGAACAATTAGAAAGTTCTATCCAAAATTTAGAATTCGCTTTTGCAGACGCTATCCATAAAGTTACTTCTACAAAATCAAAAAAAATAGCCGTTTTAAGAGGAAATGGTGAATTAACAGACATATATATTGCAGATTTTTTACGAAAATTAAATGAATATTATTTATTAGCGCAATTCACGTTAGATTCTATTGAAACACAACCGCAAAAAACGCTGTTTGAACTTTCTAAATTTGATTTGGCAATTATTGCAAAACCAACTGAAAAATTTTCGGAACAAGAAAAATTTGCGTTGGATCAATTTATAATGAATGGAGGAAAAACATTGTGGATGATTGATAATGCACAAGCAGAATTGGATAGTTTACAAAAAACTGGAGAAACGTTAGCATACCCAAGAGATTTAGGTTTAACAGATTTCTTTTTTAATTACGGCATCCGAATTAACCCAGATTTAGTAACGGATTTGTACTGTTCTCAAATTCCCTTAGCAACCGGAAATATTGGAAATCAAACACAATTCAGTCAGTTTCCTTGGATTTATTTTCCACTAGCAATTTCTAAAAATAATCATCCAATAAATACAAATATTGAAGCTGTAAATTTAAGATTCGCCAATAACATTGATACTTTAAACAACAATATTAAAAAAACTATTTTATTACAAAGTTCTCCCTTTTCAAAAAAAATAGGAACTCCAGCAATTATTTCATTAAAAACTATTGGAAAAACACCTAAAAAAGAAGAATACAATAACGGAGATCAAACATTAGGTCTACTTTTAGAAGGTAAATTTAAATCGGCATACAATGGCAGAGTTAAACCTTTTAAAACATTGAAACCGTTTGAAAATGGTGTTGAAAACAAAATGATTGTTATTTCAGATGGAGATATTATTTCTAATGAAATATCAAAAGGACAACCCATAGAATTAGGAGTTGACAAATGGACCAATCAACGTTATGGAAATAAAGATTTTCTTTTAAATGCTGTCAATTTTCTATTAGATGATGCTGGTTTATTAAATATTCGTACCAGGAAAATTAAAATCAATTTTTTAGATAAACAAAAAGCATTTGAAGAAGCTAAAAAATGGCAGTTTATAAATATTGCTTTTCCTCTAATTATTTTAAGCATTTTTGGAGGTTTATTTTACTATTTTAGGTTTAAAAAGTACCAATAGTAAGCTTCAAAAATCTTCTTAAAGAACTGTTAAAATTAAAAGTCTAAAAAATACAGCCTTTTAAAATGTTATATTTGTTAATAAACTAAAAAAATATAATCATTATGCTAAAAAAATTATCAATATTATTCATGTTCGTTGGTTTTATATCAACTGCCAATGCACAAATTAAAACACCGCAACCAAGTCCAACACAAAAAATAGAACAAGTTGTTGGTTTAACAGATGTTACAGTTGAATATTCTCGTCCAGGAATGCGAGGAAGAATCATTTTTGGAGATTTAGTTCCTTTTGGTGAAGTTTGGAGAACTGGTGCAAATGCAAATACAAAAATTACTTTTAGTGACAACGTAACTGTTGATGGGAAAGAATTAAAAAAAGGAACGTATGCTATTTATACTATTCCTAATGAAAATTCTTGGGACGTAATATTTTACTCTGAATCTAATAACTGGGGAAATCCACAAAAATGGGATGAATCTAAAGTAGCTGCAAAAACAACTGTTGACGTATTAGAAATGCCAATGAAAGTTGAAACTTTCACCATTACTTTTGATGATTTAGCCACTGGATCAGCAGTTTTAGGAATACTTTGGGAAAATGTTTACGTAGGTGTTAAATTTGATGTTCCAACTGATGCAATTACCTCAAAAAGTATTGAAACTGTAATGGCCGGACCTTCTGGAAACGATTATTTTCAAGCTGCAACATATTACCATACAGAAAAAAAGGATTTAAAACAAGCCTTAGCTTGGATGCAAAAAGCAACTGCTGGTGAAAATCCTCCATTTTGGTATTTACGAAGAATGAGTTTAATTCAAGCTGATTTAGGAGACAAAAAAGGTGCCATTGCCACCGCACAAAAATCGTTAGCAGGTGCTGAAAAAGCAAACAATGCTGATTATGTTAAAATGAATAAAGAATCAATAGCCGCTTGGCAAAAATAATTATATATGAAAAGTTTAAAATTAACCCTTGTTTTATTGTTGTTAACAACCATTGTTTTTGCGCAAAAAAGCCCAAGAAAACAAGTAAATGGTACTATTGGACACGTAACTGTTGATATAGATTATGGAGCTCCGAGTGTTAGAGAAAGAGTGATTTGGGGAGAATTAGTTCCTTATAATCAGGTTTGGAGAGCTGGTGCAAATGAAAATACAACAATATCATTTGATGAAGAAGTTACTGTAAAAAATAAATCTATATACGCTGGGAAATATGGCTTTTTTATTATTCCAAAAGAAGATAGTGATTGGACAATTATTTTAAGCAGCGAAAATGATGCTTGGGGATCCAACTCTTATAATGAAAATGAGGATGTTGTAAGATTGTCTGTTACACCTCAATTTATAAATGAAAATCAAGAAGAATTGACTTATAGTGTAAATAATGATGGAATTGTTGTTGCTTGGGAAAAAGTAAGACTTTTAATTCCTATTCAATAAATAATATATTTATTTTTAAAAAAGCACCTAAATTTAGGTGCTTTTTTTATGCAAATTCTTTTTTAGTTGTAAATGATTGTATTAAAATTGCTATAAACATTACTAAAGCGCAACCAAATAAATTCAACCATAAATAAGGCATCCAATCATAATACCAACCTACAATTACAATAATTTGAGTAATTAAAGCAGCAATAAAAACAGCATTACTTTTCACATAGTTAATAAAAAATGCCAACAGAAAAATTCCTAAAACATTTCCATAAAAAATAGAACCAATAATATTTACCAATTGAATTAAATTATCAAACAAATTTGCTACACAAGCCACAGAAATAGCAATTAATCCCCAAAGTAATGTAAACCATTTGGAAGCCCTTACATAATGCTTTTCTGTTTTTTCCGAAGTTACATTTCTTTTATACAAATCAATTGCAGTAGTACTCGCCAAAGCATTTAATTCTGAAGCTGTGCTAGACATTGCGGCAGATAAAATAACAGCCAACAATAACCCTATTAATCCTCTTGGTAAATTGTGTAATATAAAATGTATAAACACATAATCTTTATCATTTGTTTCAACCGAAGAGTTGGCTTTTTTAATCAATACTTTAGCCGCATCTCTATTTTCTAAATCTAAGGAATTTATTTGCTGAATATTTTCAATTAACTCAGCATTCATTAATTCATTTCCATATTTTAAACTAGCAATATATTTTTGTTTTTCAAACTCTAATTGCTTGTCTTCTAGCAACTTATATTCATTAGCGTATTCAGAATTTTTAACTGCATTATTTGCTGCAGGATTAAAATTTAAAGGTGAAGGGTTAAACTGATAAAATACAAAAACCATTACTCCTACCAATAAAATAAAAAACTGCATTGGTACTTTTAATAAACCGTTAAATACAAGTCCTAATTGCATTTCTTTTACCGATTTTCCAGACAAATAACGTTGCACTTGGCTTTGATCTGTTCCAAAATATGATAATGCTAAAAATGAGCCACCAATAATTCCACTCCAAAATGTATACCGATTTTCAAAATTAAACGAGAAATTTAAAATATCCATTTTTCCACTTGCTCCAGCAATTTTCAAGGCTTCAACAAACGAAATATCTTCTGGCAAGTAACTCACAATCAAATAAAAAGCAACAAACATCCCTCCAAAAATTACTGCCATTTGTTGTTTTTGAGTAACACTTACCGCTTTTGTTCCACCAGAAACCGTATAAATTATTACTAAAACTCCAATAATAATATTTAGCATGGTTAAATTCCACCCTAAAACTGCCGATAAAATTATTGCCGGAGCAAAAATGGTAATTCCCGCTGCTAAACCACGTTGTATTAAAAATAAAATAGCCGCTAAACTTCTGGTTTTTAAATCAAATCTGGTTTCTAAATATTCGTAGGCTGTAAAAACTTTTAAACGATGATAAATTGGAATAAAAACCAAACAAATAACAACCATTGCAATTGGCAATCCAAAATAAAATTGCACAAAGCCCATTCCACTGTGAAACGCTTGCCCTGGTGTTGATAAAAAAGTAATGGCGCTTGCTTGGGTTGCCATTACGGACAAACCTATAGTCCACCATTTTGCTTCGCTTCCTCCCTTTATATAATCATCAACATTTTTGCTTCCTTTGGTTTTATAAGCACCATAAGAAACTATAAAAAGTAATGTACCAATAAGTATTATCCAATCTAATTGTTGCATAATTCTAAGTGAAAATTTCCATTAAAATATAAAACACTAAAATATAAAAAGCATTCAGCAACAATACCGTAGTATATTCACTTTTCCAATGATATTTTTGATTATCCATATTAGTTTTTAATTATTTTTTCTGAAGGAGATTTTCCAACAGAAAGCATATTTGCAAATAATTTATAAGCTCCAGAAACTCCTGCAGGCAGCTCTCTAAAAAAACTTAAGCCTGTATATATGAAATTTCCTTTGCCAAATTTAGCAATTAATAAACTACCATTACTTTCTGCCTCGTTTTTATCATTCATACTAATAATTGCTTGAAAATTAGCATCCCATTCGCTTGGAAAATACAAACCTCTTTCTTGAACCCAACCTTTAAAATCGTCCTGAGTAATTTTATTTGGAAAATTCAACAATGAATGTGTTGGAATTAGTATTCTCACTTCTGCATCCTCTTCTGTAACTCTTTCTCTTGATAGTTTTAAAGGAAATGGCGCAACCTCATCTACTTTTAATCTAAAGTTTGTATTGTACTGCACAATTAAAGTTCCTCCATTTTCAGCATAATTATGCAAATATTTTTGATAAAACTTAGCCTTATCATTGGTATTATATGCTCTAATTCCCAAAACAACTGCATCAAAATTAGACAATTTTTCTGGAGTTATCTCATCTTCTTTTAACTCAACAACAGTATAACCAATTTGACGTAAACTAGTTGGAATTTCGTCTCCAGCACCTTGAACATACCCAATTAATTGTCCTTTTTTCTCAATATTTAAACGAACAACTTTTGCTTCTGAAGGCATTATAATGGATTGAAATGGAATGTGGTTATAATCAATTTCAACCAATTCATTTGTGTAAATTTCACCATCAATTTCAACAATTGGAGAAATAAATCCTTCTGATTGATTTTTTGGGGGATAAACATCAAAAGTAAATGTTTTCTCTTCTCCTTTTTGCGTTAATTTAAATTCAATATTTTCTGGCTGCACTTTCCAATTATCAGGATAACATAATGATAATTTTCCCGATAAATTTTCTTTTACAGACTTTACTTTTAATGAAATTTTTTGAGCACTTTCATTTGAAAAAACAAAAACTTTCTCTGTAAAAGTTGCAGAAACCTTTGGAAGAATTTCAAATGGTTTATATACTTCTCCTTTCACAGGATCGTTGTATTTAAATATAACTTCTTTACTTATTGAGATTTCAACACCATTGATTTCAACTAAAAAATTAGTAACAATTTCACGTGGCGTTTCTGGTAAACTTATAAAATTAGTGTTTTCAACTTTATACATTCCTAAACTACCCTTTTTTGTGAGCCAATACGGAGCTGTATTTTTTATTTCAGCAGGAATTTCAACATCAAAATTAAAAGATAAAGGTTCATTTTTTTTTAATTCCATATTTTTTAACTCACTAACATTTAATGACTTAACTATAATAGAATTTAAAACTATTTTAGTATCACTTCTATTAATAATATCAATATTTAATTTGTTTTTTGAACCATTAGTTGAGGAAGATTCGTTTGAAACTGCTTCTAAATACAAGCCTGAACACGCCGAAATTATGTCAACTATTTCTTTTGACTTAATTGTTTTCCAATGTTCATCTTTTAAGTTTTGAATTAATGAATACGCTTGTACTAAATCCGAAATACTTGCAGCAGGATTCTTAAAATTATATTCATCTGCTACTTTCTGTAAAATTTTGCCAATTTTATTTCCACCTTCAACTCTATTCCAAGTGGTATCAATACCATCAAAAATGTTTTTATTTTTTGGAAAATCTCCTTTTAAAAATTCTAAATATTCGGTTTGATTTCCTCGAGAACCTGTACTTCCAAATCCTTGTGATTGATGCTGACTGCGGCTTAAAGCAGCAATTTCACCATTAGACAAGCCTAAATTTTGATAATACCCACCAACTTCAACACTTAATAAATTTGTTTTATCGGCTTTATTAAAATTTTCTTCACTTCCATAAAACCACCATGAAGTATTAAAAAATAAACGAGTAGGTTTCCAAACTTCATCATTTTCCAAATATGTTTTATATGTATTATCCGCAGCCAAATCAAAAGCTTCAACGCTTAACATTGCCGATGATGTATGGTGTCCGTGTGTACTTCCTGGCGTATTTGCATTAAATCTGTTTACAATTACATCTGGTTTAAATTTTCTGATTACCGCAACAACATCTGTTAAAACTTCGTCTTTATTCCAAATTTCCAACGTTTCATCAGGGTGATTAGAATACCCAAAATCATTGGCTCTGGTAAAAAATTGTTCGCCACAATCAATTCTTCTAGCTGCTAATAATTCTTGAGTTCTTATAACGCCTAATAATTCGCGCAATTCAGAACCTACTAAATTTTGACCACCATCACCTCTTGTAATACTTAAATACGCAGTTCTAGCTTTTACTTCATTCGCAAAATAGGAAATTAAACGTGTGTTTTCATCATCAGGATGTGCTGCTAAATATAACACAGAACCTAAAAAATTCAATTTTTTAATAGACTCATAAATTTCACCGGAAGTTGGCTTTTTAGGAGCTTGGGCATTAGAATAATTAAAAAAGAATATGGATATTAAAAGAACTGAGAAAAGTTTTTTCATAAAAAATTAAATTTTTTAGTAGAAAAACAAATATAAAATTAAATTGTACCATTACTAATTTTGTTAACGTTTATTAACACAATTATAACTAAAATTAAATTGTAAAAATTAGTTTAAAAGTGTTTACAACCATATAAAAGTGTTAATAACTAACATTTTTTAAAACAACATTTTTAGAATATATTTGTAACTTATTCCATTAAAATAATCATAAATGAAATTTATAGTATCAAGTAGTCAATTATTAAAACAACTTCAAGTATTAGGTGGAGTAATTAATAGCAGTAATACGTTACCTATTTTAGATAATTTTTTGTTTGAATTAAATCAAAACGAATTAAAAATTTCAGCATCAGATTTAGAAACTACAATGAGTACAATTATTGAAGTAGAATCTGAGTCTAAAGGTTCTGCAGCAATTTCTGCGCGTTTGTTATTAGATACCTTAAAAACATTTCCAAATCAGCCTTTAACTTTTAAGACGGAAGAAAATAGCACCATTGAGATTAGCTCTAGTCACGGTAAATATGATATGGCTTATTTTGATGGCAGTGAATTTCCAAAGGCTGTTTCAATTCAATCCCCTAGCAGCACATTAATTCCTGGAGATGTATTAGCTACAGCTATTTCAAAAACAATTTTTGCCGCAGGAAATGATGATTTAAGACCTGTAATGAGCGGCGTATTTTTTCAGTTTAGTAATGATGGGCTAACTTTTGTAGCTACAGATGCTCATAAATTGGTAAAATACACCAGAACAGATGTTACCGCAAATACAGCTGCTGAATTTATTATGCCTAAAAAGCCTTTAAACTTATTAAAAGGAATTTTAGCCGGATCAGAAAGTGATGTAACTATTGAATATAATGAAGCAAACGCTAAATTTATTTTTGATAATGTTGTGTTAATCTGTAGATTAATTGATGGCAAATATCCAAATTACGAAGCTGTAATACCAAAAGAAAATCCAAATAAATTAACGGTTGATAGAGGAACATTTTTAAACTCTGCACGTCGTGTTTCAATATTCTCAAGCAAAACAACACACCAAATCAGATTAAAAATGGCAGGAACAGAATTAAATATTTCTGCTGAAGATATTGATTATTCTAACAAAGCTGAAGAACGTTTAGTATGCGAATACCAGGGCGATGATATGCAAATTGGTTTTAATTCTCGTTTTTTAACGGAAATGTTGAGTAATTTAAATTCTAACGATGTTTTAATTGAAATGAGTTTACCAAACAGAGCGGGAATTTTAACGCCTGCAGATGGTGTTGAAGAAGGCGAATTTATTACAATGTTAGTAATGCCAGTAATGCTAAATAGCTAAAAAATTACATAAAATATTAAATATCAAAAATCCGCTTTTAGCGGATTTTTTTGTATCATTGTTTTTAAATCTTTTCTATGAATTTTTTGGCACATTTATACCTTTCAAACAGCAATGAAAACATATTAATTGGAAATTTTATTGCCGATGCTGTTAAAGGTAGAAAGTTCAATGATTATCCTAAAGAAATAAAAGCAGGAATTTTACTACACCGAGAAATTGACAATTATACTGATAATCATCCTATTGTAAAAATTAGCAAGCGCCGTTTACATGAAAGATACCATCATTATGATGGTGTAATTATTGATATTTTATACGACCATTTTTTAGCGAAAAACTGGAAAAAATATTCTGAAATACCTTTAAAAGTGTACGCAAAAAATATTTACACTTTTTTGGAGAATAATAATGAAATACTTCCTTTAAGAGCTCAAAATATGTTACCATATATGGTTGAATATAACTGGCTAGTTAGTTACGCTTCTATTGAAGGAATTGCCAAAGTTTTATCCGGAATGAACAAAAGAACAAAAGGAATATCTAAAATGGATTTAGCTGTTGAAGATTTACAAATTCATTACTTAGAATTTGAAGAAGATTTCACCATGTTTTTTGAAGATTTAGTTCAATTTTCTAATAAAAAAACTAAAATATTATTAACACAATGAAAAAGATAGTAATCATTCTTTGTGCTTTAGTGCTAGTTGTAAGTTGCAAATCAACAAACATTCAAAACAACAAAAAAGCCAAAACAATTGGAGTTTTAGTGGATAGCGCAATGGTGGTTTCCGCAAGAGAAGAAGCGTCTAAAATTGGTGTTGCAATATTAAAAAAAGGTGGAAATGCTTTTGATGCTATGATTGCAACTGAACTTGCTTTAGCAGTTGCCTACCCTTTTGCAGGAAATATTGGCGGTGGCGGATTTATGGTGTACAGAACAAATGACGGAAAAACTGGCGCATTAGATTATAGAGAAAAAGCGCCTTTGGCAGCTTCAAAAAATATGTATTTGAATGAAAATGGAGATATTATTTTTCAAAAAAGTACGCTTGGCGCTATGGCAATTGGAGTTCCTGGAACTGTAGACGGACTTTTTAAAGTATATGAAAAATTTGGAACATTGCCTTTTTCTGATCTCATTCAACCAGCTATTGATTTGGCTTATAAAGGAGTAATTATTACTGAAAAACAAGCAGATAGAATTAAAAAATACCAGCCATATTTCAGTAAAGCAAACGATACAACTATTTTGTATGAAGCAAACTGGAAAGCAAATGATACCATTAAATATATTCAACTCGCAAAAAGTTTAGAAAGAATACGTGATAACGGAAGAGATAGTTTTTACAAAGGAAAAACTGCTGAATTATTAGTGAATTATATTCAAAAATTAGGTGGAATAATTACAAAAGAAGATTTAGAAAAATATGAAGCCAAATGGCGTAAACCTATTGAATTTACCTACAAAGATTTAAAAATAATCTCTATGTCGCCACCTTCTAGTGGCGGAATATGTAATGCTCAAATTTTAAAAGCAATAGAGCCTTTTAACATTGCTGAATTTGGCCATAACTCATTAAAATCGATACAATTAATTACCGAAGCAGAAAGAAGAGCTTATGCAGATAGATCTTTTTATTTAGGAGATCCAGATTTTGTAAAAATTCCAATCGACACGTTAATTTCTTCAAAATATATTCAACAAAGAATGGCAAATTTTTCATGGAAAAAAGCAACAACATCTTCAACACTTAAACACGGTAAAATTATTGGTTATGAAAGTGATGAAACTACACATTATTCAATTGTAGATAGTTTTGGGAATTCAATTTCAGCAACTACAACGCTTAATGGCGCGTATGGTTCAAAAGTATTTGTTTCAGAAGCTGGTTTCTTTTTAAACAATGAAATGGACGACTTTAGCGCTAAATCAGGAACGCCAAATATGTTTGGACTTATTGGAGCTGAAGCCAATGCAATTGCTCCAGAAAAAAGAATGTTAAGTTCAATGACTCCCACAATTGTTGAAAAAAACAATCAATTTTATATGTCTGTTGGTTCACCAGGTGGATCTACCATTATAACATCGGTAATGCAAACAATTTTAAATGTGTATGAATTTGGTTTTGGAATGCAAGAAGCCGTAAATTTGCCAAGATTTCATCATCAATGGTTACCTGATTTTATTACAATGGAACCAAAAGGGTTTACACCTAAATTAATTAAAAATTTAGAAAAAAAAGGATACAAAATTCAACAAGAAAACACAACCATTATTGGTAAAGTTGATGCCATTTTAAGGTTGCCAAATGGAAAATTAGAAGGTGGCGCAGATTATAGAGGTGATGATACAGCAATTGGATTTTAAAAATATTTATTATGAATTCAAAAACAATTACAAACGGAATATTAAAAGCACTCGCCATTATTATTGGGTTTTCGCTCTTATTATTTTTTCTTTATAAAATACAATCAATATTAATTTATATTGCCATTGCAGCTGTAATTTCATTAATTGGAAGTCCAATCATACGTTTTTTAAAACAGAAACTTAAATTTCCAAATACATTGGCTGTTATTACAACTATGTGCTTTTTTTTAGGAATTCTTTCTGGACTCATTAGTATGTTTATTCCATTAATAATTAAGCAAGGAGAAAACCTATCGTTATTAAACATTGATCAACTTCAATATACAATTGCACATTTATTAAATCAGATAAATGATTATTTTTTATCTCAAAATATTGATATTTTAAACGAAATTAAAAACGCCGATTTATTTAAAAACATAACCGCCATTCCAAATCTACTTAATTCAGTAATTGGAACTGTTGGAAATTTAAGTGTTGGTTTATTTTCGGTACTTTTTATCACGTTCTTTTTTATGAAAGATACCGGAATTATGGAAAAATCATTATACGTTTTAGTGAATGATAAAAGCGAAAACAAGCTTCGTAATTCATTAAAAATTATTCATAATTTATTATCGAGATATTTTATTGGACTTGTTTTTCAAATACTCATCATATTTATTATTTACACTATGATACTTGTTCTTTTTGGTATACAAAACGCCATTGTAATTGCCTTTTTGTGTGCATTACTAAACTTAATTCCTTATGTTGGGCCATTAATTGGAGGTGTTTTAATGCTTTTTCTATCTATGAGTAGTAATTTAGGTGAAGATTTTCAAACCGTAATTTTACCAACTACTATTTATGTAATGATAGGTTACATAATTGCTCAGTTAATTGATAATTTTTTAAGTCAGCCTTTAATTTTCTCAAATAGTGTAAAATCGCATCCATTGGAAATCTTTTTGGTGATTATGATTGCAGGAATTTTATTTGGAGTTACAGGAATGATTGTTGCAATACCAACCTACACTGCCATAAAAGTGATTTTAAAGGCCTTTTTAGCCGATAATAAAATTGTGAAATCATTGACTAAGGATTTATAAAATATGAATACTTACATAGCGCTTTTAAGAGGAATTAACGTTTCTGGTCACAATAAAATTAAAATGGTTGATTTACAACAGCTATTTTTAACTATCGGCCACAGTAATGTTACAACCTATATACAAAGCGGTAATGTCATTTTTTCTTCTGAAGCTAATGATATTTCAAAAATAGAACAAACAATCATTCATGAAATTGAAAAGCAATTTAGCTACGCTATAAAAGTAATTGTATTAAAAAAAAGTGAATTAGAAGTAATTTATAATTTTAATGGTTTTGAAGCAATTGATGACTTAGATTTTAAAAAAGTATGTGTCACAATTTTAAAAGAAAAACCAACCGAAGATGGAATTGAAAAGGTAAAAGCTTTAGCTGCCGCTGATGAAAAAATAATATTTAAAGAAAAAAATGTGTACATCTATTGCCCAAATGGCTTTGGAAGAACCAAACTTTCTAACAATAATATTGAAGCTAAACTAAACGTTTCTGCAACCTCTAGAAACTGGAACACCATTACGAAACTTGTAGAATTAAGCAATTAACAATTTGAATTTAAACATTTTAAATACCGAAGTTCAGAATTTTATAAATTCAAATTTAAAAACGGATTTAACAAAATTAATATTAAAAGGAAGCCCGTTTAATACTATTGCCATACAAGAAATTGCAGAACAAATTGTTTCAAAAAATAAATGTGAAACAAAATTACCAACGTGGTTTTCAACAAAAAATATTTATTATCCAAATAAATTAAACATCGAACAAACTTCTTCTGAAATTACCGCAAATTATAAAGCAAATTTAGTTTCAGGAAGCTCATTAATTGACCTGACAGGCGGTTTTGGAATTGACACATACTATTTCTCTAAAAAGATTAAAAATAGCACACATTGTGAAATAAACAATGACTTATCCGAAATTGTCTCACATAATTACCAACAATTAAAAGTAAGTACTATTAAAACAGTTCAATCTGATGGTTTGTTATTTTTACAAGAACACTATAAAACCTACGATTGGATTTATGTAGATCCTTCCAGAAGAAATGATAGTAAAGGAAAAGTATTTTTACTAGAAGACTGCATACCTAATATTCCCAAAAACTTACAACTTTTATTTAAAAACGCTAGTAATATTTTAATTAAAGTCTCTCCTATTTTAGATATTACAAGCGCCATTCATGAATTAGAATTTGTAAAAGAAATTCACATAGTTGCAGTTGAAAATGAAGTGAAAGAACTTTTATTTGTTCTTGAAAAAAATTATGTGGGAAAAATTTCTATAAAAACCGTTAATATCAGTAAAAAGAAAAACCAATTTTTCAATTATACTTTTAATGAAACATTAACCGCTACTTATGCTGAACCACAAAAATATTTGTATGAACCAAATTCAGCCATTTTAAAATCAGGCGGGTTTACACAAGTTTCTTCTTTATTAAAAATTGACAAACTACATCCACACTCCCATTTGTATACTTCAAATGAAATACTTGATTTTCCGGGAAGAGTTTTTAAAATAGATTATTGTATTACGTACGATAAAAAGTTGCTAAAAACTTTAATTCCTTCTAAAAAGGCAAATATAACAACACGTAATTTCCCAGAAACAGTAGAACAAATTAGAAAGAAAACCGGAATAAAAGATGGTGGAAATCAATATTTATTTTTCACAAAGGATTTATTTGACAAATTGAAAATAATTATTTGTTCAAAAATCTAAAATACTATTTCAAGTATCATATCTTATTTTTAAAAGATAAAATCACGTTTAAAATTAAAATTCAAAATAACACCAATTACTCATTTAACTAAATAAAACGTTTAAAACAATACATAAATGGTATTTAATTTTAAATTATCTACATCATGCTATTGTGTAATTAAATATCTTTATTTATATTTGTGCCGTAAAAGCGTCCCTATAAGTACAAATTTTTACGGAGAGGATTTGTAGTTTATCGTTTTTAAAGGTAAAAACACCCAGTTTTATCTAATTAAAAATGAAATTTGCTTTTAAAACATCTCCAAAATAGAAATTTTATATACTAAAATTTGAAAGTATTTAACACCTTGAAAAGGCTGTAAAGCCTTAAAAAACAAGGAATAATATCTTTCCTGATTCATATTTTTTTAAAATTTTAAAAATTTATGCGGATTTTTATTGCTTATAAGTAAGATTTATTGTAAGTTTGATGTTCTTACTAATCATTTAATTCTTACTAAAAATGAAAAAATTAAAGTTAATTTTCGGATTACTTATGGTAACTGCATTTGTTGCTGTAACAGTATTAAGCGCTACTTCAACTGAAGATACTGCTGTTAGAAGAGATGTTATTTTACCAACTAACGGATAACAAATATTTACTAAATAACACTTTGATAAAACATACCACAACGAAAACGTTGTGGTTTTTTTGTTATCCTTTTTCTACAATTTTAAAAATTAATACTTATATTTGATATACTCAAACACATAGTAGAAACCCCTATCGAATGAAAAGTAATAAAAAAAATTCATTAATAGCTAGTAGTATTATCATGATACTAATTTTATTTAGCCCTTATTTAATGTATTTGCATAAAAGTATACCTGCAGACCTAGAAAATTTTGAAACTATTTTTGGGGTAATTAAAGGTGGTCACTATAAATATGCTCAAGTATTTATTTATTTTTTACTGGCCAAACTTTCCCCATTAATATTACTCTTTTTATGGTTTATAACTTGTAAGCATTGGTGGGTACACGCACTAATAATACCAATTGTAGTTTATTTATTTCAAATGATTTCAATTTTCAATGATAGTTTAAAATATGTTGATGAAGTTGAGTTCATTTATACAATACCTATCGCGGCAATCGTTATGGGTTTGTTATATTTTATAAGAAGTAAAATTTCCATATATATTCAAGCGGTAGATCTTAAAAAGGAAATGGATGAGAACATGAAAGTTCCAAAACAATTTAAATAACTTTTTATAAAAAAAGCGATTTAGAGTACTAAATCGCTTTTTTTTATTTTATTATATAATTAATTATTTTCTTACTTCTTTTATTAACGCAATTGCATTTTTAACATCTTGCTCTAATTTTGCGTAATCTTTGTTCTTTAAAATATCGCTAGAAATTAACTGAGAACCCATTCCAACGCAAGTTACACCAGCATTAAACCAAGCAGATAAATTCTCTTTTGTTGGGGAAACACCACCGGTTGGCATCGCACTTGTCCAAGGTTGTGGCCCTTTTATGCCTTTTACAAATTGAGGCCCGTAAATATCTCCAGGGAATAATTTTACAATTTCACAACCTAACTCTTCAGCCTTTGTAATTTCAGTTAATGTTCCACATCCAGGTGACCATAACACTTTACGTCTATTACAAACAACTGCAATATCTTCTCTTAAAACAGGAGTTACAATAAAGTTTGCTCCTAAAGCCATATATAAAGAGGCTGCTGCTGCGTCTGTAACAGAACCAACTCCCATAATCATACCAGGTAATTCTTTAACAGCGTACTTAGTTAATTCTCCAAAAACTTCGTGAGCGAAATCACCACGAGCTGTAAATTCCATTAAACGTGCACCTCCATCATAACATGCTTTTAATACTAGTTTGCTTAATTCTAAATCATTGCTGAAAAACAACGGAATCATGCCTGTTTCTTTCATTGCTGTTGCAACTTCTATTCTTGTAAATTGTGCCATTATTTATGTTTTTTTATTAATCTATTAGAAAGTATTTGTTTATTTATTTTCACTTATAAACTTTACATATAAAACTAATCCCAGTTTAATATTTTCTTAAAATCATATTTTTCTGGGTTTGAAATATATTTTTTTGCTTTACTATAATCCTTTTCTTTTATATAAATTAGGTTATTTATAAATAGTTGTGCCATATCAGATTCTATATCAACTAATCTAGGTTTTACTTTCCCATTTTCATCTTCAAAATCTTTTAAATACAACGGTGTTATATCTCCCCTTGAATTTGCACTTACAATACATCTAGAAATTCCTTGGTCAAATAATTTTTTAACACCAATTCCTAAAAGTGTGCATAACGTTAAATCAAACGCAATTGGATTGCAACAACGTAACTCATATCCTATTTCAACTGGTCTCGTCTTAATATCTAAACCTAATTCCTTTAATTTTAATTGCAATAAATAGTTGAAAATATGAGATTTACTAACGTTTCCCAATTCTGGATGTCCATGTTCATCATAGGTTAAATTAATACCCGAGTTATTAATCTCAGCATCATCCATAAAATGAAAAACACCTTCACTTACAAGCGCCACACCATATTTAATATTGCTTATTTTACTCTTTATTATTGATGAAATAATCATATTAATTATTTTATCAAAAGTAATGGTAGTTTTATTAAACATTTCCGGAATAATCATCATTGGAAAATGACAAGCAGATGCAATGCCGAAAGCTAAATGTCCTGCAGATCTTCCCATTGCGGACATTACAAACCAATTTTCACTTGTCCTTGCATCTTCATACACAGTATTACCTATCCTAACCCCTTCATCTTTAGCTGTATGAAATCCAAATGTAGGATTTCTATCAGGTAAAGGCAAATCATTATCAATAGTTTTTGGTACATGTATATGAACTACATCTAATTCCTTCTCAATAAGATATTTTGTTAATCTACTCGCTGTTGAAGCTGTATCATCGCCACCAATTGTAACTAAAAGCTTAACATTGTTTTTCTTAAAAAAGATATCATTAAAATCAGTATCTTTTGGTTTAAATCTGCTCATTATAAGCGTAGATCCACCTCTACTAAAAATTCTATCAGCCTTATGAAAATTAAAATATTTAACAGAAGGGCTTTCACTCAATAAACCTTTAAAGCCTTCGTGAACACCAATTACTTCATAACCATCTTTTAGAAATGTTTTGGCTAACGTACTGATTACAGTATTTATACCAGGTGCTGGACCTCCTCCGCAAATTATTGCTATAGCTTTTTTCATAATAGATTTGGAGAGTTCAACTTACATAACTGAACTCTCCTATAAACAAACCTAATTATTATTATTTTTTATTATCGTGCTACTCTTCCTGAAGCGTCTCCACCCATTAGTTTATTTACTTCATCAACAGTTACCAAGTTAGCATCTCCTTTTATGGTATGCTTTAAACAAGATGCTGCTACTGCAAAATCCAAGGCGTTTTGATCATCTTCTGGGTA
>NZ_JAEINV010000007.1 GCF_016342705.1 Lutibacter sp. | reverse complement strand
CGCTTCTTAAGCGGTTTCTCTGAATAATACATAATAAGTTGATTTTGTGTCAACTTATTTTAGGACGGGACAGTTTTGCACTTATAAAAAACTCTTTAAAGCTAGCTCATAACTTTGCAATCCAAATCCCGCTATTACACCTTTTGCATTTGGTGCAATAAATGAAATATGTCTAAAATCTTCTCTTGAATGCACATTAGATATATGAACTTCAATAACTGGAGTTTCAATTCCTTTAATAGCATCGCCAATTGCTACCGACGTATGCGTATAAGCTCCCGCATTTAAAATAATTCCATCAAAACTAAAACCAACTTCATGTAGTTTATTTATCAATTCTCCTTCAACATTACTTTGAAAATAATGTAACTCAATAGTTGAATATTTCTCTTTTAAAGTATTAAAAAATTCTTCAAAAGTTAAACTACCATATATTGCTGGTTCTCTTTTTCCTAAAAGGTTTAAATTTGGTCCGTTTAATATACAAATTTTCATAAAATAATTTCTAAATGTCTTTTTTCAAAAGTAAAACAATTCTTTCTGATATGTTTCTTTAATTATCAAATTTATAAGCCAATCCTATTTGAATAAAATTTAATTTTTTATAGGAATTATAGCCATAGTCTATATATTTAGAAAGTGCCAAATTATACCGTGCATCAAGTGATAAATTTTCAGAAATTAGAAAACTCGCCCCCAAATCAGCTGCTAAAATAAACTTTTTATAGTTATCATTTTTAATATTTGTATTACTTACTTTTAATAAAAACTGTGATTCTGGCCCTCCATAAATTTCAAACTTATTACCCAATTTATATTTTAGTAAAATTGGAATATGCAATAAACTAATATTGTCATTTACCAAATTATCGGTAGAAGAATAATTAATTTCTGGTTGAATAGAAAAATCTACAGTTTTAATAAACTCCATAAATACACCTAAAAAAAAGCCAGTTTTATTGGCTGTAGACGATGTTTCATCTAACTTTGAATGGATTCCCATCATATTTACACCCGCTTTAATTCCAAATTGGTTTAAACTTTGTGCATTTAAAAATTCAGCATTTAATGCTAAACCCATTATCAGTAAACTTAAAATATATTTTTTCATAATTTTTTAAAATTTTGTTCAACTAATATACTTAAAATCAATAAAAGTATCCCACTAAATTATTTTAAACAAAAAACAATTTTAACCATATATTTACATTATGAAATGGTTAGATATTTTAAACGATTACCAGTTTTACTTAAAAATTGAAAAAGGGTTAGCTAAAAACTCCATAGAAAGTTATGCCCGAGATGTAAAAAAGTTAATCTTATATTTAGAAGAAAATAACCTATCCGTTTCCCCTATTTTAATAAATAATGATGATATTCAGGAATTTATTTATACCGCTTCAAAATCAATTAATGCGCGTTCACAGTCGCGATTAATTTCAGGATTACGAAACTTTTTTGATTATTTAGTTTTTGAAGATTATAGAAAAGAAAATCCGATGGATTTAATTGAGTCGCCAAAAATTGGAAGAAAATTACCTGACACCCTTTCTTTAGAAGAAATTGATATTTTAATACATGCCATTGATTTAAGTGAACCGCAAGGCGAAAGAAACAGAACTATTTTAGAAACACTTTATAGTTGTGGTTTGCGAGTTTCTGAACTTATAAATTTAAAGCTGTCTGATTTATTTTTTGAAGAAGGTTTTATTCGTGTTTTAGGAAAAGGAAACAAAGAACGATTTGTTCCTATAAATACACAAACCCAAAAATACATTCTATTTTACATCAATGCTATTCGTGTTCATTTAAATATTCAAAAAAAATATGAAGACACTATTTTTTTAAACCGAAGAGGAAAAAATTTAACAAGAGTTATGATTTTTACAATTATAAAAAATTTAGCCATAAAAGTAGGAATAAAAAAGAAAATTAGTCCACATACTTTTAGACATTCTTTTGCAACTCATTTATTAGAGCGTGGCGCTGATTTAAGAGCTATACAACAAATGTTAGGACACGAAAGCATTACCACTACCGAAATTTATATGCATTTAGATAAAAGCTTTTTAAAAGATGTATTAAATACTTTTCACCCGAGAAAATAAATCTAAACAAGAAGTTTTAAACAAAAAAAATCTCACTAAAGTGAGATTTTTCAATTTAATTTATTTTAACAATAAATTGCTATTTAGCAATATTTACCGCTCGTGTTTCTCTAATTACCGTTACACGAACCTGACCTGGATACGTCATATCATTTTGAATTTTTTGAGAGATGCTAAAAGAAAGTTCTCCTGCTTTAGAATCGCTTACTTTTTCGCTTTCTACAATAACACGTAGTTCTCTACCTGCTTGTATTGCGTATGCTTTTTGAACTCCTGTAAATCCAAAAGCAATATCTTCTAAATCTTTTAAACGTTGAATGTAAGAATCTAATATTTGACGACGCGCACCTGGTCTAGCTCCAGAAATAGCATCACATACTTGCACAATTGGTGCAATTAAATATTTCATTTCAATTTCATCATGGTGAGCTCCAATGGCATTACAAACTTCTGCATTCTCATTATATTTTTCAGCCCATTGCATTCCTAATAATGCGTGAGGTAATTCACTTTCTGTTTCAGGAACTTTACCTATATCGTGCAATAAACCAGCACGTTTAGCAAGTTTCGCATTTAAACCTAACTCAGCAGCCATAATTCCACAAAGGTTTGCCACTTCACGTGAGTGTTGTAATAAGTTCTGTCCATAAGATGAACGGTATTTCATACGTCCAATAGTTTTAATTAATTCAGGATGTAATCCGTGAATTCCTAAATCTATTACGGTACGTTTACCAATTTCAATAATTTCTTGTTGAATTTGTTTTTCTGTCTTTTTTACAACTTCTTCAATTCTAGCTGGGTGAATACGCCCGTCAGTCACTAAATTATGTAATGATAAACGTGCAATTTCTCTTCTAACAGGATCAAAACAAGATAAAATAATTGCTTCTGGAGTGTCGTCTACAATAATTTCAACACCTGTTTCGGCTTCTAAAGCACGAATATTACGTCCTTCTCTACCAATAATTCTACCCTTCACATCATCAGATTCAATATTAAATACTGAAACACAATTTTCTACAGTTTGCTCTACTCCAACACGTTGAATAGTATTTAAAATAACCTTACGAGCTTCTTGTTGTGCTGTTAATTTAGATTCTTCTATTGTTTCTTGAATAAAAGCCATAGCATCAGATTTAGCTTCTTCTTTTAATGAAGTTACTAACTCTTTTTTAGCATCATCAGCAGACAAACCAGAAATTACTTCTAAATTTTCTACTTGTTTTCTATGCAATTTATCTATTTCATCTGTTCTGCGCTCTAAATATTCAATTTTAGCATCATAATCTAAAATTTTAGCTTCAATTTCATTATTCAGCTTTTTGTTTTTATCTAACTCTTGAGATACTATAGATTCTTTATCTCTAATGCGTTTTTCAGTATCAGCCATTTTTTTATCACGGCCAATAATTACTTTCTCATGTTCAGATTTTAGCTCAATAAATTTTTCTTTGGCTTGTAATATTTTATCTTTTTTAATGGCCTCAGCTTCAATTTTAGCCTCTTTTATAATGGTTAAAGCTTCCTTTTTAGTATTTTTTATAATTTGGGTGGCTTTGGTTTTTTCTAAAACTTTAGCTACTATATAACCTATTGTTAACCCTATTGCGATACCTATAATAATCGGTACTATGTAATTATCCATAATTTTTGAAATGTATATATATAAAAAAACCTACATCAGTGAGGTATTGTAAACTCCTTATATACAAGTTTAGGACTAACAAACTGGTTGAGGATCCGCTCTAAGACGGCATGCTCTTACAATTTAGACTCATCCTTTATAAAGATCTAATGTTGAGTTTAACAAACAATTACTAATGTAGGCAGTATTATTAATTAATATTTTAAAGAACTTATTTTGCTAAATGCTCATCAATTACAGCATTTAATTTATTTAATTTTTCTGTTGCTTCATTTAAATCAACCTCTTTTGTAATGGCATTTATTTCTAAAAGTGATGCAAATTGTAATGCACACATGGCTAAAACATCCTGTTTATCACTTACTGAGTAATTCTTTTCAAATTTGGTAACCAAGTCATTAATTTTTTTTGCTGCTTTTCTCATACCTTCTTCTTCATGTGCACTATTCACTTTAATAGGATACACTCTACCAGCAATGGTTACTTTTATTTTTAAAGCTTCTGTCATTTCTTAAAAGATCTTATTCACTTAATTGAACTATACAAGCATCAATTTCACGAATTAAAGCGTTTATTTTGAGTTTTGTTTCTCTTGAATCTTCTTTACTGCCCTCAATAGTTTTAGCAATCTTTAATAATTGATATTGTTTTTCAATTTCATTAAAATTTTGCTTTTCTTTAACAATTTGAGTTTCTAATCCTGCTATTTTCTTGTACAATAACTCATTTTCTTCTTTTAAAAAAGTGTAATTTTCTAAAAGAATTTTGAGTTTATCTTCAACTAAATTAACAACTTGTGTTATACTACTCATTTGGCTAAAGTAACTAAACTATTAAATACAAAGTTAGCATTAGTATATTAATATTACAACTGTTTTTATTCATTTTATAAAAAAGTAATGATTTATTTTATAAATGCTTGAATATTTCATAATTAACAACTATTAATTTTATTATTTTAGCCAAAACAATTTTTGTGAAAAAAATAATCTTTATATCATTTTTAATTTACGCTTCTTTTTGCTTTTCGCAAGGGGATATTTCAATAAACAATTCGTATCCAACCAATTACTTTTCAAATCCAATGGATATCCCATTAGTTTTATCGGGTACATTTGGAGAATTAAGGTCTAACCATTTTCATTCAGGTATTGATATAAAGACAAAACAACGTGAAGGAATAGAAGTTTTTTCGAGTGCTGAAGGTTATATTTCAAGAATAAAAGTATCTCTTTGGGGATTTGGAAAAGCAATTTATATTACGCACCCAAATGGTTATACAACGGTGTATGCACACTTGCAAAAATTTAGTGATAGAATTGAAAACTATATTAAAAAAGAGCAGTATAAAATAGAAAATTTTGAAGTAGAAGTGTATCCTTCAAAAGATGAATTACCAGTTTCTAAAAAAGAACTTATTGCGTATAGTGGGCGAACAGGTGGATTTATGGGACCGCACTTACACTTTGAAATAAGAGATTCAAAAACAGAAAGAACCATTAACCCTTTCTTTTTTGGAATAAGCATTAGCGACTCAAAAAAACCAACTTTAAATACCGTAATTGGGTATTCTTTAGATAGTGTTTCACAAATAAACCAAATTAATGAACCAACTCAACTAACCTTAGTGAAAGATGCCAACGGTAATTTAATTGCCAATAAAATTTATGCTTACGGTAAAATTGGTTTTGGTATAAATGCTTATGATCAGTTAGATGATGCTACAAATAAAAATGGAATATATAGCTTAGAGCTATTTGTAAACGGACAAAAAGTTCATGAATTTAAAGCGGATGAATTTGCTTTTTACGAATCAAATCTTATTAACATTTTAATTGATTACAAACGATATCAACTGTTAAACCAACGAATTCAAAAATGTTTTAATCAACATAAAAATAATTTGAGCTTAACCAAAAACTCTTTAAATAATGGAATAGTAACTATAGAAGATGGTTTAAATTATACTATTGAAATAGTTGCAAAAGATTTTAAAGGGAATGAACAAAAAATAACCATTCCTATTACGGGTAAAAAAGAAAATATTATTGCAAAAAAACAAGAAACTGCTACTCCATATAAAATTAAAAGTGAAGAGTTTAATGAGTTTACAAATGAATTTGCCAAAGTAGCTTTTCCTAAAAATACTTTTTTTAATGACTTTTATTTGAATTTTGAAGTAAAAAATAATATCGTAAAAGTGCATACTCCTATTGTTCCATTAGCAAATAATTATACCCTTACTTTTGATGTTTCAAAATATAGCGAAGCAGAAAAAAATCAATTATATATTGCTTCCATTTCAGAAAAAGGAAGGAAAAGTTATGAAACAACCATTAAAAAAAGTAACACTTTTTATACTTCAATTAAAAAGTTAGGTGAATTTACATTACTTACTGATTATGAAAAGCCTATAATATCATTGTATAATTTTAAAAATGATCAATGGTTATCTAACCATAACAATATAAAGGTTAAAATATTAGATAGAGAAACAGGGGTAAAATCTTTTAGATGTGAAATTGATGGTAAATGGATTTTAATGGAATATGATGTTACCACCGGACTTTTAACGTATGATTTTAAAGATATAACCTACACCGAAGCAAAACATAATCTTAAAATTGTTGTGATAGATAATGTTGGAAATTTAAGCACTTTAGAAGCTACATTCTACAGAAAAAAATAAAACATGTTTAAAAAGATCACCCCTATTTTAGTATTCCTTTTCACATTTATTTTAAATGCCCAAAATGGTGTTATAAAAGGTGTTATAAAAAACACCAATAAAGAACCAATAGAAGGTGTTGCCGTTTCTTACCTAAATAATGGAACCATCTCCGATATGAATGGTGAATATAGCCTAAAGGTTCCTACTGAAATAGAAATAGCTGTAATTTTTAGTCACGTTTCTTATAAAACTCTTCAAAAAAATATTAAAATTCCAAAAAACAAAACTTTTAGATATTACCCCATTTTAGAAATTAAGGTAGAAGAAATTGATGAAGTTATTGTAAAAGATTATAAAAGAAATGCTCAGGGAACCATAAAAATAAATCCTGCTGATGTAATTAAAATTCCGGGAGCAAACCAAGGAATTGAAAATATTTTAATGACGCTTCCCGGCGTAAATAACAATAATGAATTAAGTACTCAATACAATGTGAGAGGTGGTAATTTTGATGAAAACCTAGTGTATGTAAATGGAATTGAAGTATATAGACCATTTTTAATAAGATCTGGGCAACAAGAAGGATTAAGTTTTGTAAATCCAAATTTAGTGCATGATATTAAATTTTCTGCTGGTGGATTTCAAGCAAAATATGGCGATAAACTTTCTTCTGTTTTAGATATTACCTACAAAACTCCAACAGAATTTGCTGCGTCTGTAAATGCCAGTTTGTTAGGCGGAAATATCTCATTAGAAGGCACCATGTTAAACAATAAATTAAAAGCGTTGTTAGGTGTTAGATATAGAGATAATAGCTTGTTTATTAACAGTAAAGACATTAAAACAAACTCAAATCCTAATTTTACCGATGCTCAAACATATTTGTCCTATGAAGTAAATTCTAAATTAAATATTGATTTTTTAGGTAATTTTTCGTTAAATAATTACAACTATACACCAACAACCAGAAGAACAAAATTTGGAACAATTTCGGATCCTTTAGAACTTATTGTATTTTATAATGGACAAGAAAAAGATAAATTTAAAACGGTTTTTGGCGCTCTAAAAGGAAGTTATAAAGTAAATTCTAACTTAAATTTAAATTTAGTAACATCTACATATCACACTATTGAAGAAGAATATTACGATATTTTGGCAAGCTATAATATTGGTGAAGTAAATAACGATTTTGGTTCTGATAATTTTGGTGATGTAGAATTTTCTGAAGGAATTGGCTCACAATTAAATCACTCCAGAAATGATTTAGATGCGTTAATTGTAAATTCTGAATTTAGCGGTTCCTTCAAAAAAAATGATTATCAAATAGATTTTGGTATAAAATTTCAAAACGAAGATATAAAAGATAGAATTAAAGAATGGGAAGTTATAGATTCTTTAGGTTTTAGCGTTAGACCTCCGTTAACGGTTTCTAACAATCAACCTTACGAGCCTTTTACTGGAGAATTAACGCCCTATCAAACAACAAATACACAAAATCACATAACTATAGACAGATTGGTTTATTACGCTCAATACAGTAAAAAAACCAATTGGAATAACCATAAAATATGGTACAACTTTGGTGGCCGCGCACATAATTGGAACGTAAATGGTACTGATATTGAAACTTCCAATCAGATAATTTACAGTTTACGGGGGCAATTTTCAATAAAACCAGCTTGGAAAAAAGATATGTTGTTTAGAATTTCTGGTGGAATGTACAACCAACCTCCTTTTTATAAAGAATTGAGAAATTTTAAAGGTGAAATTGTTTCGGATGTTAAAACTCAAAAATCGTTACAAGTAGTTTTTGGTAATGATTATAGCTTTAAATTATGGGAACGTCCTTTTAAATTGGTTTCAGAAATATATTACAAAAACCTAACAAATATCAACTCATACACAGTTGATAATGTTAAAGTTAGATATGTAGCGGACAACAATGCAAAAGGGTACGCTACAGGCTTAGATCTTCGTTTAAATGGTGAATTTGTTCCTGGAACAGAAAGCTGGATTAGTTTGGGATTTTTAAAAACCGAAGAAAATTACAATAATCAAGGATATATTGCGCGTCCAACCGACCAGCGTTTTAAGTTTGCAATGTTATTTCAAGATTATGTACCAAATATTCCAAATATTAAAATGTATTTAAATTTGGTTTTCAATTCTGGTTTACCTGGCGGATCTCCATCGTACACAAATTCATACGATTACCAAAACCGATTAAATTCTTATAAAAGAGCCGATATTGGAATTTCATATGTATTTAAAGACGCACAACATACTAACAACTCCGGTTTGTTTAAAAATTTCAAAGAATTTTCTGCCGGAATTGAGATTTTTAATATGTTTGATGTGCAAAACTCTATTACAAATACTTGGGTGCGCGATGTCTATTCAAAACGCTTTTACGGCATTCCAAATTATATGACTCAACGTGTTTTTAATATAAAATTTGATGCTAAGTTTTAATTAACCTAAAATTTGAGCGGTATGCTCTTTTGTTTTCACTTTTGAAATTACTTCTTCAATAATTCCTTGTTCATTAATAATAAACGTAAATCTATGAATTCCGTCAAATTCTCGTCCCATAAACTTTTTTAGTCCCCAAACACCAAAAGCATTAATTACAATTTTATCTTCATCAGCCAATAAAGGAAATGGCAATTCATTTTTTGCAATAAAATTTTGTTGTCGTTTAGCAGAATCAGCACTTACTCCTAAAACGTCATAACCTTTAGCTAAAAAAGTATGATAATTATCTCTTAAATTACAAGCTTCCATGGTACAACCTGGCGTACTAGCTTTTGGGTAAAAAAACAACACTAGTTTTTTTCCTTTATAATCTGAAAGTTTTATTGTGTTTCCATCTTGGTCTAATGCTTCAAAATTTGGTGCCTTATCTCCTACTTTTAATGTATTCATGATTAATTTTTTAAATTTATGTTTTAATATAACGAAAATTGTGAATTTTATAACGCATTCTCTATATTTTTTAATTCCTTTTAATCCTTAGTTCCCACCAGTTTTTTAATAGTGTATCATATTTAGTTTCATCAGGTTTAAAGAAGATAACATTTTAATTGCTAACTTCAATTGTATCTATTGTAGTCTTTTTTAAATCTTCATTTAATTCTTCAGGATCTATAACGACTATGGAATCATTTTGGATTGGACTATCAATAAACTCTTTCTCTTTATTTTGCTTATCAGATTTACAGCTAAATAATGTAATTGTTAAAATCAGAAATAATATATTTTTCATAGAATTGTTTTTTAATTGCAAGTAATGGTATAGTTCATAAAAAGTTACGAATTTGAAATCGCAATTTTTAATGTAGTAACATTTTTTTATTCTCTATCCATTCTAATTCAAGTTTCTTAAGATAATTCATTGTTACATCAGAAAAAACATAATATTTTTTTGGATTTTGTTTTGAAGCTTCATTGTACATCTGAATAAAAATAAAAGGATTACTCAAACATTTTAAGATTCCCTTTTTACCATATTCACTCTCAATAAGATGTGCCATATATAATCCATTGGGATGTCCTCCAAAAGGAAATAAATTAATAATTTTTCTCCCATTAAAATTAAATATTGATTCATCATCAACAATCTCTAGGATTAAAGAATCCATTTTTTGAAAACGATTTTTTGATTCATTATAATATTTACAATATTCTTTTTCATCATCACTTTTACCTTCTTTTATTAGAATATCATTTTTATCTATTAAATCTGCAATTCCTTCAAGGCTTAATTTGTGAATACTGTATATTAAATCTGGATATTTATCCACCTTTTTTAATTTAGAAAAATATTTTATTACATAAAGATGATGTAATTCATGTCCTAAAAGTTTATCAAAGTCATTTCCAAGTTTATAAGCACTTAGAAGGTCGATAAGAATAAGATTTTCTTCTGCAATAGTTTGTGAATCGGGCTTAATTAAAGTAAAAGCAATTAGTATGTTATCATTTTGTGATTTAGATATTTTAGGCAGATATTTAAATGCTTGAATATTTCCTTTATTAATAATATTGGATGCTTTTAAATTTTGAATAAATCTTTCTAATTCTATTTTTTTTTGCTTTGCTTCATTTAAATACCTAATGATATAAAAACTAAAACTAGCATTCTCATTATTTTTTAATCTATTTTGAAGAGAATCTTGCAGGTTTGGGAGATAAACTAAATTATAATATTTATTATAGGTGTCTTGATAAGCATTTTGGTTACTATAATAATTATAACCTGGGGAATTCCATATTTCCATTAATTCTGAATATGACAACTCTTTTCCCCCTTCAATATTTTGCATTTTTTTCCAATAAATTTGCAATCCTTCATCTGATACCTTTTGACCAAAAGAGGCTTTTAAACCTAAAAGAAAAATACAAAATAGAGTAAATATTATTTTCATAAATTTAATGCTTTTCATTGGTAATAGTATATGAAAAATTGCAAGTTTGAAAACGCAATTTTCCTTGTTTAAAATTAATTTATTTTTGTTATAAATTTCTCTTTTATTGATTTAAGCAATTTTTTATATGAATTGCTGTAATCCATATTATAAATTTTCCAATATTTTTTCTTTCAGTTTCGGATCTGAGGGTTTATAAGCATTTGCATCAATTATTCTTCCTGTTTTATCAATTAGTATATATCTTGGAACAGTTTTCAATTGATATTCTTTAAAAAAAGAAATATCAGCATCTGGTGCAAAAAGCTGAATTCCAAAAAGTTCTTTTTCTTGTACAAATTTTTCAAATCTTTCTTTTTTGTCTCTTACACAAATACTTACAAAATAGATATCCTCATCTCTAAATTCTTTTTCAATTATTTTTAAAGAAGGAATTTCTTGTATGCAAGGAAAACACCAAGTTCCCCAAATATCAACATAAACTAATTTACCTCTCAAACTTTCAAGAGTAACTAAATGGTTATTAATATCATATAACTCAAAAGTTGGAGATACAATTCCTTTAGATATTTTTTTAAGGTTTAAATAATTGGTATTTATATCATCTCGAAATTCTTGATTTTTTACTATTAACATGAATTTAGTATACACACTATCTAATTCTTTAGTTTGGCTAATCCCTTGATTTACATGCTCATAAATCAATTTATCTTTTATAATCTGACTTTTAATTTCATCATCTATAATTTGTAAATATTCTAAATTAATATTTTGGAATCCAATATTTAAATGATGTTTGTTAGATAAAGTTAAAAGAATTGAAACTAAATATTTTGGGTGTGGTAACATTTTTTCATTTGAAATATCATAATTTAAAAATGGATTTGGAAAATCTTTTGAAACACTTAAACTTTTATCCCCAATAAATTCTCCTTTCCATTTAGAATAGCTATCAATAAACTGACTGTTTTCAAATTTTAAAGAAAAGGATTCAAAATATTTGAAATCACTATCTAGCTTAATATAGCTATTTAAAAAATTTGTTTTTTCACTATTAATGGAGTCAGATAATTTTAAAAAATCCTTTTCATTAAGACTCATGTAATATTTATAATTTATTACTGGCTTTAATTTTATATTATTCTTTTCTTTCTCTTGCAAATAATTGTTTTCTTCACTTCCATTTCCTTCAAATGATATTGAGAATCCATCATCATTTGAAAATATGTTAGTCTTTAAATTATATGATGGTTTTAAAAATAATAATTTTGGCGACGTTTTAAAATCTCCCAAATAGTAATAACCTTTTGCAATAAACAATGTATCAATGAAAGTTAAGTCGTTTGAAAGATGAATTGTTTGGATAGGCTTAAAATCTTTATCATATATCATTAGACTATCAATATTTACATCTTCAATTTTGCCAGAAATAATAACATAGTCTATTCCTTTTTTGACATTTTTTGAAAAATTAACTAATAATATAGCTAGAAATATTAGTAATAAGCTTTTTAATTTCATGGAATTTATTTTTTATTGCAGAAATATTTTTTTTTAAATTTCTATTCAACTTCTTTTAAAAGTTCTTCTAATTCAACTAATGAAATATTCTTTTTTAGAATAATACCTTCTTTATTTAAAAGGTAGTTTGTTGGAAAAGAATTTACTCCTAATCCTGTAGTTTTTACTCCATTTTCATCTAATAAATTTAACCAAGGTATAGTATGTTTTTCCATTACTTTATACCAATTATCAATATTTTTAGTTTTATCCGTTGAAATACTAATAATTTTTAATTGATTTGAATTATACTCTGCATGTAACTTCTTCAATTTTGGAAATTGCGCAATACAAGGGCCACAATAGCTAAACCAAAAATCAATGAGAGTATAGTTCGGACTTGAATTTTTCTTAGTAATAAATTCAACTTCCTTTAACCCTTTATTTTTCAATTTTATTTTGGGAAAATAACTGCCTATTTTCAATGTTTTCGCATTAGTAATATTATTTTCAAAGACTTTAGCAACTTCTGATTGTTTTATTTTAACGGAAAGATTATTGTATGCATTTTCAAGCTCCTCATTATATCCATTATAACTAATACTTATGGCGATTTCCCAAAAACCTACATATGAATTTGGGTAGTCTTTAATAAAATTTGTAATTGTTAAATATGATTGCTCATTCAATTTTTTTCTAGCATTAAATGCAAATTTTTCAATGGAATCTTTCGAAAAATTAGGGCTTTGAATTTTCTCGAATTCAGCTTTAAATTCGTTTAAGGCTAATGCTCTTCTTTCTTTTAAAATTAATTCTTCATTTAGAATTGTTGAATTTTTATAGATTATTTTCGGAGAAACATTGTAATATAAACTATCAATTATTATTTGTTGATTTTCGGGTTCTAATAAAAAACGAAAAGTTCTTGTTTTATCAGTTTCAATATAAAATGGTAATGGAATTGCGTTTTTTTTACTTATTTTAAATTCAAATTCCCCGTCTTTTACAACAGCAATATCTTTAATTACATTATTTAGATAATATTCACTATCAATTGCCTTTTTTAAATAAATAGTTCCTTTAAAATTTTCTATTTTTCCTTTTACAGAGTAGTAGTTGTTCTATTTAACTTCTTTGCAACCATTAATTATTATAATTAATACAATTGCATATATTATCTTATTCATAGATTTTTAATCAAATAGCATATTATATCAAATATACTAAGTGTAAAACAATAAAACTAATTACATTTTTTATATATTTTAAAACCTTTTTAAACTTTGTATATTTACAACATTATACCTTAAAATTAATATGACAAAAAAAGAAAAAGTTCAATTTGTAATTGATACACTTGAAAATTTATATCCTGAAGTTCCAATTCCGTTAGATCATAAAGATCCGTACACTTTGTTAATTGCGGTTTTATTGTCTGCTCAAAGCACCGATAAAGGTGTGAATAAAATTACGCCCATTTTATTTGCAAAGGCGGACAATCCGTATGATATGATACATCTTTCTGTTGAAGAAATTAGAGAAATAATAAAACCTGTTGGTTTATCACCTATGAAAGCAAAAGGAATTTATGGGTTGTCAAAAATTTTAATTGAAAAACACCACGGAAAAGTTCCTCAAAACTTTAAAGATTTAGAAGAATTACCAGCAGTTGGACATAAAACTGCTAGCGTTGTTATGAGCCAAGCTTTTGGTGTTCCTGCATTTCCTGTGGATACACACATTCAACGTTTAATGTATCGATGGAATTTAAGCAATGGTAAAAATGTTGTACAAACGGAAAAAGATGCGAAGCGTTTATTTCCCAAAGAATTATGGAATAAATTGCATTTGCAAATCATTTTTTACGGACGTGAATATTCTCCCGCCAGAAGTTGGAATATTGAAAACGATATTATTACCAAAACTATTGGTAGAAAATCGGTTTTAAACGACCTTAAAAGCTAATTACGTTTCCTAAACTTGAATAGTGTAACTTTGCAACTTAAAATGTATTCAAAAAAAATATAGATGGCTAAAAAAGGACGCGCAAAAAATACTGAAAACAAAGCATTACACTCAAAACTTATAAATCGAAAAAAAGATAAGTTACGAGAAGCTAAACTTGCTCACAAAGCGCGTTTAAAAGCTATTATTAAAAAATCTAAGGAAAGTACTAATTTATAAGGTTTCCTTTAACCATTTAAAAAATTCGCGTTGCCAAACTAAACTGTTTTGAGGATCTAAAACCCAATGATTTTCTTCTGGAAAATACAATAACTTGCTTTTAATTCCTTTTAACTGCGCTGCCTGAAAAGCTTCTAAACCTTGCCCAACTGGCACTCTATAATCTTTTCCTCCTTGAATAATTAAAATTGGCGTTGTCCATTTATCCACATAATTAACCGGATTAAATTTCTCAAAAGATTGTTGAGCTGCAGCATTTGATGTATCCCAATAATTACCACCTAAATCCCAATTTACAAAAAACAATTCTTCTGTTGTTCCGTACATACTGCGTAAATTAAACATGCCATCGTGTGCTATAAAACTTTTAAATCTTCCTTCGTGCATTCCTGCCAAATAAAATACCGAATAACCTCCATAACTCGCTCCTACAGCTCCTAGTCTATCAGTATCTACATACGATTCTTTTGAAATATCATCAATTGCAGACAAATAATCTTGCATATTTTGTCCGCCATAATCTTTACTAATTTGTTCATTCCATTCCACTCCAAAACCACTCATTCCTCTTCTGCTAGGAGCAACAATAATATATCCGTTTGCAGCCATTAATTGATAATTCCATCTAAAAGAATATGATTGACTTAACGGACCTTGCGGACCACCTTTACAATATAAAATTGTTGGATATTTTTTTGAAGGATCAAAATTTGGAGGATAAATTACCCAAGTTAACATATCTTTTCCATCCGTAGTTTTTACCATTCTTTTTTCAACAGTACTTAAATCAAGACCCTTATAAATTTCATCATTTTCATGAGTAAGCTGGTTCATTTTACCAGTTTTTAAATCTACAGAATATAACTCAATTGCGTGATTCATATCTCTTCTACTCACCACCATTGTATTATTAACTTGCCCTACAATTCCACTTACATCAAACTGACCTTCAGTGAGTTGTTTTGGTTTGCTTATTTTTTTTGTTGAAGTAGGAATGGTAATTTCAAATAACTGCATAGTTCCAAAAGTTGGAGCAATAAAGTAAATTTTTTCACCTTTGTCTTGCCAAATAAAACTATCAACAGTTTCATCCCAATTGGCTGTTAAATTAACCGATTCATTATTAATTTTTACAATAATATCATTTTTATCCGCTTCGTAACCATCTCTTTTCATTTGTAACCAAGCCAATTGTCCTTTTGAAGAAAAAGAAGGTTGCATATCATACCCTTTGTTTTCTTCAGTTAAGTTTTTGGTTATTTTTGATTCTAAATTATATTCGTAAATATCTGTATTTGTACTTATTGCATATTCAGTTCCTTTAAGCTTTTTTGCAACATATAAAATGTTTTTACTATCAGGACTCCAAATATAATCTTCTGATCCTCCAAATGGTTTTGTTGGACTATCATAAGGTTCATTTGGCATAATATCAATAAGTTCCGCGTTTTCATTTCCGGTTGATTTAAACATAATATGACTAAAAGTTCCATTTTCCCATGTATCCCAATGCCTGTAGTTTAGTGCATCATAAATTTGAACATTAGATTTTGGTACATCATTATAAAAATCTAATCCTGCAATATTTTGAAGTTTTACTTCAGAAGTTGAAATGATATGTGCTCCATTTGGAGATACATTTTTATCTGAAATTAATGATTTGTAGTCTTTTAAAATTGTTGCTTTTCCTCCTTCAATGGGTATTGAATAAAAAACTGTGTTGGAACCACTTAAATCATTATTGTATTTAGATACTGAGTAAACAATACTTTTCCCATCTTTTGAAATACCTTTTGCTGAAACTTTATTTAATTGTAATAAAATTTCTGGCGTCATTACATTTTGAGCAGTTACATAAAAACATGAAGATATAAACAGAACACTTATAATAAACTTATACATATTAATTAGTTGTTTTTTTTAACAATTAACAAATTTAGTATTTTATTTTAATTAATATTTAAATAGTCCTTTTCATTGGTCAACTGAAACAATTGTTACAAACTAAATCCAAAAAAACATAAATTTAAGTACTAATTAGTATTTTTTAATTTTTAATTTTACTAAATTGCTATCATTAGATTTATTGCATCATGAATATAGATGTTAAAACTTTATTTTACATTTTCTCCCTCGGAAATTATTTGATTATTTTTTTCTTATCCGTATATGTTATTTTTTACAAAGTAAAAAATCCAATTTTAACCATTTTCATTATATCAAAATTATTGTATGCAATATTGTGGATTTTATTTGCATTAAGAGGCAATATTTCGTGGTTTTATAGCATATTAATAGCTAATGTTTTTTTAATTTTTGCTGTATTTTTGGATCTTTATTGTATCCTTAAGGCCAACCAAAAATTTAATAATAATCTATTTAAATATTACAGTATAATACCTATTGTATTTTCACTCATTTTTATGCTTTTTAGTAAATCTTCTGAAGTAAATAGAATAGTAATAATATCTGTTTTTATTTCTTTTCTTTATATATCTGGAGGTTTAATGTTGTTTTTCAAAAAGAATAAAACAAAAATTCAAGAGTTGGTAAGTTTCTTATGTGTATTCATTGGTGCAACATTTGTTTACAGAAGTATTTGGGCTTATTTGAAAGAAGCTCTTGAAGCGTTAAATTTTGATAATCACGTTCAAATAATATCTTATTTATTTCTTGTGGTTGGTTCATTCTCGTTTCCTATGATTTTATTATTAATTTTAAAAGAAGTTGAAGAAAAAGAAATTAAAATTAACAACAAAACATTAAAACTTTTAAACAGAAATAAAACGAAATTTTTTTCAATTATAGCACACGATTTAAAAGGTCCATTGGGCACTTACAACCAAATGATTGAGATGCTTATAGATCGGCATAAAGAAATGCCTTCGGATAAAATGGAAGAATTTTTAAAGAAATTACAAAACAGTTCTAAACAAACATTTAATTTACTAGAAAACTTATTACAATGGTCTCGTTCCGAATCTGGAACAATTAAAATTAAACCTAAACAACTTAAATTAAATGAAATTATTAATTCCGTTCAATTATTAATGAAACATAGTGTTGAAATTAAAAATTTAAATGTTTCTGTAAAAATTGGAGAAGATGAAACGGTTTATTGCGATCATAATATGATTATGACTGTCTTTAGAAATTTAATATCTAATGCAATAAAATTTACGCCCAATAATGGACAAATAACTATTACATCAAAAAATATTAAAGAAAATAATATTGAAATTTGTATTGAAGATACTGGTGTTGGAATTGCTTCTAAAAATTTAAAGGCTATTTTTGATATTGACACTGAAACAAGTACAAAAGGCACAAATAATGAATCTGGAACAGGTCTTGGTCTAAAATTAGCTAAAGAATTTTTAGAGAAAAATAATGGAAGTATAAAAATAGAAAGTACAGAAACTACTGGAACTAAAGTTTTTATACAACTTCCAAAGCATAAACTATAGTCTCTTATAAAATTAAAATGCTAATAGCGCATTAATTTTCATTGGTTTGCTATAATTTTTTTATATTAAAAAAATTATAAGTAATTTTACTTTATAAGTTTAATGTTAACATTTAAAATTTTAAACAATGGCAAAAAGTCAAGATGCTAAAAAAAATGTAAAAAAAGAGCCTCTTAAAACTGCTAAAGAAAAAAAGGCAGCCAAAAGAGATAAAAAATCTAAATACGATTAATTTCAAAATCCCTGTTCAAAAAGCAGGGATTTATTTTTAAATATATTTTAATATTTCATAAAATAATTCTATATTGCTCATTATTTTAGCAAAACAAGTTTACAAATTTAGCTGTATGAATTATTTATCAAACAACATTAAGCACTTACGTACTTTAAAAGAACAAACCCAAGAGCAATTTGCTCATAATCTAAATGTTTCTCGCTCAAGAATTAGTTCTTACGAAGAAAATAGAGCCGTTCCCCCTATTGATTTTTTAAGTGAACTCTCTAATTATTTTGGAATTAGCATTGATATGTTAGTGAAAAATGATTTAACCAAAGTTAAAGACGTAACCTTATTAAAAATTGGTACTGATCGTCTTTTGTTTCCAATTACTATTAATGATCAAGATGAAGAAATGATTGAAATTGTTCCAATAGAAGCTTCTGCTGGTTATTTACGTGGCTATTCAGATCCCGAATATATAGAGCACTTAGCTAAAATAAAACTACCATTTTTACCTACAGGAACACATAGAGCATTTCCAATAAAAGGAGATTCTATGCTACCCGTAAAAAGTGGTTCTTATATTGTTGCTCGGTTTATTGAAAGTATTAGCCAACTTAAAAATGGAAAAACATACATTATTCTCACATTAAATGACGGCATAGTTTACAAACGTGTTTTTGATAAAATTGAAGAACATAATATGCTCCTTTTAGTTTCGGATAACAGCAAGTACGATCCTTATTATGTACCTGCAAATGAAGTTCTTGAATTATGGGAATTTACCTGCAGCATTAATACACAGGAATATGACGAGCACGAATTAAAAATTAGTAGTATTGCCACTATGCTTAATCAATTAGGCGTTGAACTAAAAGCCTTAGAGAAATCTTTAAAATAATGTACTCAATAATAGATATAGAAACCACAGGACATAGTTCAAAAATTACAGAAATCTCTATTTTTATTCATAATGGTAAAAAAGTGATTGATGAATATACAACGCTTGTAAATCCGCAATGTAGTATTCCTCCGTTTATTACCAATTTAACTGGAATAAACAATCAAATGGTTGCCAATGCTCCAAAATTTTTTGAAATAGCAAAAAAAATTGAAGAATTTACTAAAGACACCATTTTTGTAGCGCACAATGTAAATTTTGATTACAATATTATTCAACAGGAATTTAAAGATTTAAGTTTCAGTTTTAAACGTAAAAAACTGTGTACCATACGTTTGTCCAGAAAATTAATTCCGGGTTTAAAATCATACAGTTTAGGTGCTTTATGCACTTCACAACATATTGAAATAAAAGACCGACATAGGGCAAAAGGAGATGCCGAAGCCACTGCTATTTTATTTAAAAAACTCCTTGATTTAGATGAAAATGAAACAGTTTTTAATTCATTTTTAAATCCGCGCTCCAAACAAGCAACGCTCCCTCCAATGTTATCTAAAAAAGTATTTGATGCCTTGCCAACTTCAACTGGTATTTACTATTTTAAAAATAATAAAGATGAAATTATTTATGTTGGAAAAGCAAATAATATAAAACAACGAGTAGCAAGCCATTTTTACGATAAATCAAAAAAAGAAGTCACCATGTGCTTAGAAACTTCAAATATAACTTTTGAAGAAACTGGCAGTGAATTAATTGCCTTATTATTAGAATCTTCTGAAATAAAAAAAAGATACCCTAAATTTAACCGAGCACAACGAAGAACTAACGAAAGTGTTGGTATTTTTAGTTATGAAGATAGAAATGGAATAATGCATATTGCTTCCAATAAACTGAAATTAATTTCAAATCCAATTCAAAAATTTTATTCAGAAACAGAATGCAGAATTTTTTTAGAAAAATTATGCGAAACTTTTGAACTTTGCCCAAAATATTGCCATTTACAAACCAATGTAAGCACTTGTTTTCATTACCAAATTAAGCAATGCAAAGGAGTTTGCAGAGATGAAGAAGAAATTTCATCATATAATAAAAGAGTGAACAAAGCCTTAAATTCCATTCAATTCAAAAATAAAAATTTTGTAATTAAAGAAAGCGGAAGAACTAAAAAGGAAACTGCTTACGTACTAGTTTTAAACGGTATTTATAAAGGATTTGGTTTTACTAAGGATGCTGATAAATTAACTTCTGCCAACGATTATTTAACTATTATTTCTCCACAAAAAGATAATAGTGATATTCATAGAATTTTAAAACCGTATATAAATAATGAGGGAAATTCTATTGAATACTTAGAAAATGAAATTAATATTGACTCCTTTCAACTTTTTCCAACATTATTTTAATTAATTTTGAATTTATTAAAAATTCATCAAATAAAATAAATACATCAATTTTTTACATAATTTTGATAAAAATTAAATTAAAATTCATATTATAATAAAACAATAACTATTTTATTTTAAATATTAAAAGTACACATGAAAAAAATTGAAAATATTGAACTTACTTTTTTAACTCAAGATGACTATCAAGAGCTTAAAAAAGCAATGATTGAATCATATACAACCATGCCCAACTCCTATTGGAGAGAGCACCAAATTGACGCTTTAATTAGCCGCTTTCCTGAAGGTCAGGTTGTTATAAAAGTAAACAATCAAATTGCTGGTTGTGCATTATCTATAATTGTAGATTATAGTAAAATTTCTAAACATCATACCTACCAACAAATTACGGGAGATTATACATTTAACACACATACAGATGAAGGTGATATGTTATATGGAATTGATGTGTTTATTAAGCCAGAATTTAGAGGTCTTAGACTTGGTAGAAGATTATATGATTATAGAAAAGACCTATGTGAAAAATTAAATTTAAAAGGAGTTGCCTTTGGAGGAAGAATTCCAAATTATCATAAATATTCAGATACATTATCACCTAAAGAGTATATTGATAAAGTAAGAAAAAAAGAAATACACGATCCAGTGTTTAATTTTCAAATTTCTAACGACTTCCATCCTGCTCGTATCTTAAAAAGTTATTTAGAAGGAGATGAAGCTTCTAACGATTATGCTGTATTATTAGAATGGGATAATATTTATTATGAAGAAGAATCAAAAGCTGCTACAACTCAAAAGAAAATTATACGCCTTGGACTTATTCAATGGCAGATGCGTTCATATAAAAATTTAGAAGAATTATTACATCAAGCAGAATTTTTTATAGATTCAGTTTCTGGCTATAGATCAGATTTTGCTTTATTTCCAGAGTTTTTCAACGCGCCTTTAATGGCTGAAAACAACCATCTAACTGAGCCTGAAGCTATTAGAGAATTAGCAAAACATACAGAACCTATTGTTCAAACATTTTCAAAATTTGCAATTTCATATAATATAAATATCATTACTGGTAGTATGCCAGAATTTATTGACGGCAAATTATACAATGCAGGATATTTATGTAAAAGAGATGGTACTGTTGAGCGATATATAAAATTACATATCACACCTAACGAAGCCAAAGTTTGGGGTATGGAAGGTGGAAGTGAAATTAGAACTTTTGACACCGATTGTGGTAAAATTGGTATTTTAATTTGTTACGATGTGGAGTTTCCAGAATTAGGAAGATTATTAGCTGAAGAAGGAATGGATATTTTATTTGTACCTTTCCTAACAGATACTCAAAATGGATATTCACGTGTGAGAAACTGTGCGCAAGCAAGAGCCATTGAAAACGAATGTTATGTAGCAATTGCCGGTAGTGTTGGAAACTTGCCGAAAGTGCATAATATGGACATTCAATATGCACAATCTATGGTGTTTACACCGTGTGATTTTGCGTTTCCTACAAACGGAATTAAAGCAGAAGCTACTCCAAACTCAGAAATGATTTTAATTGCGGATGTTGATATTGATTTATTACGCGAACTAAACAAACAAGGAAGTGTTCGTAATTTACACGACAGAAGAACTGATTTATACAGTTTAAAAATGAGATAATTTAATTAATGGCTAAAAAGAAATCATTAAATAGAAAAAATTTGAATCCTTCAACTCCTGTTTTTACAGGAGTTAAGCATTCAGACAATCTTAATATTCAATTATTTAAATACAATAAAGATGAATATTTAGAAGAAATAAATTTTTCTGAAAATGATTTTAAAAAATTTACTGATGTAAATTATCAGCATTGGTTAAATACACATGGTATACATGATGTTGAAAAAATTACAGCACTTTGTAAAAAACTAAACATTCACGATTTGGTAATTCAAGATATTTTAGATGTAAACCAACGTCCAAAATTTCAGGAATTTGATGATTACTGGTTTTTTTCCACAAAATCTATTTTACCATCTAAAACTCACGATATTGAAGCCGAACAATTAAGTTTTATTATTGGAAATAACTTTTTAATTACCTTCCAAGAAAAAAAAGGCGATTATTTTGAGCATATACGATACAGATTAAGAGAAAACGTTGGAATTGTAAGAGAACGCGGAGCTGATTATTTATTGTATTTATTATTAGAAGCACTTTTAGATAGTTATTTCAAGACACTTGAAAGAATTGATAATGAAGTTGAAAAATTCGAAATTATTGATATCAATAGTGATCCTTCACCAGAAATTTTAAATACCATTGAAGCTTATAAAAGACAAATAAATTTTATCAAAAAAACAATCATTCCAATTAAAGAAATTGTAACTAAAGTAGAAAGAGAACAATTTCACTTAATTCAAAAAAAACATATTAAATACTATTTTGAGTTAAAGGATTTAAGCTTAACCTTACTAGATATTTCTGACTCCATTTTATCTCGATTAGAAAGTAGTATTAACCTATTCTTCTCCGTACAAGGACACCGTATGAATATGGTTATGAAAACATTAACTGTAATTTCATCTATATTTATTCCACTTACATTTATAGCTGGCGTTTACGGAATGAATTTCGTAAATATTCCAGAACTTAACTTACATTGGGGATATTTTGCAGTATGGGGAGTTATGATCGTCATTTTTATTTTAATGCTTTTTTACTTCAAAAAGAAAAAATGGTTTTAAAAACCATAACTATTTTATTTTTTAACCTTATCAACTTCTTACAATTTTCATAAAAAAATAAGTAATTTTGCATCTATGATTCAAAACATTCAGCTTAGAGTTTCTATTAAAGAAGAAAAATTAGAAGGTATTCTAGTTCTAAAAAGTGCTCAGCAATTGGGTATTTCTAAAAATGAAATAACAGCAATTAAAGTACTTAGAAAATCTATTGATGCCAGAAAATCATTGATATTTTTCAATTATAAAGTAGCTGTTTATATTCAAGAAAAACCTTCTGAAACTCCTGATTATGTTTTTGATTATAAAGATGTTTCCAAATCCAAGGAAGTTCATATTATTGGTTTTGGTCCTGCAGGAATGTACGCTGCATTGCGTTGTATTGAGTTAGGTTTTAAGCCAATTGTTTTAGAACGAGGTAAAAATGTACAAGATAGAAGAAGAGATTTACGTGCAATTAACCAATTTCATATTGTAGATGAAGATTCCAATTATTGCTTTGGCGAAGGTGGCGCAGGAACCTATTCTGATGGAAAATTATATACACGTAGTTTAAAACGTGGCGATGTTCGTAAAATATTTGAAAACCTTGTGTATCATGGAGCAACAGATCAAATTTTAGTAGATGCGCATCCTCATATTGGTACAAATAAATTACCAAAAGTTGTTAAAAATATTCGTGAAACTATTTTAAAATATGGTGGAGAAATTCATTTTGAAAGCAGAGTTACTGACTTTATAATTAAACAAAACAAGTTAGTTGGGCTAAAACTTTTCAATGATAAAGAATTTAGTGTAAATGCAGTTATTTTGGCAACCGGTCATTCTGCGCGAGATATTTATTATTTATTACATAAAAAAGAAATTTCATTAGTTGCTAAATCTTTTGCAATGGGCGTTCGCGTGGAACATCCACAAGAAATTATTGACTCCATTCAATATCACTGTAAAGGAAAAAGAGATGAATTATTACCAGCAGCATCTTATAGTTTAGTGCAACAGGTAAATGATCGCGGTGTATATTCATTTTGTATGTGTCCTGGTGGCTTTATTGTTCCTGCGGCAACAGCAAATGGCGAAGTGGTTGTAAACGGAATGTCGCCTTCAAAAAGAAATAACCTATTTGCAAACTCAGGAATGGTTGTGGAAATTAATGTTGATAAAGATATTGCAGACTATGAAAAATTTGGTGTTTTAAAAGGGTTAGAATTTCAAAAAGATTTGGAAAAAATGGCTTTTGAAGCTGGTGGAAAAACACAAACTGCTCCAGGACAACGATTAACAGATTTTGTGGAAGGTAGAATTTCAAAAGATTTAAACGCTACCTCTTATCAACCAGGTTTAAATTCAGCACCACTTCATACATTATTACCAAAATTAATTGGCAGCAGATTAAGAACTGGTTTTAAAACATTTGGACAAAAAATGCATGGCTTTTATACCAATGAAGCCAATATAATAGGTGTTGAATCACGAACATCTTCTCCTGTTAAAATTCCGAGAACAGAACAATTAGAACATCCAGAAATTGAAGGATTATATCCTTGCGGTGAAGGTGGCGGATATGCCGGTGGAATTATTTCTGCAGCTATGGATGGTGAACGTTGTGCAGAAGCTGCCACCAAGAACTTATAATACACTCCTAAAACAACACCAAATACCCTGATTATTAATAATTTAGGATTAAACACACATATTCAAACATTTAGCATACCTTTGCCGCCAATTAAAATTATTACATGACATTTCAAGATTTAGAATTAATAGAGCCAATTCAAAAGGCTTTAAAATTAAAAGGATATACACATCCATCACCAATTCAAGAACAAGCAATTCCAATATTATTAAATAAACAAGATTTATTAGGTTGTGCCCAAACTGGAACAGGAAAAACGGCAGCATTTGCATTACCTATTTTACAACAACTATTTTTAAATAAGCAGCAACATAATAAATACAGAAAAATAAAAGCCCTAATAATTACTCCTACGCGAGAATTAGCCATTCAAATAGGTGATAGTTTTACTGAATACGGAAAATTTACAGGATTAAAAAATACTGTGATTTTTGGAGGCGTTAAGCAACTTGCTCAAACTCAACAATTAAAAAACGGTATTGATATTTTGGTGGCAACTCCAGGCCGTTTAATAGATTTAATGAGTCAGGGTTTTATTTCATTAAAAGATATAGAATATTTTGTGTTGGATGAAGCCGATCATATGTTAGATATGGGTTTTATTCACGATATTAAAAAAATTGTAAATAGATTACCTATTCAAAGACAATCACTTTTTTTCTCAGCAACAATGCCACCTGAAATTATAGAATTATCAAGAGCCATTGTTGGGAATCCTCAAAAAATCACCATTAAACCGGAACAAGCAACTGCTGAAAAAGTTGAACAAGCAGTATTTTTTGTTGAAAAAGCGAATAAATCAAAGTTGTTATTGCATTTATTAGAAAGCAACGAACCTCAATCTACGTTGGTGTTTTCAAGAACAAAGCACGGAGCTGATAAAATTGTTAAATTTTTAGCAAAATCTTCTATAAAAGCAGAAGCAATTCACGGAAATAAATCGCAAGGAGCAAGACAAAGAGCTTTAGGGAACTTTAAAAATAGTGATACATTTGTGCTTGTAGCTACTGATATTGCTGCAAGAGGAATTGATGTTGATGATTTAGCATTGGTTGTAAACTACGATTTACCTAATATTCCTGAGACCTATGTGCATAGAATTGGAAGAACTGGTAGAGCAAAAGCGAGTGGTATTGCTTTATCTTTTTGCGCAACTGAAGAACGTCCATTTTTAAGAGATATTCAAAAATTAATTGGCCAAACAGTAGAAATTGTGGATCACCCATTTAAAGAAGATGGTGTAACTAATCCAACTGAAAAACCAGTACATACGGCACATAAACCTTCAAAAAATGCTAGAAAAAAATCTACAAGAAGGAAAAATGATAATTTCAAAAGAAATCCAAAAAACAATCAACAAAAGTAATTTATAGTTCAATTTTAATTAATTTTACGCCTTTAAATTCAATACTTAAAATAAAATTTTTAGAATGAAAATACTTGCAATTGGGAAGAATTACGTGAATGATGTAACCGAAATCTCTTCAAATAAAAATGGGCAACAAATTATTTTTTCAAAGCCAGAATCTAGCCTTGTCACAGATAATAAAGATGTTGAATATCCTGACTTTACAAGCAATTTAATTTACGAAGCTGAATTAGTGCTTAAAATTGGTGAAAAAGGAAAAAACATCAGTGAAAATGAGGCTCTAAACTACATTTCAGAAATTGGTATTGGAATAGATTACACTGCTAAAGACATTTTTGATGCATCTAGAGAAGGAAAAGGACCTTGGGATTTAGGGAAAGGTTTTGATGGTGCTGCACCAATTTCATCATTTAAAAATATTTCAAATTTTAAAGATGTAACAAACATTAATTTTGGATTAAAAATTAATGGAAAAGAAATGCAACAAGGAAATACAAGTTTAATGATTTATAATTTTAGTGAAATAATTGCATACGTTTCTAAATTTATGACGTTGGAACCTGGAGATTTAATTTTTACAGGAACTCCTGCTCACGGAACTGGTAAAATATTGAAAGGAGATCAATTACAAGCATCTATTGAAGGTGAGTTACTTTTAGACTTTAAAATGGTTTAAATTCATATTCAAAAAAAATTAAAAAAGATCGTTTAAAAATTAAACGATCTCTTTTTTTGTAATTAAATTTAAGTGATTAAATTCTCTAGAAGCTCTAATTTTCAATGAAATAGCTGCGGAAATAAAGTAGACAACTGTTAACAACCACAAATGAGTCCATTCAATGATTACTTCTGAAAATGAAGCTTCCATTTGTGTTAACCTTACAAATCCATTAATTCCTGGTGAAGAAGGAATTATCTTTGAAATTAATTGGTAAAATACTGAAAATCCTTCCACAGGAAACGATAAACCACTTAACATTAAGGAAGGAATTGAAAGCAATACTAAAAAAACTATAGAATCTTCTCTTCTTTTAAATAATGAACTAATGGTGATTCCTAAAAATACTACTGAAAATATATAAGGAATTATAAATACGTAAATTAAAAATAAAGAAGATCTCACTGGAATTGCAAACACCGTATATACTATTCCAACTTGAATAGGAATAATTACCATAAAAATTGCGGTGTATAAACACGCTTTAGCCAACAAAACTGGAATTGTTCCTCCTTTATGTAATAACCTCGGAAAATTTGTATGCGTAGTGACTGTTTCTCTTCTAGACCCACTTAAAATACCAATTCCCATTAGCAATACTAATTGAACAATTAAAGCGGTTAGCATCGGTATCATATATGTTGCATAACCAGCTGTAGTATTGAATAAACTAGTTGAAATTGCTTGTATTGATGTATAGTTTTGTTGAGCTTTAGCTACCGAAACACCTTTCGCCATTTCTTTTTTAATAAAAATACCTGCACTAAAATAGCCATTAATAGTAGTTACATCACCTAAAACTCTTTTATAAAAAACCATATTAGAAGCATCTGAAAAAGTAGTAATAGCAACCTGTTTTCCGCTTCTAATATTTTTTTCGAAATTCATTGGAATGATAACAATTCCTTGTATTTTTTTTGAATAATACGCTCTTTTCGCTTCTTGCAAATCTGTATAAGTTGAAATTGCTTTTGTCCCTTCAGTAGCATCTAACATTGCAATATAATCTCTACTCATTTTTGTAGCATCCTGATTTACAACTGCAACAGGAACCTCTTTAACTACTTGATTTGAATATATATACGTATAGACAACTAAAATAATAATGGCCACTGAAAGAAATGTGCTTATAACAGCTTTATCCGATTTAATAGATTTCCATTCCGTTGAAAATGTATTCCAAAAAGAGATTTTTGCTTTATAATATAATTTAAATAAATTCTTCATTTTAAATACTATGATTAAACACTCCTTTTGTAAATAATCTTTTTAATTTAAACCAAACCAATGAAATAGGAACAATACTTAAAACCACTAAAATAATGATTGCTTTTAACGAATAAAATACTGGAAAACCTCGTTGAGATTGATCTAATAATAACTCAAAAAAATGTGTGAATGGAAAAATTTGACTTAACCATTGTAATATTTTAGGCATTCCAAAAATAGGGAATGTGATTCCTGAAAATGACAAACTAACAGCCGCAAAACCTGATCCAATTGTAAGTGCTTCTCTAAAACTATTACTTACAGCAATAAAAAACAATGCATACGACTGATTTGCAATAATTAACAACAATAATCCAACTAAAACAGCTAATTTATTTCCGAAAAAAGGAAAATCTTGCCAAACATACATACTAAAAAGCATGATTATTCCAACTAGTAAAAACCAAACTGTATAAGGCAATACTTTTCCTATAATTATTGCTGAAAGATTTCCACCAGTAATATTTAACAATTTACTTCCTTTACTATATTTTAAATCGGCTCCAAAACAATAAATGGTTGTTAACATTACAAATATTTGGAAAAACATTGCTAAAAATCCGGTATTTAAATAATACGAATAATTTGTATACGGATTTGATAACACATGGTTATTAGCAATTATTGGCTGATAATTAACCATGGCTTGTTGCATTGAAACTCCTTGTTTTCGCTGTTTTTCAATAGTAACTCCTGCTGAAATAGTTCCAATAACTTTCCTAAAAGCTTTATATTCTAAACCTCCTGGCAACAATAAATTACTATTGTATTGATTTATAATATGTACTTGTTTACCACTTTTTAAATCAGATTCAAAATTTTGTGGAATGGTAATTACACCATACACTTTTCCTAATCGCACTAATTCCTCTCCTTTTTGTTGACTTAAAGGGAAAAAACCAACTTCAATTTCTGGAGCTGCATCTAACTGAGCTACTACATTTCTTGAAATTGCAGAATGGTCTAAATCTACAACAGCAATAGGTAAATTACGAGCCACGCCTTCACTTAAAAGCGTATTAAAAAATAATATAGAAACAAATGGTAGTACAATTGCAAAAACAAAAGTAGACTTGCTATTGAATAACAATGCTATTTCCCGTTTTGCAATTCGTAAAGATGGTTTCATTTTACTCATTAAATTGAGAATAATCAATTAAAATACTCATTCCTGGCCTTAAATCAACTTCATTAGAAACTGGAGCTGCTTTAATTTCAAAAGTTCTAACATCAAAATCTCCAGTGGCTTTTGTGGCGTTCCAAGTTGCATAATCACCTAAAGCAGCAACGTAATAAATTTTAAATTTCACTTTTTTATTATTCAAAGCTGGAATAGTTGCTTCAAAAATTCGTTCTTTTTTAAAGTTGGACAAACTTGTTTCCTTAATATTTAAAATGGCATAACTATTTGCCAAATCTACCAAATGAACAACAGGATAACCGGCTCCAATTAATTCACCTTCTTCAGGTAAAAAATTAAGAACGTCAGCATCTATTGGCGAAACAATATTTCGTTCATTTTTATAACCTTCTAATTCAGATAAAGCGCCATCAGCTCGTTTAACTAAAGCTGTTGCTGCTTCTATATCTTCATTTCTTACTCCTTTCATGGCTATTTGATACATACTTAAAGCAGCTTCCTGATCTTTTAAAGCTACTTCTTTTTTAGCAAAAACTTCATCACGCTGTTGTTCAGATATTACACCATCTTTAAATAAATTCTCCATACGTGCAAAGGTCTTTTTCATAACATTAGCAGCTGCGGTTGCTTTTTCATACACACTTTTTGCAGCTCTTATTTCTTCTACACGCGCACCGTTAGTTGCTTTATTTTTTTGAGCATTTGCTGCTTCTCTTAAAGCCAAAGCTTGTTGTTCTTTAGCCATAATTTCAGGACTTGTAAGTGTTGCTAATAATTGTCCTTTTTTAACACTTTCACCTTCTTTAACTTCAAAAGAATTAATACGTGTTGGAATTTTAGCAGATAAGTAAATTTCTTTAGCCTCAATTCTACCTTGTAAAACAAGTGCTTTTGGTTTTGATATTAACCAAACACCCGATAATACTAAGATTGCAATAATAACAATGCTAATTAATGATTTTATAAATTTTGGATTTCTCATTTTAATTTTAATTTTGATTTAAGAAAGATGCTGTTTTACCGGTAAGTACCATTAGCTCACCATAAGCAACGTTATACTCGTATAAGGCTTTTATTTTATGTAATTGTATTTCAGATAATTTCAATGTTGCGTCTACTACTTCTAAAGAAGTTCCTGTGCCTTCTTCAAAAGCACGAGTGCGCATAAATTTTAATTTTTTGGCAAATATTTCATCGGCATTTAAACTTTCGTATTGTTCCAATTCCTTTTGCATAGTATTGTATAATTTTTCTGTATACGTTGTTAAATTTAGCCGGGCTTGTTTATCAAATTCTTCAACTTGCTGAATTTTATATTTTGAAGCTTTTATTTTATGCTCTCTTTGAAAACCATTAAACAATTCCCACTCAACTCCTACTCCAACAAACCATTTTGTATCAACCAATGGCAAATTATCTTTCCAAAGCACATACTTTCCCATAACACCAACTTTAGGAAAATAGTCACTGTTTTCAACCTTTACACCAACTTCTGCCAATTCATGATTTTTTTCAATAGTTTTTAATTGTTGATTTTCAGTTAACATATCGTCTTGAAATTCTTTCAATGGTTTTACAAATGTTGGCTCATTAAATTTGCTTGAAAAACCTTCAATAGCATTTATTCCAATTAAATTTTGAACAGCTGTAGTTGCTAAAGCCACGTCTTTTTTAGCGGCAAGTAATTCTCTATTAGCATTTGACAAGGCAACTTTTGCATTTAAGGTTTCTACTTCTGGAATTAAACCATTTTCAAAAAACTTATTTGCCTGATTATTATGTAATAAAATTACATCGTAAACTTCTTGCCTTAATTGAACGGCTTCTTTAGCTAATTTCAACTTAAAAAAGTAATTAATTAAATTTATGGTTAGCTCGTCTTGTTTAATTTGATGTTTTGTTTCTGTTAGCTCTAATTTAATTTCTGAAGCTTTATTAGCAGCGTTTATTTTTCCACCTGCAAATATTGGCATTGAAATATCTGCAGTTGCAAATCCTAAGTTTTTTTCTTGTAAGGTTAAATTCCAATCTCCTAAAACTGCTGCTGGATCTGGAATACTTAATAAACCTCCAACCATATTACGCTGCGTATTTAAGTCTACAGCAATATCTTCATCTAAATGTAAATAAGTGCCAGAAACACCAACTGTTGGCAATCGCAAGCCTTTAGTTGCTTTATGTTCTTCTTCCATTGCTTTTACTTCAAAATTGGAAGCTTTTACTTCTCCATTTTCAGATAACATTAAATCGTGTGCTTGTTTTAATGTTAGTTCTTGTGCATTTGCAAATGTTGCTGAAAGCACAAAAAATAAGAGTAATTTTGATTTTATTCTACTCAATTTCATTAATTTAAAATTTATAATCGTTTTCATTTATTTTAAAATTTTTAAAATATTTTCTGTTAAACTTTTTACGTCGTTTATAGTAACTTCTTGTTGTCCAAAAATATTTTTACGGGTAAAGTTTATAAAGTCTACAGCATAAATTAAGATGTGATAATGCAATTGGTAAACGGTTGTATTTGCAGAAATTTCGCCTGATTTAACCCCAATATTTTTAATACGCTCCATTAATTCTGCACTTTTATACTTAATATCTTCTGTAGCTGAAAAATTCTCATTATGAAGTAATTGATAAAAAAACTTAGAAGCAATTGGCTCATTTAAAAAATAAATTACCCTATTCTGAATAAACGATTCAATTAAAGGCCTCACACTAGTTTGATTAAGGGCCAATAAAAACTCCAATTCTTTATATAGTGAGGTTACTTTATCGTAATATAATTCATTAATTAAATCTTGTTTTCCTTTGTAGGTCCTATACAAATATCCTCCACTTACTCCGGCATTTTTAGCTATCATTGCAATTGTTGTGTCTTCAATCCCATTCTCCACGATTGTTTGCATAGTTGCTTCTTTAATTCTAACTATTTTATCTTCATCAATTTTACGTGCCATTTTACATTTTTTGGTTCTGCAAATTTATGAATAAATATTCATTCATTTATTATTTACCTAAAATTTTTATTAAAAATGTTAGGTCAAAAATTAAAATGTTTAAATTTACCTTATGAACCAACCATATATTGATAGCGAAGAATTTAAAGGAATAAACTATACAATAACTCCAATTGTAAAAGGAGATTATGACAATTGCACATTTATTAATTGTAATTTTACAGGAATTGATTTATCTAATAATCAATTTATTGAGTGTGTTTTTATAGATTGTAACTTTAGCTTATCTAAAATTAAAAATACTGCTCTAAAAAATGTTCATTTTGAAAAATGCAAAATGATTGGTCTTAATTTTGGAGAATGTGATCCGTTTTTATTAGAATTAAAATTCACTGAATGTCAGTTAAATTTGGCTTCATTCTATAAACTGAAGTTAAAAAACACAAATTTCAAAAACTGCCAGTTAAATGAAACTGATTTTGTTGAAACTGACTTAACAAATGCTTTATTTGACAATTGTGACTTAAAATTGGCTGTGTTTGATAATACTCTTTTGGGAAAAGCAGATTTCAGCTCTTCTTACCACTACTCTATTGATATAGAAAAAAATACTATTAAAAAAGCTAAATTTTCTAAAGATGGCTTAGCAGGTTTATTAGAAAAATATCAACTAATCATTGAATAAAATGAAAAATTACTCCATACTACTTATTTTATTAATAACTTTTTCATGTGCCAGTAAAAAAGAAAATTTTATGACTTCAAAAGTAACCTCCCAACCTATTGATTTACTTCAATTTGTAAATCCATTTATTGGAACAAAAAATATGGGCCATACATTTCCCGGTGCAACGGCTCCATTTGGGATGGTTCAATTAAGTCCAGAAACCAATCAACAACCTATGTTTATTGATGGAAAATATAATGCTGAAACTTACAAATATTGTGCTGGTTATCAGTACAACGATTCAACCATTTTTGGATTTAGTCATACACATTTTAGCGGAACAGGTCATTCAGATTTAGGTGACTTTTTAGTGATGCCAACAACCGGAAATTTAAATTTAGAGCCTGGAGATCTATCAATTCCTAAAAGTGGTTATCACTCCCAATTTTCTCATAAAAATGAAGATGCCGAACCTGGTTATTACAAAGTTCTTTTAGATGATTACAATATAAAAGCTGAGTTAACAGCTTCTGAAAGAGTTGGATTTCATCAATATACCTTTCCAAAATCTGAAGATTCTCATATTATTTTGGATTTAATTTCAAACATCTATAATTATGAAGATAAAAATGTGTGGACATTTGTACGCGTTGAAAACGATTCATTAATTACTGGTTACAGGCAAACTAATGGTTGGGCACGCACCAAAAAAGTTTTTTTTGCAATGCAATTTTCAAAGCCTTTCAAAAGTTATGGTCACAAAAAATATGACAATGTTCAATACAATGGCTTTTACAGACGTTTTAATGAGGAAGAAAATTTTCCTGAAATGGCTGGAAAAAATATAAGAGCCTATTTTAATTTTAAGACGGAAGAAAACGAAAAAATAAAAATAAAATTTGCACTTTCTAACACAAGTACTGCAGGAGCTCTAAAAAATTTGGAAGCTGAAATTCCACATTGGGATTTCAATATAACAAAGCAAGAAACACAAAATAAATGGAATAAAGAATTAAATAAAATTGTTATTGATACTGAAACAAAAGCACAAAAAGAAACTTTTTACACAGCTTTGTATCATACCATGTTAAGTCCAATTATTTATGAAGATGTTGATGGTGCGTACAGAGGTTTAGATCAAAACATACATCAATCTGAAGGTTTTACAAATTTTACTATTTTTTCACTTTGGGATACTTATAGAGCCTTGCATCCATTATTTAACATTATTCAACCTTCAAGAAATAATGACATGGTAAAATCTATGATAGCACATCATAACCAAAGTGTACACAAAATGTTGCCTATTTGGAGTCATTATGCCAATGAAAACTGGTGCATGGTTGGTTACCATTCTACCACGGTTATTGCAGATGCAATTATAAAAGGCACAACTGATGTAGATATTAATTTAGCGCTAAAAGCTTCAGTAAATACTACAAATGTTACTTATTTTGATGGAATTGGAGAATATGTTAAACTTGGTTTTGTTCCAGAAGATAAAAGCTCTTCCTCAGTTTCAAAAACTTTAGAATATGCTTTTGATGATTGGTGTATTGCTCAAATTGCAAAAAAGGCTGAAAATACACCTGTTTATAATACCTATTTAAATCGTTCAAAAAATTATAAAAATGTATATGATGACGGTATTGGTTATATGCGCCCAAAATTAAGTGATGGAACTTGGAGAAAAGAATTTGATCCTATTGATACGCACGGGCAAGGTTTTATTGAAGGTAATGCGCTGAATTATGGTTTATATGTTCCTCATGAAATTGATAATATGATTGAGTTAATGGGCGGAAAAGATAAATTTTCTGAACATTTAGATTATATTTTTAATACTGAAATTGAAGACAAATACATTGAAAAAAACGAAGATATAACCCGAGATGGAATTATTGGAAACTATGTTCAAGGAAACGAACCTGGACATCATATTCCCTATTTGTATAACTGGACAAATCATCCGTATAAAACACAAGAACGTATTAGAATGATTATGAATACAATGTATAGCAATGGTGAAGATGGTTTATGTGGTAATGATGATGCCGGACAAATGAGTGCTTGGTACGTTTTTAGTGCTTTAGGATTTTATCCCGTTACACCAGCCTCAAATGATTATGCAATTGGAAGCCCAATGGTAAACAAAGCAATCATAAATTTAGAAAATGGTAAAACTATCACTATAAATACTATAAATCAAAGTACTGATAATGTGTATGTTGAAAAAGTTGAAGTAAATGGATTTACTATTAAAAACCATTTTTTACAATATGATGCTATAAAAAATGGAGGTGAAATTACTTTTTACCTTTCACCAAATCCAAAAATAAATTAAAACAATGAGCACCACACATTTTAATGAAAAAGCGAAAGATTGGGATAAAGATGTTGAAAAACGCAACAGAGCTAAATTAATTGCTAATGAAATTGTTGCTTTTATAAAACCAACAAAACAAATGAATGCGTTGGAATTTGGTTGTGGAACTGGCTTATTAAGTTTTGCTTTAAAAGATCATTTCAACCAAATTACTTTGGTAGATTCTTCTGAAGGAATGATTAATGTTTTGAAAGAAAAAATTAAAAATCAACAAATTAAAAACTTTAAACCTTTATTAATTGATTTAATAAAAAACCCTTCAAAAATTGAAAAAACCGATGCTATTTTTACCTTAATGACACTTCATCATATTAATAATATTGAGCAAATTTCAACTATATTTCATTCATTATTAAATACTAACGGCTATTTATGTATTGCTGATTTAGATGAAGAAGATGGCTCGTTTCATCCAAAAGAGCAAAATTTTGATGGCCATTTTGGTTTTAATAAAAATAGCCTTGAAAACATTTTAAATCAACAAGGATTTGAAATAGTTCATTATTCAATTCCTTATGTAATTAAAAAGGAAGATACTGGTAAAAAGTATCCAATATTTTTAATGATTGCAAAAAAAATTACGGACTAATCTATTTCTAAAACTAATTCATCATACGCTAAAAACACATTTTTAGGTAGTATTTTTTGAACTTCTTCATGAAAACCTAAATGATGACTAATATGAGTTAAATATGTTTGTTTTGGTTGTAATTCTTCAATTAAAGCTAAAGCTTCTTCAAGATTTAAGTGAGAATGATGAGGCTTGTATCTAATTGCATTAATAATTAAAATATCTAAATTTTTAAGCTTTTCTTTTTCTTCAATATTAATGGTTTTAACGTCGGTAAGGTAAGCTATATTATTAAATCTGTATCCAAAAATCTTCAATAAACCGTGATTTACTTCAATTGGCAAAAAAGCTAAATTATTTAATTTAAATTCTTTATTCTCAATAATATTTTGTTGAACACTTGGTGCACCTGGGTATTTATTTTCATCATTAAAAATATAGTCAAACCTATACGCTAGATTTTCCATCACTCTTTTTTTAGCATAAATAGGCACATTTCCTAGCTGAAAACTAAAAGGACGTATATCATCTAAACCAGCAGTATGATCTGAATGTTCATGAGTAAACAAAACACCGTTTATTTTTGAAACATTTGCACGTAACATCTGGCATCTAAAATCCGGACCACAATCAATAACATACACATTTTCATCCCATTCAATTAAAATAGAAACCCTCAATCTTTTATCACGTTTATCTTGGGATAGACAAACTGGATGCGAACTTCCAATTACAGGAATACCTTGAGAAGTTCCTGTACCTAAAAAAGTTATTTTCAAATTATTATTTTTTATAAAAATACATGAATATTTAAAAACTAACTAAAACAATTTAAAGTTCATTTTAAATGTATTTTTTTAAAGAAATATTTAATTCTTTGTAATAATTATTACATATAAAGCAATTTCCTTTACGTTTTTTAACAATAGCCTTAAATGTGATTTTTATCAACTTTTATAAAGTTATAAATTTATATATTTACTTCCCTTAAATTATACACTTATAATGAAGTTTTTTACTGTAATCTCAATTAACTTTTTCTATAATTATAATATATAATAAGGGTTTGAAACTAGCTTTTACGCTGGTTTTATTTTTTTATCAAATGAACCAAAGTGAATGTTTAAAATAAAATATTTTAATAAAAACTTAATTAAATGAAAATAGGAATATTAAAAGAAACTCAAAAAGGAGAACGACGAGTGTCTATTTCACCTACAATTGCTAAACAACTTATAGAAAAAGGGTTTGAAGTTATAGTTGAAGAAGATGCTGGGATTAAATCTTCATTTAAAAATTCCGATTATGTAAAAGTTGGAGCTTCTCTTGAAAAAAGAGCTGTGGTTTTTAAAGAATCTCAAATTTTAATAAAAATAAATCCTTTTGATACAGAAGATTTAAAACTAATTGACAATTCACATATTTTAATGAGTCAATTATTTCATAAATCAAGCCCTGAATTATTAAAAGCTATTGCCGCTAAAGGTGCTACTGCATTTTCAATGGATGCAATGCCTCGTATTTCAAGAGCACAAGATATGGATGTTTTAAGTTCGCAAAGTAATTTAGCCGGTTATAAGGCGGTTATTTTAGGAGCTTATGAAATGACAAAAATTTTTCCATTAATGATGACTGCTGCCGGAACTATTACTCCTTCAAGAGTTTTAATTTATGGTGTTGGTGTTGCTGGTTTACAAGCTATTGCAACTGCAAAAAGATTAGGAGCTGTTGTTGAAGCTACTGATATCCGATTAGAAACAAAAGAGCAAACTGAATCTTTAGGAGCAAAATTTATTTCTGTAGACAATACAGGAGAAGAAAAAGCTGAAGGTGGTTATGCAAAAACAGCATCTGAAGATTACGTAAAAAGACAAAAAGAAGCTGTAAATAAATCGTTATTTCAAGCAGATTTGGTAATTACTACTGCAATGGTTCCTGGAAGAAAATCACCAGTATTAATAACTGCAGATCAAGTTCATCAAATGAAAAATGGAGCTGTAATTATTGATTTAGCTGCGGCTCAAGGAGGTAATTGTGAATTAAGTAAAATGAATGAAACTGTTATTGAAAATGGTGTAAAAATTATAGGAACAACAATTGCTCCAGAAAGCGTTTCAACAAATGCAAGTGAATTATATGCAAAAAACATGTTGAACTTTATTAACCATTTAACAGAAAATAATGAATTTAAATGGGAGCTAGAAGAAGAAATTACAAACGATACATTAATTGTACAAAACGGAACTATTAGACAAAACTAAAACTGAATACATATGAATGAATTATTAGAATTTTTAAGCAATAATCTTGAACTCATATATATCCTAATTTTTGCGATATTTATTGGTGTTGAATTAATTAAAAATGTACCATCTGTGCTACATACACCACTAATGTCTGGAGCAAACGCTTTAAGTGGTGTGGTAATTGTTGGAGCAATTTTAGTGATGCTTGAAGCAAAAACTACTTTAGCTTTAACTTTAGGATTTATTGCTGTAGTACTGGGAATTATTAATGTTGTTGGTGGTTTTGCAGTTACCGACAGAATGTTACAAATGTTTAAAAAGAAAAAATAATGAGTATAACACTAAGTATTATTTATTTAATTGCTACCGTAACTTTTGTTATTGGTTTAAAATTATTAGGACATCCTGAAACTGCGAAAAAAGGAAATTTAATTTCTGCATCTGGGATGATTTTGGCTATTATTGGAACCTTATTCTTACACGGATTTGAAGATGTCCCTACTATTAACTATATTTTAATTGCAATTGCATTATTAGTTGGAACAATTTTAGGTTGGATTATTGCTATGAAAGTTGCAATGACCAAAATGCCAGAATTAGTTTCTCTATTTAACGGTTTTGGTGGTGGTAGTGCCTTGCTAATAGGTTTAATAGAGTTTAGTAATAATGTTGGCGCTGAAAGTACAGAAAAAGCTTCTTCAGCTATTGCGTCAACAATTCTTTCAGCCATTGTAATTGGAAGTATCACATTCACAGGGAGTTTGGTTGCTTGGGCAAAATTAAACGGTTCAATGAAAGATGTTAGATTGCCTAAATATAACCTAATTAATAACATACTATTTTTAGCGCTAGTTGCTTTTTCCGCATATATAGTAGTTCTAAATACAGATAGTTTATTATTAATATATGTGTTATTAATAGCCTCATTAATTTATGGATACCTATTTGTAGCTCCAATTGGAGGTGCGGATATGCCAGTAGTAATTTCATTGTTAAACTCATTAACAGGTATAGCAGCTGCTATAACTGGTGTTTTATATGGAAATATGGTAATGATTGTTGGTGGTATTTTAGTGGGTTCAGCAGGACTAATATTAACCTTTGTAATGTGTAATGCTATGAATCGTTCATTAACCAACGTAATTTTTGGTGCTTTTGGAGGGGGTTCAGATGTAGCAGCAGCTTCTGGCGGAAAAGTTGGGGGAACTATAAAGAAAACTACGGCCAGTGATTCTGCAGTTATGATGAATTATGCGAACAAAGTAGTCATTGTACCTGGTTATGGATTAGCAGTTGCTCAAGCCCAACATGTTATTCATGAACTTGAGGAAATATTAACAAAAAAAGGTGTAGACGTATCTTATGCTATTCATCCTGTAGCTGGTCGTATGCCTGGCCATATGAATGTTTTATTAGCAGAAAGTAATGTAGATTACGGTAAATTAATAGAAATGGATGATATAAATCCTCAATTTTCAAATACCGATGTAGTTTTAGTTGTTGGAGCAAATGATGTGGTAAATCCAGCAGCTCATAATGATCCTTCAAGTCCAATTTATGGAATGCCTATTTTAGATGTTGAAAATGCAAAACATATTATAGTAAACAAACGTAGTATGAATGCTGGTTATGCGGGTATAGAAAATGAATTATTCTACAACCAAAAAACCTCTATGCTATTTGGTGATGCCAAAGAAGCTTTAACAAAACTAGTGGCAGAATTAAAAAATATGTAATATACATTAAAATCAATAGTTTAAAAGGGTTAACATTATGTTAGCCCTTTTTTATTTTTTAAAATATTTAAGCTAGTAACTCTCAATTTTTATTAATTTTGTGGCAAACTAAAAAAATTTTTATGCCACTAAAGTTAAAAGGTGATGTTATTTATAATGAAATTCCTTCAAGTAAAGACAAAGCTTTAAAAATAAATTTAAATAAATATATTTATGGAACCTTTTCTGAAATAGGTGCTGGCCAGGAAACTGTTCGACATTTTTTTAGAGCTGGTGGCGCATCTGGTACTATTGCAAAAGCAATGAGCGCTTATGATAAAGACTTCTCCGATTCTATTTATGGTATTGAAGAAGATGGACGTTATGTAACTGAAGAAAGGTTAAAAAAAATGTTAGCTCATGAAATTGAATTAACAGAAGATCGACTTCACAGAAAAAACCACCCAGGAAAAATATTTTTTTCCTATGCAAACACAGTAACCACTATTGATTTTGCTAAAAAATTTAAAGGTCACGGTTGGGTTGGAATCAAATTTCAGCTGGATCCTTTAGAAGAATACAACGAAATTATTTTACACGTTCGTTTTAAAGAAACTGATGCAAAACTTCAACAAGAAACACTTGGTATACTTGGAGTTAACTTAATTTATGGCGCCTATTATATAAATGATAAACCTAAAGAACTTTTAAAATCTCTTTATGATAATTTACATAAAGTACAGATTGAAATTGACATGATTAATTTCTCTGGTCAAAGATTTTCCTATGTTGATAACCGATTAATGAGTTTGTTATTAGTTAAAAATGGTATGACAAATGCCGTTATGTTTGGTCCAGATGGTAACAATTTATTACCTGCTCATCAACTTTATAAAGCAAACATTTTAGCATTAAGAGGTAGTTTTAGACCGGTTACTAAAGTAAATATGGATATGTTTACTTTAGCTAAAAATCTATTTTTGAATGAAACAAGAGTTGAAGCAGAAAACACCAAAATCATATTTGAAATTACTTTAACAAACTTAAGCACAGAAGGTGAAATTGATGAAAGAGATTTTCTAGAACGTGCAGAATTATTGTGTTCATTACACCAAAATGTAATGATTACCAATTTTCAGGAATATTATAAATTAGTTGAATACTTCTCTGAATATACCAAAGCTCGTATTGGATTAGCAATGGGCGTTTCAAGTTTTGTTCAAATTTTTGATGAAAAATATTATAGAAATTTAAGTGGTGGAATATTAGAAGCATTCGGAAAATTATTCTTTAAAGATTTAAAAGTTTACTTATATCCTCTTAAAGATCAAAGAACTGGTGAAATTAGAACAAGTGAAAATTTAAAAGTACATCCACGTATGAAAGAATTATATAAATTCTTTAAATATAATGGACGTGTTGTTGACATTAAAGATTACAATCCAGAAATTTTAGATGTATTTTCTAAAACTGTGTTAGAAATGATAGCCAATGGTGAACATGGTTGGGAAGAAATGCTTCCAAAAGGAATTGCTGAAATAATAATAGAAGAACGACTTTTCGGATATTCTAGAAGAAAATTTGCAAAACTTAAATAATTTCTTACTTCATTAAACCTTCGCCAATTTTAATAGTCTAACTATAAACTAGTAGTAGGTGACAGAAGAAAAAGCATTAGTAGAAAATCTAAAAAACCCTAAAAGACAAGAAGAAGCTTTTAGAGCACTTATGGGCTTATACAAAAAACGTTTGTATTGGCATATTCGTAAAATTGTGCTATCACATGATGACGCTGATGACGTATTGCAAAATACGTTTATAAAAGTTTTTAAAAATATTCATTCATTTAATGAAGACAGCAAATTGTACTCTTGGATGTATAGAATCGCATCAAATGAAGCCATAACATTTATAAATCAAAAAGCTAAAAAACAACAAGTTAGCCTAAGTGATTTACAATATGAAATGGCGGAAAACTTACAATTTGAAAATGATTTTACTGGTGATGAAATACAGTTACTTTTACAAAAAGCCATTGTAACACTTCCTCATAAGCAACAATTAGTATTTAATATGAAATATTTTGATGAAATGAAATATACCGAAATATCTGAAATACTAGAAACTTCAGTTGGTGCATTAAAAGCATCTTATTTTCACGCAGTAAATAAAATTGAAGAATATTTAAAAACTCATTAAACCATTTTATAAAAAGTTTGTCTTATTATTGAAATGAAAACAAAAAAACTACATAAAATAGCACCAAAATTAAGCAGTATCAAAAAAGATACAGGTTTTAATGTACCTGAAAACTATTTTGACTCTTTTGAAGATGGAGTTTTTGCTGAAATTTCAAAAAATAAAGTAGCTAAAATTAAAAACACCAATAATTTTAAAACTCCTGATAACTATTTTGATAGTATAGAAGATTTGGTTATTACCAAATTAAAGTCAGAATTGCTTCAAAATAAAAACAATTTAACGCCTGAAAATTATTTTGAAACTATTGAAGATCGTGTTTTATCTAAACTAGAAAAAAAACAAAAAGTTATTTCTCTTAGAAAAAACACTTTAAAATATGCTGCTTCTTTTGCTATTGCGGCATCATTAGCACTAGTTTTTATTTTAAATCCTTCTAAAAATGGTTCAGAAATAACTTTTGATTCATTAGAAACATCAGAGATTGAACAACTCATTCAAAATGGAATAATTGAAGTAAATACGGTAACATTGTCTTCTGCATTTCCAGATTTCGACGTTGAAAACAGTTTAGATAACAATAGTATTTCAAATGAAGATTTGTTGAATTACTTAGGATCAGAAAATCTAGAAAATTTACTTCTTGAAAATTAAAAATATAAAAATGATTAAAAAAATATTAATAATTATAGTATTTGTTATTACAACAAACTCATTATTTGCACAACAATTCAGACAAAAGATTCATCTTTTAAAATCGTCTTACATTACAAATGCTTTAAATTTAACATCTAAAGAAGCAGAAAAATTTTGGCCGGTTTATAATTTATATTCCGATAAAATTCATGAATTAAAATTTGAATTAGAAGGTAATTTAGACAAGAAATTACTAAAAAATGGAAATTTAGCAGCTATTTCTGATAGTGATGCTGAAAAATACCTCAATAATTCGTTGCAAATGGAACAAGAAATAGTAACTCAAAAAATAAAAATGCAAAAAGAGTTATCTAAAATAATTTCTTCAAAAAAAATAATACTTCTTCAAAAAGCTGAAAAAGATTTTAACAGAAGAATGCTACAAGAATATGGTAGACGAAAAGGAATGATGAAACAATAAAAAAAGGGAGCAAAATTGCTCCCTTTTTTTATGAATATAATTGATTTCTCAATTCTTTAATTTTTGGATCATCTAAATACTCATCAAAAGTAGAATATCTATCAATAACTCCTTTTGGTGTAATTTCAATAATTCTATTTGCAACTGTATGCGCAAATTCGTGGTCATGTGTTGTGAAAATAACAGTGCCTTTAAAATTGCTTAATGAGTTATTAAATGCCTGAATAGACTCTAAATCTAAATGATTTGTTGGCTCGTCTAACATTAAAACATTTGCTCTAATCATCATCATTCTAGACAACATGCATCTCACTTTTTCTCCCCCAGAAAGCACGTTACATTTTTTCAATGCCTCTTCCCCACTAAAAATCATTTTTCCTAAAAATCCTCTTAAGAAAACTTCTTCGCGTTCTTCTTCAGTTTTAGCATATTGACGCAACCAGTCTACTAAATTTAAATTTGAATCTGTGAAAAACTCAGCGTTATCCAAAGGTAAATACGATTGAGTTGTTGTTACGCCCCATTGAAATTTTCCAGCATCAGCTTTGTCATGTCCGTTTAAAATTTCGTAAAAAGCAGTAACAGCTCTAGAATTTCTTGAAATTAAGGCTACTTTATCGCCTTTATTTAAATTAAAACTTATGTCATTAAACAACACTTCTTCATCCGTAGATTTTGATAAGTGCTCCACATTTAAAATTTGGTCACCTGCTTCTCTTTCTCTTTCAAAAATAATTGCTGGATATCTTCTGCTAGATGGTTTAATATCATCTATATTCAATTTTTCAATCATTTTTTTACGACTTGTTGCTTGCTTAGATTTAGCAACGTTTGCCGAAAAACGACGAATAAACTCTTCTAATTCTTTCTTTTTATCATCAGCTTTTTTACTTTGTTGTGCACGTTGTCTTGCCGCTAACTGACTTGACTCATACCAGAATGTATAGTTTCCAGAAAAATGATTTATTTTTCCAAAATCAATATCAGAAATATGTGTACAAACTGCATCTAAAAAGTGACGGTCATGCGAAACAACTATTACTGTATTTTCATAATTTGCTAAAAAGTTTTCTAACCAGCCAATTGTTTCAAAATCTAAATCGTTGGTAGGCTCATCCATTATTAACACATCCGGATTACCAAATAAAGCTTGCGCTAATAAAATACGCACTTTATCTTTCCCTTCAATCTCAGCCATTGGCGTATAATGCATTTCTTCTTTTATTCCTAAAGAAGACAATAAACTTGCAGCGTTACTCTCTGCATTCCAACCTCCCATTTCTTCAAAATCAACGCCCAACTCTCCGGCTTTAATTCCATCTTCTTCAGTAAAATCTGGTTTTGCGTAAATAGTATCCATTTCATTTTTAAGGTCGTATAACTTCTTATTTCCCATCATCACAGTGTCTAACACTGGATACTCATCAAAAGCGTAGTGATTTTGAGACAATACAGACATACGTTTTCCTGGATCAAGAGTTACGTGTCCTGAAGTTGGATCTATTTCTCTTGAAATAATTTTTAAAAATGTTGATTTTCCTGAACCATTGGCTCCAATTATACCGTAGCAATTACCAATAGTAAACTTTGTATTAACATCGTCAAACAAAATTCGTTTACCGAACTGAACAGATAAATTTGATACTGAAAGCATGTTGTTTATTAATTTTTAAATTTTTGCAAAAGTAGTAAATTAGATTCACTAAAAATTATTTAATCAAAAGTTAATTTTACGAACTATTATGTTATTTAACATCACGTTAACAAGCAAAAAAATAATATGTATGTATTTTTGTTTCAATTCAATCTCAATGAAATATATAATTCACACTATAGTAACTTTGTTTTTAATTAGTTGTAATACAACTAGTACAAAGGATAAATCAACCTATTTTGGTGGTGAAATTGTGAACCCAAAAGATAGTTTTGTAGTTCTTTTAAAAGACGACAAAATTATTGACACACTTCAATTAGACAAGCAAAACAGATTTATTTCTAATTACAAAAACTTAGATGAAGGACTTTATACATTTAAACATGGTATAGAATTTCAATATGTTTATATTGAACCAAAAGACAGTATTTTATTACGTTTAAATTCTTGGGATTTTGATGAATCTATAGTTTTTAGTGGAAATGGTGGTAGTAAGAATGAGTTTCTAATCAATTTATTTTTACAGAATGAAAAAGAAGAAAAAGCTATGTATCAATATTTTAGCTTAAACGAAACTGATTTTACTGCTAAAATTGATTCATTAATGACAGAACGAGAAGCTATATATGAGGAGTTTTCAAAAGCTGAAGATAACGTTTCGAGTGGATTTAAAAAACTAACAAAATCAGCCATTCATTTTCCTTTATATAGATTAAAAGAGATTTATCCTTATTTTCACAAAAAAGCACTTAATTTAGATAAATTCCCTGTATTAAATGAGGATTTCTACAACTATAGAAAAGATATTGACTTCAATCAAGCCGATTTAATTTCGTTTTACCCTTATCAGAATTATGTGGTTAGTTATTTGTACAATTTAAGTTATGATTTAATTGAAAAAGACAGCACAAAAAATAACTTAACAATGAACATTTTAAATGCTATTGATGAAAATATTCAACTAGATGAATTTAAAAACACCTTGTTAAAACGTGTGGTTGTAAATGATTTTTTAAAAAGTGAATCTTCTTGCACTATTCACGAACCAACGTTAAAACTATTTTTAGAAAAATGCACAAATGAAGAGTACAAAACACAAGTTAAAAACTTAGTAAATGACAGTAAAGCGGTTGAAAATAGCAAACCATTAATTAGTTTTAACATTCAATCTAGCACTAAAGAATTAGTAGATATTAACACTGTAATTAAAGGTAAAAATGCTGTAATTTACTTTTGGACTACGGAATTTATGTCTACAGAATATTTAGTTAATAGAATAAAATATCTAAAAAATAAATATCCTGATATTTTATTTATTGGTATTAATATGCAAACCACATTTAGAGAGATTAAAACCGAACCTCATTTAAAAAAATTAGATATTCAACAGCAATATAAGTTACCAAAAACAAGTGCTGCCTACTCTTTTTTAACCAGTTACTACCCAAGAGTTATTATTGTTGGTGATGATGGAATTGTAAAAAACGGTTTTACTTATTTGGATTCCAAGAAATTAAATTCAGAATTAACAAAATTAGAATTAAATTAATATTTTGTTGGTTGTGTTAAAATTAGCCGTACCTTTGCACGATTTTTAACCGGTTTATAGATGGGCATCTGTAAATCACAAATTTAACAGAATGTCGACATTTAAAGAATTAGGGCTTAGCCAAAATGTGCTAAAGGCCTTAACCGATTTAGGATACGAAAATCCTACACCAATTCAATTACAATCAATTCCACAAGTACTATCTTCAAAAGTAGATTTAAAAGCTTTTGCACAAACAGGAACGGGAAAAACAGCTGCATTTAGTTTGCCAATTATTGAGCAAATTGATTCTAACAGCAAAAACACACAAGCAATAATTTTATCACCAACACGTGAATTAGCAGTGCAAATTGCTAAAAATATTGAAGAATTTACTAAATATTGTGATGGCGTTAATGTAATAGCAGTTTACGGAGGATCAAGTATAGAAGATCAAATAAGAAAACTTAAAAAAGGAGTACAAATTGTTGTTGGGACTCCTGGAAGAACAGTTGACTTAATTAAACGAAGAGTTTTAGATTTAAACTCAATACAATGGGTTGTTTTAGATGAAGCTGATGAAATGCTAAATATGGGATTCAAAGATGAATTGGATGCTATATTAGAATCTACTCCTGCCACAAAACAAACTTTATTATTTTCTGCAACATTCCCAAGAGAAGTTGAAGATATTGCACGTCATTATATGACAAAACCTGTTGAAATTACTTCAGGAGAAAAAAATAAAAGTTCTGATCAAGTTTCACATCAATACTATGTAGTTTCAGAAAGAAACCGATACAATGCTCTAAAAAGAATTGCTGACGTTAATCCTGATATTTACAGTATTATTTTTTGTAGAACAAGAAGAGAAACACAAGAAGTTGCTGACAACTTAATTAGAGACGGATATAATGCAGATTCACTTCACGGAGATTTATCTCAAGCCCAACGTGATAGTGTTATGGAAAAATTCAGAAAAAAACATTTACAAATTTTAGTGGCAACGGATGTTGCTGCCAGAGGTTTAGATGTAAACGATTTAACGCACGTTATCAACCATAAATTACCAGACCAAATAGAATCCTACAATCACAGAAGTGGTAGAACTGGTAGAGCTGGAAAAGAAGGTATTTCAATTGCTATCGTAACTGCTCGTGAAAAAGGAAAATTAAGTCCAATTGAAAGAAATATTGGTAAAAAATTCATCAGCACTCCTATTCCAACCGGAAAAGAAATTTGTCAAAATCAATTATTGAAATTAATTGATAAAGTACACGATATTAAAATTAATGAAACTGAAATTTCAGATTTCTTACCATCTATCTATGAGAAATTAGAAGGAATGGATCGTGAAGAATTAATAAAGAGATTTGTTTCTTTAGAGTTTAATTCATTCTTAACGTATTATGAAAATGCTCCTGACTTAAATGATAGTGAGCAAATGAAACGTTCAGCAGATACAAGAGGAAAAAGAAGAGATGATGAAAATATGACGCGTTTCTTTATTAATATTGGACGTAAAGACAAATTAAATCCTGCAAGATTAATTGGTTTAATTAACGACCAAAGCATTGCAAAAAATATTGAAATTGGTCAGATTGAAATTTTAGATACTTTTTCATTTTTTGAATTAGATAAAAATTATCAAGAAGAAACACTTTCATCTTTTCAAAATAACGATGTTGATTTTGAAGGAAGAAATGTAAATGTAGAAATAACTGAAAAGAAACGCTCAGGAAGAGGTGGTTCTGGAGGTTCCGGAGGAAGAAGAAGAGATAGAGATGATAAAGGAAGTTCTGAAGGAAGCAGCCGATCAAGAAGTGGTGGCGGAAGAGCAAGAAGTAAAGACAGAAAAACTTCTGGTGGAAGCGATTTTAGTGGTTTTGGAAGAAAACGCTCTGATAGTAAAAGTCCTTTTGGAGGAAATAAAAGTACTAAAAGAAGAGGAAGAGATTAATCTTACACTTATATAGAATAAAAAAAGCGGCTAAAAGCCGCTTTTTTTATTATGAGTTAAACTCTAATATTGTCTTTTTAATAATTCTCACACAATCTAATAACTGCTCTTCATTCATAACCAAAGGCGGCGCAAAACGAATAATATTTCCGTGAGTAGGTTTTGCCAACAAACCATTATCTCTCAATTTTATACAAATATCCCAAGCTGTAGAACTATCTTCATCATCATTAATTATAATGGCATTTAACAACCCTTTTCCTCTAACTAATTTAACTAAATCACAAGAATCTACTAATTGTTGAATTTCACTTCTAAATAATTTTCCCAATTTTTCAGCATTTTCAGCAAGTTTTTCTTCTTTAACAACTTCTAAAGCCGCAATTGCTACAGCACTAGCTAACGGATTTCCTCCAAATGTTGAACCGTGTTGTCCAGGCTTAATAACATTCATAATGCTATTATTTGCCAAAACAGCAGAAACTGGATAAACACCACCACTCAATGCTTTTCCTAAAATTAAAATATCAGGAACCACATTTTCGTGATTTACAGCTAATAATTTACCTGTTCGTGCAATTCCTGTTTGAACTTCATCTGCAATAAATAATACGTCATATTTTTCACACAACGCTTTTGCCTTCGCCAAATAACCTTCTGAAGGCACATAAACTCCAGCTTCACCTTGAATAGGTTCAACTAAAAAACCCGCAATATTTTTTGATGATTTTAAAGTTTTTTCAAGCGCATCTAAATTATCATATTCTATTTTAATAAATCCAGCTGTATATGGCCCAAAGTTTTTTCGTGCATCTTCATCGTTAGAAAATGAAATAATTGTAGTGGTTCTCCCGTGAAAATTATTTTTACAAACTATTATTTGCGCTTCATTTTCTGGAATATTCTTTTGTTCATACGCATATTTTCTACATAATTTTATAGCAGTTTCAACAGCTTCAGCACCAGTATTCATTGGTAAAACTTTATCGAAACCAAAATATTCAGTTACATATTTTTCATATTTCCCCAACACATCATTATAAAATGCTCGTGATGTTAACGTTAATGTTGTTGCTTGTTTTTGCAAAGCATCAATAATTTTTGGGTGACAATGTCCTTGATTAACAGCTGAATACGCTGAAAGAAAATCGTAATAACGTTTTCCTTCAACATCCCAAACATACACACCTTCTCCTCTATTTAATACTACTGGTAGTGGGTGATAGTTATGAGCTCCGTATTTGTCCTCTAAATTAATTGCTTGTTGTGATGATATTTGTTCTGAAACCATCTTAATAAAAATTTTAAATTGAAAATTAACAATTCCTCATTATAGGAGAGAAATCATCCTATTTAATACGCCAAATTACAAATAATTTATCAATTAAATAATTTCAAATAAAAATCAATTTTAAAAACTCAATTTTAATTGGGTAATTAGTTTAATAAATTATTTTTTGTCATAAAAATCACATTATGTTAAAATTAAATATTTAAATTTGTTCCATAATTTATAATTTAAAAAAATGAAAAAATCAGTTTTAGTTTTAGCATTAGCTGCATTATTTTTTGCTAGTTGCGGTGAAAAAAAGAAAGATGAATTAAAAAAAGAAGTTGAGACTCCTGTTGAAGAAGTAACAAATGTTGCAACTGAAACAGCTAAAGGTCCTGCTGAATATTTAGCTTTAGGTGAAAAACTTTTTACAGAAAAAACATGTGCTACTTGTCACCAAGCAGATACAAAAGTTATTGGCCCTTCAATAAAAGAAATTAGTAAAGTTTATACTGAAAAAAATGCAAATATTGTTGCGTTTTTAAATGGTGAAACACCTGCAATTGTTGATACAGATCCAGGTCAAGTTGCTATTATGAAAGCAAATTTAGATGGTTTTGTTAAAGATTTAACGAGTGAAGAAAAAGCTGCTTTAGCAGTTTATATGGCTAGTAAAAAATAAGAATACTCAAACATTTTTAAAAGCACCCTTTTAGGGTGCTTTTTTTATGTTAAAATGCTACATTTGCAAAATGACAAGAAAGAAAACACAAACAATTTTTGAGAATATTGAAGTTGTTGATGCTGGGGCAAGAGGTAAAACAGTTGCCAAAGCACCTGATGGAAGAGTTATATTTTTAACGAACACTGTTCCAGGTGACATTGTTGATGTTAAAACTGGTAAAAAGCGAAAAGCATATTTTGAAGGAACAGCAATTAAATTTCATAAATATTCAGAAAAAAGGACTGAGCCTGTTTGTGAACATTTTGACCATTGTGGTGGTTGTAAATGGCAAAATATGAAATATGAGCATCAGCTTGCTTATAAAGAAAATGAAGTTAAAAATAATTTAATAAGAATTGGTCATTTAGAATTGCCAGAAATAACACCAATTCTTGGTTGTGAAAATATCTTTTTTTACAGAAATAAAATGGAATTTTCTTTTTCAAATAGTCGTTGGTTAACTCAAGAAGAAATAAATTCAACCGATGAAATTGATAACAGAAACGCTTGTGGATTTCATATTTCTGGAATGTGGGATAAAATTTTAGATATTGAAAAATGTCATTTACAAGAAGACCCATCTAATGATATCCGAAATTTCATAAAAGATTTTGGAATTAAAAATGACTTGGAATTTTACAATCCGAGAGAACAATCTGGTTTATTAAGAACTATTATGTTAAGAATTTCTTCCACGGGAGAAATTATGGTTGTTATTCAATTTTTTAAAGAAAACATTAAAAAAAGAGAAGCGTTACTAAATGCACTTTCTACGGAGTTTCCTCAAATAACATCACTTCAATATGTTATAAATGGAAAAGGAAATGATACTTTATACGATCAAAACATTATACTTTTTAAAGGTAGAGATCATATATTTGAAGAAATGGAAGGGTTAAAGTTTAAAATTGGACCAAAATCATTTTATCAGACCAATTCTAAACAAGCATATGAATTGTATAAAATAACTAGAAATTTTGCAGGTTTAACTGGAAATGAAGTTGTGTACGATTTTTATACAGGAACAGGAACTATTGCTCAATTTGTAGCTAAAAATGCAAAAAAAGTGATTGGTGTTGAGTCAGTACCAGAAGCCATTGAAGACGCTAAATTAAATGCACAATTTAATAGCATTAATAACGTTGAATTTTATGCCGGAGATATGAAAGATGTTTTTAACGACAACTTCATAAAAAAACACGGACAACCAGATGTTATAATAACTGACCCACCTCGCGATGGGATGCATAAAAATGTTGTTGCTAAAATTTTAGAAATTTCACCAAAAAAAATTGTATATGTTAGTTGCAATTCTGCTACACAAGCGCGGGATTTATCATTAATGAAAGAGCAATATAAAATTATTAAAACTCAAGCTGTTGATATGTTTCCACAAACACACCATGTTGAAAATGTTGTGCTTTTGGAACTAAAATAATATAAGTATGAAAAAATATAGTATAGTTTTAGTCATTTTATTATTAGTTTTCAGTAACTGCGAAAAAGATGATATTTGTATTGAGGCCACAACACCAAATTTAATTATTAGGTTTTATGATACTAATAATCCAGAAACTATAAAAGCTGTGAGTTCACTTACTGTTGCTGCTAACGAAAAAGAGGATATTTATACCAATGTTTCTTTAGATTCTATTATAATTCCACTAAATTTAGCAGAAAATAGTACAACTTATAAATTTAAGTCTGGAACAAAAACCGATGAAATAATTTTTAATTATGAAAGAAAAGATGTATTTGTATCGCGTTCTTGTGGTTACAAAACAATTTTTGAAAATTTAACGGTACAAACTACAAACGAATGGATTACTAATTACATAATTAACAATTCAACAATTGAAAATGAAACAAATGCGCATATTAATATTTATCATTAGTCTATTTATATCAATTGCTGGATTTTCCCAACAAAAAACTGATACTATTAAAATAACTCAAAGCTATGGTTTAAGAGTTGGTGTAGATATTATGAAACCAGCTGTTTCGTTTTTAGATTCAGACAAAAAAGGGTTTGAATTAACTGGAGATGTTCGTTTTTTAAGAAATTATTATGCTGCAGTTGAATTAGGTTTTGAAGATGTAATTTCTACTGAAGATTATATGAAATTTACTACAAAAGGTTCATTTATAAAAATTGGTGTTAATTACAATGCCTACCAAAATTGGGTAGGAATGACTAACGAAATTTATTTTGGTGGACGCTATGGATTTAGCTTCTTTAGCCAAACTTTAAATAGCTATACTCCAAATGCTAAAGGCACTTATTTTGAAGGTGAATTTTTAGAACCAAATACAGAATTTAAAGATTTATCGGCTCATTGGTTAGAATTTGTAATAGGTATGAAAGTTGAAACCTTCAAAAATTTGTATTTAGGAACTAAAATTAGTATTAAAAAAATAGTGAGTACTAAAGAACCTGATAATTTTAAAAACCTTTATATTCCAGGATTTAATCGTGTATTTTTAAATGACATGGGTATTGGTTTTAATTACAGCATTAGTTACTTAATTCCAATTGTAAAAAAGACTAAATAAAATTTTGTATTTTTAATTTGTTAATTAAATATATAATGAAAAATATACCAAGTGTAAATTTAGCTGATTTTCTATCTGAAGATCCTAAAAGAAAAGAAAAATTCATAAAAGAAATTGGCGAAGCCTATGAAGAAATTGGCTTTGTAGCATTAAAAGGCCACTTTTTATCTGACGAACTGTCTAGTAATTTATATAAAGAAGTAACTGCTTTTTTTGATTTACCAAATGAAGTAAAAGAATCCTATGAAATTGATGGTATTGGCGGACAACGTGGCTACACTTCTTTTGGAAAAGAAAGTGCAAAAGGGAAAAAAGAAGGAGACTTAAAAGAGTTTTGGCATTTTGGACAAGAAGTTGTTGGAAATGAAAAACTGAAAGCAGAATATCCAAAAAACGTAATGGTAAATGAAATTCCAAATTTTAATAAAACTGGAATAGAAGCCTATAAAATGTTAGAAAAAACAGCCATTTATGTTTTAAGAGCTTTAGCTTTATATATTGGTTTGAATGAAAAATATTTTGACCAATACGTAATAAATGGAAATAGTATTTTACGCCCAATTCACTACCCTCCTATTATTGGTGAGCCAAAAGGTGCTGTTAGAGCTGCTGCTCACGGAGATATTAATTTAATAACATTATTAATGGGCGCATCAGCTTCAGGTTTAGAAGTTCTAAATAAAAAGGGCGAATGGATTCCTGTAACTGCACTTCCTGAGCAATTAGTAATTAATGTGGGCGATATGCTAGAGCGTTTAACAAATAATAAATTGCGTTCAACCATACACCGTGTTGTAAATCCACCGAGAGAAGATTGGGACAAACCTCGCTACTCTATTCCATTTTTTACTCATCCAATAAGTGAAATGAAATTAAATTGTTTACCAGAATGTATTACAGAAACACATCCAAAAGTGTATGATGATATAACAGCAGGTGAATTTTTAAATGAACGTTTAAGAGAATTAGGCTTATTAAAATGATTTCAAAAAAAGTAATTTCATTTTTTACATTTGGTGTTTTTCTAATTATTGCAGGAACCATTTTAAAAGTTGCAAAAAACCCTCAGGCAAGCCTTATTTTAGCTACGGGTTTAGTATTTGAATTATTGGCTGCCCTAATATTTATTTGGAATAAACTTCAAAAAAAGTAATATTTCCATTACCTTAGATGATTAAATAATGAGTAAAAAGAAATTAAATAGCTTAGACGATTTAGGAGGATTTGTTTTTTCTACAAATAACAATTTTGAATTTGAAAGCGAAATACCAGAAGAAACTTTAGCACCAAAAAAGCAATTTTTAGAAGCACATTTTTCTAACAAAGGAAGAGGTGGTAAAACAGTTACTATAATCTCAGGTTTTGTTGGAACAGAAGATGATTTAAAATCTTTAGGAAAACTACTAAAAACAAAATGTGGTGTTGGTGGAAGTATTAAAGATAATGAAATTATAATTCAAGGGAATTATAGAGATAAAATAATGGAAATCCTTAAAAAAGAAGGATATAATATAAAACGCGTTGGCGGATAAATTTATGAACAAAATAGCAGCTTCAGAGCTAATTTTAAACCCAGATGGTAGTGTTTATCATTTAAACTTAAAACCAGAAAATATTGCTACAAACATTATTTTTGTTGGCGATCAAAATAGAGTACCAAAAATAACTGCACATTTTGATAGTGTTGAGTTTGAAACTCAAAAAAGAGAATTCAGAACCATTACAGGAACCTATAAAGGAACAAAAATATCGGTAATTTCAACAGGAATTGGTCCTGATAATATTGATATTGTAATGAATGAATTAGATGCTTTGGTAAATATTGATTTAGAAACCAGAACACTAAAAAAAGAACATGTACAATTAAATATTGTTAGAATTGGAACTTCAGGTTCTTTACAAAAAGATATTCCTGTTGATAGTTTTGTATTAGCAAAGTACGGTTTAGGTTTTGACGGGATGCTACTTTCCTATGATTGTGAACATATTCTTGAAAAAGATTTTGAAGATTTATTTATTAAACATACCGATTGGTGTCCAAGAAAAGCACGTCCGTACGTAGTAAAAAACAGTGAAGAATTGGAGCAAAAGTTAACTAGTGATAAAGTTTTTATTGGCGTAACTGCAACTGCTGGAGGTTTTTACGGTCCACAAGGTCGGGTTTTACGTTTAGCACTGCAAGATCCAGATTTAAATAATAAAATTGATAATTTTGAATTTAATGGTGTAAGAATTACAAATTTAGAAATGGAAACATCAGCAATTTATGGATTATCTAAACTATTAGGTCATAATGCGTGTTCTATGAATGCAATTATAGCCAACAGAGCAAATGGTACTTTTAGCGAAAACCCATATAAACCAGTTGAAGAGTTAATATTATACACTTTAACTAAATTGGTTTCATAAAATAAATTCGTATATTCATTCGTTATATACTTAAATTAAACAAACAATGAAAAAAATAGCAATTCAATTAGTAGCGTTTACATTTACTCTAATATTAATTTCTTGTAATGCTTCAAAAAAAGGGTGTGGTTTAACTAGTGATGCAAATAAAATAGAACAACCCTCTGCCAATGAAAATACTTTAATATCGTAAGTAAAATAACAACTTATTTCAAAGTAAAAATATAAATCCGCTTTTTAGCGGATTTTTTGTTATTAATAAGAAAATAAAAAATTAAATTTAGGCTTTTATTTTTTAATTAAAAATCCAATCTTTTCATGAGAACTCTAAAAAAAGTATTAAACGTCTTTATAATATTAGCTAGTTTTATTGTTAATGCTCAAAACAACACATATTTCACTCTAAATCCAACCTTAACACCTAATGCCGACGCCATTATATTTAGTTACGAAGGAGATCTTTGGAAAGTAAATACAGAAGGTGGGAATGCCTACCGACTTACTGCTATGCAAGGTGATGAAACAGCACCAAGCGTTTCACCAGATGGAAAATGGTTAGCGTTTTCAAGCAACCAATTTGGAAATAATGATGTTTATATAATGCCTTTAGATGGTGGAGCTATAAAACAACTTAGTTTTCATGAAAGCGACGATATGGTAAGTTCATGGAGCTGGGATAACAAAACCATTTATTTCACATCAGGCAGGTACAATAACATTGCTACATATAGCGTAACTATTGCTGGAGAAACACCTAAAAGATTGTTTGACCATTTTTTTAACACCGTTCACAACGTTGTTGAAAATCCTAAAACCGATGAAATATTTTTTAATGAATCATGGGAAAGTAGCATGTTTGCACATAGAAAACGATATAAAGGCGATTTCAATCCTGATATAAAATCGTATAATTTAAAAACCAAAGAATACAAAGAATATACAAATTATAGAGGAAAAGATTTTGGTGTTACTTTTGATAAAAATGGAAAACTCTATTTTAAATCGGATGAAGCTAATGGCGAATACAATTTATATATGTTGGAAAATGGAAATAAAAAACAATTAACCAACTTTTCAACTTCTATTATGTGGCCAAAAGTTAGTGCTAATGGTGAAAAAATTGTTTTTAGAAAAGATTATCAAATTTTTGTATATGATGTAAAAACCGCAAAAACTACAGTTCCTACTATTCAAATTTATTCAAATAACACTTTAAATAAAGAACAATCATACAATGTAAAAGGTGAAATCACCTATTTTGATATTTCACCCGATGAAACAAAAATGGCATTTGTATCTAGAGGAAAATTATTTGTTTCAGATATAAAAGGCAAGTTTATGAAGGAAATTAACACCAACATTAATGAAGCTGTACAAGAAGTAAAATGGCTAGCTAATAATAAGACTTTAATATTTTCACAATCAGATAAAGGCTATTACAATTGGTTTACAATAAATGCTGATGACCAATCAAAAGCAAAACAATTAACAAAAAATACCATGAACAACCGTCAGCTTACTTTTAATAGTGATCGTTCTCAAGGAGTTTATTTAAGTGGAAGAAATAATATTTGTTTAATTGATTTAAAAACTTTAAAAAGTGACATTATTGTAACCGATGAACTTTGGGGGTTTTACAACTCTGACCCACTTTTTTCACCAGATGACAAGTTCATACTTTACAATGCAAAACGAGATTTTGAAAATGATGTTTTTGTTTATAATATGGCTTCAAAAAGTATCTCAAATTTAACAAACACAAAAGTTTCTGAGTCCTCACCTATTTGGTCTCCTGACGGGAAGTTTATTTACTTTGCTTCGGACAGAACCCAACCTGGTTATCCGTTTGGAACAAGTAATGGTAAAATATTTCAAATGGCTTTAGATAAATACAATACTCCGTTTAAAATAGATAAATACACCGATTTATTTAAAGAGGAAGCTAAAAAAGACGCCAAAAAAGATAAAGATTCAGCCAATGCCTTAAAAAAAGACAAACCAGTTGTAAAAATTAATACAACCGATTTAATGGAGCGTTTAACTTTGGTTAGTCCTAGTTTTGGAGAACAACAGAGTCCCGCAATTTTTCAAAAAGATGACAAAACAATTGTGATGTATATTTCAAATCACAGTGAAGGAAAATCACAACTTTGGAAAACAACTTTAGAACCTTTTGAAAAAGATAAATCTGAAAGAATTAGTGATAAGACAATTAGCAATTATCAATTAGTTAATGCCAAAAAAGGAAATTATATTCTAATTGGTGGAACTATTAACACCATTGATATTACTGAAAATAAGTTGAAAGAAATTGAAATCTCTTATAAATTCAATAAAACACTTTCTAACGAATTTAGTCAAATGTATTATGAAGCTTGGGCTGGAATGGAAGAAAATTTTTACAACGAAAATTTCCATGGTCAAAATTGGGAAAAATTACGTGATCAATACGCAACTTACCTACCATATGTAAGCAGTAGAGCAAATTTACGATTGATTTTTAACGATATGTTGGGTGAACTTAACACCTCGCATTTCGGATTTAATTCAAACGGAGATGAAGAAAAAGTATATCACGGCACCAAAACATTAGCTACGGGTATTGTTTTCGAAAATAACAATCCTTTTGTTGTAGAACGCATTATAAAACAAGGTCCTACGGATTATTCAGATATAAATATTAGAAATGGAGATAAATTAATTGCCGTAAATGGATTAACTATCAACACCTCTGAAAACAGAGAAAAATTATTTGCTTCACCCGATTTTTCTGATGAAATAACACTTACTTTTAAAAGAAATGATTCTAATTACGATGTAAAATTACATCCTGCTTCTAACAATAGTGTTCGTGATTTAATTTATGACGAATGGCAAGATGCCAACCAACATTACGTAAATTTAAATTCTGATAATAAAATTGCCTATGTGCATATGAAAAATATGAGTGGTGAAGAATTACAAAAATTTAAAGAAGATTTGGTGAGCGACGAAGCTTATAAAAATGGTTTAATTTTAGATTTACGTTATAATAGAGGTGGAAATGTACACGATGAAGTTTTGAAATTTTTAAGTCAGAAAACCTATTTAAATTGGAAATACCGTGAAGGGAAATTAACCGGACAAGCCAATTTTAATTATGGCCACAAACCAATTGTATTACTAATTAACGAACAATCTTTGTCAGATGCTGAAATGACAGCTGCAGGTTTTAAAGAATTAAAATTAGGAACTATTGTAGGAACAGAAACTTACCGATGGATTATTTTTACTTCAGGAAAAAGTTTGGTTGATGGTTCCTATTACCGCTTACCATCATGGGGTTGTTATACTTTAGATGGTAAAAATTTAGAGTCTGAAGGTGTTTCCCCTGATGTTTATGTTAAAGAAAATTTTAAAGATCGTTTAGATGGCAAGCAACCACAATTGGATAAAGCTATTGAAATAATATTAAAAGAATTGAATAAATAGCTCAATTACTTTTATTTAAATTGAAAGATTGTATCTTTGCATCGTTTAAAAAAATAAGAAAATGAATAACGGATTATACGCAAAATTTAACACCTCAAAAGGTGCTATAGTAGTAAATTTAGAATTTGAAAAAACTCCTGGAACAGTTGGTAACTTTGTTGCTTTGGCTGAAGGAAATTTAGAAAATAATTCAAAACCACAAGGTAAACCTTATTATAATGGTTTAAAATTTCATAGAGTTATTGCTGATTTTATGATTCAAGGAGGTTGTCCACTTGGAACTGGAACTGGTTCGCCTGGTTATAGTTTTGATGATGAATTTCATCCAGAACTAAAACACAACACTCCAGGTATTTTATCTATGGCAAACTCTGGACCTGCATCTAATGGAAGTCAATTTTTTATTACCCATGTTGCTACACCTTGGTTAGATAATAAACATACTGTTTTTGGAAATGTTATTGAAGGACAAGATGTTGTAGATGCCGTTGCTCAAAATGACATTTTAGAATCTATTGAAATAATTAGAGTTGGTGAAGCTGCTGAAAAGTTTAATGCTGTGGAAGCTTTTAGAACTTTTGAAGGTTCAAGAGCAAAAAGAGAAGCGGAAGCAAAAGCTGCAATGAAAAAACAAATGGATGAAATTGCTGCTGGATATGAAGAAACTCCTAGTGGATTACGTTATAAAATATTACAAGAAGGTACTGGTAAAAAAGCTACAAAAGGAAACACTGTTTCTGTTCATTATAAAGGTCAGTTATTAGATGGTCAAGTTTTTGATTCATCGTATCAACGTAAAGAGCCAATTGAATTTCAGATTGGTGTGGGTCAAGTAATTGCAGGTTGGGATGAAGGAATTTTATTGTTAAATGTTGGTGATAAAGCTCGTTTTGTGATACCTTCAAATTTAGCTTATGGAAGTCGCGGTGCTGGTGGAGTTATTCCTCCTGACGCAACTTTAATTTTTGATGTTGAGTTAATGAAAGTTAAATAAAACTTTTAGTACTAAAAATATTTAAAATCGTCTAACCTTGCAAAGGTCTAGGCGATTTTTTAATTTTATCATTCTCATTCATTTCTTCTATTATGAAAAAAACATCATTTTACGCATTTATAATTACAATATTATTTATGAGTTGTAATTCTAAAACAAACAGTCCAGAATTTATTAAAAACAATACTGGGCGTTATTTATATAATTCTGATGAAATAATAGAAGTTTATTTTAACAATACTGAATTATTTTTAAAATGGCATGGTGCTGCTGAAATTCAACCTTTAAAAGTTGATGAAAACACTTTTTATGTGAAGGAAATGAATGAGAAAATTCAATTCAAAAAAAATCCAGAAAATAATATTAGCTATATTGTGTTAGTTCCAAAAAATGAAAAAGACCAATTTCAATATAATTTTAGAAAATTAAATGATGATGAAAAAACGCCCACTGAATATTTATTAAATAATGAATTTGATAAAGCCCTAGAAGCTTATCAATCAATTAAACAACATGATTCTTTAGATCCAATAATTGAAGAAGCTTATTTAAACCGATTGGGGTATAATGAACTAAAAAATAAAAACTTTTCAAAAGCTTTGGCTGTTTTTAAAATAAACATGGCTTTGTATCCAAACAGTTCAAATACATATGACAGCTATGCAGATGCTTTATTTAAAAAAGGTGACACTATTGAGGCTATTGAATATTACAAAAAGTCTTTAACTTTAGATTCTGGAAACAGCAATGCTATAAGACAAATTAAACGCTTAGAAAAGAAGGAATAAAATGTTAGAAAAATTAAAATATCCAATTGAGCAACCAGTAATTCCTAAAAATATTTTAGAAAAAGACATTGTTAACTGGATTAAAACAATTGAAAATTTTCCTACACAACTAGAAAATATAACAGTTCATTTATCTGAAGTTCAATTAAATACGACTTATAGAGAAAATGGATGGACAATCAGGCAAGTTGTTCATCATTGTGCTGATAGTCACTTAAATAGTTATATTCGTTTTAAATGGGCTTTAACAGAAGACCAACCAATAATAAAAGCTTATTATGAAGATAAGTGGGCTGAATTGTTTGATAGTAAAACCGCTCCAATAGCATTGTCTATAAACTTTTTAAAAGCTTTACATGCTAAATGGGTGTACTTCTTAAAAGGTTTAACTACCGAAGATTTAACTAAAACATTTATTCATCCAGAAAGTAATAAACATATTAAATTATCTGAAAATATTGGCATATATGCTTGGCATTGCAACCATCATTTTGCACATATCAACAATTTAATTATTTCCAAAAAGTGGTAATTATTTTTTAATGACGATGTCTTCTACTTTCTCCTGAATCTCTTTTGCTTTCTTTACCTGTTGGTGGTTTCATGCTATATGTAAAACTTAGCATTGCATAAGTACCAAGACTTTTCTTAAAAGTTTCTTCAAAATAATTATCAGAACTCACCCTATCAATTTCAATATTTTTATCTAAAATATCCAATACTTGAAACTTTAAATTCCCTCGTTTCCCTTTCAAAAAAGCATATTCTACAGCTACATTCCAAATTGGAACTGTTTGTGAATCAAAATTATTGTCGGTATATAAAGAATAATCAAATTGTGTATTAAAATTTATACTGTTTGTAATATCCCAATCAAATTTTGAATAATAGTTTTGTTTAAAATAATCTCTATTTCTGTCTTGCAAAGAATAGGTTGTTTTATCAAAATCATAATTAGCACCAATGGTAATGTCAATATTATTTTTAACATCATTACTTAAACTCAACCCAAAACTATTACTATTTGTGTTGGTTTTATTATATGCACCATCAATAATTGTAGTATAATCGTTTATACTTGAACTTACTCTAAACGTATATCTAATAGGCAGCCCTTTAATTTTGTTCCCAAAATGAACCATTCCTCTAAAATTAGATTTATCTCCATAATTTTCATAAGATCTGCTTGAAACATAATTTTCATCTACACTTCTATTAGTTACAATAGCATTGGTGGTTTTACTATAATTTAAATAACTAAAAAAACTAGCAGTACTTTTAAAGTTATGAGAGTACAAACGTAGATTTAAATTATCTGATTCTTCTGGTGTTAAGTTTGGATTTCCTACTGAAATTGATAATGGATTAAAATCGTTTAAAATTGGAGAAATCTGACTTGAACTTGGTAAAGAAGTTGATTTATTATACCTAAATCTTAGATTTTTCCCTTTTTTATACTCATAATTTACGGTTGTACTTGGTAAAAAATGATCATATTTTTTATTGATATTTGAATTAGAATCAATGTCTAACTTTTGTTTCATAGTTTCAAAACTCCCAGACAAATACACCTGAATTTTATCTTTACTATACACATAACCTAACTGATTTTCAAATATTTGATTTGCATAATCTAATTGATAGATAAATGGATTTTGAGCAATTGTATTTATAGTTTTTGTTTGATCTAAACTTTCATCACTTGTATTATTTTCATAACTAGTTGAAAAACTTATTAAATGATGTTCAATAATTGGCTCCATATATCTAAAAGAAACATCATAATTTAATCCTTTATTGCGCTCTTTTCTTTCTGTTGTTTCATCAGATTCAGAATAAGAAGTTATATCTGAAACATTATATTTTGTGGTTGAATTTTGATAATTTACATCATCATTATCTGAAAAAGAAATACCACTTCTAAGTCTAATATTACGTCCTTTTTCATTGATTTTTTTTCGATATGAAAAATTTAATTTTCCGCTATTCCTTATATCATCACTACTCGTAGATCTATTACTATTAGTGTCTTCAATTTTAGTTTCATCAAAAAACACTGTTGAACTAGTGTTTGATGAACTCCGAGTATCGTTTTTAAAATTCCCTCTAAATTCTAAATAAGCATCCTTTTTAGATCTGTCGCGTACACTAAAATTTACATTATGGTTGTCGGAAATATTTTCGCTTGTATTCTCATTTTCAGTAGTAAACGAAGTTTCACTTGTAAACTCGGTTCTATTAGAATTCTCTTCCTGTTCTCTGTCTGAATGTCCAAAATGATAATCTAAATTAAAATTTAAATCCTTCTTAAACTCATAATTATAGTTAGCTCCAGCAGTTCCTGTTGTTAAAAAACCACTATTATCGCCTCTGCTCCCATCTCTACTAAAAACTGCCGCTCCTGTATTATTAATGTTATTTAAATTTCCAAATAATGCTAATTGAGAATTTTTTGTAAATCTATTAATATCAAAGTTAGTTGTATATCTGTCATTAGTACCTATTCCTACTCCCATTTTACCAAAATAACCTGTTTTTTTACCGTCTTCTAAAACCAGATTTATAATTTTTGTTTTTTCACCATCTTTAATTCCTGTAGTTCTGGCATCATCACTTTCTTCATCTATAATTTGAACACTTTTAATAGCATCTGCAGTTAAATTTTTTAATGCAATAGTTGGGTCGTTATTAAAAAATTCCTTTCCATCTACCAAAATTTTAGTAATTTCTTGTCCTTGAGCAGTAACCGATCCATCTGTACCTATTTGAACACCAAGCAGTTTCTTAATTAAATCTTCCACATTATCATCCTGCCTAACTTTAAAAGCTTTGGCATTAAATGCAACCGTATCTTGTTTAATTTTAATTGGCACAATAGCATTTACAACTACTTCATTCAAGTTATTTACTTCCTTATCTAATTTAATGGTGCCTAAATTTATAGGAGTATTTGTAACTTTCAAAACTCTTTGGTTGGCTTGGTAGGTCATTAAAAACACCTGAAATAGATACGTGTTTTCTTTAAAATCAGACAGCTCAAACCTTCCATCTGCACCAGTTGTTGTATACTTAATTAATAATGAATCTTTTTGTTGTAATAATGCAATAGACGCAAATTCTAGTGGATTATTATCCTCATCAACAACCAAACCCTTAATACTTTGAGCTTGAGAATTTATACCAATACTTAAAATTGTAATTAATAAAAGGAGCGTTTTAATAATTGTATAATTGAAGTTTGAAAATTTAAAAATCATAGTAGTTTCTACTTTTTTAATATCTTTGAGAAAATAGTCAGCCATTTTCACAAAGTTGACTCATTTTTATTAAAAAAATAGTTAATAAGTGTTAACATAATTTTAAAATGAAAAATTTGCAAACTTGGTTTGATGAATATGCCGTAAGTCATCAAAATAAAACAAATCAATTAATCCATTATATATGTGTTCCTGCTATCTTTTTTAGCATTGTAGGTATGTTAATGAGTATCCCATCAACAACAATTGAAACTGTTTTAAACATAAATAATCCCATTTTAGAAAATTGGGCTGCTGTTATTCTTAGTATTTTGTTATTATTTTATCTTCGTTTATCATTTTCTACATTTTTAAAAATGTTTGTTTTTTCTGCAATATGTTTAATTGGAAACCGTTATTTATCTGATGTTTTTCCTTTATTTTACACTTCTCTGATTATTTTTGTAGTTGCATGGATTGGTCAATTTTATGGCCATAAAATAGAAGGAAAAAAACCATCATTTTTTAAAGATTTACAATTTTTACTCATTGGTCCAGCTTGGGTTTTTGAAAAATTAACAAATAGCAACCACTAAATTATTTTATGAATAAAATTACATTATTATTATTTCTTATTATTTACAATTTAAGTTTCTCTCAACAAAAAGATTATGAAGTAATTAACACTTCTGTCAATTCAAAATTTGCGGAATTGGGTGCTACCTTTTTAAATAATAATACAATAGTATTTGCATCATCAAAAAAAGTGGATGATGATAAAAATTTCATGAAAGATAGAAGAAAAAATAATAGTCAATCATTTTTAGAATTTTATATAGGTACAATTACCGAAAATGGAGATATTTTAGAAACTGGTAAATTTTCTAATGAAATAAAAAATAAATTTTTTGAAGCGGATATTACCTTTAGTCAAGATTTAAAAACGGTGTATTTTACTTGGAATAATTTTTATAGTATTGAAAGTAAAGAAGATGTAGAAAAATGGAAAACATTAAGAATTGTAAAAGCCACAATTAACGAAAACTTTGAAACAAGCAATATTGTATTTCTTCCTTTTAACAGTGATAAATATTCTGTAAGAAGTCCAATTTTAAGTAATAATGGAAAAAAACTATTTTTTGTTTCTGATATGCCAGGTGGTTATGGTGAAAGCGATATTTATTATGTAGATATTTTAAATGATGGAACATACGGAACTCCAGTAAATTTAGGCCCTAATATTAATTCTGCTTACAGTGAGCAATATCCAACTATAGACGCTAATTCTAACTTATATTTTTCAACTATTGGAAATTTAGGAATGGGTGGTTTAGATATTTTTAAGAGTGAATTTAAAAATGGAGAGTACCAAAAAGCACAAAATTTACCTGAACCAATTAATAGTAAATTTGACGATTTTGGTTTTATATATAATAATACAACAAATACAGGTTATTTTACTTCTAACAGAAAAGATGGGATTGGAGATGTTGATATTTATGCTTTTGTACCCAAAGAAATCATATGTGCACAAGAAATTGTTTTTAATTTTATTGATGAAAAAACCAAAAAAGAAATTTCAAATTTAACTATTTCTTTAACAACTGATATAGAAAATATTGACGTCTTATCAGACAGCAATAATTCAACCTATAAAACACCACTAAAATGCAACACTACATATAAATTAGTGGCTGAAAAAGAAAATTATCTCCCCTTTGAAACCTTTATTATTACAAATGATATTTTAAATAAAAAAATAGTAGAAACTTTTAAATTAACGCCTTTAGATTGCAATCAGGTTGTTGAAGTGCAGATAAATTTTGAAGGTAAAAAGGAAATTATTGAAAGTGGTAATGTTTTAATAGTTGACAATAAGGGTTCTGTAATTACACAACCCATCAATGATAATCATCCAATTTCTTTTAAAGCCAATTGCAATACTTCCTATAAAATTGTAGCCAATGCAAAAAATTATATTCAATCTGACATTGAATTCACAACAGATGGAACTTATAATAAACAATTAAAAAAAGAAATTACACTTACGAAAACACCATGCTTTCAAAAAATTGCAGGTACTGTTAAAAGCATTCAAAATTTACCAATTATTTCTAATGTTTCTTTAATAGTAGATGGAAAATTAATTGAAAAGCAAATTACAGATAATTTTAGTTTTAATGTAAACTGTAATACGTCATACATTCTACTAGCAGAAGCCAACAACTATAATAGTACTGAAATTTTAGTTAAAACTGGCGAAGCATTAAACACTGTAAATAACATATCAATTTCATTAAAACCAAAATTATGCAATCAAAATATTGAAATAATTGCTTTCAATAAAGAAACAAATCAACAATTAAAAAATTCAAAAATTTCCATTTATAGCAATAACAATTTATTAGATGAGAAATACATTGTAAATAATAATACCTTAATTTTTAATGCTGATTGTAATACTAATTATAAAATAATTGGAGCGTCAGAAAACTTTGAAACTACAGAAATTGAATTTAATACAGACGACTCTTTTGGCTCTAGTACAACTAAAAAATTATTTTTAAATCCAATGGTATGCAACCAATTTATAAATGGAAACTTAATTAGTGAATCATCTAATTTTGAACTTAAAAATGCAAGCGTTTCATTATTTTCAAATGGTGTTTTAATAGAACAAAAAAATGTAACTGACTTAAATACATATAGTTTCAATTTAAATTGCAATACTTCTTATAAAATTATTGCATCGGCAAATAATTTTGAAAATGGTGAAATAGCATTTCAAACTACTAAGGATAATAAAGTTACAATTGAAAAATCAATTTCATTAAAACCAAAATTATGTCCTCAAAAAATTAAAATTATTGCTTTCAATAAAGAAACGAATCAACAATTAAAAAACACAAAAATTTCCATTTATAGCAATAACAATTTATTAGATGAGAAATACATTGTAACTAATAACCCATTAATTTTTAATGTGGCATGCAATACTAATTATAAAATTATTGGTGAAGCGGAAAATTTTGAAGCTACACAAATTGAATTTAAAACAGATGCTACTTTTGGCAATAGTACAACTCAAAAATTATTTTTAAATCCAATTGAATGCAACCAAAGTTTAAATGGAAACTTAATTAGTGAATCATCTAATTTTGAAATTAAAAATGCAACCGTTTCGTTATTTTCCAATAATATTTTAATAGAACAAAAAGAGGTCACTAATGTAAATACATTCAGTTTTAGTTTAAATTGCAACACTTCTTATAAAATTATAGTATCGGCAAATAATTTTGAAAACGGTGAAATAGCTTTTGAAACTACTAAGGATAATAAAGTTACAATTGAAAAAACTATTATCTTAACTCCAAAAAACTGTACTCAAAAAATTGAAATTATTACTTTCAATAAAGAAACGAATGAACAATTAAAAAACACAAAAATCTCCATTTATAGCAATAACAATTTATTAGATGAGAAATATATTATAACTAATAACGCCTTCATTTTTAATGCAGCATGCAATACTAATTATAAAATTATTGGTGAAGCGGAAAATTTTGAGTCTGATGAAATTGAATTTAATACAGATGCAACTTTTAATTCCACAGCAACTAAACAACTGTTTTTAACTCCAATAATATGCAATCAAAATTTAAATGGAAACTTAGTTAGTGAATCAACCAATTTTGAAATTAAAAATGCAACAGTTTCGTTATTTTCAAATAATATTTTAATAGAACAAAAAGAGGTCACTAACTTAAATACATTCAGTTTTAGTTTAAATTGCAATACTTCTTATAAAATTATAGCATCGGCAAATAATTTTGAAAACGGTGAAATGGTGTTTGAAACTAACGCAGATAATGACGTTATAATTGAAAAAACAATTACGTTATCTCCAAAAAAATGCAAACAGAAATTTGAAGTTATTGTTTTTAATAAACAAACAAATCAACAGTTAAAAAACACAAAAATATCCATTTATAGTAATAACAATTTATTGGATGAGAAATATATAGTAAATACTAATACCTTAATTTTTAATGCAGATTGCAATACCAATTATAAAATTATTAGTGAAGCAGAAAATTTTGAGTCTGATGAAATTGAATTTACTACCGATTTAACCTATGATGCTAGTTCAACTAAACAGCTGTTTTTAACCCCTAAACCTTGTAATCAAAATTTATTAATTTCAATTTTTAATAAAGAAACCAAAGAACCTTTATTCGGATCAAAATTAATTGTCTATAAAAATAATGAAATTTTAAAAACGCACTCCTTATTAAATGACGCTACTTTTAATTTAGAATTATCGTGTGACACTAATTATAATTTAAAAATTGAATTAGAAAAATTTGATACTCAACAATTTGAATTTCAAACCACTAATATTTATAACAGTCAATTAGTAAAGGATATTTATTTAACTCCATCTATTGAATATGTAACTTTAGGTGGCCAAAAATTAATTAACACAAATAATATTTATTTTGATTTAGATAAAGATAATATTAGACCTGATGCAGCTATTGAATTAAACAAAGTAATCAGTTACCTAATAAATAATCCCGAAGTAAAAATTGAAGTAAAATCACATACAGATAGTAGAGCTCCAGATAATTATAACTTAAAACTATCCGAAGGAAGAGCAGCTTCAGTTATGAGTTATATTATTTCAAAAGGTATTGATGCATCTAGAGTTACAGGAAAAGGTTATGGCGAAACTCAACTTATTAATAATTGTGCTAATGGTGTAAAATGTACAGAAGCTGAACATCAATTAAATAGAAGAACCGAATTTGTTATTATTGAATAAATAAAAATGAAAACAGAAATTACTTTTGAGGATTTTGCAAAGTTAGACATACGCGTAGGAACTATTATTGAAGTAAATGATTTTCCAAATGCCAGAAAACCAGCGTACCAATTAACTATAGATTTTGGTACTTTGGGTATTAAAAAATCCAGCGCACAAATAACAGATTTGTACACTAAAAATCAATTACTTCATAAACAAATAACTGCTATTGTTAACTTTCCTAAAAAACAAATTGCCAATTTTTTTAGCGAATGTTTAGTTTTAGGCATAAAAAATAATAACCAGGAAATTGTATTGTTACATCCCTCAAATCCATCCATAAAAAATGGAGAACAAGTAAGTTAATTACATAGTTTTTGCGAAAAATACGGCATTCATTAATAGCTTATTTGTTCCAAACCAAAAACCTCTAAAATTAGTATTGTCCGTAAAAACTACTACACGACCATTACCATTTCTTTTTACTTGAAATGGAACAGTATTTTTAAGTGCATCTAAATTTGTTTTTGATATATAGCCACTTAATAAAGGATTGTTACTATATTTTATGGGATTGTTAAAACTACTTTCATCTGGTTTTATAAAAATTTTGTTGGTTCTAAACATTGCCAACGTAGTATTTGAGTAACCAAAATTAATAGGATGCGATCTATCTAAAATGGTTTCAAAAATAGCACCACCAATTACTTGTCCGCCAAAAAAGTCATTCTTTTCTTCAAAACTAATATTTTTAGCAGTTACTTTTGGCGTTATAAATTCTAGATTTATTAGTTTACTATCTGCAAACAATTTAACTGCATTTTCAAAACCTATTAAAACACCACCTTTTTGAACCCAATCTTGTAGTTTTTTATTGAAGTTTTCATTTATTTTTCCTGAAATATTAGACACAATTATAGTGGTATATTCAGCCAAATCCACTCTATTTAAATAATCTACATCTAATTTTGTAATGTTCATTCTGTAGCGTTGATCAAACAAATGCCAAATTTCACCAGCATCATATGATGAAATTCCATTACCAACTAACAATGCAACTTTTTGCTTGTTAATAAGTTCAAAATGATTGCTTCCTAAATCAATTCCTTCCGTTAATCCTGTTGTAACTCCATCAATATTTAAATGGCAATTTTCGGCAACTTCGTTTAAAAAACTAAATAAATCATTTATATTTAATTGTTGATTTTGAACAGGAATTAAAATAGTTCCATAATCATAACTTTTACCATCAACTAAAAATGGTTTCATTCCAACTTTTGCTCTAATTCCTTTTTGTAGCAATAAATTTAATGCTTTTGGGGCATAATATTCTTGCCATTCCATTACATAAGCATAGGTACTTTTGTTTGAAACCTTTCCTTCTTTTAACTTTAAATTGGTTACCAAATCACCTATTTCAGAAGTGTTTTTCAATTCAGCATAATTTACGTTAAATGCTAACGGAAAAGTCCACGCTGAAATATCATAAAACAAACTATCTTGAAACGTAGTTCGCTTTTCAAACATGGCTTGTAGTAATCTGCTGTTTTTTTGATTTGTTGGAACCATAAAACTCGATTCCTTTTTAAAATTGACTCCATTAGAAGTGAAATCGGCTTTTGGCTTATAAATTTCAATTTTATGTCTTTTTAAAATTTCAGCTAAATGTACTGTTTTGGCAACATCCTTTTCATCACCAAAAACAATGGCTTTTATTGGTTTTTTAGAATTTTCTTTTGAAACATTTTTAAAGAAATTTCGCTGATAATTTAATAGGCTAACTCTCATATTCTCTGCGGCTTCTAATGTAGAAAGTGCCGCAGTAAACTGATTTTTAATGGTAAACGGAAAGGTTAAAACACCGTTTTCTGTTTGCTGTGCGTGCCCTCTAGAACTTCCTTGTTCAAATAAAATTCCAACTGCACCATTTACATCTGGATACGTAGAACCTTTTCCATAATAAAAATCATCATAATTTTCTTCGGTATAGTATAACGAACCTATTTTATCAAAAGCTTTCGCGTGATAGTTCCCAATTTCTTTCGTTAATTGTTGATTTTCAATAGGCGTTAACGGATGTACTCTAGATTGCACTCCTGGTTGAAAAAAGAAGGTTGAATTACTTCCCATTTCATGATGATCTGTTAAAATATTTGGCATCCAACTTCTAAACGTTTCAATACGCGCTTTAGATTCTGGCAATTGCACTGGCAACCAATCTCTATTTAAATCAAACCAATAATGATTTGTTCTTCCACCTGGCCAAACTTCGTGAAACTCTCTATCATTGCTATCCACATTTAAAAAATCACTTTTATTTGTATTTGCCCAATATGCAAAACGTTGTAAACCATCTGGATTTAAAGATGGATCTAGTAAAATAATGGTGTTTTTTAACAATGTTTCAATTTCATTTCCTTGGACAGCAGCTAAATAATACGCCAATACTAAACTTGCATTGGCTCCACTTGGCTCATTTCCGTGAATGGAAAATCCCTGATACACCACCAAAGGCATTTCTTCAACAGCTAATGAATTGCTTTTATTCACTTCCGTTAAATTAAAATGTGCCTCTTTTAAAGCATCTATTTTTTTATGATTTTCAGGAGATGTAATTGTTAATAATACAATTGGGCGACCTTCAAAAGTTTTACCTCTATCTTCAATACTAATTCTATCAGATGCACTTGCAATAACTTTCATATATTCCACCAACTTGTCATGAGTTACGTGCCACTCGCCTATTTTATGTCCCAAAACGCTTTCTGGTGTTGGAATATTTGTATTATACGAACTGTTTTGCGTTAAATAATACGATAAATCAAATTGGTTTTGAGCTTGTAATTGTATTGCTATTAAGGCAAATAGCATTAAAAAATAGTGCTTCATAAAAAAGATGTTTTAACAAATATAGAAATTTCAAGTTGACTTTTAAGTAACTATTATTTTAGTATCTTTCCATTGATTTAAATAAGCTAATTTCAACTTAAAAAATGCTTCAAAATTTATCCAATTCTTTAGCTGGTGAATTATTTTTTGATGATTTACTTAAAAATATTTACGCTACTGATGCCTCTGTTTACAGAAAAATTCCGCTAGCTGTTGCGTATCCCAAAAACACGGAAGACATACAAATCTTAATCAATTTTGCTACTAAAAATAATATCTCTTTAATTCCAAGAACTGCAGGAACATCATTAGCAGGACAATGTGTGGGCGATGGAATTGTAGTAGATGTTTCTAAATATTTTACAAAAATTGTAGCTTTTGATGAGCATCTTAAAACAATTACTGTACAACCAGGAATTATTAGAGACGAGCTGAATTTATTTTTAAAACCTTTTGGCTTATTTTTTAGTCCAGATACTTCAACCACAAACCGTTGCATGATTGGCGGAATGGTTGGTAACAATTCATCTGGAACAACTTCCATAAAATATGGTGTAACGCGCGATAAAGTACTTGCTTTAAAAACCGTTTTAAGTGATGGCTCTGAAGTAATTTTTGAAAGCTTAACTGAGGAAGAATTTCAATTTAAAAAAAGAGGAAATACGTTAGAAAGCACCATTTACAATACAATTTACAACGAACTTTCCAATCCTGAAATTCAACAAGAAATTAAAAAAGAATTTCCTAAAGTTGCTATTCATAGAAGAAATACGGGATATGCCGTTGATGAATTGCTGAAATCATCAATTTTTTCATCTTCAGAAGAAAACATAAATATTTCAAAACTTTTATGCGGAAGTGAAGGAACGTTGGCTTTTACCACTGAAATTACCTTGCAATTAGATCATTTACCACCAACCGAAAGTGTTTTAGTTGCAGCGCATTTTAAAACCATTCAAGAAAGTATGGAAGCTGTTGTAATTGCTATGAAACACAATTTATTTTTGTGTGAATTAATGGATAAAACCATTTTAGATTGTACAAAAAACAATCGTGAACAATTAAAAAATAGGTTTTTTGTTGAAGGAGATCCTAAAGCTATTTTAATGTTAGAGGTTAAATCCGATACTATTAATAAAGCGCAACAATTTACAAATAAGCTTATTGAAGAGTTACAACAAAATAATTTTGGTTATGCTTTTCCAAAACTTATAGGAAACGATATTCAAAAAGCATTGAATTTAAGAAAAGCCGGTTTAGGTTTATTAGGTAATATTGTTGGCGACAGAAAAGCAGTTGCTTGTATAGAAGATACCGCTGTTGAAGTAGCCGATTTACCAAATTATATTCGTGAATTTTCTGCCATGATGGAAAAATTTGGGCAAGATGCTGTGTATTACGCACACGCGGGTGCTGGTGAAATTCATTTACGTCCGATTTTAAATTTAAAAAAACAAACAGATGTGGCTCTTTTTAGAACCATAACTTCTGAAGTTGCTCAATTAGTAAAAAAATACAACGGTTCTTTAAGTGGTGAACACGGCGATGGAATTGTTAGAGCTGAATTTATTCCGCTAATGATTGGTGAAAAAAATTATGATTTATTAAAACGCATTAAAATAGCTTTTGATCCAAACAGTATTTTTAACAAAGGGAAAATTGTAAATTCTTTTCCTATGGATGAGAATTTACGTTACGAAATTGACAGACTTGAACCAACCATTGAAACTATTCAAGATTTTTCAGATAGCCAAGGAGTTTTAAGAGCTGCAGAAAAATGCAACGGTTCTGGTGATTGTAGAAAACCAGTTTCGGTAGGTGGAACTATGTGTCCGAGTTACAGAGCAACTAAAAACGAAAAAGATACTACAAGAGCACGTGCAAATGCATTACGCGAATTTTTAACCAATTCCGACAAAATTAACAAGTTTGATTATGAGGAACTAAAAGATGTATTTGACTTATGCTTAAGTTGCAAAGCCTGCGCTAGTGAATGCCCTAGTAATGTAGATGTTGCAGCTTTAAAAGCCGAATTTTTATACCAATATCAGAAAGAAAACAAACCTTCTTTACGCACATATTTATTTGCTAACAATAACAAATACAATAAATTAGGAAGTATTTTACCTTTTGCTACTAATTTCCTTTTAGATAATTATGTTACTAAAAAAGTGTTAGGAATTGCAACACAACGATCTATTCCTAAGTTATATAGAACAACACTTAAAAGCTGGTACAAAAACAATAAAAAGAGATTTCACAACCAAGATTTTAAAAACGGCGAACTCTATTTATTTTGTGATGAATTCACTAATTTTTACGATGTAACTATTGGAATTGACACCATTGAATTATTTACAAAATTAGGTTATAAAGTACTTTTAATTGAACACGAAGAAAGTGGTAGAAGTTTTATTTCAAAAGGATATTTAGCAGAAGCAAAACAAGTTATTGACAAAAACATTTCAATCTTTAAGGATATTATTTCCGAAAAAACTCCTTTAATTGGCATTGAACCTTCAGCTATATTAGGATTTAGAGATGAATATCTTCGATTAGCAGATGATAAAATTTCTGCTGAAAACATCTCAAAAAACGCCTTTACTATTGATGAATTTGTAAAGAAGGAGTTTGAACAAGGCCATATAAAATCGTCTAGTTTTAAGAAAACAACAAAAGAAATTAAAATTCATGGGCATTGCCACCAAAAGTCGTTAAGTACTAGCGAAGCCACTTTTACTATGCTAAATATCCCCATAAATTACAAACCAACTATTTTAAATACTGGTTGTTGCGGAATGGCAGGTTCTTTTGGTTATGAAAAAGAACATTATAACATTTCTATGCAAGTTGGTGAAGATACATTGTTTCCAAAAGTGCGAAAGACATTAATAGACGTTGAAATTTCAGCTTCTGGCACAAGTTGTAGACATCAAATTAAAGATGGTACAAAACGCACAAGTAAGCATCCTGTGAGTATTTTGAAGGAAGCGTTGATTTAGTTTTGAGTTATAAACTTTCGCCAAAGGTTATTAAATTATGATCCGGATCAAGGATTGAAAATTCCTTTTGTCCCCAAGGTTTCATTTGCAAATCTCCATTGGGATGAATAACTACTTTTGCTTTTAATAATTCTTCGTAAAGCTTTTCAATTGCATTGGATCTTATATAAACTTGACCATAATTTTCATTTATATTTAGTTCTTTAAATTCAAAAAAGTGAATTTGAATATGGTCTTTTTGTACCATTAAATACCCATTAAAATCTGCACTACCAAATACTTTAAAACCTAACATGTTTACATAAAAATTTTTAGTCACTGATTTAGATCGCATTGGTAATTTTGGATGAATATCTTTAAGCATATTTTATATATTATGTATAGAAATGTATGTCTAATTTATAAAACTTTCTACACTTACTTTTTTCTAACTGTATAAAAAGGAACATTTTCATTTCTTTTGTAGCTTATAACCAATTAAGTATTGGTATTTATTTTGTAAATTTTGAATTCATCCAAGCGTCTACCAATTCTTTCTTGTCTGATTCATTGTTATAATTTATGTTCACGCCAAAGTCTAAACCATTTATAAATCTACTGTACATTATTTGATTTAAAATGATAGCGCCATCTGAGTCATATACTATAAACTCATAGGTGTGAAAATCGAGTCCATCTATATTAATGATGCTTGTTGCTGTGGAATCTACTTTAATTCCTTGATTTTCGTAAGAATTATAAACGAGTTCTTTTGATGCTGCACTGCTAACTTCCCATTCTTCTGAATACTTCGGTTCAAACGGTTCTGAAGTTGATTGAAAATTATTAAACTGATCTTTTTGAAAACTTATCAAGCTTTTTAATTTAGAACTGTCAATTTCTCCTTCTACCATTTTCTGTAATGCCTCAGATTCTTTTTTTACGTTTTCTTCATTTTGTTCTGTAGAAATTATTTTCCAATTAGTAGGAATTGAAATAGTCCATCCTGTTTCCTTACTAGAAAACACATGGTTTTCAGATGTATCTTCTTGCTGCTTATTTGAATTACTATCTCCACAAGATATAATTGAAATCAAAATTCCAATTAAAACTACTATTTTTTTCATCATCATAAATTTAATTAGATGTTTCATATGGATAAAAGGTTTAGATTTTAATTGGTGCAATTCAGAAGTTTAAATTCTACAAACTACTGATATATTGCCGGTTAAATATACAAAAACTTTTTAATCAGCGAAGAACTTCACTAAATTATAGGTAATACTGCTACTTATTTTTATTTATTTCGTAACAGATGCATTTTTCATATGCTGGGAATTCTTTTAATTTAGGATGATTAAATTCTCCTGCTTTTTTTTTCTTATTTTTTGAATAAATGAATGATTCATATACATTCAGATTTATTAATTGAATTATTCATGTTACTTTTGAAACTTCAACATATTTCATTCTCAAACGTTCGTTTATGCCATATCAAGATGTGTTTGTTCTTTTCTGGGAACATGTAAAAGAAAGTGTTCAAGAAGGCACCTTTGCCAAATTAACCATGGCTAAGACCGTTGGTAAGCCTAACTTGAAAAATATATTTGTCAGACCAATTTATGCTGAAGATGGCTTTAAGGTTTTAGTAAAATTACGCTACAAATCTATTGAGACCGAGGATACGGAAGAAGAATTTACCTTAGATGAGACTTTTGTGTTTTTGAAATCACATCTAAAAAAGTCTTTTTATACAGTTCTTTTATTCACCACAAAAAAAGATATTACTTTTAAAATTAACAAAAAGGGTGCGGGTAGCATTACCGAACATTTACCAACATTTCATGACGTTACACCACCTAAAAATAGTACAGACTAAGATAGTTCCATATTTTTTCAACCTACTTTGCGCTGGTTTTTTTGTTTTGTAACATCCTATTCAGTTATTAAATGTTCAAGCGCATACTAATTGCCCCTAAAACTTTCAATATTACTCCTTAAAGGTTATTTTACAGGGATTTTTAATAAATGTAGTTCTATGCTCTACAAATGAAATCCAGTCTTTCTTTGAAGTTACTGAACCAAATTTATCCCAAGCTGCACCTGTATAATAAGAAATTCCAATTGCTGATTTTGGTTGCATAATGCTAACTACATGATTATTTATATTTTTAATTTCTAGGATATCGCTTGGCAACGCAATAAATCCAACACCCAAGTTTCCTTTTCCTTCCGCTAACGATTCCCAACTTGCTATCCATCCCAAATCTTTTTCAATTTGTGTCTCTGAATCATCACGTTGTACAAACCCTTCTGCATGTTTATAGCCTAAAGATACCATATCAGAATTATAGCTACTTTCAATTTTATTAAAATAGTAGCCAGCATCTAATGTCATTCGTTTAGTTTCAACAATACTTTTATGAAACGCCCATCCCGTAAATTTTAATTCAAAAACGGTACGAATTGGCCCGTTGGCAATAATTTTCCAATCATAGAAGGGATGTGAAAAATAAATAGAGTCATTTTTTAAAATACCTGTACCGCCACAGCCCTGACTTTTTCCTGAACTATAATGATCAGCTCCATAACCCGTATCTATATGATAATTTTGTGAGGGAACATACCATTTTTCAGTAATAAGATCTGGAATACGCTTGCACCAAATATCCATCGCAATTCAAGTGCCTTGTAATTTAGCTCGCTCTTGTCCAAAAAAACGATAACCAATAAAATTATTTTCCCAAGTAAAATCTTGCATTCCTTCTTCATTAGGCATATAAGCGGCATACACCGTAGATTTACCTAAAGGATCTTTTTTAGCAATCCTTAGTTCAAATTCCTTTTTTTCATTTGGGTTGAAATTACTCTGAAATAAAAATTCATCGGAAACTCCATCTTCATTATAATCTATGGATTGCGTTAGCAGAAATGTATTGTTTTTTAAATCTTTTACTTGAATAAAATGTACTTGCTCATTCGGAATATTTTTTTAATAAACGCTGTGAAAAGTATAATTGTCTCATTATTTCTAATCAACGAAATTGGGTTTTCTACCTCAATTAATATAGTAGATTGTAAGTTGTTTTGTAAGTATGTAGCACTGTTAATTTTTAAAGAGAGTAATAATAAAACAACTAATGTGATTGATTTCATAAAAAAAATATGCATTTTTAATTTAAACCACTAATGTACTTTTTTATAGAGTTTAATAGTACTAATTAGTAACTAATGTTTTAATTTAATGGCTAACTTTCTTGAACTATCGGTAATGTAAAATTAAAGTCGCTTCCTTTTCCAATACTGCTTTTAGCCCAAATAATCCCGTCATTTTTTTCTACAAATTCTTTACATAAAACCAATCCTAGTCCAGAGCCTTTTTCATTTTCAGTTCCAAGAGTAGTATTACTTTTAGTTAATCTAAATAGTTTTTTAAGTTGCTTCTTCTTCATTCCAATTCCGTTATCTGAAATAGTAATCTTAACCTCATTTTGCACTAATTTTTCTTTAATAATTATTTGCCCTCCAATTTTGGTGAATTTAATGGCATTTGAAATAAGATTTTGTAATATAATTGTCAACATATGCACATCTGCAAACACTTCAATCTCATCCGACGGAGTATAATTTAAAGAGATATTTTTTAATATTGCTGATGATTTTGAAGTTTCTATCACTTTCTGAATAGCTGATGACAACACTATTTTTTCTGGAGTAAAATTAATTTGTTTGGTTTGAGTTCTTGCCCAGTTTAATAAATTATCAAGTAAAATAAGGGTGCTTTTGGCAGATGAATTTATTAAGGTTGCATACTTTTCAGATTTTGAAATGTCATTTTCTCTTAATTTATCCTTTAATAATTCCGATAAGCCAAGAATACCGCTAAACGGGCTTCTTAAATCGTGAGCAATAATTGAGAAAAATTTATCTTTCGTGGCATTGAGTTCTTTTAAACACGACTCGCTTTTGGTTATGGCAATTTCAGTCTTTTTGTGGTCTGTAATATCATCAAATATTACAAGAAATTCGCCTTTTTCGGAACTATAAACTGAAATAGCAAACCAAGTGTCTAAAGATGCTACATAGGTCTCAATTCGTTCAGATATCCCCGTTTTAGCAACCCTATCATATACATTGAATAATAAGGGATTTTCAATTTTATGATTCACCAATATTTCAGATACTAATTTACCTTTTACATTTTTTAATCCGGTTAATTTTTCAAAAGCATTATTTACTTCAATATATCTAAAATCTATGGGTTTATTATGTTCATAAAGCATTTTACATTGTGCAAAACCTTCAACCATATTATTAAAAAGCGAGTGGTATTTTTCATCACATTTAACAGCATAATTCTCTAAGCTAATTTTTTGTTGCTTTTTAAGATCTTTAATCTCATTTTTTAATTCTTGGTATGTTGCTTTAGCATTCATTTCCAATTTCTTTACACATGTCACCTATAAAAGGCTGGTATAATTAGTGATATGTTTTGCTTATAGAAGTTTTAATTTCTATAAATTTAATGAAAATAATACTTAAAAACGTGCTATTTTATATTAATAAGTAACTTATTACGTAATTTGTTATCTTTTTTGACCTAAAGAGAATGTTTATTTGCTAATTATGGTAGATACTAGATTGTTTTAATAAATGTTCATAAAATAAACCTAAAAATTAGCCTTATACATATAAAAATTAGTAATTTTATACGTGTAAAGTATATGTTGAAATGCTACTGATAAAAAAGATACTTTATAAATTTTCTACTACTTCTATAAATTAATTGTACAATACTTTTAAAGTATTTGTACATTTTTTTTGATATTAATTGTACAACTATTTTTCACAAGTAAAGCAACTATGCTAAAGAAATGCGGCAGTTTTGTGTATAAAGTCTTGCAGACCTCTAATTTTTTTCTCTGTATTTTCGAAATTCTATTCTTATTAATTGTAAAGTAATCATAAATAACAACGTTAAAAAGATGTTATAATGGTAAAGTATTCGTCAACCTAAACATATTTCATATTCGCAGTGTGATTGATTATTATATGGTGAGAACCTGAAATAAATTCAGGTTGACGGTTCAAAAGTCAAAATAAGCCAAAAATTCGTCATGCTTTACTTGTATCAGCATCTTTTCATAATCTTAATAACTATTGAATGAGCACCTGAAATAAATTTAGGTTGACAGATTAGAAAAGCAAAAAGGGATACTAATAAATTACAAACCAACTATTTTAAATACTGCTTGTTGCGGAATTGCAGGTTCTTTTGGTTATGAAAAAGAGCATTATGCTATTTCTATGCACGTAGGTGAAGCTATCTTGTTTCCTAAAATTAGAAACACAGCAAGCACCACCATTATTGCAGCCGCAGGTACAAGTTGTCGACATCAAATTATGGATGGAACAAAACGTATAAGTAAACACCCTGTTAGTATTTTACGGGAGGCACTTATCCTGTAATAAAAAAACAGCTTAATTAATAACTAAAAATTTTTAGCTATTTAATAGTGAATTTTCATACGTTGCCATTAAGTTCATAATTTTATCTTTATTTAACGGTTTGCTCACAAAGTCTAATACACAAGAATCATTCACTGCTTTTTCTTTATCTGATGGATTAATAGAAGCCGTTAAAATAATTATTTTACTTTTTTGTCCTTTACATCTAGCACAATATTCTTCTAGAAACTGCCATCCATTCATAACGGGCATATTTAAATCTAAAAAAATTAAGTCTGAATGTACGTTTTGTTCAAAAATTAAATCCAATGCTTTTACAGCACTATCTAAAATGGTTATTTTGTTAGTAATTCCTAAATTTTGTATATGAATTTCATTTAGCAAATTAGTTGTACTGTCATCATCAATTAATAGTATGTTATTTAGGGGTGTCATTTTTTATTTGTTTTGAGAGTGTTATTATAAATTCGGAGCCTTTTCCTACTTCCGACTTTACTGCAATTTTTCCACAATGCAATTCGGCCGTCTTTTTACATTTTGAAAGACCAATACCAGTGCCTTTATATTTTTTATTGGTATGTAGTCTTTTAAAAATTTCAAAAATCTGTTTAAGGTGTTTTTTATCAATTCCAATACCATTATCCTTTATACTAAACTTTTGAGATTTAGCGTTTTCAGTTCCACTAATTGTAATGATAGGACTTTCGTTATCTTTTGAAAATCTGATGCCATTACTTATTAAATTTTGAAACAACATTCTTATGTCATTTTTATAACCGGTAATGTGTAAGGGTACATCTTTTATTTCAATTTTTGCATTTTTTTCTGTGATAACGCTATTTAAATCAGCGATTACTTCATTTAATATATCTTTGGCAGAAAACGTTGTGATCACTTTATTTTTTCCAATTCTCGAATATTCTAAAATACCTCGTATAAGGTTTTTCATTCTAACCGTGGCATCCAAAACTATTTTAATATAATTTTTGGCATCATCGGTATAAACAGTATCATATTCACTTTTTAACAGTTCAATAAACCCAATAATTGTATTGAGGGGTTCTTGTAAATCGTGCGAAGTTACATAAGCAAACTGTGCCAATTCTTCATTGCTTGATTTTAGTTTTTCAATTACATTTATTAACTCTTCTTTGGCGTGCTCTAATTCTGTAATATCAATAGAAACACCTAAAATATGATTTTCGTTTTTGTTTTTAATTAATATTTTATTGGTAGTAAACCATGTTTTTCCATTTTTGGTATCATAGCTTTCAACTAAATTTAGCTTTGATTGTCCTGTTTTAATTACTTCCAAATCATCTTCATATAGTTTTTTAGCAATAATTGGATCCATTAATTCAATTAAATTTTTACCTTCAAGTTCTTCTTTGGTTTTATCTAGTGCAGCAGCCAAAAAATTATTAACCTTTAAAAAATTATTTTTACTGTCTTTATAAAAAACCATCGCCGGAATATTATTCATAATCAACTCTAACTGATTTAATAAATTTTCACGATCTCGATTTGCTTTTAGTAAATTATTTTCTGCTTCAATTAAATTAGAAATATCAACATAGGTGATCACTACGCCATCAATGGTATTATTTCTATCTATATATGGGATCATTCGCTTTAAATACGATATACCTTCATTATCATAAATTTTTTTCTCAATTTTAGTCCCTTTTTTAAGTACTTTTTTTAAATCTCTAATAAATTCTTTTTCATTTGCAGACTTAAGCCTATGAGAAAAACTGCCAACATATCTTCCAACATCGGTTTCTTCAATATCAAAATGTTTTTTAATAGTTGGTGTCAGCCTTCTAATTTTTAAATTGTTATCTAAAAACAAGGTGCCTATTTGTGTGCTTTTAAAAAAGTTTAAAATATCGTCATTAGCAACAGCTAACTCTTTATTTTTAAATTGAAATTCAGAATTAACGGTATACAACTCTTCATTTACCGATTGTAATTCTTCATTGGTACCTTGAAGTTCTTCATTACTCTCCATTAATTCTTCGTTGGCAGCTTGTAACTCTTCATTACTGGTTTCAAGTTCTTCTATTACATACTGTAGTTCGGCATTTTTGGCTTTTATTTCAAACTCTAAATCATCAATTCGTTGTTTGGAAAATTCATCAAGTTTGTATTGATTGTACACAATAGCTTCAGAAACTTCAGCTGTATCAACATTTTCATCAAATACTATTAAATATATTTCTGAATCATTTTCAGTTTTAATCTTTGAAAAGGTTAAATTCAATACTTTTGAAACCGCTTTATTGGTAGTTTTTACATTTTTAAATATTATATTTTTATTTTCTTGTTTTACTCTTTTTAAGCCATTTCTAACCATTACTGCCAACTTATCATCTAACATTTTTAACAAGTTATATTGTGCTACGCCTTCTGAAATTGTTAATAACGATTTTAAGTCACCTTTAACGAATAAAATATTATAATCTCTATCAATAAAGATACACTTAGGGGCAAAAGTATTTAGTAAATGATTGGTAAATAAACTTTCACTATCTCTTTTTATAGGTGTTATAAGATTGGAAATATGGAGTTGTTTTTCAGTTCTTTTGTTGGTAATCACATTTTTATAGGAATTATTATCAAAAGAAAAGTAATTGATGGATTTTATTTTTCCAGCAATATTATAAATTTTATGTTTTGGATTTACTACAGTAAACTCTTTTTGCAATTCACCTAAAGTTTCACTACTTCCTAAAAATAAAAAGCCTTGAGGGTTCAGTGAAAATTTAAACTTCTCTAATACAATATATTGTGATTTAATTGAGAGATAAATCAATAAGTTTCTACAAGAAATTAAATCCATTTTTATAAATGGTGGATCATTGATAACATCATGCCTTGAAAACACAATTTTTTCTCTAATTTTTTTGTTAATTTGGTAGTAGTTTCCAATTCTTGTAAAATATTTTTCTATATATTTTGATGGAATTTCATTCGCCATATTCAAAATATATTCACCATTACTCGCAATTTCTAACGCTCTTAAATCGGCATCAGTTGCAAAAATTTTATAATCGGTCGCTAATTTATTTTCGCGTATATATTCATCCATTAAAATTGCTAACGAGTAAGCTTCTTCGCCAGTACAGCAACCTGCCGACCAAATGCGTACTGTTTCAAAATGCTTTTTCGTATCAAAAATTAAAGGTAAGGTTTCTGTTTTTAATACATTCCAAGCCTCGGTATCTCTAAAAAAACTTGTTACACCAATATAAAAATCGTTGATAAGCAATCGTTTTTCATCATCTTCAATTTTTATTAAATTTAAATACTCTGATATTTCATGAATATTTAAACTACCCATTCTTTTTTCTAACCTTCTAACCAGCGTATTATGTTTGTAATCTTTAAAATTTTGACCTGAAAATTTATACAAAACATCGAGTATTTCATTAAATAAATTTTCAACTTCAGTTACAGAGCCACCGCTAACTTCATGCATAAATGAGGGCTTGCTAGGAAATTTTACAATTTCTTTGGCGAGTTCGCTAGGTGTACCTATATATTCGGACAATCCTGTGCCGATAGCGGTATTAGGCATCCCATCAAACTGTGCAGATTTAGGGTTTTGAACCATAATAGTACCGCTTACCTCTTTAAGTGTTTTAATACCGCGAGATCCATCGGTACCTGTGCCTGATAATATAATACCAATAGCTTTGTCTTTATATTCTTTAGCTAACGAATGAAAAAACATATCAATTGGTAAGTTTAATACCGTTCCATTGTTTTTTGGAACATATTTAAATGTTTTTTTTGAAATTTTTAAACTGGCATTATTAGGGTTTAAATAAATATGATTTGCTTTAACTTCTTCACCATCTTTAACTGTTGATATGGGCATTTTAGAATATTTGCCCAATAAATCACTCATTAAACTCTTAAAATTTGGGGACAAGTGTTGAATAATACAAAATGCCATTCCTGTATTTACAGGAATATGTTTAAAAAACTCTTGTAAGGCATCTAAGCCTCCGGCTGAAGCGCCAATTCCAACTACAAAAATGTCATTATAATTATTTTTTTTTTTTTTTTTCATGAAAAATGCTATTATAACACGTATAACAAGAACATACTAGGTATACATTATTATTATACTTAAATTCATCTATTTGGTGTTACAATATACATTTTTTTTTATACTTATGTAACTTTTATATCAAAAAAAAACAGTCCATATTTTTTTAACAACTATTAGCGAAATAAAATTGTATTTCATAAGGTTCACTGCATTATTCATAAAAAAACGTTAATTATTAGTATTTTAAAAGAAGTGAAAAAAATGTATTATAAAACCTGCTCTGAGTAGCGCCGAAATGTTGACTGGGGGTCACACGTTCCAAATAAAGAGATTTCCTTTTATAAGGGAATGACGTTGGGTTTTGGTTCAAAAAGAAAGATTCCCTTTTGCAAGGAATGACTGACGATTAAACAAAAAGGGAATTCATTAACTGAGTTCCCTTTTTATTTGTATTGCATTATATAATATTACAAACTTTTTAAACTTGCTTCTATTGTATCAATTTTAGCCAATGCATCCGCTTCTTTCTGACGTTCAATAGCCAATACTTTTTCAGGAGCATTGTTCACAAAACGTTCATTACTTAATTTTCCTTGAACCGATTTTAAGAAGCCTTGCGTGTATTTTAATTCTTCTTCTAATTTTGCTTTTTCAGCTTCCACATCAATTGCGCCCACCATTGGAATAAAATACTCATTAGATTTTATTCTAAAACTTAAAGCACCTTCTACCGTTGAAGTAACATAACTAATTTCGCTAATATTCCCCATTTTCTGAATCACCGCATCAAAATTAGCACTTACTTTATCGTTATTCAAAATAGAAAACTCTATAGTATCTTTAAATGAAATATTTTTGTCTTTTCTAATGGTTCTAATTCCTGAAATAACATCAGCCGCCACATTAAACTCATTAATTAACGTGTTATTATATACTTCAAGCTTAGGGTATTCCGCAATAATTAACGCTTTTTCTGGAGTTCTGGTGGTAATGTCTTGCCAAATTTCTTCAGATAAGAAAGGCATAAACGGATGTAATATTTTTAAATTATCTTCTAAAAAGGCAATGACCGCTTTGTATGTTTTAGCATCTATTGGTTTTTGGTATTCTGGTTTTACCATTTCTAAAAACCACGAAGAAAAATCATCCCAAATTAATTTATAAATATTCATTAAGGCTTCACTTAAACGGTATAGCTCAAATGAACTATCTAAATCTGCCAATACTTGTTGAAACTTTGCTTTATACCATTCAATAGCCACTGCAGATGAACTTGGTTGCTCAATAGTTTCTGAAACTTCCCAACCTTTTACCAATCGGTAAGCGTTCCATATTTTGTTAGAAAAGTTACGTCCCTGTGCGCATAATTCTTCATCAAATAACAAATCGTTTCCTGCGGCTGAACACAATAACATTCCAACACGCACACCATCGGCACCGTATTGTTCCATTAATTCAATAGGATCTGGTGAGTTTCCTAATGATTTCGACATTTTTCTACGTTGTTTATCACGTACAATTCCTGTAAAATACACATTTGAAAATGGTTTTTCATTTCTAAATTCGTATCCAGCAAAAATCATACGAGCTACCCAAAAGAAAATAATATCTGGTCCTGTTACTAAATCGTTGGTTGGATAGTAATAATTAATTTCCTCATTATTAGGAAAACGAATCCCATCAAAAACCGATATTGGCCATAACCAAGATGAAAACCACGTATCTAAGGCATCTGGATCTTGTGTTAAATCTTCCGCTGTTAATTGTTTACCTAATTTTTCAGATGCAATTGTTACCGCTTCTTCAATACTAGTTGCTACCACAAAATCATTTTCACCATCACCATAAAAATAAGCAGGTATTTGGTGTCCCCACCACAATTGACGAGAAATGTTCCAATCCCGAATGTTTTCTAACCAATGACGATAGGTACTATTATAATGCTTTGGAAAGAATTTAATTTCTTCATCTTCCAACACTGCTTTTAAAGCTGGCTCTACAATAGTATCCATTTTTAAAAACCATTGTGCTGAAATTTTAGGTTCAATAACTTCTTTTGTTCTTTCAGAAGTACCCACTTTATGTAAATGTTGTTCAATTTTAACTAAACAACCTAATTCTTCTAATTCTTTGGTAATTTCTTTACGAACCACAAAACGATCTTTTCCTTCATAATGCATTCCGAAAGAATTTAAGGTAGCATCATCATTAAAAATATCAATGACTTCTAAATTGTGTTTTTCACCTAATACTTTATCGTTCTGATCGTGCGCTGGTGTTACTTTTAAACAACCTGTTCCAAACTCAATATCCACATATTCATCTTCAATAATAGGAATTACTCTATTGCAAATAGGTACAATGGCTTTTTTACCTTTTAAATGTGTAAAACGATCATCATTTGGATTGATACAAATGGCTGAATCTCCTAAAATTGTTTCAGGACGTGTAGTTGCAATGGTTAGCACATCATCAGTTCCCTCAATTTTATAATTTAAATAGTATAAATTTCCTTGACGTTCTTCATAAATAACTTCTTCATCAGACAAGGTCGTTTTAGCCGAAGGATCCCAGTTTACCATTCTGTAACCACGGTAAATTAACCCTTTGTTATATAAATCAATAAAAACTTTGGTAACAGCTTCGCTTAAATCTGCATCCATCGTAAACTTAGTTCGTTCCCAATCACAAGAAGCTCCTAACTTTTTTAACTGTTCTAAAATAATTCCACCATGCTTATCAGTCCACTCCCACGCATGTTTTAAAAACTCCTCACGTGTTAAGTCTGCTTTATTAATTCCTTGTTGTTTTAACTTATCTACCACTTTGGCTTCTGTTGCAATAGAAGCGTGATCTGTACCAGGTACCCAACATGCGTTAAAACCTTTTAAACGCGCACGTCTAATTAATACATCTTGTATGGTGTTATTTAACATATGCCCCATATGCAACACTCCGGTTACATTTGGCGGTGGAATTACAATAGTATACGGTTCTTTTTCATTAGGTGTAGAATGAAAATAATTATTTTCCATCCAATAGTTATACCATTTGCTTTCTATGTCTTGTGGGCTATATTTTGTAGCTAAACTCATTTTGGTCTGATATTTGTAATAGATTTTGCAAATGTACAATTATAAGAGATAACACAAAATATTTTGAAAACTTAAAAAAAGAACTAACTTTACATTATTAAAACGATTATAAAAATGAAAAAAATAGCATTATTACTATTTATTGGACTTGTATCACTTTCAATAAATGCTCAAGAAAAAACAACAGCAACTGTAGATCCAAATGCTCCTGCATTTGAATTTGAAGCGGATGTAATTGATTATGGAACTATTGAATTAAATGCTGATGGCCTACGTGTTTTTAAATTTAAAAACGTTGGTAAATCACCTTTAGTAATTGATAGAATTCAATCTAGCTGCGGTTGTACGGTACCTAAAAAACCAGAAGGGCCAATTATGCCAGGTGCATCAGGTGAAATTGAAGTAAAATACAACACACATACTGCAGGTGGTTTTTCAAAAACAATAACTGTATATTCTAACGCAACTGAAGCAACTAAAATGCTTAGAATTAAAGGAATAGTTTTAAAAGCAGAATCTGAAGTGGTAAAACAAAAATCTTCTGTTTCTTCAAAATAACAGTAGACTTTTAATATTAACAAAAGGCTGTCTAAAAAGCATTAAAATCCGTCATTCTGAATCAAGTTCAGGTTGACGAAAAGGTTACTTTTTAGACAGCTTTTTTTATTTTAAAGCATTTTCTAATCTAAAACTGTAGGTATAATCTTGATTGTTCCGTTCAATCACTACCGTAATTTTCTTATTTTCTTTTTCGTAAAAATACCCAACTATTTCTTCTAACTGCATTCCGTAGGTATATTTTCCATTAATTTTCACAATTATATCATCTTTTAATAATCCAGCTTTATAGGCCGGTGAACCCATGGTTATTTTATGAATTTTATAGGATGGCTTAAAATCGTATTTATACCTATAATCTAATGTTACAGTGTTTCTATCTGGTGAGTTTAAATTATCTTTAAATCCAATGGAACTATATTCTTGTTCTTTTACTAATATTTTTCCATTATATGCAAGCTCAATACCGCTCATATTATAAGTGAACTTATCTTTAAATCCACTTCCTTTTTTTAAGTAAATTTCATTTTTTGGATAATTAAAAGTTACCTCAAACCTTTTTAAAACAGAAGCTCCTAAACTTCCGTTTCTATCTTCAAATTTACGCGCATGAAAAACAGATAATGAATCCGGAAATGAAACAGTTGGTTTTTCAAATTCAAATTTACCAATTACCAATGCTTCAATAATAGACCTTTTACCATGCACAGCTCCACTTAACCCTTCTCCTAAAAAATCTTCAAAATAGTTGGATGGCGCTACAATATCAATTGCACTATTTTCAAATAACCACATAGCATCACTCCCTCCGGAATCTACCAATAATTTAACAGGAATTATTTTTGAAGGATTAGCCTCTAGCTTAACTCCAACATTTATATATGGTTTTAAACTATTAAACTCAATTGGTAACACTTCACATTTTTTGCATTTTTTTTGAGCGTAATTGTTAGGGTCAGAAAAAGTTAAAATTTTTGAACTATAATTTACCGTTACCACAAAATCTTTTAAAATATCGTACCCTATAATCCCGTGAATAGTAAGTCCCATTTTAGAAGATAAATCAAAACTATCATCAAAAATTACAAATAAACTTTGATTTTTCCCTACAATATTTTTAAGTTTAAACACATTTTCATCCGACAAAATAGCTTCCACTGCATCGTCCTTCCCAAGCCCTTGCAATTTTATTTTTTGGGTATTAAAAAGCGGAATAGAGTCGTTATAATTAATATTAAACAAAATAGTTCTTCCAACACCAGAATCTAATATAAAATTTAAATCTTTCCCATTTACCTCCATAGGAAAAACAATTAAATTACTTAATAGTTTAAATTTAACGGTTTGTTTTTTTGTACTATTTATAAACTGGTAGCTTCCCTGAGAAAAAACAGCTGCAACATTACAAATAATAAAAATCAGTATAAAAAAATGTAAATGCTTCTTAATCAATTTATTTAAATTTAATTACTAGTTAATGTACAAAAACATACAACCTTAGCACAACTTTTGTGAAAATTTTAACCTTTAAAAAATCGATAAAAAGTTACACTTTTTAAATTAAATTTCGCAATTTTGTTATATCATTTTTAATAAAAATTGAATAATGCCAACAATATCAATTAAAGGAAAAAATATGCCCGAATCACCAATTAGAAAATTGGTGCCATATGCTGAAAATGCTAAAAAGAGAGGAATTGAAGTTTTTCACTTAAATATTGGGCAACCAGACATTAAAACACCTGAAGTTGCTTTAAATGCCGTAAAAAATAATACTTTAAAAGTTTTAGAATATAGTCGTTCTGAAGGTTCTGAAACTTACAGACAAAAAATTGCCAACTACTACGAAACTTATAATATTAAGGTACAAGCAACAGATATAATAGTTACAACAGGTGGATCTGAAGCGTTGCTTTTTGCTATTGGAAGTATTACTGATCCAGGAGATGAAATTATAATTCCAGAACCATTTTATGCTAATTATAATGGTTTTTCAACAGCATCAAGTGTTACCATTGTACCAGTAATTTCAAAAATTGAAAATAATTTTGCATTGCCTCCAATTAGTGAATTTGAAAAATTGATTACACCAAAAACTAAGGCAATTTTAATTTGTAATCCAAACAATCCAACAGGTTATTTATATTCTAGAGAAGAAATTGAAAAATTAGCGGAGATTGTTAAAAAACACGACTTATTTTTAATTGCAGATGAAGTATATAGAGAGTTTGTATATGATAATGTGCAACACCAATCTGTACTTAATAATTTTGGCTTAGACAATTACGCTATTGTAATTGATTCTGTTTCAAAAAGATATAGCATGTGTGGTGCAAGAATTGGTTGTATTGTATCTAAAAATAAAGAAGTTATTAGTACTGCATTAAAATTTGCGCAAGCTCGATTAAGCCCTCCAACCTATGCTCAAATTGCCAGTGAAGCTGCTTTAGAAACACCACAATCTTATTTTGATGAAGTTAGTGTTGAATACAAAAAAAGAAGAGATCTTCTTATTGAAGAATTGTCTAAAATTGAAGGAGTAAAAGTTGCAAACCCAAGAGGTGCCTTTTATTGTGTTGCAGAATTACCTGTGGATAATGCGGATAAATTTGCGCAATGGCTTTTAGAAGATTTCAACCTAAATAACCAAACTGTTATGGTGGCTCCTGCAGCAGGATTTTATTCAACACCAGGAATTGGAACAAATCAAGTGAGAATTGCGTATGTATTAAAAACAGCAGATCTTATTCAATCGGTTGCCATATTAAAAGCAGCCTTAATTAAATATAACTCTCTATAATTGAATATTTTAGAAAATATATCTTTAAAACCTTATAATACCTTTGGAATTGATGCTATTGCAAAGCAATTTGTAACCGTAAATTCTTTAAGTGAACTAAAACAACTTATATCTACTGAAAAAGACATTTTTTTATTGAGTGGCGGAAGTAATATGTTGTTAACTAAAAACGTTGAAAAGCTTGTTGTTCAACTTAATTTAAAAGGAATTACTTCTAGTGATTTAAATGAAAATTATGTGTTGGTTACTGCCGAAGCTGGAGAAAACTGGCACAATTTTGTGCTTTGGTGCATTTCAAAAAACTACGGCGGTTTAGAAAATTTATCGCTTATTCCTGGAAATGTGGGTAGTTCTCCTATTCAAAATATTGGGGCTTATGGTGTGGAAATTAAAGATACTTTTCACCAATTAGAAGCTCTTGAAATTGCGACTGGAAAAACACATGTTTTTAATGCTGATGACTGCAATTTTGGATATAGAAATTCTGTTTTTAAACATGAATTAAAAGGGAACTATATTATTACAAAAGTGACTTTTAAGCTTACCAAGCACTCACATAAAATTAATATTTCTTATGGAGCTATTCAAACAGAATTAAAAAATAAAGTAGCTCCTACATTAAAAGAAATAGCTGATGCTATTATAGCCATTAGACAAAGTAAACTACCTGACCCTAAAGAGATTGGAAATAGTGGGAGTTTTTTTAAAAATCCCGTAATAACTGTTGATGCATTTAAAAAACTTCAAAATAAATATCCAGAAATACCACATTATATAGTTTCTGAAAACGAAATTAAGATTCCGGCTGGTTGGTTAATTGAACAAAGTGGATTTAAAGGAAAACGATTTGGAGATGCGGGGGTACACGAAAAACAAGCACTTGTTTTAGTAAACTATAAAAATGCAACTGGACAAGAAATTTATAATCTTGCCCAGCGTATTCAGCAAACAGTTTTACAAAATTTTGCTATTGAATTAGAAATTGAAGTAAACGTTATTTAAACAGTTACTTCCAACAATTCACATCCAACAGATGAAATTAGTACATTTTCAGCAGTTGCAGGAATTAATACCGTTTCACCAAAACTGATAGTTTCAGTATTCCCGAAAATTGAAATCTCAGCACTTCCTTCCACACACATAAATATTACAAAAGAATCTGTTTTTGTATAATCTAATGTTACAGTTCCTTTTATAGGAATAAAATTAGTTTTGAAATATTGACACGTAGCTACCGTATTTAAAACGTTTTTGCTTTTTGAATAGTTTCTATCCGTATCTATTTTATCACTAAAATTTAAGGCATCAACAGCCAATTCTGTATGTAATTCACGTTCATTTCCTTGATCATCAACTCTATCAAAATCGTAAATTCTATAGGTAATATCGCTTGTTTGTTGGATTTCTGCCAAAACAATACCAGCACCAATTGCGTGTACAGTTCCAGTTTCAATAAAAAATGCATCCCCTTTTTTTACAGGTACACCATTTAAAACTGACATAATATTTTTATCTTCTAATAGCTTTACATATTTAGCAGCATTGATTGTTTCATTAAATCCTAAAATTAACCTAGCCCCTGCATCAGCTTGCAGAATGTACCACATTTCTGTTTTTCCAAATGAATTATGACGTTGTTTTGATAATGCATCATTTGGATGTACTTGTACCGATAAATCTTGTTTTGCATCAATAAACTTTATGAGTAATGGAAAATTGTTTCCAAAATTAGCATAATTGTTTTTTCCAATGAATTCAGCTTTATAGGATGCTTGTAAATCTCTTAGAGAGGTTCCTTTTAAACTTCCATTTTGTACTACGGAAACATTGCCTTCAACATCTGAAATTTCCCAGCTTTCCCCAATATCTTCTAAATCAGATTTTTTATGTAAGTTTTTTACAAGTTTACTTCCTCCCCAAATTTTATCTTTTAAAATTGGGACAAATTTTAATGGATAATTTAACATTATTGTATAAGTGTTTTTAAATTATTAATAACAAAATCTAATTCTTCAATTGTATTTAATTTGCTAAACGAAAACCGAACTGAAGTATTTTTTGCGTCTTTTTCTGATAAAATTGTATTTAATACGTGTGAGCCCTTGTTACTTCCACTTTGGCAAGCACTACCTCCTGAAACTGCAATCCCTTTTAAATCTAAATTAAAAAGTAACATGGCATATTCTTTTGGAAACTGAACATTTAAAATAATGTAACTACTATCTTGCTCACTTTGAGAAGTTCCATTAAATTTAATTCCTTCAAAATTATTTTTTAGTTGTTGTATAAAATAACTTTTTAACGTTTGTATTTCTACTGATTCCTTTTCTAAATTTGAGTAGGCAATTTGCAATGCTTTTTCCATTCCTAAAATACTATGCACATTTTCTGTACCAGCTCTTGCGCCTCTTTCTTGCTCTCCTCCGTGCAAAATTGGATAAATGCCAACGCCTTTTTTTATATATGCAAATCCAACTCCTTTAGGTCCGTGGAACTTGTGTGCACTCGCTACAAAAAAATCTATCGGTGTTTTTTGAATATCAAATTTAAAATGCCCAACTGCTTGTACTGCATCCGAATGAAATAATGCTTTATATTCACTGCATAAATCAGTAACTTTTTTAACATTTAAAATATTTCCAATTTCGTTATTTACATACATTAAACTCACCAATTTTTTTTCATTGGTTTGTTTTAATAAAGTTTCTAAGTGTTCAAAATCAATAGATCCTGTTTCATCTACTTGTACCCAAAAAACTTTTATTGGAAATTCTTTTGCTAAATTTTCAATAGTATGCAACACCGCATGGTGTTCAACTTTTGACGTGATAATTGTTTTAACGCCTAAATTAATAACTGCATTTCTTAAAATTAAGTTATCGGCTTCACTTCCTCCAGCAGTAAAAACTATTTCAGAAGCTGTTACATTAAAATGTTTTGCAATGTTTTTCCGTGCTGTTTCAACTAAAGATTTTGAGGTTCTTCCTATCTGATGAATAGATGATGGATTTCCATAAACAGTATGCATTGCTTCGGTTACCACCGTAATTACTTCGGGCAACATTGGTGTAGTTGCTGCGTTATCTAAATATACTTGTTTCACCTTACAAAAATAACTAAAATAAATGGTTTCATTTAGTGCTTAATAGTTGAAAACATTTATTTTTGCTTCATAAATATTTAACATGAAAAAAATACTAACACTTTTATTAATTTTCTCACTAAATTCTTGTAGTGATGGTGATTTTGATGTTCCTTCTTTTGAGTTTACTGATACCGTTACAAGTTGCGGAGAATATGTTTTATATGTAACAAATAGTGGTAAAACGGAATTGTTAGCACTATCTTTAGTAAAAACGCATTTAGGAACTACTGTTGGTGAAAAAACTATAGCACTTGGTGCTTCAGTAGCAACAACCTCTATTAAAGCTACTTATAGAATATTAGATAGTGAATTTGGCACCGATTATTTTTGTCAAAACATTCCTCCTACACAGCCCAAAGTAACAAAAGAGTTAATTGCTACCAGTGGAAAAGTTATAATTAAAACTACGCAAGTTTTAACAGGCACCACAATTACTGGTTACAAACATGAAATTTCTATAAGTGAATTATTGTTTTTTGATGGTACAGATAGAGTGTATTTTGAAACTTTCCCTTACGGTTCTATCACCATTAAAGTATAACTATTTAGGATTCTGATAAATATACACTTCCGTTGCTCCAAGTCCATATTTTTTATAGGAAGCAGCGTATGAAGTAAGATTATAATTTTTAAATAAAAATTCCAATTCACTTTTTAGAACACCTTCACCAACACCGTGAATAAAAACAATTTTAGGTAATCTGTTTTTAATAGCAAACTCAATTTTATGTTTTGCAGTATCAATTTGAAGATTTAGCATATCATAATTATCCATTCCGGCAGTTGATTTGGTGAGTTGATGAATATGTAAATCTACTTCCATTGGAGGTAAATCTTCGGGTTTAGTATTACTTTTAAATTTGGGAGCGCTTTTCTTTTTTTCTTGATGATTTAATTTTTCGGTTAAGCCTTCATTAAAAATATCAGAATATTTAGATAAATCTGCTTGATTCTCCTTAATAATTACTAATTCATTTGGGTAAAATTCAAAAGCAAAACCATCTGCACTTTCAATACTAATTTTTCCGTTGGAAATAGCCAATACCTTCCCTTTAATTACATCATCTAATACAGCAACTGTATCTCCAATTTTAAATTGTCTTTCCATTTTTTAATTTTTAAATGAATAACAAATTTCTTAACTTTTTAGTAATTTTGAAGAAATAAAAGTTATTCCTATTAAACTTATTTTTACACAAAAATATAAAGATGTTGCGAACTGAATCTATTAATACAGAACAATTTTTTAAAAATGCACTTATAAATTTAAAAATTGATGAAAATAGAAAACAGCTATTAAAATCAATTGCCATTTTTATTGCAAAAGAAATGGAGTTAAATAAAAAAGTAAACCTAAATTATATTTGTACACATAATAGCAGAAGAAGTCAGTTAGCGCAAGTTTGGAGCAGTTATGCTGCTAATTATTTTAAATTTTCTGAAGTTAAGAGTTTTTCTGGAGGAACGGCTATCACGGCATTTTACAGAAATACTGTTAAAACTTTACAAGAAGTTGGGTTTACGTTTCAAATTAGTGAGTTTTCACACCAAAATCCGGTATATGCTATTAATTATAAAAATGGTATAAATCCAATTATAGGTTTTTCTAAATTATATGATGACAACCATAATAAAAAGCCCTTTATAGCTATTACAACATGCTCAAATGCCGATGAAAACTGTCCTATTATTTCTAATGCTATTGAGCGCTTTCACCTCCCTTTTATTGATCCAAAAGCATTTGATAACACGCTATATCAATCAGAAAAATACTTAGAAACCAATCAACAAATTGCTGGTGAAATACACTTTATTTTTAAAACTATAAATAATTCGTTCTAAATAATTGTATCTTAGTTTTTTATTTTTCAATAAAAATAAAATGATTTTTATATGGAACAAAATCGACCTAAAAACTATTTAATTGAAGCAATTTTAGTCACCATTTTTTGCTGTCAACCATTCGGTATTGTCAGTATTGTTTATGCTGCTCAAGTAAATTCGAGATTTGCAGAAGGAAATTACGATGGCGCTAAAAAAGCTTCTAAAAGCGCTAAAAATTGGATGATTGCTGCCATAATTTCGGGGTTCGTTTTAGCTATTTTATCTGTTCTTCTTTTTATTTTTGTTTTAGGAGGTATTACTAAACTACAATAGGGTGAATTTTAAATCCTTCAAAAATATTAAGGTCAAATATTATGCGATGGCAATTTTAACCATGGTATTTGTTTTTGTTTATTATACTATAAATCCGAGTACGGTAAACTATTTACCTAAATGTCCATTATATATAACTACGGGTTTGTATTGTCCGGGTTGTGGTAGTCAGCGAGCTACACATCATTTATTAAATTTTAATTTTATTGAAGTTGCAAAACAGAATGTATTATATATTTTAGGAATTCTTTTAATCGCTTATCATTTATTTATAACAGTAATTAATTCACTTTTCAAGAAAAATATTTACAATTACATTTATCATCCAAAAACACCTATTATAGTATTAATTATAGTACTCCTATTTTGGATAGTACGAAATATTCCTAGGTATCCTTTTAATTTATTAATTCCTCATTAAAAAGCCTGAACTTTTAGACATAAAAAAAGCAGCTTAAAAGCTGCTTTATATCTATTGAAATTTAATTTTTACTTAATTTCATTAAAATTAGTATCCATTTTTATATAATCTAAAAATTCTCTACGAACCTCTTTATCTTTAAATTTTCCGCCAAACTCAGAAGTTACGGTGCTGCTCTCAATATCACGAACACCACGTGAATTCACACATAAATGTTTTGCATCAATTACACAAGCAACATCATCGGTTCCTAAAGCAGCTTGCAACGCTTGCACAACTTGCATAGTTAAACGTTCTTGCACTTGTGGACGTTTTGCAAAATAATCTACAATTCTATTCATTTTAGATAAACCAATAACATTTCCGTTAGAAATGTAAGCTACGTGAGCCCTTCCAACAATTGGCAATAAATGATGCTCGCAAGTAGAATACACCGTAATGTTTTTTTCTACCAACATTTCACCATATTTATAATTATTATCAAATGTTGATAATTTTGGCTTATTAGCTGGGTTTAACCCTGAGAACAGTTCATTTACAAAAGCTTTAGCAACTCTTCTTGGCGTTCCTTTTATGCTATCGTCTTCTAAATCCATTCCTAACGTATCTAAAATATCACGTACACTTGCTTCTATGCGATTTCTTTTTTCTTCGTCAGAAATATCAAAAGCATCTACTCTTAAAGGTGTTTTTGCAGAAGATCCAACGTGATCATCTCCTATTTCATCAATTTTATTTGTCATTATGTTTTTACTTTCAAACATTTTTTAGTTATTAGTGTGCAAATTTACAACTTTGTTTTAAAGTTATTGGGTGATTTTAAGTAATTCTTCTAAACTACATTCTTGCTGTTCACCCGTTTGCATAATTTTTACGGTATATATATTCTTCTCAATTTCAGAAGAACCCACCATTACCACAAACGGAATTTCTCTTCTGTTTGCATAATTCATTTGTTTCTTCATTTTTGAACTATCTGGGTATAATTCAGATTTAATATTGTGTTCTCTTAATTTTACCAATGCTTTCATACAAAAAGCGGCTTCTTTATCTCCAAAATTTACAAACAATACTTTTGGTTTTGGAAGCTCTACAGCATCAAATAAATTTAATTCTTCTAACACCAAATAAATTCTGTCTAAACCAAAAGAAATTCCAACGCCACTCATATCTTTTAATCCAAAAATACCCGTTAAATCATCATATCTTCCACCTCCACCTATTGAGCCCATTTGAACCCCATTTGGCGCAGAAACTTCGTAAATTGCTCCAGTATAATAGTTTAAACCTCTTGCCAAAGTTACATCAATCTCTAAATTTGCACTTTGCAATCCTAATATTTCAATGTTATCAATTACAAAACGTAAATCGTTTACACCATTTGTTCCTTCTACAGAATCTGCCAACAACACTTGTAACTGGTTTAATTTTTCTTGATTAGTTCCATTAAAACTAAATAATGGTTGTACTTTTTCAATCGCTGTTTCAGAAATACCTTTTTCTAACATTTCCTTTGTAACTCCCTCAGCACCAATCTTATCTAACTTATCTAAAGCAACTGTAAAATCAATTAATTTATCAGCTTCACCAATAATTTCAGCAATACCAGCTAATATTTTTCTATTATTTAATTTGATAGTCGTACCAAACAACCTTAACTTACTAAAAACAGCATCATATAATTGAACAAATTCAACTTCTTGCCATAAACCTTTACTTCCCACTACATCGGCATCACACTGATAAAATTCTCTAAAGCGTCCTTTTTGTGGTCTATCTGCTCGCCAAACTGGTTGCATTTGATACCGTTTAAAAGGAAATTCAATTTCGTTTTGGTGTTGCACCACATAACGTGCAAAAGGCACTGTTAAATCATAACGCAACGCTTTTTCTGAAATAGACGCAGTTAATTTATTCGAATTTAATAATTTATCAATATTCGGTTTAACTAATTCTTCTATAAAATTTTCTTTGAAGTATGATTTATCTTCTAATTCCTCTTCATTATCTAACACTTCTTCATTTTCATAAAAAGCAATAAATTCCTTCTTATTAAGTGTAAAATAATTAAGTAGCATTTTCTTCTCATCAGTTGTAAGTTCATTATACGTTTCAATATATTCATTAATATATTCTTCGTAATTAAATTCAGAACTTTTATCTTCAATATATTGAATTGCATCAAAAATTTGATAAAAAATATTGGCAAAATCCAAATTCTCAATTACTTGTTTCTGAATATCTTTAAAATAATCTCCAGAATTTAATATCTTAAAAATCAACCGATCACCTTCATCTCCATATTTCCCCATTAACGTATCTGAATTCTCAAAACTTGGAGTTTCAATAGGTTGAAATCCAAAAGTTTCAAATACATTTCTAATAGTTGAAAAAATATAAGTACGTTTTGCTACTTCTGTAGGTGAAAAATCTCTTGTTCCTTTTGGAATACTTGGTTTTTGTGCCATTTAAAAAAATTAGGTTGCAAATATCTAAAAATTAAAAAACTAATTAAAGCTTTTCAAGCATTGATTTTTCTTTACTTGTTAAAGGCACATCATTTTCAAACTTATTTTTAGTTGGATATATAGCTAACATCATTAAAACCAAGATACCAACCAATATAAAATAAAAACTATTGTTAGATTGCCACACAAAAAATACACACATAAAAGCTGGAAATTCTAACATTGCCATTCTAAAAATATGTGCTGTACTAAATTTAATTGCTTTTTGCGATAAATCGGCATCTTTAGAAATTTGCTTTAATAATTTAGCATATAAAAATTTACTTGTTAAATTACCTGCAAAAGCAATAATTATAGCTAAATATAAAAATGCTTTCTCTTCTTGATACGAAAAAAAGAGTCTGTCTTTTGCAGCAAAAGCAACGTATGCTGCAAAAACTAACACTCCTGCTAATAATGCAAAATGAATAATTTGCAACGATTTAATAAAATCTTTTGGTTCTCTGTTGATATAACTCATTGTTATTTTTTTGAAGGTTTAAATAGTTTAAATACTTTGAAAATGAGCCAAAAAATAATGACTACAAATATGATGGCTACAATTGGTAAAAAAATTGAAAATACTGACATTGCAATAGAAGAGCCTGTTTCAATTGTTGAGATTACCGGATTTGCAATTCCGCCAGTTGTTGCTGTTGATGCTAAACGAGATGTACTAGTTGATCCTTTTATAGCTGTAGCAGTTCCGCCTCCCGCAATAATTGCCAATGCCCAAGTTATTACTGGACTCAAATCACTTACCGTTGCTACCATTACAGCTGTTCCTGCAACTGCAGCTAAGGGAATTGCAATAGTATCAAGTAGATTATCGAACCAAGGAATAAAATATGCCAAAATTTCTACAATGGTTGCAATTCCTAATAACAACAAAGCATTTGAACTACCAACCCATTGCCAACTTTCATTTAAAGGAATTATATTGTAATAAGAAGCTAAACTTAACGCAAATAATGGTACAAAAATTCTGAATCCTACAGATGCTGCAAGGCCCATTCCTATTAAAATACTAAAGATGGTTTCTGGAGATAGACTCATTATTTTTCATTTTTAAAAATAGCATTGGCTTTTTCTAAATCCTCAGGAGTATCAATACCAATTGCTATTTGATTGGTTTCTACCATTTTTACTTTAAAACCATGAGTTAAAAAACGAAGGTTTTCTAATTTTTCAGCAGCTTCTAATAGATTGATTGGTAATTTTGTAAATCTTAAAAGCGCTTCTTTTCTAAAGGCATAAATACCAATATGTTTAAAATAAACTGCTTTTGATGCATCTCTAGGATATGGAATTGGCGAACGTGAAAAATACATGGCAAAATCATTTTCATTAGTTACCACCTTTACATTGTTTGGATTGTTGATTTCTTCCAAATCGTCCATTTTAAATTTTAATGAAGCAATATCAATTTCTTTTTCAACATCGTTTTTAAAAACTTGCAACAATTTTGAAAGTGGTGCTGTTTTAGTAAAAGGCTCATCACCTTGCACATTTACAATTATATCAACATCAATGTTTTCAATAGCTTCTGCAATTCTATCGCTACCCGATTCGTGTTCTTTTTTGCTCTTTATTGCTTTTCCACCGTTTGAAATAATTTCATTAAAAATAATATCACTATCTGTAACCACAAAAACTTCATCAAATAAATTGGATTGTTTTGTAGCTTCATAAGTTCTTAAAATAACTGTTTTACCAGCCAAATCTTTCATTAATTTTCCTGGAAATCTGCTCGCTTCATACCTAGCAGGAATCATTGCTATTATTTTCATCTATTTCTTCTTTAATATGAAATCGTCTTAAACTATTAATACTTGCATTTAACTCAAACCCTAATAACAAAATTATAGAATTCAACCACACAAAAAGCATTAAAACCAACAAGGTTCCAATGGAGCCGTAAAGCTGATTGTATGTTGCAAATTTTAATACATAAATTCCAAAAAGTTTAAACATTAGTAAAGTTAATAATGTTGTTAAAATTGAGCCTGCATTAAAAAACGAAAGATGTTTTACTTCTTTGGTTCCATATTTATATAAAAAGGAAACGGACACAAAAATTAACAATACAAAAAATAAAAACTGTCCTTTTTCTATCCAAAATAAATCATCATCTAGCCAACCTTTGCTTTTTAAACTTTCAATACCAATTTCAAAATACACTATAACTGCTACTGTAAATATTAAGGTAAGGGATAATAAAATTGCCATTCCCATTGAAACAAAATATTGACGAATGATATTCCGCATTTCTGTTACATGATAAGAATATTCAAAACCTCCTAAAATGGCATTTACACCGTTTGCCATTAAAAATATAGAAGCAATAAAACCAAAGGACAATAGATCTCCATACCTATTATTTATAATATCATTAATAACAACATCAACAGATTCGGCAGTATTTGGTGGTAATATTTTTTGAAGTGTGAATAGAAAATCACTTTGAAAGTTTTCAATAGGAACGTATGGAATTAATGTTAGAATAAAAAGTAAAAATGGAAATAGCGCCATAAAAAAGCTAAAGGAAATTCCTCCTGCTCTAGATGTTAATGCGCCTTTTAAAATTCCAATAACATACATTTCAATAACATCATATAAAGACATACCCGATAACCCTGGAATAATAATACTTTTTCCAAGTTTAACAATCCATTTTACTATCGGAATTTTATCTAGATTATCTTCTATGGGTTTTGTCATTCAACAGCTTTTAAACTTAAATCCATATTGTATACAGAATGTGTTAATGCTCCTGATGAAATATAATCTACACCGCACTCGGCATATTTTCTGGCAGTTTCTAAATTAATACCTCCTGATGATTCTGTTTGACATTTATCTCCAATTATTTTTACAGCTTCTCGTGTACCATCATAATCAAAATTATCAATTAAAATACGGTGAACTCCTCCAACTGCTAAAATTTCTTTAATTTCTTCAATACTTCTTGCTTCCACAATAATTTTTAAGTCTAAATTATGATCTTTTAAGTATTGTTGAGTTTTTAAAATTGCTTTTGAAACGCCACCGCAAAAATCTATATGATTGTCTTTTAACATAATCATATCATACAATGCAAACCTATGATTTTCACCACCACCAATTACAACTGCCCATTTTTCAAGTGCTCTAATACCTGGTGTTGTTTTTCTGGTATCTAAAACTTTGGTTTTTGTTCCTTCTAAAAGTTTTGCAAACTCTTTGGTTTTTTTTGCAATTGCACTCATTCGTTGCATTACATTTAACACCAAACGTTCCGATTTTAAAATAGATTGCGAACTTCCTTCTACATAAAAAACAATGTCGCCATAGGAAACTTTAGCTCCATCATTTATTAAAGTTTCCACTTTTAAATCTTTATCTACATACTTAAAAATACGTTTTGCCATTTCAACTCCAGCAATAATTCCGTCTTCTTTTACCAAAAGCTTTGCTTTTCCAGTTGCATTCACTGGTATACAAGCTAACGAGCTATGATCGCCATCACCAATATCTTCTCTTATAGCATTTGCAATTATTAAATCGAGTTCTTTTTCAAATTGTTCTTTTGTAATCATTATGCGTAATTTTCAAACAAAAATAACTTTTTTATTTTCAAAAGTTTCATCTTTAATTCTTTTTATATTTGCCGTATGAAAATTAAATTACTGGCAATCGGTAAAACCGACGATAAAAATTTACAGACTTTAATTGAAACGTATCAAAACAGATTAAAGCATTATATTCAGTTTGAAATTGATATTATTCCTGATTTAAAGAAAGTTAAAAACTTAAGCGAACAGGAGCAAAAAGAAAAAGAAGGTGAATTAATTTTAAAAAAATTAGCACCAACAGATGTGTTAATTTTACTAGATGAAAAAGGAACTGCATTTAGATCTGTTGATTTTTCTAGCTATCTTCAAAAGAAAATGAATGCCGGAATTAAACAATTGGTAATAGTTATTGGCGGACCTTACGGATTTTCAGATTCCGTTTACAAAACAGCAAAAGGAAAAATTTCTTTATCAAAAATGACATTTTCTCATCAAATGATTCGCTTATTTATAGTGGAACAAATTTACAGAGCTTTTACCATTTTAAAAAACGAACCTTACCATCATGAATAAATTAAAACTAGTTTTTGCAACCAACAATGCCAATAAATTAAAAGAAGTACAGGCAATGTTAACCAATTTTGAAATTATTAGTTTGGCTGCTATTCATTGTTTTGATGATATTCCTGAAACCGCAAATACATTAGAAGGAAATGCCATTTTAAAAGCAAATTACATTACTGAAAAATTTGGTTATGATTGCTTTGCCGATGACACAGGTCTGGAAGTAAACACCTTAAACAATGAGCCCGGTGTTTTTTCAGCACGTTATGCTGGAAAAGAAAATAATGCTGAAGCAAATATGCAGAAATTGTTAAATGAGCTTGGAGATAATACTAACAGAAAAGCACAATTTAGAACTGCAATTGCATTGAATATTCAAGGAAAACAGTTTATCTTTGAAGGCATTTGTGAAGGACATATTTTAAGAGAAAAACAAGGAACTAGTGGTTTTGGCTACGATCCTATTTTTATGCCTAACGGTTATACAAAATCTTTTGCTGAAATGGATTTAAAAGAGAAAGGAAATATTAGTCATCGAGGAAAAGCCGTTGAAAAATTAGTAACATTTTTAAATAGAAAAGATTGGTAAACCCAACAAAATCATACAGTAACACTTTTATTATTTTAATATTAACGCTTATTTTAATATTTATAATAAATATAAGTTTAGGTTCCGTTTACATTCCGTTAAAACAAATATTTCTAGCTTTTATAGATGGGAATATTGAAAAAGAATCGTGGCGGTCTATTATATTAAATTACAGATTACCAAAAGCAATTACTGCAATTATTGTGGGCTCTGGGCTTTCAATTAGCGGATTGTTAATGCAAACTTTATTTAGAAATCCACTTGCTGGTCCGTTTGTTTTAGGAATAAGTTCTGGAGCAAGTTTAGGAGTTGCTATTTTAATATTAGGTGGCTCATTTTTAGGTGCAAATATTGTAAGCTACTCATTTTCAAGCTGGGGACAAGCCATTGCAGCAAGTACTGGTGCATTTTTAGTCCTTTCGGCAGTTATGATTGCTGCGGCAAAAGTTAGAAATACCATGTCTATTTTAATTATTGGATTAATGTTTGGAAGTTTAACTTCTGCAGTAATTAGTGTTTTAGCATACTTTAGCAGCGCCAACCAATTACAACAATATATGTTTTGGAGTTTTGGTAGTTTGGGAAATTTAAGCTGGAATGAAATTACAGCACTTTTAATTGTATTCATTATTGGTATTTCATTCGTTGTTTTTATTATAAAACCACTAAACAGTTTACTATTAGGTGAAAACTATGCAAAAAGTATGGGTGTAAATGTAAGACAAACAAGAAATTTTACATTGATAGCAACCAGTTTATTAACAGGAGTTATTACAGCATTTTCAGGACCAATTGCCTTTATTGGTTTAGCAGTTCCGCATTTAACAAAATTATTATTTAGCACATCCAATCATAAAACATTATTACCTGCTGTTGCCATTAGTGGTGCAATAATTATGCTTATTTGCGATAGCATTGCTCAAATGCCAAATAGCGAATATACATTACCTATTAATGCCATAACTTCTTTATTTGGCGCACCAATTATTATTTGGTTATTGGTTAGAAAACGTAAGATTTATTATTAATGGAACAAAACGAAAAGCACATTTTAAAAGTTTCTAATTTAGCTATTGGATATCGTTCCAAAAAGCATATTTCAACCATCGCTTGTAATTTAAATATTAGTTTAAAATCTGGAAACATGGTTTGCTTGTTAGGTAAAAATGGTATTGGAAAATCTACCTTATTAAGAACCTTAACAAAGGTACAACCAGCGCTTAATGGTGAAATTTTTATTGATGAAAAAAACTTAAAATCTATAACAAATAATGATTTAGCAAAAACGCTAAGTTTGGTACTTACTGAAAGATTACCAGATAGTAGTTTAACCGTTTTTGAATTGGTTGCTTTAGGGCGACAACCTTTTACAAACTGGATTGGTTATTTAACCAGTGAAGATATGGAAATAATCTATACTGCATTTGAAAAAACCAACACCAAACATTTAATGAAAACAAAATGTTATGAGTTAAGCGACGGACAGTTGCAACGTGTTTTAATTGCAAGAGCACTGGCACAAAATACCCCTATTATTGTTTTAGATGAACCAACCGCACATTTAGATTTACATCATACAATTAATACTTTTTCATTATTAAAAAACTTAGCTTCAGAATTTAATAAAACCATCATTATTTCTACACACGAAACCAATTTAGCTTTGCAATTAGCTGATGAATTATGGCTAATGTCCTCTTCAAAATTTGTGAGTGGAAAAACTGAAGAATTAATTCATAATAATGAACTAGATAACCTTTTTGACTCTGATTTAATTCATTTTAGTAAAACGCTAAAACAATTTACCATCTCACATTCAAAATAGTTTTAATATATTTGAAAAACTCAGTATTCAACAAAATGAAAAAAATAGTAGCATTAATTTTAGGGTTCATTATTTTAAGTTGCGGAACAAATAACCATATCTCAGAAAATAACGAAACAACTGAAATAACAGGTGAAATAGCTCAAAAATATGCTAATTCAATAATTGTATCCGATTTAAAAACGCATTTATATAGCATTGCTTCTGATGAATTTGAAGGCAGAGAAACTGGTGAACCTGGACAAAAAAAAGCAGCTGAATATATAAAAACCTTTTATAAAAAAAGAAATATTACTTCTCCCTTAGGTGATGATGACTATTTTCAAGAAATTCCAACAGCCCATTTAAGATCAAATTTAAATCCTTCAGAAAATGTGTTGGCTTTTATTAAAGGAACTGAAAAACCCGATGAAATTTTAGTAATTTCTGCACATTATGATCACCTTGGAATGGAAAATGGTGAAATTTACAATGGCGCAGATGATGATGGTTCTGGAACAGTAGCAGTTATGGCTATTGCTGAAGCATTTAAAAAAGCTGCAGAAGAAGGTAACAGACCAAAAAGGTCTATTTTATTTTTACATGTTACTGGTGAAGAAAAAGGCTTATTGGGTTCTAAATATTATACCAATTTTCCAGTTTTTCCTTTAGTAAATACTGTAGCAAATTTAAACATTGATATGATTGGTCGTGTGGATGATGCCCATGAAAATAATCCTGATTTTGTTTATTTAATTGGCTCCGATAAATTAAGTACTGAACTTCATGATTTATCTGAAGCAATGAATGAAAAATTTACAAAATTAAAATTAGACTATAAATATGATGATGATAATGATCCCAATAGGTTTTACTATAGGTCAGATCATTACAACTTTGCAAAAAACAACATTCCAATTATCTTTTATTTTAATGGAACACATCAAGATTACCACAAACCATCTGATACTCCAGATAAAATTAATTATGAACTATTACAAAAACGTACTCAATTAATTTTTTATACGGCTTGGGAAATTGCCAACAGAGATAAAAGAGTTGTTGTTGATAAGAAGTAATCTGTATCTTAATTATAGATTTTTGTTTTCACTATCAAATTTAGGTAGACAGGTAGCTATAAAGGGTATTTTGAATTGCAACAAATTTTCATAGATTCATACCTGCTCAGGAATGATAATCTTTTTTTTAAGAAATATTAATGAATAATTTTAAATAATAATTCTTTTAAAATATCACCCGGCGGCATTGCATTTGCTCCAACACCTTTGCTTTTAACATCTGCATCACGCAACAAAGCAATGACTTGCGATACTTTTCGCATTGGGTAATTTTTTCCTGCGGTTATATAATCTGGTACAAAAAAAGGATTTACACCTAAACCTCTTGCAACACTACTATTAGATTTATCTTTTAAACTATGGTAAATGAGCAATTGTGTAAAAAATCCATGTAATAAAGAAATAGTAACAACCAACGGATTTGCTTTTTGATTTTGAGCAAAATGATTGATAATTCTATTTACATTTAACACATTTCTTTCACCAACAGCTTTTCGTAATTCAAAATTATTATAGTCTTTGCTAATCCCAATATTTTCTTCAATATGGTTTGGAGTAATGGTAGAGCCCGCTGGTATAACCACCATTAATTTATCCAATTCATTGCTAATTTTACTTAAATCATTACCTAAAAACTCCACCAACATTAACGTTGCTTTTCCTTCAATTTGATACTTTTTACCAGATAAAACTCTTCTAATCCAATCTGCTATTTGATTTTCATATAATTTTTTACTTTCATAAACCAATCCACACTTATTAATTGCTTTATATAATTTTTTTCGTTTATCAATAGTTTTGTATTTATAACAAATAACCAGCACTGTTGATGGTTGTGGATGCTCTGCATAAGTAGTTAAATTTTCAATGGTTCTTGATAAATCTTGCGCCTCCTTTACAATAACTACCTGTTTTTCAGCCATCATAGGATAACGCTTTGCGTTTTCCACAATATCTTCAATAGTAATATCTCTACCATATAAAACCATTTGATTAAACCCTTTTTCCTCTTCAGTTAAAATGGTTTTATCAATAAAATCTGAGATTTTATCAATATAATAAGGCTCATCACCCATTAAAAAATAAATTGGTTTAATATTTCCGCTTTTTATATCAGAAACTATTTTGGCAACATCACTCATTTATGAAAATAATTTAGCATTTTTGCTGTATGCAGACATTGAATTTACCTATTTATAAATTCAGAATCAAAAGTAATGAAAATAAGCTTTTTATTTTTGATATTCTTCGAAAAAAATATGTGAGCCTTACTCCAGAAGAATGGGTTCGACAACATTTTGTACATTATTTAATTGAAGAAAAAAACTATCCTATTTCTCTTATTGGGGTTGAAAAAAAGTTAACTATAAATGGCTTAACAAAAAGAACCGATATTTTAGTTTTTAACACCAACGGTGAGCCACATATTATTGTAGAATGCAAAGCGCCAACTATTAAAATTAATCAAGCTACTTTTGATCAAATTGCGCGTTATAATTTAAAATTACAAGCAAACTATTTAATAGTTACAAATGGATTAGATCATTTTTATTGCACTATGGACTTTAAGAATGAACAATATCAGTTTTTAAAAGATATTCCTAATTTTCCACAATAAATTAAATCCTTTTTTATTCCAATGTTAACAACTTGCTTTTAGCCAATGTAAATTCAGGAAATAATTTTAACGCACGCTGAAAACTTAATTTAGCTTCTGCTTTTTTATCTAAATTTAATTCAATTAAACCTTGCAAATAAGCTATTGCTGGTTTTAATGGAACATTTTGATTGTAATTTTTATTTACTTGAAAGTTTACATTAACTTCAGCCTTGTCAGATAATTGATCGGCTTTTTTTACTGAAACTAGTGCTTCATCAAACTTATTCATTGCAAATTGCAAACCAGCAATTTTATACGCATGGTAATTATTGTTTGATTTTATTAAAAGAGATTTATACTTTTCAATTGCTTTTTCTAAGGCTCCAATAGACTCTAAAGAAATGGCATTCATTTCTAAAATATCTACATTTTCAGGATTATTTTTCAACAAATCATTTGTAACCAAGAAACATGAAACAAAATTTCTTTCATTAAAATATAAATATGCTAAACTATCTCTATATGTACTTGTTGGTCCTTCTAATGCTATTAGTGAAAACATTGAGTTAGCCGCAACAGTTTTATCTCCATATTTTAAAGCTTCTTTTAATTTTTGTTTTTCTAAATCTAAATTATTGGTGGTTTGAGCAATAACAGAAGCAGTTAAAATAAAAGTAAAAAGATATAGTATGTTTTTCATTTTTTTAAATATTGATTAATTATGGTAAAACTATAAAATTTAATTTTAAAAGAGATTAAAATATTCTTAAATAAAACGTTGAGATACAAAAAAAGGTCTGTAAAAACAGACCTTTAATTTTGGGTGGAAGACCGGGTTCGAACCGGCGACCCTCGGTACCACAAACCGATGCTCTAACCAGCTGAGCTACAACCACCATTTATGCGGATGCAAATATACTACATTTCTTATTTTTTGCAACTATTTTTTAAAATAAATTATCTAAATTTTTTACAACAACATAACGTTCTGTATTAAAGCCTTCTGCAAATTCAACTCCTACTAATCTTCCTAAGTCTTGAGCCCTATATTTAACACTGTCTAAAAAATTCTTACTGGAAATTGGTGACGTAGGTTCTTTACTTGTTGGATCATAAAATTGTGAACTATACGCTTTAACAGCCGCCATTTTAATATCTATAAAACCACTTACATCTACAACAAAATCAGGATCAACGTTTTTCCATTGTATATAATGGTATACTTGTTTTGGTCTCCATGCTAATTGTTTTTCACCGCTTATTTCGGTTTCAATTTTAACTAAGCCCGATAAAAAACATGCATCAGATACTAACTTACTTCCTTTTGGGTGATCAATATGTCTATCATCAAAAGCATTACACAATACAATGTTTGGCTTATATTTTCTTATAATTTTAATAATTTCTAATTGATGCTGTTTATTGTTTTCAAAAAAACCATCTGCAAATCCTAAATTTTCCCTTACCGAAACCCCTAAAATTTCAGCAGCATTTTTAGCTTCTATAGCTCTTATTTTTGCACAACCTCTTGTTCCTAATTCACCACGTGTTAAATCTAAAATACCTACTTTTTTACCTAAAGATATTTCTTTAGCAAGTGTTGCTGAACAACCTAATTCAACATCATCCGGATGAGCTCCTATGGCTAATATATCTAATTTCATGTTCTTCTACTTATTAATTTAGGGCAAATATAGAACATTTTTCCTTCTTTAATTTCCTTTCATTTATGTTGTAATCAGCGTATTTGAAAAAAGAAAGGAATAACCCGTAAAACAAACAAATGGTAAGTTTTTATAAATAATTGGTAATTTTATTTGTTTAATTGAATTTTAATTTTTATTTTAGCATCATAATTACTAAGGAATAATTTTAACTTAATCCAAAAGACAATGAAAAATTTAATAGTTTTAGTAGCGTTATTTTTTATAGCCCCGCTTGTAAGCGCTCAAATTTCTGATTTGGAAAAAAATGCTTTAGTTGATTTATACAAATCAACAAATGGTAATGAGTGGAATACTCCTTGGAATATTAATGAAAATGTAACTTCTTGGCATGGTGTTACTATTAAAAATAATAAAGTTGTAGAATTGAACTTAAGTATGAATAATTTAAATGGAACTATTCCTTCTTCCATTAAAAATTTAATAAACTTAAAAGTATTGAATTTAGGTTTTAATAAAATAAATGGTACTATTCCTACAGAAATTACTTTAATTAAATCATTAGAAAGTATTCAATTATTTATGAATCAAATTGAAGGCGTTATTCCTTCTAATATTGGAAATTTAGCAAGTTTAAAAGAATTAGTGTTATTTAATAATTTAATTAGTGGTGTTTTACCAAATTCAATTTATGATTTAACAAATTTAGAAGTATTGCAAGTTAGTAGTAATAAACTTTCTGGCGTTATTTCAGAAAAAATAGGAAATCTTTCAAAATTAAATACGCTAAGCTTTTTTGATAATTCAATGTACGGAAAATTACCATCACAACTTGGAAAATTAACTAATCTTAATGAATTAGCTTTAGCAAATAATTTATTTGAAGGCTCAATTCCTTCGGAACTAAGTAACTTAATTAAACTAGAAATATTATTATTAAATGATAATAGATTAAGTGGAACTGTTAGTGAATCTATTAAATCTCTACCCCTTTTAACGATTTTAGATTTCAATAACAATCCAAAAACAATTGAAATTTTAGCTAATCCAGTTTCAATTTCACAATAAATAAATCAACCCCCACAATAATAGTTTTTTCATAAAAAATCACTCAATTTGAGTGATTTTTTTATTAACACTAGTTAACAAAGTTGCACATATAACTTTATTAATTTCTGTTACCTTTGTGTTTTTTAAAATAAAAAATTCATTTTTAGTTAAAAAAATACATAGCATTAAAATTAACGCATTAAAACTTTCTATATAATGAGAAAAAATATTTCAATAATTATAGCCATTTTACTTTTAGTTTCGGCAATATTACTTGCAAAATACTTGATCGACTCCAAGCAAAAGCCAAAGCAACAGGTAGAAAAAATTGTTAAAACTGTTTTTGTAGATGAAGTTAAAAACGTTTCCATTCCAATTATTATAAGTGCTAATGGTAATTTAGTTGCTAAAAATAAAATTGAATTATATTCTGAAGTGCAAGGAGTTTTAGTGAATACAGGAAAAGAATTTAAAGCTGGAACTAACTTTAATAAAGGTGAAACAATTATAAAAATTAATAGTGAAGAGTTTTATGCTAATTTACAAGCTCAAAAAAGCAATTTATACAATGTAATTACTGCAATAATGCCAGATATAAAATTAGATTTTCCTAACAATTATAATGCTTGGCAAGAATATCTACAGAATTTTGATATAAATAAAACTATTCAAAAACTACCAGAAATATCTTCAGAAAAAGAAAAATTCTTTATTTCAGGACGCGGAATTTATACTACTTATTATAATGTTAAAAATTTAGAAGTAAAGCTAAGTAAATATAATTTAAGAGCTCCATTTTCTGGAATTGTAACAGAATCTATGGTAAACCCAGGAACATTAATTAGAGTTGGACAAAAATTAGGTGAATTTATTGATCCCTCAATCTTTGAAGTGAGCGTTTCTATTAAATCAGAATTCAAAGATTTATTACAAATTGGCAAAGAAGTTACCTTATACAATTTAGAAAAATCAAATAATTGGACAGGTAAAGTTGTTAGAATTAATGGTAAAGTAGATGCTTCAACACAAACTATTAAGGCATTTATTGAGGTTAGAGCTAAAGATTTAAAAGAAGGTCAATATGTTGAAGCTGCATTACAATCAAATCCTGAAGAAAATGCTTTTGAAGTAGCCAGAAATTTATTAGTAGATAATTCAAAACTATTTATTGTTAAAGATTCTGTCTTAGATTTAGTTGATGTAAATCTAATTTTTGAAAATAAAAATACTGTTGTTATAAAAGGTTTAGAAAATGGAACAAAAATAGTTTCCAAACCAATTCCTGGCGCTCATATTGGTATGTTAGTAAAAATATTTAACGAAAACAAGGTACAATAATGAGAAAAGTAATTACCTATTTTATAAAGTTCCCTGTAGCTGTAAATGTTTTTATTTTGGCATTTATTGGTTTTGGTTTGGCGGGTGCTTTATCCATGAAATCTTCCTTTTTTCCATTAACAGAATCTAGAAATATTTCAATTAATTTAACCTACCCTGGCGCTTCCCCTCAAGAAATGGAGGAAGGAATTGTGCTTAAAATTGAAGACAATTTAAAAGGAATTGTTGGTGTTGATAGAGTTACTTCGGTTTCCAGAGAAAATTCAGCATCAATTAATATTGAAATTATAAAAGGAAAAAACATTGATGTTGTTTTAGCCGATGTAAAAAATGCAGTTGATAGAGTTCCCTCCTTTCCTTCTGGAATGGAGCCTCCAATAATTTCAAAAATAGAAAATATTAGATCTACTATAAGTTTTATTATTTATGGCGAGAATATTTCACTGGCAACCTTAAAACAATATGCCAGAAATGTTGAAAATGATTTAAGAAGTATTGATGGTATTTCACAAGTGCGCCTTTCAGGTTATCCTGATCAGGAAATTGAAATTGCTGTGCGTGAAAATGATTTATTAGCCTATAATTTATCATTTACAGAAGTTGCAAATGCTGTTAGCAAATCTAATTTACTAATTTCAGGAGGAAATATAAAAACAGATGCTGAAGACTATTTAATTAGGGCTAGAAATAAAAACTATTACGGAAACGAACTATTAAATTTAGTTGTAAGAGGAAATGAAAATGGAAATATTATTCGGTTAAGTGACATTGCCGATGTTAGAGATGCCTGGTCTGAAAACCCTGACAGGTTATATTTTAACGGTAAAAAATCTATTGACATTACAGTAAGTAACACCAATAGTGAAGATTTATTATCAACAGCCGAAAGCGTAAAAAGTTATATTGAAAAATTTAACAAAGAACAAAGTGAAGTTAAAATTGATATTTCAAGCGATAACTCTATTACCTTAAAACAACGTTCAGAATTATTACTTTCAAACGCAGTAATGGGTATTTTATTAGTGCTGTTTTTTTTAGCTTTATTTTTAAATATTCGTTTGGCATTTTGGGTAGCTACCGGAATTCCTATTGCCTTCTTTGGTATGTTTATTTTTGCTGCAAATTTAGGAGTTACAATTAACGTATTGTCTTTATTTGGGATGATAATTGTAATTGGTATTTTAGTGGATGATGGTATTGTTATTGGTGAAAATATTTATCATCATTATGAAAAAGGAAAATCACCTATTCAGGCCGCAATTGATGGAACCTTAGAAGTAATTCCTCCTGTTGTGTCCGCTATCATAACAACAGTAATAGCCTTTTCTACATTTTTCTTTTTAGATGGTAGAATTGGAGAGTTTTTTGGTGAAGTTGCATTAATTGTAATTCTTACCTTAACAGTATCATTAATAGAAGCGTTAATAATTTTACCTGCCCATATTGCACACTCAAAAGCTTTAGAACGAAAGGATAAAAAAAGAAATAAATTAAATTCCTTTTTTTACAACATCAATCAAAAAGCAGAAATAGGGTTATTTTATGTAAGAGATAACTTATACGCTCCTTATTTAAAATATTTCCTAAAAAATAAATTACTAGGATTTGTAATTCCTATTTCACTGCTTATTTTTAGTATTGGCGGACTTGGTGGAGGAATTGTAAAAACATCTTTTTTTCCTTCAATAGCTAGTGATAGAGTTTCTATTGATTTAAAAATGCTGCAAGGAACAAATGAAAAAATTACAGATTCTATTATTTCTGAAATTGAAAAAGTTGCCTGGGATGTAAATGATGAATATACTGGAAAGCAAATTAGCGGTGAACCCGTAATCCAAAATATTATTAAAAGAATTGGTCCTGGTTCTGCAAATGGTAGTTTAACAATTAACTTACTTCCTGGTGAAGCAAGAGATTTTTCGTCACCAGAAATTACAAATGCCATTAGAGATAAAGTTGGTAAAGTTCACGGAGTAGAAAGTTTAACTTTTGGTTCTGGGGGAAATTTTGGAGGAAGCCCAATTGCTGTTTCTTTACTTGGAAATAATATTGATGAATTAAAAGCTGCTAAAGAAGAATTAAAGACTATTTTAAGTAATAATCCATTGCTTAAGGATATTTCAGACAATGATCCTGCTGGTATAAAAGAAGTAAGAATTAAATTAAAAGATAATGCTTATCTACTTGGTTTAAACCTTCAAACAGTAATGAATCAGGTTCGTTCAGGTTTTTTCGGATTACAAACACAACGTTTTCAACGTGGACAAGATGAAATTAAAGTTTGGGTTCGTTATAAAAAGGAAGACCGATCATCTTTAAAAAATTTAGATGATATGTGGATTACAACACCTTCCAACCAAAATGTGCCTTTTTCTGAAATTGCAACGTATGAAATTGAACGTGGAGATGTTTTAATAAACCATTTAAATAGCAAACGAGAAATTCAAATTTCAGCCGATTTAAAATCTCCTGATGAAAGTGCTTCAGATATTTTAGATGAAGTAAAAGCTACCATTATGCCAGAAATTTCATCAAAATACCCAACGGTTAGTGCTGTTTATGAGGGTCAAAATAGAGAAGCTCAAAAAACAAAGAGTTCCGCCATTAAAGTTGGTTATACAATTTTAGCGCTAATATATATGGTGATTGCATTTACATTTAGATCTTATGAGCAACCTCTTTTATTAATTCTATTAATTCCTTTTAGTTTAATAGGCGTTGTTTGGGGACATTGGATTCATGATTTTCCAGTAAATATGCTTTCGTGGTTGGGAATTATTGCCCTCATTGGAATTATGGTAAATGATGGTTTAGTCCTCATTGAAAAGTTTAACTCCTATTTAAAAGAAGGAATGAAATTTGATGACGCGCTTTTACAAGCCGGAGTATCTAGATTTAGAGCTATATTACTAACAACACTTACAACCGTTGCCGGATTAGCACCATTATTATTAGAAAAAAGCAGACAAGCACAATTTTTAAAACCAATGGCTATTTCTATTTCATATGGAATTGCTATTTCAACAATATTAACACTGGTTTTATTGCCCTTGCTATTATCGGTAGCAAATTCTATAAAAGTATTTATTAAATGGATGCGAACTGGTGAAAAAGTAACAAAAGAAGAAGTTGAAAGAGCAATTATTGAACAAAAAAGTGAAGAACATGAAACATATTAAATTTGCCTTATTTCTATGGATTACAACAGCAAGCATTAGTGCTGTTTTTTCACAAGAATTGCTTTCTAAAAAAGAAGCAATTACACTAGCTTTAGAAAATAATTATGGAATTTTAATGGCAAAAAACAATATTAAAATTGCTGAAAATAATGCCAGTGTTTTAAATTCTGGATTTTTGCCAAAAATTACTGCCTCATCAGGTATTAATTATTCAAATAATAATACAGAATTAACTTCGCAAAGTGGCACTACTTCAAAGACAGATAATGCTGAAGTAACTAGTTATAATGGCTCTCTTGCATTAAATTACACCTTATTTGATGGATTTGGAAGAGCTTACAATTATAAAAAATTAAAGGAATCCTATAATTTATCTGAACTTGAAGCCAAAGCAATTGTAGAAAATTCTTTACTTCAAATTTTCTCATTGTATTATGAAGTAGCCCGTTTAACTGAAGATACCAAAAACATTTTAGAAACTTTAGCTATCTCAAAACAGCGGTTAACACGCGCTAATTACGCCTTTGAATACGGGCAAAATACCAAACTTCAACTATTAAATGCTGAAGTAGACGTTAATAATGATAGTATAAGATATATTAATTTACAACGTTTATTATCAAATTCTAAACGCGATTTAAATTTATTATTAGGAAGAAATGTGACCACCGATTTTGGTGTAGACACAAATATTTCCTTCAACCAATTATTTAATTTTCAAACTGTTTTAAAAAAAGCGAAAGCATATAACGTAGATATTCAAAAACTAGACAAAAGCATTGTTTTGAATGATTTAGATATAAAAATTAATCAATCAGATTTGTTTCCTACACTTAATTTAAATAGTTCGTATGGTTTTAATAAATATAACAATGACGCTACGTTTACATATGCGGAACAACTTTCAAAAGGGTTAAGTGCTGGTATTAGTTTAAATTGGAGCGTTTTTGATGGAGGATCTACAAAAACTAGAATTAAAAATTCTAAAATAATTGCAGATAATCTTCAAATTCAAAAAGAACAAATAAATAACACTATTGAACGCTCTATTGCAAACGCTATAGAAATATACAATAATGCGCTGTTTATATTGCAAGCAGAAGAAAAAAATGTAGAAACAAACCTTCATAATTTTTCTAGAACAGAAGAGCAATTTAAACTAGGGCAAATTACTTCTATTGAATTTAGACAAGCGCAAATAAACCTTTTAAACGCACAATCAAGTTTAAATCAGGCAAAATATGACGCTAAAAATGCTGAATTATTAATACTGCAACTTTCTGGTGATTTACTAAATATTGAATTTTAATATTAAAATTATTTAATAAATTAAGGGACATGTAAAAACGTCCCTTTTTTTTTGCTTAAATGGTAAAGTAACAATAATTACACTGCTTAAAATTGATTTAATTTAAATGACATAAGTCATAAAATCCTACTTCAACTCTTATTAAATTTGTTAGCATAAAAAACCAAAAAATAATTAATAATACAAAGATGGAGACGATACAAGAAGTCAAAACAAGAGTTTACAAGTTTGGAAATAAAACTGCAGACGGAAACAGTAAAATGAAAAACCTATTAGGTGGTAAAGGAGCTAATTTAGCAGAAATGAGTTTAATTGGAATTCCTGTCCCTCCTGGATTTACTATAACAACTGAAGTATGTACAGAATATAATTCACTTGGTCAAGATACTGTTGTAGAAATGATTACACCAGAAGTTGAACAAGCTATAAATAATATTGAAAGCATAATGGGTGCTACATTTGGAGACAAAGAAAATCCATTATTAGTTTCGGTACGTTCAGGGGCTAGAGTTTCAATGCCAGGAATGATGGACACAGTTTTAAATTTAGGTTTAAATGATGATGTTGTTATTGGATTAGCTAACAGAACAGGAAATGAGCGTTTTGCTTGGGATTCTTACCGTCGTTTCATCCAAATGTATGGCGATGTAGTTTTAGGAATGAAACCAGAATCAAAAGAAGATATAGATCCTTTTGAAGAAATCATGGAAGCTCTAAAACATAAACGCAATATTGAATTAGACACTGAATTTACAGTTCAAGATTTAAAAGACCTTTGTTACGATTTTAAAGATGCTGTAAAAAAACGTACAGGCCATGATTTTCCAACAAATCCTTATGAACAATTATGGGGAGCTGTTGTAGCCGTTTTCAATAGCTGGAATGGTGATAGAGCCGTTTATTATAGAAATATGAATGGTTACCCTGCAGATTGGGGAACCGCTGTAAACGTGCAAGCAATGGTTTATGGTAATATGGGAGACAACTCTGGTACAGGAGTTTGTTTTACGCGTGATGCTGGTACTGGTGAAAACTTATTTAATGGAGAATATTTAATAAATGCTCAAGGTGAAGATGTTGTTGCGGGAACTAGAACTCCACAACAAATTACAAAAATAGGTTCAGTACGCTGGGCAGAATTAGCTAAAGTTGAAGAAGAAGATAGAGCAAAAAGTTATCCTTCTTTAGAAGAGTTAATGCCAAACATTTATAATGAATTAAATGGTTACCAAGAAAAATTAGAAAATCATTATAGAGATATGCAAGATATGGAGTTTACTATGCAAGATGGTAAACTTTGGATATTACAAACCAGAAATGGTAAACGTACTGGTGCTGCAATGGTTAAAATTGCAATGGATATGTTAAAAGAAGGTTTAATTACTGAAAAAGAAGCCCTTTTACGTATTGAACCAAATAAATTAGATGAATTATTACACCCAGTTTTTGATCCTAAAGCCTTAAAAAAAGCACATGTAATTGCACAAGGTTTACCTGCTTCTCCTGGTGCAGCAACTGGTCAAATTGTTTTCTTTGCTGATGAAGCAAATAAATATAAGTTTACAATTTTAACTCGTATAGAAACTTCTCCTGAAGATTTAGAAGGTATGAATATTGCCAAAGGTATTTTAACTGCTCGTGGTGGTATGACATCTCACGCAGCTGTTGTTGCTCGTGGTATGGGTAAATGTTGTATTTCTGGAGCTGGAGCCTTAAAAATTAATTACAAAACTAGAACATTAACTGTTGACGGAAAAGAATATCACGAAGGTGACTGGATTTCTTTAAACGGTTCTACTGGTAATATTATTGAAGGAAAAGTTGCTACAAGTGAACCTGAATTAAGTGGTGAATTTGCTGAAATTATGAAATTATCAGACAAATATGCTACAATGCAAGTAAGAACTAATGCTGATTCTCCAAAAGACGCAAAAATTGCACGTGGATTTGGTGCTCAAGGTATTGGATTAACGCGTACAGAACATATGTTCTTTGAAGTAGACCGTATTAAAGCAATGCGTGAAATGATTTTAGCTGATACTGTAAAAGGTAGAAAACGTGCTTTAGAATCGTTATTACCTATGCAACGTGAAGATTTTGAAGGTATTTTTGAAGCAATGGAAGGACTTCCTGTAACTGTACGTTTATTAGACCCACCTTTACATGAGTTTGTTCCTCATCAATTAGAAACACAACGTAGTTTAGCTGAAGATATGCACATTTCATTAGAGGCTGTAAAAATTAAAGTTGCAGAACTTGAAGAGTTTAACCCAATGTTAGGTCACAGAGGTTGTAGATTAGGAATTACGTATCCAGAAATTACTGAAATGCAAGCAAGAGCAATTATTGAAGCTGCTTTAAATTTAAAAGCAAGAGGGATTGTTGCAAAACCAGAAATAATGGTTCCTTTAATTGGAACTCTAGCGGAATTTGAAAGCCAAGAAGCTTTAATTAGAAATACTGCAAATAAAGTTTTTGAAGAAAGAAATGATACTATTGAGTATTTAGTTGGAACAATGATTGAAATTCCTAGAGCTGCTTTAACTGCAAATTTAATAGCTTCTAAAGCCGATTTCTTCTCATTTGGAACAAACGATTTAACTCAAATGGCATTTGGATATTCGCGTGATGATGCTGGTAAATTTTTACCTGTATATATTGAAAAAGGAATTTTAAAAGTAGATCCTTTTGAAGTATTAGATCAAGAAGGTGTTGGACAATTAGTACAAATGGGTACTGAAAAAGGTAGAAGTGTAAAACCAAACTTAAAAGTTGGTATTTGTGGTGAACATGGTGGTGAACCAAGTTCAGTAGAATTCTGCTTTAATACCGGATTAAACTATGTAAGTTGTTCTCCTTATAGAGTGCCAATTGCACGTATTGCTTCTGCGCAAGCTGCAATTAAAAAACAAGGATAATTAGTATTCTTAAATAATTTTAATAAAATTAAAAATTCCGTCTTTTTAAAAGGCGGAATTTTTTTTATGTTTATATTCGCATAATGGTTAAAGTTGTATTACTTGGCGCTGGTAATTTAGGGTATCATTTAACACAAAAAATGTTAAATAGCACTAGTATTAAACTAGTTCAAGTTTATAATAGAAGTATTACTAAAATTGAATATTTAAAAGATAAAGTTTCTATTACCAATAATATAAACGGCATAATTCCAGCCGATATATATATATTATGTGTTTCAGATAATGCTATTTCAGAAATATCATCTCATTTAAATTTTCCAACAAAACTAGTAGTACATACTTCTGGTGCAACTTCTATAAATGATTTAAAATCAAATTCAACTAAAGGCGTTATTTACTTTCCTCAAACATTTTCAAAAGAAAAAAACGTAAATTTTACAAATATTCCAATTTGTATTGAAGCCTCTACCAGTCATGATTTGGAAATTTTAAAGAACTTTTCAAAAGAAATATCAAACAATGTTTATTTAATTAATTCCGAACAAAGAAAAGTAGTACATTTAGCAGCAGTTTTTGTAAATAATTTTGTGAATCATTTATATTTTAATGCAGAACAAATTTGTACTAAAAATAATGTTCCGTTTGAAATATTACATCCTATTATTTTAGAAACAGTTCAAAAAATAAATAAAATATCGCCATTTGATGCGCAAACTGGACCTGCAAAAAGACAGGATACAAAAACATTAAATACTCATAAAGCAATGTTAACATCTACTCAATTAGATATTTACACATTGTTAACTAAATCAATAAAAGAAACTTATGACGAAAAGTTATAAAGAAATAATGCCAAATATTACAACATTTATTTTTGATGTAGATGGAGTTTTAACCAATGGAATTGTACATATTTCTACCACAGGAGAACTAACAAGAGCTATGAATATAAAAGATGGCTATGCGTTAAAAACAGCAATTGATTTAGGGTACAATATTTGTATTATATCTGGAGGTGCCAATGAAGGTGTTAGAAAAAGATTGGAAGGACTGGGAATTAATGATATTTATTTAGGAACACATAACAAATTAATTCAATTTAAAGAATATTTAGAAAATAAAAATATTTGCCCAAAAGAAATTTTATATATGGGTGATGATATTCCTGATTTACCAGTAATGAAAGAAGTTGCACTCGCCTGTTGTCCAAAAGATGCAGTTTCTGAAATTAAAGAAATTTCATTGTACATTTCTCACTTTAAAGGCGGATTTGGATGTGTAAGAGATGTTATAGAACAAGTTTTAAAAGTTCAAGGTAAATGGAATGGACAATTTGATGCAAAATACGATTAACAATTAAATATATAATTATGAAAAAAAACGTTTTATTACTAGTTACACTTGGTTTGTTTTTAACATTTTCAAGTAATGCACAATCTATTTTCGGAAAATGGAAAACCATTGATGATGAAACTGGAAAAGAAAAATCTATTGTAGAAATTTACAATGTAAACGGAAAAGTTTATGCTAAAGTTTTACAAGTTTTAGAAAAAGGAAAAGAAGATAAAGTTTGTGACCTATGCAAAGGGGACAAAAAAAACAAACCCGTAAAAGGTATGGTTATTATTGATGGCTTAACTAAAGACGGTGATGAATGGAACGATGGTAAAATATTAGATCCAAAAACTGGAAAAGAATATAAATGCTACATTACTTTAGAAAATAATACTAAATTAAAAGTAAGAGGTTATATTGGTTTTGCTTTAATTGGTAGAACTCAGTATTGGCATAAAATTTCAGAATAAGATAGATAAAAAAAAACGTCTCCATATGGAGACGTTTTTTTTTATCTAATTCCTTTCTTTTAACATAGGTACAAATCTAAATTGTCCCAACTCGTGTTTTTCAAAATCTTTTTCGCTTGTTCTAACAAAAAGTGTCATAATTTGCACATCATCACCAATTGGTATCACTAACTTACCTCCTATTTTTAACTGAGATAATAACGCGTTTGGAACAAACGGAGCTCCCGCTGTAACAATAATTCCATCAAATGGTGCTTCATTAACTAACCCTTTATAACCATCACCAAAAACCATTTTTTTTGGTTTATAATTTAGTTTAGGTAAAAACAATTTTGTTTTTTTAAATAATTCCTGTTGTCTTTCAATAGTATAAACCTTAGCGTCCATCTCAATTAAAACAGCCGTTTGATAGCCAGAACCCGTACCAATTTCTAATATTTTTTGATTGGGTTTTACTTCCAATAATTGCGTTTGAAAAGCAACAGTATAAGGTTGTGAAATTGTTTGGTCTGCAGCAATTGGAAACGCTTTATCTTGATAAGCAAAATCAACAAAACCAGAATCCATAAATAAATGTCTTGGCACGGCTGCAATGGCTTTTAAAACATTTTTATCTGTAATTCCTTTTTCTGAAATTATTTTTACTAACTGATTTCTAAGTCCTTGATGTTTGTGGGTATCTTTCACTAATAATTTAAATTTGAAAGGCTAAAAATAGGAATAAATGCTTAAAGATTCTTACTTTTGTTTATCTAAAAATAAATATTCTTATGATACTAAAAGCAGGAGTTTTAGGAGCCGGACATCTTGGCAAAATTCATTTAAACTTAATAAATCATTCTCAAAAATATAACTTAGTTGGTTTTTATGATCCTATAAAAGAAAATGCAGCAAAAATTGAAGCTGAATTTGGTTATAAATCTTTTGATTCCATTCAAGAATTAATTGATGCAGTTGATGTAGTTGATATTGTAACTCCTACACTGTCTCATTTTGATTGTGCTAAACAAGCCATAGAAAAAGGTAAACATGTTTTTATTGAAAAACCAATTACAAAAACAGTTGAAGAAGCTGAAACAATAATTGAACTTTCAAAAAAACATAACGTAAAAGGTCAAGTTGGACATGTAGAACGTTTTAACCCAGCTTTTACTGCTGTTAAAGATTTAATTACCGACCCAATGTTTATTGAAACACATAGATTAGCTGAATTTAATTCACGCGGAACAGATGTGCCCGTGGTTTTAGATTTAATGATTCATGATATTGACATTATTTTAAGCGTCGTAAAATCTAAGGTTAAAAAAATAAATGCAAGTGGTGTTGCTATTATTAGTGATACACCAGATATTGCAAATGCTCGTATTGAATTTGAAAACGGCTGTGTTGCAAATTTAACTGCCAGCAGAATTTCATTAAAAAACATGCGTAAAACACGATTTTTTCAACGTGACGCTTATATTGCAGTAGACTTCTTTGAAAAAGCAACTGAGGTTGTAAGAATGAAAGATGCTCCAAAAGTTCAAGGTGATTTTGATTTGGTTTTACAAAATGCTGAGGGCGTTAAAAAGCAAATTTATTTTGAAAATCCAATTATTGGTAGAAACAACGCTATTTTAGATGAATTAGAAACTTTTGCCGATGCAATCAATAACAATACAACACCTATTGTAACTTTAGAACATGGAACCGAAGCACTGCGTGTTGCACATATGATTATAAACGATTTTTAAAATGACTATTTATCAGGTTGATGCCTTTACAAATGAACTATTTAAAGGAAACCCTGCGGCGGTAATCCCCTTGAAAGAATGGGTTTCAGAAAGTTTAATGCAAATTATTGCAGAAGAAAATAATTTATCTGAAACAGTTTTTTTTGTGCAAAACAGCCATCAATTTGAAATTCGTTGGTTTACTCCTTCTTGTGAAATTGATTTATGCGGACACGCTACTTTAGCAGCTGCACATATTATTTTTTCAGAATTAAATTACCCAACAAATAGTATTGAATTTAGTTCAAAAAGCGGCATTTTATCTGTTGAAAAGAAACAAAATTGGTACACCTTAAATTTTCCATCAGAAGATATAAAGGAAATTGAAACACCTTTAATACTTAAAGAAGCTCTAAATGTTCCTATTCTGAAAACTTTTAAAGGCAATTGGAAAATAATAGCGTTATTAGAAAATGAAGCTACTATTAAACATTTAAAACCAAATTTTAGCAAATTAACCGAGTTAGCATTTTCTGGAATTATTGTAACTAGTAAAGGCGAAAAAGCAGATTTTGTATCTCGCTTTTTCGCACCTAAAATAGGAATTAATGAAGATCCAGTAACCGGATCTGCTCATACTTTATTAATTCCATATTGGGCAAAAGAGTTAAACAAAAACCACTTAACCGCAATACAACTATCTAAAAGAACAGGATTTTTAAGATGTGAAAATTTAATAGGCAGAGTTGAAATGAGTGGACAAGCAATTACGTATTTAAAAGGTAAATTAACTATTTAATCTAAACAAAATGAAAAATATAGCTGTCATTGGTGCAGGAACAATGGGTAACGGAATTGCTCATGTATTTGCGCAACAAAACTTTCAAGTATTTTTAATTGATATATCTCAAGAAGCAATTGATAAAGGTTTGGCAACTATTACCAAAAACTTAGATAGGTTAATTGAAAAAGAAAAAATTACGTTAACAATTAAAAATCAAACCTTAAAAAATATAACAACTTTCACTTCAATTTCCGAGGGAGTGAAAAATTGTGATTTAGTGGTGGAAGCTGCTACAGAAAATATTGATTTAAAATTGAAGATTTTTAAACAATTAGACGAAGCAGCTCCAAAAAATGCCATTTTAGCTTCCAACACTTCCTCAATTTCTATTACAAAAATAGCGGCTGTAACTAAAAGGCCTGAAAAAGTAATTGGAATGCATTTTATGAATCCAGTACCAATAATGAAATTAGTTGAAATAATAAATGGTTACAATACTTCCAAAGAAGTAACTGAATCTATTATGAAACTTTCAGAAAGCTTACAAAAAGTTCCTGTTGCAGTTAATGATTATCCTGGATTTGTAGCTAATAGAATATTAATGCCAATGCTTAATGAAGCTATTGAAACTTTGTATAATGGTGTTGCTGGTGTTTATGAAATTGATACTGTTATGAAATTAGGTATGGCACATCCAATGGGCCCACTTCAATTAGCAGATTTTATTGGACTAGATGTATGTTTATCTATTTTAAATGTATTATATGATGGATTTAAGAATCCAAAATATGCACCTTGCCCTTTATTGGTTAATATGGTACAAGCAGGCAAATTAGGTATAAAATCTGGTGAAGGATTTTATGACTATTCCCAATCTAAAAAAGCTGAAGTAATTTCAAATCAATTTAAATAAAAAAAGAGCCGCAAAATTTGCGGCTCTTTTTTTATTATAAATATTTAAGGAAAAAATCCATCATATCTTCTTTTAATTCATAATGCATTTTTACAAAAGTTTTCATTTCATCTTTTAATAGTATTTGTTTTTCTTGAAACACTATTTCTTGTTTATTATCTACTTTTGCGTGAGCTATCTCACGTTTTTTCATTCGTATTCTATGTCTTAAATGACCCATTACTTCACGCTCCCGAATTATTTTATTTTGAAAATGTTCTAATCGAACCATTACTTCCTTTCCTAAATCACGAATTGCAATATGTTCTAATTTTTCTTCAAAATAATCCATTTCACTTTCCTGAAACTTTAATTCTCTCTTCCAAACCTCTAAGTTGAAGTTTAAATCACTTAAGAATAATATCTGACTTTCCATACGCTATATACTTTTAAATTTTAATATTATAAAGTTCTTACTTTTTAAATAAAATATGTCTGATAAAAATCATAAAAACAAAATGTAAAACAATTTTTATTTATAAAGTACTTTTATAAATATACAAAAAAAGCGTTTTAAAATAAATTAAAACGCTTTAAATTATTGATAAAAATTAACTTTTAATTTTCTTCTTCCTCATCTTCTTTCTTAGAAGTTTTATTCCAAATTTTAATTTCATCTTTTAATGTAACACCAGAAATAATTTCAACATTAATTCCATCAGAAATTCCTAATTCCACATCTCTTCTTTCAAATTGCTGATCTCCAGTTTTAACCTCAACATAAGGTGCTTCGGTTTTTTTATCGAATTGTAATAACGCTTCTTTAATTGATAAAACACTGTCTTTCTTTTCTAAAACAATATCTGCATTTGCACTGTAACCCGCTCTCACAAAAAATTCATCATCTAAAGTAACATCTCCTTTAATTTTAAATTGAACAGCTCCATTTTCTTCTGTTCCTTTTGGAGCAATAAAATTAAGTTTGGCTGGATATTTTTTCTTTTCAATAGCTCCTAATGAAACTTCTAAAACAGTCCCATTTTTAATTTTTCCAACCTCAGCCTCGTCTACTTTTCCTTCAAAAATCATTTTTGTCATATCTGCGATAGTAGCAATAGTAGTACCTGCATTAAAAGTGTTACTTTCAATCACTTGATTTCCTTTACGAACAGGTATTTCTAAAATTGTACCAGAAATTTCCGCTTTCACATAAGTGTTTGCCGTTTTCCCCATTCCTGCCGCAGAACCTTTTCTTATAATATCTAAATTATTTTGAGCATTATTTAAATCTTGCTTAGCACTATTAAAATTTAATTCAGTTGCTTCAAATTCTTGTTTAGAAACAACTCCTTTTTCAAAAAGTGTTTTATTTCTATCGTACAATGTTTTAGTATTGTCGTAACGTAATTGTGATGTTTTTACTGATCCTTGAGCACTATTTAATGATGCTACATTAGGCACAACTCTAATGGTTGCAATTAAATCTCCAACTTTAACCTGAGCACCTTCTTCAACAAATATTTCCTCTATAATTCCGGAAACTTTTGGTTTTATTTCAGCTTCTTCCAAAGGAATAACTTTACCTGTTGCTACTGTTTTTTTAACAATATTTGTTTTAAATGGCTTTTCTGTTTCATATTGAATTGGCGATTTGCTATTTTTAGCTCCAAACCATAGTAAAACAGCAATTAATGCTACTGCTATTGATCCAAAAATTATAGTTTTTTTCATTGGTATTGATTTTCAGTTTATTTTTTCTTTTATAATTTATTCTTCTCTTAATGCTTCAATTGGTCTAATGCTTACTGCTGTTTGTGCAGGAATTAAGCCTATTAAAGTACCTAATACAATTAAAGTTAATGCAGCGGTTAGAATTACTGGAATATCCACTGTTGGATTTGTTAAAGTAGGCTCAGGACCCTGCCCTAAAGTTGCGTCAATAATCATAAGTACTATTCCTCCAAAGATAATTCCTAAAGCACCCGCAACCGTTGTTAAAAAAACAGATTCCATAATAATTTGGCGTTTAATTTCCCAAGGTTTTGCACCAAGCGCTCGTCTAACCCCTATTTCTTTGGTACGTTCTTTAACGGTGATTAACAAAATATTACCAATTGCAAAAACCCCTGCAATTAATGTGGCTATCCCCACAAACCATGTTAAGAATTGCATACCAGTTATAAAGCCAGTTACTTTTGCTATTTCTTTTCCTAAATTAAAACTTCCGAAAGCTCTATTATCTTTTGGATGTACATTATGTAAATTTTTTAATAGCAACTTTACATCTGCTTCAATTTGGGTGATATCAAAACCTGGCTGTCCAGTAATCATCATCCAACCCACACTATCACCTCTATTGTATACTTGTTGAAACGTTGTAAATGGAATGTGAATATTACCTTGAGGACCTCCACTTCCTATTTGCCCTTCTTTATACATCCCAACTACATTGTAGTTGATATCGTTTATTTTAATATATTGCCCTATTGGATATTCATCTTTATCAAAAAGTTGTTTGTAAATTTCCTCTTCAATAACACAAACTTTTTTCTTTTCTTTTATGTCATTATCATTAATAAAACGCCCATATACTAAATTTCTCTTTTGAACTTTATCAAACTCTGGATAATCTCCAAAAACTCCAAAATTTCCTGTTTTAAATTTATTTACGGTTAACGCTTGTGTTTGATGACGTGGCACTACAAATTCAAGTCCTTTTATTTCGTTTCTAATACTTTCTAAATCTGACATTTTAAGAGTTAACCCTTTTCCTTCTTGGAAACCTTTAAACGGTTTACTGGTTTGTTGCGCCCAAACAAAAACACTGTTAGTTGCAAAATCTCCAAATAATCTGTTAAAATTATTTTCAACTCCTTTTGCGGCTCCTAATAAAACAACCAATAAAAATATTCCCCACATTACACCAATAATAGTAATCCCAGTTCGCATTTTATTTTTGCGAATACTGCTATATATTTCTTGCCAGGTGTCTGTATCAATTAAAAATTTAAACATAGTTATTCGTCGTTTAATGCTACAATTGGTTTAATACTTGCTGCTCTTTTTGCAGGTATATAACCCGCTATGGTTCCTGCAATTATAAGTACAATGGTTGCTCCTACAACTACATAAGTTTCTACGCTTGGATTTAAAATAAAATATTTTTCTAAACTATCTCCCAATGCTCTTAAAGCAAAAACGCCTAACATTAATCCTGTATAACCAGCTAAAGCAGTAATAAAAATAGATTCCATTAAAATCATTCCAATAATTGAATTTGGAGTTGCTCCCAATGCTTTTCTTATTCCTAATTCCTTTGTACGCTCTTTTACTATATATACCATTATATTGCTAATACCTATAATACCTGCTATTAAAGTTCCTATACCAATAAATAATATAATTATGTTTAAAACAGTCATAAATTGTTGTACATTTTTTGTTCCTTCTGCATAATTACGAACTCTAATCGCGCCTTGATCTCTTGGATCAACATTATGCTTTTCTTTTAAAACCTTGGTCAATAAATTACTGAAAGCTAAAGCTCCGTCTACACTGAGTTTAGAATTAAAAGTTAAACCAAAATAATCTACTTCGTCATTTGGTTTATACATTCCTTGTATTGTTGTAAAAGGTGCATAAATATATCTTTCATCATTATCTCCTCCAGGATCATTAAAAACACCTACTACTTTATAAGAAATACCATCAAGATTTATATTTTTACCCATCGCACTTTTTGCTCCAAATAAATCTTCCTCTACCAATCTACCAATAGCTATAACTTTGGCTCTACTTTTTATATCTATATAACTTAAAAATCTTCCATCCTGAATGACTGCAGATTCTAAAGGTTGATAATCTGGATAAACACCTCTTACTGTATATCTGTTTTGCTCACCTTTATAAATTGCCTGCATACTACGTTGAATATTTGGGCTGAAAAACTGAATTTCATCTGGAAATTTTTCATTTATAAATTTAGCATCTTCATTTCTAAATTGAATTTGTCTTCCACTTTGCAGTCCTTTGTATGGTTTTGTGGTACTTCCTGAATTTACATAAACAGAGTTTTGAGAATCTCCTGCAAATTGTTTTTCAAAAGTATGCTTCAAGCCATTTCCAATTCCAAATAATAATGTAAATAATAAAATAGCAAATGCAATAGTAAACCCAGAAAGAATAGTTCTTAATTTATTTTTACTGATGGTTTGGAAAATTTCTTGCCAACGATCTAAATCAAACATAGCTTATACTTTTGATTTTTTTACTGTTTTTTCATCACTTATAATTACACCATCTTTTAAACGTACAATTCTATCAGTTTCTTCGGCAATATCTTCTTCGTGTGTAATTACAAAAACAGTCATTCCTTCCCTGTTAATTTCTTTTAACAATTCCATTACAGCATGTGATGTTGAAGAATCTAATGCTCCTGTAGGCTCATCAGCCAAAACAACTTTAGGCTTTGTAACCAATGCACGCGCAATAGCTACACGTTGTTTTTGACCTCCAGATAGTTCACTTGGCAAATGTGTTGCCCAATCTGCTAATCCAACTTTTTCTAAATATTGCATGGCAACTTCATTGCGTTCTTTTCTTCCCATTCCTGCATAATATAAAGGAAGTGCTACATTTTCTAATGCGTTTTTATAATTAATTAGATTAAACGATTGAAAAACAAATCCTAAAAATTTATTTCTAAGAATTGCTGCCTTTCGCTCATCTAAATTTTCAATTAATTGACCATTTAAATAGTAATTTCCAGAATCATGCACATCTAATAAACCAACAATATTTAATAATGTTGATTTTCCAGAACCAGAAGAACCCATAATTGCTACAAATTCGCCTTCTTTAATATGTAAATCTAATCCTTTTAATACGTGAAGAGAATCTTTTCCTATTGGATATGATTTATGTAGGTTTTCAATCTTGATCATTTGGTTGTTGTTTTTAACGAATTTAAAAATTGATATTTAGAGTAGTTACTAAATTTATGTTAAAACCATAAAATATTAATAATTTATGTAATTTTACTCTATGAACAATTATGAAGGAAAATCAATTATTTTTTTTGATGGTGTTTGTAATTTATGCAACTCCTCAGTTAACTTTATTATTAAACACGATAAAAAAAAGCATTTTTTATTTGCCTCACTACAATCAGACGCTGCAAAAGAAATTTTGTTACAGTATAACTCAAAAAAAATAATTTTTGATTCTATTATTTTAATTGAAGCTAATAAAATTTATGAAAAATCAACTGCTGCATTAAAAATTGCTAAACATTTAAATAACGGTTATTTTCTTTTGTATATATTTATAGTAATACCTGTCTTTATAAGAGATTATGTTTATAACTATATTGCTAAAAACAGATATAAATGGTACGGTAAAAAGGATAGCTGTATGATTCCTACGAAAGAATTAAAAGATCGTTTTATAGGTTCATAAAAACATTTACTTTTTTTTATGATACTCATCATCCCAATTCTTAATTTTTGGTTCATGAAGTTTTCCTAACCATTTAGCAACTAACATAGAAACGGTTGCATCTCCAGTAACATTTACAGTTGTTCTGCACATATCTAAAGGCCTGTCAATGGCAAAAATTAATGCCAAACCTGCTTCAGGTATTCCTGCCTGACCTAAAACAATTACTAACATCACCATTCCAGCACCTGGAACTGCGGCAGAACCAATACTCGCCAACGTTGCAGTTACTATAATTCCTAATTGAACCCCTAATGACAAATCCATTCCAAAAGCTTGCGCAATAAAAACTGCTGCAACCGCTTGGTATAAACTTGTTCCATCCATATTTATAGTTGCACCAATTGGTAATACAAAACTGCTCACCTCTTCATCTACTCCTAAATGTTCCGTAACTCTTTCCATGGTAACAGGCAATGTTGCGGCACTACTACTTGTTGAAAATGCTAATAATTGCGCTGGTGAAATTCCTTTAAAAAATGTTGATGGATTTTTTTTAGCAACCACCCAAACTAATAAATTATAAAATCCAATCATTAAAATTAATCCTAAAATAACTGTAAATGCATACCAAATTAATGCCTTAAATAAATCTATACTTGGTGATTCAACAACCAAAGCGGCTAATAATGCAAAAACTCCATAAGGAGCCGCTAACATTATTAAATCAATCATTTTAAGAATAACTTCATTAAAACCATCGAAGAATTTTTTTACAGGTTTCGCTTTTTTTTCTGGAATTAAAATTAAACCAATCCCAAAAAATATGGCGAAAAATATAATTTGTAACATGTTTTTATTTTCTGAGGCAGCTCCAAAAATATTTTCTGGTACAATATCAACCAATGCTTGCAAGGGTCCAGTTTCTTTTTGTTTAAAAGCTTCTTCGGAATATTTAGCAGCATCTCCACTGTAATTATCAACTAATTCTTGCCTAGTTTCTTCGGAAATTGAATTTCCCGGTTGAATAATATTCACCAACAAAAGTCCTATTGAAACAGCAATAACTGTAGTTGCTAAATACAAACCAATAGTTCTAGTCCCCATTTTTGATAGTTTAGAAATATCTTTTAAATCAGAAACACCTTTGATTAGTGAGGCTAAAATTAACGGAACTGCAATTAATTTTAATGAATTAATAAAAATAGTTCCAAAAGGTTTAATCCAATCTTGTACTATTTCTTTGCCTTGTTCAAATTGAGTCATTAATAATCCTATTAATACTCCTAAAGCCATTCCAATTAATATTTGCCAGTGTAATGCTATTTTTTTCATTTAATAGTTTAAAATTTATGGAAAGATAGAAAATACCTTGCTATTTTTTAACTTTTGAACAAAAAAAAGCACTGAGAGTGCTTTTTAAATATTATAATATAGTTTTTTTTAAAATTGATACCTTAAGGATAAAGATAAATCTAAATCAGCATCACTATAATTTCCAAGTAATCCAATTTCAGGTCTGAAATCTAATGAAATTAATAAAGGTATATCAAAATTATATTCAATTCCTATATTTCCGTCTGCATTTAAAAACATCCCATCATTTTTTGTTGAATTAATGTTGTTATTAGTCCAAGAACCAACACCCGCTCCAAAACCTGCATACCAGTTAAATCCTTGGTCAATATTCCACATCCACTGATAAATTCCAGTTAATTTAAAAGCATCATTTTCATTTGATCGACTTCTAAAACCTAAATCTACTTCCAATCTATTTATATTGGATAATTTTTTTTGATAAGAAATTTCTCCTCCAAAACCGGCATTATCACCAAAACGCAATCCAATAGCATTATCAGAGATTTCTTGTCCATTTATTAAATTGGAAAATGCTAGTAATAAAAGTAAAGAAAAAATTATTTTTTTCATAATATATCTTTTAAAGTTTAAAATAAATTAACAAAGATTAAGCCAAAACATAGAACGTTTAATTATTTTTTTTATTTTGCAGTGACTTCTTAAAAAATATGGTGTCATAAAACAAATTATTAACCTCATTTATAAAAGATAAAAAAATGGCAGGATTATTAGATCTATTGAATAGCGATTTAGGAAAAACATTAGTAAACAATGCAAGTTCACAACTTGGACAAGACAAAGCTAAAACGGCCTCAGCTTTATCTACGGCTTTACCTTTAATTTTAGGAGCAATGAAAAATAATGCTTCAACGCCACAAGGGGCGGAAGGATTATTGGGAGCTTTATCTGGAAAGCATGATGGAAGTTTATTAGATAATATAGGTGGAATGCTTGGAAATAGTGATGTTTTATCTGATGGTGCTGGTATTTTAGGACACGTATTTGGAGGCAAACAACAAAATGTTGCAAATGCAGTAAGTAAAAAAAGTGGAATGGACGCTAGTTCTGCCATGAATTTATTACAAATGGCAGCTCCTTTTGTTATGGCATATTTAGGAAAAGAAAAACGTTCTCAAAATGTAAATGATGGTAATGGAATTGGAGATTTACTTGGTGGCCTTTTAGGAGGTGGCGCTCAACAAGAACAAAGTTTGATTACAAAAATATTGGATGCTGATGGCGATGGAAGTGTAATTGATGATTTAATTGGGATGGCTACTGGCAGTAAAAAGAAAGGTGGCCTTGGAGGTTTATTAGGTGGTTTATTTGGAAAATAAAAACAACAAAACACATAAAAAAGGTCAGGAGAATCTCTTGACCTTTTTTTATTAAAAATTTTCTAATTAAAATATAAATGTATTTTTGCCTTGAAAATTAACTAAATGGAAAAATTAAAACAACGTTGGGGATTAACATCTAACTTTCAAATTTTATTAATAATACTTGTATTTTCAATAAATGGAACATTTGCTGCCTATATTGCAAAGCCATTAACTGAATTTATAGGTTTAGACTATGAAACAACAAACCCTTGGTTATTTTGGCCCGTTAGAATTCTATTAATTTTTATAATTTATCAAATTACACTTCCAATAGTTGGTTTTTTCTTTGGCCAATTTAAATTTTTCTGGAATTTTTTTACAAAAAAAATGTTGTTAAGAATGGGTTTTAAACGTTTTTTTGAAGAGGCTTAATGTCATTCTTATCTTTTTTTAAAATAAATTTATAAATCCACGTTAGTGTAAATGTTGGTAAAAAGTCTGTACCAAAAATACCAGCTTCTTCCACAAATGAAATTATACTACCTACTTTTCCTTCGGCACCTTTAAACATTTTATAAATTAACAAAGCTGAAATTGGCGCCCATAAAACATCAAAAGTTTCACCTATAAACGGGACAACAAATGATAGCATTCCTATGGCATCAAACAGGATACTTAATAAAAGTAATTTGTGTTTTTTTTGCATCTATTATTGTTTAATTCATAGAATACAATAAGGATGCCAAATTTTTAATCTTTTAATTTAGCTTTGTATTTTTTAATGAATTTCTCCAATTTCGGGTTGATTACGGCCATACAATAACCCTGAGTTTTATTGTTATTATAATAATTTTGATGATAATCTTCCGCTTTATAAAATGATGTAAATTGAGTTACCTCAGTCACTATTTTAGCATCAAATACCTTTGCTTTATTAAGTTCAATTATAAAATTTTCTGCTATGTTTTTTTGCCCTTCTGAATGATAAAATATTGCTGAACGATATTGCGTACCTACATCATATCCTTGTTTATTTAACGTTGTTGGATCGTGTGTGCTAAAAAACACATCTAATATTTCCTGAAACGAGATAACATTTGCATCAAATTTAATTTCAATAGCTTCAGCATGACCAGTTCTTCCGGTAATAACTTCTCTATATGCAGGATTTTTAATATTTCCTCCAGAAAATCCAGAAGTAACAGATTCCACGCCTTTTAATCTTTGAAAAATGGCTTCAGTACACCAAAAACAACCATTTGCTAATGTTGCAATTTCTATTTTTTTATTCATTTGATTTTTTTTAGTAATAGTGGATTGTGCTATAGATTCAGATAGTCCAAATCCAATAACAAATAGAACTAATATAATTTTCTTCATTTTAAATTATTTTAAGTTCAGTCGTAAAAAGTATTCAAAAATTACATGCCTTCTGGAATCAATTTTCTTGGAAATTGAATTAAACTTTCTGCACCATTTTTCCCAACACTTGCAACTCCAAATAAATAATTATCTATCACAATGTTTTTTAAGGTGTAATCAGAAATATTTCCAACAAATCTATTATACTGCCATTGTGGTGACTTTGTATCTCGCCAATAAATTTTATATCCAATAATATTTTCATCATCTGAAGCATCCCATTTTAAACGTGTTGAAGGTTCCACTGCTCCAGCAATCATTACATTTTCTGGCATTATCGGTGCTGCTGCTAAAGATGCTAATGTTAAACAATTAACGGCTGTTAATTTTGCAGCATATTCAAAATTTACACCTTCTAAAACATCGCCATATTTAATACCATTTTCTGTTCTTATGTCTTGATGTTGGCGATTGTAATTTTCATGCGTTTCCATAATTCTAACACCTGTAAAACCTGCATCATTAAAAGGTCTATGATGTCCTCCTCTACCAAACCTATCCAATCTATAAATCATAATTGCATCTAAATTGGTCATATATTCATCGGTTAGTTTATCAATATATCTGGCTAGCTGACGTGAAGGCCCGTCAATTTCACCTCCGTAAAAACGCATTGCACCCTTTTCTCTATCGGTAGTTTCCATAGAAATTGCTTCGCTAAAAACTCGAAAAGTACTATTATCAATAACTCCATCAATTCCTTCAATATTACCAATCATATCATTATTTAAAACTCCTAAAATATTCCAACCATTTTTTTTGGCATAATCTGCTAATATTTTCCCTCCATATAAACCTTGTTCTTCACCAGAAAGACCAACATAAATAATAGAAACTGGAAATTTATATTTACTTAATACTCTTGCAGCTTCAATAGTTCCAGCTAAACCACTAGCGTTATCATTTGCTCCTGGCGCATCTGAAGTAAAATTATTGGCATCAGAAACACGAGAATCAATATCACCAGACATTATTATATAGTTGTTTGGATATTTTGTGCCTTTTTGAATGGCTAATACATTTACTACTCTCGTATCTTTAATTATTCTTCTTCCATCCGCCATTACTAAATCGCCTAAATAACTAATTTCTAAACAATTATTGCAATTTTTAGAAACTTCTTCAAAGGCATATTTTAACCATCTTCTAGCTGCACCAATTCCTTTTGTTTTTGAAATTGTATCTGACAACGTATGCCTTGTTCCAAAATTCACTAAGGTTTTTATATCCTTTTCTATTCTGTTTGCTGAAGTTGCTGTTGAAATTTGAGTAAGCATTAAATTTACTTCAGATTGCGCAAATAGTGCAACACTAAAAAAACCTAAAAAGAGACCAATAATTGTTATTTTCTTCATTTTATTTATTTTAAATATGTTCAATTGTATTTACTACCATTTCTAACATTTCTTCTGTAAAATCTATATGTGTTACCATTCTTAATTTTCCTTGACCCATAGAAATTAGTGAAATTCCTGCTTTATTTAACCGTTCAATAAAATCGTATTCATTAATTTCATCAATTACATTAAATATTACAATATTGGTTTCAATTGGTTCAACATTTTTTATTAATTCGCAATTTTGAAGAGCAACACCAATAATTTTTGCTCTGGTATGATCTATTGCCAACCTTTCTACATGGTTATCTAAAGCATAAATTCCTGCTGCTGCCAAATAACCCGCTTGTCTCATTCCTCCACCAAATAATTTACGGATTCTAAGTGCTTTCTCCATATGTGCTTTTGTGCCAATTAATACAGAACCAACCGGAGCGCCTAAACCTTTTGATAAACAAATTGAAATAGTATCAAACGCTTCCCCATATTGCTTAGGCGTTTCTTGTTTAGCCACCAAAGCATTAAATAAACGTGCCCCATCTAAATGAAATGCTAAGGAATTATCCTCACAAACTTTTTTAACCTTTAAAATTTCTTCAAAATCCCAACAAGCACCACCTCCTTTATTCGTTGTATTTTCTAAAGCAACCAATCGTGAAAAAGGTGAGTGAATATCTGATCTACTTCCTGAAATAATATCACTTAATTGTTTGGCTTTAAACATCCCTCTTTCACCATCAATTAAACACGATGTAACACCTGAATTAAATGCTGGTCCTCCGCCTTCAAAATTATAAACATGCGCCCATTTATCACAAAACATTCTATCACCAGGTTGTGTATGTAATTTTATGGCTACCTGATTTGCCATAGTTCCCGATGGAAAAAACAGCGCATCCTCCATACCAAACATTTTAGCCATTTTTGTTTGAAGTTTATTTACAGTAGGATCTGTTTTAAAAACATCATCACCTACATTTGCGCTCATCATAGCGGCAAGCATTCCTTTAGTTGGTTTAGTGACAGTGTCACTTATTAAATTTATTTGCATAGAATTAAAAATGAAAAGTTATTTTTGTATTTATTAATACATGAAATGATAACAAACGAACATATAAATAAATTACAAGAACGCCTCAGCAATTTAAAAACTTACCTTGATATTGACAAGAAAAAAGTTGAAATTTCTAATGAGGAAGAAAAAACTGCCAATCCTAATTTTTGGAACAATCCGAGAGACGCTGAAATTGTAATGAAAAAACTTCGCCTTGAAAAAAAATGGGTGGAAGATTTTGAAAATGCAAGCACCAATTTTGAGGACGTAACTGTTTTATATGAATTTTATTTAGAAGATGAAGTTTCTGAAAAAGAAGTTGAAAACAAATACAATTTAACAATAAATTTAATTGAGAATTTAGAGTTTAAAAATATGCTTTCTGAAGAAGGTGATAGTTTAAGCGCTGTATTACAAATAACTGCAGGTGCTGGAGGAACAGAAAGTTGCGATTGGGCGCAAATGTTAATGCGCATGTATTTAATGTATAGTCAAAATCAAGGTTTTAAAGTAAAAGAATTAAACTTTCAAGAAGGTGATGTTGCCGGAATAAAAACTGTAACCTTAGAAATAGAAGGAGAATTTGCTTTTGGATATTTAAAAGGTGAAAATGGTGTGCATCGTTTGGTGAGAATTTCGCCTTTTGATAGCAATGCAAAAAGACATACTTCCTTTGCATCCGTATATGTGTATCCGTTGGTTGATGACAGTATTGATATAGTGCTTAATCCAGCTGATTATGAAATAATTACCTCAAGAAGTAGCGGTGCTGGTGGACAAAATGTAAATAAAGTTGAAACAAAAGTTCAGCTAACGCATAAACCTACCGGAATTCAAATTTCTTGTTCAGAAACACGTTCGCAGCACGAAAACAGAGATAGAGCCTTACAAATGTTAAAATCTCAATTATACGAAATTGAATTAAAAAAACAGCATGAAGCTCGCGAAGACATAGAAGCTGGAAAAATGAGAATTGAATTTGGCTCGCAAATTAGAAATTATGTGATGCATCCTTATAAATTAGTAAAAGATGTACGTACAGGTTTTGAAACTGGAAATGTTGATGCGGTTATGGATGGTGGACTTGATGGCTTTATAAAAGCGTATTTAATGCAAAACGGACAAAAAGAATCTTCTCCTAATGAATTATAATTACTATGAAAAGGAAAATAAATACTATAATTTTTGATTTAGGAGGCGTTTTGGTTGATTGGAAACCTGAATATGTATACAGAAAAGCTTTTAATGGAGATGAAGAAAAAGTACAGTGGTTTTTAAAAAATGTTTGTACTCCTGATTGGAATATGGAACAAGATGCAGGAAGAACTATTGCTGAAGGCGAAAAAATTAAAATTGCTGAATTTCCTGAATATGAAAATCTAATAAAATTATTTTATAAAGATTGGACACAAATGCTATCAGGACCAATTAAAGAAAACGTAGAACTCTTTAAAAAATTAAAATCTTCAGGGAATTATAAAGTTTATGCACTTACGAATTGGAGCGCTGAAAAATGGAATAAAGCAATAGAATTATTTCCTTTTTTTGAAGATTTTGATGGCGTAGTTGTTTCTGGAATAGAAAAAACAAGAAAACCATATCCTTTAATTTATAACATTTTATTAAATCGTTTTAATGTAAATCCTGAAGAAGCAATATTTATTGATGATAATTTTGAAAATTGTGAGGCTGCAAAAAAGTTAAAAATAAATAGCATTCATTACCAAACAAACAAGGATTTATTAAATAAGTTACAATTACTTCAAATTAATATTTAACAATATTTTTACTTTATCAACAATAAACAGTATTTTTTAACACATAAAGCGTTGTTTATTAACAATATTTTGTATTTTTATCGCGAATAAAGATTAATTTATCATTATTTTAATGATACCAAAAATTGTTGTGAATTAAATAACTTGTAAATTATGAGAAAAGTAATTTTACTGCTTATCTTAATAACTCCTATATTTCTTTTTAGTCAAAAGAGCATATCACCAATTTATACTATTTCAGGTAAAGTTTTAGATGCTGAAACAAAAAAACCTCTTGAATATGCCACCATCATTTTTAAAGATAGTGATTCTATACAAATAAAATGTGGAGCAATTACTAATTCAAAAGGGAATTTTACCATTGATGTAAAAGAAGGAAATTATTATGCTACAGTTGAATTTCTATCCTATAAATCTAAACAACTGAATATTTCAACCATTTCAAGAGACCTTAATGTTGGTGTTATATTTTTAGAATTGGATACAGAGTTTTTAAATGAAATTGAAGTGATTTCAGAAAAAAAAGCTATCGATTTTAAATCAAATAAGATGGTATTTAATGTTGATAGAGATTTATCTGCTGCTGGAAGTACCGCTACTCAAATATTAAACAACATTCCTTCTGTAAACGTAGATTCTGATGGTGCTGTTACTTTAAGAGGCCAAAGTGATGTAACTGTTATGATTAACGGACGAACTTCAAGTATGACAAAAGCAGAAGCTTTAAAAGCACTACCTGCAGGTTCTATTGAAAAAGTTGAAGTGCTTACAAACCCAGGTGCAAAATATAAAGCAACTGCTACAGGGATTATTAATATTATTCTAAAAAAAGGAAAAGATGAAGGACTAAATGCTTCAATAACTGTTTCTGGAGGATTTAAAGATTATTATGGAGGTTTATTAACGTTAAATCACAAATCTAAATACGTGAATTTTTTCACCAATACTTCTTACTATAGCAGCAACCCAATTTTAACTTCAACATCAAAAAATGAATATTTTAATAATGGAGTTACCAGTGCTTTTTTAAATGAAAAAAGTGAGTTTAGTAGTAAAAATAAAGGATTTGTTACAACTATTGGCGCCGATTATTATTTAACAAAAAAAACAACACTTACTACAACTTTAAATTATTCAAATTTAAATAAAAACAGTTTTAGCATAACAGATTCAGAATTTTTAAACGCTAACCAACAAGTAACCGCCAGTAATAAGAGAAATTATACTAGTGAGTTCCCAAATGAAATTATGGAATTTATTGTTAATTTTGAGCATGATTTTAAAAAAGAAGGTAGGGAATTAACCGCTAGTTTTAGTTTTATGAAAGATACTGAAACAGAAAACAATGCCATAAACAATTCAAACTCCAATTTTACTGATGAAATTTATGAACAAAAAAATGCGCTTGAAAATACAATCTTTGATATTAGCTATATAAATCCAATTGGAGACTCTTTTTTATACACTATTGGTTATGAAGGTGAGTTTGGTAAAATTCCTTTTATCTACAAAGGAACAGCTATACATAATGATTTAGATTATTCTGAAAATATACATAGTACTTTTATTGATTTTGAATACGAAGCCAATAAATTTTATTTTACGGCAGGTTTACGTGGTGAATTTCAAGAATCATCTATTGATTATTTGAGTTTAAATGTTATCCAACATAAAAACCAAAACAACTTATTTCCTTCTGGTTCTATTGATTATACCATTAACGATGCCAACAGTATTGGTGTAAGTTATAGAACAGGAATTCAAAGAATTGCACCAGAAGTTTTACAACCATATGAAGAAAAAATTAGTGAAACATCTTCCTATATTGGAAACGAAAAGATTAATCCTGTTGATATATATATGGCAAGTTTTTATTACAACTTTTCAGGTGAAAAAATAAGTGTTTCACCCAACCTATTTTTTAATCGATATAAAAGTTGGTGGGAAAATGTAACCTATGAAACCGGTGAACAAATAAACGGCATCAACAAATTAATTACAAAACCATATAATGTAGGTAAAGTTGATTATTACGGTTTAAATTTAACTGCAACTTATAAAGTTAATAATTACCTTAATTTTAATGGAAATATTTTATTGGTAAACTTTGACCAATCAGGTATTTTTGAAACTGTAAATGACGCTAACCAAACTATTACTAAAAACTACAATCATAAAAATTTAATTGGTGCTGTTGGTTTACTTACACAAGTTAAAATTCCAAATATTTTTGATTTTCAAATTAATGCCAAGCATCAATTAGCATCTAATGCATTATATTTTAATAGGAAAGCTTACACTTACGCAAGTGCAGCTATAAATAAAGATATATTTAATAAAGATGCCTCCATTAGCTTAAGTGTTGATGATTTATTTAAATCTAAAACTACAAATAGAGATAGGTTTGATACCAATTATTTTTCAAATAGTATCATTGAAAACAAATACAGCACTATTATTTTATCGTTTACCTACAGATTTAACCAAACTAAAAAAGATAGAAAAATAGACTTTGATAAAAAAGAGACAAAACCTAATTACTAAATTTTTATTTTAGCTGTACCTTTGCAAAAAAATAACTCCATGAAAATTTATCACAATCCACGTTGTAGTAAAAGCCGAGAAGGTTTGGCTATTTTAGAAGCTTCAAAAATAAAATTTGAAACAATTCAATATTTACAAAATCCTATTACGGAGCAAGAGCTAACAGAAATTATTAAATTATTAGGTATTAAACCTATAGATTTAGTTCGAAAAAATGAAGCAATTTGGAAAGCAAACTTCAAAGGAAAAACACTTTCTGATACTGAAATTATAAATGCAATGGCTGAAAATCCAAAATTAATAGAAAGACCTATCGTTATAAATAACGGAAAAGCAGTAATTGGGCGTCCGCCTGAAATTATAAAAACTTTACTTTAAAATTTTAGTTTTTTTTTAACAATAATAAATAACAAAAATCATCAAGCATTCTTGATGATTTTTGTTATTTATTCACATATCTAATTTAATATCAACCTATTAAAAATTTTAATTTATAACATATTTACTTAAAAAGCTGTTTGATATCATTAACACTCGTTAACATATAAGTACTAACACATAAAGTATATTTGTACCATAAACTATAACTTAAAAATCAATGAAAAAATTCATCCTTTTAACTTTTTGCTTTATTTCCTTTATTGGTATTGCCCAAAATTCTGGAAATAAAAGTCCTCAAGCTAAAAATACAGCAATTCAACAATATTCAGTTTCGGGAATAGTTTTAGATGCTGAGACAAAACAAGAATTAGAATACGCAACTATTATTTTAACTCCTTTAAATGGTAAAGCAATTACAGGTGGAATAACAGACCAAAATGGAAAATTTGAAATCCAAGTTTCTAAAGGCTCTTATGATATTTCTATTGAATTTATTTCTTTTAAAACCAAAACTTTTAAAAATAGAGAAATAAAACAAGATTTAAATTTAGGAACTATTTTATTAGAAATAAATGCAGAATCTTTAAATGAAGTTGAAATAATTGCCGAAAAAAGTACTGTTGAAATTAGATTGGACAAAAAAATATACAACGTAGGTAAAGATATGACCGTAAAAGGTGGAACTGCATCTGATGTTTTAGATAATGTTCCATCAGTTTCTGTAGATGTAGAAGGAAACGTAAGTTTACGTGGAAATGAAAACGTACGGATTTTAATCAACGGAAAACCATCTGGTTTAGTTGGTTTAAGTGGTACAGACGCGTTGCGCCAACTTCCCGCAGATGCTATAGAAAAAGTAGAAGTAATTACTAGTCCATCGGCACGTTATGATGCTGAAGGAACTGCTGGAATTTTAAATATTATTTTACGTAAAGGAAAAGCGCAAGGTTTTAACAGCTCCTTTACTGCAACTGCTGGAAATCCTGATTATTTTGGAGCTTCTGCAAACTTAAATTACAGAACAAACAAAGTTAATTATTTTACAAATTTCGGTTATAACTATAATAATTCACCTGGGAAATCTAACACCGATGTAACCTATAAAAACCCTATAGATGATGCCCCAAAATATGTAAATGAAAATACTAAATATAACAGAAATAACAACCGTTTTAATTCTCAATTCGGTTTGGAATATTATATTAATGACAAAACTTCATTAACTGGAACTGTTTTATATAGAACTTCAGATGGAGATGATTCATCAACAAATACAAGAAAAGAGTATAATATATTAAACAATTTATTGGTTGAAAATTATAGATTGGAAGATGATACTGAAAAAGATAAAACATTAGAATACACCTTAAACTTAACCAAAGACTTTAAAAAAGATGGTCATAAATTAACATTCGATTTTAGATATGGTAAAAGTAATGAAGACAATAAAAGTAACATTTATGAAGAAGATAATTTTGGAATTGTTGATGAAAACACTTTAGAAAGAAGTTTTACAAACGAAGAATCTGAAGATGTTTTGGTTAAAGCAGATTATGTTCTTCCAATAAATGAAAATACACAATTTGAATTTGGTGTGAATGCTGATTTAAACAACCAGGTAACCGATTATTTATTAGAAGAATATGAAAATAATGTATACACTAATAATCTAGACTTTTCAAACACATTAGATTTTCAACAGAATGTATTCGCTGCTTACTCACAATACGGGCAAAAAATTAATAAATTTTCTTATTTATTAGGTTTAAGATTAGAAAATACGGATAGGACAATAAAACTAATTCAAACAAATGACAGTTTTACTGAAAATTTCACCGAATTATTTCCAACCGTTAATTTGGGCTTAGAATTTAGTGATTCTGAAAATATAACGTTAGGCTATAGTAGAAGATTAAGTAGGCCGCGTAGTTTTTACCTAAATCCTTTTGAAACAAGAACTAGTAAAACATATATTAGAAAAGGAAATATTTATTTAGACCCAACATATACAAACTCTTTTGATTTTGGGTATTTAAAAAAATGGAATAAAATTACCTTAAACTCATCTGTATATTATCAGCACACAATAAACAACATTGAGTGGGTAGAAACCGAAAGTTTAAGAGATGTTGATAATGAGCAAACTTTAGTAATTATTAGAACACCTATTAATTTAAGTTCTCAAGATAGATATGGCTTTGAATTTACTACAAATTACAATCCATTAAAATGGTGGAAACTAACCAATAGTTTTAACTTTTTTAAATCAGCTACCGAAGGAACTTACAACGCTATAAGTTATAATAAAGATGATATTAGCTGGTTTACTAGATTAGAATCTAGAATTACCTTACCTGGAAAAATAGATTGGCAAACAAGCGGAATGTATATGGGACCATCAGAAGGAGCATTTTCAAAAAGAGAAGGAATAGTTTCTGTAAACTTAGCGTTTAGTAAAGATATTTTAAATGAAAAAGGAACGCTTTCATTAAACGTAAGCGACCTCCTTAATTCAAGAAAAAGAAATTCAAGTAGTTATACAGATAATACCATTAGTAAAAGTGAATTTCAATGGAGATCTAGACAAATTTTGTTGAACTTTACCTATAGATTCAATCAAAATAAAAAGAGAGAAAGATCAAAAGGATTTGAAGGTGGTGGAGAAGAAGAAATGTTTAAAGCATAAAATAAAAAAGGGACAATTAAATTGTCCCTTTTTTTATATATAATTTCAAAATTATTTTTTTGCTGTTGCTTTCGCTTTATCTTCTTTTCTAAATTTCCAAGCTTCTCTAAAATAACCCACTAACCAATAAGGAATCACAAATGTTAATAAAAAAATCATTAACCAAAATCCCATGGTGAAAATTGCTAAAAATACTAAGAATCCTGAAAACTGAGATAAATCCATAATTTGTATAAGGTTTTTTTAATTTTTAACAAAATTAGTATTTATTTTTAATTAATCATAACTACTTTTTATTTTTTTATGATATTTCTCATATCATATTTCAATAAAAAAACGCAACTACCCTTCTTGTTCAATTTTTACTTCTATTTAAAAAAATAATTTCCTTAAAATAGGTAAACTAAAACTACGATCATTGGGTTTGTATAACTAAATAAATTGAATGAAAGAAAATTAACTATTCATTTGTAAAAACTCTCATTGAAAATTTTATTCTTTATCATAATCCCTTTTTAAACAAAAAAAGACACCAAAAAAATATGGTGTCTTTAATTAATATATTTTGATTTCTATTTACTATTTAAATTCTGCGAAAAAATCATTCCCTTTATCATCAACTAATAAAAATGCTGGAAAATCTTCAATTCTAATCTTACGAACCGCTTCCATTCCTAATTCTGGGAAATCAACTACTTCAACAGATTTTATACTGTTTTTCGCTAAAATTGCCGCTGGCCCTCCAATTGAGCCAAGATAAAAACCTCCATTTGCCTTACAAGCATCAGTTACTTGTTGAGATCGGTTTCCTTTCGCAACCATTACCATACTACCTCCAGCTTTTTGGAATTCATTTACGTAAGGATCCATTCGCCCTGCTGTTGTAGGTCCAAAACTTCCAGAAGCCATTCCTTTTGGTGTTTTTGCAGGTCCTGCATAATACACTGGATGATCTTTAAAGTACTGAGGCATTTCTTCACCATTCGCTAACATTTCACTAATTCTTGCGTGTGCCATATCTCGAGCAACAATTAATGTTCCTCTTAAACTGAAACGTGTTTTTATAGGATATTTTGAAAGCTCGGCACGTATTTTATCCATTGGTTGATCTAAATCTAACTCAACTGCATCCTTTAAGTGTGGCGCTTCTTTTGGTAAAAATTGTGACGGATTTTTTTCTAATTGTTCTAAGAAAATTCCTTCTTCTGTGATTTTACCTTTTACATTACGGTCGGCACTGCAACTAACACCCATTCCTACTGGACAAGATGCAGCGTGACGAGGTAAACGAATAACACGAACATCATGTACAAAATATTTTCCGCCAAATTGCGCTCCTACTCCACTTTCTTGACAAATTTTTGTGATTTTTTCTTCCCATACAAGATCACGAAAAGCCTGACCGCCATCGTTTCCTTCAGTTGGTAAATGATCTAAATAACCAGCTGACGCCTTTTTTACAGTTGCTAAATTTGCTTCAGCTGAAGTTCCACCAATTACAAATGCTAAATGGTACGGAGGACAAGCAGAAGTTCCTAAATCCATAATATGCTTCTTCACAAAATTGGTTAGATTTTCTTCCGTTAACAAAGACTTGGTCATTTGATACAAGTATGTTTTGTTTGCTGATCCACCACCTTTTGTGATAAATAAAAATTCGTATGTATTTCCTGTTGCGCTATAAATATCAATTTGAGCAGGAAGGTTATTTCCTGAGTTTTTCTCTTCTAACATCGTTAACGGAACAATTTGCGAAAAACGAAGATTATCCGTTTGGAAAGTATTGTACACTCCTTTTGAAATGTACTCAGCATCTTCAACACCAGTATAAACATCTTCCCCTTTTTTACCCACACAAATTGCGGTACCAGTATCTTGGCAAGTTGGTAATTCTCCTTCAGCTGTTACCATTTGGTTTAATAACATGGTATATGCAACAAAACGATCGTTATCTGTAGCTTCTGGATCTTTTAAAATAGTTTCTAACTTTTTTAAGTGAGTTGCACGTAAATAGAAAGACACATCGTGATAGGCTTCTTGTGATAGTAACTCAAGTCCTTCAGGTGCAACTTTTAAAATTTTTCTTCCATCAAAATCAACTACAGATACGTGATCTTTAGTTAACAAACGATATTTTGTTGTATCCTTTTTTATAGGAAATGGCTTTTGGTATTTAAATTCAGACATTTTATATAATTTTATTGTAATTCAATTTTTAACTCCTACAAATATACAATGGATGTAGAAAATAGTTGATAGAAATGAGATTTATTTATCCTCTTTAATTTCAAAATTGAATGAATGCAATAATTTTAAAAAGTAATTTTTGATTGATTCTATTCCAAATAAAAAAATTATATAATTAATGCTTATATTTAAATAAAAACTCAAAACACCTCTATTAAAATGTTAAATACAATCTTATGAAATACAGAATTGAAAAAGACACCATGGGGGAAGTTAAAGTTCCTGGTGCTAACTATTGGGGAGCTCAAACAGAAAGATCTAAAAACAACTTTAGAATTGGCCCTTCTGGATCCATGCCTTTGGAAATTGTTTACGGTTTTGCCTACCTTAAAAAAGCAGCAGCACACGCAAATTGTGATTTAGGCGTACTTTCTTCAAAAAAAAGAGATTTAATTTCAGATGTTTGTGATGAAATTTTAGCAGGAAAATTAGATGATCAATTCCCATTGGTAATTTGGCAAACAGGTTCTGGCACTCAAAGTAATATGAATGTGAATGAAGTTATTGCAAACAGAGCACAGGAAATTTCAGGGAATGTGATTGGTGAAGGCGAACAGGTAATTCAAGCAAATGATGATGTGAACAAATCACAATCTAGTAATGATACTTTTCCTACTGGAATGCATATTGCATGTTATAAAATGATTGCAGAAATAACAATTCCTGGTGTTGAAAAATTAAGAGATACTTTACTGTCCAAATCCATAGAATTTGCAGCTGTTGTTAAAATTGGTAGAACACACCTTATGGATGCAACTCCTTTAACATTAGGACAAGAATTCTCTGGTTATGTTTCTCAATTAAATCATGGTATAAAAGCGTTAAAAAATACGTTACCTCATTTAGCTGAGTTAGCTTTAGGAGGAACAGCCGTTGGTACAGGATTAAATACTCCAAAAGGATATGACGTTTTAGTTGCTCAAAAAATTGCTGAATTTACTGGACTTCCTTTTATTTCTGCAGAAAATAAATTTGAAGCATTAGCATCACATGATGCTATTGTTGAAAGCCATGGCGCATTAAAACAATTAGCAGTTTCTTTAAATAAAATCGCCAACGATATTAGAATGATGGCTTCTGGCCCACGTTCAGGAATTGGTGAATTAATAATTCCAGCTAACGAGCCAGGAAGTTCAATTATGCCAGGAAAAGTAAATCCTACTCAGTCTGAAGCATTAACAATGGTTTGTGCACAAGTTATTGGTAACGATGTTACCATTACTTTTGGAGGATCTCAAGGTCATTATGAATTAAATGTTTTTAAACCTGTTATGGCGGTTAACTTTTTACAATCGGCTCGTTTAATTGGAGATGCCTGTGCTAGTTTTAATGAAAACTGTGCCATTGGCATTGAACCAAATCATTCTCGTATTTCTGAATTAGTAAATAATTCTTTAATGTTAGTTACTGCTTTAAACCCAAAAATTGGGTATTACAAAGCTGCAGAAATTGCAACTACTGCACATAAAAATGGAACAACATTAAAGGAAGAAGCCGTTCGTTTAGGGTATTTAACTCCAGAACAATATGATGAATGGGTAAAACCTGAAGATATGATTGGTTCTTTGAAATAAGAATTATTATATTGATAAAATAAAAAAGCGCTGAATTTCTTCAACGCTTTTTTTTATATAAAATCTTTGTAATTAATTTAATAATTGAAAAGATTGTTTTGCAATTTCTAACTCTTCATTGGTTGGAATTACAACAATTTTTACTTTTGATTTTTCTGAATGAATTTCAGTTAATTTTCTTGCTTTAACGTTGTTTTTTTCTTCATCAATTTCAATTCCAAAAAATTCCATTTCCTCACAAATCAATTTTCTAAGTACTATAGAATTTTCACCAACTCCAGCAGTAAATATAATAGCATCTAACCCATTTAAAACGGCTACATACTTACCTATGTATTGTTTAATTCTATAAGCACTCATATCTAAAGCTAACTTACAGTCTTCATTTCCTTGCGCTGCAAGTTTTTCAATGTCTCTTAAATCGCTGTGACCGGTTAAACCTGTCATACCGCTATCTCTAAGTAATATATTGTTCACTTCATCAATGCTATAATCTAAATTATTCACTAAATGAAATATAATTGCTTGATCTACATCTCCACTTCTACTTCCCATAATTAAGCCTTCATTTGGACCAAAACCTAATGAAGTATCAACACTTTTTCCATCTTTTACAGCTGTCATACTGCATCCATTTCCTAAATGAATTGTGATTATTTTTGAGCTTTTTGCACCTAAATGTTCAATTGCCTTTTCAGTTACAAATTTGTGACTTGTACCATGAAAACCATATCTACGAATTTTATTTACGTTTAGGAATTTATTAGGAATTGCATATTTATATGCTTTTGTTGGCATAGTTTGATGAAAAGCAGTATCAAAAACAGCTATTTGTGTTGCCGAAGGAAACATGGTTTCTGCTACTATAATTCCTTCATAATTTGCTGGGTTATGTAAAGGAGCTAATGGAAATAATTCTTTTATTATATCCTTTACTTTTTCATCAATAACTACTGTATTAGAAAAAGCAGCACCACCATGCACTACTCTATGTCCAACAGCTATTATTTCAGAAGTAGATTTTATGACACCTACTTCTTCATCTAATAAAAATTTCACTACTTTTCCTAAACCAATTTCATGATTTGGAATTTCACAAATTTTATCAATAGAATGATTATTTGATTTGTAGTGAATTTCTGGATTTGCCAATCCAATTCTTTCTACTAATCCTGAACAAATTACTTCTTCTTGAGGCATTTTAAATAGTTGATATTTAATGGAAGAACTACCTGAATTAATTATTAAAATTTTCATTATAAACCTTGTGCTTGTATTGCAGTTAATATTACTGTATTAAAAATATCGTCAATTGTACAACCTCTACTTAAATCGTTCACTGGTTTGTTTAAACCTTGTAACATTGGGCCAATTGCTAATGCTCCTGTTTCTCTTTGCACAGCTTTATAGGTGTTGTTTCCTGTATTTAAATCAGGGAAAATTAACACATTTGCTTGCCCTGCAACTTCTGAGTTTGGCATTTTACTTTTACCAACTGCAGGATCTACCGCAGCATCATATTGAATTGGTCCTTCAATTTTTAAATCTGGTCGTTTTTCTTTTACTATTTCAGTAGCTCTTCTTACAATATCTACATCTTCACCTTTACCTGAAGCTCCTGAAGAGTATGAAAGCATTGCTATTTTTGGTTCAATTCCAAAGTTAATACTTGATTCTGCTGAAGAAATTGCAATTTCAGCTAACTGTTCTGCAGTAGGATTTGGATTAATTGCACAATCTCCAAAAACAGATACTCTATCATCTAAACACATAAAGAAAACCGATGAAACAACTGAAACACCTGGTTTGGTTTTTACAAATTGTAGTGCTGGTTTAATTGTATGTTGAGTAGTATGTGCTGCTCCAGAAACCATTCCGTCTGCCAAGCCTTTATATACCATCATTGTTCCAAAATAAGAAACATCACTCAATAAATCTTCTGCAATTTCTTTTGTAACTCCTTTGTTTTTTCTTAGTTCAAATAAAGTATTTACAAAATCATTATAATATTCAGAATCTAGCGGATTAATAATTGAAACTTTCTCAAAATCCATTTTCAACCCTAATCTAAGTACAGTTTCTTCAATTTTATTTTTATCACCTAAAATAGTTAAATCAACAATATCCATTTGAATTAAACGAACTGCAGCAGCAATAATTCTATCATCATTTCCCTCAGGTAATACTATATGTTTTCTTGCTGTTTTTGCTCTTTTCAACAAATTATATTGAAACATTTTAGGAGTAATCCCATTATTTTTAAATGTTACAAATTTTTCTGTTAATTTCTCAGCATCACAATATTTATCGAAAATATTTAACGATGTAATTATTTTCTCTTTATTTTCCGCATACATATGAGAGCGAACGGCGCCTATTTTATTTGCAACATCAAAAGTTCCACCATTTACAGTTAATATTGGAACAATTTGTTGTAATCCTTCTATTAGTTTAACTATTGGTTCTTCTGGTAAAATTCCACCAGTTAGCACAATTCCTGAAATAGACGGATAATTGCTAGATATATTTGCTTGCAACGCTCCTAAAATAATATCGGCTCTATCGCCAGGTGTTATAATTAAACAATCTTGTTCTAAATGCGTTAAATAATTTCTTAACTGCATTGCTCCAACTTTAAACGTTGTAGTTTGATTATTTATAAACTCTTTTCCAAACAATACTTTTGCATCAATGGCTTTTGCAATTTCTTTAATTGTTGGGTTTTGTAATGACGGAATTAATGGAATTACATTTACAGAAACATCCTTAGGTAAATTTTTCTCAACACCTTCTCTTACAATTTCAATATTTTTTTCCTGAACTTTATTGGCAATTACTGCCAAAACTTTCACTTCTTTTTCTCTAAAAGAATCATAGGCCAAGTGTAAACCATTTATAAATTCATCCAATGTTTTTCCAACTCCACTTGAAACTATTATTGCAGGAATACCTAAATTTTTAGCCACCAAAATATTTGCATCTAATTCAATAGCAGTTCCTTCACCAGAAAAATCACTTCCTTCAACCAATACAAAATCATTCTTTTCCTCTATTGCTTTGTATTTTTCAATAATGGTGTCAAATATTTCACTTTCTTTTCCTTGGTTTCTCTTACTTATAAATTCAGCACGTGTAAAAGCAAAAGCTTCACTTGGATTCATATCTAACTCAAAATGAGATATTATTGTATTAATATGATTATCCTTTTTACCTCCTTTATGACCATCAATTATTGGCCTAAAATACCCAACTTTTGCAGTTTTCCCTAACAGCATTCTCATGAGTCCTAAAGCAACAATTGACTTACCACTATTGGCCTCACTTGTTGCTATATATATAGCTTTATTCATTCTAATAATTTTTTGCAAAGATACTCCATATGAACTGGTTTACCACTTTATTTTAAATTAATTTTTGTGACATTTGTCACGTTTTCAAAAAAAATCTTCATTAAATACTCTATAAAATAATAGTATATTTGAATTAAATTTTAGTTCAAAATATGAAAAATGCATTTATTAATATAAAAGAGTTAATTCAAATTGAAGATTCACCAAAAAAATACGTCTCAGGAAAAGAAATGAATAATCTTCCAACGATAAAGAACGCTTTTTTAATTATTGAAAATGATATTATTTCTGATTTTGGTTTCATGGAAAGTTTTCCTAATAATATTTATTTTGATAAAATTTTTGATGTTACAGATAAATTAATTTTGCCAACTTGGTGTGACAGTCATACACATATTGTTTATGCAGGTAACAGATCTCAAGAATTTGTAGATAGAATTAATGGACTTACCTATGAACAAATTGCAAATAAGGGTGGTGGTATTTTAAATTCTGCAAAACTTTTACAAAAAACTAGTGAAGAAGATTTATACTCACAATCTGCCCTGCGTTTGGAAGAAATAATGCATTTGGGAACTGGTGCTGTTGAAATAAAATCTGGCTATGGCTTAACAAAAGAAGCTGAATTAAAAATGCTAAACGTTATAAAAAAATTAAAGGAAAATTATCCTATAGCAATAAAAGCTACCTTTTTAGGAGCTCACGCTTTGCCAAATGAATATAAAAATAGAAAAAGTGATTATTTAAAAGATGTAATAGATACTATTTTACCACAAGTTGCGAAAGAAAATTTAGCCGAATTTATTGATATATTTTGTGAAACAGGTTACTTTTCTGTTGAAGATACAAATCAATTATTAGAAGCGGGAAAAGTTTATGGGTTACAACCAAAAATTCATGTAAATCAATTTAATGCAATTGGAGGAGTCCAAGCTGGCGTTAAATACAACGCACTTTCTGTAGATCATTTAGAGGAAATGAGAGAAGAAGATATTGAATGTCTGAAAAATACCATTACAATGCCGGTTGCATTGCCTTCTTGCTCCTATTTTTTAAGTATTCCATATACTCCGGCAAGAAAAATGATAGATGCAGGATTACCTTTAGCTCTTGCAACTGATTATAATCCAGGTTCTACGCCATCTGGAAATATGAATTTTGTTGTTTCAACTGCATGTGTTAAAATGAAAATGACTCCTGAAGAAGCTATAAATGCAGCCACTATAAACGGCGCCTACGCTATGGGTTTAGAAAAAACTCACGGAAGTATTTGTAGAGGTAAAAAAGCTAATTTTATAGTTACTAAAAAAATACCTAGCTATAATTTTATTCCATATTCATTTGGAAATCACCAAATTGAAAAAGTTTTTATTGAAGGTATTGAAATTTAACTCTTATTTTTTCTTGAAAATTTTACTGAAAAAAGAATTTTTATCATTTTCATGATATCCATTCGAGTAATTGCCATAACCACCATATCCGTAGCCATATCCGTAACCATATCCATATTTTGTTTTAATTTTAAAATCATTTAAAACAATGCTGATATTTGATATTTCTTCTTTTTTGTATTTTTCATTAATCATACGTAACATTCCCTTTTGAGAATATCCTTGTCTCACCACATAAATTGTAGAATCTGCATATTTAAGCAATTCAATGGCATCACTCACTAAACCAATTGGTGGTGTATCTAATATTATATAATCGTAATGCTCTTTTAAATAACTGATTAATTCTTCAGTTGCTGAGCTTATTAATAATTCTGAAGGGTTTGGAGGTATAGGCCCAGATGTAATAACATCTAAATTTGGAATAGTTGTACGCTGAATAATTCCTTCAATATTTTCTTCTTCAATTAAATAATTAACAACTCCTTTATCATTTGTTAAATCAAAATCTCCAAATATTTTTGGTTTCCTTAAATCCAATCCAACTAATATGGTTTTCTTTCCTCCCAAAGCAAAAACCGTAGCCATATTAATAGAAATAAATGTTTTTCCTTCACCACTTACTGATGAGGTAACAATCACAGTTTTAGAGGTGTCTCTTGATTTTCTAACAAATAAAAATTGAATATTTGATCTTAATGCTCTAAATGATTCCGCAACAGTAGATTTTGGTTTTAAAAATACAGCTAAATTATTTTTTGCAGTATTTTTCCCTACAATACCTAAAATTGGAATAGGCGAAACACGTTCAATATCTTCTGCTGTATGAATTCTACTATCCAGGATTTCTTTAGCTATTATTACAAATAATGGTAAAATAATTCCCAATAATAACGCTATCATATAATTAAATGACACACGCGGTAAAATAAATCCTTGCCCGGTATCTTTTGCTGAATCTAACATTGTAATATCTGAAACACTTGCTGCAATAGCAATATCTGCTTCATATCTTTTTTGCATTAAAAACACAAAGTTAGATTCTGTTAAACTGTATTTTCTTTGAAAATTTAATAATTTTTGTTCTTTATTTGGTAACTTATTTAACTCATAAGTATAAGAATTCAGCCTTTTTAAACTATTGTTTAAACTAATTTTTGTGGCATCTTTAAGTGATGATATATTTTCCAACAAAACATTTCTAGCGGTTTCAATTTGCTGATTTGCTAATATTAATGAAGGGTGATTTGCCGTTACTTCTTTAGAAAGTTTTTCATTTTTTATTGATAAGTCCGTTAAATTTCCAACCATTTCAGAAATTGAACCATCTTCAATATTTATAATAGCTGGAGCAGGAATTTTTGAATAGTTTGTGTGCGTTTTTATATAATTTTCTAAATTATTAAAATAAACAATTCTATCTGAAAGTCGCTCTTGCATTTTATCTAACCCAGTAGTTTGCGAGAAAATTTCTCCACCTTCAGCCGATAAATTATAAATTGAATTTTTTTGTTTAAACTCTTCAATATTAGTTTCAATTAATTTTAAACTATCAGATGTGTTTTTAAACTGCGCGTCAATAAATTCTTTGGTACTTCTAGCATAATTTGTTTTTTGCTCCAATTCAACCCTTGCTAAAACTTCAACAGTTTTGTTTAAATAATCAACCAGTCTATTTTTATTTGTTCCCGTTAATGAAAGTTCAATTAATGAAGTTCCTGCCAAACCTTTTGCTCGTACATTTTGGTATTTGCCCGTAACTTGGTTTATTGTATTTAATTGAATGTAATAGGTTTTTCCTTTAAAATCATTAGTAATAGATTCTATACTAATTTGACCTTTTAAAAAGGGTAAATTTATATATTCATCCGCAGAAAATGTTTGAGAAAAATTTGAAGTCTCTGATTTAAATTTTTTAGTAGATTGATCTTTATAATTAATTAATTTATATGTTTTTCCACTTTCAAAAACTACTGATAAATTAACCGTTTTTTCATCTATAAAATCAATTTTTATAGGCGTATTTAACAGCTGAAATTGATTTGGTTGTAATATAATTTTAAAAGGAGTCATTCCATAAACATCCTCTTGTCTAAATCGCCCTTCTTTTAAATAATCTATATAAAATTCTAATTCCTCAACAACACTTTCATTATGAGATCTTGAAGTTAACGCTTTCCTTATAGATTCTACTTTATCACTTACTCCTCCCCAATTGAAAGCTATATTTGTTCCTGATGAAAATAATGGATTACTTTTTTCTTTAACTTCAATAGTGTTTGTTAATCCATAAATTTTTTCAGCAGAAATATTAAAATAATACGCAATTGCAAGTGCTACCGGAATTGTAACTAAAAACCATTTCCAATTAGATAAAATTCTGAATAAATAATCTTTAATATCTGAAATATGATCTCCTTGGTTTTCAACAAATTTGAATTTATTATTCATTGCAACTATTATATATTTTTAACTAATAATACAGAACTTACCAAAAATGATAAAATTGTTACTGCAGTAGAAAAAGTTTGTAAACCTGTTGTTCCTGTTCCCCACGATTTTTGTCTTAAAGGAGCTACATAAATAATATCATTTGGTTGTACGTAAAAATTTTCAGATTCAAAAACTTCAATTTTAGTAAAATCTAATTGGTATTTTTTAACGCCATCTAAAGATTTTCTAATCACTGTAACTTCTTGCTTATTTCCCAATTCAGAAATTTCTCCTGCATTGGCAATAGCATCAATAATGGTTACTTGATTTTGCATTAAATTAATAGTTCCAGGTGAACCAACTTCACCAGTAACCACAAATCTAATTCCAGCTAACTTAACAGTTACAAAAACTAGTTCGGGATTTTTTAAAAACTTACCCAATTCAACTTCAATTTTTTCTCTTACCTCCTTTTCCGTATAACCCAACACATTTAAATCTCCAATATATGGAATTCTAATATTTCCGTGTCTATCAATTGTATACCCACTAAAGTACAAACCTCCGCTACTTGAAGAAACTCCACTTCCATTGCTTCCACCACTTTTAAATAACGAGACTATTTCAGGGTTTTCAGCTTTAATATCAATATATAAAATGTCATTTACTTGCAAACGATAAGGCTCATTATTCAATTTATAAATATCCGATTTACTAACAGGCTCTCCTTGAAAATAGGTCATTTGTTTTGTAGAAACACAAGATGAACAAATTGCAATAAAAATAAGGTATAAAAATATTTTTCTCATAAAATTAAATGTGGGTAAGGCAAATATAATTTTAAATCGCTTATTAAAATAATTTTTCTATTATTTTCGCATTAAAATAAGCATTCATGTGGTTTAAAATTTCTACATATATTTCGTTTTTATTAAAATCTACAAATCAGCATGGAGTTCATTCGCCGTTTGTTTATAATTTAGTAACAAAATGTTTTTATAGTAAAACTAACCGCGCTAAAATATTATTGTTTAAAAAAATTAAAAAGCACTTAAAGAATAATACTTCTGAAATTGAAATATCCGACTTTGGAAAAGGTTCTAGAGTTTTTAAAAGCAATACACGTAAAATATCTGACATTGCAAAAATTGCAGGAATAACAACTAAAAAAGCCTTTTTATTAATACGTTTAGTTGAATATTTTAACCCAAAAAATGTACTTGAAATTGGCTCTTCTGTTGGTTTAGGAAGTTGTGCTTTACATATTGGAAATGCTAATTCCAACATATACACCCTTGAAGGATGTAAAAATACAGCTGAAATTGCAGAAAAAACTTTTAATCAATTTCAATTAAAAAACATTCAATTAATAGTTGGCAATTTTCAAAACACGTTACCAGAAATTATTGAAAAAACAAATTTTAATTTTATTTATTTTGATGGAAATCACCAAAAAGAAGCCACTTTAAATTATTTTAACAGGTGCTTACAAGCAGCAGACACAAATGCTATTTTTATTTTTGATGATATTTATTGGAACAAAGAAATGCATGAAACTTGGGAAATAATTAAGCAGCATCCAAAAGTAACTGTTACAATAAATACGTACTTTTGGGGAATTGTTTTTTTTAGAAATGAACAGTTAAAACAACATTTTACAATACGTGTTTAAAAAACACACCCAAAGTATTGTACCTAATTATTTAAAATTAATTTATGAAAATTTATACTAAAACTGGAGATAAAGGAGAAACATCATTATTTGGTGGAACAAGAGTGCCAAAATACAACTTGCGCATTGAAGCCTACGGAACAATTGATGAATTAAACTCCTACTTAGGATTAATAAGAGACCAAAAAATTGACCAACATTCCACAGAAATATTAATTTCAATTCAAAACAAACTTTTTACATTAGGTGCTATGTTGGCTACTCCACCTGAAAAAGCTATTTTAAAAAGCGGAAAGGAACGTTTAAATATTAACAAAGTAAATTCCGAAGCTGTTCTACTTTTGGAAAATGAAATTGACACTATGAATGAAACCTTACCAGCAATGACTCACTTTGTTCTACCTGGCGGCCACACAACCGTGTCATTTTGTCACATTGCAAGATGTATTTGTCGTAAAGCTGAAAGAATTACGACACAATTAAGTGTTGAAAGTGAGATTGATGAACAAATACTCATTTATTTAAACCGACTTTCTGACTACTTATTTGTACTGGCACGAAAGTTGACTTACGACAATAATGCTCAGGAAATTCAATGGATTCCGGAGAAAATAAAATAAGTTCTTTTTAATAGTGAAAAAAAAGCAAAAAATACTTGGTTTTTTAAGTAAAAAAATTATTTTTGCAAAAATTTAATACACACAAAATTATGTATTGGACATTAGAATTAGCATCTTATTTATCAGATGCGCCTTGGCCAGCAACAAAAGATGAGTTAATAGATTATGCAATTAGAACGGGTGCTCCTTTAGAAGTTGTTGAAAATCTTCAAGAAATTGAAGATGACGATGAAAATTTTGAATCAATTCTCGAAATTTGGCCTGATTATCCTTCCGATGAGGATTATCTTTGGAATGAGGATGAATACTAAAAATATTAAAAAACTAAAAAGTCTCTATTGAGGCTTTTTTTTATTTTTTAACTTATTATTTTAATTTGAAATTAAAATATAACCTTAAATTATTTTAACTTCGCTTTGTAATATTAAACACTATTAAACCCTTTTAAACAAGATTGGTATAATAAAAAAATTTAACCTAAAAATGAGTATATTAAATTCAGTTCTAAAAATATTTGTTGGAGATAAAAAAAAGAGTGATCTAAAACTACTACAACCAATTATTGCTAATGTAAGAGCTTTTGAAAATGAAATTTCAAAGCTTACTAATGATGAGTTAAGAGCAAAAACTAATTATTTCAAACAAAAAATAAATGAAGGAACGCAAGAATTTACTTCAAAAATAACTTCGCTAAATGAGGAAGCTCACGATGCAACTGTTGATAGAAAAGAAGAAATCTACACCGAAATTGACGAATTAGAAGATTTACGCTACGAAGCTTCTGAAAAAATTTTAAAAGAAATAATGCCCGAAGCATTTGCAGTTGTAAAAGAAACGGCAAAACGTTTTGTTGAAAATGAAAAAATTATTGTAACTGCAACTCCATTTGACAGAGAACTTTCTGCAACAAGAGACAATGTTAGTTTAGATAATGATAAAGCTATTTGGGCAAACACTTGGGATGCGCAAGGAAAAGAAGTTACTTGGGACATGGTACATTATGATGTACAATTAATTGGAGGTGCTGTTTTACATCAAGGTAAAATTGCTGAAATGATGACTGGTGAAGGAAAAACCTTGGTTTCAACATTGCCTGTATATTTAAATGCCTTAACGGGAAGAGGAGTTCACGTTGTAACAGTAAACGATTATTTAGCAAAACGTGATGCTGCTTGGATGGGTCCAATGTTTGAGTTTCATGGTTTAAGTGTTGATTGTGTTGATCATCACCAACCAAATTCCGATGAACGCAGAAAAGCCTATAATTCTGATATTACATATGGGACAAATAACGAATTTGGTTTCGATTATTTGCGTGATAATATGGCACATTCGCCAAACGATTTAGTTCAACGCCCACACAATTACGCCATTGTAGATGAGGTGGATTCAGTTTTAGTTGATGATGCGCGTACACCATTAATCATCTCAGGTGCAACAGCAAATGCAGATCGCCACGAGTTTAACGAACTAAAACCTAGTGTAGACAGAATTGTATCTACACAACGTAATTACTTAACAGGAGTTTTAGCTGAAGCAAAAAAATTAATAGCTGATGGAAACACAAAAGACGGTGCTTTTTTATTGTACCGTGTTTTTAGAGGTTTACCAAAAAGCAAAGCATTAATAAAATATTTAAGTCAAGAAGGTATTAAACAACTTGTACAGAAAACGGAAAACTTCTACATGCAAGATAACAACCGTGAAATGCCTAAAATTGATGAAGAATTGTATTTTGTGATTGATGAAAAACACAATTCTATTGAATTAACAGATAAAGGTATCACATTTTTATCTGGAGATGATGGTGATGAAAACTTCTTTATTTTACCAGATTTAAGTACCGAAATTGGAAGGATTGAAAAAGAAGAAACTTCCGAGGAAGAAAAAATAGCACTAAAAGAAACCCTTTATAGAGATTTCAGCATAAAAAGCGAGCGTATTCATACAATGAATCAACTATTAAAAGCATATACTTTATTTGAAAAAGATATTGAATATGTTATTATGGAAGATAAAATTAAAATTGTTGATGAGCAAACTGGTCGTATTATGGAAGGCCGTAGATATTCAGATGGTTTACATCAAGCTATTGAAGCTAAAGAAAATGTAAAAATTGAAGCCGCTACCCAAACATACGCAACAGTAACACTTCAAAATTACTTTAGAATGTACCGCAAACTTTCAGGTATGACAGGTACTGCAATTACTGAAGCTGGTGAATTTTGGGATATTTACAAATTGGACGTTGTAGAAATTCCAACAAATGTTCCTTTACAACGTTTTGATAGAGAAGATTTAGTGTTTAAAACCAAACGTGAAAAATACAATGCTGTTATTGATGAAATAGTAAACTTGGTAAATCAAGGCCGTCCGGTTTTAGTAGGTACAACATCAGTTGAAATTTCTGAATTGTTAGGTAGAATGCTTGCCATCAGAAAAATAAATCACAATGTATTAAACGCAAAATTACATAAAAAAGAAGCCGATATTGTTGCACAAGCTGGTAATGCAGGAGTGGTAACAATTGCAACCAACATGGCTGGTCGTGGTACAGACATTAAACTATCTGATTCTGTTAAAAAAGCTGGAGGTTTAGCCATTATTGGTACTGAACGCCATGACTCTCGTCGAGTTGACCGTCAGTTACGTGGTAGAGCTGGTCGTCAAGGAGATCCAGGTTCATCGCAATTTTATGTTTCTTTGGAAGACAACTTAATGCGCTTATTTGGTTCGGAAAGAATTGCAAAAATGATGGATAGAATGGGATTAGAAGATGGTGAAGTAATTCAACATTCTATGATTACAAAGTCAATTGAACGTGCACAGCGCAAAGTAGAAGAAAACAATTTTGGTGTACGTAAACGTTTGTTAGAATATGATGATGTTATGAACTCTCAACGAGAAGTAGTTTACAAACGTCGTCGTCACGCATTATATGGCGATAGATTACAAGTAGATATTGTAAATATGGTGTATGATACCTGTAGCTCTTTAATTCTTGAGAATAAAGGAACTAATGATTTTCAAAATTTTGAATTTGAATTAATTCGTTTTTCTTCAACAAGCGCTCCTTTTACAGAAGAAGAATTTAAAACCTTACCTGCACAGGATTTAACCGATAAATTATTTGATAAGGTTTACAAACATTATAAAGAAAAATTATCTAGAAATGCACAAGCTGCATACCCAGTAATTAAAGAAGTATATGAAAAACAAGGTGACAGATTTGAAAGAATAGTTGTTCCTTTTACTGATGGTTCTAAAGAATTAAAAGTTGTTACAAACTTAAAAGAAGCTTATGAAACTGAAGGAAAAGGTTTAGTTACAGATTTTGAAAAAAACATTACATTGGCTATTATTGATGATACTTGGAAAGATCATTTGCGTCAAATGGATGAATTAAAGCAGTCTGTTCAAAATGCAACTTACGAGCAAAAAGATCCATTATTAATTTACAAATTTGAATCATTTGAATTGTTTAATTCAATGTTAGATACAGTAAATAAAGAAGTATTATCATTCTTATTTAAAGGTAGTTTACCTTCTCAAGATTCCAATCAAGTTTATCAGGCAAGAGAACATAAACGTGAAAAAGTTAAATTAAGTAAGGAAGAGTACCAAAGTCCAACGGAGGCTACACAAACCAATCAAACCCAACAACCACAAGCTGTTGAAACTATTGTGCGTACAGAGCGCAAAATTGGTAGAAATGAACAAGTTACTATTAAAAATGTAATGACTGGTGAAAATAAATCCGTTAAATATAAACAAGCAATTCCTTTAATTCAGAAAGGAGATTGGGTTGTTGTTGAAGAATAACTAATTTTATCAAATAATAAAAAAGCCTTCATTTTAAAATGAAGGCTTTTTTATACATTAAATTTCCAATTTTTTATCGTATGGAATGCTTTTCAAAATATGATTTATGGCAGCAACTCTGGCAAATGTCTTTTTATTTGCTCGAATGACTTTCCAAGGTAAACCACCTAACTGCGTATTTTCAAACATTTTTGCTTTATATTGAGTGTACGTGTCCCAAAGTTTTTGAGCTTTTTCGTCTACCGGTGTCATTTTCCAATGTTTTAAAGGATCATTTTTAATATCCTCAAAACGCTTCGCTTGCTCTCTTTTAGAAATAGACATATATATTTTAACTAAACGGATACCTGATTCTGTAATCATTCTTTCAAAATCGTTTACTTGCTTCATGAATATTAAATATTCTTCATGGGTACAAAAACCATTTACTGGTTCAACAACGGCTCTATTATACCAACTTCTATCAAAAAAAACTATTTCACCCGCTTTTGGAAATTGATTTACATATCGTTGAAAATACCACTGCGTTTGCTCATCTTCTGTTGGTTTAGGTAGTGCAATAATTCTTAAATGACGTGGATTCATGCGCTCAGTTGCACGTCTAATTGCGCCACCCTTTCCAGCGGCATCTCTTCCCTCAAAAATAATTATTACACGTTCATCTTCATCAATTGCCCAAGTTTGCAATCGAATTAATTCAACCTGTAATTTTTTTAATTTTTTCTCATATTTCACATACCTAACAGCCCTTTCTAAGTTATATGGTTCTTTAGATAATAATGCTTTTAATCCTTTATTTGTATTAAGAATTTGAACATCTTCCTCTGTTAATTTAAATTCTTCCATATTAATCTATTTGTTTTGAAGAACGATAATATCTTGAAATAATATTAGGGTCTGGTAATAATGTTGTTAAAGCATCACTTTTTCCTTCATAATTAAATAAGGATAACACGTGACGAATACTTTCTAATCTGGCAGTTTTTTTGTTATTTGCTCTAACAATTATCCATGGACTATAACTTGTATGTGTTTTATTATACATAAGTTCTTTAAAATATGTATATCTATCCCAAAGTTCCTGACCTTTTCTGTCTACCGGACTGTATTTCCATCGTTTTAGAGGTGTTGAAATTCGTTCATTAAACCTTGCTAATTGTTCTCCTTTAGAAATAGAAAACCAAAATTTAATGATAACCACACCATCTTCGTACAACATATGTTCAAATTCTGGAACTTGTACCATAAAATTATCATATTGTGCTTCATCACAAAAACCCATAACAGGTTCAACAACGGCTCTATTGTACCAACTTCTATCAAAAAAAACTATTTCTCCTGAGTTTGGTAATTCTTTAATGTAGCGTCTAAAATACCATTGACCACGTTCTACTTCTGTTGGCTTTGTTAATGCAACAACGCGCATTGCCCGCGGATTTAAATGCTCAGTAAATCTTCTAATATTACCTCCTTTTCCAGCGGCATCCCTTCCTTCAAAAATAATTGCAACACGTTTTTTATGTTTTACAACCCATTTTTGAAATTTCACCAATTCTATTTGTAGCTTTTTTAGATCCTCTTCGTAAAAAATTTTATCATTTACCTTTTCTAAAGAAATATTTTTATCATTAATTATTTCAAGAAGTTCTTTATTTGTTGATACATTTTGAAAATCTTCAATAGTCAACTTTGCATTTTCCTCCATAAATATTATTCATTTTCAACAGTTATACATTCGGCTGGGTTATTTGAAATTTGCAATTTCGCATCTGAAGGAGAAATATACGGAATCCCTAAACCAAGCCCACGCAAAATAAATAATATTCCTATAATAACAACAAAAACAGGAATAGCTTTTTGTATTTTTTTGCGAACCGTTAAATTAATAAAATTTCCTAATAAAATGGCCGCAGTCATTAAAGGAATTGTTCCCAAGCCAAATAAAAACATGTACAAACCTCCATTTAAAACATTACCTGTTGAAATTGAACCTATTAATGCCATGTAAACTAACCCGCAAGGTAAAAACCCATTAAAAAATCCAATTAAAAAAATTGATTTATTTGATTTTTTAGTAAGATAAAGACCTAGCTGTTGCTTTATTTTACCAATAATTTTGTAAAGCGGCTTTGTAAAATTGTATTTATTGAATAATGAAACTGGAGTTAGTATTAAGGCTATCATTAAAACACCAACCAAAATTGATAAACGTTGTTGAAATCCGGCTAAATAGAGTCCTTTTCCAATTAAACCAAAGAGAATTCCTATAATTGAATAACTAAGTAAACGACCAATATGATATAAAAAAGTTTGAAAACTTAGTTTAAATTTAGACGATTTATCTACCGGTAATACAAATGCGATAGGACCGCACATACCAATGCAATGAAAACTACCGGCCAATCCTAAAATTAGTGCAGTCCAAAGCATTTTAAAAAATTATTTTTTCTTTGTACAAATAATCAACATTATTTACATTCCATTCAATTTTCACGTCCCATCTACCTTCAACTAATTTAGCCTTTTGAATTAAAATTTTATTTGAAGTTAATTGTATTGGAATATTAAAATCAATTTTATTGTTTGATAATCTTACAAAAGTAATTAAACCCGTAATTTTAGAAGACTTAAATTCATTAGGGAATTCAATGTTTAATCCTAAAGAATCTTTTGCTATTTTAATATTTTCTTTTAAAGCAACACCTTTGTTCTCTTTATTTATTTCCTGTTGGTAATTAAGTTCATCTTTATAATATTCTTCAGATACCAGGTGGTGATCGTATTCTGGTAAAAAAGTTACTTTATATACAAATGATAATATAAAAATCATAAATGCAACTAGCGCAATTACAATACCTGTTGGCCAACTTATTTTTAACTTCATTTAGTTTATTTTTAAAGGTCCTGTAAAATTAGTTGAAGTAGTTTCAATTAATTTATTCTTGGAATAAATTCCAATTTTTAGTTTTTCTTTTGACGAATTTAAGTCTTTTTTATTTATTTCAATAAATAGAGTACCTTCTTTTAATCCTTGTTTTTTAACATTTAATGGTCCACCAACCATTATAATTTCTCCTTCATGAGAAATTAACTTAATTTCAACATCATCAATGTCTTCAGTAGTTTTATTAATTAGCTTTACTGTATACACATTTTTAACGGTAGTTTCTGTTGATTGAAATGTTTGTCCTGGTAATCTTAAAATTGTTGCTTCAACATCATTTCTTAAAAACAACATGGTAATTAAAACGCCAACTAATATTGTAAGTATAACTGAATAAGCTATTAAACGAGCATTAAACTTAAATTTCTCTTTTTTCTCAATGTCATTTTCAGATGCATAACGAATTAATCCTCTTTCAAAACCAGATTTATCCATTATTTCATCACAAGCATCAATACAAGCTGTACAATTAATACATTCTAATTGTGTTCCATTTCTAATATCAATTCCTGTTGGGCACACTTGAACGCATTGTTTACAGTCTATACAATCACCATGGCCTAATTCATCTCTATTTTCATCTTTTCTTAATTTTTTTCTACCGTTATCTCCTTCTCCTCTAACAAAATCATATGCAACGTTAATAGATTTATTATCTAATAAAACACCTTGCAATCTTCCATATGGACATACAATAATACAAACCTGTTCTCTAAACCAAGCAAATACGAAATAAAAAACAGCAGTAAAGGCTAATAGTTTCAGCAATAATCCAATATGAGCAAAAGGACCTTCAGTAATGTAGGCTAAAACTTCATCTGAGCCAATAATATACGCTAAAAACACATTTGAAATAATGAATGAAATTAAAAAGAAAGCAATCCACTTTGTTACTCTTTTTCTAATTTTTTCCGCATCCCAAGCTTGCTTCTCTAGTTTTATTTGTTTGCTTCTGTCCCCTTCAATTAAATATTCTACTTTTCTAAAAACCATTTCCATAAAAATAGTTTGAGGACACATCCATCCACAAAATATTCTACCAAAAACAACGGTGAATAAAATAACAAAAACTACACTTACTAATAAGGAAATTACTAATAAATGAAAATCTTGTGGCCAAAATGGAAACCCGAAAATATGAAATTTACGTTCTATTACATTAAATAATAAAAACTGATTTCCTTTAATTTTAATAAAAGGAGCCGCCAACAAAAAAGCTAGTAAAAACCAGCTTACATAAGTTCTGTAATTATATAATTTACCTTTTGGCTTTTTTGGAAAAATAAAATTTCTTTTTCCACTTTCATCTATTGTCCCAATAGAATCTCTAAATCTTTCTTTTACTTGTTCTCCCATATTCTAATAAAAAAAGGCTTTATTTTTATTTTTATTTCACCTTCCAAATTTATAGCTAATTACTTAACTTAATAGAAACAAAAGTGACAAAAAATAAAAACAAAGCCTAAATGATAGTAACTAATAAAAACTATTTAATATTTATTTGTTTTTAACATTATTCTTCAGGCCAAGTAATATCTCCTTCAGGTGCTTTTGGTGTTGCTGGCTGAGTGCCTTGCATAGAAATAATATAACTTGCTAACTGTATTCTTTCATCTCTACTAATGGTACTTTCCCAAGCAACCATTCCTTTTCCTGGTCTACCACCTTTAGAAATTGTATTAAAAATATTTTTAACATCTCCTCCTAAAACCCATTTATTATCGGTTAAATTTGGCCCAATACTTCCTCCTAAATCGGCTAAATGACATGCAAAACAAGTTTTAGATGTAAATAATTCTTTTCCTTTTGCTAGACTTTCAGGATCGGTCAGAGCTACAATATTAGCATCATCAAATAATTGAGGATTTGCAGCTTTATAAGCTTCAACTTCAGCTTTCCCTTCAGCAACTTCAGTTGCAAATTCTTCTGCTTGGCTATATTCTTCTGAATTATAAAATACTTGAATATAATAAAAGATACTAATTGCAATTGTTATGTAAAAACCATATAACCACCAAGGTGGTAATACATTGTCTAGTTCTTTTATTCCATCATAATCATGGTCTAACATGATGTCTTCCTCTGTTCCTAAGTCGTGTGCTTTGGTCATAGATTTCATAAACCTTTTCCAAGCAGATATGTTTTCTGAATTTTTATTCATGAGTAAGTTCTTTATTATTATCGTTATCTAAAGGTAATTGACTTATTTCATCAATATTTTTTTTTGGTAATTTGTAAACAAAAAATATCATAGTAACAAATACTGTAAAAAATAGTAACAATGAAATTATTGGGTAAATCTCCACCCCATCAATTCCTTCTAAATTATGTTTTATGAATTTTAACATACAATATTATTTTAATGCTGTTTTATTTGCTTTAATATCTGTTCCTAAACGTTGTAAATATGCAATTAAAGCTACAATTTCTTTATTTTGAATATTACTTGAACCATAATTTTTAACAAATTCAGGATCTTGTCTTAAATTTTCTTCTACTTGTTTAGCTTGTGCTAACAATTCTTGTTTAGCTCCACTTATTCGTTCTGGTGTATATGGTACACCTAAAGTTACTAAACCAGACATTTTACTTTCTAAATTAGACGCGTTCATATCGTTTTTAATCAACCAAGAGTAACGTGGCATAATTGAACCTGGCGATGTTGAACGAGGATCCATCATATGATTAAAGTGCCAGTTATCATTATATTTTCCACCAACTCTATGAACATCTGGTCCGGTTCTACGAGAACCCCATAAGAATGGAAAATCGTATACATATTCACCAGCTTTAGAATATTCTCCATATCGCTCAACTTCCGAACGGAAAGGACGAATCATTTGAGAGTGACAATTATTACAACCTTCTCTTATATAAATATCTCTTCCTTCCAATTCTAATGGAGTATAAGGTTTAACACTTGTAATTGTTGGCACATTTGATTTAACCAAAATTAATGGAACTATTTCAACTAAACCACCAATTAAAATTGCAACTGTTGTTAAAATTGTAAATAAAACTGTTTTTCTTTCCAACCAAGTATGAAAACCTTCACCAGCAATTCTTTTACCACTAATTTTTTTCAATGGAGCTGCTTCTGCTAATTCATCTTCAACAGTTGATCCTGCTTTTGCCGTTTTAATAACGTTTATTGCTAATAATATAAATCCCGTTAAATATAAAGTTCCTCCAATGGCACGCATTGCATACATTGGTATAACTTGTGTAACTGTTTCAAGGAAGTTACCATAAACTAAAGTTCCATCTGGATTAAACTGTTTCCACATAAATGCTTGTGTAAAACCAGCAACATATAACGGAATGGCATAAAATAAAATTCCTAAAGTACCTAACCAAAAATGTGTGTTTGCAAGTTTACGTGAGTATAACGGCGTTTTCCATAATTTTTCTGCTAACCAGTAAACAATACCTGAAATCATAAATCCGTTCCAAGCTAAAGCTCCAATATGAACGTGCCCTACAATCCAATCTGTATAATGTCCAATTGCATTTAAATTTTTAAATGATAACATCGGTCCTTCAAAAGTTGCCATACCATAACCAGTAATTGCAACAACAAAGAATTTTAATACTGGGTTTTCACGAACTTTATCCCAAGCTCCACGCAGGGTTAATAAACCGTTGATCATACCACCCCAAGATGGAAATATTAACATAATTGAAAAAACAGTTCCTAAGTTTTGTGCCCATTCTGGTAAAGCTGTGTATAATAAATGGTGAGGGCCTGCCCAAATGTATAAGAAAATTAATGTCCAAAAGTGGATAATTGAAAGTCTATATGAATAAACTGGTCTATTTGCTACTTTAGGAACAAAATAATACATTAAACCTAATACTGGTGTGGTTAAGAAAAATGCCACCGCATTATGTCCGTACCACCACTGAACTAGCGCATCTTGCACACCAGAATAAACTGAATAGCTTTTAAATGCACTTACGGGCATTTCTAAATTATTAAATATATAAAGAACAGCAATAGTTATTAAAGTAGCTATATAAAACCATATTGCCACATAAATATGACGTTGTCTTCGTTTTAAAATTGTACCAATTAAATTAATTCCAAAAACTACCCAAATTAAAACAACTGCTATATCAATTGGCCATTCTAATTCTGCATATTCTTTTGAAGATGTTAAACCTAAAGGCAATGTTATAGCTGCAGCAACAATAATAGCTTGCCAACCCCAAAAATGAATTCTACTTAAAACATCATTAAACATTCTAGCTTTTAATAATCTTTGTGTAGAGTAATAAATTCCTAAAAAGATTCCGTTACCCACAAAAGCAAAAATAACTGCGTTGGTATGTAATGGACGTAAACGACCAAAACTTAACCACGAAATAGCATCGTCTGCTCCTGCAAATTCTAAAAGTCCTGGGAACACAAAAAGTAGCGCTACTAAAAGCCCTACTAACATTCCTACAACTCCCCAAAGAATTGTAGCCCAAAGGAACATTTTCACGATTTTATTATCATAATAAAACTGTTCTTTTTCCATACTTGTTTGATTAATTGTTAATTATTTATTATTTAGTTGATTCAGATTTACTTTCCTTGTCTTTAATTTTGTCTTTATCAGATGGTGTTACTAATTCATCATCGAATAACATACGGACAGATGGTGTATAGGTATCTTCATATTGACCAGATTTAACTGATTTAATAAAAACAATGAAGAAAAAGATGGCTACAATAATACTAACGCCTATTGTAATATATACAACTTCCATTTTTAGTTATTAGTTTACTACTGATTTTTGCTACAAAAATAATTTTTTAGATGAAACTTTATATGATAATTATCATATTTAAAAATTAATGCTACCTATATTACAAACTTTTTTGAAGCCAAATTTGTCATAATCGTAACAAAAACTACAATGCTTATTGAACTCAAAGGCATTAAAATTGCAGCTACAACCGGTGTAAGTTGACCAGTTAAAGCAAAATACATACCTATTAAATTATACAGCAATGAAATTACAAAACTTGTTTTAATAATACCCATAGTTTTACTAGATAATGTTAAAAACTTAGGTAATTTGTTGAAAAGTTTTGCATCTAATATTGCATCACAAGCTGGTGAAAATACATTTACATCTTCAGAAACAGCAATTCCAACTTCACTTTGTGCCAATGCACCTGCATCATTTAGTCCATCGCCAACCATCATTACTTTTTCACCTTTTTGTTGTAAATTTTTAATATAGTTTAATTTATCTTCAGGTTTTTGGTTGAATTGAAATTGTGTATTTTTTGGTAATAAGGATTCTAAAAATTCTTTTTCACCTTCATTATCTCCAGATAATATTACCAACTTATAATTTATGTTAAGTGTTTCAAATACTTCTTTTAAACCATCTCTATAACTATTTTGAAATATGAAGGCTCCTTTTAATTCCTTATTTATTTCAACATAAATAGAGGTTTCATTTATACTACTTAAATTAACACCTACAAAACTTGCTGATCCTAATTTAATGTCTATATCATTTATGGAAGCATTAATTCCTTTGCCTAAAACTTCTTCAAAAGTTGTCAATTTTTCTGAAAATGGTTTCTGCTTAATATACTCATACAAAGTTCTACTTAAAGGATGATTTGAAGCTCTTAAAACTGTTTTTACAGTTTTAAGTTCATTAGTTGTTAATGCTTTTCCCGTATATTTCAATTGCGTTTTATGGCTTGTAGTAATCGTTCCTGTTTTATCAAAAATAATGGTGGTGATTTTTGAAATTTTCTCTAAAGTTTCGGCGTTTTTTAAATAGAATTTTTTATAGCCAAAAATTCTCAACATATTACCAATAGCAAACGGAGCAGATAATGCCAATGCACAAGGGCACGCAATAATTAATACAGCAGTTACTACATTAAATGCCATTGATGGATTTTTAAAATACCAAAAAATACCCGCAATAAAAGCGATAGATAAAATGGCAATTGTAAAATACTTACTAATGGTATCTGTTAAATTTTTTATGGTAAAATCGGTTGGTTTATTAATCACATCATTACTCCATAATTGTGTTAAATAACTTTGAGAAATAGTGCTAATTACTTCCATTTCAATAGCACCTTGAGTTTGTTTTCCTCCTGCAAATAATTTGTCGCCGCTTTGTTTTACTGTTGGAACAGATTCTCCTGTTACAAAACTATAATTAATAGCTGCATTTCCGTTAATTAAAATGCCATCAACCGGAATTAATTCTTCATTTCTTATTAATAAACGATCTCCTTTTTTAATATCATTTACTGGAATATTTGTCTCCAATCCATCTACAATTTTTGTGACTGCAATTGGAAAATACGATTTATAATCGCGTTCAAAAGATAAAAAATTATATGTTTTTTGTTGAAAAAATTTACCTAAGAGTAAAAAGAAAATTAAACCTGCCAAACTATCAAAAAACCCAGATCCAATATCTAAAAGTATTTCAATAGAACTTCTAATAAATAACACCGAAATTCCTAAAGCAATAGGAACATCAATATTTAATATTTTATGCTTTAACCCTTTATAGGCCGAAATAAAATAGCCTTTTCCTGAATAAAAAACTACCGGAATTACCATTACAAACATGAGCCATCTAAACAAATATTTATATTTTTCCAACCAAAATTCATCAACCTCAAAATATTCAGGAAATGATAAAAGCATAATATTCCCAAAAGCAAAAGCTGCTATTGAAACCTGATAAATTAATGTTTTATCAACTTTATGTAACTTTTTAGAGTCGTCTTCTAAACTTATGTAGGGTTCGTACCCAATTGAAGTAATTAATTCTGCCAATTCTTTTAACTGACTTAAATCATTTTTAAATGTGATTCGTAATGTTTTATTTGGAAAGTTTACCATAGAGGTAATAACACCTTTATTTAATTTAGATAAGTTTTCTAAAACCCAAATACAAGAGCTACAATGAATACTAGGAATATAAAACTCAACAACTGATGTGCTTCCATCATTAAACTCTAACAGTTTTTCAATTATTTCCGTATTCTCTAAATAATTAAATTTTCCTTTTATCTCCTTAGGAATAGTCCCCGGAGCAATTTGTAAATCGTAATAACAAGTTAATTCATTTGCGTTTAAAATCTCATAAACAGTTTTACAGCCATTACAACAAAACTCCTTTTCATTAAAAATTATTGGTTTTTTACCACAATCTGCCCCACAATGGTAACATTCTTTTGAACTCATACTTATTTTTTACGCTTGCAAAACTATAAATTAGTTGAATTTTATCTATGACAAATATCATACATTGTAAGTGATATTTGTCATTTTATTTATTAAATTTGTAATCTATAATACTACATTTAAATTTAATGATATATGTCGAACTGCAGACAATGCATAATTAAACGTTTTAACGCTTTAAAGACATTAACCCAAGAAGAATTAGAAAAATTTTCTGATCATAAAACTACTTTGGTTATAAAAAAAGGAGAAAATTTACTAACCGAAGGAAATGCCATTAATGGACTTTACTGTATTAGAGATGGTAAAGGTAAAATGACAAAATTAAATACCAACGGTAAAGAGCAAATTATTAAGTTTATAAAAGGTGGTGATATTTTAGGGCATCGATCTATTTTAAGTGAAGAATTGGTTGGTTTAAACGCAATAGCTTTGGAAGATATGCATGTTTGTTTTATTCCTAAAGGAGATATTTTAGAAACCATTAAAGAAAATGCTAATTTTTCATTGGATTTAATGCGAAATATTTCACAACAGTTAAATGATGCAAATACAGCTATTTCTCAAATGGCCCAAAAACCAGTAAGAGATAGATTGGCTGAAACCTTAATTTATTTAGAAGAAATTTTTGGACTTGATAATGAAGCTTGTATTGATGTTATTTTAACAAGAGAAGAGATTGCAAACACTATTGGAACAGCTACAGAATCTGCCATTAGGTTACTTTCTAACTTAAAAAAAGATGGTGTTATAGATTTAATTGGAAAGAAAATTAAAATAATTAATAAAAGTTCATTAAAAAATATTTCTGAAGGATATTAAACTGATATTCTTTTAATAAAAAAGCCTGTGAAGATATCTTCACAGGTTTTCATTAATTTTTTTAATAATCGTCAACCTATTTTAGGACGACTCAAAACTAAAATATTACATCATTGAAGCTGCAATTCTTTTGTAAATACCTTTTTCAAGTTTTTCTCTAATTGCAGAAAAAGACTCAATAGTTTCTTTAACATCTGCTAAAGTATGTGCAGCTGTAGGAATTAATCTTAAAATAATTAAACCTTTAGGAATTACAGGATATACCACAATAGAGCAAAATATTGCATAATTTTCACGTAAATCATTTACCATTGCCATTGCTTCAGGAATATCACCTTCTAAAAATACTGGAGTTACACACGTATTTGTTTTTCCAATATTAAACCCGTTTTCTTTTAATCCATTTTGAAGTGCATTTACATTTTCCCACAACTTTTCTTTTAATTCTGGCATTGTACGCAACATATCTAAGCGTTTTAATGCTCCTTTCACCATTGCCATAGGTAATGATTTTGCAAACATTTGTGAACGCATATTGTATTGTAAATACTGAATAATATCTTTATCAGCTGCAAAAAATGCGCCAATACCTGCCATAGATTTTGCAAAAGTTGCGAAATACACATCAATTCCATCTTGCACACCTTGCTCATAACCTGCTCCTCTTCCACCTTCACCTAAAGTTCCAAAACCGTGAGCATCATCTACTAAAAATCTAAAATTGTACTTACTTTTTAAAGCTACTATTTCTTTTAATTTACCTTGTTCACCACGCATTCCAAAAACACCTTCAGAAATCACCAAAATCCCTCCTCCTGTTTCTTCTGCAATTTTTGTAGCACGTTGTAAGTTCTTCTCTAAACTTTCAATATCGTTATGTTGGTAAGTAAATCTTTTACCATGATGCAATCTAACACCATCAATAATGCAAGCATGAGAATCAATATCATATACAATAACATCATGTTTTGTTACCAATGCATCAATAGCAGAAACCATTCCTTGGTAACCAAAATTTACTAAATATGCAGCTTCTTTACCTACAAATTCAGCACATTCTTTTTCTAATTGCTCATGATATACTGTATGGCCAGACATCATTCTAGCACCCATTGGGTATGCCATACCATATTCAGCAGCAGCTTCAGCATCCGCTTTTCTAACTTCAGGGTGATTTGCTAAACCTAAGTAATCGTTAATACTCCAGGTAACAACATTTTTACCGTTGAATTTCATTCTATTAGAAATTTCACCTTCAAGTTTAGGAAATACATAATAACCTTCAGCTTGTTTTGCCCATTTTCCTAATGGACCTTTATCTTTTACGATTCTTTCAAATAAATCTTTCATTGTATATTATTTATGTCTAAAATGTAATTAAACATCTTGCATTTTTACAAGTGCAAAGTACGTTATTTTTTTTGTGGTTTTCAAATGTAAATTTTATAAAAAAAGAGGTTAGAAAAAATATCCTAACCTCTTTTAATATTTTACAATATATTTTTTATTTTATAAACTCAACTTCTTGGTGTGCATGTGTTTTTGAATCAAAAAATCCTTGCTCTTTCATCCAATCATCACTATAAATTTTTTCCATATAACGAGATCCGTGATCAGGTAATATTAAAACAACCTTTGAATTTTCATCAAAATACCCCTTTGCACCATATTGAAGAGCAGCTTGTACAATTGCACCACTTGTATAACCTGTAAATAAACCTTCAGTTATTGCCAATTCTCTAGCTCTATGAGCTGCATCTTCATCAGATACTTTTTCAAAAACATCAATAACATCAAAATCTGTAGCTGTAGGAATTAAGTTTTTACCTAACCCTTCTATTCTATATGGGTAAATTTCATTTTTATCAAATTCACCAGTTTCGTGAAATTTCTTTAAAATTGATCCATAAGCGTCAACACCTAAAACTTTAATTGCTGGATTTTGCTCTTTTAAATATCTCGCTACTCCAGAAATTGTTCCTCCTGTTCCACTAGCGGCAATTAAATGAGTAATTTCTCCATTTGTTTGCTCCCAAATTTCAGGACCTGTAGAATTATAATGCGCATCGGCATTTAATTGATTGAAATATTGATTGATATAAACCGAGTTTGCTGTTTCTTCGTGTAATCTTTTTGCTACTTGGTAATAAGAACGAGGATCGTCTGCACTTACATGTGCTGGACAAACGTATACTTTTGCTCCCATTGCCTTCAGCATATTAATTTTTCCTTCGGAAGCTTTTGAGCTTACGGCTAAGATACATTTATAACCTTTAATAATACTAACTAAAGCAATACTAAAACCCGTATTACCAGATGTTGTTTCAATAATAGTACTTCCCTTTTTTAGTAAACCTTGTCTTTCACCTTCCTCTATAATATGTAAAGCTATTCTATCTTTCATAGAATGTCCTGGATTAAATCCTTCGTACTTAGCGTAAAAATTTCCAGAGAGATTATTGGTGATTTTGTTTAATCTAATTAAAGGAGTATTACCTATAAGGTCTAAAATATTCTTACTTATACCTTTATTTTTTGTCATTTTTAATAGTTTAATTCAGATATAATATTTTTCAAAAATGAAATTAGAATAATAATCTATAACGTGCAAATTTAATAATTTTTTTTAAATTATCGTTTGCCCCTCCAAATCAATAATAAAAGAATAATCTCTTGCTACTTCTTTTAAAGAGTCAAAACGGCCAGAAGCCCCACTATGCCCCGCCTCCATATTAGTATGCATTACTAAAATATTTTTATCTGTTTTCAATTCTCGTAACTTTGCAACCCATTTTGCAGGCTCAAAGTATTGTACTTGGGAATCATGGAGTCCTGTTGTAACCAGCATATTTGGATAATTTTTTCTGGAAACATTATCGTAAGGAGAGTAGGATTTCATGTAATCATAATAAACTGGTTCATTAGGATTGCCCCATTCGTCATATTCTCCAGTTGTTAAAGGAATACTATCATCTAGCATTGTAGTAACAACATCAACAAAAGGAACAGCGGCTATAATTCCGTTAAAAAGTTCTGGTTTTAAATTAATTATAGCTCCCATTAATAATCCACCAGCGGAACCTCCGTAGGCGTATAAATGTTTTGCTGATGTAATTTTATTATCTTCTAAAAACTGAGCACAATCTATAAAATCTGTAAATGTGTTCATTTTCTTCAATAATTTTCCGTCTTCGTACCAATTTCTACCTAAATACTCACTTCCTCTCACATGGGCTATGGCAAATATAAAACCTCTATCTAATAAACTTAAACGGGTGGAACTAAATCCTGCATCTATTGTATGGCCGTAAGATCCATAACCATATAATAATAATGGTGTATTTTCTGAAAACTTAGTATTTACATGGTGAACTAATGAAATGGCTACTTTTGTACCGTCTTGTGCAGTTGCCCAAAGACGCTCACTTTTATAGTTTTTTTTATCAAATTTACCACCTAAAACTTCGTGCTCTTTAATAATTTCTTTTGTTTTAGAAACTACATTAAAATCGATTACTGAGCTTGGCGTTGTCATGGAATTATAACCATATCTAATAACATCGGTATCAAATTCTGGATTGTAATATACTCCGGCTGAATAGGTTTCTTCTTCAAAAGGTAAATAAAAATCTTCTGAAGCATCCCATTTTATAATTCTTATTTTACTCAATCCATTTTCACGCTCTTCAACAACCAAGAAGTTTTTAAAAATTGAAATATCTTCTAATAAAACATCTTTTCTTGGCGAAATTACTTCTACCCAATTTTCTTTTTCAGTGTTACTTTCAGATGTTTTCATCAATTTAAAATTGGTGGCGCCATCTTTATTTGTAAGTATGTAAAAATCAGACTCGTAATGCGCAATACTATATTCTAAATCGCGTTCTCTTGGTTGAATTATTTTAAACGTTCCATTTGGATTGTTGGCGTCTAAAACACGATATTCTGTTGAAACTGTATTATAAGATCCAATTACTATATATTTTTCAGATTTTGTTTTGTAAACAAAGGTGTTAAAAGTTTCATCTTCTTCAAAAAACACTTCAACATCTTCAGAAACATCGGTTCCTAAAACGTGTTTAAATATTTTTTCACTTCGCAATGTTTTTGGATTGTTTTTGGTGTAAAAAACAGTTTTATTATCATTTGCCCAAGTTCCACCACCTGTGGTGTTTTTTATTTTTTCAGAAAATAATTTTCCCGTTTCTAAATTTTTAAACTGCAATTTATATTCTCTATTTCCTTTAGTATCTATTGCAAATGAAACTAGTTTATTATCTGGACTTACAGACATTCCTGATAATTTATAGTAGGAATGCTTTTTCGCCATTTTATTTACATCAAACAAAATTTCTTCGGCAGCTTCTAACGTCTCCTTTTTACGTGTATAAATAGGATATTGCTTTCCAAATTGATATTTGGTAATATAATGGTAGTTATTTTTTTTATATGGAACCGACTCATCTTCTTCCTTTATTCTCGATTTCATTTCTTCAAATAAAGCTGACTGAAATTCAGTTGTATGTGCTGTTATTTTACTATAATAATCATTTTCTTCATTTAAATAATCTATAACCTTTGGGTTCTCTTTATCATTTAACCAATAGTAATTATCAATTCTAACATCGCCATGAATTTCTAACTTCTTTTCAACTTTTGTAGCCTTTGGTGCTTTTATTATTTTTTCCAATATCATTAATTTATTTTCAATAGTTCGCAAAAATACTATATTTGCTTGGTATCAACTGTTAAAAATGTAACAAAATGTTTGGAGACTTATCTGGAATGATGGCTAAATTAAAAGAAGCACAACAAAAAATTGAAGCTACTAAATTACGATTAAACACTATTTTAATTGATGGTGAAGCCGGAAACGGATTGGTAAAAGTAACTGTTACAGCCAATAGAGCGGTTAAAAATATTTCAATTTCTGAAGAACTTACAGACAAAGAAGAATTGGAAGATTTTTTAGTAATTGCACTAAACAAAGCCTTAGAAAAAGCAAATTCAATTAGTGAAACTGAATTAGCGGCTGCCGCAAAAGATGGAATGCCAAATATTCCTGGAATGGATATGTTTAAATAGATTTTGAATATTATCTCTAAAAACTCAACTATTCAATAAAAAAATCATCTTTAAAAGCTATTAAATATACTTTTTCCTGAGCTCTTGTAACCGCCGTGTATAACCAGCGTAAATAAGGTATACTTTGTCCGTCTGGCAAATAAGGTTGTTCAATAAAAACTGTTTTCCACTGTCCTCCTTGCGATTTATGACACGTAACTGCGTAAGAAAACTTTACTTGTAACGCATTAAAGTGTTTACTTTTTTTAATACCTAATAGTTGTTTATATTTTGAAGTTTCATGAGCAAAATCTTTTCCAACTTCATGATATAGTTTATTAGACTCTTCATAAGATAAAGATGGTGTTTCCGAAGTTAAAGTGTCTAGCAACAATACCGTTTCAAAAGGTTTTTGATTTGGGTAATCAATCATTCTAATTTTTACTTCGGCAAACTTAAAACCGTACAACTCTTTAATACTAAAAATTTGAAGTATTTCACAAATATCGCCATTGGCAATAAAACCCGCATCACTACTTTCTTTTAACCAAAAATAATTGTTTTTAACAACCATCACAAAATCGCCAGTAGAGATTTCATTTTCCTGACCGCGAATTTTACTTCTTATTTGTTGGTTGTATTGATTTGCTCTTTTATTTGATCGTACAATAAATGCGGTATCTTCAACACCAAAATTATCATAAGCGCTATTTATGGCATCTTCAATTTCATACCCATCAATTAACCGAATTAAATCTGGGTAACCCAATCTAAATTTAAAATCATTAAAGCCATTATTTGCCAAAATGTATCTTAATTCTGTCGCATTTACTAAAATTCCAGACTCGGCATGTTGACGCATTACTTCGTTCAACTCTATTTCTATAACATCTTTATCATAATTTAATTTGAGTTTTTGAGCATCCAATGCTGGACTTAATTCTAACTTTACAGGCGGTAATTGCGCTGTATCTCCAATTAAAATTAGTTTACAATGTGCTCCAGAGTACACATATGACATTAAATCGTCTAATAATGATGAATTTTCAAACAAATTACCACTCGTTGAAGTATCTGGAATCATGGAGGCTTCATCAACAATAAAAATAGTATTTGTATGCTTATTTGTTTGCAAGGTAAAATCTACTCCTCCCGATTTATTTTTACGAGGATGATATATTTTTTTATGGATTGTAAATGCTTGCCTGCCCGAATATCCAGAAATTACCTTTGCTGCTCTACCCGTTGGAGCCAATAAAACCGCTTTCTTACCAGCTTTCCACAAATTATTAACAACTGTACTAATAGAAGTTGTTTTACCTGTACCAGCATACCCTTTTATTAAAAATAATTGATTGTTTTTATTTTCAAAAATAAAGTCAGTTAACTTAAACAATAAAATATCTTGCAAGTTTGTTGGCTCAAAAGGAAAATTATCTATAAGGTTTTTGTAAAATTCTTGTGTAGTTTTGATCATTTTGTAATAAAATTCAAATATACAAATTGATTTATGCTTAAAAGTTTTTCTCATTAAAAAAAATTTGTAGATTTGCGTACACAGATAAAAATTACAAATACAAACACAAATGACAACAATATTGATTATTATAGCGGCAATTGTAGTTACCGCGTTTTTAGCTTACGCCATTGTTAATTTTATTCCAAAGAAATTACATTGGGTTTTATCGGTTTTATTAATTGCAATAGCAGCTTTATTAGTTTATAAAATCAATTTCGAAATACAAAAGCCAATGCAATTTAACAAAGAGAAAAAAGTTAAGTATGCTAGGGTTATTGAAAGTATGAAAATTATTAGAGATGCTGAAGTTGCTTTCAAAAAAGTAAAAGGAAGATATACTGATAATGGAGAAGAATTAATTAGCTTTATTGAAAATGGTAAATTTGCATTAACCCAAACAAGAAACGTTGTAAAAAGTGTTAGTGTTGGTGGTGGTATTACAAAAGAAATTGAAGAAAGAGTAGTTGATACTATTGGTTACGAAGATGTAAAAGCCAAATTTGCAGGTAAAGACTACAAAAATATGCTTAAAATACCTGGTACTGACCAAATGTTTAAAATTGAAATTGGTTTTGTAGAAAAAATTATAGGCCTAAAAGCTCCAGTTTTTGAAGTTAAAGTAGATAAAGCTTTAATTTTAGAAGGTATGGATATGAATCTTATCAAGCAAGAAAAAGAAGCTATTGGTGGTGAAGAAATTAAAGGTGAATTTATTAGAGTAGGATCATTAGGTGAAGTTAGCGAAGATGGTAACTGGCCTCCATTTTATGATAAAGCAGATAAAAAAGATATCGAAGAATAATATAGATTTTAACAATCTAGAAGATTATCATTTATCCATCCAACTTAGTTTGGATGGATTTTCTTTTTGTATCTATAACATGCATTCAAAAGACATCCTACATTTTGAATACTTACAGTTTATAGATGAACACGAAATCTCACCTTACAAACATTTAGAATTTGTAGAACAGCTTTATGAAACTAACACTATTCTTAAACATAAATACACATCCGTAAGTGTTACACATTTTAATAATTTAGTAACTCAGGTTCCTAAACCTATTTTTGACAAAAACAACTTGTCAAACTACTTGAAATACTCTATAAAAGTTCTTGAAAACGACTTTATTACGTATGATGAACTCAAAAATTCAGACATTGTAAATGTATATATTCCGTTTGTAAATGTTAATAATTTCTTATTTGATATATATGGGTCCTTTATATTTAAACATGCATCAACCGTTTTAATTGAAAGTTTATTAAATGAGTTTAAAAATAATGTAGAACAGCATTGTTTTGTAAATATTACACAACATACTTTTGAAATAGTTGTTTTAAAAAATAAAAAGCTAGACCTTTATAATATCTTCAATTTTAAAACAAAAGAAGACTTTATATACTATATCCTTTTTATTGCAGAACAATTAAATTTAAACCCAGAAGAATTTCAATTAATATTAATGGGTGATATTGAAAAAGAATCTGAATTATATAAAATTGCATACCAATATGTTAGAAACGTTAGTTTTTACAACAATTTATCTTATAATAATATTTTAGAAGGCATTTCTTCTCACCAACACTATACGTTACTAAATCAAATTTAATGCGAATTATTTCCGGAAAATTTAAGAGCAAAAGGTTACAAGCTCCAAAAAAATTACCTGTTAGACCAACAACTGATATTGCTAAGGAAGCTTTATTTAATATATTAAACAACCTTTATTACTTTCATGAAATAGCAGTTCTAGATTTATTTTCAGGAACTGGAAATATTAGTTACGAATTTGGATCTAGAGGCACAGAAAAAATAACTTCTGTTGATGAAAATTTTGGTTGCATAAAATATATTAATCAAATTTCTGATGAACTTGAATTAGGAATTACCACTGTAAAAAGTGATGTTTTTAAATATTTAGAGAGAACAAATACAAAATTTGATGTTATTTTTGCCGATCCACCTTATGGATTTGAAGACGACTTATTTGAAAAAATTGTGGAATTGGTTTTTAAAAATCAATTACTAGATGAAGGTGGAGTTCTTATTATAGAACACTCTAAATTCACCAAATTTAATAACCCATTTATAAGCTATGAAAAAAAATATGGTGGTAGTGTATTTAGCTTTTTTGAAAACCCTGAAACTGAATCTTAAAACAACGATTCTATCACTTGTTTTTCTGTAATACCTTCTGCTTCAGCTTTGTAATTTTTAACAATTCTATGCTTTAATATTGCGTATGCAACTTCTTGAACATCCTCAATATCAGGTGAGTATTTTCCGTTTACGGCGGCATTAGCCTTCGCTGCTAATATTAAATTTTGAGATGCTCTTGGCCCTGCACCCCAATCAATAAAGTTATTTACAATTTCAGGTGAATTCACCGAATTAGGACGTGTTTTAGAAACTAATTTTACAGCGTATTCAATAACATTATCTGCTACAGGAATTCGCCTAATTAAGTGTTGAAATTCATTTATTTCTTCAGTAGAAAGCATTGGACTAACACTTACTTTAATATCATTTGTGGTACTTTTAACAACTTCAACTTCTTCTTCAAAAGTTGGGTAATCTAAATTAATAGAAAACATAAACCTATCTAGCTGCGCTTCTGGTAACGGGTATGTTCCTTCCTGCTCTATTGGATTTTGAGTTGCTAAAACAAAAAATGGTTTTGCCAATGTATGATGATGCCCTGCTACAGTTACTGATCGCTCTTGCATGGCTTCTAAAAGTGCCGCTTGCGTTTTTGGTGGCGTTCTATTAATTTCATCGGCCAAAATAATATTACTGAAAATTGGGCCTTTTATAAATTTGAAATGATTTGTTTCGTCTAATATTTCGCTCCCTAAAATATCCGAAGGCATTAAATCTGGAGTAAATTGAATACGTTTAAATTCCAACCCTAAAGTTTGAGCTATTGTATTTACAATTAGAGTTTTAGCTAAACCAGGGACACCAATTAATAATGAATGTCCGCCACTTAAAATAGAAAGTAATATATGATCAACCGCTTTGTTTTGACCAATAATAATTTTACCTATTTCTTTCTTTAAAGCTGTATGTTTTTCTACCAGTAGTTTTAATGCAGCAACATCCGACATATTAATCTTTTTTCCAGTTATTTTTAAATTCACAATTTTTAAAATCATTCCCTATTTTAATATAGGTATCTCCAATTTTATTTTTCACCCATTTTTCAATAGCTTCTTCTTGTTTCTTTTGCAAGGTTAACTGCTGAATTTTCTCGTAATCTTTTACAAAGTCTGCTTTATGAGTATCGTTTTTACTTTTTAGTAAAATAATTTTATGCATTTTTTCACCACCCCTCACTTCTTCGTAGAAAGGTTCAGTAATTTCACCAGTTTTTAAATTATTAACTTTTCCATATAATTCAGGACCCATTAAGGTTAAATCAAATTTTGTATCATTAGATTCTGGATTTAATATTAAACCTTGATTATTTTTAGTTTCTACATCATCAGAATATTTTAAAACGGCTTCTTCAAAAGTAATTTCTCCATTAAGAATTTGATTTCTAATTTTTGCAAGTTCAGTTTTTGAAGTATTTAATTCTTCTTCACTAATTTTTGGTTGTATTAAAATATGACGTACATCACGCTCTTGCCCTTTAATTTTTTCAACTTGAATAATATGATATCCAAAACCCGATTCAAATGGTTCTGAAATTTCTCCTTCATCTAAAGAAAATGCTACTTCTTTAAACTCTTTAATAAAACCACTTTCACGTGTAATTGTATATTTCCCTCCAGATCCTGCTCCGTTTCCTGAAACAGCTGGGTCATCAGAATTGATTATGGCTTTTAACCTAAAGCTATAGCCATCTTCAATTTCTTTTTTTATCTCTTTTAATTTGGCTACTACTCTATTTGTTTCTTCTTCTTTTGGTTTTAAATACTTCACTATTTGAGCCAATTCAATTTCTGCACTAAATTCTGGCAAACTGTTCTCTTTTTCAAGGTTTTTAAAGTATGTTCTAACTTCTTCTGGAGTAACATCAATTTTTTCTGTTATACTAGAGCGTTCTCTTTTTATTAAAAGTTGTTCCTTTTGAATATCTGAAAGTTCACTTCTTAAATCTTCCTCATCATTAAAACCGTACATTTTAAGTACTTTTTCCATAGAGCCCAATTGTTGTGTAAAATAGCCAATATTTCTTTCTACTTCAGATTGAACTTCTGCATCAGTAACTACAACACTATCAACAACTGCATGATGCGCTATTAATTTTTGTGTCATTATTTCTTCTAAAATTTCACAATCTGTAATTTCAATTTTCCCTTCAATTCGCTGCTGTAATTCTTTTTTAAACTTCTCTATATCAGAATCTAATACAATATTTTTACCTATAACAACTGCTACTCCATCTACTTTAATTCTTTCGCTTTTTATTGATAAACTATCTTGTGCTTTTGAAGTAAAGGCTACTAATAAAAAAGCTAAAATTGTTATTTTTTTAATCATTTTAATATATTTCAAATTGTTTTTTGTTTTGTGCATCTTCTAATAATGTTTCTTCAATATTTTTTAATAATTGTAATTTTCTTTGATGTAAAATCATTTGCTTAATTGAAGGAGTAATATAGCTTTTTGGTGCTATTTCATTTCTATTTAGTACATTTTTAATTTTGACCAAATATAAGCTTAATGAATCTTCTTTTTTAACAAAATTATCTTTTTTTAGAAGTTCCTGTTTATCTAAATCTTTCAAAATTGGAACTTTTATATATAGCTCACTTAATTTCACCCAAATTGAATCATTTAAGTGTTGTGATTTTAAAAATATTTCTCTGTGTTGTAAGGTGTCTAAATCTTTCTTTTTTGAAGATTCAAAAAGACGTATTATCTCATTTTTATTAATTAAATCTTTGCCAATTTTTATATATTTCAATTTAACCAACTCTTCATTTAATTTGAAATTTTGACCATTTTCATTGTAAAATTTATCAATATCCTGAGGTGTAATATCATAATTCAAATACTGTTTTACAACAGCCTCTTTATATGAATTAATGTATAAATCTTCTCTATATTTTTTAACCAAATCGTCAAAATCACTTTGTGTATCTTCTAAATTAATTTGCGCTTTAGCCAATAATAATTGCTGTTTTACCCAGTTGTTAATATAACTATTAACTAACAATGTACTGTCTTGTTTGGATAAACCTGTGTTAAAAATATTGGTTAAGTCTTCCTTATATAAATAGGTATCATTAACTCTTGCTACTGCTTCCTTCTCAGTATCTTTAAATGTAAAATAATTACAAGATTGCAACGATATTAATAATATTAAATATGGAATTAAATTTTTCAATAGTTATATTTTTAGTTTTAAAAGTTTCTTTTTTTCAGAGGAATTAAATGCTACTTTGTATTTTAAATTTAACTCTTTTATCCATTCATTTTCTAAATATTCCTGAAAATCTGAAATTACAGTTCCTTTTATAGTAGCCAATTCTTTATGATTATATTTCTTTGTTTTATTTTCATTGAAATAATTTGATAGTGCCGCACTATCTTTAGATTTTTCCCAAACCCTCTTTTCTAATAAATCAAATAATAACAAACCTTCTTTAAATTCTTTAAACATGATTGCAAATTCATCATTATCTGTTTCAATATGTTGTTTGTAATAATTGATGACTTCTTTTTCCTTAAAACCTGCAAATGATTTAGCTATACTAGTATTAGTAAAAGAATTTAAGTAAGATATAAAACGGTTTTGAGAAATAGGTGTATTTTCTATTGTTAGTAAAGTACTCCTAAATAGTTCTGGTTTTTCTTTCCAATCATTAACAGAAAACTGCTGTAAAGCTTCTTCATTTACAACTACTTTGTATTCTTTAAAAAGTCTATTTATTACAGATTCACCTATTAAATTAGAACGCTCATCATTTTCAACCTGTTGTGTTATTCTATCTCTTAACTTTTCAAAACTTTCAATCGGATACTTTTTAATTAACCTTACAATATGCCAGCCAAATTGGGTTTGAAATGGTTTAGAAAAATCACCTTCATTTTCTAATTTAAAAGCCTCATTCGCAAAACTTTCTAACATTTGCCCAGTACCAAATTTATTCAATCTTCCACCTTGTGGAGCAGTTGCTTTATCATCTGAAACTTGAGTAGCCAACTCAAAAAAATCAGTATTACTATCAACTAATTGAGCATAGATGTCATCAATTTTATTTTTTGCAATTAAGCTATCATTTTTAACCATTATATGGGCAACTTCAACTTCACCTTTAGCATTCCTAACATTATGAACTTGTACTATATGATACCCGAATTTTGTTTTAAAAGGCATAGAAACATCGCCTATTTTTGTATTAAACGCAGTATTCTCAAATGGATATACCATTTGTAAACCTGTAAAATAACCTATTCTTCCTCCGTTTTGTTGTACGGTTGGATCTTCAGAATATTTTAAAGCAACTTCAGCAAAACTCTTTCCGGCTAAAATTAAATTCCTTGCTTCTATTAACTTATTATAGGCAATTAACGTGTCATTTGCGGTTGCGTCAGGTTTTATAAATAGTAATATGTGACTTACATCAACTTCTTTTGTAATTCTATCATACGCCTCTTTAATTAAATGTTCTGATACATTTTTATCCTTTAAATAAGGCGCTATTAAATTTGATTTATATTCACTAAGTTCACTTTTAAATTTAGGAAAGGTATCTAAACGTAGCTCAAAAGCTTCCTTTACTTTTAATTTATAATTTACATATAAGTTTAAATAATTTTCAATACCCTTTTTAGATGAATCGTCTATTAAATTAATATTCTTCTTGTAAACATTCACAAATTCTTGAGTGTAAACTGGCTCATTATCAATAGAGAATAATACTTTTTGATTATTTTGTGCATTTAAATTAAAGGCAATAATAAGTACAATAAAAGTGATTTTTTTTAAATCCATATTGTTAAATATGTGTGTTGTAATATAATTGTTACAATTAAATTTTATGATACAAAAAACGTTGCAATTTATTTTTTATTTTTTGTTTTTGTTGTTAAAAGTATCACAAAGATATTATTCCTTCTATTTTTTCAGCTTCCATATATTTTATAATTATATGATCGGCTTTTTTCATAACAACATGTATAGAAACACTTGTATATTTACCAGTTTTTGAAGTAGTTTTATTAATTACCGCACCTTCATAATTAAATAAATTTTCAATTTGATTTATTTTGTCTTCCGCTGTAGGTACAATAAATTTAAACAAGTATTTTGTTGGAAAAGAGGTATCTTGCTTTAATTTTTTCTTTAATTTTTTGTAAAATTGAGTTCTATTATCCATTTTCTTTTTATTTATAGTACTCAAATTTAGTACCATACTTAAACTGTTCATATTTAACTGACAAAATTACACTATTATTTTTAGTATTATTTTATGAAAAACTTATTTTTGTAGTATGCAAAAAAAAATTGTTTTAACTGGAGGGCCAAGTACAGGCAAAACTACTGTAATTGAAGAATTATTGAATAGAAATTTTATGTGTATGACAGAAATTTCTAGAGAAGTTACATTAAACGCCCGTAAAAATGGCGTAGAACAATTATTTTTAACCAAACCACTGCTATTTAGTGAGTTATTACTAGAAGGCCGAATCAATCAATATCTTGAAGCTGAAAAAAGAAACGCTGATATTGTATTTTTTGATAGAGGAATTCCAGATGTTCATGCATACATGAATTATATAAGTATTGATTATCCTACATCTTATATTAAAAAAAGTAAGCTTTATAAGTACGATTATATTTTTTTAATGCCGCCTTGGGAAGCTATTTATATTACTGATAGCGAACGATATGAAAATTTTGAGCAGGCTTTGGCAATTCATAATCATTTAGATCGTACCTACAAGAAATTAAACTATAATGTTATTGAAGTGCCATTTGGCACGGTTGAAAAAAGAGCAGATTTTATTTTAGACTTTATAAAATAATGACAACTCCGATTGAAATACTTCAAAAATTTTGGAATCACAACCAATTTAGACCTCCACAAGAGGCCATCATAAATGCAGTTTTAAATGCACAAAACACCATAGTATTATTACCAACAGGTGGTGGAAAATCACTTTGCTATCAAATTCCAGCACTCATTTCAGAAGGTGTTTGCATTGTAATTTCACCTTTAATTGCACTCATTAAAGACCAAGTAAACAGTTTAAAAGAAAAAAACATAAAAGCCATTGCTTTAACCTCTCAATTATCTCAAGATGAAATAATTACCGCGTTTGATAATTTACAATTTGGAGGTTACAAGTTTTTATATTTGTCACCAGAAAAGTTGCAATCGCCTTTTATTCAAGAGAAAATAAAGCAATTAAAAGCATCCATTATTGCCATTGATGAAGCGCATTGTATTTCTGCTTGGGGACATGATTTTAGACCTTCATATTTAAAATTAGCTATTTTAAAAGAATTACAACCAACCGCAACTTTTATTGCTTTAACCGCTACAGCAACTTCTAAAGTATTAAATGATATTCAACAAAATTTAAACCTAGAAAACGCGCAACTTTTTAAAAAATCGTTTCAAAGAAAAAATTTAATTTATACGGTTATTGAAACTGAAGATATAAATAATAGATTGTTGAGTATTGCAAAAAGAATAAATGCTCCAACAATAATTTATACCAAAAGCAGAAAACAAACCAAAGATATTTGTCACTTTTTACTATATCATAAATTAAAAAGTAGTTTTTATCATGGAGGATTATCTGTTGAAGAAAAAAACAATGCATTTAATAATTGGATGCTAGAAAAAACACCCATAATGGTTGCTACAAATGCTTTTGGAATGGGAATTGACAAAGCCAATGTGAAAGCGGTAATACATGTTAACATACCAGATAGTTTAGAAAATTTTATTCAGGAAGCAGGAAGAGCAGGAAGAGACGAACAAAAGGCATATTCATTTATTTTAACTAACAATACTATTATAAATGATACCGAAACAAAATTTTCAAATGCTTCACCAACAGTAAAGTACATTAAAAAAACCTATCAATATTTAAACAGTTTTTACCGTATTTCATACGGAGATTTACCCACAGAATTATTTAATTTTTCATTACAAGAATTTTGCACAACCTATCAGCTTAACATTTTAAAAACCTATAATGCCCTTAAAGTTTTAGAGCGAGAAAACATCATTTTATTAGATGAAAATTACAGCAAAAAATCTACCATTCAAATTACCTTAAACAACCATCAATTGTTTTATTATATAAACTCTCATCCGGCTTCTGAAACTTTGTTAAAATTGATTTTAAGAACTTATGGAGGCATATTTGAACATGCAACATTTATAAATGAATTTTCTTTAGCTAACAAATTAAGGCTTTCCAAAATTGAAATAATTAATCAACTAACTAGTTTAAATAAAGATGGAATTATAAACTACAGTTATGAGGATTCAACATCTAAACTACTGTTTTTAGTAAACAGAGAAGATGATTATACCATTAATAGCATTGCTAAAAGTATTGAACAACAATATGTATTGAAATTTGAAAAATTAAAAGCATCTATCAATTTTATAAAAAATAAAAAAACGTGTAGAAATAAACAATTACTCTCCTATTTTAATGAAATAATTACAGATGATTGCGGCAAATGCGATAATTGTTTGGCTAAAACCAAGGGAAATGCTTCCTACAAAACTATTTCAGAAGCTATTTTAACTTTTTTAGGAATATCAACGTACACTTCAATAGAAATAATTAACAATCTTCAATTTTCAGAAAAAGAGATTTTAAATACTCTAAAAATACTGTTAGAAAAAAATAAAATAGCAATAACTTCGCAAAATAAAATTAAAAGAACTGATATATGAGAGATTTGAGAATTGTTTTTATGGGAACTCCAGACTTTGCTGTTGCAACATTAGATGCCATAATAAAAGCATCCTATAATGTAGTAGGTGTAATTACAGCGCCAGACAAACCAGCTGGAAGAGGTCAAAAATTACAGCAATCTGCAGTAAAAAAATATGCCGAAGAAAAAGGCTTACATATCTTACAACCAACAAATTTAAAAAGTGAAGATTTTTTAAATGAACTTAAAAGTTTAAATGCTAATTTACAAATTGTAGTAGCCTTTAGAATGTTACCAAATGCTGTTTGGAAAATGCCAACATACGGAACCTTTAATTTACACGCTTCGCTTTTACCTAATTATAGAGGCGCTGCACCAATTAACTGGGCAATTATAAATGGTGAAACCAAGACCGGTGTCACTACTTTTTTTATTGATGAAAAAATTGACACTGGAAATATTATTTTACAAGAAGAAGTTGCTATTTCAGAAAACCAAACTGTTGGTGAATTGCATGATGCATTAATGACTATTGGAAGTAATTTGGTAGTAAAAACAGTACATCTTATAAATGATGACAAAGTACAAACAACCAAACAGCCAGAATTTGAAGAAAAAGCTGCGCCAAAAATATATACAGAAACCTGTAAAATTAATTGGAACGAATCAATACATACTATTTATAACTTAATTAGAGGTTTAAATCCTTATCCAACCGCTTGGACCATTCTTAAAAACAATGAAGAAGAAATTAAAGTTAAAATTTTTGATGTTCAAAAAAAATTCATAAATCATAGTATAAAACCTGGAACTATCATAAGTTCTAAAAACGAATTAAAAGTTGCTGCAAAAGATGGTTATATTTTAATTGAAAGTTTACAATTGGCAGGCAAGAAAAAAATGGATACAAAAAGTTTATTAAACGGTTTTACATTTCAAGAAAATTCTATAATGCTTTAAACCCTTTATTTTAAAGGCTTTCGTAATTAATAGTTAAATTTAAGAAAGGTTATTAACATTTACCCTCTTTTATTAACAAAACAGACATTTTTTTGGGTAAAAACTTGCATAAACCCTTATTCCGTCTAACTTTGTTAAGCTATTAAAAGCGAAATATGTTTAACCAATTAATTTAACATTTAGATTATGAACAAATCAGATTTAATTGATGCAATGGCAGCTGATGCTGGCATCACAAAGGCAGCAGCAAAAGCAGCTTTAGAATCATTAACAGAAAATGTAACAAAAACTCTTAAAGGAGGTGGAAAAGTTGCATTAGTAGGCTGGGGAACTTGGTCTATCTCTAAAAGAGCAGCAAGATCAGGAAGAAATCCTCAAACAGGAAAAACTATTAAAATTGCGGCTAAAAACGTAGTTAAATTTAAAGCAGGTGCTGGTTTCAGCGATGCCGTAAATTAATACATAAGAAATATTCTTATTCTCAAAACTCTTCAAATTAACATTGAAGAGTTTTTTTTATTCCTAAATTTCATTATATTTAATTAAAATATATAATTTATGCTTCCTAAAAATCCATCAAAAGGAAAATTATTAGTTGCTGAGCCATCTATTTTAAATGATAAAGAATTTAATAGATCGGTTATATATTTAACGGAATATAATAAAGAGGGCTGCATTGGATTTATATTAAACAAACCCAGTGATTTTATTTTAAAAGATTTAATTCCTGATATAGATTGTGATTTTACCATTTTTAATGGCGGCCCTGTGGAACAAGAAAATTTATATTTTATTCACAAACTCCCAGAACTAATTCCAAATAGTATTAAAATTGATAAAGATATTTATTGGGGTGGCGATTTTGAAACGTTAACCGCATTATTAAATACAAAAAAAATTGAAGAAACAGATATTCGCTTTTTTTTAGGATATTCTGGTTGGTCAATTAATCAATTAACCGAAGAGTTAAATGAATCTACTTGGCTTATTATTCAAAATAAATATCCTAATATTTTTGATCTAGATAGCTCAACTATTTGGAAAAATCAATTAATGTCCATAGGCGGTGAGTATCAAATTTGGGCAAATGCGCCTATGAATCCTGAATTAAACTAGCTGATTTAGCCACTCATTAATTTTTTCAGTAACACTACTTTTATAAACCATTTTTTTATAAAAATGTACCGGTTGAACTCCAACAATTGCATTGGTTATAAATACTTCATCTGCCTTTTGTAATTCAAATGGTGAAATTTCTGTTTCCTCAATAGTATATTCCTTATTTTTTGAGAGTACTTCAATTATTTTTTTTCGAATAATACCTTTAATACAACCTTCCGTAATAGCTGGTGTTTTAATGGTAGTACCAAACACTAAAAATATGTTTCCGTTTAAAACTTCCACTATATTCTTTTTTTCATTTAACAACACGCAGTTATCATACTCATTTTCTTCAGCAAAAATAGCGGCCAACACATTTACAATTTTATTGGTGGTCTTTATAGTTGACAACAATCCTGAAAATATATAATAATCCTTAAACAACTCTAAAGAATAGCCTTGTTTTATTGAAGAGTTTAGTTCATTCGCATGTATTAAATATGAAATTTCATTTGTTTTTGGAGCGTACAAACCTCCATCATTTCTAAAAACAGTAAATCGTACTCTACTAGTAGTAAGGCCAACGGCTTTTACGGTATTTAAAATCTCTTCTTCAAAGAATTCCATCGTAAAATTTAGTGGAATCTCCATGCGTATCATTCTCATAGAAGCCATCAATCTAAAATAATGATCTTCTAAAAAATGAATTTTTAAGTCTGTTACTTTTAAAGTTTCAAAAAGAGCATCACCATATTTAAATGCCCTATTTTCAGCCGTTAAAATTGTGCTTGAATTATTTATTAATGAACCGTTTAAATTTATCATTTTACAAAATTAGGAAAGAAATTCACATAAAAAAACCCTGATAAATCAAGGTTTATTAAATTACTTATACTTTATTACGCACCAATAGTGTGTTTTAGCTCGTCTATTTGATTTTGCCAAAACATTTTTGCCTCATCAACTTCATCTTCTTCTGCAAAATCAGTGACAATTAGCGATACATCTTTGGTTATTTCATCAACTTCAATGCGAAATTCAAAGAATGATTTTTCATCATCATTATCTAACCATCTAAATTTAATTTTCTCACCTGGTCGTTCCTGCAATACTTTTGCCTTTTCTTCTGACCCATCCCATATAAAAGTATATACTTCTCCTCTTGAATTTACGTTATCTGCAAACCATTCTGAAAGCCCGGAAGGCGTTCCAAAGTACTGATATAACATCTGTGGAGAAGCGTGGATAGGGAATTCTATTTCAAATTTTATTTTCGTTGACATGCTTTATTTTTAAAAGCACAATATATATAATTTATCTATCCTAAAAAAATTTAAATTATTAAAAAATATGTCTTTTTTATTTGCAAGAACAAGTTTTTTATTTTTATATTTGCACCCTTCATAAATGGCGTGGTAGCTCAGTTGGTTAGAGCGTCGGATTCATAACCCGGAGGTCTCCAGTTCAATTCTGGATCACGCTACAAGCGAAAAGTGAACAAATAAGCGGTTTAGATTGATCTAAACCGTTTTTTTTATGTTCAATTTAAATGAAATTCTTAAATTTGAGTACCAAAGTGAACACGTTTTGGAACACGATTTACAAATGAAAAAGAATTTTTCTCTCCCAAAAATTTATACTGCTAACGGAAATTTAAAGAAGCGTTGGTATGTTTATTTCTCCTTTAGAAATCCTGAAACTGGAAAGTTAGATAGGATGAAGAATATTTATGGTACAGCAAATACTTATAAAACTAAAGAAGATCGTCTCTCAGTTTTAACATCCTATAGAAAAAATTTAATTAGGTTATTAAAATTAGGCTTTAATCCTTTTGAAGATAATGTAGGCCTTTTTCAAAAAAATAACAGCATCATCACCATTAATAAAAGCGCAACAATGTTGCAACAAAGTATTGCAACGTCTGTTGATCCCGTTGCAACAACAGGTAAAACTGTTGAAAATGATGTTGCAACAGTTGTTGCAACCGCTGAAATTCCTAGCAATAGCTTAATTACAGCAGAAGCAACAAATCTTCAACCAGTTGCAACAAACTCAAAAACGTTGAAAGAAGCTATTGACTTTGTATTAACCATTAAGGAAAAAACTGTTGCCAATTCTACTTACAAGGCTTACAAAGGAAAAACCAATACCTTTCAATTATATATAGCAAAACAGTATCCACAAGTTAAATATATCAACCAGCTAACTAAAAAAATGGTATTACATTTTTTAAATGATGTATTACAACGAACTACTGCTAGAACTAGAAATAATACCAGAGTTGAATTAAGTAGTGTATTTCAAACATTGGAGGACAATGAAATTATTGATACTAACTTTATAAAAAATATTCCCGTATTACGTTCTACTCCCGAAAGAAATAAAACGTATACCAATGAAGTACAGGAAAATATTTTTAATTTTTTAGAAGAAAAGGACCCTAATTTATTATTGTACATTAAGTTTATCTCTTATAATTTTCTTCGCCCAATTGAAGTCAACCGGCTTAAAGTTGGTGATATCAATTTAAAAGAAAAAACGCTCCGTTTTAAAGCTAAAAATAGTCCGTTTAAAACCAAAATTATTCCCGACATTTTAATAAATGACCTTCCAGATCTTTCTGAATTAGACAAAGAAAATCCATTGTTCACTCCTAAAGGCTTGGGAAAAGTTTGGAAAACATCAGAAATAAACAGAAGAGGTTATTTTACAAAACAATTTAAGGACATTGTTAAAAGTCATTTTAATTTAAGTGAAGATTATGGTTTATATAGTTTTAGACATACATATATCACAAAGCTTTATAGAGAATTGGTAAAACAATCCTCCCCTTTTGAAGCTAAAAGTAGATTAATGTTAATTACAGGTCACACCTCTATGACAGCTCTAGAAAAATATTTGAGAGATATTGATGCTGAATTGCCGGAAGATTACTCCAACTTGATTAAATAAAAATGCTATGAGCGAAAAATCTTTAGATACATTTTATACAGAATTGGTGAAACCAATATTTCATAATGTTGCTTTTTATATTCCAAGTGCAATATTTCCCGCAAAGTATTTTAAAAGTATTAAAAGTCAATTGCCTCCTCTTTTTTTAGATGAAATATCTATTTTGGATGTTCATTATGGAATTGGAGCATTTGAAATTACTGAATTTAATGAACGACTGATTAAAAAGCCAAAACTTTTTGAACACAACATTTTTCAACTTTTAAAAATTCAAAGAGAATTAAGCCCTTTTGAATTTGAGTATATTTTGCATAAATATTTTGATACGATAGAATTTTATACCGCATTGGTAGATTGGTTAAGTGTAAATTTATGCATTTATAATAAAGACGGAATTGATGTTACAACTATTGGTTTATTTGAAATTCAAAATGAAGTCTATAAAACACATTTTTCTGAATTAATCAATTGCTTTTACAATCCTGATGAAATTGTATTAAAACAATATTATGATATTTCGGAAATAGTAAAAATATATCTACCAGATCTTGTATCAACAATTGATCTCTATAACATAAAACTGCCCAACGATTCCATTGTTGAATTACAAAACAAAGAAGTTAAAGAATCAGAGAAAAATAATTCTAAAGAAAAGAAGCAACCTAAATTAAAAAATAAAATAAAAAAAGAGCCATTAATTGCAGATCAAGAAGCTACCCGTTTTTTATTAAGTACTGTTTTTAATATAAATTTAGAGTAGCATGTGTTGCAACTAAAATTTAGTAATTCAACAAAAAAATAAAATTATACATCAATTATACGTTTAATTTACGCTTAAATATGAAAAAAGATAGAAAAAAAACAGAAATATGTATACAATGCAACGAAGCTTATATTCCAACAAGAATAGGAGTTCAAAAATTTTGTTCCGCTTCGTGCAGATCTCGGTATTGGTTTGTTCACAACCAAAAATCAACGTTGCCATCAAAAGCACTATCAAAAAACTCAGATCTATTGGAAAAACAACCCGTTGTTAGTGACCAAAAACCTACTAAAAAAGAAAACATAAGTGGTACTGGAGTAGCCACTTCAGCTTTGGGAGCAATTATTGCAAATGCTGTAACAGGAATTGCAGTAAAAGTATTACGAACAGAAAAAGACGAACCAGCAACAAAAGGAGATTTAATAAATCTTGAAAATATGATAGCTAGTAGATATTTTGAAGTTCATAATATTTCAAGAGATCTTTATGGCAGAATTCCATATTTTGACATGAGCACTTCAAAAATTGTTTATTATGATGAATACCAAAATACATTTATATATCCACAATATGATTTGCATTAATTAAAATACAAATCCAAAGTAGAAACACTTTTTATAGTAACATCCTATAGAAAAAATTTAATCCGGTTATTAAAATTAGCTCATATGCATCCAACAAATACGCATATACAAGATCTTAAATTAAAATTTAATTCATTTAATTGAAGTTCCTTTACTGTATACATGAACAGTTCAAGGTTAAATCATAGTACAAAAAAAAAGACTAAAGTTACACTTTAGCGCTTTATCATTTTAAGTAAAGAAACACAATACTACTTCAAAAAAATCTTGTTTTAAACGAAGTTAAATACGGTTTAGCATTGCTATAAAAGCTACAAATTACAGTGCATGCTAAAAAACTTCTATACTTAAATGAAATACTAAAAAAAACCGCTTTTGGATAGTTTTATAAAACCTCCAAAATTTACCGGTCTATAGGTTCCTGTATCAAAAGCAGTACCTACATAAACGTCAAATGGAACGCGTATCATTTTTGAAAGTTCAACAGCCAATATCCCCGAAAATTGTGTGGGTCTTGGATTGTATTCCGTTCCAAACCAACCAACATACGAAATATGACTTACTAAAACACTGTAGGATACTTTTTTAAACGTACCTGAAGCACCTATATTTACAGCCATAAATCGGTTATCACCATCAATAATACCGCGGGTAATTCCATCCGCATCTATAGGTTTTGTTGTAAAATATGGAGAACCTATGGTATTTCCAAAATACGTCCAACCAGATTGATATACCCCATTATTAAAATAATTATCCATACCACTAGCCGCATGTGGTATGCCATTTTCATCTGTATAATGCGGCGCATTGCCACTTACATTTTTAGTATAGGTGTACTCTAGCACCAACTGCTTCACTAAAGGCTTGTCCTTTTTAAAAGTCATTAAAAGTCCATACAAGGCATCGGGATAGTTCATCATCTCCCTTCCGGATCTGTCTTCAAATATATGAGAATAATAACTTTGCCACGTGGTTTTTTCACCCGTATGCTGTACCTGTAATTGATAACTCCCTAATTGATTTCCCAACACATTTATCTGATCGCCTCCTAAGGCATCACTTCCTCCTGAGCTGCCTGTAATCACCCGAAGGTAATTTTTAAATCCACGGGGTTGCTTGCCAAAAACATCAGAAGTACCTGCCCATTGCGCATAATGGTTCAACCCGGTAATGACCTCCCAAGAAGGATTCAATTTGTATTTAATAAATAGACTTTTACTATGCAAGCGTGCGTTTTGTACACTTCTTTTATCATTCAACACATAATCGCCATAATTTCCTTTTACAGACAACCAGTGTTGCGCAAATGGCAAGGACACAAAATGCTTTAAATACAAATTGTATCCGGGATACGCACGCGCATTCGTAGATTTGGTAATCGTACCATTAGAGGAAGACAATCCCTGCATTTGCTGTGCATCCCGTTTAATCCCAAGGGTAAGACCCCACGATTTATACTGTACATCACTGTACAATTCATCTATAAAAAACGCGTTTTTTTCAGCAGTATAGGCAGTGGTCCCTATTTTATATTCCCAATGAAAGTATTGGGTAGGTTTTAAAATTTTCCCAGCAATGGCCGTATACAGCACGGTGCTTCGCTGCTGCGGTACAGTTCCATAGGTATTGGCATACAACCAAAAAGGCACGGTATTTTTAGTGGCTTGAGTTGTTTGCAATTCCACCACATACTGTGTTCTAGGTTCTTGTGCTATTGCATTCCAGATGCAACACACACTGAAAAGCACTAGCCAAAGCCATTTTGTTCCCCACATATTAATTTAGTGCAACCAACGTTTCCACCATGATTTTTTTGGTAGGTTTTCACCATAGCCATAGCCATAGCTATAACCGTACCCATAGCCATAGCCTCTTTCAATGTTGATATCATTCATTAAAATGGCCATATTTGGTAACCGTTTTTCATTGTACAAGTTTTCTGGTATTTCCAGCAAACGTTTGTCTAAATAATTGGCACGAATCACATATAAACACAAATTGGCATGGTGACTTAACAACATAGTATCTGTTACCATCTTCACCGGTGCAGTATCTACAATTACATAATCATAATGTGCCTTTCCATAAGCCAACACTTCATCAAAACGACCATTCATTAACAACTCTGAAGGGTTTGGAGGCACCACTCCTGAACTTAAAATATCAAAATTACCCTCGGCAAAATGATGAATAATGTCTGGTACTTTTATGGTATCATCCATTAAAAACTGAGTTAACCCTAATTTTTCGTTTAGATTTAAGTACTCATTCAATTTGGGTTTCCGAACATCTGCTCCTACCAACAATACTTTTTTATTAGACAATGCCAACACGGCTGCTAAATTTAATGCTAAAAATGTTTTTCCCTCCGTAGGCAATGTGGAAGTTATAAATATCACCTTAGAAGGATCTTTCACGCCTGCCAGCATAAAATTAATATTGGTACGCAACATTCTAAATGATTCTGAAATTGCATCTTGATGATTATCAGATACTACCACTTTGTGTTCCGATTTGGTATTTGGAATTTCCCCTGCAATCGGTGCTTTTACTTGGTGTTCCACATCTTTTATAGAATGTACCTTATTATCCAGTAAAAAGCGAATATACAACACTACAAAAGGTACTAAAAACCCTAACAATAAGGCTACTACATAAATTACTTTTCGTTTTGGACTTACCGGAATGTTACTGCCATCAGCAGCATCTATTATTTTGGCATTCGGTACTGTTACCGCCAAAGAAATGGCATTTTCTTCCCGTTTTTGCAACAAATACAAATACAAGGTTTCTATAATTTGCTGTTGGCGTTGAATGTCTCTAAATTCGCGTTCTTGCTTTGGCACTGCGCCAATTTTAGAATTAAAGCGACGTTCCTGCTGTTCCGCATCTTTAATAGCAATGCTTAACGAGGATTTTAAATTCACCAAGCCTTGTGAAATACTGGTTCTTAATTGACTTAACTGTGCATCTAAATTTTGAATGACCGGATGCTTGGCGCTAGACCCCTTTAAAAGTCGGTTACGCTCTAATAATAACTCATTGTAACTAGTACTGTTGGCACTTACCGATCCATCTTTCAATCCTAAATTGGCAGGTATTAATTTATCTTCATTAGCAGCTAAATATTCCCCCATATAATTGGCCAGTTTTAACTGGGTATATAAATCTACCACCTTTTTTTCTACCTCTGCATTGCTTTCTAAAGCAATCCCCGCTTCCGAGATAATGTCGGTTAACTGATTGCTGCTTTTAAACGTTTCTACCCCTTTATCTACCGTAGATAAATCTTGTTCTATCACTGCCAAGCGTTCATTTATAAACGTAGCCGTATTGTTTCCAATCAAATTTTTATCGGTAATCGCTTCTTTATTGTATTGGTGTACTAAATGGGTTAAAATATCTATGGCCTTTAACTTTACCGGATTTTTTATGGTGAGCTCAATTAAACTAGATTTTTTATACAATAAATCCACCGTAATCATTTTACCATACCCTTCCGCCACATTTTTTAAAGGGCTCAGCGTTACAATAATTTCATCTTCCACATTTACCTGCTGCACATCTGCAGGTGTTACCGTAATATCCCCAAACTTGGTGGCTAGTTTTTCTCCAAATACCTTCGCACTGGTTGTTGTACCATCACTGGTTTTTAAGAAGTAAGTAGTCGCTGAAATTGCCTGAATAGAAAAACTGGTATCGCGTTGGTAAAATAGGGAATCTTTGCTTAAAAAGTTCACTTTAAATGGAACGTTATTTCTATACAACTCTGCTTCGCGTACCCTGCCCTTTCTAAAATAGGCTACATTTAAGCCCAGCTCTTTTACCACATCTTCCATTAAAGACCTGGATTTTAACAAACCAATTTCAGTTTCTATCTGTTTTTTGGTAGATCCCATCAAGCCTAAATCTTCAAAAGCGGACAATTCTGAAGGCAAGCCTCCAGCCGTTTCATCATCAATTAAAATAGCGGATGTTACTAGGTATTCATTCGGTGTGTAGCGCAAATACAAAAATGCCGCCACTACTGCCAATACTATGCCCAGTGCAAACCATTTCCAGTGGTACAGATATTTCTCTATGATTGCCCGATAATCCATCGGTTCTTCGTCTAAAAACAAGTAATTTAAAGGGTTTTCCTGCTGTTGCATCGTGTTTAATTTTATCGGGTAAGAATGGCTATTAATGATATAAGGGTGGAGATAGAGGATAAAATAATACCTGCATTGGCTCCTACCGCTGATGAATTTATTTTCGCCTTGTTCGGTTCTACATAAATCACATCATTTTGCGCTAAATAATAATAGGGTGAATTGAACAACTTTTTATTGGTCAAATCTATGGTAATAAAGGTGCGTTTCCCTGCTTCTTCCCGAATTAATAATACATTGTTTCGTTTCCCTTGTATGGTTAAATCGCCTGCCAATCCCAAGGCCTCCACTATAGTAATCCGTTCATTTGGAATGGTATACGCGCCCGGAGATTTTACATCGCCCATCACTGTAATTTTAAAATTGGTGATGCGTATATTTACAATAGGCTTTACCAAGTAATCTGTTAAGGTAGTTTCTAAATAATGCGTTAAGGCCATGGGTGTCAGTCCTTTTGTTGAAACCGTGCCTAACACTGGAAAGTGTATGGTTTCTTCTTTACTTACTAAATAAGGCAAAGCTTTTGGCATCCCCGTTCCTGTACTTTCAAAAATATTAAAGGTAGCTGCGGCCAACGGGTCAATGCCCGACACATGAATGGTGATTAAGTCGCCTGCCTGTAAGGTTGGTTCATAATTTAAAAGGCTGTCTTTTATGTGTGCCGAGGCTGTATCCTGAAAATACACTACTTCTTTTGAAGAAGCACAGCTTCCTAGTACCAAGGCCAAACAACCGATGGCTATCCATGTTTTAAATTTATTTCTCATTATTTCTTTATTTTATTATTTGTTGTATTCAATGCGCTTATAGTACTTCATTATCAGCTTCCTAAAACGCATTCTCTTCTTTTTTAAAAAACACCTGCCAAACGGTGAGCACTATAATTTTTAAATCCAAAAATACATTCCAGTTTTCTATATACCAGATATCTGCGGTGGCTCTGTTTTCCATAGCGGATACGTGTTTGGTTTCTCCTCTAAACCCCAATACTTGCGCCCAACCTGTAATGCCTGGTTTGGCAAAATGACGCACCATAAACTTATCTACCAAAGCACCATATTCATCGGTGTGTTTTAACATATGAGGGCGAGGCCCCACAACAGACATCCCACCCATCAACACATTCATAAACTGTGGAAACTCATCCAAGCTTGTTTTGCGTAAAAAACTACCAATTTTTGTAATCCGTGCATCATTTTTAGTGGCTTGTAATTGGTCGGAGTTCCCATTTACCGTCATACTTCTAAATTTTAAACAGTGAAACACAGCGCCGTTTTTACCAGAGCGTTGTTGTTTAAAAAATACAGGGCCTTTGCTAGATATCTTAATCAATACCGCTATGATCGGGAAAAGCCAACTCCCAATCAACACCAACACCGCCGTAGCAAATACCACATCAAAAAAGCGTTTTAGCATTCTATTGGATAAGCTTTCTAAAGGTTCTGCACGCAATTGTAAGGTGGGAATATTCTCTATGTATTTCATAGAAAATTTCTGAAATAAATACCCCGAAAAATTAGGTACAATATGCGCCCGTATTAAATGATTGTCGCAATATTTTAGAAAATTATTGGTTAATTTAGATTGACTTCCAGGCAGTGAAATAAGCAGTTCATCTACATGGTGCATATCTAAATAATGGGTTAATGCATCTTCCGTTCCTTTATAAAAGGCTTGTAAACCAGCAGGTACAGGGCCTGATCCAAAAGCAGCTACTATTTTATAGCCATTTTCTGTTTTTGAAAATGCATGGGTTATTAAATGCTCTAATGGTGCTTTAAATCCTACAATGGCAATGGTTTTAAAATTATTTCCTGCGCGTCTATACGCTTTAAAAAGTATCATGAACATCACGTGCCAAGCAACAAACATGATGCTGAACAACACCATGGTCATGGCAAAAAAAACTCTGGAAAAATGAGCCGCTTTAATTACATACAATACCGCCGCACACACCAGTATAAATAATCCTAATGCTTTTACATTTTTAGACACTATTTGATCTATATACAAAAATCGAGGAACATCAAACAATTTATAATTGATGGAAATGATAATCCATAATACATACCACAACCCAAAAACACCATAAAACAATACTGGGTCTGGTAATTGACCTCCAAATTGTACATAGGTAGCTGTTAAAAATGCATTTAGCAGTAAAATACCATCTATGAATAAGGTAGGTATCGGCAAATATTTGGCACGTCCTTTTGGCATAAGATTTAAGTTTTATTATTATTTAATAACTTAATATAGTTAAGAAAGTACCTTATTATAAAAGTTAATTAATTTTTTAGATTCAAATTCCCATGATAATTCTTTTAAGACACGATTATAACCAAATTCACCCATTTTTAATCTCAAATTTGCATCATCAAGAAGTAACATAATTTTTTCAGCGAAATCAATTGTATTGTTGGCGTAAAAAGATGCTTCCTGTGCTGAGAATCTTCCTTCTTTTAAATCATATTGTACAATTGGCTTTTTTAATGCCATGTATTCCATAATCTTATTCATTGTACTTAGGTTATTCATTTCTGTTGGCTTATCAGGGTTTACGCAAACATCTGCAGTATTTAAAACATCCAATAAAACCTGATCTGATACTCTGCCATAAAAATCAACATATTCGGCCAATCCTTTTTCATCAGACATCTTTTTTAATAATTCCAAATCAGAACCACCACCAACAATAGCCAATTGCACATCTTGACGTTTTGTTACTATATGTTTCATACTATCCAACAATAAATCAATGCCTTCTTGTTCTCCAATAACTCCTAAATATCCCAATAAATATGTTCTTCCTTTCTTAAATTCCTCTTTTGGAGCTTGCAATTGAAGCCTATCTAATTTAGGTCCACTGCGCACCACTTGAACATTCTCAGGTTTCATTCCTCCTCTTTCAATTGCTATTTTTTTATAGGATTCATTCGTTGCAATACTTGCTACGGCATGTTTAAAAGTCTGTTTCTCGAAGTATTTCATTAAATTATAGAAAAAATCCTTTTTATCATATTTTGCGATATATAATTCAGGGTTGATATCATGATGATCAAATACATATTTAACTCCTTTGTTTTTAAATAATTTAGCAGTCAGATAGATTAAGTCTGGTGGATTGCATCCATGAATTACATGAAATGGTTTCTTTTTATAAATCTGTTTTGCCAATTTCATTTCCCAAAAAATGGCTGCTCCATATTCAAATAAATAACCAATTGCTCCGCGTGCTTCGAATGGCAATGGGTGCCTATATATTTCGATACCTTCCAAAACTTCATAAGAATTTGAATAACCTTTCATTTGTGGACAAATAATTGAGACCTCCATCCCGTTCTCTTTTAATGTAGTAGCTTCTTGCCAAACTCTTCTGTCAAATGGGACTGGAAGATTTTCAACGATAAATAAAATATGTTTCCCTTGAATATTCTTCATGATTTTTATTTTAATACGGTGTCTTCATTTGACACATAATTTTCTTTATTTAGTTTTTCTATAGACCAATTAATGCCTATATAATTTTCTCTTTCCAAAAGAGTATCATCAATCCTTACAAAATCAATAATAGTTTTATCGGTTACATTTCTTAATAGTTTTACAAACTCTACTTCATTTGTATTTACAATTAATACTTCCGAAGAACTTACCAATTCATTCAAATCAGTTACTAATAGTTTTGATAAATGTGGAATTCGTGCATCTATATAATCTTTGTTGGTACCTGTCAACATCGTCAAATTTATATTCTTATCATAAATACTTATAGCGGCTCCTTTACCTAATAAAGCTTCAACTACGCGCACCGCAGGGCTATTACGTAAATCATCTGTCCCCGCTTTAAAGCTTAAACCTAAAAATCCTAGCTTCTTGTTAGGGAAACGCTGTATCATTTCAATAGCACGTTCTATTTGGTTTTCATTTGTTAATCCAATACTATCTACTATTGGAGTTTTCACATAATGGTCGTGTGCCAACGTCTGAAAGCCTTTTAAATCCTTTGGTAAACAAGAACCTCCATAAGCAAAACCTGGTTTGAAGTAATAATTGGAGATATTTAACTGCTTGTCTTTACAAAAAATATCCATTACTTGATGAGAGTCAATATCTAAAGCCGAACAAACGTTACCAACTTCGTTGGCAAAAGATATTTTAAGTGCGTGAAACGTATTATTTACATACTTCATCAACTCTGCTATCTTTAAATCAGTCACTATTATTTCACCTGGTAACTCACGATACAAATCCGCTACTCTTTCTGCAGCTTTTTTGTTATCTGATCCAATTAAGGTTAAGGGAGGGTTATAATAGTCTTGAACAGCACTTCCTTCACGCAAAAATTCAGGATTGTCAACCACAGCAAAACCTTCATTCCTTTTTTTTCCTGAAGCCATCTCTAAAATAGTAGCTACTTTATCACACGTACCAGGCAATACAGTAGAACGCAAAACCACAATATGAAAATCATTCTTATTTTTAATGGCTTTCCCTATATCTTCTGCAACCTTGAAAATATATTTTAAATTTAAATGACCTTGAGGTGTAGATGGGGTACCTACTGCAATGATACTAATCTCCGTTTTTGTAATAGCCTCAGCTGCTTTTGTTGTAGCTGATATAACTCCACGTTGGAATTGTTCTGCTATTATTACATCAATATCCTTTTCTATGATGGTAGGCTTACCTTGATTTATTAAATCTACTTTATTCTGATTTACATCAACGCCTATAACATTGTGACCATTTTTTGCTAAACACCCTAAACTTACGCACCCTACATAGCCTAGACCAAATATGCTAATATTCATTTTTAAAATTTATTTATATTGAAAACCAATAATTAACTACTCTTTTACTTGTATGCAATTTTTCTCTCATTTTAATAAATTTACCTGGATTACCACCAACGACATTCATTTCTGCAACATCTTTTGAAATAACACTTCCTGGCAAAACGACTGCTCCCATTTTAATAGTAACACCTGGCATTATTAATACATTAGAAAATATTATTACATAATCTTCAATTATTACTGGAGCCCCCTTTGTTACAAAATTTAAATCATTTATATCATGACCCAAAGTGTAAATTTTTGTATCATGAGCAATAACAACATTATTACCTATACTAATATTCCTTCGATTATCTATATAACAACCCGAATTAATAATCGTATTAAAACCAATTTTTAATTTTCCAAAGGAAAAAAATCGAACTGCTTGTATACTTGAGTTTTTACCAATATTGAATCTTGCTATTTTTTGCAAAAAAAAACGACAACGTCTAGTAAAGAAAATTATATATAAAAAATTATAAATCTTTATTAGAATATAAAAGGCTTGTAATTTATTTAGCTTCATTTTTATTTCTATATTTTAAAACCTTCGCCGGTACACCTCCAACAATAGCATAATTTGGAACATCTTTAGTAACCACTGAACCAGCTGCTATTATAACGTGGTTACCTATATTGACTCCTGGGGTTAAAATTACGTTCGCTCCTAACCAAACATCATTACCAATAACAACTTCTTTTTCTTCATTTGCTTGCAAAGCAATAGGAATATCCAAAGAGCTATATCCGTGATTTTTGGTGTAAATCTTCACATCGGGTCCCATTATTACATAATCACCAATTTTTGTATTGGACTGAATAATACAGTTTGTCCCAAGCTCTGAATAATTCCCCAATTCCATAAACATTGAAACGTCCGCATTTCGTTTTACTCTAACATTTTTACCACATTTGTTTAAGAATCCTTTAACTAATAGCTGTCTTAATTGTGGAGAAATAATTGCATAAGGGCGATATATTTCCGCTGTAAAACGGAATAAACTGATATAAAAGAAATAAAGTATTTTACGAATTATCATTTTGATATAGATAAAGTTCTGAATATTTTAAAGCGACTAACATTGGACTTGTGGACCAGCGAAGATATGATTGTTTATATATGAAGTTCCGTACCTTCTTATAGTAAAAAAAACCTTTTTTGTCATAAAGAACATTTAATGTATTTTCAATAACCTTTTCAAGCAATTCTTTTTCACTCCAATTTAACCATAAACCTACAGTTGCAATTGTTTGAATAGCTTGGGCACAATTCTGAGCTTCTATCGGGTATTTATCACTTTCTATGAAATATTTCGGATAGCCATCTTTGGTAAACATGTTGGATATGTAAAACTTCCATGCTTTCTTTAAACACTCATAAAGTTCTTTTGATTTATAACCATGTGAATAAACATAAGCTAAAGATTCAATAATAAACCCACTATGAAAACCGTCAATCCATTTCCCTTTCGATAGACGTGAGTAATACCAGCTTCCATCTTTATTTTGTTCTTCTATTAGTAGTTGCACTAGCTGTTCAATTATGTTAATATCTACTAGTTTACGTTTTGAAGTATAATTAGCTTTACAAAGGAAATAGGCAGTTAATGCATTTACATTATATGTAGGTGCTTTCTGGCCTGGGTAATATGAGAACCATCCTTTATACCCTTCATCCTTAAACTTAAATACACTAAAAAGCGATTCAATTATTTCTTTTACTACACTTCCAGCTAATTTGTCATTATTTATACTAATATACTCACAAATGGAAATGCCTGTCGTGGCTGTATTATAAATATTAGGAGTATTAGAATCAGCATTAATGAAACGCGAAGTGTACGGAAAGTTTAACCCCCATACCATATTATTTCCATTTACTTTTAGCTCAAAAATCTTTTCGTAGGAGTTTCTGCTCTTCTCATTATTTTTTTCCAGAGAGAAATACCACAATAAATCTGATACTAGCTTAGTATGAACCATTTTTCTCATGCCAAACCAATGCAAATTCAAAGGAAATTTTAAATTTATTTGGATGGCAATTCTTCTTAGTAAATCAGAACGATTTGTGATTTTATCAATCCAAGCGCAAGTTAGAGCATCAAACAAATCAAAAGATTGATAATTCATTTTTTCAATATGAATAATACTTGATGAAATAATAGTATCAATTTTATTTTTCATTATTAACTTGGCTATATAAATTACATATTCTTTCCCTTACATTTTCAGGGCTAAAAAGAGAGCTCTTTTCAATATTATTAATTGAAATCTGTTTATATAATTCATCTGAATTCACTAAAAATTCAATTTTATCTGAATACACCTTAGGCTCTAAACTTTCTATAAGAAAACCGTTTTCTCCGTTAATAACTATGTCTGGAATACCTCCAATTGGTCTTGAAATGATAGGTAGACCATATATCATACCTTCTAATAAAGTTAATGGCAAACCTTCAGAATAAGAGGGTAAAAACATAATATGAGAATTATTTAGTAAATTGTGTTTTGTAGTTTCTCCAACGTAACCTGCCAATTCAATAAATTCATCATCTTTTATAAATGATTTAACATTAACTACCTCTCCACCATTACCTGCAATTATCAACCTGTATTTTTGTCTATTCTTATTCAAAATTCGCAAAGTTTCTATAGCAATATAAACCCCTTTTGCTTTTTCAAGTCTAGATAAAAAAAGTATATTAATGCAATCCGTTTTTTTTATGTTTTTCGGTTGTTGATTTGTAATATATTTATTTTCTGCACTATTTGTTTCAATAACAATTTTATTATTATAACCCATTTTTCGAAGTTTCATTTCAAATACTTCTCCCAATACAATGGTCGTTTGAGCTTTTAGAAATGTTGCTTTTAATACCCAGTTTAAAAATAGATTTTCAATAATTTTTTTTTCATACGTCTCTTCCCAACCATGCCAATAAACAATTAATTTTTTTGAAAAGAATAATGAAAGCCAAGCAAAAACAGAATCTCTAAGAAATGATTTCCTATTTAAAGATGGATTAATATGTACTATATCAACAGAAAAAATTTTATAAACAAACTCAATATATTTTAATGGCATTCTTAAAATAAATGGAAGTCGATTTTTTATTATAAAAAGTGAAATATTTTCATGATTACTCTCAATCTTCAATACATTGAAAAGAGATGAAACACCACCTGTTAAATTTAACTGGGGTACATTAATTAATATTTTCATATTAAATATATAAATTTAAGAGTTTAAAGAAAAAATCTAATAGTTGAGATTATATTTTATTAAAGCCAGAGAAATATCAAAATCACACGGAACAATCTTATGGATGGATCTAACTCTAAGTATTAAGTTTAATTCTTGTTATAATATCAAGTTGATTTTTCTAATAATGCTTGATACTTATTAATCATTAAATTAAGATTAAATTTATTTTTTGTAGCAATGGATATTTTTACATTATCAAAATTTGTAATCAATGTCTTTTCCCATTGAACAGCAATATTTCTGTAATTTGTATTGGATAAATATCCATTAACTCCTTCTAAAATCATTTCGTTAGCGCCTCCAATATCTGTAAGCACACATGGCAAGCCACAACTTAAGGCTTCTAGCGTAGCTATTGAAAACGTTTCAACACCATTTGATGTTAAGGTAAAAATATCCGAAGCCCAATAAAATGGACGTACGTCTATTTGGTTCCCAGCAAAAATTACTTTTTCCGATAAATTTAAATTAGTTACATACGTTTTAATTTCATTTTTTAGAATTCCATCACCCACAAAAAGCAAAAAAATATTATGTATTCCTTTTTCGTTCAATATATTAAATGCATCAACTGCTGCCTTATGATTTTTCTCAGCTCTAAATGCAGCTATTTTTATAATAACTTTAGCATCTTTAGGTATTCCGAATTGGGCTCTTATTAATCCAGTTTCCTCTAGCGTTTTTGGCATTCGCCAGTAATCAGTATCAACCCCATTATAAATGGAAGTGAAAAAATTACGTTTAATTTTATATTGTTGTGTTGTATATTCTATTTGATTGTTACAAACTGTGACAATTTTATCACTATTTCTAATAAATTTAGAATACATTTTCATCAACAAATGATCCTTTTTATTTCTGTGTATTGTAGTGTGATAAGAAATAATTCTTGTGATTTTTTTTAAATTAAATAAATTTGAAATGTGAGTTAAAAAAAATGAAAAAAATCCTACACAAAAAATTAAATCAGGCTTTAAGTTTTTAATAAATTGTCTGGACTCTACTAATGGTTTTAAATCAAATTTAGAATTCCTAGAGAAAATTTTCAAATTCACTTCTTTATTAAGTTCAGTTGCCAATGGATTATTTTTTGAATAACTAATTATCGTACAATCCAATTTGGAGTGATCAAGTTTATTAACTAATGAAATAAGAAATTTCTCAGCACCTCCTGTTTCTAATCCATGAATTGTAAATAATATTTTCTTTTTTATAATTTTCATTTATATAATTCTAAAATTCTTTCTTTTCCAAAATTGAATTGGCTTGAATCCATATTTCTTATATTTTCAGAAAATTGCTTGTGTTTTATTTTATCTATAATGAAAGTCTCGATTGCCGTGGCAAATGATTCTGCATCAGGTTTTGAAATCATTCCAGTTATTCCACTTTCAACATATTCATGTAAGCCTCCCTGATTTGAAACAATAATTGGGGCGCATAAGGCAAGAGCAGTCATTATAACACCGCTTTGAGTTGCATCTCTATATGGACAAACAATAAGTTGTGAAAGATTTATAATTTCACAGAGTTTGCTGTTGGATAAATGATCAAATATATATTTTACATTCTCAAAAGTATATTTTTCAATTAAATTCTTGGCTAAAAGATCATTATTTGGAGAACCTGCGATAATATATTTAACCTCTGGGTATTTAACATTTAAAATATTAATAGCATCTAGGAAAATATCAACCCCTTTGTATTCTGAAATTCTGCCAATAAATGTGATGTAAATTTTGCTTGGGCTTGATTGCCCATAGTTTGTATAAAAATTATACGGCTTTAAATTTAATGCCATACATGATTTCTTATATCCATATTTTTCTAAAAAAATAGATTTACTAAATTTTGAAAACACTACATATTTATGTACTTTCCTATAAAACATTTTTCGTGCAAATAAATTTTTTATGATAATTTCTCCAGAATGCTGTACTGGGTCATGCACGTTCATAATTAACTTCTCTTTATTAAAATTCAATAAAAATGATAATGCAACCAATCGTACTGAAACATCATCAAAATGAATAAAATCTGGTTTTAATTTTTTAATTTGCTTTAAAAGTACGAATGATTTATTTATTGAAGAAAATGAAATGCTTTTGGGGTGATGATGAACAAAAAATTGAAATGACTCGCAACCTTCAATATATTCAATAAATCCTTTGTAATCTTGTGAACTTAATAATTGTTTTGCATTTAAAAAGGTCGCATCCTTAACTAATCTTTTTACGTTTAAAATATTTGTGTTTTTAGAATGAGGATCAATTTCTATTAAAACATGAAGATCAACATAATCTTTCACTTCTTTAATATATTCCAACGCTGCATCCAAGAAACAAACTTTTGTTATAAACAATACAGATGGCTTCATAGTTTTATTTTTTTATAAGAATATTAGTATTTAAAATCCCTGTAAATCTGGCATATATGGTAATAATTAATATTGAACTAATAAAAAAACCCATTGGTGGAATATTTGGAAAAATAGCATATTCTGAAATTGTAATACACACAATTGTAAAAAATAGAATTACAAAAACTGAATTACGGAAAGAGCCTAATAAATTTAATTTTTTATACATTAGGATAATACTTTGTAAGATGTAAAATAGAATAAATGATACTGTAATAGATATTACACTTCCTTTTGAGCCGATATGCTTAATTAAAAAATAACTCAAGAACGTATTAAAAAATAAATTCATAATATTTAACCACATATCAAGCTTTTCATTATTACTTGACAAAAGAACATATGCTTGCACTAACGATAAAGAAAAAGGTATTAAAGCAAAAAACATATATTGAGTTAACTTTATGGCACCTAAAAATTGACTTCCAAAAAAATATTTAATAAAATATGGGGCTATAAAATATGCCGATAAAGTTGTAAAAACACTTAAAGTCAAAATTTGTAAATATGCCTTTTGAGAAATTGATAAGTAAGTGGATTTATCAGAATAATACTTAGACATTAAAGGATAAATTGTAGCTAGTAAAATTACTGGGATAATTTGAGCTACAGAAAAAAATTTGAATGCAATTTCATAATAACCAACTTCTGTCTTGTCTACTAACTTTGATAATAATAAAGCGTTTATTCGCCAAAAAATAGTACTTACAGACCCAATAATTATAAATATTCTTCCCTCATAAATTAACGCTCTAATTTTTTTAAATTTAATTGGGTGATTAATTATACTAAGTTTGAAAACTTTACTAATTTCATTTTTTACAGAATTTGTTAATGTATAAAAAGCTAGTATTAGTGTTAAAATTCTAAAACCAACTAGCAAAAAAAGAAACTGAAGAAATTCAAATGGCAGAAAGTAAAATATTATTACTAATATCAATTTTATAAATGCTTCAAATAATGTTATTTTTAGAATAAGGTATTGAGTTTTATTTGCAACATGTAATGCTTTAACAGAATAAATTAAATTATCAAAAAGCACATTAATCCCTAGAATACAACTTATTTGAACAATTAATAATTCGTTTGCATATAAAGAATAGGAAAGAATCATTATTATAATAAAAGCAATAAAACTAAGTAATACTTCTGTTGTAAAAAAGTGCAATACCGAATAATCATTTTCACCCTTTTGCTTAACATATTCTCGAATAAAATAATTAGCCAAGCCCATTGTTGAAAATGCTCCAACAATTTGGTAAAGTGAATTTCCAATTACATAATCTGAAAAATTATTAATTCCAATAGCTTTAGCTAATAGTATAAAAAATATACCCAAAAAAATATTTTGTAGCACATTGGATGCAATGCCAGAAAATGCATTTGAAAAAACTGATGTTTTATCTATTTTAAATTTTTGTTTCGACATAATCTATGTCCAAATTTGAGGTTTTTACTTGTTAGGTTGAATTTTGATAAATAAAGAAAACTGCATAGAATCAGTAGGGTTACACCAATTCGTTTATCTCCTAATGAGTCAACTGTTATGAAGCCAATTATCCATGAAATTACTCCAGCTTCTAGAAGAAAAATAGAATTTTCATTTTTCCATTTCATTTTCTTTCTATAAAATGGATTTACTAAATATATAATAGCTCCGAGTATTATAACAAACCCAAAAAAACCATATTCTACAAGCCACAACAAAAAACCGCTTTCAGGGTGGTTATAATAAATTTTTTCATCATTAACTTTCCAAAACTGATCTGGATCATTTTCTTCAACAAACCCTTGATAAGTTCCTGTACCAATACCAGTAATTGGTTTTTCTAAAAAAATATCATAAGCTTTAATCCAAATTGAGTATCGAAACTGAAGATCAGATTCAGTATCGTCCATTCTTTTAAAAACTAATGAGTTTTCACTTAAAAATACGGTTACTAAAGCAATTATTGATATTAGAATTACATTTATAATTTTCTTGGTTTTTATTGTTTGTCTAATAATAAAATAACTAATACCTATAACAAATCCAAAGAGGGCTCCTCTTGAACCAGTTGAAATTATACTAATCGCAACTAAAATTCCTGCGTACAAATATTTTTTTTGTATAAATTTTCTTTTAAAACTAATTGAAAAAAATAGGAATGCAGTCATGCCTAAAAATTGTGCAAACTTTTGAGGATCTTGAAATGGCCCAGGGTATCTGATTCCTTGATTGGTCACATTAGAATTTAAAATTGAATATAAAGTGAAATCAAGTCCAAATACTATTTGAAAAGTTAAAAATATTACGCAACTTAGAAAACTTATTACTATTGTGGGTTTTATCTTAATAAGATTATTTTTTAGACTAACATATGAGGTAAATATTATAAAAAAAAATAGATAGTTTAATTGCTGTAGCAACCTCAACAAAGATAGTTTTGGGTTTATAGAATTGATACTACTTATAACCAATATAATAACAAATAATAATAAAATAAATTTTATTTTACCTGAAATTTTAATAGATCTACTGTATTTACTAATAAAAAAAAATGGCAAAATGAATATTGTAAGAGCATCAAATAATTTTATGCCTAAAGCACCTGGTGGAATTGAAAAATCAATAAAAATAAATGTAATTAAGATTAATTGAATATATCTTTCAACCTTATCCTTTGATCCTAAAATCACTATCACTAAAAGCGAGAACAATAAAAAGATATATAAAGAACCGATTACCATAAATATATTTAATTATGTTTTTATATTATAATTCCCTAGTATTTAAAAAAAAATTAGCCTTTGCCTATATAGCAAAAGCTAATTCTCATTTGAAAAATAAACTATACTTAATAATTCAAAATGTACAACTATTAGTTGTGAGGACAACGTTGGATAGCCACAAGTGCTACCCTTAAATAAAACATTTAAAATAGTGTTACAAATTCCCTTTAAAAGCACCTTTAAATTAGATACTAATTGGGCATTGCTTTGGTTGTATGCTAAGTGCATCATTTTTAAATTTCACAGATATTAAACTAATTTCACAGATATTTTTAATCATACAGAAATGGTATTTATCACCCTTTTCCATTTTAGAGATTCTTCGCCAAAATTTATGATAAGGCCTACTTCTTTATGTGTAGTTTTTAAATAGTTAACTACTTGTTTTGTTAAATTTTCTTTCAAGCGATTCACACATTTTATTTGCAGTAAAATATGGTCAAAACAAACATAATCCGCCACAAAGTATTGATCTAACGCTTCTTCATTATAGTAAATGGGTAACTTTTTATGTTGTTCAAATTGTATATTTAATGTCGTAAATTCTTTAGCTAGCGCTTGTGCATACACCTCTTCAGAAAACCCACTTCCCAAATTTTTATGCACCTGAATGCACGCGCCAATTATTTTATACGTTTCTTCTCCAAATAGTAATTCACCGGCCATTTACAATACTGCTTTTCTTATTCATAAAGTTTGTATAATTTGTTTTTAAATTCCTGGCAATTCCACCAAGGTAAATACGGCAAATGACCACGTAATGGTAATAAGCACTAGTGCGATTAATAAAATAATTTGAATTCTTTTCATAGTTTTCATAGTTTTCGTTTTTTTAATTTTCTGCAATTTCTTTTTCAAGGATTGGAATGGTTACCGTAAAGGTACTTCCAACACCTTCTTGAGATTGTATGGTAAGTGTTCCTTGGTGTTTGCTTATAAATTCTTTGCACAGTAATAAGCCCATACCTGTACCTTTTTCGTGGTCAGTACCTACTGTACTATGGAACTGTTGCATTTGAAATAATTCAGCTTGTGCTTTTTCTGAAATACCAATCCCTGTATCTCGTATTATTATGCTTGCTTCCGTTGCACTGCCCGTTAAGTTGATATGTATTTCACCATTTCTATTGGTAAATTTAATGGCATTAGAAACTAAGTTTCGCAATACTGTTTTTATCATATTGGCATCACATAATAAGGATACTTTAGGCGCTTTATGCACGTATATAGTGATGTTTTTGGCCTTCGCAATTAAATGGAAATGTTGAAGTACTTCTGTAATTAGGGTATTTAATACGCAGGTTCCTTTGGTTATATTTAAAGTACCTCGTTCAGCACTAATCCACTCTAAGGTGTCTTCTAATAAATGAAAGGTGTTTTTTGAAGTGATTTCAACATAACTAATATATCGTTCTACCTCTTCTTTATTACAAATTTCAATATTTTCTTTTAATAAGCTAATAAAGCCTAAAATAGTATTGAACGGACTTTTTAAATCGTGTGCCAATACAGAAATAAACCTACTTTTATCTTCATTTAATACTTCCAGCCTATCGGTTACTTCCTGCAGTTTCGCATGGGTGTTTTTTTGTACCGTAATATCCTTTAAAAAGAACCCTATTTGATGGTCTGCTAATACTTGTGCTTTTAATTCAAAATTTAATACGGAAGCATCTTCTTTTATAAACGTAAGTTCCTTACAGTGCACTTCACCACTTAAAAGTTTGTGTAGGTTACATGCGGTTTGTAAGATTCCTACTTTTGAAAAAAATGTTAAACTCAGCTGTTCGCCAGTAAGCGCTGCTAATTCCATACCCGTAATCTCGCAAAAACGTGTATTGGCAGTACAAATTACTCCTTGTGTGGTGCAAATTACAATAGCTGTATCTGGCACATCATTTAAATGAATCATGTGAGCTTCGTTGTTAAATTGGCTACTTGCCTTATTGATAAATGATGAAAAACCTGACAATTAGTGCGGTTATTTACTAAAAAACTGTTTTTAATTTGTAGTGATATTTGTTAAGGTAACTATCACCCCTAATTCTTTTAAAACCAGTTGCATTCTATGGTTATTTATTTCTTTCACCACGCCATTTTTTCCTTTTAAAGGTCCCGATGCAATGGTATGGTTGTCTCCTATTTGTATGGCTTCTACATTGGAAACTAAAACACTTCCTTTTAAAAAGTCTTTTAGTATGGTAATTTCTTTGTTGGGTACTTTTGCGGGTGCTCCTAAATAAAACAAATATTTTAATACGCCCGGAACTTCAAATACTTTGTTACGTTCCTTATCTTTAATTTTAATAAAAATATAGGTGCTTATTAAAGGGGTTTCTACCTTCTTTTTACGATCCGACCATTGCTTTAGTATGGTAATGGTAGGACAATAAACCTCAAAACCATTACTTTCTAACTGTTGCGCAATTTTTATTTCATTCTTTCGTTTAACACATAAAACAAACCAATCCATTTTGTTGTATTTAGGGTTTTTAAAATGAGTTGTTCTATTTACACTACTTTATGTACGCTCATGGCTTCGCCACTAATAGTCACATTATTTTGAACAACAATTATACATTTGAAGTATCAAAATTGATGAATAAAAAGGATTAAAGTTTACGGGTTTCCGTAAAGGGGTTCTTAATTTCTATTTAAACAAATTGACTATACTCAACTATTTTAATGGCTTCGCCCTTAACAACCCCATTTTTTAATTGGGATTATTTAAAGTTTTACCAATTTGGCTTTCAATTTTAAAATGAAATCATCTCTTTTAAAGAAGGTTACATATCATTTTTTAATTTTTACCAACACATTTTTTTTTGGGTATGTAGCATTTTTTTTTGGACTACGAATATATTATTGTTTGTTGATTTTTATAATGATAATTATCATTTTAGCATTATAAATAATTAATCTAAACAAATACATCAACAAAACACCATTTTCAATACAAATAACATAGTTACTGTTTTTAAAAACAAGGAGTTATGTTAGGAAATTTACTGGTATTTATTTTAAAATAAGTGCATAAAAAACCATTTCATCTGTTGCACTAGCTACTACATTACTGCTTTTTGAATGGCGTTTTGTTTTTAGAATGTTCACTATAGAAACCTCATATAAAACTGATTGGTATCATAAAAAGCTCAGTGCCTAGATTTGGATTAAATTGGTTGATGTTTTCACTAAACAAATTATCATTTTCAATACCAAAGCCTACTAAAAATACATTTAAAAGCTACCTCCTGCTTTCAATCCAAATGCCAACCTAAGAATCTTCACTTGCTGCTATGGAGTGCGAGAAATCTGTGAATACTTGCGTTTCAAATATCACATACACTTTATCATTCACAATAGACAAACCTAATCCTACATTTTTACCTGTGGTTCCGTTTAATGAAAAGGTTTGTGTTTCTGAACCACCTGCTTCTTCGGCCCACTAACCCCATATATTGGCTGTTGCCGTAAATAATCCATGACTTCCTGAAGACGTAGGATTGATCAAACTAAAGTTATTATACACTGGGTATATAACAAATCTTGTTTAATGAATATGATTGCTAAAAAGAAGGTTTTAAAAAAAATTATAGTATATTGCAGTAAATATTGTATAACACATCAATCTAAATTCTGAACACGTTTTAGAACACGTTTTGGAACACGTTTTTGCAAAAGCAGCATCCACAAGCCCAGTAAAATGGCGATTTTCATTTTTCTGGCTTTAATTCATAACCCGGAGGTCTCCAGTTCAATTCTGGATCACGCTACAAAAAAACCCAAGCAATTTGCTTGGGTTTTTTTTATTACTTTATTAAAAGATTACGCTGGATAATTATTATATGGAACACTTGCACTCCAACCTATTTTAGAAATAACAGATCGTTCTCTAGAGGTAATTAATCTTCCTTTATACCAGTAATAGGTAATTTTAGATAGTTCCGTCATAAATTTCTTATGAAGCACCGCATAATTATCACCCGTATATTCTTCATTCATCTGGGCTATTAATGCATCAATTTGATCCATCATAGTAGTGCCGGTTTTTACAAACTTATTTTCTATAGTTAAGTTCATATCTCCAAGACTAATAGTTTCGCTCATATTTGAATTTGGGTAGGGATCATTTTCATTTAAAACGCCGTCATCATCCATATCTGGATTATTAATATTGATATAAATTAAATCTACAATTCCTGTATAAGAACCTGTTGGGCTTAACAATAAGTTCGTGTTTTCAGCTTCTAGATTAATCGTATAAATAATATCACATCCATAAACTGAAGTTGCTATTAATTTATTGTTCCCTACATATTCTATCCCATGAGCAGTTCCATTTGAACATTGCGGTGGATAAAATGAAAATAATAAATTATATAAACCTTCCATTAAATCAATGGAATATAAGGAAACAGGTCCACTTGTATTTCCACCACCAGTTGCATACAGCAACTGATGATGATCAAAGTCATAAGTTAAACCTACGCCTCCATTCTGAGGAACATTACTAAATGCACTCATGGTATTAGTTGTTATATTATAGGAGTTAATTTCTCCTCCTTTAAAAACAACATAAAGGATACCCTGATCATCAAATGTTAAATCTTGAGGTGAAATTTGGCCTTCTACAGACTCCATTTGATCAATAAAAAGTACCTCTCCATTTTCTCTATTATATGTGTATAGACTTCTAGGAGTGCTTGAATTATTTTGTTCAGCCCCTAAAAAATAGAATAAACCATCATTAGAATTATAGTCAAAAGCAAAGTTGTAATTTTGCCCCGTATTTCCAGTAAAACCTTCATTTAATGAAATAGCATCATTAGACGGATTATAACTATATAAAGCTATATTTTCACTTGAATCCCAAGCGAATAAAGCATATAACTCCCCTGCTTGAACACTCTCTGATGGTCTTGCACTGCTAACAGAAGCATCACTTTTGATAGCATTTTCTGGTGACATTGTTATTTCTTCGTTACAACTCGAAAAAAAAGTGGCTATTAAAAGAACCACCATACTCATTTTTAATTGTTTCATAATTATTAGTTTGATTGTTAGTGAATAATTGGTTTAATTCATAATTAAATTACAAAGTCATTTTAGCATGCAATGATTTTTTTATGTCAGTAGTTTCGTGAAATTCTGTATTAAAAATACAATTAAATTATAATTAATTCAGGCTTTTTTTTAAAATTTTTAGCACTTTTAATATGGGAAGTATTTGAAAAAGAGATAACTACTGGTTTAAAAACGGTATTCCATACTATGAAACAACGCATATTTTAAAATAAGCGGATAAAAAACCCAAGTACAAGCTTGGCTTTTTTTATTTGTTTATTGAAAATTTATAGGAGATCATTCATAGCAACATCAACATGGTATGCAAGCGCTTAAAATCATCCAAAATTAGTTACTCCTTAAACCCTGCTGTGGTAAAATGTAGCCCTTTTAAAAAAGTTTTTACACGTTTATCTGGCCGAAACAAAATGCGTCGTTGTTTTACAGATTTAACGCTTAACGCTTCTTTGGTAGTTTCCCCATGGGAGCTAATACTTATTTGAAAACTCCCTAAAAATCCAAAACGCACAATTTTACCAAAGCTCAATGCATCTTTAATATTATGCTCTAAAGCTAATAAAACAAGATAACAATCGGCTACGGAAGCCGTACATTGCTCAGAGGTTATTCTTGCCAAATCTTCAAAATTAATTTCTCCTGTAGCCTTGGTAGCAACATAATAGTTTTCAGGATTTTTAAGGTCTCTTGGGTCTCTTTTCTTTACAATTTTTAGTGGTAATGCCATTTTTATAGTAATTTAAATTTATGTAATATCTGATTGTTTTTTAATTGCTGAGTACTATTGTAAAACCTCTTATTAGTTGCCATTATTTAACCGCTAAGTGTAAGAATAACGTCTAGACGTTTACACTAGAACGTCTAGACGTTCTTTCAATAATGCCTAGACGTTATTTGTCAACTGCTTCGCGATTTTTATAAATTCCTTTATAAAATTTAGACAATTGCGCTATAAATACTAAAAGCTGTTGGTATATAACTCGTTATTCGAAAATACGAATTTTTATAAAGTGACAAAAATTAAATGACTGCTTGCTACTCTTTTTTAACTGCTTTTG
>NZ_JAEINV010000021.1 GCF_016342705.1 Lutibacter sp. | reverse complement strand
TACAGTAACTGTAACAGGATCGAATGGATGTACTGATACCGATGAGGTAACGGTCACTGTAGACAAAACAGCACCAAATATTTCAATTACAGGAAATCAAGAGTTAAGCTGTTTAAAAGATACAGTTACTTTAGTTGCAAATTCAAGTAATGAAAATGATTTAAGTTATTTGTGGAATACGGGTCAAATAACAAAAGCAATTGAAGTTTCAGTTGCAGGTAACTATACTGTTACTGTAACAGATATTAATAATGGTTGCTCTGCAAGTAGTTCAGCGGTGGTTATTAAAAATATTTTAAAACCGGAGATTGCTCTAAATGCGGAACAAACGAATTTAACTTGTAACACTCCTAGTATTATATTAAATGCACAATTAAATAACATACAAGGTACACCGAGTTATTTATGGAGTAAAGATCTTAAACTAATTTCGGGTGCTACAAGCTCAAGTCTTGTGGTTACAGAGCCTGGAGAGTATTTACTTGTTGTAACTGATAGTTATAATGGTTGTATTAGCGGAGAAAAAATAGTGATAACTCAAAATAATTATCAACCAATTATTTCTATAAAGGGAAATGAGAAATTAACTTGTGATAATACAGTTGTTACATTAGATGCTAGTGCTTCTATAGTACAAGGTTCTGCAAGCTATAAATGGAGTACAGGAGAAACTACTTCAACTATTGATGTGGAAGAACCGGGTATTTATTCGGTAACAGTAAGAGATAATCAAAATGGTTGTGAATCTAATATTAGTATCACTATAATTCAGGAAATTGGTAATGTGAAAGCTATTGAATTAGTTGAATCACATATTGATATAGCCTGTAATAATAATTCAAAAGGAGCATTTGCAATTAGTGCTTCCGGAGGTGAAGCACCATATTATTATAGCTTAGATAATGTTGAATATACTAATACTTTAGGGTTGTTTGATGAATTGGAAGCAGGAATTTATAGCGTGTATGTTAGAGATGCAAATGGTTGTAAAATGGAGGATTCATTAGAAATTGAAATTTTATACAATTGTACGTATGCAATAGCAGATATAAATAACACTTATATGGATTTAAGTGTATCTGGAAATGTATTGACGAATGATGAGGATGAAGAAGGAGACATTCAAACAATAACTACTTCGGTTGTTACGTCAGTAGAAGGAGTTGTTGTTAGCATAAATCCAGTTTCAGGAGCTTATACGTATACACCACCAACAGGATTTGTAGGAACAGATAGTTTTGAATATACTATTTGTGATAATGGAATTCCACAGGCTTGTAGTACAGCCACAGTAACTATTGAAGTATTAGGAATAACACCAGTTACACAAAATGATCCACCAGTTGCAAATAATGATACTGCAACAACGGAAGAGGGAACACCAGTAGATGGAAGTTTATTACCGAATGATTTTGATCCAAACGGAGATCCAATTACAGTAAATACCACACCAGTTACAGATCCAAATAATGGTTCAGTTGTAATTAATTCAAATGGTACTTATACTTATACACCAGCAGCTGGATTTATAGGAGTTGATACCTTTAGTTATACTATTTGTGATGATGGAAATCCAGTATTGTGTGATACAGCGGTAGTTTACATTACGGTAATCCCAACAGATGGAAATTCAAATGATACGTATGCTAATGATGATGCTTATAATGGAAATTCAGGAAGTGTATTATCAGGAAATGTGGTATCAAATGATTTTGATCCTGAGGGTGATATTCAAACAGTGAATACTGCTCCAATTATAAATGTAGCAAATGGAATATTAGTATTAAATTCTGATGGAACATTTATATATACACCAACAATTGGATTTACTGGCACAGATAGTTTTGTTTATGAAGTATGTGATGCTGGCAATCCAGTGGCTTGTGATCAAGCGACAGTTGTTATAACGATAAATGGAGTGAATACAACGTATGCAATAGCAGATATAAATAACACTTATATGGATTTAAGTGTATCTGGAAATGTATTGACGAATGATGAGGATGAAGAAGGAGACATTCAAACAATAACTACTTCGGTTGTTACGTCAGTAGAAGGAGTTGTTGTTAGCATAAATCCAGTTTCAGGAGCTTATACGTATACACCACCAACAGGATTTGTAGGAACAGATAGTTTTGAATATACTATTTGTGATAATGGAATTCCACAGGCTTGTAGTACAGCCACAGTAACTATTGAAGTATTAGGAATAACACCAGTTACACAAAATGATCCACCAGTTGCAAATAATGATACTGCAACAACGGAAGAGGGAACACCAGTAGATGGAAGTTTATTACCGAATGATTTTGATCCAAACGGAGATCCAATTACAGTAAATACCACACCAGTTACAGATCCAAATAATGGTTCAGTTGTAATTAATTCAAATGGTACTTATACTTATACACCAGCAGCTGGATTTATAGGAGTTGATACCTTTAGTTATACTATTTGTGATGATGGAAATCCAGTATTGTGTGATACAGCGGTAGTTTACATTACGGTAATCCCAACAGATGGAAATTCAAATGATACGTATGCTAATGATGATGCTTATAATGGAAATTCAGGAAGTGTATTATCAGGAAATGTGGTATCAAATGATTTTGATCCTGAGGGTGATATTCAAACAGTGAATACTGCTCCAATTATAAATGTAGCAAATGGAATATTAGTATTAAATTCTGATGGAACATTTATATATACACCAACAATTGGATTTACTGGCACAGATAGTTTTGTTTATGAAGTATGTGATGCTGGCAATCCAGTGGCTTGTGATCAAGCGACAGTTGTTATATCGGTAAATCCAAATAACTGTTCAAGTTTAAGTGTAACTTCTACAGTAGATGATGTAAAATGTTTTGGAGAGGATAATGGTAATATAAATATTACAGTTGAGGGAGGAGTTGCTCCGTACACATTTGTTTGGAATAATGGTTCAACAACTGAAGACCTTAATAATGTGATTGCAGGTAATTATTCTGTTAAAATTACAGATGTTAATGGTTGTAACATTACACATGATGTGACTGTTGAACAACCAACAAATGCTTTAAGTATTGTTATCAGCAAAAATGATAAACCTAGTTGTGTTAATTTATCTGATGGTACAGCTACAATTGTAGCTTCTGGAGGAACCTCACCGTATAATTATTTATGGAGTAATAATCAAATTACAGCAACAGCTAACAATTTAGCATCAGGTTTATACTCTGTTACAGTTACAGATGTTAACGGATGTTCTACATCAATAAATATTGAGATAGGTCAAGGAAATTCACCTGAAGAAATTGAAGGAAATTCTATTGATTTATGTATAACAGAAGTTCCATATGATTTAAAAACATTATTAATTGAAGGGTATGTTTCAGGAGGTGCTTGGACAGACAGTTTTAATAGTGGAGGATTAAGTGGTGATTTATTTGATCCTAGTATTGTAAATTTAAAAGATTATGAATTTGTGTATACTGAACCAGGATCTTGTGGAAGATCAATTACAGTTTATGTAAACGTTAATGACGATTGTATAGTATTGCCTTGTTCAACAGAAGGAACAATAAAAATATCAAAAGTTGTTACTGCAAATGATGATGGTTTTAATGATACGTTTACTATTTCTGATGTAGCTTCTTGTGGATTTACTGCTGAAGTTCAAATATTTAATAGATGGGGTAAAATTGTTTATCAATCTACTAATTATTTAAATGATTGGAAAGGTTACCACGATAATTCAGGGTTAACGTTAAATACAAATAATAAATTACCAGCTGGAACTTATTATTATATAGTTAAAATAATAGGAAGTGGTTATAAGCCAATTACGGGATATATTTACTTAGGAACTCATTAAAAATAAAAAACTATGAAGCGATTAATAATTATAATAGTAATTGTGTTTGCAAGTATAGAGTTTACAAATGCGCAACAATTACCACAGTTTACACAATATATGTATAATACTATTGCTGTAAACCCAGCATATGCAGGAAGTAGACAAGCTTTAAGTATTGTTGCATTGAATAGAAATCAATGGGCAGGTTTTGATGGAGGTCCCCAAACACAAACACTTTCAATTCATTCACCATTGCGAAATGAAAAAGTTGGGTTAGGTTTATCTTTAATTAATGATAAAACTGGATTTGAAAATTTTACATATGTTTATGGTGATTTTTCTTATACAATTGATGTGAATGATGACACCAAGTTAAGTTTTGGTTTAAAAGCAGGTATGACGTATTATAAATTAGCTGAAGAATTATATAACTCCTCTGAAGTAAATCAAGATCCATATTTTGATGAGCGATTAAATAGATGGAATTCTAATTTTGGAGCAGGAATACTTTTCCATTCAGATAAATGGTATTTAGGCTTGTCGGTTCCAAAAATAATAAATCATGATTTAAATAATAATACCGAATATGCCGCGTTAGAAACGGTTCACTTTTATGGAATTGGTGGCTATGTTTTTGATTTAAGTAACAATATAAAGTTAAAACCATCCTTTTTATTTAAATACACAGAAGGAGCTCCTTTTTCTACAGATTTATCCGCAAATTTTTTATTTAATGAAAAATTTTGGATAGGAGGCTCTTATAGATTTAATGGAATTCAAAGAGATTTAGGTGCATTGGTTGATTTTCAGGTAACCGATCAGTTTAGAGTTGGGTATACCTATGAAATTCCAACAGGAGAAATTAGGCCATATACATCAGGATCACATGAAATATTATTAATGTATGAGTTCAGATTTATGAAAAATAAACTAAAATCTCCTAGATATTTCTAACCAAATAATGATGAAGATTATGAAAAATAGTAAACTAATACTTATTGCTTTTGTTTTAATATGTGCATCCTCTTTTGGTCAAACAGTGAAACAAAAAAGAGCAGAGCGAGAATTTAATAATTTTTCGTTTGTAAAAGCTATTAAAACATACGAAAAGCTAATAGACACCAGTTTTAATAAAAACTATGCAATGCGAAAATTAGGTGATGCTTATATTATGTTGCGTCAACCTGAAAAGGCACTGGAGATTTATGAAAAAGTAGTGCAACAAGAAAATGTACCTTCAGAGTATTTCTTATTCTATGCACAAACTTTAAGAGCAAATGGGAATTATGAAGAATCGAAAAAATGGATGAAAAAGTTTAAAGATGCTGGAAATGAAGATGATTTAAGAGTAAAAGATTTCTATAAGAATGATGATTTGGCAAGTGCAATATTTAATGTTACTGAAAAAAACACCATAAAAACTTTAAATTTAAACACTAAATTTAATGATTTTGGTGCAGTTGATTTAAATGATAACATAGTTTTTGCATCATCAAGAGATGAGGGGGTGTCAATTAAAAGATTATATAGTTGGGATGCACAGCCATTTATTGATATTTTTCAAGTTCCATTAGGTAATGTATCTGTAGAATCTACATCAAAAATAATTGGAGATGTAAACTCAATTCAACATGATGGTCCAGCAGTATTTAGTGCTGATGGAAATAAAATGTACTTTTCAAGAAATAATTATTATAATGATAAAAAAATTCAAGATGAAAAGGGCATAATGCAACTAGGAATATACACAGCAGATTTTGTAGATGGAAAATGGGTAAATGTGAAACCTACCAATTTAAACAGTCCGAATTATATTGTTTACCACCCAACAATTAGCAGTGATAGTAAAAAGTTATATTTTGCTTCTGATATGCCTGGTGGATTTGGAGGAACAGATATTTATGTTAGTGATGTAAATGAAGATGGATCACTTGCTACTCCAGTTAATTTAGGTTCAATTGTTAATACTGAAGGAAATGAATCGTTTCCATTTATTTATCAAGAAGAAAATAGTTTGTATTTTTCATCTGATGGTCATGTTGGATTAGGTTTGTTAGATGTTTTCGCAACGGTGAAAAATGAAAATGATGAAATTGTAAATGTTATAAATTTAGGAGCACCTATAAATAGTAAATATGATGATTTTGCTTACTATTTATCTAAAGAAGGTTTTTCTGGTTATATTTCTTCCAACCGAAAAGGAGGGGTTGGAGGTGATGATATTTATGCATTTACTAGAATTCCGCCTTTAACCTTAAAAGGTCAAATTAGAGATGCCGTAAACAATGAACCTATTGAAGGTGCAAAAATTGCGCTGACTAGAAAAAATGGAGAGGAAATTGCTTATTTTATTACAGAAAAAGATGGCTATTATGAACATTTAATTGAAAGAGATAAAGAATTTGTTTTAAAAGGTTCTAAAGAAAAGTATAATAGCATACAAAATGATTTTAATTCATTTGGTTTAGAAAAAGAAAAAGAGCTAATAGTTAATTTAGATCTTAATATTGCTCCAATTGAGGATGTAGTTATTTTGGCTGATTTAGATATTATTTATTTTGATCTTGATAAATCAAATATTAGGCCTGATGCTGCGTTAGAATTAGATAAGGTGGTTACATTAATGAATAAATATCCGGGAATGGTGATTAGAATGGAATCTCATACGGATAGTAGAGCTGATGATCAATATAATATTGATTTATCTAATAGAAGAGCAAAATCTACCTATAAGTACATTATATCTAAAGGGATAGATCCTGCTAGAATAACAAAATACGAAGGATTTGGAGAAACTCAATTAGTAAATAAATGTTCAAATGGTGTTAAGTGTTCGGAAGCAGAGCACCAGTTAAATAGAAGAACAGAGTTTATTATAATTAAAATGAAATAATAAAATAGCAGTCGTAAAATATAAATCTTGACATACTACCGTTGTGGGGACGACAATTTTCTCAAGTTATTTACGACTGCTTCTTTAAAACAAAAAAATCAATAATGTAAATTATTGATTTTTTTGTTTTAAAGATGTTTGAGGGATTTTATTTAGAATGAAAACACAATATTATGACCTTGATTTATTAAATTGACGTCCATTCTTGAAAATAAAAAAACAGTCGTTAAATAAACACTTAACTATCGTTGGGGCGACTTAATCAAGTTATTTTACGACTGTTTCTTACTTTCACTAAACTCTAACTAACTTTATATTTTCTCTAAAGTAAAATACATTTTTCAGGGTTAGAAATGGTTTCACCTAAATGATTTCTATAACTAAAATTTGGGAATAATGTATTGATATAAATTCTATTTGTTTTTGGGTTTCTTTTTAATGAGCTTTTTACAACTTTTAAATGAAGTTCCTTTTTTTCTAAAATTTGTGGGGTTGCGTTCATAATTAAAGATTTAAATTAAATGCTACTTTACTATTTAAAAGTAGCCATTGCTATGGGGTAAATAATTATTTTTCTATAAATATTTGTGTGAAATAATTTCTTCCTTCACTGTTTGATTCAGTTGAAATTCCAAAATGTGTATTTTTAGGATTTTCAATAGCTTTTCTATGTTCTTCACTATTTAACCACCCATTTACAACACCTTGTGCAGTACTATAACCGTAAGCTACATTTTCTGAAACGCTTTTGGCATTCGCATTATCTATTAAAGTTTGAGCTCTTACGCTAAAGTTATCATGGTTTACTTGACCAGTTGTAACCATATAATTTGTATGACCATCTGCTACACCTGAGATAATATTTAAAGGAATTAATTCAGTTAAACCTATACTTTGTCTGTATTCATTAACAAGTGTTAATATATCTGTTTCAATATCAGAATAAGCAACGGATGTATTAATAGTTTCATTTGATTCGCTAAAATAAATACCATCATCTGCTGGAGAGCAAGAAAATAAAAAAACAGTACAAAGAAGTATCGATAATAATTGTGGGGCTAATGATTTCATTTTGTGGGGTTTCTTGGGGGTTGATATTTTGCTTTTTAAAGTGTGTAATTTTTTAATTGGTTTTTTAATTTTTTTATTAAAATCACCAAGTGTCGTGAAAACTTGGTGATTTTATTTTTCCATTTAGGAAATTCAAACAGATTATAAATAATCTTATCAATATGTCAAAAAAAATTGTTGGGGTTGATAAATTTTAACATAGCTAAGATACAAATAAAAACAATACAAAAAAATAAAAATTGAAAAAAATTACCATTTGTTAACAAAAAACATCCGTTTATTATAGAAAAATAACTATTTATATATTTGAGGTTTATTCAGAAATGTGTGTAAAAATTTTAATTAAAAGAGGGAAATAATTAATAGCCAATATTTTAAAACAAAAAAAGAGCGTACTTTTTAATAAAAAATACGCTCTTTTTTATGATTTTTTTTTATTTCTTTAAACCGGCTCGTTTTAATAAAGCTTCGTTAGTTGGTTTTTGACCTCTAAAATTTAGGTATAAATCCATAGGTTTTATGGTGCCACCTTTTTCTAAAATAGTTGATTTAAACTTTAACGCAGTTTCTTTATCAAAAATTCCTTTTTCTAAAAATAAAGAAAAAGCATCGGCGTCTAAAACTTCAGCCCATTTGTAAGAATAATATCCAGAAGAATATCCGCCTTGAAAAATATGTGAGAAAGAAGTACTCATACAATTTTCTTTAACATCAGGAAATAATTGAGTGTTTTTAAAAGATGCAGTTTCAAATTCTTTTACATTTTTAATTTCAGAAGGATTTTTACTATGCCAATCCATATCTAAAATACCAAAACTCAATTGTCGTAAAGTTTGCATACCTTCTAAAAAGTTAGAAGATTTTTTAATTTTATCTATTAATTCCATTGGAATTAACTCATTAGTTTCATAGTGTTTCGCAAACAAATTAAGGGCTTCTTTTTGATAACACCAGTTTTCAAAAACCTGACTTGGTAATTCTACAAAATCCCAAAACACACTTGTGCCAGATAAACTTGGGTAATTTGTGTTGGCTAACATTCCGTGCAATGCGTGTCCAAACTCGTGAAAAAGTGTAGTTACTTCATTAAAAGTTAATAATGATGGTTTAGTTTTGGTAGGTTTGGTAAAATTACACACAATTGAAATGTGTGGTCTGGAATTTTTGCCATCTTTTTTCCATTGATTTTTGTACGAAGTCATCCAAGCACCATTTCTTTTTCCTTTTCTAGGAAAAAAATCTGCATATAAAATAGCAATATAATTTCCTGAAGTATCTGTAACTTTATATGTTTTTACTTCATCGTGATACTTTTCAATAGTTGTTATTTCTTCAAATTGCAAATCGTATAATTTATTTGAAATTTGAAAAACACCTTCAATTACATTTTCTAATTTAAAGTAAGGTTTTAGTTTTTCTTCTTCTAAATCAAATAATTCTTTTTTTAATTTTTCAGAATAATAAGCGCTGTCCCATTTTTCAAGATGTTTAATAGCATCTTTTTTAGCTAATCCTTCAATTTTATTAAACTCTTCAGTAGCAGCAGGTTTTGCTTTAACCAATAAATCATCTAAAAAGGAAATAACATTTGCAGGAGTTTCTGCCATGCGTTCTTCTAAAACAAAATGTGCGTGCGATTTGTAACCTAGTAAAGTAGCTCTTTTATATCTATAATTAGCAATGTCTAAAACAATTTGTTGATTGTCATTTTTATTATTTCTAAAAGCTTTTGCGCCAAAAGCAAATGCCATTTGTTTTCTTAGTTTTCTATCCTCGGCATAGGTCATAAACGGAACATAGCTAGGATAATCTAATGTAAAAACCCAGCCATCCTTTTCTTTTTGCTTAGCAGTTAACTCTGCAGCTTCAATAACACCTTCTGGCAAACCACTTAATTGTTCTTGGTTAGTTAAGTGTAATTCAAAATCTTGTGTTTCGGCTAAAACATTTTCACCAAATTTTAATTTTAATTTAGAAAGCTCTGTATCTATTTTTCTGAGTTCAGTTTTTTGCACTTCATTTAAATTAGCGCCATTTCTAACAAAACTTTTATACTTATTTGTTAAAAGCATGTTTTGTTCTGGAGTTAAATTTAAATCATCTTTAATTTGATAAATTAACTTTACTCTTTTAAATAAATCTTCATTTAAAGTGATGTCGTTTGAAAACTCAGTTAATAGTGGAGATATTTCTTGGGCTATTTGTTGAATTTCATCAGTAGTTTCGGCAGAATTTAAATTAAAAAATATGCTCGAAATTCTATTTAATTGTTGTCCGCTAAATTCTAACGTTTCAATAGTATTTTCAAAAGTTGGTACACTTTTATTATGTGTAATTGCATCAATTTCCGCTTTGGCATTTTTAATGCTTTCTATAAAAGCAGGTTTAAAATGCTTTATTTTTATTTGTGAAAAAGGAGCAGTTTCGTTGTAAGTAGTAAATTTTTTTAAAAGTGGATTACTCATGTTTTTTATGAAATAAATTATTGATTTGCAAATATATTATTAAGAAGTGACTAATAAGTCTTTAAGGCGTCATATAATTACACCCGGTTTGTAAATAAATTTAATTATTTAATAATTTTAAATAATTTTTTTAGGTAATAGCCGTTTTAATAATCACAAAATTACGGTTTTAAGAAAGCCTTAATTTTAGAAGAAAAGAACAATAATTTAAATAGAAATTAATTAGCACATGAAAACCAATAACAAATTTCAAATAAATACCATAATGCCTAAATTTACGTATGTTAATAAAAACGGGCAAAGTATACTTGGTTAGTAAAAATACAACGTTATAAATTATTTTTTAAGTTCTTCGGAAGATTTATAAACTTTGGTTTTTAAATTTTCTTTGTATTCAACAATTTTATCTAAAATTGTTGAATTTGAACTTCCTATTATTTGAGCTGCCAAAATTCCAGCATTTAAAGCGCCATCTAAAGCTACAGTTGCTACTGGAACTCCGCCAGGCATTTGAAGTATTGATAAAACAGAATCCCAACCATCAATAGAATTTCTAGATTTTACCGGAACACCAATTACTGGTAAAGGACTCATAGATGCGACCATTCCCGGTAAATGTGCTGCGCCACCTGCTCCAGCAATAACTACTGAAATACCTCTTTTGTGTGCGTTTGTGGCGTAATCAAATAATTTTTCTGGAGTTCTATGTGCAGAAACAATATCAACTTCAGTTTCAATTTCAAAAGATTTTAAAATATCAATGGCTTGTTGCATTATTGGAAGATCAGAAGCGCTTCCCATTATTATTCCTACTTTGCTCATAATTTGTTTATTTACTGATTACTCTAATAGTGTTTTTTACTTTTTCGGCAACTTTTCTGGCTTCGGCTAATTTGTTATTTACAACTGTAACATGTCCCATTTTTCTGAAAGGTCTGGTTTGTTTTTTCCCATAAATGTGTGGTGTTACACCATCCATTTTTAGAATTTCTTCCATATTTTCATATACAACTTCACCAGAAAAACCTTCTTCGCCAACCAAATTTACCATAATTCCTGCAACTTTACTGTCGGTATTTCCTAAAGGTAAGTTTAAAATGCTTCTAAGATGTTGTTCAAACTGACTTGTATAAGAAGCTTCAATACTATAATGTCCGCTATTATGTGTTCTTGGAGCAACTTCATTCACTAAAATTTGGTCATCTTCTGTTTGAAATAATTCCACAGCTAATAAACCAATATGTTGAAAAGATTCAGCTACGTTTAACGCAATTTTTCTAGCTTTAGATGCAACTTCATCAGAAATTCTGGCAGGACAAATTACATATTCTACCTGGTTTGCTTCCGGATGAAATTCCATTTCAACAACTGGATAGGTTTTTATTTCTCCGTTTTTATTTCTAGCAACAATTACAGCCAATTCATTTTTAAAAGGAATTAATTCTTCAATAATACACTCTGTATCTGTTAAAACGTCCAAATCATTTTTAGTTCTAACAATTTTAACACCTGTTCCATCATAACCAAATTGAGCAGATTTCCATACAAATGGAAAATTTAAAGTTTCCTTTTTTAAGGATTGTAAATTGTTAAATCTTTTATGTGGTGATGTTGGAATGTTATTAGCTACAAAAAAATCCTTTTGTTTTCCTTTGTGTTGTATTATTTGTAAAACACTAGGTTGAGGATAAATTTCTAAACCTTCTTTTTCTAATTTTAATAAGGCATCAGTGTTAACGTGTTCAATTTCAATGGTTAAGAGGTCTACTTTTTTTCCGAAGTTATAAACAGTATCAAAATCTAATAAGCTTCCTAAATGAAATTCATTACAAATTTGCGCACAAGGCGCATCTTTTGCTGCATCTAAAATACTGGTATAAATATCGAATTTTTGTGTTTCAGTCAATAGCATTTTACCTAATTGACCACCGCCTAAAACGCCTAATTTAAAATTTGATGAGAAATAATTTTTCACTTTTTAAAGGTTTCGGACAAAAATAGTAATCTGTTTTTAAATAGTAACTTAATAATTGGTAATATTTATGGTTGAACTATTTAAAACCAATACTCTGTATTCTCTGGCAAAATGTGAATTTCCAGAAGTTTGAGGCGCTCCATCAATAATACTGTACTCACTTTGATCACAACTACATTTCATTTTTAAGCTGCCATCAAAAGTCATTGGAGAATTACAATCGTTATTAGGACAAGCTCTTTCAAAGGCTTTATACTTTGGTGTTAAACCGGTATTTTGTATTAATATTCCTTGAAGTCCTTTATTAGCTCCTTTTTCAATATAAACCCAGCCCGTTGGTATTAAAAGGTCTTGATATTGTGGTAAATTTAAATTAAGAGTTACATCTACACTGGTGGTTGGTAGAAAATCATCGGTATTGTTTTTTTCACAAGAAAAAAAAGCAACTAAAATTAACAATAAAAATAGCTTTTGCATAGTTGTAATATCAAGTTTAATAGTAAACGTTTGCAATTTACAAATATTTTGTACATTTGTGTAGAATCTCATGCTGGGTGACAGTTTTGAGATTTTTTTGTCTTAAAAAATTAATTATTTATGAGTAAAATTTCGTATTACACAGAAGAAGGATTGAAAAAACTAAAAGAAGAATTGGATTTTTTAGAACATGTGGAGCGTCCAAGAGTTAGTAATGATATTGCTGAGGCAAGAGATAAAGGAGATTTAAGTGAAAATGCTGAATACCATGCTGCAAAAGAAGAACAATCGCTTTTAGAATTAAAAATAGCTAAGTTAAAAGAAGTTGTTTCTAACGCCAGAGTTATTGATGAATCGTTATTAGACACTTCAAAAATATTAATTCATTCAATTGTTAAAATTAAGAATACTGCCAATAACATGGAGTTTAAATACACGTTAGTTGCAGATTCTGAAACAAATATAAAAGAAGGAAAATTATCGGTTAATTCACCTATTGGAAAAGGATTATTAGGAAAGAAAGTTGGAGACGTTGCCGAAATTCAAGTGCCAAATGGTGTTATGACTTTTGAAGTTTTAGAGATTTCAAGATAATATTAATGAAAAGCATTTAATGAAACCCTTTTCAGTTTGCGAATTGAAAAGGGTTTCTTATTTTTGATAAAAAATAACGTATGAGCTCAATATTCACCAAAATTATTAGTGGAGAAATTCCTTCTTATAAAATAACAGAAAACGATGATTTTTTTGTTTTTTTAGATATCAATCCAAATGCAAAAGGGCATACATTGGTTGTGCCAAAAATGGAGGTAAATAAGTTGTTTGAATTAGAAGAAGATGTGTACAACTCATTAATGAGTTACTCTCGTAAAATTGCAATTGCCTTAGAAAAAGCGGTTCCTTGTAAAAGAATTGGGATGGCTGTAATTGGTTTAGAAGTTCCGCACGTACACGTTCATTTAATTCCTTTACAAGCAATGGAAGATATTCAATTTAATAAAAAAGTAAAATTGGATTCAGAAGAGTTTGTTGCTATTGCAAAAGCTATTTCAGATAATTTATAGACTATTTTTTTAAAGAAACCAAGAAGGACGTTCCTTTCCCAATTTCCGATTTATGTACGTTTATTTTACCATTATGGTAATCTTCAATAATACGTTTGGCTAAAGATAATCCCAATCCCCAACCGCGTTTTTTTGTGGTAAAACCAGGGGTAAATATTTTTTGTTGCAAATGTTTTGGTATTCCTTTGCCGTTATCAGAAATTAATATAAAAACGTTTTTATCATTTTCTGTTATAGAAAGGGAAATTTTACCTTTTCCTTCCATGGCATCAATTGCATTTTTCACCAAGTTTTCAATTACCCAACTATACAATTGTAAATTTAATTGCACGGATATATTGTTGTTTAAAGAATTGAATATAAATTCAACTTGTTTAGAACTGCGAGATTGTAAATATAAAAATGAGTTTTCTGTTGCTTCAATAATATTGTGCTTTTTTAGAATAGGATTTGAACCTATTTTAGAAAAACGTTCGGCAATTGTATTTAATCTAACAACATCTTTTTCAATTTCAGCAACTGTATTTTCATCGGTATTTTCTAATCTTAAAATTTCAACCCAACCCATTAAAGAAGATAAAGGAGTTCCAATTTGATGTGCCGTTTCTTTTGCCATTCCTGTCCAAAGTTTATTTTGCTCGGCAACTTTGTTCGATTTAAAAAATAAAAATATAACACTGGCAAATAAAATTAGTATAAGAATTAATGCAATAGGGTAATATTTGAGTTTTGTTAATAAATCAGAATCTCTATAATAAATAAATTGTTTTACATTACTTCTTTTATGGCTTACCAAAATTGGAAGATTTTGATTTTTCATAATATCTAATTCATTGTGCAAATAAACACTTTTTAATGTTTTTATGGAGTCTAAATTAGCCCAAGCCGTAATACTATCCTTTTCATTGGTAATAATCATAGGGATATTATGGTTTTTCCCAATAATTTTATCTTCTAATGAAAAATCAGCATTTAAATCTGCACTACTAGAACGTTCATAAGCGCCAGCTAATATTTCCATTTTAGCTCTTTCTTCATTTTTAAATTTCTGAAAGAAATCATACGTATTCCATAAAATAGAAGCAACAATTATAAATGAAACTATAATTACTGCCCATCTAATAAGTTGTATGTTTTTTTGTGAAGCCATTATTCAAATATAAAATATATGTACTAATAACTTAAAATTTAAATCGATATTATTTTAAAGTTGAAATAATTACATTTGTTAAAAATCAAAAAAATGTTAAGTATCAATCCTTCAGAGATTTCTGTAGAAAAATTACAAACTTATTTACAGTGTGCAGTTGCACCCAGGCCAATTGCTTTTGCAAGTACTATTGACGAAAATGGAAATCCGAATTTATCGCCTTTTAGTTTTTTTAATATGTTTAGTACGCAGCCACCAATTTTAATATTTTCTCCAGCCAGAAGAGTGCGTGATAATACCACAAAACACACGTTAGAAAATGTGAAAAACGTTAAAGAAGTTGTCATAAACACTGTAAATTTTGATATGGTTCAGCAAATGTCGCTTTCAAGTACAGAATATGATAAAAGTGTAAATGAGTTTAAAAAAGCGGGATTTACTATGGTTTCATCAGAAAAAGTGAAGCCTTTTAGAGTAGGTGAATCTCCCATTCAACTAGAATGTAAAGTGAATAATATTATTGAACTTGGAACTGAAGGTGGCGCTGGAAATTTGGTTATTTGTGAAGTTGTTAAAATTCATATTAATGAAAAATATTTAGATGATAAAGGAGCAATTAATCAACATAAACTAGATTTAGTTGCTAGAGCTGGTGGAAATTACTATTCAAGAGCAAAAGAAGGTTTTTTTGAAATTCCAAAACCATTGTCAACATTAGGAGTTGGAGTTGATGCTATTCCTATAGAATATAGGGAAAGTACGATTTTATCTGGAAATGATTTAGGTTTGTTAGGAAATGTTGAAGCAATACCCACAGATGAAGATGTTAATAAGTTTGCAAAAGAACATGCCCAATTTATTGGGATTGATTCTTTAAAAAAACATACATTTGTGAAATCACTTTTAGAAAAAAATGATGTTGTTAGTGCTTGGAAAGCACTTTTAATGAAATAATTAGAAAAATGGAAATTACAGGAAAAATTAAAAAAATTGATGAAACTAAAACTTTTGGAGCAAGTGGTTTTAGAAAAAGAGAAATGGTTGTTACTACAAATGAACAATATCCACAAATGTTAATGGTGGAATTTGTACAAGATAAATGTGATTTATTAAATAATTACAAAGTAGGGCAAGATGTAAAAGTTTCTATTAATTTAAGAGGTAGAGAATGGATAAACCCACAAGGTGAAGCTGTTTATTTTAACTCAATTCAAGGATGGAGAGTTGAAGCTGCTCAATTAGAAGGTGGTGAAGGAGCGCCATCTGCACCAATTGAAAGTTTTAAAACTACATCAGATGTTGATGATAACGAACCAGATGATTTACCTTTTTAATTTCAGGTAATTAAAATAATTTAAAAAGAGAAAAGCTTCGGTTTTTCTCTTTTTTTGTTTCAGTATATTTGTAAAAAAAATAGTTAAAAGTGTATTTACTTCCAAAAGAAATAATTTTTCCGCCAGTTCATTTAGCCAATAAAGATGGTATTTTGGCAATTGGAGGTGATTTATCTGTTGAAAGATTATTGTTAGCTTATAAAAGTGGAATTTTTCCTTGGTATAATGAGGGCGAACCAATTATTTGGTATAGCCCAAAAGAAAGAATGGTGTTGTTTCCAAACGAATTAAAAATTTCAAAAAGTATGCGCCAAATTCTCAAAAAAGATGAATTTAAAATTACATATAATCAGAATTTTGGTGACGTAATTTCAAATTGTAAAAATATTTATAGAGATGGACAGGGTGGAACTTGGATAACCAGTAAAATGGAAAAGGCTTATTTGGAATTACATAAATTAGGCGTTGCAAAATCTGTAGAAGTTTGGCTTGAAGATGAGTTGGTTGGCGGTTTATACGGAATAGATTTAGGTCACGTTTTTTGTGGAGAAAGTATGTTCAGTAAAGTAAGCAATACATCAAAATTGGCATTTATTTATTTGGTTCAAAAATTAGAAAAGGAAAATTACAAATTGTTAGACTGCCAAGTGTATAATAATCATTTAGATAGTTTGGGCGCCCGTGAAATTTCAAGAGTAGACTTTTTGGAATATTTAAAAGAATAAAGTATGATTAGTTCAGTATATTTGAACTTTAAAAGTTAGAAAAATGGATTTAAAAAATGGACAATTAGTTGTTGATACTTGGATAAAAGAACATGGAGTTCGATATTTTAATGAATTAACAAATATGGCGCAATTAACCGAAGAAGTTGGTGAAGTTGCTCGTATTATTGCAAGACGTTACGGTGAACAAAGCGAAAAAGAAAGTGATAAAAATAAAGATTTAGGAGAAGAATTAGCCGACGTTGTTTTTGTTGTTTTATGTTTAGCAAACCAAACAGGAATAGATTTACAAGCCGCTTTTGATAAGAAAATGGATGTAAAAACAAAACGCGATCACGATCGTCATCAAAATAATGAAAAATTAAAATAAATGAATAAATATAAATCACAACCGTTTTTTAAAATAGCAATTAGGTTTGCAATTGTTTTTTTGGTGTTGGTTACTGTTTTTGAAGTGGGCTTTTCTGTTTTAAAAAATATGAGTTTTTCAGTAATGGCAGAACAAGTTTTTTCAGATGGAAAATGGCAATATTTTGTAAAACGAATTGGTTTTATGTCAGCATTTTATGGAGTTTTTATGGCTGGGTGGTATAAGTTTATAAAAAAATAATACAAAATAAAACGTCATTCTGAACTTGATTCAGAATCTCATTACATTGATTTTTAAACATTATGAGAATTTGAATCAAGTTCGGGTTAACGAAAATATTATTTTAAAACAACTTCTTTTATTAATCTAAATTTATCAACTCAATATCACTTTCTCTTACTTTTTTATTGAGTGATTTTACATCATTTTCAAAAATGTCATAAATTTTAGACAATTCAACATCTATTAATTTAGTGATTTCATTTTTAAATTCAACCGATTGGTCTGTTGGTTTAAAATCTCCTATAGAACTTAATGAATTTAAATGCGCTAATTTATTATTTAACTTAATTGGAAAATTTAAAGGGTCTTGATTGCTTTTACTTTTTGTTTGATACAATTCATTTTCATAAGTAGTAAGGTTTTTAACAATAGTATCTGCAAATTCAATAATTTCTTTGTTTTTTTCTTTATCTGAAATAGATTTTTTCAGTTGTTCAATTTGAGTTTTAACTATTGTAATATTTTTTAATGTTTTATGAATTTCTGTTAGCTTTTCCTGAATTTCAATAATAAAATTAAATTGTTTTTGTAAATCATTATCCGTTGCAGAACTTCTTGGATCTTTTAACAATGTAAATTGCTGTTCAGAAACTATTTCTTCATTTACAGATAACTTAACTTTATAATTTCCAGGTAATGCTTTTGGTCCATTTAAAGACGCCCACCATAAAATCATACCTTTAATTTTTTCAGCATCAGGATATTGCATATCCCAGTTAAATACGTTTGAACCTTTTTCAACTTTTAATTTTTCTTCGTTTTGATCTTCATCTGGATTGGTTGAAAATGTTTTAATATGCTTCCCATCCGCTTCAAAAAAGGCCAATGAAATAGTATCTTTTTCTGAAACATTTTTCACATAATAATTAATTAAAACGCCGCCAGGATGATTTTGTCCAGCAGTTTTTGACATTCTGCTACTTCCACCCATTCTATAACTATCCATTGGTTTGTATAGGAAAGCTTCTTTTGAAATAATTTCAGTATTAATTTGATGCAACGGTGTTAAATCATCAATCAACCAAAAGGATCTTCCTTGTGTTGCAGCAATTAAATTATTGTTTTTTATAGTTAAATCTGTAATGGGAACAATTGGTAAATTCAATTGGAAAGGACTCCAATTTAAACCATCGTCAAAAGTGATATACATGCCATTTTCGGTTCCGGCATATAACAATCCTTTTCTATTTGGATCACTTCTTAAAGCTCTTGTAAAATGTTCTGAGGCCATTCCATTTATTAGTAGTTTCCAAGATTTTCCATAATCTTCGGTTTTGTAAATGTAGGGAGCATAATCACCCATTTTGTAACGTGTTCCTACAATATAAGCACCACCAGCAATAAAAGGATCAACTTCAATGCAGTTAATTAGCATCCACTCAGGCATTTTTTTTGGTGTAACATTTTCCCAGTTTTTGCCACCATCTTTTGTAATATGTACCAATCCATCATCCGATCCGGTCCAAATTAAATTTTCTTCAAAAGGAGATTCTACAGCGGCAAAAATAGTTCCGTAATATTCTACGCCAGTATTGTCTTTTGTTATTGGTCCACCAGAAACTCCTAAGGTTTTTGGATCGTTTCTTGTTAAATCTGGACTAATTACTTCAAAAGATTGTCCTTCATTATAAGTTACGTGCAAATGATTTGAGGCAGTATACAATTTCTTTTTATTGTGTGGTGAAAAGAAAATTGGGTAATTCCATTGAAAACGATATTTCATGTCTTCCGCTCCGTGTCCCATTGGGTCATCTGGCCAAACATTTATCACTCTGCTTTCATCGGTTTTATGATTTACTCTTGTTAACAAACCACCATAACTTCCTCCGTACACAATATCATTATTTAAAGGATCAACAGTAATATGTGCGCTTTCTCCACCAGCGGTGCTTTGCCAATCACTCTCGCTAATTGTTCCGCTATTTGTTCTATGAGAAATTCGAACGGTTGAATTATCTTGTTGTGCGCCATAAATTCTGTACGGAAAATAATTATCAGTTACCACTCGGTAAAATTGTGCTGTTGGTTGATTCATCATTGTACTCCAATTTTCACCAGCATCAAAACTTATTTGCGCACCGCCATCATCGGCAATAATCATACGTTGATTATCTTCAGGAGCAATCCATAAATCGTGATGATCACCATGAGGTGCATTAAACGATTTAAAAGTAGTGCCGCCATCTTTAGATTGATGATAACTAACATTCACTACATAAACAGTATTTTCGTCTTGAGTGTCAGCATAAATGCGCGTATAATACCAAGCGCGTTGACGTAAAGCCCTGTCGCTATTTACTAGTTTCCAAGTTTTACCAGCATCTAAAGATTTGTAAACGCCACCATCATTATTTTCAATTAAAGCCCAAATAATATCTGAATTTAAGGGTGAAACAGCTATTCCACTAATTCCCCAAATGCCTTTTGGAAGTCCTTCATTAGTTGAAATATTTACCCAATTTTCACCTTCATCGGTACTTTTCCAAATTGCAGAACCATCGCCGCCGCTTGATAAACTATAAGGAGTTCTTCTAACATTCCAAGTGGATGCATATAAAATACGTGGATTTGTGGGATTGATAATTAAATCTACGGCTCCAGCATCGGAATTTGAAAATAATACTTTTTTCCAGTTTTTTCCACCATCAACAGATTTGTAAATTCCTCTTTCTTCAGATGATTTGTACAAATCTCCTAAAACTGCAGCAAAAACAATGTCTGAATTTTTAGGATGAACACGCACTCTTGGAATATGTCTAGATTTTTCTAAACCAATATGTTTCCAAGTTTTTCCGGCATCAACACTTTTCCACATACCATCTCCTGAAGAAACATTTCCTCGTACGGTAACTTCACCATTGCCAACATAAATTACATTATTATCAGATTCGCTAACTGCAATTGCACCTACTGATCCGCCAAAAAAGCCATCAGAAATGTTGCTCCATGTATTTCCAGCATCAGTAGTTTTCCATACGCCGCCGCCAGTTGATCCAAAATAATATAAATTTGCTTTATCCGAAACACCAGTTACAGCAGCACTTCTTCCCCCTCTAAATGGTCCAATATTACGCCATTGAATAGATTTGTAAAATTCTTCACTAAATTTGGTTACTATTTTTTGAGCATTAACTTTGTGCACTGATAAAAAGAAAAAGCAGCAAATTAAAAAAAGGTATTTTTTCATGACTTTTGGTTGAATTGATTGAAAAATAATCTGAAAAGTAAAGCTATTAAAAATAAATTTATTAAAAGCGACTAATTTTACACTAATGAGTATCTTAAAAATTAATAAAATTGAAAAAGTTGTATCTGGTACAATTGAAATTACGGGTTCTAAAAGTGAAACAAATAGATTGTTGGTTTTACAAGAGTTTTACCCAAATTTAAAAATTGAGAATGTTTCAAATTCAGATGATTCTGTATTGGTTAAAAACGCGCTTTCAAATACTTCAAAAGAAATAAATATTGGACATGCTGGTACAGCAATGCGTTTTTTAACTGCTTATTTCTCGGTAAAAGAAAATTCAGAAATTATTTTAACAGGTTCACATAGAATGAAAGAACGACCAATTAAAATTTTGGTTGATGCGTTAATTTCATTAGGTGCAAATATTGAATATGTTGAAAACGAAGGATTTCCACCACTAAAAATTACAGGAAAAAAACTAACTAAAAGTTTTGTTGAAATTGAAGGAAATGTGAGTAGTCAATATATTTCTGCATTGCTTTTAATTGCACCTATTCTAGAAAATGGCTTGAAATTAAAGTTTAAAGGCGAAATAACATCTGTTCCTTATATAAAAATGTCATTGACTTTATTAGCTGGGTTAGGGGTTGAACTTTCTTGGGATGATGATAGTATTTCAATTCATCCAAAACCAGAAATCCCTTCAAAAACTATTGTAGTAGAATCGGATTGGAGTTCTGCATCTTATTATTACAGTTTATGTGCATTAAGTGCAAATTCTAAAATTAAATTGTCTTCATATAAGCAATCAAGTTTACAAGGCGATGCTGTTTTAGCTGAAATTTATCAACAATTAGGCGTAAAAACAGTATTTGAAGAAAATTCAATTCTATTATCAAACGAATCAAAAATTGGAGATTTTAACCTTTTAACTTTAGATTTAAAATCTGCTCCAGACATTGCGCAAACAATTGCTGTTACTTGTTTTGGGTTAGGAATTGAATGTTTTTTAACAGGATTACACACCTTAAAAATTAAAGAAACCGATAGGTTGGTTGCTTTAAAAACAGAAATTGAAAAATTGGGTGGAGAAGTGGAAATAACTGATGAAACCTTACATTTAAAAAAATCTTCAAAAATAAAAGAGAATATTAGTGTTGCTACCTATCACGATCATAGAATGGCCATGGCTTTTGCTCCACTAGCATTAAAGGTTCCAATTATAATAGAAGATGCTGATGTTGTTTCAAAAAGTTACCCAACATTTTGGGCTGATTTTGGAAAAGTAACACTATAAAAACCTAAAAAACAAAGTTTTATTCATAAACACTTGACAACGCCTATGCCGATGTTGTATATTTGCGCACAATTAATAAAAATAATACATGAAATTATCACATTTTAAATTCGATTTACCTGAAGAATTATTAGCTGAACGCCCAGCAGAACATAGAGATGAGTCTCGATTGATGGTTTTAAATAGAAAAGATAAAACTATTGAACACAAATTGTTTAAAGATATTATTGATTATTTTGATGAAGGAGATTTAATGATTATGAACAACACAAAGGTTTTTCCAGCTAGAATGTACGGCGAAAAAGAAAAAACAGGTGCTAGAATTGAAGTTTTTTTATTAAGAGAATTAAATGCCGAAAGCAGATTGTGGGATGTATTAGTTGATCCAGCAAGAAAAATAAGAATTGGGAATAAATTATTTTTTGGAGATGACGAAAGTTTAGTAGCAGAAGTTATTGATAATACTACATCAAGAGGAAGAACTTTACGTTTTTTATATGATGGTTCTTATGAAGAATTCAGAAAAAAATTACAAGAGTTAGGAGAAACTCCACTTCCAAAATATATAAACAGACCGGTTGAACCAGAAGATGAAGAGCGTTACCAAACTATATACGCAAAACATGAAGGAGCTGTAGCTGCACCAACAGCTGGTTTGCATTTTTCTAAACATTTAATGAAACGTTTAGAAATTAAAGGAATTGATTTTGCAGAAGTAACTTTACATGTTGGTTTAGGAACTTTTAGCGCTGTTGAGGTGGAAGATTTATCTAAACATAAAATGGATTCTGAACAAGCCATAATTAATGATGAGACAGTAGAGATAGTAAATAACGCTATTGATAAAAAAAGAAGAGTATGTGCTGTTGGAACAACTGTAATGCGCGCAGTTGAAAGTTCTGTTTCTTCTAATAGCCGTTTAAATTCATTTAACGGTTGGACAAATAAGTTTATTTTCCCTCCGTATGACTTTAGTATTGCAAATTGTATGATTACAAATTTTCATACACCAAAATCTACTTTAATGATGATGGTTGCTGCATTTGCTGATTACGACTTTTTAATGAAAGCGTATGATGAAGCTGTAAAAGAAAAATACAAATTCTACTCGTATGGTGATGCGATGTTAATTATCTAAGAAAAAACTATTTTTTTAAGTTTGATTCCCGCTAATGCGGGAATCTTTTTATAAACTAGAACCAATATAATGAGTGAAAAAAAAGACATAAGAGCTTTAACAAAAACAGAACTTAGAGATTTTTTTGTTTCTCAAGGCGACAAGGCTTTTAGAGGAAATCAAGTGTATGAGTGGTTGTGGAGTAAAAGTGCACATTCTTTTGAAGCAATGACCAACATTTCTTTAGAAACTCGTGAAATGCTAGAGTGTAATTTTGTTATTAATCATATAAAAGTAGATCATATGCAACGCAGTTCTGATGGAACTGTAAAAAATGCTGTAAAACTTCACGATGGATTAATAGTAGAATCTGTTTTAATTCCAACAGAATCTAGAACAACAGCTTGTGTTTCTAGTCAGGTTGGTTGTAGTTTAGATTGTAGTTTTTGTGCTACTGCACGTTTAAAAAAGATGCGAAACTTAAATCCTGATGAAATTTTTGATCAGGTTGCCGCAATAAATCAGGAAAGTTTATTGTATTACAATCATAAACTTTCTAACATCGTTTTTATGGGAATGGGTGAGCCTTTAATGAATTATAACAATGTTTTAAAGGCCATTGAAAAAATCACATCACCTGAAGGTTTAGGAATTTCACCAAGAAGAATTACCGTTTCAACTTCGGGATTACCAAAAATGATTAAAAAATTAGCGGATGATGAAGTAAAATTTAATTTGGCAGTTTCTTTACATTCCGCAATTGATGAGGTGCGTTCTGAAATTATGCCATTTAGTAAAGCATTTCCATTAATAGATTTAAAAGAATCGTTAGAATATTGGTATGCAAAAACTGAAAGTAGAGTTACTTATGAGTATGTTGTTTGGAAAGGAATAAATGATACTAAAGAAGCCATAAATGCTTTAGTAAAATTTTGTAAACATGTACCTTGTAAAGTAAATTTAATAGAATATAATCCTATTGATGACAGTGATTTTCAACAAGCAAATCAACAAGCAATAAGCGATTATATTAGTATTTTAGAAATGAACGATATTATTGTTAATGTACGAAGAAGTAGAGGTAAAGATATAGATGCTGCCTGTGGGCAGTTAGCAAACAAAAAAAGCTAGATTTTATCTAGCTTTTTTTGTTTTAAAACCGCTGTTTATATTTGTATTCAACAAATTTAAAGTAATTGTATAATTTGTAATTTACATCCAATCCATAGTCTGTATTAAAATCATAATCAATTTCGTTTTCATAAATTGAACTATTATATTTTAAAGGGTTTCTGGCTCTTATATTCCATTGGGTTACATAAAATTTATTTTTCATTTCATAATAATTCTGCGAATAAAAACTAGCTGGTTTTGCTATGGTATTTAAGTAATTTTCAAACCCAATATCTATAATAATAATTTCGTATTCTAAACTGTCATTTGCTATTCTAACAGCGCTTTCGGTTTCATCAGAATTTTGATTTGCTACGCTTTTTAAATTAGAGCCACAACTAATTATAAATAGTGAAAGTAAAAAGCAATTAAATATAGGTTTCATAATTAACTGGTATTGATTGTATTAAAGTTACAAAAACTATTCCATTTTTTAGTTTAATTTAAGTAATTTAGCTGGTATGTAAATAATTAAATAATGGAGAAAAAGCGTTGTAATTGGTGTGGAACAGATCCTCTTTATATGGAATATCACGATAAAGAATGGGGAGTTCCAGTCTATGATGATAAGAAATTATTTGAATTTTTAATTTTAGAAACGTTTCAAGCAGGTTTAAGTTGGATTACAATTTTACGAAAAAGAGAAAATTTTAGAGCTGCATTAGATAATTTTGATTTTAGAAAAATTTCTAAATACAATGAAACTAAAAGTGAAGAATTATTGCAAAATGCAGGAATTATTAGAAACAAATTAAAAATTAAAGCAACTATCTCAAATGCCTTGGCTTTTATACAAATTCAAGAAGAATTTGGCTCATTTTCAACATATATTTGGAGCTTTGTAAATAATGTTCCAATTAAAAATGAGTGGAATAATATGAGTGATGTTCCAGCAACAACTAAAATTTCGGATATAATTTCAAAAGATTTGAAAAAAAGAGGATTTAAGTTTGTTGGTTCCACTGTAATTTATGCACATATGCAAGCAACTGGTATGGTGAACGACCATATAAAAGATTGTTTTAGATATCAGCAAGTATAAAAAAGGCTCAACATCTGTTGATCCTTTTTTATGCTTAAAAAAGTGAATTATCCAATTTTCTTTACAAATTTTGTAATAATTACAATTTGTATTCCATCAACTTTTCCTTCAATATATTCTGCATTTTCATGGTCTAATGAAATTCTTCTAACGGCAGTTCCTCTTTTTGCAACCATACTTGAACCTTTTACAGGTAAATCTTTAATTAACACAACCGAATCGCCAGCTTCTAAAATTACACCATTGCTATCCCTGTGTATAACTTTATTTGAGGTGTCTTCTCCAACTCCAGTAGCCTTTGCCCAAGTCAACGTTTCATCATCTAAATATAACATATCCAATAAGTCTTGAGGCCAGCCTTCAGAACGCAAACGAGTTAACATTCTCCAAGCCATTACCTGAACGGCCGGAACCTGACTCCACATACTATCATTTAAACATCGCCAGTGATTTGCATTTACATTTTCTTCGTTTTCAATTTGGTCAATACAAGTAGAACACGCCACAATGTTTTCTGCAGATGGTGCTACTTCAAAGACATTTAAGTTTTCAGTAGCGCCACATAATTCACATTTATTATCGCTGCGTACTAATAATTCTTTAGATAAACTCATTATTTGTTTTTTAGAAACGCAAAAATACATTTAAAAATTTGGTATCACAACCCCATTTAATTTCAATAATTTGGGCGTTACCTTCGGTCGGGCTATACGTTTCAAGTCCTCGCTAAGGCTGTGGGCTTTTCTCTTCTATCCCTAACGCAATAAAATATAGTACTTTAAGTTTTATAAATTTAAATTATGAATATTTTAATATACTAAACATAAAATAGTTGCGTTATTTGCATAACAAACTACTATGTTATGCTTAAAAAATTCTTTTGGATGTGCTCTGGCGCAGATACCGATATTTTAAAAACAAGTTCAAAAGCTGAACAAATTAAATTTGCAGGAATAGGGGGTACGGTATTTTTTACTGCTGTAATGGCATTTATTGCATCAAGCTATGCTTTGTTTACTGTTTTTGATACGTATTACACAGCTGTTTTTTTTGGGTTAATTTGGGGCTTGTTAATTTTTAATCTAGATAGGTTTATTGTTTCAACAATAAAAAAACAAGACAATAAATGGAAAGAAATATGGCAGGCAACACCACGTATAGTTTTAGCAATTATTATAGCTGTAGTTATATCTAAACCTCTGGAAATGAAAATATTCGAAAAGGAAATTAACCAAGTTATATTAACTCAAAAGAATGAATTAACCTTAGCGAATAAAAATCAAATAGCAAATCAATTTACTCCTGAAATCACTGCTTTTCAAAATGACATCAACCAATTAAAACAAGAAATTGCAACAAAGGAAGCTGAATCTAACGCCTTATATGATACCTACATTTCTGAAGCAGAAGGAACAGCAGGAACAAAATTATTAGGAAAAGGGCCAGTTTACAAAGAAAAGAGGGAGAAACATGATGCTTCTTTATTAGAGTTGCAACAATTAAAAAATGAGAATAAAATAAAAATTAATGAAAAAGAAGCTCAAATTGTGGCTTTAGTAGCAAAACAAAATGGCCAAGTTGTTAAATCACAGCCTATTATTGACGGCTTTGATGGTTTAATGGCCAGAATTAATGCTTTAAATGAACTACCTTGGTTACCATCATTTTTTATTTTTTTATTATTTTTAGCAATTGAAACTTCTCCAATATTTTCTAAATTAATAGCGCCAAAAGGGGAGTACGATTATAAAATTCAGGATATTGATAATGCTATTAAAACTTGGGTATACCAAAAAGAAAGTCAAAGAGCAAATATTTTAAATACCGATGCTAAATTAAATGAAGCCATTTATGAAGAGTTAGCTGAAGAAGAAGAGTTGTATAATTATAAAAAGCAAAAGGCTCGTGAAATTTTACAAATTCAAGCAGATGCTTTTTATAAAAGTCAACAAAAAATAATTAGCTAATTTTCTAAAGGGTAAATTGTTACACTGTATCCTAGCCAGCCTTGCAGTTTATTATAAATTAATTGTTGATCTTCTTTGGAGAAATTTTTAATTCTTGTGCTGTGAGAACCTCCTTTTAAAATCATTTTTAAGGCGTCAACATGAGGTTTTGGGTTTGGAGCACAAGCGCCCCAGGTATCGTATTCACCATAAATATATAGTATTTTTTTTCCTTTATTTTCTACAAAATCTCGTACTTCTTTTATGTAATTTGGCTTGTAAGTCAAATCAACATTTTTTGGGGCAAAGCGTAAATTAGTTGGTTTATGAACAATTTTTAATAAATCTTTTACTGGAGTAATATCAAAACCATAATAACCCAATTCTGTCATATGTTGGTAATAAGATGGTAATAAATCAAAATAAGTGGTATCATTATAAAAGCTAATACCAACAATTTTATTTAAATAATTAAACATTTGTTCAGAAGATGCTTCATTACCTGGTATTTCTTCACACTTTCCTCCCCATTGCCAAAACGAAAATGGAAATTCTAAAACGGCATATTCTAATGCTTCTTCATAACATAATTCTGTGTACGTCATTCCTTTAATTTCAGCATATTCCATTATTTCAGTTAATATTGATTCTTTCTTCAATAGTAACTCTCGTTGAAATTTTTTTATTTTCTCTCTACATTCATCAGTTCCAATAGAATTTATGTGAGTTTGTGTTCTTGAATCTTCTTGAGTGTTAATTAATGGAGCTACATAAGGAACGGCAACTTCAACATCCCACGGATATTTACTTTTATAAATTAAAACGGTTTCTCCACCTTTACTAATACCTGTTGAAATCCATTTTCCAGTATATATTCGTTTTAATTTTGTTACTATTTTATGATAATCTTCAATGGCTTGATCATTTTTTAAATAGTTCCATTGGATAGTATCTGGACGTGATTTTCCGTAAAAACGATATTCTACTTGAACCTGATTTCCTTTAAAGATTTCAGTTAATTCATATGTTTTCGGAGTTGCATTGTAACCCTCGGTTACTAAAACTGTTGGTTTAGTTTCATCCACATGTGAAAGGTAAACATATTGTTTAAAAGTTCCTGCAGTAGGATTTTTATGATCTAATGGTTGATTTAAAACAATTTGGTAGGCTTTTGTAAAATGTGCAGTTTCTTTGATTGTAGTTATTTCTGCCGTTGGGAAAAGCTTTTCTAACTTTTGTTTAAATGTTAAAATTTCAACTGGTTCTAATTTGATAGTTCTACAACCAGTAACTGAAAATGTAATTGCAATAAATAATACAAGAGATTTAATAAACTTCATTTTTATTTAAAATTTTCTTTAAAATTAAAGGTTTAAATTTACTGAAGTTTTTTTGCTTTAAAATCAATTTTGAAGTAAAATTTATCACCTTAAATAAGGTTCTTATTAGCCTAGATATAAAACAATACATTAAATTAGTTTCTTTTCTATATATTCAGAATTCATGATGCGCAAAGCACCCATATATTTCATTTTAAAAGACACTAAATCTCCAACTTTATATTTTTTATTTGTTTGACTTAAATCCACAACCAACATATCAGAACTTGCGCCAATAAAGGTTATATTTTTATCAACAGGCATTATAAATTCAGTTTTAGAAATATCTAAAAGGCCTATATCTAAAATTCCTCTGCTATGATTTCTTCCATAGTCGTTATGGTCAATTTCAATTGTTTCTCCTGATGGGTTTTCTTCCAGTTCTCCATAAGGAACCACTGATTTTTCTGTTATTTCAATAATTTCAGCAAAAAGTAAAAAAACATCATCCTTCATTTTAGGAACTGTTTTATTTGAAAATAAGTCAACACCAAAAAATAAGGTTTCACCAATTCTAAAATGATTGACCCCTTTTGGAATTTGTTTTGTTAATAAGAGTGGAATCATAACAGAAGATCCACCTGAAACATAGTCGATTTTCTTTCCAAATTTAGCTTCAATCAATTGTTCATATAAGCTAAGTTGAATTAATTTATCTTTACTTGGCATAACACCACTTAAACAATTTAAATTTGCTCCAATGCCTGAAACAGTAATATTAGGTAGCTCAAATATTTTCTTATAAAAAGCTATTAAATGTTCACCCAAAATCCCTTCACGTAAATCACCCAACTCAATCATAATAATAATTCGATGGATTTTTTCTTGTTTTACAGCTTCTTCAGATAGCCATTTTATGGTTGTAAATTCTGTATTAAAACTAACATCTGCATATTTTACTACTTTAGCAATGCTTCTTTTGGCAGGCGGTTTTATGTAAATAGTTTCTTTCTGTGGATTTATAGCTTTTATTTTTTTTAAATTAGATAATCTAGCATCGCAAACTTGTTCATCACCTAATGATAAAACATATTCAAGATAGGTTTTATTTCCGCATAGCATCTTTAAAACGGGAGCCCATTCAATACTGTTTTTTTTAAACAATTGTTGTAGGTAGCTATAATTTATTGCTAATGATTTTTTGTTTAAAGTAATATATGCCATAATTATTTTATTATATTTCGTGGGATGTCTTTGTCTATTCTTGAAAGTACTTCGTAATTAAGTTGATCTGTCATATTGCAAAAGGAAGATAAAGAAATATCTAAATCAGTACTAGATCCAATTAAAATAACTTCATCGTTAATTGCAATTGAATCATTGGAAGTTATATCTGCTAAAAACATATTCATGTTAATAGTACTTATTACGCTGTATCTGTTGTTGTCAATAATAACACGTCCTAAATTACTTAAGCCCCTGCTATATCCATAACCATAACCAATTGGAATAGAAGCTACTTTAGTCTCATTTTCTGCTAAATAAGAATTGCCATATCCAATAAAATCACCTTTAGGCACTTGCTTTATATCCATAATATACGATTTCCAACTTAAAACTGGTTTTAAAGGATTTGTATTTATTTTAAATTTAGATATGTAAGCAATATAAGATTCTCTACTTGGCCACAAACCATATTGTAAAATTCCTACTCTAACCATATCATAATTTTTAGTAGGAAATGCTAAAACAGCAGCGCTACATGAGCAGTGAATTTGTTGAGGTTCAATTTCTTGAGTTTTAAAAAACTTAATTGCTTTATTAAAAACTATTTGCTGTTTTTTTACTCTAACATAGTTATTTAAACTTTCTGCACCAGCAAAATGAGTGCATAAGCCTTTCACTTTTATAAAATCTTTATGGTCATTTACTAATTGAATAACCTGAATCCAATCTTTTTGATTAAATCCTGTTCGATTCATTCCAGTTTCAATCTCAATATGAATATTTAAAACCTTCTTTTTTTCCTTTGCTTTTGAAAGCATTTTTTTCAATCTATTTATATTGAAAACAAAGAATTCTATGGAATTGTCAATAATCCAATCTTCATCGCTACTGCTTATATCTCCCATAATTAGTATTGTAAAGTCTTTTTTTGCAACTTTAAATACTTGTTTTGCTTCAAAAGAACTATATACCGAAAAGTGATTCACATTAAATTCCTGAAGCAAAGGAACCATTTCTAAAATGCTATGTCCATAAGCATTTCCTTTTATTACAGATGATAGGGTTACAGATGTGTCAATTAATGATTTTATAAAATCTATATTATTTTTTAGTGCTGATTTGCTAATTTGAATAACTGAATTATGCATGAATTAATTTGATTATTGCGTAAAACATTTGTATTCCATAGGAAGTAATTTCATCTGGAAAATCATAATCTGGGTTATGTAAAGCAGGTGTTTGTTTACCTGCGCCTAAGCCAAACATGGCGCCTTTATATTGTTGAGTGAATGTGCCAAAATCCTCGCCCCATTTAAATGGGGTTTGTTTTTTAATTATGTTAAAAGAATTTGATGCAGCTGCTTTTATTATATAATCAACTGCTTTATCATCATTATTATTTGAATCAAATTCATAAATCCAATCCATTGAGTATTTAAGCTGGTGTTTTTTACTAATAACTTGTACTAAATTAGCGCAAATTTCTTTTAAATTTTTCAATTGTTTAGCGGTCCAACATCGAATTGTAAAATGTAACTCTGCATAATCTGCTGAAATTCCATAATCTTCAGATCCTAATGTAGCATAAACCGTTGTTACCACTGTAAAGGTTTCACTTTCTAAATTGTTATCAGCCAATCCTTTAATTGCAACTATTAATTCTTGTAAAGCTATATCTGGATTAATACCATTTTCTGGCTCTGCAGCATGAGAAGTTTTTCCTTTTAACGTAATTTTTAAACTTGTTACTGAAGGGGTAAATGAATTGTTTTTTACAATTATAGCACCTTTTTCAAAGTCAGGAACATTATGTAATGAAAAAACAAAATCGGGTATAATTGATTTAAATTTTTCATCCGCTAAAACGGCTTTAGCACCATTTCCATTTTCTTCCGCTGGTTGAAATAATAAAATAACTTCGCCTTTTAAAGGTGGATTATTTTTTAACATTCTGGCCAAACCAATTAATATAGTAGCGTGTCCATCGTGACCGCATTTATGAGAAATCCCTGGGTAATTAGATGTGTGCTCAAAAGTATTTTCTTCTTGAATAGGTAACGCATCTAACTCTGCTCTAAAAAGCAACGTTTCACCTTCTAAATCTCCTTTAAAAATAGCGGCAACACCGTTTCCACCAAGTTTAGATAATATAGTTGTTGGATTACATAATTTTAGTTCATTAACAACAGATTGGGCTGTTAGCTGCTCGTTATCTGATAATTCGGGAAATTGATGTAGTTTTTTTCTAAAATTTGTTAAATAATTTATTTCTTCAATAGTTAATAAATTTGTCATCATAATTTTTTTCTAGTTTATTTTTTAACGACTAAATACGTTACTAAAAAAATTATGGCCAATAAATTGATCATATAAACCACAAAACAGCAATATCTTAAAAGCAATGAAGTTTAGTGTTGCTTTTTAAGTCGCATTTCTAAGTACTTGTTTTCAAACCCTAATTTTTCGTACAAATGTTTTGCAGGATTGTTAGGTTCTACATGCAAGGCAATATCACCATCAGCCAATTCAATGGCTTTATTCATTAGTTTTTTTCCAATACCTTTTCCTCTGGCATTTTCATGAACTGCAATATAAACAAGTATGTTTTCAGGAATAAAACCTCCCATACCTGTTTTATTTACAATGGTAATTCCATTAATTTCATTATTTTCAAAAAGAATCAATACAAATCCCCCAAGGCCCTCTTTAGAATCTCTCATAGCAAAATCAAAACATTTGCTGATGTCTTCTGTTTTATCACCATACTCTTGCAGATGCTGAAACAAAAACTGAACAACTTCATCCTTTTCTTGTTCAGTTGGTTTAAGTGACTTGTTATAGATTTTAAAATTCTCCATTTTATAGATTTTCTTGATCTCGTAAATGTTGTATATAGGAAGCTTTTCCTAATTGCTTTCTTTTTTTTACAGATTTTTTTATATACTGTTTATTCTCTCTTAATTGATTTAGCAACTTTGTATTTCTTGTTTTTCTTTTATAACGTTTTAAAGCTCTATCAATATTTTCACCTTCTTTTACTGGTATTATTAACATATATGTATTTAATTATTTATGATTTCTGCTAAAATACAAAATAGTTTCTATAGAAACTATTAATATAGGGAAGGTTTAATAATCAAAATTCAATAAAATTTATAGTAACTATGCTAATTCGTATGAATTAAGATTGTTTTCTACAAATAACACATCCTTTGTGCAGAACAAATTGAAAATTGATAAAAATCAAAAACTATAAAAATGAAAGAATATTTAATTGATCGGATATTCTTCAGAAGTTATTATTGGCGAAGCATCAACCTTATCAACTTCCATAATATTAGTTAATATATCTATTCCATCAATAATTGTTTGTAATTTTTCAGGAGGAAGTGCTTGTAGTTTTTCGCTTAATTTTTGTTGAAATGTAATAGGCGCAGATTTAATTAACTTCATTCCGTTAGTAGTTAATAATAATAGCGTTATTCTTTTATCTGAAGCTTTTGGAAGTTTTGCAACCAACCCTTTTTTTTCTAATCGTCTTAAAATCCCAGAAATAGTACTAGCATTTAAATTTAAAAAATCTTTAAGTTGCGTAGCATTTGCTTTAAAATCTTTTTGTTCGGCTAAAAACTGTAAACATAATAATTGAGGAATACTTACACCTTGTTCTTTTTCAACTTGTTTACTTTCTAAGTTAACAGAGCGTACAATTTTTCTCAATTTTATTAAAATATCGATAATAGTCATTTGCCAATTTACATAAAAAATGATTATTTGTTTTTAAATGCTAAAATAACAAAAGTTAATTACGATTTATTTAGTGCTTTTTGAGTTTGTACGCTATCTACAAAACGAGAAATTCTAAGCGGATTTTCGTTCTTTAATTCATCTGGTAATAATTCATTTGGCCAAGATTGGTAACTAAAAGGTCGTACCCAACGTTTTATAGAATTTATTCCAACAGCTGTAAATCTACTATCTGTTGAAGCTGGATAAGGACCACCATGAACCATTGCTGGGCAAACTTCTACGCCAGTTGGAACACCATTAAAAATAATGCGTCCAACTCTATTTTGAAGTGCACTCACAATTTGTGTGTAATTTTTTAACTCATCATTTTCAGCTAAAATAGTACCTGTTAATTGCCCTTCTAATTTTGAAATAATTTCTTCTAACTGTTCAGTATTTTCACATTGAACAACCATAGAAAATGGTCCAAAAACTTCTTGATGCAATGCTGTGTTGTTTAAAAAAGTATCACCTTCAACGGTGGTAATTACTTGTCTTCCGTAATTTTTTAAAATTTCTTTTTCAATAGTTGCAGTAGTTTGTAATCCTTTTTGTGTTTGCATTTTGGCTTTATTAGTTTCATAAGCGCCAATAATATTTGGGTGCAACATACACGTTGGTTCAATTTTTACAATTTCTTCAGATAAATTTTTAATAAAGTGCGTTAAACCGTCCCCTTTAATTCCTAAAATTAATCCTGGATTTGTGCAAAATTGTCCTGATCCCATAGTTATAGATCCGGCATAAATTTTAGCCCATTCCATTCCCTTATTTTTAGTTGCATTCGGTAAAATAATTACTGGATTTACACTTCCCATTTCGGCAAAAACCGGAATTGGTTCTGGACGTTGAGCAGCCATATCATATAAAGCTCTTCCTCCACGAATACTTCCTGTAAATCCAACAGCCTTCACTTTTGGATGTTTTACCAAAGTAATACCAACTTCAATTCCACTACTATTTAAATTTGAAAATACTCCGTTTGGCATATTGGTTTTTTCAGCAGCTTTTATAATTGCAGATGCTACTAATTCTCCGGTTCCTGCATGCATTGGATGTGATTTAACAATTACCGGGCAGCCAACGGCTAGCGCGGCAGCAGTATCTCCACCAGCAGTAGAATATGCCAAGGGAAAATTACTTGCTCCAAAAACTACAACTGGTCCTAAAGGAACTAGCATTTTGCGAATATCTACTTTTGGAATTGGTTGACGGTTTAAATCGGCCGTATCTATTGAGGCTTCTACCCAAGAACCTTCTTTTACTAAATTTGCAAAACTACGTAATTGAAAAATTGTTCTCCCTCGCTCACCAATTGCTCTGTCTTGTGGCAAACCTGTTTCAGAGCAATAGGTTTCAATTAATTTGTTTCCTAAAGCTTCTATTTCATTAGCAATCTCATTTAAAAATTCTGATTTTCTGATACCTGAAATATTTTTAAATTCTTGAAATGCTTCTTCTGCTAATTCAATTGCTTTTTCAATTTCTATTGTGGACGCTTCTGAATAAACAACCGTATTTTCTAAATTTGTTTGTGGATTGAATGTTTTAAAGTTTACTTTTCCGATAGAAGATAGAAGATTTCCAATGTAATTTTTTCCTGTAATCATTTTTAATAATTAATTGTTTTGTGTTAGTGATTGAGGTGGTATCCTTTTTTTGCAAGTATAGCAAAAAAAGATTGAAACGAAAGCACGACCGCTTGTGGTAACACCCCAAAGATAATTTATTAAATATTTATTTTAAAAAAAATCTGATTTTGTTTTAATAATTTTGGAAAAAAAGAAACAAAAAATTATTTGTAAATGGTTGTTTTTATGATTTCACTTTATACAAATTTATTTGGATATTTTAATGAATTCAGTATCTAAAATCACTTTTAATAATATTATTTTACCTTAATTGTGTGTTATTTTGAAATAAAATGATTAATTTTGATGTATATATTTTTGAATGAAAGTTTTACCGTTTACAATTCCAAAGCCTGAAAATGTTACCTTGTATACTGAGCAATACAAGGGTGATACTTTTTACGAAAAATTACATCAGCATAAAGAAATACAAATAAGTTCGGTAGTTGTTGGAGAAGGCACTTATATAATTGGTGATTGTGTTGGGGAATTTAAAAAAAATGACATTTTTGTAATTGGTGAAAATTTACCGCACGTTTTTAAAAGAGATGATGCTTTTGAACAGGAATGTGAAATGAGTACTGTGTTTTTTTCTAAAAATTCTTATGGCGAGAGCTTTTTTGATTTACCTGAATTTGAGCATTTTCAAAACTTTTTTAATAATGCTGTTTTAGGCTATGAGGTACTAAGTAATAAAGTAGCATTGAATACTTTATTGTTAAATATTAATTCGCTCACCAAATATGAACAGTTTATTGCTTTTTTAGAAATTTTAAATTTAATTTCTTCTGCCAAAAAAAGAAAATTATCATCTATGATAAATTTAAAAAAATATGCTGGTGATGAAGGGAAAAGAATGAGTGATATTTTTAAATACACCATGGATAATTTTCATAAAGAAATTACTTTAAATGAAGTTTCTGATATAGCAAATATGACTCCAAATGCGTTTTGTAGGTATTTTAAACAGCGAACTACAAAAACATTTGTTAATTTTTTAATTGATATTAGAATAGGGAATGCTTGTAAATTATTAGCTAAAAATAACGATTTAAGTATTACAGAAATTTCATATAAATCGGGGTTTAATAATTTGGCTAATTTTAATAGAAAATTTAAAGCTGTAAAAGGTGTTACACCTTCTGAATATAAAAAGAAACACTAATAAATTATAAAAAGCCAAGTTCTTTTTGTAATTTTTTGGTTAATCCTTGCACTACTAAATCATAAGAATGGTCTATTAATTCTTTAATAAATTCATTTGATAAACCTCCTTCAATAGTAATTGTATTCCAATGTATTTTGCTCATATGATAACCTTCAATAATATCGTTGTATTGATCGCGTAATTCTATCGCTTTTTCAGGATTGCATTTTAAATTTACAGTAGAAGGATGATGTTCCAATCCTGAAAGTGCAAACATTTTATTTGCAACTTTAAAAACTAAAGTAACATTATCAAACGGAAAGCATTCCGTTACATATTTTTTTGATAAGCAATATTCTCTAAATTCTTCTATGTTCACTTTTTCCCTTATTAAACAATAAACAAATCACTTGCAATTCCATCGGCTAAAAATCTACCTTTTTTTGTTGTAATTAATATTGGACTTGAAAAAGCGCCCAGTTGAATTTCTAATAAACCTTTTTTGACGAAAGATTCTGCATTCTTTTTCAACAATTCTAATCGCAAAGCGCCAAATTCTTTTTCTACTTTTTCAAATTCAACGCCCCAAATTGTGCGTAAACCAGTCATAATATATTCGTTAAACCTATTATTTCCAGTTAATTTTTCTATTTCAATTGGTAATTTGTTTTCATTTATTGAATTTATATATTTGGCGTTGTTTGAAACATTCCAAGCTCTTTCTGCTCCGTTAAATGAATGTGCAGACGGACCAATACCTAAATAATTTTTCCCCAACCAATAGGAAGTATTGTGTTTTGAAAAATAATTTGGTTTTCCAAAATTTGAAATTTCATATTGAATAAAACCTTGTTTTTCAGTTTCTTTAATTAAAATATTAAAATGTTCTAATGCTAAATTTTCATCAATTGGCGGTACTTTTCCTTTTTTAATAAAAGTATCTAATGCTGTTTTTTCTTCAACAGTTAAAGCGTAACTTGATATGTGAGGAACTCCAAAGTCAAAAGCCATTTTTAGGTTTTTCTGCCATTTTTTATTTGTCATTTTTGGCACACCATAAATAAGGTCAATGGTAATATCATCAAAATATTTGGTTGCAATTGTTAAACATTTTTTTGATTCTTCGGCTGAATGCGCTCGATTCATAAATTTTAAATCGTCATCAAAAAAAGATTGAATTCCAATACTTAATCTGTTTATAGGAGTTTTAGAGAGCTCAATTATTTTAATTTCAGATAAATCATCTGGATTTGCTTCTAAAGTAATTTCGGGATTTTCTGCTACTTTATATTTACTATAAATGGTATTAATTAATAATTGTAATTCTTCAATTGAAAGTAATGATGGTGTTCCACCTCCAAAATAAATTGTTTCAACAATTTCATTTTTTAATTCATCTTTTCTTAAAAGCAATTCTTTTTCTAAAGCTTTTATCATTTCCTCTTTTCTTTTTAAAGAGGTGGAAAAATGAAAATCGCAGTAGTAACATGCTTGCTTACAAAAAGGTATATGTAAATAAATTCCAGCCAAAATAAAAAAATTAGAGTGCTATAAATGTACACATTTAAAAAAAAGTATGAAAGGTGATTTTTGTTACCTTTTTTACCAATTTGGTATTGTAAATTTGAGAAAACTACAGCTGTTATGTATACATATATTGTTTCTTTTAAAGTTAAAGAAGGTGAAGGGATAACGTTTGTTGAGCTTCAAAAATTTGAAGAATTGACGGAAGCAAAACCTGCCGGATTAGATCATTTTCATATTTTTAAAGATAGAAATGAGCCAAATAGATATTTTTTAGTGGAATATTGGAATTCTAAAGAAGATAGAGTTAAAATGGAAAACTCTAAAGAATATCATTTATTTAGAGAACACCGTCAATTGGTGATTGAAAAAAAATATGAATTTTATGAGTGTGATGTGGTTATTTAACTACTCTTTTACTCTGTTTCCGTTTTGTTTTACAAAGGCTGTCCAGCCTGTATAATTTTTGCCTGATGTAATTTTCCCGCTGTTATAAAAATGACAAACAGCAGCGGCTAAACCGTCAGTTGCGTCTAAATTTGTAGGTAATTCTTTAATTTTTAATAAATTTTGAAGCATTTTTGCCACTTGCTCTTTACTGGCATTTCCATTCCCAGTAATTGCCATTTTAATTTTTTTTGGCGAATACTCTGTAATTGGAACTTCACGAGATAAACCTGCAGCCATTGCAACACCTTGTGCACGTCCTAATTTTAACATGGATTGCACATTTTTACCAAAAAAAGGAGCTTCAATTGCAATTTCATCGGGATGATAGGTTTCAATTAATTGAATAGTACGTTCAAAAATTAATTTTAACTTTATATAATGGTCGTCATATTTTTTTAGAATTAATTCATCTAAAACAATTAATTCCATTTTTTTATTGACCACCTTTATCAACCCAAAACCCATAATAGTGGTTCCAGGATCAATTCCTAATATGATTTTTTCTGAACTCAATAAGTTGTTTATTTGTAAAACCAAATGTACAATATCTTGAACAAATATAAACGCACCTTTTTTTTACTTGTTAAGCTACTCATTGTTGTAGGTGCTTTTTATTTTTTATATGTAAAAATTGCCAATAACGAGCGTTTGCCTTTTCATGCATTTTTGGAACAACTTTCAATAGTTGGTTCTAAAGGAATTTTGGCAATTTTAATTTTATTGCTTTTTACAGATGCCAATTGGTTATTAGAAATTTTTAAATGGAAAAAATTAGCAAGTATTGAAAATAAAATATCTTTTTTTGAAGCTTATGAACAATGTTTTGCATCATTAACTGCATCCATAATTACGCCTAATAGAATTGGAGAATATGGCGCAAAATCAATTTATTTTGAAAAAGGAAAAAGAAAGAAAATAACGCTTTTAAACCTTCTCGGAAATTTAAGTCAACTTACTATCACTGTGCTTTTTGGAGTTTTTGGTTTGCTTTTTTTAGTTAGAACCTATAGTTTTCAATATCCTGAAATTAACATGTTGAAAACACTGTTTTTTATTGCTTTAATTGTTATTGCGATTGTATTTAGCTATAAATTAAAGTTGAAAAAAGTGAAAGATTATCTTAAAAATATTTCTAATAAATTATATGTTGAAACACTCGCACTTTCACTTTTAAGATATTTATTTTTCTCGCATCAATTTATATTTTTATTGAGCCTATTTTCTGTTGAAATCGAGTATTTTACAGCCTTAAATTTACTATTTTGCATGTATTTTTTAGCTTCCATAATTCCAAGTATCGCAATTTTTGATTGGGCAATAAAAGGTTCTGTGGCTGTTTGGTTATTTAGTTTTGTTGGCGTAAATGAACTCACTATTATTACAATTACAGCAATTATGTGGATGTTGAATTTTGCAATTCCAGCAATTATTGGAAGTATTTTTGTGTTGAATTTTAAACTTGAAAAAAGCGAATGATGTACATTGCTATTGTAATATCGGTACTATATTCATCATTAATTATTGGTTTTATTGTTGGCTTCAATAATCTTAAAACCTTTAAGAATATTAAATTTATACCGAAAAATACATTTTCAATTGTAATTGCTTTTAAAAACGAAGTTGAAAATTTACCCAACCTTTTACAATCAATTTCTAAAATTAATTATCCAGCTAATTTGTTTGAAATACTTTTAGTAAACGATAATTCTATTGATGGATTTGAAAAAATAATTACCAATTTTATAAACCAAAACCCACAACTCCCAATTGTTTTATTAAACAATAAAAGAATATCAAATTCACCAAAAAAAGATGCCATTTCAACAGGAATACAAAATTCAACATTCGATTGGATTGTTTCAACTGATGCTGATTGTGAAGTTCCAATAAATTGGTTGCAAAATTTTAACCAGGTTATTGAAGAAAAAAAACCATTTTTAATAAGTGCACCTGTTTCATTCAATAATAAAAACTCCTTTTTATTTCATTTTCAAAATTTAAATTTTATTAGCTTAATTGGAAGTACCATTGGCGGTTTTGGAATTAAAAAACCATTTATGTGTAATGGCGCCAACTTATGTTATTCTAAAAAAATATTTATTGAATTAAACGGATTTGCAGGAAATGAAAATATAGCAAGCGGTGATGATATTTTTTTATTAGAAAAAATGACAGAAAAATATCCAATTAAAACACACTTTTTAAAATCTGAAGATGCAATTGTTTTAACAAATTCTGAAAAAACTTGGAAGCAATTTTTAAATCAGCAAATACGTTGGGCATCAAAATCTACTTCTTATAAAAATAACTTTGCAAAATTTGTTGGAATTACTGTTTTTGCAGAGAATTTATTAGTGTTATTAACAATAACTATGGCTTTATTAAACCCTCTTTATTGGAAAATTGGATTCATAATATTTATTCAAAAAACACTATTTGATTTTATTTTAATTAATAAAACTGCTCAATTTTTAAAAAATAAAAAGTCTCTTAAATATTTCCCTATAATTAGTTTGTTATATCCTTTTTTCATCATTTTTATTGCGGTTATTACTAACTTTAAAAAATACGAATGGAAAGGTAAAACCTATAAAAAGTAATTATTGTTTATGAAACAAAGCTGTAATTATTGTTTCTGCATTTAACCATAAATACAATATTAAAAACAATGCTAAAACTAAAATAATTCCTCTTTTATAATTTGGTTTTTTTCTTTTTTTAAATCTATTATCCATACTAGTTATTATTTTTTTGTTGCACGTAACATTTCTCTTTTTCCAGGCGGGCCAGGTAATTTTTCAACTAAAAACCCTACAGTTTGTAAAGCTCGTCTCACACTTCCTTTAGCACTATATGTTACTAAAACACCTTCTTTTTTTAAAGCATTATACATTTTTGAGAAAATTTCTTCAGTCCATAATTCTGGCTGAACTCTCGCTCCAAAAGCATCAAAATAAATTAAATTAAATATATTTTCATCATTAATATCATTAAAAAATTGTTGCCTTTTGGTGAGTGAAAAAACTGGTGAAATTTCAGTTTTTAATTCCCATTTTTGTTGATGCATTTTTGCAAAAACAGCTTCAAAATCAGTTGCTTCTAATTGTTCTACATAATTTAAGTATTTAATTTCATCTGCAGAAACAGGATATGCTTCAACACCCACGTAATCAACTTCTAAATTAAATTTTTTAGCTTCTAAAAATGTAATAAAACTGTTTAAGCCAGTTCCAAATCCTATTTCTAAAATTGAAATATTAGCATTTGAAAAAAGCGACAAACCACTTTTAATAAATACGTGTTTTGCTTCTTGTATGGCTCCGTGTTTTGAATGGTAATTTTCATCCCATTCACTTAAATGAATTGTAGAAGATCCATCGGCGGTTACTATTACTTTTCTTTCCAAGAGTATATGTATATAACTAACTAATTATTAGTGTTTTTAATAAAATATAAAAATAAAATTTTTATATTAAAATCAAAAAAAGAGAATTAAAACCAACTAATAATGTAATTTTATTTTAATGTTATTATTTTATTGAATATTTTTACCCAAATATATTAAAAATAAGGCAGTACCCTTTGTACAAAGCAAAATTATGAATAAAAAAAATTAAGTAATTTTGCTTAAATTAAAATAATATGAATTATGGCTTTACATATTGAAAAAATATCAAAATCAAAGATATCATCTGTTGATTTTAACAATTTAAAATTTGGTCAAATATTTACAGACCATATGTTTGAATGTGATTATGAAAATGGAGCTTGGCAAACACCAAAAATTAGACCATATCAACCAATAGCTTTTGACCCTTCTGCAAAAGTTTTTCATTATGGACAAGCTGTTTTTGAAGGAATGAAGGCTTACAAAGATGATAATAATGACGTTTGGTTATTCAGACCAGATCAAAACCAAGAACGTATAAATAAATCTGCAGAAAGATTGGATATGCCAGCTTTTCCAAAAGAATATTTCTTTGAAGGATTAACAGAATTATTAAAATTAGATAAAGATTGGGTTCAAAAAGGGGAAGGAAACTCGTTATACATTCGTCCATTTGTAATTGCAACCGAAAATTGTGTTTCGGCATCAGCCTCAACTAACTATAAATTTATGATTATTTGCTCGCCAGTTCAAGCATATTATGCCGGAGAAGTAAGAGTTGAAATAGCAGACAAATATAGTAGATCTGCAAACGGAGGTGTTGGTTACGCAAAAGCAGCAGGAAATTATGCAGCTTCTTTTTATCCAGCTAAATTAGCTGCTCAAAAAGGCTATCAACAAGTTTTATGGACAGATGCTTCAACACACGAACTTTTAGAAGAAGCAGGAACTATGAATGTGTTTTTTAGAGTGAATGACACTTTGCTAACTGCGCCAACTAGTGAACGAATTTTAGATGGAGTAACGCGCAAAAGTATCATTCAATTTGCCGAAGATAAAGGAATTAAAGTTGAAGTAAGACCTGTAAAAGTTGCAGAAATAGTTGAAGCAGCAAAAAAAGGAGAACTTTTAGAGATGTTTGGAGCAGGTACGGCAGCCGTAATAAGTCCAATTTTAGGTTTTGCTCATAAAGGCGAAAAATTTGAACTTCCTAAAGTAGAAAATAGTTACGCATCTTTTATTAAAAAAAGTATTACAGATATACAAAGAAACTTAGCTGAAGATAAATTTGGCTGGAGATATAAAATTCAATAAAACCTATATGCAAAGTATAGTTTGTCTAAAACTATAACTTTTTATAAATTGCAGATACCAAACAATCGGATATTAATCCGATTGTTTGGTATATTATTTGACCTTATCAAATAAAAAAACTTATGACACTACTTGAAAAAGCTAAAAGAAACATCCAAGAAAAAGGGTTTTTAGATATTGAAATTCCAAAAAGCATAGACTATGTTAAGGAAATAAAAAAACTCAGGAAAAAGAAAAATGCTGTTATTTTAGCACACTATTATCAAGAAGATGCAATACAAGACATTGCAGATTTTGTTGGAGATAGTTTAGCATTAGCACAAAAAGCTGCAACAACAAATGCAGATATTATTGTTTTTGCAGGAGTTCATTTTATGGCTGAAACTGCTAAAATATTAAACCCAACTAAAAAGGTTTTATTGCCAGATTTAAAGGCAGGTTGTTCATTAGCAGACTCTTGTCCGCCTTCTGAATTTGAGGCTTTTAAAAAATTACATCCAAATCATATTGTAGTTTCTTATGTGAATACTTCTGCGGAAATTAAAGCATTAACTGATATTGTTTGTACATCATCTAATGCTGAAAAAATTATAAATTCTATCCCAAAAGATCAACCAATTATTTTTGCTCCTGACAGAAATTTAGGAGCTTGGCTCATTAAAAAAACAGGAAGAGAAATGTTACTTTGGGATGGCGCTTGTATGGTTCATGAAGCTTTTTCAATTGATAAAATTTTGAAATTATATGCTGAAAATCCAGGAGCTGAAATAATTGCACATCCTGAATCTGAAGCACATCTATTAAAAGTAGCCAAATATGTTGGATCTACTTCAGGACTATTAAATTACGTAAAAACTAGTCCAGCTAAAACTTTTATTGTGGCTACAGAAGTTGGTATTTTACACAAAATGAGACAAGAATCTCCTGATAAAATATTAATTCCGGCTCCAGTTGAAGATGATAGCTGTAATTGTAGTGAGTGTTTTTATATGAAAATGAATACAATGAAAAAATTATATTTATGTTTAAAACACGAACTTCCTTTTGTGGAAGTTGATGAAGAGTTAAGCAAAAAAGCACTAGTTTCAATAGAAAGAATGTTAGAACTTTCTAAATAAGAAAAGTAAATGAACGCCGAAAAAAAAATACATAAAACAGATTTTTTAGTAATTGGATCTGGTATTGCAGGATTATCTTTTGCATTAAAAATTGCAAATAAATTTAAAAATGAAAAGGTAACTATCATTTCTAAAAATGAAAAAAACGAATGTAATACCAAATATGCACAAGGAGGAATTTCTACAGTATGGGATAAAACGGTCGATTCATTTGAACAGCACATACAAGATACTTTAATTGCTGGTGATGGAGTTTGTGATGAAGAGGTAGTTAAAATGGTTGTTAAGGATGCGCCTGCAAGATTGCAAGAATTAATTGATTGGGGAACACAATTCGACAAAACTGAGGATGGAAAATACTCTCTAGGAAGAGAAGGAGGACATTCTCAAGACAGAATTTTACATCACAAAGATATTACAGGTGCCGAAATTGAAAGAGCTTTAATTGAACAAGTTGATAAAACTGAAAACATCGATTTTTTAACCTATCATTATGCAATCGATTTAATAACAGAGCATCAGGTTAATAAGAAGTTAACTAATAGACGGGGGAAAATTACCTGCTTTGGCGCTTATGTTTTGGATGAGAAAAAAAATATTGTAAAAACATTTTCTGCAAAAGTAACCATGCTTGCTACTGGAGGTAATGGACAAGTATATGTAACAACTACAAATCCAGTAATTGCGACTGGCGATGGTATTGCAATGGCTTATAGAGCTAAAGCCGAAATTTCTGATGTTGAGTTTATACAATTTCATCCAACAGCATTATATAATCCGGGTGAATATCCTGCATTTTTAATATCTGAAGCAGTAAGAGGTGAAGGTGCAATTTTAAGAGATTATTATGGCGAACGGTTTATGCATAAATACGATTCTCGTGAAGAATTAGCTTCAAGAGATATTGTAGCAAGAGCTATTGATAGTGAACTTAAAAAAAGTGGAACACCGAATGTTTACTTAGATTGTACACATATTGATTACAAATCCTTCAAAAAACATTTTCCAAATATTACTGAAAAATGTAAAAGTTTAGGAATTGATATTCGAAAAGATTTTATTCCTGTTTCTCCTGCACAGCACTATATTTGTGGTGGAGTAAATGTAAATAAAAAGGGAAAAACTTCTATTAAAAACTTATATGCTTGTGGTGAAGTAACTAAATCTGGACTTCACGGTGCAAATAGATTAGCTTCAAACTCATTATTAGAAGGCCTTGTTTTTTCGCATAGAGCTGCTGAAAATTTAATGAAACGGTTTCCTAAAATTAAAGAACCAACAAGAGTTCCTGTTTGGAATGATAGTGGTGTTGCAAAAAATATGGAGAAAATACTAATTACGCATGATAGAAATGAAGTAAAAACTATAATGAGTAATTACGTCGGAATTGTTCGCTCAAATGAACGACTGTTAAGGGCCGAAAGAAAATTGCGTGTATTATATGAAGACAATAAACGTTTATATGATTATTCTGAGCTTTCAGTTGATTTGTGCGAATTACGAAACCTTATAACTACAGCCTATTTAATCACCCAATTTTCAAAAAATAGAAAAGAAAATAAAGGTGGGTTTTATAATGTTGACTTAGATTTATAGTAGCTATTTTTTAGAAATTACAGCTAGAATGTTAGGTTTAAAGTAGTTTGGACCTTTCATAACTTTGCCATCTTCTCGGTAAATAGGTTTTCCGTTTGCTCCTAATTTACTCATGTTGCTACGCTGAATTTCATTAAAAACTTCTTCAATTTTATGTTGCATTCCGTGTTCTAAAATTGTTCCACATAAAATATACAACATATCACCCAAAGCATCGGCCACTTCAACAATATCATTATTTTTAGCGGCTTCTAAATACTCCTCATTTTCTTCGGCCATTAAATCGAATCGCAATTGAAGTTTCTTTTCATCTAAATTTGCAATTGGTTGTTGTTGAATTCCTAAACCAAATGCTTCATGAAATTCTTGAACAGCTTTTATTTTATTCTTCATTTAAAATATGTTTTTTGTCAGTAGATTATTTTTTCTAAGAAAACTTATACAATAACGATGTTGGGACAAATTTTAAAACCCAAGCAACTAACGCCCATCTTTTAGTTATATATGCTTTTCTTTTTTTCTTTTTAATTGCATCATAAATTTGATTAGTAGCTTTATCAACGGAAGCCATCCAGAAAGTTTCGCCCAATGCCATTGCTGTATCCACAAAACCTGGCTGAATATCGGTGACCATAATTTTAGCTTTACTTCTTTTGCCTTTCATATATAAAGATTCTAAATAATTGGCCTGAAATGCTTTTGAAGCAAAATAACATGGCGCATGTCTGTTTCCTCTTATAGATGCAATAGATGAAATACCCACCAAATGTCCGTAGCCTTGCTTTCTGAAAAAATTATAAGCTAATCCATAAATTTGAGCAGCAGCTAACACGTTTGTTTGAATTACATTGTTTTCTTGCTCCCAATTTAAATTGTAATTGGCTTCACCTGTTCCAGAGCTGTAAACAATTAAATCTATATGTTTAAACTCGGTTTTTAGTGTTTCAAACAGCACTATGTTATTTTCAAGATTTGTAACATCCTGCTCTTTTACTATATATTTTTCAGGATTTGTTTTTTTAATTTCTTTTAATAAAGCTAATCTTCTTCCTGTAATAATTACGGTATAGCCTTTTTCAACTAAAATTTTAGCTAATTGTTTTCCAATACCAGAAGTTGCTCCGATAATTAATGCCCTTTTCATAACAAAAAATTTGTACTTTTACGGTAAATATACACAATTAAAATGTTTAGTAAAGGACAACTTATTTTTGCAGGTTTATTTGTAATTGCATTTACAATTGCTATGATTTGGAGTTACAGAAAAGATATAAAAATTCATAAAAAATATTATAAAAATAGCTTTATAGTTATTATTGCAATGTTTTTAATTATCGCCATTTTTACTTTAATAACTTTTTCATTACACTAAAAAAAATCCGCTTCAAAAAAATTGAAACGGATTTAAAAATTGATAAATTTTATTTTTTAATTTTCGTTTGGCAACGTTGTGTAATTTTTAGCATATTCTAACATTTGCTCAACAAAACTAGTTGGTTGCACAACTTTTATATCTGTTATATTTCCATCAGCATCCGTTACTGGAGTTAAAACTGGGTTTACAAAACCACTGTAAGGAGCAGATTTAAATTTAGCATTTCTTTCTAAAACTTCTTTATGAATTGCTTGGTCAACTTTTACTCCATACGTTTCAACCAACGCTTTACCAGCTTCAAAATCTCCTTCAGATTTTATACGTTGAATTTCACGTAATAAATCGCCAAATAAAACTCTTAATTTAGCGTAATCTCTAATTACAAAGTAGGTTTTATTATTTTTAACAACTTTCTCAATTACGTTTTCCGCTTTTCCTTTTTCAAAAGCCCAAGCAGCAACTAATTGTCTGTTTCTCATATGAGCTTCTTCAATATCATCGCCTAAATTTAAACGAACTAATTGTGTTAATAAACCATTTCTAATATAACCATCGTAAGCAGCTTTTCCAATTCCTTCTGCATTTGGCGAAATTTTCATTTCAACTAATTTTGCATCAGGTAAATAATACAAACCAACTAAATCGGCACGCGCTTCTTCTAAAGTTGAAGCGTAATTTTTTAAGGTTTCTTTTGGCTGTCCAATACCTTCATTTATTTGTCCGCTTGCGTGTCCAATAACTTCATGTAAAGATGTGTGTAATTTATCTGCAGTTTGACCAAACTCTATTTCAGCATTTATTTCAGCTTCATCAAAAGCAAATTCTTTTAATTTATCCGTTCCGCCAGCTTGATTATAGGCTTCAATAATGTTTCCTAATGAAACAGATTTAGAACCATGTTGTTGACGAATCCAGTTACTATTTGGTAAATTTACACCTATTGGTGTTGAAGGTGAAGAATCTCCAGATTCAGAGGCTACATTTACAGTTTTATAAGAAACTCCAACAACATTTTTCTTTTTGTGTTCAGGTAAAAGCGTAGAATTATCTTCAAACCATTGTGCGTTTTCTGATAAAACGGCCATTTTTTTAGACATATCAAAATCCTTAATTTGAACAACAGTTTCGTAAGATCCTCTGTATGCTTTTGGATCGTTGTATACTTCAATAAATCCGTTTATATAATCAATATCTCCATCAGTACTTGTAGCCCAGGCAATGTTATAATCATCCCAAGTTTTTAAATCGCCTGTTTGGTAATATGCAATTAGTAATTTTAAAGCTTCGGCTTGTTTTTCGTTTTCTGCTACTTCAACAGCTTTTTCTAACCAAAACACAATTTTTTCGATAGATGCACTGTACATCCCACCAACTTTCCATACTTTTTCTTCTAAAGTTCCATCATCATTTTTTACCAATTTAGAATTTAATCCAAATTCGATTGGAGTTGCATTGTTTTTATCAATTTTATTAGCATAAAAAGCATCAACATCAGCAGCCGTTACATTTGGCGAATAAAAATTAATAACAGAACCTTCTAACAATCCTTTACTTTCATCTAAATTTACTTTTTTAGCATCGGCATCATTAAAAATAACTTCATATGCTTCTCCCGAAAGTTCAGTAGTTGTTTCTTTTAATAGGCTATCAAAATATTCCTTAGAAAATTCTGGAATAAATTTATCATTTGAATAATGATGATGAATTCCGTTGGCAAACCATATTCGCTTTAAATAAATTTCAAAATTTTTCCAGTCTTCAGATGTTTTATCACCTTTATAATTTTGGTAAATATTTTCTAATGCGCGTCTTATTTTTAAATTATGTCTGTAATTTTGATCATACATAATATCTCTACCAGCCATACCAGCTTGAGATAAATAATACACTAGTTTTTTCTGATTTAAAGTTAGGTTTTCAAAACCAGGAATTTGATAACGAAGTATTTTAATATCTGCAAATTGCTCCACTTCATATTGAAACGGCACTTCTACAATTGCTTCTTTTTCCTTTTTACAAGAAAATAAAACCGACACTAAGAGCATTGATAACACTAAATATTTAATTTTCATATTATTAAAATTTGATTGAATGCCAAATTTACTAAAATTTCATTGATTTATTTATTAATTTAGCTAGGCAAAAAACTAATACAATTATTATGCGAGCGTTTAAGTATATTTTATTATTTCTGTTGATTTTAATTATAGGTGGCTCCATATATGTGGCTACTTTAAATGCTGAATACAACATAAAAAGTACTCGGATTATAAAAGCTCCAATTGAAGTTGTTTTTGAAGAAATTAATGATTTTAAAAATTGGAAAAATTGGGGACCTTGGTTAGAAATGGATAGCTCAATTGTTGCATCGTATCCTGAAATTACTTCAGGAGTTGGCGCTTCCTACACTTGGACTGGAAAAGAAGGTATTGGATCCATGAAAACTATTTCATTCATACCAAATAAAGAGATTATTCAACAAATAGATTTTGGATCTGGAAGTACTCCTGAAGTTTATTGGGAATTTAATGCTGTTAAAAACGTTACTGAAGTTACATGGGGAATGCGTGGAAAAAATAGTTTTAGTGAAAAAATATACTGGCTTTATAAAGGTGGAATAGAAAAAAATATGACGCCAATGTTTAATAGAGGATTGGAATTATTAGACTTGTATTTAATTAAAGAAATGGATAAACATACGGTTAATTTTAAAGGTGTGGTAGATTATGGAGGTGGTTTTTATTTATATCAAACTACCTCGTGTAAAACGGATTTGTTTAACAACAAAATGAAAGATATGCTTTCTACAGTTTCAAGTTTTATGATTGAAAATTCTATTGAAAAGTATGGAAAACCTTTTATTTTGTATCATAAATGGGATCAAGAAAATAATACAACAATGTTTTCAACTTGTTTTCCTGTGAATGAAAGAATAATAACCACTGGGGATGTTTTAACAGGCTTTTTAGAACCTGTAAAAACTTTTAAAACTGAATTTACTGGAGATTACAAATATTCTGAAGAAGCTTGGCTTGCCGCTTACAAAGCAATTGCAGATGCAGGTTTTGTTACAATAGAAAATGGAGAGCCTTTTGAGATTTACAAAGTTGGACCAGAAAACACATCAAACCCAACAAAATGGGTGACAGAAATTTATATTCCAATTAATTAGAATAGTACCTAAATAAAAAAGGGTTTCATTACAGAATGAAACCCTTTTTTATTTTTAGGAATGTAATTCGGTAAAATATTTATAAAATAAAGGTATTGTTTCTATGCCTTTTAAGTAATTAAAAATACCAAAATGTTCATTTGGTGAATGTATAGCATCACTATCTAAACCAAATCCCATTAATATAGTTTTGCTTTTTAATTCTTTTTCAAATAGTGCAACAATAGGAATACTTCCTCCAGACCTTTGCGGAATTGCAGGAATACCAAAAGTTTCAGTATAGGCTTTGTTAGCAGCTTGATAACCAATATTGTCAATTGGAGTAACATAACCTTGTCCACCATGATGAGGTGTAACTTTTACTTTTACAGATTTAGGTGCAATATTTTCAAAATGATTTTTAAATAACTCGGTGATTTCTTTCCAATCTTGGTTTGGAACCAATCGCATAGAGATTTTAGCATAGGCTTTACTTGCTATTACTGTTTTAGCTCCTTCACCAGTATATCCACCCCAAATCCCATTCACGTCTAAAGTTGGACGGATAGAATTACGTTCGTTGGTTGTATATCCTTTTTCTCCATAAACATCTTCAATAGCAAAAGCATTTTTGTAATTTTCTAATGAAAAAGGGGCTTTTGCCATTTCAGCTCTTTCTTCTATTGAAAGTTCTTGAACTTTATCATAAAATCCAGGTATGGTGATGTGATTGTTTTCATCGTGCAATGATGCAATCATTTTTGTTAAAATATTGATTGGATTTGCAACTGCACCACCATATAAGCCAGAATGTAAATCTCTGTTTGGACCAGTTACTTCAACTTCAACATAACTTAAACCTCGCAATCCAGTAGTTATTGATGGTTGTGTGTTGGAAATCATTCCAGTATCAGAAATTAAAATAACATCATTAGCTAATTTTTCTTGATTTCTTTCAACAAACCAAGCTAAACTTGAAGATCCAATTTCTTCTTCACCTTCAATCATAAATTTTACATTACAAGGAAGCTCATTATTAGTAGTCATATACTCTAAAGCTTTTACATGCATGTACATTTGTCCTTTATCATCACAAGCTCCGCGAGCAAATATGGCCCCATCAGGATGTTTATCTGTTACTTTTATTACGGGCTCAAAAGGAGGAGAGGTCCATAAGTTAATTGGGTCAGCAGGTTGAACATCATAATGCCCATAAACTAGTACAGTTGGAAGTTTTGGGTTTATTATTTTTTCTCCATAAACTATTGGATAACCTGGAGTTTCACAAATTTCTACAGTATTACAACCGGCTTTTTCTAGAGCTTCTTTAACCGCATCAGCAGTATTTAAAACATCTTGGCTATAAGCTGAATCTGCACTTATTGAAGGTATTTTTAATAATTCAATAAGTTCATTTATAAATCTTTCTTTATTTTTTTGAACGTATGCTTTAATATTTTCCATTAAATTGTATTTATTTTAATCAAAATTACGGATTTTTTTTTGGATTAAAATTGATAAAAAAAATATTTAATATCTCCTTTGCAATTTGTAAGTATTGTGTATATTTGCACCCACAATTACCACGCGGGCGTGGTGGAATTGGTAGACACGCCAGACTTAGGATCTGGTGCCGCAAGGTGTGGGAGTTCGAGTCTCCCCGCCCGCACCAAAAAAGCCTCTCAGTTTTGAGAGGCTTTTTTTATGAGAAAAATGTCCCGTCCTAAAATAAGTTGACACAAAATCAACTTATTATGTATTATTCAGAGAAACCGCTTAAGAAGCG
>NZ_JAEINV010000020.1 GCF_016342705.1 Lutibacter sp. | reverse complement strand
CAAAAAACCTGTGAAGATATCTTCACAGGTTTTCATTATTTTTTTTAATAATCGTCAACCTATTTTAGGACGACTCACTTAAAATATTTTACATCTTAGAATTTATAAAATCTATCACTTCTTTTTCAGCAGCTATAGTTTTAGCATAAATATCAGTAGCTTTATTTATTATATTTTCAGCGAAAACTCTGTCTTTTATGTCTTTTGCATTAATTTTCACATTAAAATATGCTCCAATAACAGCAGTTCTTGCGCATAAAACTCCAACAGCAGCATCGGATAAAGAATTTTGTATCCCATCTTTAAGCATTGCTTGCATAACTTCTATAGAATTATAAGCAGTTTCCATAACTTGAAATGGAATTTCAGTAGCATATTTAGTAGCGCTTTCAATAGCTGTTTTTCTGTTTTCAATTTCTTCATTGTTAGATTTAGGCATTCTAAATCCATCAATAATTTTATTAAAAGCATTGGTGTCCTCATCAACTAAAAACAATAACTTATTTTTATAAGCTTGTCCTTTTACCGCATAGTCTGAGAAATACTCCCATTTATCATCCCAACCCGCTTTATGAGCAGATAAATTGGCAACCATTGTTCCTAAAGAAACTCCAAGAGCGCCAACATAAGCTGAAATAGAACCTCCACCAGGAGCCATAGATTCACTTGCTGTTTCCTCTGCAAAATTTCTCACTGTTAAATCTACCAGCTTTTTAGTGCTGTCTTCCAGTAAATATTCAATAATTTTTTCTTTTGGGTTAAAAGGTTTTAAATCATCTAAACCTAAAGATTTTACTGCAATTTTAATTTTTTCTTCTTCGGAAATTCCTAAAGATCGCTCTTGCTTTTTAAGAAAAAAATCGCCGGCATCTAGCAATGCTTTTAAAGGAATTAATCCAATTAACTCAGAGCCGGTAACTCGCAGACCTCTTTCTGTTGCGGCTTTAACAGTTTCGTCAAAAGCAACATGCATAGATGTTATATTTATATTTGTTAAATTATATGAAATTTGAGCAATACCATATTCTTCAATAAACCATCCAATACCTTTTACGGCTTTTAATTTCCCGGGAATTCTAATAGGTTCACCATTAGCATCTAACATTGGTTTTCCTGAAACTTTATTTCCTTCATATTGAACCCTACCGGCTTCGCGAATATCAAAAGCAATTGCATTAGCTCTTCTGGTTGAAGTAGTATTTAAGTTTATATTGTAGGCAATTAAAAAATCACGCGCTGAAATTGCAATAGCTCCTGTTTTTACAACTGAAGTATTAAATTCAGCAGGACCAAAGTCGGGTTTCCAAGAAGGGTTTATTAGTTTTTCTTTCAGTCCTTCATATTCCCCAGATCTGCAGCTAGCTAAGTTTTTTCTTTTCTCTTCTTTTGCTGCCTTTTCATAAAAATACCCAGGTATTCCTAATTCTCTTCCTACACGTTCGCCTAATTTATGTGCAAAAACAGCAGCTTCTTCTAACGTAATTCCGGAGATTGGTACTAATGGACATACATCTGTAGCTCCAAATCTTGGGTGCTCACCACAATGTTTACTCATATCTATAAGTTCTGAAGCTTTTTTTATCAATCTAAAGGCAGCTTCAATTACATTTTCTGGCTCACCAACAAAAGTAATTACCGTTCTATTAGTTGCTTTTCCAGGATCAATATCTAATAATTTAACTCCTTCAACAGTTTCAACAACAGCTGCAATGGCTTTAATTTTAGCACTATCTCTTCCTTCACTTATATTAGGTACACATTCAATTAATTGTTTGTTCATTGTTATTATATTTTGGTGTTTCAAATTTAGGTAGTTAATTTTTAATTGGCTATTACTATTTTAAAATAAATAGCACATATATTATCCGTTTGTTTAATTAATTCTATTTTTGTGTTTAAATAACAATGGTGTATTTATGAAAAAAGTATTGATTACTGGAATGGCAGGTTTTATTGGTTATCATTTAGCAAAATTATTGGTAAATAATAATTATGAAGTTGTAGGATTGGATAATATAAATGATTATTATGATCAAAATTTAAAGTTGGCACGACTTGAGGATTTAGGTTTTGACACTTCAAAAATAGACTACAATAAATTATTAATAGGTAACAACATTTCATTTATTAAACTAGATTTAAAGGATTTAGATAATATTAAAGAATTATTTAAAAGCCAACAATTTAATTATGTTGTAAATTTAGCAGCACAAGCAGGAGTAAGATATTCTTTAAAAAATCCACATTCTTATGTAGATAGCAATATTACCGGGTTTTTAAATATTTTGGAGAGTTGTAGAGCATATCCAGTTGAACATTTGGTTTTTGCATCATCAAGTTCGGTTTATGGGCTAAGCGAAGAAATTCCTTTTAGTGAAGATAATTGTACAGATCATCCATTAGCTATGTATGCTGCAAGTAAAAAAGCTAATGAAATGATGGCACATTCTTATGCTAACTTATATAATATTCCTTCTACAGGTTTACGTTTTTTTACAGTTTACGGACCATGGGGAAGGCCAGATATGGCGCTACATATTTTCACAAAAGCAATTGTAAATAATGAGGAATTTGAAGTGTTTAATAATGGTGATATGAGTAGAGATTTTACGTATGTTGGTGATATTGTAGAAAGTATAAAAAGGTTACTTCCTTTAGCTCCAAAACATAATTCAAATTTTAATCTAAAAAAACCAGTTTCTTCAAAAAGCTCGAAACCATATCAAATTTTTAATATTGGAAATAACAGTCCAGTTGCTTTAATGGATTTTGTTCAGGCTATTGAAAAAGCATTAAATAAAAAAGGAAAGATTATTTTTAAACCAATGCAACCTGGTGACGTAAAATCTACTTATGCTAATGTTGAAAGTTTGTTTAATTACATAAATTTTAAACCTTCAACAAATTTAGAAGAAGGTGTAAAAGCATTTGTAAACAATTACTTAAAGCTGAATACTTAATCATAAACTTTAATTGAATTACGAAATTCTCATATCGTTTATTGGAGCATCGATGTTGTTAACTATTATGCCTGGACCAGACATTATTTATGTATTGGTGCAAAGCATTAGTAATGGTAAAAAATTTGGAATTGCAACTGCACTTGGATTAGTTTCTGGAATTATTATTCATACAACTTTAGTAGCTTTTGGAGTTTCAGCAATTATAAAAAGTTCAGCATATTTATTTTTTTCAATAAAATTATTTGGAGCATTTTATTTGTTGTATTTGGCTTTTTTAACTTTTAAATCTGATGAAGAAGTTTTATTAAACACAAAAGCAGAAAAAAAAGGTTTGGTAAAATTGTTTAAACAAGGATTTATTATGAATGTTTTAAATCCGAAAGTTTCTATTTTCTTTTTAGCATTTTTTCCTGGGTTTTTATACAGTGCTATACAAAGCACAATTGTTCAATTTTACATTTTGGGCGGATTATTTATGTTACAAGCCTTTATAATTTTTTCATTAGTATCCATTCTTTCTGGAAATTTTGCAGTTTATTTAAAACAGCATCCAAAATTTAATAGCAATATAAAATGGTTTAAAATTGTTGTTTTTATAGGCATTGCTATTTTTATAATTTTTTCGAACTAGTTATTGTACATTTGAATTATATGAATAAAGTGAAAATCATAGAATGTCCGCGAGATGCCATGCAAGGTATTAAAACTCATTTTATTGATACAAAACAAAAAGCGCAATACATTAATGCCATATTGCGTGTTGGCTTTGATACTATAGATTTTGGAAGTTTTGTTTCTCCAAAAGCAATTCCTCAAATGCGCGATACTACTGAAGTACTTTCTAAATTAGATTTAAGTAAAACCGAAAGTAAATTATTAGCTATTGTTGCAAATGTGCGTGGAGCAGAAGATGCTTCAAAATTTGAAGAAATTAATTATTTAGGCTATCCTTTTTCTATTTCAGAAAATTTTCAAATGCGTAATACCGGGAAAACAATTTCAGAATCTATTTTAATTTTAGATGAAATATTAAATATTTCAGTGAAAACAAATAAAGAGGTTGTTGCGTATTTATCAATGGGATTTGGAAATCCGTATGGTAATCCTTGGAATGTTGATATTGTTTCTGAATGGACTCATAAATTGGCAGAAATGGGAGTGAAGATCTTATCATTGTCTGATACTATTGGTAGTTCAACACCAGAAATAATAGAATACTTATTTTCAAATTTAATTCCTCAATATCCAAATATTGAATTTGGAGCTCATTTACACACAACACCAGCAACTTGGTTTGAAAAAGTGGATGCCGCATACAAAGCTGGTTGTAATCGTTTTGATGGAGCAATTAGAGGATATGGTGGTTGCCCAATGGCGAAAGATGAATTAACTGGAAATATGCCTACAGAAAAGTTAATTACTTACTTTAATCAACAAAAATGTAATACAAACATTAACGCAATGAGCTTTGAAAGTGCGTATAACGAAGCTTTAAAAATCTTCGAGAATATATAATGTATTGAATATTAATATTTTAGTTTCTGTCTTTTTTTGATTTCCTGACATTTGTCATATTATTTATAATTATTCTAAATAAGACTTTTTTATTTTAATATTGTTAATTACTTTTGCCTTATTATTTATAATAAGTCTAAATAAAAACAAAATAATTAATCAAAATGAAAAAATTACAATTACTTTTAGCAGCAGTACTAATAAGTATGGTTGGTTTTTCGCAAGAAACTACCAATGAAACTTATGAAAATTCAGGAAACAAATTATTAAATGACAATTTACCAAAAGGGATAACTATTGGTGGATATGGACAAATAGATTATAATGAAGCAGACGGTTCTGCACCAGGGAAATTAGATGTTCATCGTTTAGTATTGTTATTTGGTTATAAATTTAACGAAAAAGTGAGTTTTTTAACTGAAATTGAATACGAACACGTACAAGAAGTATATGTAGAACAAGCATATTTAAAATACAAATTAAATGAAAACGCCAATATTTTAGCAGGTTTAATGTTGGTGCCAATGGGAATTATTAACGAATATCATGAGCCAACAACATTTTATGGTGTTGAACGCCCAAATGTAGACAACGTAATTGTTCCAACAACATGGAGAGAATTAGGTGTTGGTGTTTCTGGAAGGATTGACAATGCTTCATTAAAATACCAAGCATATTTATTTAACGGATTTAAATCCTACGCAGGTGGAGCAGGAATTATTAAAGGTTCAAATGGATTACGTTCTGGTCGTCAAAAAGGAGCAGAGTCTACTGTTCATTCTCCTAATTTTTCTACAAAATTAGATTATTATGGAATTGCAGGATTAAGAGTTGGGTTATCTGGTTATTTTGGGAAAACTCAAACAGATGATACTTCAATTGAGGCTTCAACAGTAGGTGTTTCTATGATTGGATTAGATGCACGTTATAAATACAATAATTTAGAATTAAGAGGGCAATATATTAATGCTAATTTGTTAGATACGGAAGATTACAATGCGTTAACTGGTAAGGATTTAGGCTCTAAATTAACTGGCTTGTACGGTGAAATTGCTTATAGTTTTAATTTAAAAGGAGAGGAAAAATTAACACCATTTTTACGTTATGAAAAATACAATACGCACGCAGAAACTGAAGGAAGTTTACTAGCTAATAAAGCGTATGATAAAGACGAAATTATTTTCGGATTAAATTATAAAGTTGCAAACGGAGCTGCTTTTAAAGTTGATTATCAACTAGTTAATAATGCGGTTTCAGGAAGTGAAACTTCTAAAATATTTAATGCTGGAGTGGCAATTTGGTTCTAATTAAAAAATAGGAAATGGGGCTACATTAATATTTATTAATTAATGGTAGCCTCATTTTAAATTAAAATTTACTATTATTACACCAAATATATTCATGAAAAAAAATATTTATATAGCATTTTTAGGATTAATTATTTCAAGTTTTACACTTTCAAAAAGAATAGATGCTTTAATTGAAAAAGAAGTAAAAAGTGTTTTTTCTATTGAAATATATCAAAAAAAGAGTATTTCAATTTCAAATGATATAAATAAGGATTTACCTCAAAAAATAACGGATACTAATTTTTATAAAATTTATAGCAATCAAAAATTATTAGGGTATTATTATTTTGGGCAGGCTTACGGAAAAGCAGATTTTTTCGACTTTATTGTTATTTTTGATAAAGATTTAATAGTTTCAAAAGTAAAAGTGTTGGTTTACAGAGAAGATCACGGAGGAGAAGTTGGAAGCAAACGTTGGTTAAATCAATTTAGCGGAAAATCTAAGGCAGATAATTTAATATACCAAAAGGATATTGCAGCAATTTCAGGAGCTACTATTTCGGCAAAATCTATGACAAATGAAATAAATAAATTACTGAAAACAGTTCAAATTTTACATCAAAAACAAGTATTATAATGGAGTTACACGGTTTAATTCATCAATTTCCTAAAGAAATAAAAGTGGTTATTATTGCTTTTATATGTGTTTTAAGTATTGGCTTTTATGGCGGGTTAAGTTTTGTAAATACCACAACATCAATGCAAGTTAGTGGTATTGAAACTCATTATTTAGGGAATGAAGATGATGAAGAAGCGATGGATATGAAATTTAAAAAAAGTGAGCGTGAAATTTTAACTGTTGTGCACAATCATATGTTATCGTTGTCTGTTATATTTTTGTTGTTATCTCTAATTCTTTCAACAACCTCCATCAATAAAAAAGTTAAATATTTTTTAATGGTAGAGCCTTTTTTATCAATTGTGTTAACTTTTGGAGGAATTTACTTTTTATGGAAAGGTTTTACTTGGGTTAAATATATTATTGTTATTTCTGGGGTGTTTATGACTTTAAGTTTTGTAAGTGCTACGTTATCAATAGTCTATCAACTATTATTTTCTAAAAAATTATAATTTTAGGTAATTCAATTAAAAAGTGTAAATTTGCTCGCAATTAATTATTAAGTTGATTGCACCATGATTTCACATTCCGATAAATTTGTAGGAGAAGGATTAACCTACGACGACGTTTTACTTATTCCTGCTTTTTCTGATATTCTACCGAGAGAAGTAAGTATTCAAACAAAATTTTCAAGAAATATAACTTTAAATGTTCCAATTGTGTCCGCTGCTATGGATACAGTTACCGAATCTGATATGGCAATTGCCATGGCACGTGAAGGTGGTATTGGAGTTTTGCATAAAAATATGTCTATTGAACAGCAAGCAACAGAAGTTAGAAAAGTAAAAAGATCTGAATCTGGAATGATTATAGAACCTGTTACTATAACAAAAGATGAAACTGTTTTTGAAGCCAAAGCACTAATGCACGAATACGGTATTGGAGGTATTCCGGTTGTGGATGTAAACGGAACTCTAATTGGAATTGTTACTAACAGAGATTTGCGCTTTGAACGTGATAATACACGTAAAATTTCAGAAATTATGACTTCAAAAAATTTAGTAACTGTAGCTAAAGGAACGTCATTAAAACAAGCTGAAATTATTTTACAAGACAATAAAATTGAAAAACTTCCAGTAGTGGATGCTGATTATAAGCTAGTTGGATTAATTACTTTTAGAGATATTATAAAAGTAAGTGAAAATCCAAATGCAAATAAAGATGAGTACGGACGTTTAAGAGTGGCAGCAGCTTTAGGCGTTACAAGTGATGCAGTTGAAAGAGCAGAAGCGCTAATAAGTGCAGGTGTTGATGCCTTAATTATTGATACTGCTCACGGACATACAAGAGGTGTTGTAACTGTACTAAAACAAGTAAAAAGCAAATTTCCAGGAACTGATGTTGTAGTTGGAAATATTGCAACTGGTGAAGCAGCAAAATATTTAGTGGAAGCTGGTGCTGATGCAGTAAAAGTAGGAATTGGTCCAGGATCTATTTGTACAACACGTGTTGTTGCAGGTGTTGGATTTCCGCAATTATCTGCTATAATTGAAGTTGCTAATGCCATAAAAGGATCTGGAGTTCCAGTTATTGCTGATGGAGGAATTAGATATACGGGTGACATTCCTAAAGCTATTGCAGCTGGAGCAGATACTGTTATGTTGGGTTCTTTATTAGCAGGTACAAAAGAATCGCCAGGAGAAACAATTATTTTTGAAGGAAGAAAATTTAAATCCTATAGAGGAATGGGATCTGTTGAAGCAATGAAGCATGGCTCAAAAGACAGATATTTTCAAGATGTTGAAGATGATATTAAAAAATTAGTTCCAGAAGGAATTGTAGGGAGAGTTCCTTATAAAGGTGAATTAAACGAAACAATGCATCAATTTATTGGTGGATTAAGAGCTGGAATGGGTTATTGTGGCGCAAAAGATATTGAAGCTCAAAAACTAGCTAAATTTGTAAAAATTACTTCAGCAGGTATGCGTGAAAGTCATCCACATGATGTTACAATTACAAAAGAAGCACCAAATTATTCGAGATAATTTTTTAAAATAAATAATAAGAAAGGCGTAAAAAGAAATTTTACGCCTTTCTTATTATAAATTGATTTTTTGAGTCAAAAATCAATGTAAATTTTTAAATATATTAATTTTACAAAATACAATTGTAAATGTTATATTTGCAGCCTTTAAAAAAGGGTTTCACAAAAACATAAAGATTATGAAAGCTGGTATAGTAGGATTGCCAAATGTAGGAAAATCAACATTATTTAATTGTTTATCAAACGCAAAAGCGCAAAGTGCAAATTTTCCATTTTGTACTATTGAACCAAACGTTGGTGTGGTAAATGTTCCTGACAGTAGATTGGTAAAATTAGAAGAATTGGTAAATCCAGAACGTGTTTTACCTGCAACAGTAGATATTGTTGATATTGCCGGTTTAGTGAAAGGAGCAAGTAAAGGAGAAGGATTAGGAAATCAGTTTTTGGGAAATATTAGAGAAACAGATGCTATTATTCACGTTTTACGTTGTTTTGATAATGATAATATTGTGCATGTTGATGGCAATATAAATCCAATTAGAGATAAAGAAACTATTGATATTGAGTTGCAGCTAAAAGATTTAGAATCTTTAGATAAAAAGTTAGAAAAAGTTAGAAAAACTGCCAGAACTGGAAATAAAGATGCTCAAAAAGAGCAAGAAGTTTTAGAAAAAGTTAAAAAAGGTTTAGAAGCCGCTGTTTCAGTGAGAGCTATTGATTTAACCGAAAAAGAACGTGAAGAATATGTTACTCCATTACAATTTATAACAGATAAACCAGTATTATATGTTTGTAATGTTGATGAAAAATCAGCAGTAAATGGAAATGAGTATGTAGCTAAAGTTAAAGAAGCAGTAAAAGACGAAAATGCAGAAGTTATTGTTTTAGCTGTTGGAACCGAGGCAGATATTACAGAATTAGAATCGTTTGAAGAACGTCAGTTGTTTTTAGAAGATTTAGGACTTCAAGAAGCGGGTTCAGCGGTTTTAATTAGAGCAGCTTATAAATTATTAAATCTTCAAACATATTTTACAGCTGGAGTAAAGGAAGTGAGAGCATGGACTATTAATATTGGAGATACTGCACCGCAAGCTGCTGGAGTAATTCATTCAGATTTTGAGAAAGGTTTTATCAGAGCTGAAGTTATTGCGTATGATGATTATGTGAAGTTTGGGAGTGAAGCAAAAGTTAAAGAAGCTGGAAAAATGAGGGTGGAAGGAAAAGAATATATTGTTAAAGATGGTGATGTTATGCATTTCCGCTTTAATGTATAATTTAAATATTGATTAAAAGTTTAAGAAAGTCTGTTGATAAAAATATTAGCAGACTTTTTTTTATTTTAGTAGGCAAAATAGTACTTTAGCAACTCTTCAAGAATTTTACAAATATAAATGGCAGAACAAACATCGTATACCGAGGATAATATTCGCTCATTAGACTGGAAAGAACATATTAGAATGCGCCCGGGAATGTATATTGGTAAGTTAGGTGACGGAGCTTCACCTGATGATGGAATATATATTCTTATAAAAGAAGTGCTTGACAACTCAATAGATGAGTATGTAATGGGTGCCGGAAAAACTATTGAGGTTTCTGTAAAAGACGAAACAGTTTCTGTTAGAGATTTTGGTCGTGGAATTCCGTTAGGAAAAGTGGTGGATGTGGTTTCTAAAATGAATACCGGAGGGAAATACGATTCTAAAGCATTTAAAAAATCTGTTGGATTAAATGGTGTTGGTACAAAAGCCGTAAACGCACTTTCATCTTATTTTAAAGTACAATCATTTAGAGATAACCAAACTGTTTTTGCCGAATTTGAACAAGGAAATATTACGCTTGAAGAAAAAGCACAAGAAAGTTCGCAACGCAAAGGTACAAAAGTAACGTTTGTTCCTGATAAAGCCATTTTTAGCAAATTCAAATTTAGGAATGAGTATATTATAAAAATGATTAAAAATTATGTATACCTAAATACTGGGTTAACTATAATTTTTAATGGTGAAAAATATTATTCTGAAAATGGATTGAGAGATTTATTAGATGAAAATATAGATGATGAATCGAAGCTTTTTAACATAATTCATTTAAAAGGCGATGATATTGAAGTTGCAATTACATATAGCAAAGCTCAATACAGTGAAGAATATCATTCCTTTGTAAATGGCCAACATACAACGCAAGGAGGAACGCATCAAAATGCATTTAGAGAAGCCATTGTAAAAACAATTAGAGAGTATTTTGGTAAAAATTACGATTCTTCGGATATTCGAAAATCTATTGTTTCTGCAGTTAGTGTAAAAGTGATGGAGCCAATTTTTGAAAGCCAAACTAAAACCAAGTTAGGATCTACAGAAATGGGTGATGGTTTGCCAACTGTTAGAACGTATATTACCGATTTTGTGAAAACAAATTTGGATAATTATTTACATAAAAATCCAGATGTAGCTGAAAAAATTCAAAAGAAAATTTTACAAGCTGAAAGAGAAAGAAACGATTTATCTGGAATTCGCAAATTAGCTCGTGAACGCGCCAAAAAAGCAAGTGTTCATAATAAAAAATTACGCGATTGCAGAACTCATTTTAACGATTTAAAAAAAGAAAACAGGCTTGAAAGTACCTTATTTATAACTGAGGGAGATTCTGCGAGTGGTTCTATTACAAAATCTAGAGATGTAAATACCCAAGCCGTTTTTAGTTTACGTGGTAAGCCTTTAAATTCCTATGGAATGAACAAAAAAATTGTGTATGAAAATGAGGAATTTAACTTATTACAAGCAGCACTAAATATTGAAGATTCATTAGAAGATTTACGTTATAATAATATTGTAATTGCAACCGATGCCGATGTGGATGGAATGCATATTCGTTTATTATTAATTACCTTCTTTTTACAGTTTTTCCCTGAATTAATTAAAGAAGGGCATTTATATATTTTAGACACACCTTTATTTAGAGTTCGAGATAAAAAACAAACGTTTTATTGCTATTCTCCTGAAGAAAAGCAAGATGCAATAAACAAATTAAAAGGAAAACCAGAAATCACCCGATTTAAAGGTCTTGGTGAAATTTCACCAGATGAATTTGTGCATTTTATAGGAAAAGATATTCGTTTAGATCCTGTAATGTTAGATAAAGAAATGCCAATTGAGAAAATGTTAGAATTTTATATGGGAAAAAATACCCCAGATAGACAAAAGTTTATCATCAGAAATTTAAAAGTAGAATTAGATATTGTAGAAGAAGCATAATATGCAAGAAGATAACAACCAACCAATTGGCGAAGAATTTGGAAACCAAGAAACCATTACTAAAGTTACAGGAATGTACAAGGATTGGTTTTTGGATTATGCATCCTATGTAATTTTAGAACGTGCAGTACCCGGAATAAAAGATGGTTTTAAACCAGTTCAACGTAGAATTTTACATTCTATGAAAGATTTGGATGATGGACGTTACAATAAAGTGGCAAATATTGTAGGACATACGATGCAATATCATCCACACGGAGATGCTTCCATTGCAGATGCAATGGTTCAAATTGGTCAAAAGGAGTTGTTAATTGATATGCAAGGAAACTGGGGTAATATTTTAACCGGTGACAGTGCAGCAGCATCAAGGTATATTGAGGCTCGTTTATCAAAATTTGCATTAGACGTTGTTTTCAATCCAAAAACTACGGATTGGCAATCTTCTTACGATGGAAGAAGAAAAGAACCGATAGATTTGCCGGTTAAATTCCCAATGTTATTAGCACAAGGTGCTGAAGGAATTGCTGTAGGGCTTTCAACCAAAATTGTTCCACACAACTTTAATGAATTAATAGATGCTTCAATAAAACACTTAAAAGGGAAACCATTTACATTGGTGCCAGACTTTTTAACTGGTGGAATTGCAGATGTTTCTAATTACAATGATGGAAAACGTGGTGGAAAAATTAGAGTACGCGCAAAAATTTCTCAACTAGATAAAAAAACACTGGTAATTAATGAAATTCCTTTTGGAACTACAACTACTAGTTTAATAGATTCCATTTTAAAAGCCAATGATAAAGGAACTATTAAAATAAGACAAATAGAAGATAATACAGCCGCAAATGTTGAAATTTTAGTGCATTTACCGTCAGGAATTTCTCCTGATAAAACTATTGACGCATTGTATGCATTTACCAGTTGTGAAAATTCTATTTCACCATTATGCTGTGTAATTGATGATAATAAACCTGTTTTTATAGGTGTATCTGAAGTTTTAAGGCGTTCAACAGATCATACGGTTGAATTATTAAAATTAGAATTAGAAATTCAGTTAAATGAATTAGAAGAACAATGGCATTTTGCTTCATTAGAACGTATTTTTATTGAAAATAGAATTTATCGTGATATTGAGGAACAAGAAACTTGGCAAGGTGTTATAGATGCAATTGATGAAGGTTTAAAGCCGCATATAAAGCATTTAAAACGGGCAATTACCGAGGAAGATATTGTTCGTTTAACAGAAATTCGAATTAAAAAAATATCAAAATTTGATATTGATAAGGCAAAACAATTTATTGAAAGTTTAGAAGATAAAATTGCAGAAGTTAAAAACTCACTAGCTAACCTAATTGAATTTGCAATTGACTATTTTAAAAACCTAAAATTAAAATACGGTAAAGGAAAAGAACGCTTAACCGAAATTAGATTGTTTGATGATATTGTTGCTACCAAAGTGGTGATGCGAAACACTAAATTGTATGTGAATCGTGAAGAAGGTTTTGTTGGAACATCATTAAAAAAAGATGAATATGTGGATGATTGTGCCGATATAGATGACATAATTGTATTTAGAAGCGATGGTGTTATGATGATTACCAAAGTAGATACAAAAACTTTTGTTGGAAAAGATATTATCCATATTGCAGTTTTTAAGAAAAGTGATAAGCGTACAGTTTATAATATGATTTACCGTGATGGTAAAAGCGGACCAAGTTTTATGAAACGGTTTAATGTAACTGGTGTAACACGCGATAAAGAGTACGATTTAACGGCAGGAACAAAAGGCTCCTCGGTTTTATATTTTACTGCAAATCCAAATGGTGAGGCAGAAACAATTTCAATAATTTTAAGAGCTGTTGGTTCCATTAAAAAATTGAAATGGGATATAGATTTTTCTGATTTAGCTATAAAAGGAAGAAGTTCTAAAGGAAATACAGTTACTAAATATGCCATTAAAAAAATTGAATTAAAAAGCGAAGGCGTTTCCACTTTAAAACCACGTAAAATTTGGTTTGATGAAACCGTTCAACGCTTAAATGTTGATGATAGAGGCGAACTTTTAGGTGAATTTAGGGGGGAAGATAGATTGTTGATTATCAATCAGAAAGGTGTAGTAAAAACTATAAAACCAGAATTAACTACACATTTTGACAATGACATGATTGTGTTAGAAAAATGGATTCCTGAAAAACCAATATCGGCTATTTATTTTGATGGTGAAAAAGAAAAATACTTTATTAAAAGGTTTATGATTGATAACCCAAATAAAGAAGAAGTATTTATTTCTGAACATCCAAAATCGCAGTTAGAAATTGTTTCAACAGATTATAGACCAATGGCAGAAATTACTTTTTCTAAAAAAAGTATTGAAAATATGTTGGTTAATTTAGAAGAATTTATTGCTGTTAAAGGAATAAAAGCTTTAGGAAATCAGTTAACTTCCGATAAAATTAAACAAGTAACTTTGCTAGAATCGTTACCATATGTTCCTGAAGAAATTGAGGAAGTTGAAGTAAATGATGAGGAAGTTATAGAGAATGAAGATATTACTTTTGAGTTAGATGGTGAAATTGAAGACGATAAATCTGAAGAAAACGACAAAGACGATAATGGACAAACTAAACTGTTTTAAAAAAAGTGATGTTTGATTTTAACGTTTATAAAAATATTTTTCAAAAATGTAATTTAAAGTCTATTTTAATAAATTACTTATAACTTTTACTTACAAATGGAGTTTCTTTAAATCCAGTTATTTGGTTTATTAAAATTGTAGCAGAAAAAAAATAGTTACATAATACATTCGCAAATTTAGGTAAAATTTCAGGTACTTCTTTTTGCTCTTTATTATGAATTAACACCATTAATCGGATTGCTTGTTTACACATGGAAGAACATTTATTTAATATTCCAACCGGAGAAACGCCACCTGGTAAAACAAATCCGTTGATGGAACTTTTAGTTTTGTTTTTTATTTCTTGATAAAAATGTAATAATTGCAGATGATTTTTATCGCATATTGCCAAATTACCTCTAATTGAACCATTTAAATGATAACATATTGGTAGTAACCAATTTAATTCAATTTCAAGGCTTTTTAAATCATCGTTTTCAGGATAAGAGTTTCGTAATAAACCTAAATCATTAATTGCCCAACCTACCATTCTTGTTAAGTCATCTGTTAAAATTTCATAATCACATAAAAGTGACTCTTCATAAATAAAAGGATAGCATAATTCATCAAGTGTTGATTTTGGATGTAATTTTTTCATAATTAATTTAATTTTTTATAAAAAGTAAACTCATAGTCTTTTAACAATTCGGGATGTGCAATTTTGATCAAGTCTTTTAAAACAAAATCAGGTCTTGTAGGAGATAATTCAAAATAAATTATGCCTCCAGTAGCGCCTTTAGTTTTCATATAAGAGTATATGTTTTGGGTTTGAAAGGCTTTAAATTGTGAGTATATAGCGTTAGTTTCTTCTAATTCTTTCAAGCTTTCATGAAAGCTAGGTGATATCCAAATGGAAGCATTTTTACCTTTTTCAAAAACACTTTCTATATTTAAAGCTAAACTACCTTTTCCTTTAAATTCATTCCATAAATAATTAACATTAGCATCTCTTAAAAAAGTAGCTTCAAAACTATCTCCGGCAGGTAAATACCATACATCTTTAAACAATCCTCCTGCAAGTAAAGTAGGCTTTTCTTTAGATTTTTTAGCAATTTTTACTGCTTCTAAATAATTTTTTTCGATAGAATTAAATATACTATCAGCTTCTTTTTCCTTATTAAAAAGTACACCGTAAAATTTTATCCATTCAGCTCTTCCTAACGGAGTTTCCTCCAACCAATCACCATTTAAAATTACAGGAATTCCAATTTGTTCAATAATATTAAACATTTTATTATTACTAGTTAAAGAAAATCCAATGACAACATCAGGATTTAATGCTACCAAAGTTTCAGTATTAATGTTTTCAGGATGTCCTAATTCTTTTAATTTATTGTCATCAATTAATTTTCTTGTTTTTGGAGATGAAATAAAATTTGTATTAGGAAAACCAACAATTTTTTCTTGCTCATTTAATAATTCTATAAAAGGAATGTGTGTAGTACTTGTAACAACAATAGAATTTATTGGAATATTAATTTCGTTTTTAACAGTTGTTTTGGAAGTTCTTAATATGAATTCAAAAGTTTCTTTTGCACCTTTATAAGGTGCTTTGATTATAACTTTTTTATAATCTTTAAAATGTTGAATTTCAAAACCTTTAGCATATTTAAGTCCACTTGCAGCACTATTTTTTTCTATTTTATAGGGTCTTAATTCTTTTTTACAAGAAATTGAAACAAGGGCAATTATAAAAATTAAAAGTGTGAATTTAAAATAATTCATTTAAATTATATTTTTTTGCAAATGTACTATTTTTTAAAAATAATAGTACTAATTAATCTTTATTTAGTTACTTTTGCAGTTGATTATGGTTCTTACTTATATTTCGTATAAATAAGTTAAAAGGGAAGTTGGTTAAACTCCAACGCTGTTCCCGCAACTGTAAGCTTTGTCGAATAATCGATGGTTGTTATTAAACTTTGTACCACTGTTCATTTTTTTTTTTGAATGGGAAGGTGAATAACAATACGCAAGCCAGGAGACCTGCCTAATCATTAATTTAAAACTTTCGGGAGAAGGGTTGTAATTATGACAAATAAATGGTTTCTAGGTTTTTTTATAATGTTTAGTATCAATGGATACTCACAACTTGATAGTATACAATATTTAAATGTTGTAAATCTTCAAAGTATTACTTTAAATAAGCATTCTAAAGGTTTTAAAGTTATGACTTTAAACGATTCAATTTTGATAAATAATGTAGAGTCTTTTTCATCATTATTACGTTTTAATTCTCCAATTTATATTAAGGAATATGGCGCCGGAGGTACCAGTTCAGTGAGCTTTAGAGGAACAAATGCATCAAATACCGCAGTGGTATGGAATGGAATAAATATAAATTCAATTAATAGTGGACAGTCCGAATTTAATTCAATAAATGTCAGTTTATTTGAATCTATAGATATTAGAAGTGGAGGAGGAAGTATAGAATTTGGTTCAGGTGCAGTAGGAGGAACAATTCATTTAAATAACCAATTGACTTTTGGAAATCACTTTGAAAACCAGGTAAATAGTTCTGTTGGAAGTTATAATACATTTCATAATTTATACAAATTATCTTACGGAAATGATAAAGTTTCATTAAGAATTGGCGCAGCATATAACCAATCTGACAATGATTATAAATGGCTGGGTTACAATTTAAAAAATGAAAATGGAAACTATAAAAACACCAATTTAAGTTTGGGGTTTGCGTATAAAATTGGAAAGTTTAGTAAAGTAAGTTTTTATTCATCTAATTATAACGGAAGTCGAAATTTTTCAGGTGAGCTACCAAATCCATTATCAGCAAAGGAAAAATATAAAGATTTGTCTTTCAGAAATTTAATTGATTTTAATTATTATAAAAATCAATTTAATCAAATTTTAAGTTTGGCATATTTAACCCAAGAATATCAATATTTTAATGATAAGAATACTTCAAATTATAATTTTGGTAAATCTGAACGATTAATTTCAAAATATACGGTTAACTATAAGATTTCTGGAAAATCTAATATTCAAAGCTTTTCTGAGTACGAGTCAACAATAGGGTATACCGATGAAATGGATAAGCAAAACAGAAAACAATTTTCTCAATCCTTTATATATAGTCAACAATTTAAAAATAAAATTGATTTTAATGCGAAGGTTCGGAAAGATTTTAATTCAGATTACACAGTGCCTTTGGTTGTTGCTTTTGGAGCCGATCTTAAACCAATAAAAAATATTCTTGTTAGATTAAATGGTTCAACCAATTATAAAGTGCCTAGTTACAATGATTTATATTGGCCAACTTTAGGAAATGAAGACTTAATTCCAGAATCATCAGAACAAGGAGAAATGGGTATTGCATTTAAAAACAAGCAATTAAAACTTGATGTAGGAGGTTTTTATATTAATTCTAAAGATAAAATTGTTTGGACACCAAACGGAGACCCTAATAGACCTGGTGTTTGGGTACCAATAAATATTGATCACGTAATTAATAAAGGTTTAGAATTAAAAATGGAATTTAAAATTAATGTTATAGAACATAAATTTAGGTTTAATGCTAACTATAGCTATACAATTTCCGAAAATCAAAAAACAAATGAAATGGTTCCATTTGTACCTAAACACTTATTTAATGGAAATTTAGGGTATTCATATAAAAAAACATCGTTGTTTTATCAGCATTTATTTAATGGTAAAATATTTACAACAACAGATAATTCTAATGATTATTCAGTTCCTTATTTTATTATTGGAAATATTGGAGGTTCATATAATTTGATAAAAAACACTAAAAACCAATTAGACTTGGGACTAAAAATTAATAATTTATTTAATGAAGTTTACCAAGTATTACCCGGCAGACCAATGCCAAATAGAACATTAAATTTTAACATAAACTATAAATTTTAAATTATGAAAATCAGTAAATTTTTGCTTAATATTTTTTTATTAAGCGTTTTGTTTGTCTCATGTAATAATGATGAACCTCAATTACCTAAAGGAGATTATGAAAACGGTATTTTAGTTAGCGGAGAAGGTTCTGGAGCTGGTTATGGGTCGGTTTATTTCTATTCCAATGATTTTTTAACAACTGAAAGTCAAATTTTTAAAAAGGTAAATAACAGTGATTTAGGAACTTTTTTACAATCTTTAGCTTTTGATGATACAAGAACTTTTATTGTGGTTGATAATCAAAATACAATAACTGTTGCAGACAGATACACATTTGAAAAATTAGGAGTTATTACAACCGGTTTGGTATTACCAAGGTATATGACGATTTATAATGGGGTTGGTTACGTTACTAACTGGGGAAATGCATCTGATGATTCTGATGATTTTATTGCTGTTGTAGATTTAAATACGTACGAAGTTATTAATACAATACCAGTTGGAAACGGTCCTGAAAGAATTATTGCAGAAAATGGGAAGTTATATGTTTCTCATAAAGGTGCTTGGAGTACTAATAACATTGTAAGTGTAATTACTATTGCTACTGATGCAGTTATGGAAATTACGGTAAATGATAATCCTGATGAATTATTTATTGATAATGCTGGAAATTTAGTTGTTTTATGCGAAGGCCTTACATTGTCATACAATGCCGATTGGACTCCAAACGAAAAAACACCTGTATCTATCACTAAAATCAATACCAACTCTAACGAAATTTCTGCTGAATTAACTTTTGGAGGTGGTCAATATCCTTCTAATTTAACTTATGATGGAAATGATTACTACTATAATTTAGGAAGTAAAATTTATAGTATAAATGACTCTTCAACAACTTTATCAGTTTCAGAATTAATTGATACTGCAGCTGGAAATCTTTATGAAATTGCAGTTAAAGACGGAAATTTATACGCTCTTGATGCAAGTTACACTGCAGAAAGCAACTTAAATATTTATAGTTTAACTAGTAAAACAATGATTCACACATTTAAAGCACCTATAGGAGCTTCAAAAATATATTTTAATTAAGATCATATAACAACATATGAAAAAAAGGTGGTAATTTTAAATTGCTGCCTTTTTTTTTATATAAAATCTCTTACTTCTTCTTTTATAAAAGATAAGGCAGCAGTTGAAGGAGATGACGAGTTTAATACCATTTTCAAAATCTCCTCTCGTAATTGTTGTGCAGTTCTAATAGTTTCATTATCAGAACTTTTTTTAATAATATGAACGGTTGCATTTTTTGAAGCCACAATAACACTCCAACATTTTTCTGAAATATATATTTGCTGAGATATATTGTGTTCAAATTCCTGTTCAATAGTATTAATTAAACTTGTTGCATATGCTTTTTTGTCATCATTTATAGATGTAATTCTAAGTAACAAATTGGAAGGATTCATGCGTTCTAAAAATAAAGTCATTCTTTCATAAGCTTGTAGTCTAACAGGTAGGGCTTGTTTTCTATTTGCTTTAACCATAGATAATTTCATTTTAACTTCTTCACTTTTAGTGTGTGTTAAAAAAAAATAATACGCAACGGCTCCAGTAACTATTGCTGGAAGTGTAAAACTTAGTAATTCTAAAATTTGATCTAATTTCATATGTATGTATTGAGAAAATCAAATTTATCAATTTTAATACAACATTCATAAATTATTCGAATAAAACCATTTTTGCTAAATTGGTTTTATTAATTGCTATTATTTTTTTTAAAATTCTTTTTGAAGTATCTAGTAACAATTGTTACAATGATGTGGAAATTTAATGATAATTGTCATTAATTATGATTTGTAAAGGCTCTAATTTTGCTATCAATAAGCAATTTTACTACTAAAATATATATATGTAAATATTGTTACAATTCAAACAAACATCAATTAAACTAAATTTATATTATGAGAAATTTATTAAAATTTGTAGTACTATTATTTTCTACAGCCATTTTTGCACAAGCAGGACATATTATGCAAGGTGTAGGAGCTGTAAATATGTCTATGGGAGGAGCAGCAACTGCACAACCTTTAGATATAAGTGGAGCCTTACAATGGAACCCAGCAGCAATTTCTGTATTTGATAATAAAATAGTAGATTTTAATATTGGAGCTTTCTTTTCTTCTCCAGAATTAAGTTCAAGTATTCCTGCAGGGATGATGTGGCCAGCTGACGCATTTGGCCCTGGTTCTCCAGCATCTCCAGCTGTTTCTGGAATTACAAAAGATGATAGAGGAGTATCACCAATGCCTGCTTTAGCTATGGTTTGGGGTAAAGAAGATAGTAAACATACATTTGGAGCTTCAGCATTTGGAATTAGTGGTTTTGGAGTTACATTTCCTCAAGAAACTAGCTTGCCTATGGATGTTAATAATAACCCAAATCCTTCTTGGAATCCCAATGATTCAAACCCTATTAGTTTTCCACAAAACATGAATGGTTTTGGTCATTTAGAATCGGATTATATGCTATTACAAATTGGTTTAGCTTGGTCTTATGAAGTTACTGATAATTTTTCTATAGGTATTCAGCCAACTGTAAATTATGCAGCATTAGAATTAGCTCCAAACCCAATTTCACCTCCTGATTTTCCAGTGGCTATGGGTGGAACAGGAAAAGGATACCCAACTTCAGATAAAGCTTCAGCTATTGGTTATGGAGCACAATTTGGTGTTTTTTATAATTCACCTAGTGGTATAAAACTTGGAGCTTCATATAAAACGGCTCAAAAATTTAATGATTTAGAATTTAAAAACACGTATTTAGACGGGTCAGCTGCTCCTGATGTAGCATTTAATATGGATTACCCAGCTATTTTATCTTTTGGTTTAGGGTATTCAACAAAAGTTGTTGATTTAGCTTTAGATTTTAGACAAGTTGATTATGAAAATACAGCTGGTTTTGAAGCTAGTGGATGGCAAATGGCAAGCAATGGTTATCCTACTGGAGCTGTAAATGGATTTGGATGGAAAAATATTCAAATTTTATCTGCTGGAATTCAGTATAAAGGAATTGAAAAATTGCCTTTAAGAATTGGTTATACTTATAGTAGTAACCCAATTGATGAAGAATTAGCGTTTTTCTCTTTACCAGCAACAGCAGTGATTAAACATGCATTTCAATTTGGATTTAGTTACCCAATGACAGATAATTTAATGTTAAATGGTGTTTATCATCATGGTGAAAGTGGTGGTAAAACAGAGGGTACAATGTTAAATCCAATGGCTATTTCTCCAACGAATCCTTTGGGAGCAGTTCCTGGAACTAAAGTTGGTTATGAAATGACAACGGATATGATTATGTTAGGTGTTTCTTACACTTTTTCAAAATAAAAAAAATAATTTATAAAAAAGCGACTTCAGTTTGAAGTCGCTTTTTTTTTGTGATTCACTTAAATATTATAGATTTTCTTGTTTATTTGTAGAATTAAAATAATAAGATGCTTCAAAAGTTAATTTCAAAAAATATTTTTATAATAGCAATTTCATTGTTTGTATTATCAGCGTTTTTGGGTTTGTTAATTAGATGGAATTTTGTATTTCCTTCGCAATTAATTTCCTATAAAAATTTTGTGCAAGGTCATTCTCATGTTGCATTTTTAGGTTGGGGATATTTAGCTGTAATTGGAGCAATTTTAAAGTTCTTTATTTCAAATGAAAATAGGAGTAAACCTATTTATAAAACAACTCTTTTAATAATTATATTAAGCGTTTTTTTAATGCTTTTTAGTTTCCCTATAAGTGGCTATAAAGTACTTTCAATTGTATTATTAACTGTTTTTGGAATTACTTCTTACGTGTTGTCATTTAACTTGTTAAGTGATTTGAATGGTGGAAATACTTCAAATAAATTATTACGATTTGGTATTTATTACTACTTATTGTCAAGTTTAGCCACTTGGTTTTTAGTATTTGTAATTATTAAGATTGGAAAATCGGATTTATATTATAACACCATATATTTTTATTTACATTTTTTATACAATGGTTTTTTTGTTTTTGCACTTTTCGGTTTGTTATTTAAGGTTTTTGAAAATCAACAAATATTAATTTCAGAAAAATATAAGAAACTATTTTTTATCTATTTAAATGTTGCGTGTATTCCTGCGTATTTTTTATCCATTTTATGGAGCTCAAATTCTTCAGTCTTTTACATTTTTGGCTTTGCAGCTGCATTTTTACAATTGATTTCCTTATTATTTTTATTTAAAATTCTTCAACAAGTTTTTTTGACTTTAAAATGGAATGTACTTTCAAAAGTTTTATTGAAATTTTTAATTATAGCTTATAGTTTAAAGGTTCTAAGTCAATTTTTGTCAGCATTTCCATATGTTGTTCAAAAATCTTTGGCCTTAAAACCGTTTTTTATAATTGGATATTTGCATTTATTTACATTGGCTTTCATGAGTGTTTTTATAATATTGATATTGAGTATGATAGGGAAGATATTTATGGAAAATACTATATCAAAAATTGGAATTTCTACATTTTTATGCGGCATTATTTTAACAGAATTTTTATTGTTTGGTGAAGGATTTTTAATTTTAATAAAACTTAAACCAATTTCAAATTATAATTTGTGGCTTTTAGCTTGTAGTGGTATTTTGTTTTTGGGAATATTTTTAGTATTTATAACACAACTATTAAAACCAAAAATAGTTATATAATAGTATTGTCAATAACTTTTATTGTCAAACTTAATTTTGAATAGTACTTTTGAACCTTAAAGAATTCCTGTGAATAAATACATACAAGAACTTAACGAATCTCAGAAAGCAGCAGTTTTACACAAAGAAGGCCCAATGATTATTATTGCTGGTGCAGGTTCCGGTAAAACAAGAGTTTTAACCTATAGAATTGCACATTTAATGAATCAGAATGTTGATTCATTTAATATTTTGGCATTAACATTTACCAATAAAGCTGCACGAGAAATGAAAGAGAGAATTGCCAGCGTTGTTGGTACTTCGGAAGCTAAAAACTTATGGATGGGAACTTTTCACTCTGTTTTTGCTCGTATTTTACGTTCAGAAGCAGATCATATTGGTTTTCCTCAGAATTTCACAATTTACGATACACAAGATGCCGTTCGTTTGATTACGTCAATAATTAAAGAAATGGAGCTGGACAAGGAAAAATATAAACCAAAGCAGATTTTGGCACGTATTTCTTCTTTTAAAAATAGTTTAATTACGGTTAGAGCATATTTTGGAAATCCAGATTTGATTGAAGCTGATAAAATGGCACAACGCCCAAAAGTTGGTGAAATTTATCATCATTATGTAGAACGTTGTTTTAGAGCTGGCGCCATGGATTTTGATGATTTATTGTTAAGAACCAATGAGTTACTAACTCGTTTTCCGCAAGTTTTAGCTAAATATCAAAGCCGTTTTAAATATATATTGGTTGATGAGTACCAAGATACAAATCATTCGCAATATTTAATTGTGAAAGCCTTGGCAGACAGATTTCAAAATATTTGTGTTGTTGGAGATGATTCGCAAAGTATTTATGCGTTTAGAGGCGCAAATATTCAAAATATTTTAAACTTTCAACGTGATTATGATAATGTTCAAATTTTTAAATTAGAACAAAATTATAGATCTTCAAAAAATATTGTTGAAGCTGCAAATAGTGTGATTGAAAAAAATAGAACCAAGTTAGATAAGGAAATTTGGACGGAGAATGAAGAAGGGTCAAAAGTAAAAGTAAAGCAAACTGTAAATGAAGTTACCGAAGGAAGATTTGTAGCCGATTCTATTTTTGATCATAAAATGAATGATCAATTACAAAATTCTGCTTTTGCTATTTTATATAGAACAAATGCCCAATCTAGAGCTTTAGAAGATGCGCTGCGTGAAAAAGATATTGACTATGTTATCTATGGTGGAATTTCATTTTACCAACGTAAAGAAATAAAAGATGTTGTTGCGTATTTACGTGTTTTAATTAACCCAAATGATGAAGAAGCTTTAAAGCGAATTATAAATTATCCTGCAAGAGGAATAGGAGCAACTACTATTGATAAATTAGCCGTTGCAGCCAATCATTATAAAAAATCAATTTTTGAAATTTTAGAAAATTTAGACCAGCACGATTTAAATTTTAATGCAGGAACAAGAACAAAATTGCTCAATTTTGTGACTATGATTCAACATTTTCAAATTGAAGCTCAAACCAAAAACGCCTTTGAAGTGGCAGAATTTGTAATAAAGCAAGTACGTTTTATAAAAGATTTAGAGCAAGATGGCACTCCAGAAGGTGTAAGTAAGGTAGAAAATGTTCAAGAAATATTAAACAAAGTAAAAAACTTTACCGAAGAGCAAAAAGAGAAATTGGAAGATGATTCTTTATCACATTTTTTAGAAACTGCTGCGTTAGAAACCAGTAGCGATGTTGCTACAAAAGATGACAAACCAAGAGTTTCTTTAATGACCATTCACTTAGCAAAAGGGTTAGAATTTCCATACGTTTATATTGTTGGATTGGAGGAAAATTTATTTCCTTCAGCAATGAGTATGACTACAAGAAGTGAGTTAGAAGAAGAGCGTAGATTGTTTTACGTTGCGCTAACAAGAGCAGAAAAACAAGCCTATTTATGTCACGCTCAAATGCGTTATAGATGGGGGAAATTAGTGGATTGTGAACCAAGCCGATTTTTAGAGGAAATTGACGAAAAATACATTGAAAACTTAACCATTGTTAATCATAGACCGGTTCAAAATAAATTTATAAATGAAGATATTTTTGGGAGTGTTCCGCAAGATAGAATTCGTTTTAAAAAACCAATACAAAGAACACCACAAAAACCAACTTCAGTTCAAAAAGTTGAATTTCAACCACCCAAGAACTTAAAAAAAGTAGTAAAAACTACTAGCAATCCAGTCAACCTATTTGATTCAAATATTTCAATTGGAGCCATTGTTTCTCATACTAAATTTGGAAAAGGAGAGGTTTTAAGTTTAGAAGGTTCAGGAGCAAATCAAAAGGCAGAAATAAGATTTGCATCTGTAGGTGTTAAAAAATTATTATTGCAATTTGCTAAATTGACAATAATTAGCTAAATAATTACATTGTAAAACCAATTTATATATTGTAATTTGCAATATTAAAATAAGAAGTAAAGAAATATGGAATTTGATTTAGAATATAATGCGGAAAGACCACATTTAATAATCCCAGAATACGGAAGGCATATACAAAAATTAGTAGATCATTGTATTGCTTTAGAAGATGTTGAGGAGCGTAACAAAATGGCAAAAGCCATTGTACATGTTATGGGAAATTTACAGCCACATTTAAGAGATGTACCAGATTTTAAACATAAACTTTGGGACCAGTTATTTATAATGTCTGATTTTAAATTAGATGTTGAATCCCCTTATGAAAAGCCAGAAAGAGAAGTTTTGCAGGCAAAACCAGACCGTTTAGCGTATCCAAATTACGAATCTAAATACCGTTTTTACGGGAATAACATTCAAACAATGATTGATACAGCTTTAACATGGGAAGAAGGTGAAGCCAGAACAGCATTGTATTTTGCAATTGCAAATCACATGAAAAAATGCTATTTAAATTGGAATAAGGATACTGTTGATGATGAAGTAATTTTTAAGCATTTAAAAGATCTTTCAAACGGTAAAATTGATTTGGATACGCGTAATGAAAATCTTTCTGAAGTAAAAGATTTAATGCGTAAAAGAAAACCAAATACAAATACTAAAAAAAACAATAACCGTCCAAAGAAAAAGCAATAATCATTTAAAATTTAATTAGTAATGTCAACATTTGTTATAGAAGGAGGTCATAAATTACATGGAAGTATAACACCTCAAGGAGCTAAAAATGAAGCGCTTCAAGTAATTTGTAGTGTTATTTTAACCCCAGAAAAGGTTACAATTAGCAATGTTCCAGATATTATTGATGTTAATAAACTTATTTTTATTTTAGGGGAATTAGGCGTTAAAGTAAACAAGTTAAATGCTGATACTTATGAGTTTCAAGCTGATGAAATTGATTTAGAATATTTAGAATCTGATAAATTTAAAAAAGACGGAAGTTCTTTAAGAGGTTCAATTATGATTGTTGGCCCGCTTTTAGCACGTTTTGGAAAAGGTTATATTCCACGTCCTGGAGGAGATAAAATAGGAAGAAGAAGGTTAGATACTCATTTTGAAGGGTTTATAAATCTTGGAGCTAAGTTTAGATATAATACCGATGAGAAATTTTACGGTGTTGAAGCTGAATATTTAACAGGAACAGATATGTTGTTGGAAGAAGCTTCAGTAACTGGAACTGCAAATATTGTAATGGCAGCTGTTTTAGCTAGAGGAATCACCACCATTTATAATGCAGCTTGTGAGCCATATATCCAACAATTATGCAAAATGTTGAATAGTATGGGCGCTAAAATTACTGGAGTTGGATCTAATTTATTAAAAATTGAAGGTGTTAAAAACTTAGGAGGTTGTTCTCATAGAATTTTACCTGATATGATTGAAATTGGTAGCTGGATTGGAATGGCAGCTATGACCAAATCTTCAATTACTATTAAAGATGTAAGTTGGGAAAATCTAGGTTTAATACCGCGGGTTTTTCAAAAATTAGGAATTAATTTAGAAAAAAGAGGCGATGATATTTTTATTCCTGCACAAGAAAATTATGAAATTCAGAATTTTATTGATGGTTCAATTTTAACCATCTCAGATGCTCCTTGGCCAGGTTTTACTCCAGATTTATTGAGTATCATTTTAGTGGTTGCAACACAAGCTAAAGGAAGTGTTCTTATTCATCAAAAAATGTTTGAAAGTCGATTGTTTTTTGTTGATAAATTAATTGATATGGGCGCAAAAGTAATACTTTGTGATCCTCATAGAGCAACTGTTATTGGAATGAATCATGAGTCAAGTTTAAAAGCTACTGTAATGACTTCACCTGATATTAGAGCTGGAATTTCACTTTTAATAGCAGCATTATCTGCAACCGGTACAAGCACAATTCATAATATTGAACAAATAGATCGCGGATATCAAAATATTGATGAAAGATTACGTGCTATTGGTGCCAAAATAACAAGAGTTGCCGCAAATTAAACTTCATTATAGAAATCAATTCTAATTTAGGAAAAATTAAATTTAAAATTTATTAAAAAACTAAATGTCATATTGGCATAAAATCAATATTGGCAGTACTTTTGTAATAGATTACTAAGAAAATTTTTAAGCAATTAATATGAGCAAAAAGAAAGATACAAAGGCAGAAAAAGAAATAACTGAAAATGATGAAATTCAGCCTGAAGTTCAAGAAATAAGCGTTGAAGACAAGCTAAAGAAAGAAGTAAGTCAAGAAAAAGATAAATTTTTAAGATTATTTGCTGAATTTGAAAATTATAAAAAAAGAACATCAAAAGAAAGAATTGAATTATTTAAAACTGCCAATGAGGAATTAATGACAGTTTTATTGCCAATTTTAGATGATTTTGACAGAGGTTTGGCCGAGTTAAAGAAATCTAATGAGGATGCTGCGCTTGTTGGTATGGAATTAATTAATAATAAACTTAGAAATTCATTATCTCAAAAAGGACTAACATCTATAACTGTGAATGCTGGTGATGTTTTTGATGTTGAATTACACGAAGCAATTACACAAATTCCTGCACCATCAGAAGAATTAAAAGGTAAAATAATTGATATAGTGGAGCAAGGTTATAAATTAGGCGATAAAATAATAAGATATCCTAGAGTAGTAGTAGGACAATAATTTAATAAAATGAAGAAAGATTATTACGAAATATTAGGTATTGCAAAAAATGCTACACCAACAGATATAAAGAAAGCGTACAGAAAAATGGCTATAAAGTATCACCCAGATAAAAATCCAGGTGATAAACAGGCTGAAGAAAATTTTAAAGAGGCAGCTGCAGCATATGAAATTTTGAGTGACGAAAACAAAAAAGCTAGATATGACCAATATGGTCACGCAGCCTTTGAAGGAGGTCAAGGAGGATTTGGCGATGGAGGAATGAATATGGATGATATCTTTAGTCAATTTGGAGATATTTTTGGAGGCGCATTTGGCGGTGGCGGATTTGGTGGCTTTAGTGGCGGATCTAGAGGAAGAGCAAGAGTAAAAGGTAGTAATTTACGAATTAGAGTAAAATTAACACTGGAAGAAATTGCAAATGGAGTTGAAAAGAAAGTAAAAGTTAGAAGGAAAGTTTTAGCAGAAGGAGTTACTTTTAAAACATGTACTACCTGTAATGGAAGTGGTCAAGTAATGAGAGTTACCAATACTATTTTGGGTAGAATGCAAACAGCATCAACATGTCCATCATGTCAAGGTGCTGGAGAAATTTTAGATAAAAGTTCTAAAAACGCTGATGCTAGCGGTTTAGAGTTTAAAGAAGAAACAGTTTCTATTAAAATTCCTGCCGGTGTTACAGAAGGTGTGCAATTAAAAGTAAATGGAAAAGGAAATGCGGCCCCGGGGAATAATTCAATAGATGGAGATTTAATTGTAGTTATTGAAGAGCAGGTTCATGAAAGTTTAAAGCGAGAAGGAACCAATTTACATTTTGATTTATACATTAATTTTTCTGAAGCAGTTTTAGGAGCTAGTAAAAACATTGATACTGTTACTGGAAAAGTAAAAATAAAGATTGAACCAGGCACTCAATCTGGAAAAATATTAAGACTAAGAGGAAAAGGATTGCCAAGTATTGATCATTATGGAAATGGAGACTTATTAGTTCATACAAATGTTTGGACACCTCAGAGTTTAAATAAAGAACAAAAGAAGTTTTTTGAACAAATGGAAAATGACGAAAACTTTAAACCAAACCCTTCTAAATTTGATAAATCATTTTTCGAAAAGGTGAAAGATATGTTTTCGTAAAAAACAAAATATTTTATTTCTTTTTAATAAAAAATAAATTATATTTGAAGTGTTATCAGTGAAATAAATGGTAACACTTTTTCTTTTTCATAGCAATTTTCCCACTCAATCTTTGAGTGGGTTTTTTTATACACATAAATAATGTATTTTCGCAAGAAATTAAGTAGGTCGTCTTATCGCTTCAATTTATTGAAGAGGAAAGTCCGGACACCACAGAGTAGCATAGCGGATAACATCCGTCCGGCGTGAGTCGAGGACAAGTGCAACAGAAAGCAAGTACAGTTCGGCTGTAGTGAAACCAGGTAAACTCTATGCGGTGCAATGCCATGTATATTGAAAATTTAGAGTCACTCGCTCTATTTCAAGGGGTAGGCAGATTGAGCAATAAAGTAATTTATTGTCTAGATAAATGATAAGAACTTTTTAAAAGTACAAAATTCGGCTTATAGACCTACTTATTTTTTAATTTCTAAATAATTATTTTCTTACATTTATTTAAATTTAAATAGATGATTTTACCTCTTTCAAAAAGAATTTTTGGATTAGATGTTATTAGAACGATTGCAATTAGTTTAGTTGTGATTTCTCATGCGTCAATACTTATTTTCCCTAAATCTGAACATATAGTTTTAACTGTAATCAAAACATTTGGATCTATTGGAGTTGATTTATTTTTTGTATTAAGCGGGTTTTTAATAGGTGGCATACTTTTAAAATTAATAGAAGAGAATAAAGTTAAATACAATTATTTATTTAATTTTTGGATAAGAAGATGGTTTAGGACACTTCCTAATTATTATTTGATTTTACTGCTAAATATTGTGATACTTTTATTGTTTCATGAAAGTTTACCGAAAAATTTAAGTTCGTATTTTTTGTTTTTACAAAATTTTTCTAGTCCACATCCAGATTTTTTTACTGAATCTTGGAGTTTATCTGTAGAAGAATATGCATATTTAATATTGCCATTTGCACTTTATTTTTGCCTTTCTTTTTTAAAAAATATGAATAAAACAAAACTATTTTTTTATGTGACTTTAATATTAATGTTAGTGTTTTTTAGTTTAAAATTAATTTATTTTAAAAATGTAACTATTAATTCTTACGCCGAATGGAGTGCTTCTTTTAGAAAAGTTGTAATTTATAGAATGGATACTATTTACATTGGATTTTTATTAATTTATTTTATGAAAAATTATTTAAAATTCTTTAAAAAATATAAATCAACAATAGCTTTAGCAGGAGTTTTATTGTTTTTAAGCTTACATATTATAATTTATATTTTTAATTTAACTCCTAAAAGTCACCTTCTTTTTTATGTGTTTATTTATTTACAATTAGTTCATTTAAGTTTGGCAATGCTATTTCCTTATTTATATCATTTAAATTATAGGGGTTTATTTTTAAAACCAATTGAATTTATAAGCGTTCATTCTTATTCAATTTATTTAATAAATTATTCGATTGTACTGCTAAATATTCAAAAATTATTTCATATTGAAAGTTTTTCTCATTATCAAAAAACGGGAATCGTATTTTTATTTTTAATAATAACGCTATTTTTTTCAATTATACTTTATAAATTTTTTGAACTCCCCATATTAAGATATAGAGATAGAAACTTTAAACGCTAAATTCATTATCATTTTTTTAAAAATTAATTTTTACACATAAAATTAATTTGTTTTTTTACCATATTCCTAATATTTACAACGTTTTCGTAGGTAATTTTTATTTATAATAAAAAAAATAGACACATAATATTTATTTCTCTAAAAATGCTTTTGTAAATGTAAGAATATCAATAAAAGGAATCATTTTTTGTAACTTCGCACAATTAAAAATAACTAAATAAACAATTATAGATATGGCTTTTGATATTGAAATGATTAAAGGTGTTTATGGAAGAATGGCAGAACGTGTTGACGCTGCTAAATCCGTTGTAGGTAAACCTTTAACTTTAGCTGAAAAAATATTATACAACCACCTTTGGGATGGTAAAGCAACTACAGCTTTTGAAAGAGGTAAAGATTATGTAGATTTTGCTCCAGACCGCATTGCTTGTCAAGATGCAACTGCTCAAATGGCTTTATTACAATTTATTCAAGCTGGTAAAAGTAAGGTTGCTGTGCCAACTACTGTACATTGTGATCACTTAATACAGGCTAAAATTGGTGCAGATAAAGATTTGCAATCAGCTTTAAATACCAGTAGTGAAGTTTTTAACTTTTTAGCTTCAGTATCAAATAAATATGGAATTGGTTTTTGGAAACCAGGTGCTGGAATTATTCACCAAGTAGTATTAGAAAATTACGCATTTCCAGGTGGAATGATGATTGGAACAGATTCGCATACAGTAAATGCTGGCGGATTAGGGATGATTGCTATTGGTGTAGGAGGTGCTGATGCTGTGGATGTTATGGCAGGAATGGCTTGGGAATTAAAATTTCCAAAACTAATAGGTATTAAATTAACAGGAAAACTTTCTGGTTGGTCTGCCCCAAAAGATGTAATTTTAAAAGTTGCTGGAATTTTAACGGTAAAAGGAGGAACTGGTTGTATTGTTGAATATTTTGGTGAAGGAGCTAAATCTATGTCTGCGACAGGAAAAGGAACCATTTGTAATATGGGTGCAGAAATTGGAGCAACAACATCAACTTTTGGGTATGATGAGTCTATAGAGCGTTATTTACGTGCAACAGATAGAAATGAAGTTGCAGATGAAGCAAATAAAATAGCATCTTACTTAACAGGTGATGAAGAAGTATATGCAAATCCAGAACAATACTTTGATCAGGTAATTGAAATTAATTTATCTGAATTAAAACCTCAATTAAATGGACCTTTTACTCCAGATTTAGCAACGGTTGTTGGTGAAATGACTGAAAAAGCTAACAAAAATGGTTGGCCTTTAAAAGTTGATTGGGGATTAATAGGATCTTGTACAAACTCATCTTATGAAGATTTATCAAGAGCAGCTTCTGTTGCAAAACAAGCCGTAGATAAAGGGCTAGTTGCAAAAGCAGAGTTTGGTATAAATCCTGGTTCTGAGCAAGTTAGATATACTGCAGATAGAGATGGTTTATTAGAGATTTTTGAAAATTTAAATGCAAAAATTTTCACAAATGCTTGTGGACCTTGTATTGGACAATGGGATAGAGAAGGAGCATCAAAACAAGAAAAAAATACAATTATACACTCTTTTAATAGAAATTTTTCAAAAAGAGCAGATGGTAATCCAAATACACATGCATTTGTTGCTTCACCAGAAATGGTGGCTGCCATAGCTATTGCAGGAAGGTTGGATTTTAATCCAATGACAGATACCTTAATTAATAAAAATGGGGAAGAAATTTCTTTTGATGAACCAACTGGATTAGAATTGCCTCCAAAAGGTTTTGCAGTTGAAGATGCTGGTTACGAAGCACCTTATGAAGATGGTTCTGGAGTAAATGTTGTTGTAAAAGAAGATTCTGAAAGACTTCAACTTTTAACACCATTTGAACCAATTGGAAATACAATTGTAAATGCAAAATTATTAATTAAAGCATTCGGTAAATGTACAACAGATCATATATCTATGGCTGGTCCTTGGTTACGTTTCCGTGGACATTTAGATAATATTTCTAATAATTGTTTAATTGGAGCTGTAAATGCATTTAATAAAGAAACAAATTCAGTTAAAAACCAACTAACAGGTGAGTACGGAGCAGTTCCAGATACAGCAAGAGCTTATAAAGTAGCAGGTGTAAAATCTATAGTTGTTGGAGACCATAATTACGGTGAAGGTTCTTCAAGAGAACATGCGGCAATGGAGCCTCGTCATTTAGGAGTTGCTGCAGTAATTGTGAAATCTTTTGCACGAATACACGAAACTAACTTGAAAAAGCAAGGTATGTTGGGATTAACTTTTGCTAATGAAGCTGATTATGATTTGATTCAAGAAGATGATTCATTTAACTTTTTAGATTTAAATGAATTTGCTCCAGGAAAGCAATTATCTCTTGAAATTGTTCATAAAAATGGAAGTAAAGAGATTATAAAATTAAACCATACTTATAATAAAGGTCAAATAGAATGGTATAATGAAGGCTCTGCATTAAACTTAATTAAAAAGGAAAATGCTTGTTAATTAGCTTATTAGCTATTTTAAATATTTTAAGAAAAGAGGAACGAAAAGTTCCTCTTTTCATTTTTATTCTTTTGAATTTTTTACATCTATTTTATTAGGAAATTCTTTACATTTTTAGTAATATAGAATGCTGAAATAAATACTTTTTTTATTAAAAAAAATCATGAAAATACTTCATATAAGTGCAGAATGTTACCCTATCGCTAAAGTTGGTGGACTAGCAGATGTTGTTGGTGCATTGCCCAAATATCAGAATTCAAAAAATGTTATTTCTCAAGTTGTAATGCCTTTTTATAAAAATAAGTTTACAAAGGAAAATAAATTTATAGAAGAATTTAAATCTACGCTAAAATTAGGTGAATCAGAATATGATTTCCGAATTTTATCTCTTGAAAATAATTTGTTAGGATTTGATTTGTTTTTGGTGGATATTCCAGAACTTTTGTTTAAAGATTATGTCTATTCTAGTGACGATACTGATCGGTTTTTAGCATTTCAAATAGCTACTTTAGATTGGGTTTTAACTTGGAAAAAGAAACCTACTGTTGTTCAATGCCACGATCATCACACAGGTTTAACACCTTTTATGATTTCACAATCTTTAAAATACAAAAAATTAAGTGATATTCCCACAATTTTTACAATTCATAATGCACAATATCAGGGTTGGTTTTCACATGAAAAAGTGAGTTTAATTCCAGAATTTGATTTTAGCAAAGTGGGCTTAATAGATTGGGGAGGAACTATAAATCCTATGGCAGCAGCCATAAAATGTGCATGGAAAGTAAATACGGTCTCTCCAAGTTATATGGACGAATTAAAGCAATCTGCTAATGGTTTAGAGTGGTTATTAAATGATGAAAGCGCCAAATGTGTTGGTATTTTAAATGGTATTGATACCGATGTTTGGAATCCAGAAAAAGATTCATATCTATTAAAAAATTATTCAATTAAAACAATTCAATCAGGTAGAAATACTCAAAAAAAATGGTTGTGTGATGAGTTTAATTTAGATATTGAAAAACCTTTATTTGCATTTATTGGAAGATTGGTTGGAGAAAAAGGATCTGATTTATTTCCAGAAGTTTTTAGAAATGCATTAATAAATAAGGATATTTCAATTTTATTGTTAGGTTCAGGAAATAAAGAGGTTGAAGAGCAATTAGAGAATTTAAAAGAAGAAAACAAAGGAAGTTATAATGCCTTTATTGGTTATGATGAAAAGTTATCTCATTTAATTTATGCTGGAGCGGATTTTTTATTAATGCCATCGCGTGTTGAACCTTGCGGCTTAAATCAAATGTATGCATTAAGGTATGGAACAATTCCAATTGTTAGAAGTATTGGAGGATTAAAAGATACTGTTATTGATATTTCAGAAGAAAATGGATTTGGAATTTGTCATGAAAATGTTACTGTTTCTGAAATTGTTCATGCCATAGCAAGAGGTTTGGATTTATATAAAAATCAAACAAAATTTAAAAAAATAAGGAAGCAAATCATGACAATAGATCACTCATGGTATGCTTCAGCAGAAGAATATATAAAATTATACAAATCATTAAAAGGATAAATTATGTCAGGAAAAAGAGTATTAGCAATTATTTTAGGAGGTGGACAAGGTTCCAGATTATATCCATTAACAGCAACGAGGTCAAAACCTGCCGTGCCCATTGCAGGTAAATACAGATTAGTAGATATTCCTATTTCAAATTGTATTAATTCTGAAATTAAACGAATTTTTGTGTTAACGCAATTTAATTCGGCTTCATTAAACAAACATATTAAAAACACCTACCATTTTAGTTTTTTCAGCTCCGCATTTGTTGATGTATTAGCAGCTGAGCAAACACCAGGAAATAGTACATGGTTTCAAGGAACAGCCGATGCTGTAAGGCAAAGTATGCACCATTTTGTGAGTCATGATTTTGATTATGCGCTAATTTTATCTGGAGATCAATTATATCAAATGGATTTTAATGAAATGGTTGAAAATCACATTAAAAATAAAGCTGAAATTTCAATTGCAACCATTCCTGTAAATGCAAAAGACGCTACTTCTTTTGGAATTTTAAAAACTGATAAAAAAAATGCAATTACTTCATTTATTGAAAAACCAGCTTCAGATTTATTACCCGAATGGACTTCTGATACAGGAGATGATATGCAAAAAGAAGGAAGAGATTATTTAGCTTCTATGGGTATTTATATTTTTAATAGAGATTTGTTAATTAAATTAATGGCTAATCCAAACACTATAGATTTCGGTAAAGAAATTATCCCTCAAGCCATTGATAAGAATAGAGTTTTCAGTTATCAATATGAAGGATATTGGACAGATATTGGAAATATAGATTCTTTCTTTGAAGCCAATTTAGGATTAACTGATGATTTTCCAAAATTTGATTTATATTGTAAAGAAAGAACAATTTATACACACGCAAGAATGCTGCCAACTACTAAAATTTCTGGAACTATATTAGACAGAACAGTGGTTGCTGATGGTTGTATTATTAATGCTGGTAAAATTGAACATTCAGTCATTGGAATTCGATCAAGAATTGATGCGGAAACTACCGTTATAAATGCATATATGATGGGAGCCGATTATTATCAACCACTAGAAGAAATTGTAAATCCAGATATTGTGTCTATGGGAATTGGAGCTAGATGTTTTATAAAAAATGTAATTTTAGATAAAAATTGTTGCATTGGAGACGATGTTAGAATTAATGGTGGAAAACATTTACCTGATACAGAAACGGATACTTACGTAGTAAGAGACGGTATTGTAGTAGTTAAAAAAGGTGCAGTAATTCCTAATGGTTTTATAATTTAAATTATGAGTAAGGTACAATCGTTTAGTTTATTTACAGATTTTGATATCAATTTATTTAAGGCAGGAAAACATTTTCGGTTGTATGAGAAATTTGGTTCACATCCAGTTGTTGTTGAAGGCATAAAAGGTACCTATTTTTCAGTTTGGGCACCAACAGCAAATCAAGTATCAGTTATTGGAGATTTTAATTATTGGGTAGACGGTGAATTTAAATTGAATGTTAGATGGGATTCATCAGGTATTTGGGAAGGTTTCATTCCCAATATAGGAAAAGGTTCGGTGTATAAATATAAAATTCACTCTAACAATCAAGGATATATAAGTGAAAAAGCAGATCCGTATGCTCGCAGATGTGAGCATCCACCAAAAACAGCATCAGTTGTATGGGATGATGACTATAAATGGAAAGATAAAAATTGGATGAAAACTCGTAAAGAGCATAATTCATTAAAATCACCATATTCTGTATATGAAATTCATTTAGGCTCTTGGAGAAAAAAGGCTGATGAAGATCGGTCATTATCTTATTTTGAATTAGCTGATGAGTTGGTAACATATGTAAAAGACATGAATTTTACACATGTAGAATTTATGCCAATTATGGAATATCCTTATGATCCTTCTTGGGGTTATCAAATTACAGGATATTTTGCGCCAACTTCGCGCTTTGGTTATCCTGAAGAGTTTAAATATTTAGTTGATAAATTACATCAAAACGGTGTTGGAATTATTTTGGATTGGGTACCATCTCATTTTCCTGAAGATGCTCACGGTTTAGGGTATTTTGATGGTTCACATTTATATGAACATCCAGATAGAAAAAAAGGGTATCATCAAGATTGGAAAAGTTTAATTTTTAATTATGGAAGAAACGAAGTCCGTTCATTTTTAATCAGTAATGCCATTTTTTGGTTAGAGCAATTCCATGCAGATGGATTAAGAGTTGATGCGGTTGCTTCAATGTTATTTTTAGATTATTCTAGAGAAGAAGGTGAATGGGAACCTAATGAATATGGAGGAAAAGAAAATTTAGACGCTATATCATTTTTTAAAGAATTAAATATTGAAGTTTATAAATCCTTTCCCGATGTACAAACAATAGCAGAAGAATCAACGGCATTTCCAATGGTTTCAAAACCAGTATTTGCAGGAGGTTTAGGTTTTGGTATGAAATGGATGATGGGTTGGATGCATGATACTTTAGAATATTTTGCAAAGGATTCTATTTATAGAAAATATCATCAAAATGAAATTACTTTTAGTTTAGCATATGCTTTTACTGAAAACTTTATGCTTCCTTTATCACATGATGAAGTAGTTTATGGTAAAAATTCAATATTAGGTAGAATGCCAGGCGACGAATGGCAACGTTTTGCAAATTTAAGATTGTTATATGGTTGCATGTTTACACATCCTGGAACAAAACTATTGTTTATGGGAAGTGAGTTTGGACAATATAACGAATGGGATTTTCAAAAAAGTTTAGATTGGAATTTATTAGAATTTGAACCTCATAAAAACACTCAAAATTATTTTAAAGAATTAAATAAATTATACAAATCAACACCTGCTTTATTTGAAAATGGCTTTAGTCAAGAAGGTTTTGAATGGATTAGTTATGACGATACAGAAAATTCTGTTATTTCTTTCATAAGAAAAGGTGACAATCCAGAAAATAACGTATTGGTAATATGTAATTTTACGCCAAATCCAATTGAAAAGTATAAAGTTGGTGTGCCTACTAAATCTAAATTAAAAGAAATATTTAATAGTGATAGGGCTGAGTTTGGAGGAAGCGGCATAATAAATTCTAAACAAATTACTAGTAAAAAACAACCTTGGAATGGTAGGGAGCATTCTGCGGAATTAACCTTGCCACCTTTAGGAATTACCATTTTTCAGTTAAAATAGAATAGTTTTTAACTAATTAAAATTTTGCATCTATAATTTTACAAATCTCGAAAAATTATAGGTGCATTTTTATTGAAAAGAAACTATAATAACCTAAGTTTTTTAGTACGTTTGCAAATCGGTTAAATGAAGAGAATATGATTTTAAACACAGAATTAGAATATAAAGGGAATTTATTTCCATCAAAAATAGTTTTTTATAAAAAACATGTAAACGTTTTATACTTTAAAAGTGAAAATGGCGCAGTGTTACAATTAACAATTGAAAGAGATAGTGTTTTGCGTTTCAGATACAGTACTACAGGAATGTTTGATAAAGACTTTTCTTATGCAATTACAATGTATGCAAGCAAAGGGTATAATCATTTAGAAATTTCTGAAGATAATGAAAAGTATATTATTACCACATCAAAATTAATTTGCCATATTTCAAAATTAGATATGCGTAAAACTATTTTTGATGCAAAGGATAACTCATTAATTTGTGAAGATGAATTAGGGTTTCACTGGGAAGAAAGTTATGAAATTGGAGGTGATATTGTAAAAATGTCGTTAAAATCTCAGCAAGGAGAAAATTATTATGGATTAGGTGATAAGCCTGTTGAAAATAATTTAAAAGGAAAACGATTTCAAAATTGGGTAACAGATTCATATGCTTATGGACGCGGAACCGATCCAATTTATAAAGCAATTCCGTTTTATACGGCAATTCATCATGATAAATCTTATGGAGTATTTTTTGATAATACTTTTAGAAGTTATTTTGATTTTTGTAACGAGCGAAGAAATATTACAAGTTTTTGGGCGCAAGGTGGTGAAATGAATTACTATTTTATTTATGGTCCTGAAATGACAGAAGTTGTTTCTAATTATACAGATTTAACGGGTCGTCCACAGCATATTCCTCCAATGTGGGCTTTAGGATTTCACCAATGTAAATGGAGTTACTACCCAGAATCTAACGTAAAAGAAATTACTTCAAAATTTAGAGAATTAAAGATTCCTTGTGATGCTATTTATTTAGATATTGATTATATGGAAGGTTTCAGGTGCTTTACTTGGAGCGAAGAATATTTTCCAGATCCAAAAAGAATGGTGAAAGAATTAGCAGATGATGGTTTTAAAACCATTGTAATTATAGATCCAGGAATTAAAATTGATAATGAATACAGTGTTTTTAAAGAAGGACTAGAAAAAGATTATTTTTGCAAACGTGCTGACGGACCTTATATGAAAGGAAAAGTTTGGCCTGGAGAATGTTATTTTCCAGATTTTACAAACCCGGAAGTAAGAGAATGGTGGAGTGAGTTATTTAAAGAATTAATAGAAGACATTGGTGTTGCTGGTGTATGGAATGATATGAATGAGCCTGCAGTTATGGATGTTCCAGGAAAATCTTTCCCAGATGATGTGCGTCATGATTACGATGGAAATCAGTGTAGCCATAGAAAAGCACATAATGTTTATGGTATGCAAATGGCACGTGCAACCTATCACGGTTTAAAGAAATTTAGTTATCCAAAACGTCCGTTTGTAATTACAAGAGCTGCATATTCTGGAACACAAAGATATACTTCCACTTGGACAGGAGATAATGTTGCCACTTGGGATCATTTATCAATAGCCAATCAACAAGCACAGCGTATGTGTATGTCTGGTTTTTCTTTTGCAGGATCAGATATTGGTGGTTTTGCAGAACAACCAAATGGGGAATTATTCGCTCGTTGGATTCAGTTAGGCGTTTTTCACCCATTTTGTAGAGTGCATTCATCAGGTGATCACGGAGATCAGGAACCTTGGGTATTTGGAAAAACTGTAACAGATATTGTTAGAAAATTTATAGAAATTAGATACCAATTATTACCGTATTTATATACCACTTTTTGGAGATATGCAGATGAAGGAATTCCAATTTTAAAGTCTCTAGTGCTTTTTGATCAAGAAGATTCAAATACACATTATAGAAATGATGAGTTTATTTTTGGTGAAAAAATATTAGTTTGCCCAATTATTGAAGCAAATTCAAAAGGTAGAAGAATGTATATCCCTAGAGGAAAATGGTACAACTTTTGGGATAATTCAATTATTATTGGAGGAGAAGAACTATGGGTTGATGCTGATATTGATAGTATGCCAATTTTTGTGAAGGAAGGAGCAATTATACCAAAGTATCCAATTCAACAATATGTAGGTGAAAAAGTTATAGAGCAATTAGAATTAGATGTTTACTATAAAGAAGGTAAAGAGTCTTCAGAAGTTTATGAAGATGCTGGAGATGGTTACGATTATAAAAAGGGAAGGTATAGTTTACGTAATTTCAATCAGGTTGGAAAAGCTAATTCTTTAACAATTCAACAGTTTAAATCAGGTAAATTTATAACTGCTTATAACTCTTTTAAGATAAATATTCATGGTTTGCCTTTTAAAATTGATAAATTAGAAGTAGATAATGAGGCAATAGATATTTCTAAAATAAATGGAGTAGTTACTTTTGAAGTAACAAAAGAATTTAGAGAATTATATATTACAGGAAAATAATATTTACTTAAAAAATTTAATAAAAAGCTCCTTAAGAAATTAAGGAGCTTTTTTTGTAAGAAATTATAATTTTAGCGACTAAAAGTTAAATTAAATTTATGAGTAAACTTTGGTATTTAGAAAATGTAAATCTCTTTAAAATTCTTTGTCCACATAAATATGGAGCCTATAAAGATTGCCATAACTTCCATAATTATAACAAATTAGACTATGTTTATTTTGAAAAGGATGCTTCTAATAAAGTTTTTTTAATTGATAAAGGAAAAGTTAAAATTGGATATTATACTGAAGAAGGTAAAGAAATAATAAAATCTATTTTAGGCAAAGGAGAACTTTTTGGAGAGAAAGCTATTTTAGGTGAAGATAAAAGAAATGAATTTGCCCAATCCATTGATAATCAAACATCAATTTGCGCTATTGGTATTGAAACATTACATGAGTTAATGAGAGATAATCAAACGTTTACATTAAAAATTTATAAATTTATTAGTTTTAGAATTCAAAAATTAGAGCGTAGGTTACAGTTATTATTATTTAAAGATACTAAAACTAGGTTACTTGATTTTTTAGATGAATTATGCGAAGATTATGGCGTTTGTTGTGAGGAAACTGGAAAAATGAAGGCAGAACATCCGTATACTCAAAAAGATATTGCTAATTTAATAGGGTCTTCCAGACCAACACTAAATTTGTTAATGAATGAATTAAAAGAGGAAGGTTTGATAGATTTTAAAGGAAAACACCTATTTTTTTTAAAAAAATCTGCATAGTGTTAGCTACCTAACATTTTAATATAATTAGTAGAGATATTTTTGAACCATAAAATATAAAACTCTATTAATTATGAAAAACCTATTAAAATTTATAACATTATTTGCTTTGGCATTTACTGTTACATTTTGTTCAGATGACGATGAGCAAACAACTAAAGATTTAGCTTTAAATATTTCAGGACTTGAAAATTTAGGACCAGATTTTGTGTACGAAGGTTGGTTAATTGTTTCAGGGGCTCCCATTTCTACAGGTATTTTTAGTGTAAATGATGCAGGTGAATTATCTCAAAAAAACTTTTCTTTGGATAAAAATCAGTTAGAATTAGCTTCAACTTTTGTATTAACCATTGAACCTAAGATAGACAATGATCCTTCACCTAGTAAGGTTCATATTTTGGCAGGAGACTTTTACGGAAACACTGGGCAATTATCAATTTCTCATGGTGCAGCACTAGCAAATAATTTTGAAAATTCAGCTGGTAAATATATATTAGCAACACCAACGGATGGTACAGATACAAATGAAAATAGTGGAATATGGTTTTTAGATTTATCAAGCGGATCACCAGCTGTAGGCTTAAATTTACCAACGTTACCAGAAGGATGGAAATATGAAGGTTGGGTAGTAACTTCTGGACAACCAGTAACTTCTGGTAAATTCACTTCTGTATCAGGTATTGATGATTTTAACGGTTTTAGTAGCACAATGGCTGGCCCACCATTTCCTGGGGAAGATTATTTAATGAATGCTCCAGCCGGATTAACTTTTCCAGTAAATTTAGCAGGAGGTAAAGCTGTAATTTCTATAGAACCAGATCCAGATAACAGCCCAAATCCTTTTTTATTAAAACCATTGGTCGCTGATATACCTGCAAATGCTATAGATCGTACAACGTATTCTTTAGGAAAAAATTTAAGTTTTCCAATTGGTACCGTTAGTCGCTAATTATTTACAATCAAAATTCCCATAATTTCTTATAATATTATGAAAAGCTTCTTTATAGAAGCTTTTTTTTTAGGTAAATGCGTATATTTGATTCTTTAAAAATCAAAAATTCAAATAATGAAACTATTAGAAAATAAAACATCATTAATAACAGGAGCAACTAGAGGAATTGGGAGAGGTATAGCAATAGAATTTGCTAAACAAGGATCTAATGTAGCATTTACTTACAGTTCATCTGTTGAAGCTGCTAATGAATTAGAAAAGGAATTAGTGGGATTTGGAGTAAAAGCAAAAGGATATCAATCTAATGCTGCAAATTACGATGCTGCGCAACAATTAGCAAATGATGTTTTAAAAGAATTTGGAACAATTGATGTGTTAATTAATAATGCGGGAATTACAAAAGATAATTTATTAATGAGAATTTCTGAAGAAGATTTTGATACCGTAATTGAAGTAAACTTAAAATCTGTTTTCAATTTAACAAAAGCCGTTATCAGACCCATGATGAAACAACGCTCAGGTTCAATTATTAATATGAGTTCTGTGGTTGGATTAAAAGGAAATGCAGGTCAGGCAAATTATGCAGCTTCAAAAGCAGGTATTTTAGGCTTTACAAAATCTGTAGCTTTAGAATTAGGATCAAGGAACATTCGTTGCAATACTATTGCACCAGGTTTTATTGAAACAGAAATGACCGGAAAATTAAATGAAGATGTTGTGCAAGGATGGAGAGATGCTATTCCTTTAAAAAGAGGGGGAACACCTGAAGATGTTGCAAATGCTTGCGTATTTTTAGCTTCTGATATGAGTGCGTACATTACAGGTCAAACGTTAAGTGTTGATGGTGGAATGTTAACCTAATACATTTAAATTTGGAAACTAAAACATTGATATTTATAATTTTAGCATTTTTAGCTTCGTTAAGTATCGCTGCTTTTCAATACTTTTATAATACTAAAGAAAGAAGCCAATTAACTTATTGGCTTTCTTTTTTACGTTTTTTAACACTATTTTCAATTTTTATATTGTTGATTAATCCTTCTATTAAAAAAACTACAATAGAAACTAAAAAACCTCAATTATTAGTTGCTGTAGATAATTCTAGCTCTATAAAACAGCAATCTCAAAACAAAAATGTTACTAGCTTTGTTCAATTATTAAAAGGAAATACGGATTTAAATACAAAATTCACCCTTAATTTCTATGAGTTTGGAAATGAAATAAATACGTTAGATTCCTTGTCATTTTCTGAAACTAAAACAAATTTAGAACTTCCATTTAAAGAGTTTTCTAAATTATACAAAGAAGGGGTAAATCCAGTTGTAATTATTACCGATGGAAACCAAACCTTTGGAAATAATGTGGCCTTTGTAAATTATGAAAGTCCAGTTTATCCATTTATTGTTGGAGACACTACCATTGTTGAAGATATTTATATTAATCAAGTAAATGTTAATAAATTTACAAATATAAATAATAATTTACCTGTTGAAGTTTTTGTAAATTATAATGGCACAAAATCTGTAAATAAAACATTAAAAGTTTACCACAATAACAAAGTTATTTATAGTGAGCAATTACAATTTTCAAATGCTAAAAAAGTGCAGACAGCAACATTTTTTATTACTACATCAGAAAGAGGAAACCAATATTTTACAGCTGTTATTGAGTCACTTTCAGAAGAGAAAAATACCATAAATAATTCAAAAACATTTAGTGTAAATGTTATTGAAGAGCAAACCAAAATTTTGTTGTTAACATCAATAATTCATCCCGATTTAGGGATGTTAAAAAAATCTATTGAAAGTAATAAACAACGCTCTGTAACTATTTTTAATATTGAAAATAAAAATTATAAAATTAATGATTATCAGTTGATTATATTGTATCAACCAAATAATAAGTTTAATACTGTTTTTAAAGATATAAATGATAAAAAACGAAATCATTTTATTATTACAGGGGTAAGTACCGATTGGAATTTCTTAAATTCTAATCAAAAAATATTTTCAAAAATTCCAACAAATAAGACAGAAAATTACAATCCAGTTTTAAATAAAAACTACGCAATTTTTCAAGCCAATGAAATGGATTTTGACTACTTTGCTCCGATAGAAGATATGTTTGGCGATGTGAAATTTTTAAGTTCCTTTAACACATTATTGTATCAAAAAATTGGAAACATTACGCTTCAAAAACCATTGTTAGCAACCTATGAAAAAGACCTTCAGAAAGGAGCTATTTTATTTGGAGAAAATACGTGGAGATGGAGGATGAATAGTTATTCGGAAAATAGAAATTTTGAGCATTTTGATAGTTTTATATCAAATTTAATTCAATATTTAGCTTCAACACAATTGAATAAAAGACTTAATATAACTATTGAACCGTTGTATTATTCTAATGAAATTATTAATGTTTCGGCTAGTTATTTAGATAAAAACTTAAATTTTGATAGTAGAAGTAAATTATTTTTTACCATTTTCAATAAAGATAAATCTGTTTTAAAGAAAGTTCCGTTTGCGTTAGATTTTAATAGTTTTAAATTGGAATTAGCTGATTTACAGTCTGGTGATTATAATTTTACGGTTTCTGTTGAAAATCAAAAAGAAACCATTTCAGGAATTTTTAAAGTACTTCCTTTTGATGTAGAGCAACAATTTAACAATGCAACATCAGGAAATTTAAAACAGTTAGCGCTAAATACAAAGGGTGCAGTTTTTTATAATTATCAAGAAAACAAATTAATTCAACAATTAATTGAAGATAATCAATATAAGAGTGTACAAAAATCCTCTATTCAAAAAACGCCATTAATTGAGTGGAAATGGCTACTAGCACTTATAGTTACGTTGCTTTCTATAGAATGGTTTGTTCGTAAATACTTTGGCGAAATTTAATAGATACTATCAGATAATAAATTTAACTAATAGGACTATTAGTAAATCTTATCATATTAGTTTTATTATTTCAAATTTATTTTGAAATATTTATAAAATCTTTAATCAAAAAGAATATTATACTATTAATGGGTAAAATAGGTGCTTTTTTACTATCATTTACAATTTTATTTCAGAGTTTTAACTTTGAGTTGGACGATATGTATAAACTTCCAACATTTATAAATCATATTTCTAGTCATATTAAAAATGGTGATAATTTTGCAGATTTTATAGATTTACATTACGGAAACAAAACCAATTCTCACCAAGATAAGCATAAAGAACACAAAGATTTACCTTTTAAGCATCAACATTTAGATGCTCATTTACAATTACTTTTTGTATTAAGTAATATAAAAATAATTGTATCAATTCCTGAAATTGGATTTAATATTAAAAATTTCAACTACAAAGAACCTTATTCTAACCAATACACTCATAATTTTTTCCAACCACCACAAAAGTAACATAACTTCATTTTTTTATAATTAAATTTGATAATCATCATTATGATTTTCAATACTACGCATTACTAATTAAATACATTATGTTACAAAAAATTATTAAGTTAAGCATTGATAATAAGCTTATTATATTATTAATGACGGCAGCCATTTTTGGGTTTGGGTTATTTTCACTTACACAAATATCAATTGGAGCCGTACCAGATATAACCAACAACCAAGTTCAGGTAATTACTACTTCCCGAAACTTATCTACTCAAGATGTTGAGCAATTCATTACTTATCCAGTAGAGTTGGAAATGGCTAATTTGCCAGGAGTTGCAGAAATTAGATCTATTTCAAAATTCGGATTATCAGTAGTTACCATTGTTTTTGAAGACAAAATAGGTACTTATTTACCACGCCAATTAATTGCTGAAAAAATAAAAGCTGCGTCTGAAAAAATACCTGAAGGATTTGGTACTCCAGAAATGGGACCCATAACAACTGGATTGGGAGAAATTTACCAATACACTTTAGAAACAACACCAGAATTTAAAGGGAGATACTCTGCAATGGAGTTGCGGACTATTCAAGATTGGGTAGTAAAGCGCCAATTATCAGGTATTCCGGGAGTTGTTGAAGTAAATACTTGGGGTGGATTTTTAAAGCAATATGAAGTGGCTTTAAACCCTGAGAAATTAAAATCAATGAATATTACACATGCAGAAATACTAGAAGCTATTGAAAAGAACAACAGTGTTGCTGGTGGTGGATATATTGAAAAAGCGAATGAAAGTTATTTTGTTCGTGGAGAAGGAATGATTAAATCATTAGATGATATTGAAAATATTGTTGTTAAAAATGTAGAAGGTGTTCCTATTTTAATTAAAAATATAGCTGATGTAAATTTTGGATCAGCCAACCGTTTTGGTGCAATTACTGGAAATGGAGAAGGAGAGAAAGTGTTAGGTCAAGTTATGATGTTAAAAGACGGCGATTCTAACAAAGTAATTGAGTTAGTAAAATTAAGAGTTGCTGAAATTCAAAAATCATTACCAGAAGGAGTTTATATAAATGGCTTTTTAGAAAGAAGTGAATTAATTGGAAAAACAACTTTTACCGTTGCCGAAAACCTAATTTTAGGAGTTTTGATTGTAATTTTTGTGGTTATTTTATTGTTGGGTAGTTTTAGATCAGGTATTGTGGTTGCTTCTGTAATTCCGTTGGCCTTACTTTTTACCATTTCATTAATGTATATTTTTAAAATTGATGCCAATTTAATGAGCTTAGGAGCCATAGATTTTGGAATTATTATAGACGGAGCAGTAATTATTGTTGAATATATTGCTTTTAAAATTACCAGTAGTAGAGATGAGTTACTGCAATTATCAAAAGAAGATAGTCAAGATAAAATTGATGAAATTACCTATAAGAGTAGTTCAAAAATGATGACTTCAGCCGTGTTTGGACAGTTAATTATATTAATTGTATTTATTCCAATATTATCTTTAAGTGGTGTTGAAGGTAAAATGTTTAAACCAATGGCTATGACCTTTAGTTTTGCATTAATTGGAGCAATGTTTTTGTGTTTTACGTATGTTCCAGTGATTGCTTCAATTATTTTAAAACCAGAAAAAGTTACTAAAAATAATGTATCTAAAAGAATAATGGCTTTTTTCAATTTAATGTATGCTCCTGTAATTCAATGGGCTTTAAATCATAAAAAAGCGGTTATAGCAATGTCAGTTGGGTTGTTAGTTTTTACAGCAGTCTTATTTTCAAATATGGGAGGAGAGTTTATACCAACCTTAGATGAAGGAGATTTTGTAATTCAGCCAGTGCTTAAAACTGGAACTACTTTAACTAAAACTTCCGAGATTACCACTAAAATTGAACAAATTTTATTAGATAATTTTCCAGAAGTAGATCAGGTTATTTCTAGAATTGGAGCGGCAGAAGTACCAACTGATCCAATGTCTATGGAAGAAAGTGATGTTATTATTAAATTAAAACCGAAAGGTGAATGGGTTTCTGCAGAATCAAAAGATGAATTAGCAGATAAATTCAAAGAAAAACTTTCTATAATTCCAGGAATTGATTTTGAATTTACCCAACCTATAGAAATGCGTTTTAACGAATTAATTACGGGTGTTAGAGCAGATGTTGCTGTAAAAATTTATGGTGATGATTTAGGGATCTTAGCATCAAAAGCGGATGAAATTAGAAATAAAATTTTAAATGTTGAAGGTGCTTCTGATATTATTGTTGAAAAAATTGATGGATTACCACAAATGACAGTAAGTTATAAACGAGATAAAGTGGCACGTTATGGTTTAAATATTAAGGATTTAAATCAAATAGTATCAATGGCATTTGCTGGAACAACCATGGGAAATGTATTTGAAGGTGAACGTAGATTTGATTTAGTAGTCCGATTACAAGCTGATTATAGAAAAAATATTGACAATCTTAAAAATTTATATGTTGATACACCTTCTGGTTATAAAATTCCATTACACGAAGTAGCTACAATTGAATATACAAAAGGACCTGCAAAAATATCTAGAGATGATACAAAACGACGTATTGTAATTGGTGTAAATGTGCGAAACAGAGATATGGAATCGGTAGTTAAAGATATTCAAAGTATTATTGAGGCAGATGTAAAATTACCAGTTGGTTATACTGTTTCTTATGGTGGCCAGTTTCAAAATTTAAACAGTGCAAAAGCGCGTTTAAAGCTAGCCGTTCCAATTGCTTTGTTACTGATATTTATATTGTTACACTTCGCTTTTAATTCTATTAAAGATGCCTTAATGATTTTTTCAGCCATTCCACTTTCCGCTGTTGGAGGTGTATTGTTTTTATGGATGCGCGATTTACCGTTTAGTATTTCTGCAGGTGTTGGTTTTATTGCTTTATTTGGTATTGCGGTATTAAATGGTATTGTACTAATTGAACATTTAAAATCATTAAAAGAACAAGGTTTTGATGATGTTCATGAACGCATTTTAAAAGGAACAAAAGAACGTTTACGTCCAGTAATTTTAACTGCAGCTGCTGCGGCATTAGGATTTTTACCAATGGCAATTTCAACAAATGCTGGGGCTGAAGTACAACGTCCGTTAGCAACTGTTGTTATTGGAGGTTTAGTATCTGCAACATTTTTAACATTAGTTGTATTACCAGTTTTATACGCATTGTTTGATACTAAATTAACAAAAAGAAAAAGAAGAAAGAAATCACCAAAAACAATGCTTTTGTTATTGTTATTAACTCCTATCATAAGTTTTTCACAAACAAAAGAACTTAGTTTAGATGATGCTATTTCTGTAGCCGTTGAAAATAATAAGCAGCTAAAATTGAAATCATTAGATGTTCAAATAGAAAATAAGTCGAAATTAGGCGCTTTTGATATTGATAAAACAAACATTTATTATTTAAAAGATAGAACTAGTTTAGGTGTAGATGGAAAACCTTTAGAAAACTATGGTTTTAGCCAAACTATAGAATTTCCTTCTGTTTATTTTGCAAGGAATAAAACAGCTAAAATTGCAACAAACTTATCTCAAATATCGTTTGAAATAGCTAAAAACGAGTTGGTTAAAAATGTTTCTAAATCGTATTATCAAATTGTGTATCTCAATAAAAAATTAGATCACTTGGTTTATATGGATAGTTTGTATAGTAATTTTTATAAAGCTGCACAACGAAAATTTGAACTGGGAGAATCAAATTATTTAGAAAAGATTACATCACAAGCTAAATACAAACAGTATAGTCTACAATTAATTCAGCTTAAAAATGATATATCAATTGCTTATGAAAATTTAAAGCAATTACTTCAAATAGAGGAACAATTTGAAATTTCAGTTCCTGAATTAATGAAGATTAATGTTGAAACTCAGAATTTAGAAACACATCTAGTCAATCAATATTTTACGGAGAATTCTAATTTATTTAAAGCAAAAAAAGGATTGGAGACACAACAGTTGTTGCCCGATTTACATTTTAATTACTTTAGAAGCGAAGATTTATCAACAAATAGTTCTGTAAATAGTTTTCAGGCAGGCATCTCAATTCCATTAGCTTTCTGGGGGAAATCTAGTAAAATTACGGCTAAAAATATTGAATATGATATGGCAAAAGAAGCATCTTTAGATGCAAACTTCAAATTAAAATCGAAATATTCAATTTTATTGGACGAGTTAAATAAAAATGAAGCTCAATTAACCTATTTTAATGAAAATGGAAATACCATTGCTAATGCTATTTTAAAAACAGCTACAGCAAGTTATAAAAATGGAGAAATTGATTTTTTCCAATATATACAAAGTATAGAAAATGGTAATCAATTACAAATTGATTATTTAATGTATTTAAATGAATACAATCAAATTGCTTTAGAAATAAATTACTTAAACCTTTAATCGTTAACAATGAAAAATAATATCATATATACAGTATTTACTTTTTTACTTTTAGTTTTTTCTGCTTGTAATAATTCCAAACCAACAGAAAAAGAATTGAATACAGCTTCTAAAAATCCGAATATTATAGAAGTTTCAGAAAAACAATATAAAAGTGCTCAAATGGAAGTGCAACAAACTGAATTACAGTTGTTTTCAGAAACTATAAAAACAAATGGGTTTATTGATGTTCCTCCAACAGACAGAGCTATGGTAAGTGCCATAATGGGCGGTTACGTTAAAATTTCACATTTGTTAATTGGAACAAAAGTAAAAAAAGGTGAATTGTTATTAACAATGGAAAATCCAGCTTTTATTGAAATTCAACAAAATTATTTAGAGTTGTTTGAAAAACTTACCTATTTAAAAAATGAGTTTGAACGTCAAAAAACCTTATTTAATGAAAAAATTACTTCAGAAAAAAACTATTTAAAAGCGGAAAGTGATTATAAAAGTTCTTTGGCTCAATATAATGGTTTAGAGCAAAAATTACGATTAATGAATATTAATGTTAATAACGTAAAGGCAGGAAAATTTACAAGTACTATTCCTGTGTATTCTCCAATAAATGGAAGTGTAACCCAGGTGTATGCAAGCGTTGGTAAGTTTATGAATGAATCTGATGTATTAGTAGAAATTATAGATGATTTACACAAACATATTGAATTGGTAATTTTTGAAAAAGATGTTATGGTTGTGAAAGAAGGTATGAAAATACGTTTTAAATTACCAGAAAATTCAACTAATTGGTATGATGCAGAAGTTCATTTAATAGGGAAATCTATTGATGAAAAAAATAGAACTGTAAAAGTACACGGCCATTTAGAAAATGAAAAACAAGATTTTTTGGTTGGAATGTTTGTAGAAGCTGAAATTATAACCAATGAAGTGCAAAGAACTGCCTTACCAATTGGAGCTTTAATTGAAGAAAATAATTCTTTTTCAGTATTGGTTTTAACATCTCAAAAGGAGGGAAGTTACCAATTTGAAAAAAGAGCAGTGAAAATTGGTTTAAAAACTGAAAGTTTTGTTGAAATTATTGACCCTACAGATTTATTAAAAGAAAAACAGATTTTAGTAAAAGGTGTATTTACACCTTTGGAGGAATAAAATGGGAAAGATTGTGATTATTTCTTTTAAATTAAGATATCTAATTTCTGTTTTGTATTTTTGATAAAATTTTAAAAATAAATATATATGAGTAATAACGGACAATTACAATTGCCTAAAAGTTTAATGCCATTAATTATATTAGCAGTAGTTTTAATTATTTTTCTTTCAAAATCTACAGTAACTATTGACGCTGGTGAAGCTGGTGTTTTATGGAAACGTTTTGATGGTGGGGTAGTTACAGATGAAGTAGCTATGGGAGAAGGATTTCACTTAGTAGCTCCTTGGAATAATGTAGTAATTTATGAAGTACGTCAGCAAGAATTATTTGAAAAAATGAAAGTACTTTCATCAAACGGATTAGATATTATTTTAGAAGTTTCTGCTTGGTATGTGCCTCAACATGAAAATTTAGGCAAGTTACACCAGGAAAAAGGAGAAAATTATTTAGAACGTGTTATTAAGCCAGCATTACGCTCGGCTGCTCGTAGCGTTGTTGGTCGTTATACTCCAGAACAATTATATGCTAGTAAAAGAGATGTAATTCAGAGTGAAATTTTTGAAGAAACTAGAAAAATATTAGAGGTTCAGTATATTCAATTAAATGAAGTTTTAGTGCGTGATGTAACATTGCCATCAACTATTAAAGATGCAATTGAACGTAAATTAAAGCAAGAACAAGAATCTTTAGAGTATGAATTTAGATTGGTAACTGCATCAAAAGAAGCTCAAAAACAAATTATTGAAGCTAAAGGTAAAGCAGATGCAAACAAAATTTTAAGTGCATCATTAACTGATAAAATTTTACAAGATAAAGGTATTGAAGCTACATTAGAACTTTCAAAATCACCAAATAGTAAAGTGGTTATTGTTGGTAGTTCAAAAGATGGTTTACCATTAATTTTAGGAAACAACTAATATTAGCTTCTTAATTTTGAGTCGTCCTAAAATAGGTTGACGATTATTAAAAAAATTAATGAAAACCTGTGAAGATATCTTCACAGGTTTT
>NZ_JAEINV010000006.1 GCF_016342705.1 Lutibacter sp. | reverse complement strand
AAAAAACCTGTGAAGATATCTTCACAGGTTTTCATTAATTTTTTTAATAATCGTCAACCTATTTTAGGACGACTCATACTTTTAAAAGTTGCACAACAAATTTTAAAAGTTGCGCAACAAATTTCAATAGTTGCGCAACTATTGAAAAAAGGTGTACAACTATTAAAAAAAGGTGTACGCCTTTTTTATTATTTGTAATTTCTTACATCAATAATTTTTCCGTTTTTTAACTTACCATTCATATCAAGCTCATAAATTTGTTCTGCAACTTGTTTTGGTGTAGCGAGCGCCCCTTTTTCGTAAAAATCAATAAATCGTTGAACTGATTTAAAATTTTCTTTGGAGGTGTTTCTAACTTCTTCTTGCATATCAGTGTCAACCACACCCGGATACACAGAAGTTATTTTAACACCGTTTTTAATTTTTTTCTGTTCTTTGGCCACTACTTTTGTAAGCATATCCAATCCAGCTTTTGTGGAACAATACATGGCCCAACTTCCGTAAGGATTTATGGCAGCACCTGAAGAGATATTTATAATTCGCTTTTTACAATCCCACCCTTTCGTAAATTTTATAAATAATGAACTTACTACTAAAGGTGCAGTTAAATTTATTTGAATGGTATTGCTAATATTTTCAGCTGAAATATTTTCAAGCGTATTTACAGTTCCTAAACTACCGGCATTATTAAATAATGTTAAAATGGAAGTATTAGTCTTGTCTAAATGAGAAAATATTTCGGTAATTGTTTTTTCTAATTGTTGTAGATCTGTTAAATCACATGGATACTGTTCAACAGCATACTCTTTTTTTAAAGTAGTTCTTGAAATTGAAATAACTCTATACCCGTTTTTATGATATACTTCTGCAATTCCGTGTCCTATTCCTTTACTGCCGCCAGTTATAATTACAATTTTCTCCATTATAATAAGTTTAATATACTAAGGTAAAAAAATTAATTGATAGAAGTTAAAGTAATTTCTATTTGTATAGTTTTTTAGCTGCATTCCAAAACACATCCATTTCAGCTAAAGACATATCATGTAGTGATTTATCCATTTTTTTTGCTGCTGTTTCAAGGTGTTGAAATCTGTTGATGAATTTTTTATTGGTGCGTTCTAAAGCATTTTCTGGATTTACCTTAATAAACCGCGCATAATTGATGAGTGAAAATAATACATCACCAAATTCGGCTTCTATGTTATCGGTATTTCCTTTTTCAATTTCAGCATTTAATTCATTCAATTCTTCCTGAACTTTTTCCCAAACTTGTTCCGGTTTTTCCCAGTCAAAACCAACTCCAGCAACTTTATCTTGAATTCTATTGGCCTTTACCATGGCAGGTAACGATGGCGGAACACCTTCTAAAACCGAGGTTTTACCTTCTTTTAGTTTTAGCTTTTCCCAGTTTTGTTTTACGTCCTCTTCGTTTTCTACTTCAACATCTCCATAAATATGTGGATGGCGGTAAATTAATTTTTCTGAAATAGATTCTGCAACATCTGCAATATCAAAAGCGTCCGTTTCAGAACCTATTTTAGCGTAAAAAACAATGTGTAATAAAACATCGCCTAATTCTTTTTTAATTTCTTGTAAATCGTTATTAAGAATGGCGTCACCTAATTCATAGGTTTCTTCAATAGTTAAATGTCGAAGCGATTGAAATGTTTGTTTTTGATCCCAAGGACATTTAGAACGCAACTCATCCATAATGTCTAATAAACGACCAAATGCCTGAAGTTGCTGTTCTCTTGTGTGCATATTATTCTTCGGTTGTTTCTTCTTCCACTTCTACTATTGAAGCAAAATCGAAGTTTTTTGAGGCTAATAAATTATACCAAGTTAATACTTTTTTGATGTTAGAAGTGTACACACGTTCTTCATCAAAGTTTGGTAAAACTTCTCTAAAATAAGACGTTAATACTTTTCCGCTTTCTTTAGGACTTAATCCTTCTTTTCCACCTTCTTTTTCTGCAATTGCTTTAAAAACTATACGTAATGGAATTTCCTCTTCGTACGTGTAAATTGCAATTTCGTTTAAAGCACTAATATTATGTGTAGCAGTTACTGGTGTTTTTTTACCATCAAGTAATGATTCTACAATAATTCCTCCTTTAGATTGTGCTTTAATCTCAAACAATCCTGGTTTACCATTAATGGCAACAATATTTTTTAATTCCATATAGTTATTTTCTTTTTGGTGAAAAAAATTTCATTCTGTAATCAGCGTTTACTTTTCCTTTTGAAATATTTTCTAATTTCTTTTTAATTAATCGTTTTTTTAAGGAAGATATTTTATCAGTAAATAAAATTCCTTCAATATGATCGTATTCATGTTGTACAACTCTAGCTGCTAAACCACCAATTACGTCGGTGTGTTTTTCAAAATTTTCGTCTAAATACTCAATGGTAATTTTTTCTTGTCTAAATACGTCTTCCCTAATATCAGGAATACTTAAACAACCTTCATTAAATGCCCATTCTTCTCCCTCTTCTTTTAAAATTTTAGCGTTAATAAACACTTTATTAAAATTAGATAAAAATGCGCGTTCAGTTTCTTCTAAATCTTCATCTTCGCCAAATGGTGTTGTATTTACAAGAAATAAACGTATAGACTTGTCAATTTGCGGTGCAGCTAAACCAACACCTTGTGCATTCACCATAGTCTCTCTCATGTTCTCAATAAGTTCTGCTAAATTAGGGTAGTTTTTGTCAATTTCTACTCCTACTTTTCTTAAAACAGGATCGCCGTACGCCACAATAGGTAAAATCATATTCTTTTTTTTGGTTTGCAAAAATACAAAAGATTAAATGAATAATAAAATGTTGGGAATTGTAATTTACAAAACCGTTAATATTATAAATAAATTGTATTTAGTTTTTTTCAGATTTAATGAAAACTTTGCCGTTTTTTATGATATAAATAATTTTTATAAATAAACTCTTTTTAAAAATAACTACAATAATGTAATTATCAATTTGAAGTTGAAATCTTTTAAATTTCAATGTTTTATCACGTTTTTTTCTTAAATTTAAAGAGTAAAACAACCTTGTTTTATATTTTTCAACCCTTATTTTTTGTTTTAAATTAGAGCGGATTCCCCTTTCATTTTATATAATTATAAATTGGGAGCAAGTTTTAAATGGGTTGAACACCCAACGTCGAACATGTGAAAGCGAAATTCGACATTAATAAATGAGTAGCCGAGAAAAAGCTGAAAATCGATAGAGTAAGCATTTTTAAAACGCATTAATTTTTAGAAGATGAAAAAGAATCTAATTATTTTGCTAGTTACATTTTTTGTTAGTTTTGTAGGGTTTTCACAAAATGTTGCTGGCGTTTATAAAACAGACTACAAAGAAATGACATTGCAACAAAATGGAAACAGAGTTACCGGAACTTACGAAAGCGGTAATGGAAAAATTGACGCAATTTTAAACGGAAATTTACTTGTTGGAACTTGGAGCAATAGCGGAAGTAAAAAAAGTGGAAAGTTTGAATTTATTTTTAATTCCGACTTTACATCTTATATTGGAAAATATGGGTATAACAATGCTACTCCAACAAAAAAATGGAATGGAACTAAAATTAAATCTTCAAATACAGTAAAGGTTGTTAGTCCAGAAGTTGAAACCATTTTACACAATGTTTCCGGCGTTTATAAAACAGACTACGCTCAAATGACCTTGCAACAAAATGGAAACAGAGTTGCCGGAACCTACGAGGGTGGTAATGGAAAGATTGAAGCAATTTTAAACGGAAATAGACTTGTGGGTACTTGGAGCAATAGCGGAAGTAAAAAAAGTGGAAAGTTTGAATTTATTTTTAATTCCGATTTTTCAGCATTTACTGGAAAATATGGGTATAACAATGCTACACCAACAAAAAAATGGAATGGAACTAAAATTAATTCTAACAGTTCAACTATAAAAACAACGGCACAAGAAACATTACCAATTAATGTTTATGGAAGTTGGGCGCATCGGGGCGCAAGAGATCAAGATGATCGGTTAAATATTTGGCAAGAGGGAAATAAATTTACGATTGTTATTTCTTGGATAGATATCAATACAAAAATTTGGAAATCCTATAAAGGTGAAGGACAATTTGAAGGTAGACAAATGAATTTTAAAGTATTTCCATCTGTTTTAAATGGTAAAACTATAGATCAAGGATATATGTATCATTACACCATTTCTCCAGATAACAATGTAATTACAGGATATTACACAAAAAATGGGATAAGAAATCCTGATGCAAATTGGTATTACCAACGTGTAACGGAGAACATGTAAAAGTTAATAGTAATGAGAATTTTAGTTGCTATTTTGCTTGTAACACACGCATTAATTCATGTGTTGGGTTTTTTAAAAGCCTTTAAAATTATTGAACTCAATTTATTAAGCAGTTCAATATCAAAAATTTACGGTATATACTGGCTGATAGCCGCTATATTTTTCTTAATAACCACCTTTTTATTGCTGTTTAAAAGCAATTATTGGTGGTTATTTGGATTCCTTTCTGTTTTAATTTCTCAAATAATTATAATTGTATTTTGGAAAGAAGCCAAATTTGGCACTATGCTAAACTTAATTATATGGCTTGCTTGTATGTTTGCTTATGGAAATTTTAGTTTTTCAAAGCAGGTGAAAGAAGAAGTTGTACAGATGCTTTCTAAAGTAGAATTAAATAAAAAAAAGGAATTAATGCGTGTAAATTCCATAGAAGATGTACCAATTCCTGTTCAAAATTGGTTAAGAAATTGTGGCGTAAATAACACATTCAAAATTAAAAGTGTGTATTTAAAACAGAAAATTTTAATGAAACTAAAACCACAACAAAAAAAATGGTACAAAGCTACTGCTCAGCAATATTTTACAACATATCCAGCAGCTTTTAACTGGTCTGTAGCTATGAATATCAATTCCATTATAAGTATGAAAGGAAGAGATAAGTTAGAAAATGGAAATGGAGAAATGATGATAAAAATGGGTTCAATTATACCAATTGTGAATGTGAAAAATAATAAAAAAGTGAACGAAGCAACGCTTCAAAGATTTTTAGCTGAAATTGTTTGGTTTCCTTCTGCAGCTTTAAGTTCATACATTTCGTGGGAATATATTGATGATGGAAGTGCAAAGGCTACTATTTCAATGAATAATATAACAACTTCAGGAACATTTTTCTTTAGTGAAAATGGCGAATTCAAAAAGTTTAGTACTTTGAGATATAAAGATTTAAATGATGTACAACCAAAAGAATGGGAGGTTGAGGTCATTAAAAATAAGGTTTTTAATAAAATTAAAATCCCTGAAGAAATCCATGTAACTTGGAAATTAGAGGATGGAGATTTTACATGGCTTCAACTAAAAATAACTGAAATATATTATAATATTCCAGCTGGTACAATTATTAATACATATTAATGTAGTAATTTTATCCGCAGTAATTTCAATACTTTAAATTATTTAAGTCGCCATTTAGCTATGAAACATTATCAATCAATCTTATTACTATTTACAATTTTTCCATTATTGTTATTCAGCCAACAAAAAGATAGTATTCGGGTTTTTTATTTAGGAGGTCAGTCTAATATGGAAGGCTATGGTTATACTAAAGATTTACCAAAGGATTTAAATAAGCCATTTAAAAATGTGTTTATTTATGAAGGAAATCCAGCAGGAGATCATCAGCAAAATGGAGGTTTGGGAAAATGGGAAGTTTTAAAACCAGGTCATGGCGTTGGCTTTTCTTCGGATGGTATAAAAAATCAGTATTCTGAAAGATTTGGAATTGAATTATCGTTAGCTAAAAGGTTGCAAGAATTATATCCGAACGATAAAATTGCATTTATAAAATATGCCAAAGGAGGTTCATCAATAGATAGTTTAGCGGCTAGACAATTTGGTAGTTGGGAGCCAGATTTTAAAGGAATAAATCAATATGATCATTTTTTAATTACTTTGAACGGAGCTTTTAGTAATGGAGATATAGATGGAAATGGAAAAGCAGATGTTTTAATTCCTTCTGGTATCATTTGGATGCAAGGTGAAAGTGATGCCGATTTTACTGAAGAAGTCGCAAATAAATATTATTTCAACTTAAAAAGGTTAATGGATTTAATAAGAGCTAGTTTAAGAGTAGATGATTTACCAGTTGTTATTGGAAAAATTTCAGATTCTTGGAATGATGCCGATGGGAAAGTTTGGGATTACGGCGAATTGGTGCAATATGCACAAGAAAAATTTGCAAAAACGGATGGAAATGCTTCCATTATTAGAAATACAAGATATTATAAATATTCCGACACTTGGCATTACGACAGTAATGGCTATATAGATTTAGGTGAAAAATTTGCGGATGCTATTTATAAATTAAACGCTAAGTAATTAATTTTTTTATTGATTGTGTAAATAAGATTGCAAAATTAAAGTAGCGCTAATTTCATCAATTAGCTCTTTATTTTGGCGCTGTTTCTTTTTTAAACCACTATCAATCATACTTTGAAATGCCATTTTTGAGGTAAAGCGTTCATCAATTCTTTTAATCGGAATTTTAGGGAAAGTAGTGCTTAATTTTTCAACAAAAACCTTAATAAATTGTTCGCTTTCACTCGCTTTATTATTCATTTGTTTAGGTTCGCCAACAATAAATAATTCTACATTTTCATTTTTTAAATAATCTGTTAAAAATGAAAATATTTTTTTAGTATCAACAGTTGTCAGTCCAGAAGCAATAATCTGAAGTTCATCAGTTATAGCAATTCCAGTTCTTTTTTCACCATAATCAAAAGCTAAAATACGAGCCAAAATATTAACAGAATTTTTAAAGTTGTGCAAATTTAGCTATTTTGAATTAGAAAATCTTTTATATATTTTATATTTGCGATTCATAGAATATTAAATGAATGGAAGCACTAAGAAAAATTATTGAAAACGCCTGGGAAAAAAGAGAATTATTAAAAGAAACAACAACGCAGAATGCTATACGAGAAGTAGTAAATTTATTAGATAGTGGAACATTACGTGTTGCACACCCTATTGAAAACGGATGGCAAGTGAATGAATGGGTGAAAAAAGCGGTGGTGCTTTATTTTCCTATTCAACAAATGGAAACGATTGAAGTTGGTATTTTTGAATATCATGATAAAATTCCGTTAAAAAGAGGTTATAAAGAAAAAGGAGTGAGAGTAGTTCCTCACGCAGTTGCACGTCACGGATCATATATTTCTGCAGGAACTATTTTAATGCCAAGTTATGTAAATATTGGTGCGTATGTAGATGAAGGAACTATGGTAGATACTTGGGCAACTGTTGGTAGTTGTGCACAAATTGGTAAAAATGTTCATTTAAGTGGAGGTGTTGGAATTGGTGGTGTTTTAGAACCATTACAAACCGCACCAGTTATTATAGAAGATAACGTTTTTGTAGGTTCTCGTTGTATAGTTGTGGAAGGAGTTCGTGTTGAAAAAGAGGCAGTTTTAGGAGCAAATGTGGTGTTAACAATGAGTACTAAAATTATTGATGTAACAGGAGATTCTCCAGTAGAATATAAAGGATTTGTTCCTTCACGTTCAGTTGTAATTCCGGGAAGTTATAAAAAAGTATTTCCAGCAGGTGAATTTTATGTTCCTTGCGCTATGATTATTGGAAAACGTAAAGAAAGTACTGATAAAAAAACATCATTAAATGATGCGTTGCGTGAAAACAATGTAGCAGTTTAATTTTGTATATTTGCATATAATTTTATTACAAGTTTATAATGCGTTTTTTAATTCATATTTCACACGGATATAGTGTTCCAATTGGTAAACCTCTTCAAAAGGAAATTATTAAAAGAGGTCACGATGTAAAATGGTTTTCTGAATTAGAAAGCGCTAAAACATATTTAACAATAGAAGAAACATTGTTAAACACGGTGCAGGAGGTAATGGATTATAATCCTGAAATAGTTTTGGTAGCAACTGATGCTGTTCCTCATTTTTTTCCAGGAATTAAAGTTCAAATATTTCACGGATTTTTGGTGAATAAATGGAGTTTTAAGAAAGGTCATTTTAGAATACGAGGTTTTTTCGATTTGTATTGTACACAAGGACCTTCAACTACAGGTCCTTTTAATATGTTAAAAAAGAAGCACGGCTATTTTGAAGTAGTTGAAACAGGTTGGTCCAAAGTTGATCCACTTTTTAGTGAAACTAATACGTTAGAAAGAATTAATGCTAAGCCAACCGTACTTATTTCTTCTACTTTTACTACTAAATACAGTTTAGCCAATATTCCTGAAGTTTTTGAAGAAATTAAGCGATTGTCATTAATTGGGAAATGGCAGTTTTTAGTGATTTTACACCCTAAAATGGACCCTGTTATTGTTGAGAAATTCAAAAGTTTAGAAAATGAAAATTTGAAATATTTTGATACAACAGACATCATTCCTATTTTTAAAATAGCTGACATCATGTTTTCTGATACAACTTCTGCAATTCCTGAATTTATTTTGCAGCGTAAACCGGTTGTTACTTTTAGAAACAATAAACCAATGCCTCATTTAATGAATATTGAAGAGGTTAGCCAGATTGAAGAAAGCCTTGAAAGAGCATTTTCTTACCCTAAAGATGTAATGAAAGAAATTGAGAATTATATCGAATTTACGCATCCATACAATGATGGGAAATCTAGTAAAAGAATTATTGATACAACTTTAGCATTTTTAGAAAAAGACAGATCTTATTTAAAGAAAAAACCTTTAAATCTTTTTCGCAAATACCAAATGAGGAAAAAATTGAATTACTTTAAATTTTAACAAATAATAATAATTTACAGTAAATTAGGTTTGAATATTTCAATAAGTTTAGCTTGATTTTATGTATCTGATTTCGATAATAAAATGTTTCAACATTATATAATTACAAGGTTTAACCTTAGGAAAGACGATTGGACTACAACTAAAAATAACGAAAAAGTATTGTCCGATTCCTGGCTACAAGAGCGTTTCGACTTATTTGAAAACTATTGTTTTAGCTCGGTAAAAAATCAAACAAATAAAAACTTTAAATGGCTTGTTTTTTTTGATATAAATACACCAGAAAGTTATAAACAAAAGGTGGAGGAGTTTCAAAAATCTTTCGATAATTTTGTTCCTTTTTTTATAGATGGAATGACCAATTTTTTACCAGAAATTGTAAAGAACATAAAATTATTAGATTCTAAAGAATACTGTATTACTTCACGTTTAGATAATGATGATAGTTTACATATAAACTATGTAAATACCATTCAAAGTTATTTTGATAGTCAAGATCATTTTGCAATAGACCTAATTGATGGTTATACCTTACAAACAGGTTCAACTGTCCGTTTTGGATTAAAAAAACAACTTTACAATCCGTTTATATCTTTAATTGAAAAAAAGGAAAATTTAAAAAGTGTTTGGTTTAGAAGCAGACATGGATCCTGGAAGTATGAAAAAAATATTATTAGAGTAACAAATAAACGATTGTGGCTCTGTGTGATTCATAATTCAAATAAAGTAAATTTATTTACGGGTTATAATAATATTGGAGCTAAAGTTTTGGATGATTTTAATATAGTTAGTTCTAAAAAGAACGAATTAATAAACAACTTAAAACTGTATAAAACGTGGAGATGGTTAAGCGCTTATAATAAAGTTAATTCTTCACTTGATATTTATTTTAAAGATTTTAAAAAAACGTTGGGATTATATAATAAAAATCGAATTGATTAAAAGATGGTTGAAAATGAATTAAAAAAGAGCCTTAAAATTCTTCAAGAAAATAAGATGTTATTGTATCCAACTGATACCGTATGGGGAATAGGTTGCGATGCAACCTCCGCAGCAGCAGTTAAAAAAGTGTTTCAAATAAAGCAACGAGAAGAAACCAAAAGCCTTATTATTTTAGTTGATGACATTGAAATGTTGCAACAATATATTCCTTTAATTTCTAAAGAAATAATTGAGTTATTGTCTAAAACAACAAATCCAACCACTATTATTTATAACAATCCAATTGGTTTGGCAAAAAATGTAGTTGCGCAAGATAATACAGTTGCTATTAGAATTGTTCAAAATGACTTCTGTAAACAACTAATTTCTCTATTTGGAAAGCCAATTGTATCTACATCAGCAAATATTAGTGGAAGCGAAACGCCTAAAAGTTTTAAAGAAATAGCACAACCAATTTTGGAGAGCGTAGACTATGTTGTAAATTTGCACCGCGAAGAAAGAAATGACAAGTCTTCTACCATACTTAAAGTGGCAGAAAATGGTGAAATTATAGTGCTTCGAAAATAGTTATAAATTTAAATGCAAAAGGAGTTTACTTGAAAATTAAATTTTCGTCAACCTGAACTTGTTTCAGGTTCACATCATAATTTGAAATTTGTGTGATGAGATTCTGAAACAAGTTCAGAATGACGTTTTGATATTTTTAAGGACTTTGTTATTAGAAAATATGTCAATAAACAATACTTACAAAGAAGCATTAATTCATCCAATTTTTGAATATATTTCAAAAGCAGCATCCAATTTACAATTAGAAACCTATGTAATTGGAGGTTTTGTACGCGATTTTTTTTTAGAAAGAGGAACACCTAAAGATATTGATATTGTTGCTGTTGGAAGTGGTATTGATTTAGCCAATGAAGTTGCAAAATTATTACCTAACAAACCAAAAGTTCAGGTGTTTAAAACCTACGGAACTGCTATGTTGCGTTTTGATGATATTGAAATTGAATTTGTGGGTGCTCGTAAAGAATCGTATAATGAAGATAGCAGAAATCCTGTAGTTGAAGATGGAACATTAGAAGATGACCAAAACAGAAGAGATTTTACCATAAATGCCTTGGCTTTAAGTTTAAATAAAGCCGATTTCGGAACCTTATTAGATCCATTTAACGGAATTAAAGATTTAGAAAGTAAAATAATTAGAACACCTTTAAATCCAGATATTACCTATTCCGATGATCCTTTACGAATGATGAGAGCTATTCGTTTTGCAACGCAATTAGGGTTTACAATTGAAACAGCATCGTTAGAAGCTATTTCAAGAAATGCTGAACGAATTGATATAATTACTCGTGAACGTATTGTTGATGAATTGAATAAAATTATGCTTGCTGATGTTCCTTCTGTTGGGTTTATTTTATTGTATGACACCAATTTATTAGATCGTTTTTTACCGGAGTTAACAGCCTTAAAAGGAGTAGAAGAGGTGGAAGGTCAGAAACATAAAGATAATTTTTATCATACGTTTGAAGTGGTTGACAACATTTCAAAAAACACCAATGATCTTTGGCTGCGTTGGGCTGCATTATTACACGATATTGGAAAAGCACCCACAAAAAAGTTTCATAAAACGTTAGGATGGACATTTCACGGACACGAATTTGTAGGTTCTAAAATGGTGTATAAGCTATTTAAAAGAATGCGATTACCAATGAACAACAAAATGAAGTTTGTTCAAAAAATGGTATTGCTAAGTTCTCGTCCAATTGTGTTAGCGACAGAAGTTACGGATTCAGCAGTTCGTCGTTTAATTTTTGATGCAGGTGATGATGTGGAAAGTTTAATGACTTTGTGTGAAGCAGATATAACTACAAAAAACCCAAGTAGATTTAAAAAGTATCACAAAAACTTTGATATTGTACGAAATAAAATTAAAGAAGTTGAGGAGCGCGATCACGTTCGTAATTTTCAACCACCAATTTCAGGTGAATTAATTATGGAAACATTTAATTTGAAACCTTGCCGCGAAATTGGTCAAATTAAAGATGCAATTAAAGAAGCTATTTTAGAAGGAGAAATCCCAAATGAGTATGATGCTGCCTATGAATTTATGTTGAAAAGAGCCGAAAAGCTTGGTTTGAAAGTGTAAATTTCTAAAAAGTAAAAAGAAAACGTCAACTTAAAATTATTTAGGTTGACGTTTTTTTTAGTTTTAAAGCGTTTGCATTTCAACTAATTTTTTATAAATATTATTATTTGCAATTAGCTCATTATGAGTTCCTTGTTCTACAATTTTTCCTTTTTGTAATACTATAATAATATCCGCTTTTTGAATAGTAGAAAGCCTGTGTGCAATAACAACGGAAGTTCTGTTTTGCATCATTTTTTCCAACGCATCTTGTACCAATCTTTCAGATTCTGTATCCAATGCTGAGGTTGCTTCATCCAAAATCATAATAGGTGGGTTTTTAAGAACTGCACGTGCAATACTTAAACGTTGTTTTTGTCCGCCAGATAATTTATTTCCACTGTCACCAATATTAAAATCGTAACCATTTGGTAAATCTTTAATAAACTCGTGCGCATTGGCAATTTTTGCTGCTGCTATAATTTCATCATCAGATTTATTTTCAAGTCCTAATAAAATATTGTTTTTAACAGTATCATTAAACAAAATGGAATCTTGAGAAACCAAGCCTTGTAAATTCCGTAAAGATTTTTTTGTGATGTCTTTAATATTTTCACCATCAATTAAAATACTACCTTCATTTACATCGTAAAAACGAGTTAATAAATTAGCAATAGTAGATTTTCCACTTCCAGATTGCCCAACAAAAGCCACCGTTTTTCCTTTCGGAATTTCTAATGAAAAATCATGCAATACATAATCATCTTGATATTTAAACGAAACATTTTTCAATGAAATCGCTGAATCAAAAGTTGGTTTAACCGTCGCATTAGGTTTGTCGGCTAAAGGAGATTTTGTATGTAAAATTTCCAATACACGTTCTGCTGCGGCATCCCCTTTTTTAACGCCATAAACTGCTTTTGAAATTGCTTTTGCAGGTGTTAAAATATTGTAAGCCAATGTCATATATACAATAAATGCATCTGGAGCCAAGGTTTTATCAACTAAAACTAAGGAGCCTCCATACCATAATAAAATGGCAATGACTCCAATTCCTAAAAATTCACTTAAAGGAGATGCTAAATTTTGACGATTCAACAACGTATTTGAAAAATCATAAAAACGAGAGGTAGATTGTCTGAATTTTTTATTGAAATATCCTTCCGCATTAAATCCTTTAATCACTCTTAATCCACCTAATGTTTCTTCTAAAATAGATAAAAAATGACCTTGTTCCAATTGCACACTGTCGGATTGTTTTTTTAATTTCTTTCCAACCAATGAAATTACAAATCCTGCAATTGGAATAAATAAAAACACAAAAAGTGTTAATTGTGGACTAATAGCAAGCATTGCAATTACTGTAAAAACAATCGTTAAGGGTTCACGAACCACCAATTCTAAAATAGATAAAAACGAATGTTGAATTTCTAAAACATCTGTTGAAATACGGGCAATAATATCTCCTTTCCTTTTTTCAGAAAAATAGGCGAGTGGTAGGTCAACTGTTTTTTCATATAATTCATTTCTAACATCTTTTAAAACGCCATTTCTTAAAAATGTAATGAAATACATGGCTAAATAGCCAAAAATATTTTTCAATAAAAATGTACTAATGATAATAACAATCATAAATAACAAAGCTTTTAATTCGCCTTCATTATTTACTTTTTGAGTAATAAAATAATTGATTGATTTTTCAAGATAATCACCCAATTTTGTAATGCCAGTATAAGTTGGTTTGGTATGAATTTGTTCAGCACTTTTAAATAAAACTTTTAACATGGGCATTAAACTCACAAATGCTAATGTTCCAAAAAGTGCATATAAAATGTTGCTAATAATGTTAAAAAAACCGTATATTTTATACGGTTTTGCATACACTAATATTTGTTTGAAATATTTCATCAATTATTTTATAAGTTATGTTGAATTAGTTTAATTTCATTTCAACAATAATTTGTTGAATTTTAGCATCTAATTCTCCTTCTACTTTTTTAGCGTTTTCTATAGTATTTAAACTAGCTTTAGTACTAAAATAAAATTTTATTTTAGGTTCAGTTCCACTTGGTCTTGCAGCAACTTTTGTTCCATCTTCGGTTTCGTAAATTAAAACGTTTGATTTTGGAATTTCAATGGAATGAACTTTACCAGATTGTAATTCTATGCAAGTAGAGGCTTGATAATCAAAGAGATATTTTACTTTAGAACCAGCAATTTCTGTTACTGGATTTTCGCGTAAATCAACCATCATTTGTTTAATTTGCTCAGCACCATCCATCCCTTTTTTAACGATGGCAATTAAATGTTCTTTGTAAAAATTATTATTTACATAAATTTGCAATAATTTTTGATACATAGAACTTCCTTTGGATTTTGCATCTGCAGCAATTTCACAAGCTAATAAAGTAGCTGTAACTGCATCTTTATCTCTTACAAAGTCGCCAACCATATATCCAAAACTTTCTTCACCACCTCCAATAAAATCTTGTGTACCTTCAGCTTCACGTACCATTTTAGCAATCCATTTAAAACCGGTTAAACCAACTTTAGTTTCAACGCCGTAACTATCAGCAATTTCATTTACCAAGTTTGTTGAAACAATAGTAGAACCAACAAATTGCTTTCCGTTTAATTTACCTGCTTCTTTCCATTTTTTAATTAAGAAATCAGTCATTAAACACATGGTTTGATTCCCGTTTAATAATTTCATGTTTCCTTCTAAATCTCTAACAGCTATACCTAATCTATCACAATCTGGATCTGTACCAATTAAAATATCAGCTCCAACTTTATTTGCTAAATCAGTCGCCATTTTTAAGGCTGCAGGTTCTTCTGGATTGGGTGATTTTACTGTTGGAAAATCTCCGTTTGGAACTCTTTGTTCTTCAACAATATGAACATTTGAATAACCAGCTCTTTTAAATGCTTCCGGAATTGCAGTAATTGAAGTTCCATGTAATGATGTGAAAACTATTTTTAAATCTTCTCTTCCTTTTGTGTTGAAGGTTCCATTTTTTACAGAAGCATCAATAAAGGCATCATCTACATTTTTTCCAATATATTCAATTAAATTTTCATTTGCGTTGAATTTAATATTCGCAAAATCTAAATTTATTACTTCATTAATAATTTCACCATCTTGCGGCGGAACAATTTGTCCACCATCATTCCAATATACTTTGTACCCATTATATTCAGGTGGATTATGTGACGCAGTTAAAACAATTCCTGCATCGCAACCTAAATGTTTTACTGAAAACGAAAGCTCTGGAGTAGGACGTAAATCTTCAAATAAAAATACTTTTATACCATTTGCTGATAATACATCGGCAACAATTTTGGCAAAAGATTTACTGTTATGACGACAGTCAAAAGCAATAGCAACTTTTAATTGTTTACTTGGAAACGTTTGAATTAAATAATTAGCCAAACCTTGTGTAGCTCTACCTAACGTATATTTATTAATTCTGTTTGTTCCTGCGCCCATGATTCCACGCATTCCACCAGTTCCAAATTCTAAATCTTGATAAAATCTGTCAGCCAATTGGTTTTGGTCTGTATTTATTAAGTGTTGAATTTCTTGTTGTGTTTCTTTATCAAATGTGCTAGTTAGCCATTGTTGTGCTTTTTCTAAAATTGTCATAATTTGTAATTTATTAGAATCTTTTGTAGTACAAAAATAGTATTAATCGTTGTAAAATAATAACACTATTTACTAAAACGTTATAAGTTTACTTGGTTTGAAATGGTATATCTTTTGGTGTCGGTTTTTGTTCTTAAAATTATTTCACCTAAAAAACCAGCTAAAAAGAATTGAGTACCAATTATCATTGTAACCAGTGCTAAATAAAATTGAGGCCGTTCAGTAATTAATCTGCCTGTTGGATTAAAAAATAATTTGTCTATACCTAAATAAAAAGAGAAACAAAGCCCAATAAAAAACATTAATGTTCCTAAAAGTCCAAATAAATGCATAGGTCTTTTTCCAAATTTTGATAAAAACCAAATGGTTATTAAATCTAAAAAGCCATTGATAAATCTGTCAATCCCAAATTTGGTAACACCATATTTTCTTGCCTGATGTTCTACAACTTTTTCACCAATTTTATTAAAACCAGCATTTTTTGCCAGTACAGGAATGTATCTGTGCATTTCACCATTTACATCAACAGATTTTACAACATCTTTTTTGTAGGCTTTTAAACCACAATTAAAGTCGTGTAATTTTAATCCAGATGTTTTGCGTGCTGCTGCATTAAATAATTTGGAAGGAATATTTTTTCTGATTTTAGAATCGTACCGTTTTTTCTTCCATCCAGAAATTAAATCGAAATCCTCTTTAATAATTAAGTTGTACAATTCAGGAATTTCATCTGGACTATCCTGCAAATCGGCATCCATGGTAATAATTACATTTCCTTTAACTTCTTTAAATCCGGCATTTAACGCTTGTGATTTTCCGTAGTTTTTTTGAAATTTAATACCTTTTACATTCGGATTTTTTTGTGATAGGTTTTCAATAACTTCCCAAGAAGTATCTGTACTGCCATCATCAATAAAAAGTATTTCATAAGAATAACGATTGGATTGCATAACTTTTGCAATCCAATCGTGTAATTCGGTTAAAGAATCTTCTTCGTTAAGTAGTGGAATAACTACTGATATATCCATTTATAATAAATTTAGTCTATTTCTTCAGTTCTTTTTAATATAAGACCTTCAATTAAAGAAATAATAAATCCAAAAAATAAGCTACCAACAATTCCCATTGCAGCTCCAATTAGTGGGCTAGAGAATTTTTCTTGCATTTGTTTAGCTCCTTCTAATTGCTCATCTGTCATATTAGGGTATTGTTCAAGCATTTTTTGCTCTCCAACTTTCATCATATTTTCCATAAAATCTGGTTCAATAAAGTTGATGAAAATTTGGTTGTAAATTACAGTAATAATAGCTCCAACTAAAGCAATTCCAAGTCCAATTTTTAAAGCATCTCCTAAGCTTAATAAGTTATTGTTTCCCGCTTTAAAATTCTTAAGTGCCATAAAAATTACAACAGCCATTATAACAAAGCTGGCAAGCATTACTCCCATACCTTGATCGTAAATTTTACCCATTGCATATATTCCAACAGAAAGAATGATTGATACTACTCCAAGTATTAAACCATAGTTTAACATTACTTGTTTTGATGATGATTTTTGGTTTTCCATGATTAATTGATTTTTTTTGATGAACAAATATACTAATACCTATTAAGTATATTATGTAATAATTAATATTTATTGATTGTTTAAACTAATTTATTAGTAAACAGAACATTAAAAATGTTACATAAAAATATAAAAAAAATGATTGTGTAAACTAAAAAATGATTGTATTTTTGCGCCGGGCAAGTCCTACACAACCAGCTCCCTTTGAATCCTCCAGGGCGGGAACGCAGCAAAGGTATTAGGTCGTAGCGGTGTGATGTAGGTAGCTTGCCTTTTTTTATGCCTTATATTTAGTGGTACTTCGCTATATCTTTTTAACTTTACATCCTAAAAATTATATAATGTCTAAAGTTGTTTTAATTACTGGCGGTTCTTCAGGAATTGGAAAATCTATTGGAGAATATTTATCCGAAAAAGGTTTTATAGTTTATGGAACAAGCCGAAATCCTGAAAAATGTTTAAATCATCCTTTTAAATTAGTGGCTTTAGATGTCAATTCTGAAAAAAGTATTTTAAATGCTGTAAATGAAGTTATTAAAGTAGAAGGAAAACTAGATATTTTAATAAACAATGCCGGAATGGGAATTACTGGTCCCATTGAAGATACGCCAACAGAAGAAATGCGAAAGGTATTTGACACCAATCTTTTTGGTGCTATTGATGTTATGAAAGCAGTTTTACCACACATGCGTAAACAACAAAGCGGCTTAATTATTAATATTTCTTCTATTGCAGGCTATATGGGATTGCCTTTTAGAGGAATTTATTCGGCAACAAAAGGAGCGTTGGAATTGGTTACAGAGGCTGTTAGAATGGAAGTGAAAAATTTTGGGATACAAGTTACTAATGTTGCTCCAGGTGATTTCGCAACCAATATTGCTTCAGGAAGATATCATACACCCGTTTTTGAAAATTCACCTTATAAAAAAGTGTATCAGGAAAATTTAGATTTAATGAATTCTCATGTAGATGCAGGAAGTGATCCTATTGAAATGGCAGAAGTTATATATAAAATAATAAATACGCCTCATCCAAAAATACATTATAAAGTAGGAGATTTTATGCAAAAGTTTTCTATTGTTTTAAAACGAATTTTACCCGATAAAATGTATGAAAAGTTATTAATGAATCATTATAAATTATAATCATTTAATTACTTTTGCAAAGAATAAACAATTCAATATTAATTAAATATACAACTAAATGAAATTTTTTATTGACACAGCTAATTTAGAGCAAATTAAAGAAGCACAAGCATTAGGTGTTTTAGATGGAGTTACTACAAACCCATCATTAATGGCTAAAGAAGGAATTACAGGTGCAGACAATATTTTAAAACATTATGTAAACATTTGTAGCATTGTGGAAGGTGATGTTAGTGCTGAAGTAATTGCAACAGATTTTGAAGGAATGGTTAAGGAAGGAGAAGCTTTAGCTGCGTTACATCCTCAAATTGTGGTAAAATTACCAATGATTGCAGACGGAATAAAAGCATGTAAATATTTTTCTGATAAAGGAATTAGAACCAATGTAACATTGGTTTTTTCAGCTGGTCAAGCATTATTGGCTGCAAAGGCAGGAGCAACGTATGTTTCTCCGTTTATTGGTCGTTTAGATGATATTTCAACAGATGGATTGCATTTAATTTCTGAAATTAGATTGATTTATGATAATTACGGATTTCAAACTCAAATTTTAGCAGCTTCTGTGCGCCATACAATGCACGTAATTGATTGTGCTAAAATTGGGGCAGATGTGATGACAGGTCCGTTATCTTCAATAAAAGGATTGTTAAAACACCCGTTAACGGATAGTGGTTTAGCGCAATTTTTAGCTGATTATAAAAAAGGAAACTAATATATTAGGAAATCACCATCTGTGGTTTTTAACTAATAAAAAAAGAGTTGTAATAATTACAACTCTTTTTTTATTTTAATACTAATTATAGATTTTCTTTTAAAACTTTTATTTCATCACGCAGTTTTGCTGCTATAATAAAATCTAAGGCTTTGGCAGCTTCTTCCATTTGTTTCCGCTTTTCTTTTATGCGTTTTTCAATTTCTGTTTTAGGCAAATACGATAAGTTTTCTTCCGCTGCCATTTGTGCAGTATTATCATAATGATAAGAGGTAACAGTATTTTTTCCTAGCGTATTTTCAATAGATTTTTTAATTTGAGTGGGTGTAATGTTGTTCGCAGTATTGTATGCAATTTGTTTTTCACGCCTTCTCGTTGTTTCATCCATGGTTAATTGCATGCTGTTTGTAATTTTATCAGCGTACAAAATTGCTTTTCCTTCAACGTTTCTTGCAGCTCTACCAATGGTTTGCGTTAACGATCTGTGCGAACGTAAAAAACCTTCTTTATCGGCATCTAAAATAGCAACTAAACTAACTTCTGGTAAATCTAATCCTTCTCTTAATAAGTTCACTCCAATTAAAACATCAAATAAACCTTTTCGTAAATCTGCCATAATTTCTACACGTTCTAACGTATCAACATCCGAATGAATATAACGACAACGAATAGAAATTCGACCTAAATATTTGGTTAATTCTTCCGCCATTCGTTTGGTGAGTGTTGTCACCAAAGTACGTTCATCTTTTTCAACCCTAATTTGTATTTCTTCAATTAAATCATCTATCTGGTTAATACTTGGTCTTACTTCAATTTCAGGATCTAGTAAGCCAGTTGGTCTAATAACTTGTTCAATAAAAACACCTTCCGTTTTTTGTAATTCATAATCTGCGGGTGTTGCACTCACAAATATTACCTGATTTTGAATGGCTTCAAATTCATCAAATTTTAAAGGTCTATTATCCATTGCAGCAGGTAATCTAAAACCGAACTCCACTAAATTTTCTTTTCTAGATCGGTCGCCGCCATACATTGCATGAACTTGCGGAATAGTAACATGACTTTCATCAATTACCATTAAATAATCATCTGGAAAATAATCTAATAAGCAGAATGGTCTTGTGCCTGGATCTCTTCCATCTAAATATCTCGAATAATTTTCAATTCCGCTACAATAGCCCAATTCACGTATCATTTCCAAATCAAATTCGGTACGTTCTTTTAAACGTTTTGCTTCTAAATGTTTTCCTATTTCATTAAAATAGTTGAATTGTTTCATTAAATCTTCCTGAATTGCATGTATGGCATTTTGCAAAACATCTGGAGATGTAACAAATAAATTTGCTGGATAAATGGTTAATTGTTCAAATTTTTCAACTACTTGATTATTGGTAACATCAAAACTTTCAATTTCTTCAATTTCATCGCCAAAAAAATGGATTCTGTACGCGTGTTCTCCGTATGATGGATATACGGTAATGGTATCTCCTTTCACCTTAAAAGTTCCGCTGCTAATTTCTGTTTCCGTTCTGGAATATAAACTAGTAACTAATAAGTGTAAAAATTTAGTGCGTGGTATTTGTTGATCAACTTCAATATTTATAACGTTCTTTTTGAATTCAACAGGATTTCCAATACCGTAAATACAAGAAACAGAAGCAACAACAATTACATCTCTTCTTCCTGAAAGTAGCGCAGAAGATGCACTAATTCTTAGTTTTTCAATATCTTCGTTGATAGATAAATCCTTTTCAATATACGTCCCTGTAACTGGAATGTACGCTTCCGGTTGATAATAATCGTAATATGAAACAAAATATTCTACGGAATTTGTAGGGAAAAATTGTTTAAATTCTGAGTATAATTGTGCCGCTAATGTTTTATTGTGAGCGAGTACAAGCGTTGGTTTTTGAGTTCTTTCAATTAAATTTGCAACTGTAAATGTTTTACCAGAACCAGTAACACCCAACAATGTTTGGAATTTTTCACTGGAATTTATACCTGTTACAAGTTGTTCAATTGCTTGTGGTTGGTCTCCAGTTGGTTTAAAATTTGATTCTAATTTAAATTGCATACTGCAAAAATAAACTAAATTCTATAAGTAGATAATTTAAAATTTATGATTGTGGTAAATATAGCAACTTAAAATTGAAACAATTTTTTAAGTAAAATCAATTGTAATTTATAGAAAGCAAAAAAGCGGGTTTAAATACTTCTAATTTATCTTCTAATTAAGCTAAAATGTCCTTTTAAAAGTCTTCTATCTTCTAATTCAACTCTATACCAATAGTCAGTTGAAGGTAAAGGATTTCCTTTATAGTAGCCATTCCAACCAGGCCCAAGAGGATCAAGTATAGCTATTAATTTACCAAATCTATCAAAAATATATACATTTGATGTTGGCTGAAAATCTATTCCTGTTACATGCCAAGTATCATTATAACCATCATTATTAGGGGTAAAAAAGTTTGGAATGCCAATTAAAGAAATTTCAATAATAGCCTCTAAGCAGTTGACAACATCTCTAATTTTTACAAAATGTCTGCCTGCAGGTACATACTCATAAAAACTAATTTCAGAAAAATTACCATCATCAATGGCAAATTCATACGAGCTTATTGGTAAATTATCAGTATTTATTGTAATGGTATTGTTATTTGAATTATCGGTTACTAAAATATTGGTTGAGTTAAAGTTTAGTAAGTTGTTAATTGGCATACTTTTTACAAGAATGCTTTTTGTTTTAATACAATTATTTCCTTGAACATCAATGGCATTAACAAAATATTCTCCTTCAAAATTAATTGTAATTGTTGGAGTGTTACCAATAGTTTTACCATTTTCATTTTCCCAAATATAATTGTAATCTGTCAGCGGATTTTCTATGCCAATTTCATGACTGTCAGATAAAAAGCAAAACTCAACAGTAGTTTTTAGATCAAATTTTGGGACACTATCTACTTCCAAATTGAGATGATATCCAATTCCGAAACATCCATTTGTTGTATTTTCAACTCGGATTGCAATTTTTTGATTAAATGGAGCAGAAATATTTCTATAATTGGTTGGGTCTATTTCGTTTATTTTGGATAAAGCATCTGCTAAATTTTGATAATAAGTAATCTCTAAATTTAAATTAGGTGTGAAGTTTGAAAGAATTTGCTGAGTTGCAGCACTAAAATTGAAAATGCTAATACCGTTAGTGTCATTTCCATCTGCAATATCATCACATTCATTAAAAGTCAACATTAAATCAGCAGGAATTTCTATAGATTCAACTACTAAATTTACTTGAGCAATTGAAAAACAATTGGAAGCATTTAAAACTCTAGCCCAAACTATTGGAGAAGTACTGTTTGAAAATGAAGTCGTATTTGAAATTGGACTTGTATTATTTATAGCATCAGTTTCACTTAAGAAATAGGTAATTGTAGGTGCTGGATTTTCAGTTGAAATTAAGCTATCTGCATTCGTTAAATTAAAATTTTCTATACCATTTAAGTTATCATCGCACATAAAAAGTGTTATAGGACTATTAACTTGAGGTAAAGGATTTATAGTGATTTTTTTTGTGTAAATAAAAGTATCTAAACCAAACGTAACAGATGCTGAAACCACGTAGTTTCCAGAATGAGAAAAAATATGCGTCGGATTGAATATCGTTGAAGTATTATTTAAATTGGGATCATTAAAATTCCAATTTGTATCTGAAGCAGGAGGTAAAGTTGGCGTTAGTGAAAATTGAGTTTCATTTCCAAAACAGAAATTAGTTGCATAAATTTTAATAATTGGTGCAACTAAACTTGCTTCTAAACAATTATTAATATCTCGTATATGAACTTTATGATAATCTTCAGAAACATTTAAAAAAATGTTACTGTTTTGATAATTCCCAGAATCTAACGCAAATTGATAATTGCTAGGAGGTAAATTGTTTGTTAAAACGGTAATTGTATTGTTGTTAGTTGCTACTTCATTAATTTGAATATTATTAATTGTGAAATTTGCTAACGGACTCATAGGAATGCTATTTACTTGAATCGATTTCGTTTTAGAACAATTATTTCCATTCGTATCGGTGGCAGTTACACTATACAAACCCGAAGAATTTACAATAATTGAAGGTGTATTCCCAACAACAGCTCCAGCCTGATTTTTCCATGTGTACTGATAGTTATTCACTGGATTTTCTACTCCAATAGAGTGGTTTCCAGAAAGGAAGCAAAAATCGACCGAATTTTGTAAATTAAATTGAGGAATGGCATTTACGTGTAATGTAATATGATATCCAACGCCAAAACATTGATTGTCTAAATTATCAACTCTGACAACAATTTGCTGAGTTGTTGGAGAAATATTTCTATAATTAGTTGGGTCAATTGGGTTTAACTTTGCAATGGCATTTGAAATATTCTCATAATAGCTAACCCTAAAATTAGTATCGGGCAATAAAGCATTTAGCACTTGATTAGTTGCAGTACTAAAATTAAAATTAGAAATTCCATTTTTATCATCACCATCCAAAATATCATCACATAGGTAGAAATTAAGCATTAATCCACTAGGAATTTCAGTAGTTGCTACTTGTAAATTAACTTGAGCAGTGGCAAAACAACCTGCAGAATTTTCCACTCTAGCCCAAACTAAATTGCTAGTAGCATTATTAAAAGTAGTTGTATTTGTAATGGGATTTATGTTATTTACTGCATTATTTTCATTTAAAAAATAGGTAATTGCAGGCGCCGGGCTTTCTGTTGAAATTAAAGAATTGGCATCTTGTAAATTGAAGTTTACAAAGCCATCAATATCATCATCACACTGTATTAATAATATTGGAGAATTTACTATTGGGTATTCTTGAATCGTAATTTCTTTTATAATTATTGAAGTATTTATTCCAAATGTAACTGTTGCAGTAATTGTAAAATTACCTGAATTGGAATACATATGTGTTGGGTTTAAAGCATTAGAAGTATTGTTAATTCCTGATGCAGGATCACCAAAATTCCAAATCAAATTAGTTGGAGTAAGTGGTGATGAGGTTAAATAAATGTCTGTAGCATCACCAAAACAAAAGTTAGTAGCAACTATTTCAATTAATGGGGCATATACTTCTGCTTCTAAACAATTATCTATATCACGAATTTTAACCAAATGAACACCGTCAGAAACATTTAAAAAAACATTATTATTTTGATAATTCCCAGTATCTAATGCAAATTGATAATTACTAGGAGGTAAGTTGCTTGTTAAAACAGTAATTGTATTATTATTTGTTGAAATTTCATTAATTTGAACATTATTTATGGTAAAACTAGCTAATGGATTGATAGTTAAACTGTTTACTTGAATCGATTTCGTTTTAGAACAATTATTTCCATTCGTATCTGTTGCAGTTACAGTATACAAACCCGCAGAATTCACAATTATTGAAGGTGTATTTCCAACAACAGTTCCTGCTTCATTTTTCCAAGAGTACTGATAATTATCTACTGGATTTTCTATTTCAATAGAATGGTTTCCAGAAAGGAAGCAAAAATCTACTGAATTTTGTAAATCAAATTTTGGAACACTATTTACATTTAATGTCACATGATATCCAATTCCAAAGCATTGATTTGACAAATTGTCAACTCTCACTACAATTTGCTGATTGGTGGGTGTTATATTTCTATAATTAGTTGGGTCAATTGGATTTGTTTGTGCAACTGCGTTTAGGAATGTTTCATAATAGGTAACTACAAAATTTGTTTCTGGTAGCAAAGCATTCAAAACTTGATTAGTTGCGGAACTAAAGTTGAAATTAGAAAATCCATTTTCATCATTTCCATCCAAGGTGTCATCACATTGATAGAAATTAACCATTAAACTACTTGGGATTTCTGTAGTTGCAACTTGTAAATTAACTTGAGCAGTGGTAAAACAACCTGCAGAATTTTCCACTCTAGCCCAAACTAAATTGCTAGTAGCATTATTAAATGCAGTTGAATTAGTAATCGGATTTATGGTATTTAATGCATTATTTTCGGTTAAAAAATAGGTAATTACAGGTGCTGGACTTTCTGTTGAAATTAAAGAATTGGCATCTTGTAAATTAAAGTTAACAAAACCATCTAGGTCATCATCACATTGCAATAAAGATACAGGTGATGTGACAATTGGAGCATTTAAAATGGTAATATCTGTTGAAATAATACTGGTACTAGTTCCAACTGTAATGGCAGCATTAATAGTGTAGTTTCCTGGCGATGAAAAAATATGAGTTGGGTTAATAATGGTTGATGTATTATTAATTCCAGAAGCTGGATCGCCAAAATTCCATAAAACACTAGTTGGTGGAGCTGTTGAATTAATGGTGAATTCTGTAGCATCACCAAAACAATACTTTTTTGATGAAATTGATGATAAAAAGAATGATTGAATAAAAGGAGGTAATCCTTCAACAACTTTTCTGTTTGGATTTCCATTACTTACGTCAATGGCATTATGCACATAATTACAAGCAATTCCGTCACTTTCGGGGTTATTTATAACTCCTAAATAAGCTGTTCCAATTTGGCTTGTAGTAGTTATTGAAAGTGCTCTGTATATTTTTCCGTCAATAGCTAATTGTAGCCCTCCACGTGTATTTACATTTGATGAATGTATAAGAATTCGAGAAGCAGAAATATTTGCGCTAGCCATATTATATTGATATAATTTCCCTGGTGGACTGTGAATGTTTCCAGAGAGTTGACTAGTAGTAACATATAATTTTTGACTTTGCATTGAAAATTCAACACCATATGGTATATCATTTGTAGTATCAAAGCTTAATTGAATTTCATTTGATACAATTCCAGTTGCAGGATTAAAATCATAAATCATCAGAGAAGATCCTGTCCCAAAATTTGCACAAGCAATTTTTTTACCATCAGGAGATACTTTAAGGTAACCTCTAGAATCCAGAGCATTACTAACGTTAGATATTATTGGAGTTGTGTTAACTCCGGCAGCATCAACTCGCCAAGCTAAAAATCTATTTTGTATAAATGAAATTACCCAAAACGAATTACTGTCAGCGTGTTTAACAGCAGTTATTTTTTCGTAAGCTTGCGCAACTAGTGTTAAATTTTTTTGTGCAGGAATCACATCTCCCAATCCGCCGTTCAAAGTTAAATCTATCGTTGAAAATCGAATTCCATTAGTTGATAAAGGTGATGTGGTATTTCTATCATCAACAGTAAAAATATAATATTGATTTAAATTGCCGGGTTTAGGAACTATTATTGCAGATTGTGTACTGGATGCATTTCCTAATAATCCAGTGCCATTAGGCATCACCAAATGGTTTTTATTCCATACGGTTACACCATCGGTATAAAATAGCAAGTTTCCTAAATAATCACTTATGGTAGCACAACCTTCAAAAGTATTTAATTGCCCATTAGTTAAAACAACAGGTGCGCCGGAATTGAAATCTAACCCAGCGTATTGACCAAAGTACCAAATTGCAGCTTCTTTTTGAGAGAATGATACTATAGGAAACAGAACTAACAATAAAAACACAACTCTTTTCATAATGTAGAGAGGTTTCTATAAAGATAGTAAATATCTGGTTATTAAAAGATTGTAATTAGTTAAAAGTTATCTAATTAAACTAAAATGACCTTTTCTAATTCTAATTTCTCCGTTATTGTCAATAAGTTCTACGGAAAACCAATAATCTGTTGCAGGTAAATATTGCCCATTGTAAATACCATTCCAGCCTTCACTTTTTGGATTGATTTGGGTAATTAATTTACCATATCTATTAAAAATGTAAATAGTAGAGTTTACATAAAATGTATCCGAAACTCCTAAAATTCTCCAAGTATCATTTATACCGTCATTATTAGGCGTAAAAAATTTTGGATATCCAATGACTGAAACTTCAATTTGTGCAATACCACAATTGAAATTATCTTTTACAAAAACAGTATGTATTCCTGCTTCTACATTTTCAAAATAGGGTTCAGTTTGGTAGTTTCCATACATATTGTCTAGTGAAAACTCATAGTCACCAATCCCTAAATTTTCAGTTGAAATAGTTATACTATTGTTATCAGAATCATCAATTATTTTAATATCATTATAGGAAATTGCAGCAATTTCAGACGCTGAAACTTCAATAGTTTGTGGAAATGAAGCACATCCTTCATTTGAAGTTGCAATTACTGTATATGTTCCTTCCTTATTTATTGAAGCTTTTGGCGAATTGCTAATTACTTGTCCGTTTTCATTTTTCCATTCATACGTATATAATCCATTTGCATTAAAAATAAGCACCGTAATTGGAGGTAAATTTTTACAATAAATCGCTGTTTCAGGAATATTAAAATCTGGTCTAGGATTTACAGTTAAATTTAAATAGGGACCTAATCCAAAACATTCTCCATTATCTTCACTTTCAACTCGTACATAGAGTGTTTGATTATAAGGTATCTCGTTTAAATAAGGTTGTGAAGTAGGTATTTTATTTTGCTCTAATTGAGCGTCTTTCAAGTTTCTGTAATAGGATACTTCTAAATTTTGACCAGTTGGAAATAAATTTATAATTTCCGAAGAATGATAAGCAAGGTCGAATAAATTTTTACCATCAAAAGTAGCATCATCATCACATTGAATTACCTTTTTAAGGTAATTTTCAGGGAAAGAAGTAGATGAAACCAATAAATTTAATTGAGCAACTCTAAAACAACCGTTTGAGTTTTCAATTCTAGCAAGTACTTTATTTTGTATTGCGTTTGAAAAAGGAGCAGCAATTACAGCATTTGAATCTAATAAAGCATCATTATAAGTTAAATAATATGTTATTTTTAGATTTGAAATACCATTTGAAAGGTAATTATTTGCTTCATTTAAATTAAAATCTGTATAACCATCTGGAATACCATCTTCATCACATTGTTTAATAGTAAAATTTGATTGTATGCTTGGTAACACATGAACTACAATATTAAATGATGTTGTTGTAATACAGTTTAAATTTAGTTTGTTATTTATTTTAACGTAAATTGGTTGAAGATCTCTTATTGAATTTTTAAAAGATGTAGGATTTGGTATTTTATTTGTATATGCAGCATCGGTAAAATAAGCTATGGTAAATTTTGAAGCATCCTGTCCGTTTAATATTTCTAAGTTTTTAGATGTTAAGTCAAAAATTTCAATACCATCAATGTCTGTGCCTGAAATACTTGAATCGCATAGAGATAAATTTGTAATAGTGCTTGGCGGATATGATGTTTCAAATATTTGTAAAACAAAAGATGTTGTTTGGTAGCATAAGGGGCTATTTACATTTTGTATTCTTGCATAAATAATTTCTGTACCATAAGCCGTTTTATTTGTATATGGATTTGGTAATGCATTTTGGTTTAAATCAGCATCTATTTGATTATTAAAGTACAATACTTCAAAATTAGTAGAACTTTGTCCATTTAAAATTTGTGCTGTAGTAATTGTATTAAAATCAACACTATAAAAACCGTCATTAATTCCATCAGAATCACATTTTAAAATAGAGGTTGCTGTATTTAGAATAGGTTTTGCATACACTTCAATAGTTACTTCACCTTTATATAAAATTTTAAAACCACAATTATCAATTGTTTCAGCCTCTAAATAATAAACTCCTGCCATAGAATTACTTAAATTGGTCATATCTAAAGTAGCATTGTTACTTATTACATTTCCTTTAAATATCCATTTATAGTTAACATTTCCAGCAATGTTTTCAGAAGCAAGTTTATAACTTTCACCTAAACATCTTTTTGCCACTGTTTTATTTAAGTTTTCGGTTGTGATTCCATCAGTAATTTCAATTGGTAATAATATAGAAGAAATAAATGGGGGTAGACCTTGCATAGCAAAACCGTTAGTTCCAAGGTCTAATGCTTTCTCTTGGTAGTTACAATTTAATCCTAGTTTTTCTGGGAAATTAATAGCATCTATATAACTTGTTCCTGTATTATAATCTGCTGGGACAGTTGCATAAATTTTCCCATTTGGAGCTAATTGTAAGGCTCCTCTGTATCCAAATTGAGAGTTTATTAAAGTTTTTGAAGCTACTATATTAGAAGCTTCTAAATTAAATTGATAGATTTTATTTGAATTAAAATTAAAGGTGGAACAATATAGTTTTGTTGATAAAGGCGAAAATTCTACTCCATAAACTTGACCATCTATAGCTACATTAGAAATTAAGGAAATACCGTCATTACTAACAGTTCCTGTAGTATCGTTAAAACTATATAGTAAAAAATTTCCATTGACACCAAAAGTTGCACTTGCTAATTTTTTTCCACTTGGCGATACTTTTAAATAACCTCTAGGGTCTTGGGAAGTATAATTAACAGTTGATATTACTGGTGCTGTAATTAAACCAGTATTATCAATTTTATAGGTTATAAAAGTGTTTTTCACGAGAGAAATTACCCAATATGAATTACAATCAGCACCTTTTACAGAGGTGATTTTTTCTGTCCAATTTGCATTTTGACCATTTGACAAATCTATTGCAGAGCCAATAACATCTCCTAATCCACCATTGGCAGTCATATCAATAGTATAACATTGTAGACCTTCTGTTGCACTTATTAAATTTCCGTCTTGATCATAATTATTAGCGCCAACGGTAAAAAGATAATAAATATTAGTTTTTCCTGGATGTGGGACTATTATTGCTGATTGTGTACTTGAAGGATCTCCTTTTAAATTAACACCATTTGGCATACTATTATTATTTCTATTCCAAACAGTAATACCATCTGAATAAAAAAGTAGGTTTCCATTTTTGTCGGAAAATGATGAGCAACCTTCATTTGTATTTAATTTTCCGGTGATGGGTACTGGAGTACCAGAATTAAAATTAATACCAGCATTTTTGCCAAAATACCAAAAATTAGCTTCGCCTTGAGAAAAGATATTTATTGAACAAAATAATAAATAAAGGAAAACTAATTTTTTCATATTGTATTTAAATTCTATAAGAATTCAAATATATAAATATATGTTTAAAGGTTTATGAATTATAATTACAAATCTCTTTTTTTAAGAAGCAAAAAGGACAAGTAAATAAAAGTACCAGTCCACAATAATACAATTAAAACATCAAGAGGTTGTACAGAAAAGTCTTTAGATAAATCTTCACCAACTTGTTTTGCAACACTTTGCACAGCACTAAACCGTGTAAAAGGTTCTTTTATTAAATTGCTCATGGCTTCTAAAGGAAAAATGCGCATAATATCTTCTGCTTGTGGTTTTATTTTCCAATAAAGCATACCTTTTACAAAGCTTTCAAAAATAAACCAAACAAACATAGCGCCAACTGCAAAAGCAGAACGTTTCACTAAAATTCCAAGAAAAAGACCCAATGAAAAGAAGCCTAAAAGTTTTACAAAAAATGCAAGTAAATATTCTAAATCTGTAGTGACAATAGAAAATTCGTTAAAATCGGAATAAATGTACCCCAATATTAGTGAAACTATAAATACAAAGATTGTAGAAATCAGTGAAAATAAAATGACTGTATAAAACTTAGATAAAATAAATTCCTTTTTGCTTAAGCCGTCTATTAAGTTCTGTTTCAGTGTTTTATTGCTGTATTCGTTAGCCATCATTGAAACAATAACCAGCAATAAAAAGAATTTAAACCACGATGCTAAAAATGTATTTAAATGCCAAATGTATGGGAAATTAAAAATACCTTGTTCTGCTAAATGAAATTTAATTGGACCAATATCAAACTTTATAGCCGCAATTAATGCGATGGAAGTTAATAATGCAAAATAAATAATGATTAAAACTCTACTAGCTTTACTGTATTTTAATTTATGGATTTCAATATTTAAGAGCCTAAACATTACGATTTGTTATTTGTTAGTGATAAAAATTGTTGTTCTAAACTTGGTTTTCGTTTTACTAAATGTGATAAAACAATACCGTTTTTAAATAAAAAGCTGTTAATTTCTGAAGCATCAATAGGTTTGCTTAAGGTTGCAATTATTTTGTCATCTTCAGTTTTTACGGTGCTAATTCCTTCAAAAGTTGAAAGTAATGCTAATAGCTTGGGGATTTCACCATCAATTTTTAATTCAAATAAACCGTAAGAGGCCGTCATTTCATCAACACTGCCAGCATATAATTTTATTCCTTCTCTAATTACAACCACGTGCGTGCATACTTTTTCAACTTCATCTAATAAATGGGAGGCTAATAAAATAGTTGTACCATTTATAGCAATTGTTTTTATAATTTCTCTTATTTCGTGAATTCCTTGCGGATCTAACCCGTTGGTTGGTTCGTCTAAAATTAAAATTTCAGGATCATTTAAAAGCGCAGAAGCAATGGCTAAACGTTGTTTCATTCCTAATGAATAGGTACTGAATTTGCTATCTTTTCGCTTAAATAAGTTTACTAGTTTTAATTTTTCCTCAATTTTATCAAACGTAATTCCTTTTATTTTGCATACCAATTCTAGATTTTGAATGGCTGTCATGTATGGATAAAAATTAGGTCGTTCAATAATGGCACCTACTTTTTTTAAAGCATTATGTGTAGATAAATTGCCGTTAAACCAACTAAAATCTCCAGAGGTTTTATTAACCACATTTAGTATAATTCCTAGCGTTGTTGATTTCCCACTTCCATTTGGACCTAAAATACCGTATACATTTCCTTTTTTAATTTCAAAGGATAAATTATTAACGGCATGAATATTTCCAAATTTTTTATTGAGATTATTTATTGATAAGATTGTTTCCAATAGATTATTGTTTAGTATAAAATTAAGACGAATTTTATTTAAAATTGTTACAGCAATATACTAAATTTGAGGCTTACTAGAATTTTATATGGAAGAACAAAAATTAATTTCTAAGAAAAAACCAGCATTCCCTATTAATAAAAAGTTATATAATTATTTATCGGAATACAATAGAAATATTAAAATTCCTGTTTTTTATGATGATTTATTACGTTTTTCAGGAGCAATTGTTGTGTACGATAAAAATGGAGATGATACCCTGTGGATTCGAGTTTATTACGCTGAACATGAGCGTGATGAGATTGATATTAGTTTAAAGCGCATGTATTTAATTTTGCATGGTGATGGAAGTGAAGATTCTTTGCCATTTTTAACCGTAGATGGTATTGATTACTGCACTTTTGGGAATTCAAAACCATTTAGAATTAAAATTAGAAATATTTTAAACGATAATCATACGTATTTATATATTAAAAAAGCTGATGCGTCCAGAGTTTATGGATTGGAATTAGAGCATATTTTATCTCCAAATAATATTAACTTTTTGGTGTATAAAGACACTTTAATTGAAGAACATGTATTGGGTATTCCTGGTGATCAGTTTTTAGCTGAAAATTTAAAGTCAGTTTCTGTAAGAGGGAAAAAAAGACTTTCAAAGGAATTTGTGAAGTTTAATGAACGTTGTATGATTCGTTTATTGGGTGATATGCGTTCCTATAATTATGTGATTGTGGCTTCGTATGATTTTGATCAAGTTGAATACAGAATTAGAGCCATGGATTTTGATCAACAAAGTTTTGAAGGAAACTTAAAAGTTTATTTTCCTCAGTTTTTTAAAGAAAATTATCCATTTGTGAAAATGGTTGAAGAAAATTTACAAAAAGAATCCATTGAACAGTATAAAAAAGAGGAGCGTTCTGCTATTGCAAGAAGAATTAGAGGTTCACAAGAAAGAATTAATGATTTATTGGAATGTATGCTAGATGATAAAATTTCAACTCCTGAAAAAATTCATCAGTTAAAAATGGATTTAGTGAAATACACCAATGACAAAAATTTTAAAAAATGTAACTCAATGGGACAAATTTTAAAAGTAGCTTTTGCCTTTGTAGTTAGAAATTATGAAAATGTGAATACTTATATTATAAGATAAATAAGGTGGTTTTTTTTGAAAATCACCTTATTAAAAATGAAGTTTCATTCCTTCATGTGAAGCAACAAAACCTAAGTTTTTATAAAATTTAATAGCTTTTGGCCTCAGTTTGTCACTAGTGAGTTGCAAAACATGCGCATTGCGTTCTTTTGCTCTTTCAATAACCCATTTAAAAATTTGTTTACCTAAGCCTTTCCCTCTTAAATCATCTCTTACCATTACGTTTTCAATTTGCGCACGCAAGCGCCCATTATAACTTAAATAAGGAATAAATGTAAGTTGAAAAGAAGCTAAAATAGCTGTATCATTTTCACTTTCTAAAACCATTAATTCTTGATTTAAATCAGAATTAATAGTATTAAATGCTTCATAATAGAAGGCTGGAAGTGGATCTCTGAAACTTTCTCTTAAACGGCCAAGTTTATCTGTTGCCAATAATTTTACAATTTGTGGAACATCACTTTTTGTAGCTTTTCTAACTATTATTGGTAAATTCATGATTGAATTTTTATTTAATAATTATCAAAATCAATATCATCAATATTTTCTAAATCATCGCTATCTAAAAAGTTATCAAAGTCGTCGTACATTTTTTCTGCTTTAAATTCTTTTTCAGGAGCTTTTTCAGGAGGAAAACCAAATGATAGGGTTATTTTAGGCAAATCTTTTTCCTTTTTGGTGGTAATTTCAGAAAGTTCAACAAAAAATGTCCACATAGAAAAGAAATCATATACATAAATTAATTTATGTCCAACTTTAGTTAAAACACTGTTTAATAGACAATTGTTCATTGAAACATCCGTATCATCTTCAGACATGTCAAACAAAGGAATTTCATCACCTTGTTCCCATTCATTATTGCTTCTGTAAAAAGAAGCCATTTCTTGCCCGTTAAAGCCAAAAGATTTCGCAATAAAAAAGTGTAAATCCTCTAAATTAGTTGCCTCATTTACAAGGATATCTCTAAATACATCTTTTTCCACATCTAATATTACTCTAATTTTATAAGCCATTGTTTTGTATATATATGATTTGCAAATGTACTATATAAAGTTATAATTCTTATTTTTACAATCCAAGAATTTTTATATGACTGAAAAGGAAACCAAATTACAAGCGCTTAATAATATGTGTAAGAACACCTTAAATGAAACGTTACAAATTACATATACAGATTTGGGTGAAGATTATTTAGTGGCTACAATGCCTGTAAATCAGCGTGTTTACCAACCAGATGGGATTTTAAACGGAGGCGCAACAATGGCTTTGGCAGAAACGGTTGGAAGTCCAACATCTATGCTAGCAATAGATTTAGAAAAATTTAGTGTTCGTGGAATTGAATTTTCTGCCAATCATTTAAGAAGTGTAAAACATGGAAATATTACAGCAACAGGGAAAATAATTCACAAAGGAAAAACCATTCATTTAGTTGAAATTAAAATTATTGATGATAGAGGACGATTAATTTCGTTATGTAAATTAACAAATTATATTTTAGCCAAATAAATTTATAAAACATTAAAAATTAGTACAATTGCAAACTGAAATCACATCCTTTTTTAACAAAATAATCGAAATATATAAGGATCAAAAACCTTTTGTGGCTTATAGAAAACCAAATGAAGAATTAATTTCTTTATTGGTTCAAAACAACAATAAACTTATAAAGTTAAAAGATTATAACGAGCAAGGATTTATTTTTATGCCTTTTAATAATAATGGGGTTAAAGTTTTATTTCCACTTAATGAATCAAGCACATTTCACACAAAAATTACACAGTACAATGAACTTTCTATTAGAGATAATTTTGTAAAAATCTCTAGTGATGTTAATTTTGAAAACTATAAAGAAGCTCATATTGCCCTTGTTACAAAAGGGTTGAATTTTATAAATGAAGGAAAGGCTCAAAAGGTGGTCCTTTCAAGAAAAGAAACTATAGAAATTTCGCATTTTAATTTGGTGAATAGCTTTAAAAAAATGTTGAAAAATTATTTAAACGCATTTGTATATGTTTGGTTTCATCCAAAAGTTGGGCTTTGGATGGGCGCTACACCAGAAAGATTGTTGAATGTAAAAAATAATAGCTTTAAAACAATGGCTTTGGCAGGAACACAACCATTTTTAGGCACAACTGATGTTATTTGGGAAAAAAAAGAAAAACAAGAACAACAATTTGTAACTGATTTTATAATTGACAGCATTAAGGAAAAATTGAATGTGAAAGAAATTATTGGCCCATATACTATAAAAGCTGGTAGTTTAGTGCATTTACGAACAGATATTGTTGGCGAATTATTATATTTAAATATGTTAGAAGATTTGGTTACGGCTTTACATCCAACACCTGCAATTTGTGGTTTGCCAAAAAGTACAGCACTTCAATTTATTTTAGACAATGAAAATTATGCTAGAACTTATTATTCTGGATATTTTGGTGAATTAAATATAAACAATAGTACACAGCTATTTGTAAATTTAAGATGTATGCACATTATAAATAATAAAGCAGAACTATTTATTGGTGGAGGAATTACTGTAGGAAGTATTCCTGAAAAAGAGTTTGAAGAAACTGTTTCAAAAGCTCAAATAATGAAGACTATTTTATAAAAAAGAAACACCAAGTTTTAAGTTTTAATAGCAATTTAATTTTTACATATATTGTGAGGATTATATGTTAAAACAGATTCTAGCAATTCATTCCCAAAAACGCTACTTAAACCTCGGTGTAATCTTTGGTTAAAATTAGCGTAATTAAAATATTAGAAGTTTTTAAATCGTAAAAATTAAGTGTTAAATCGTAAAATTATGAATTGTATTTTTTAAATTTTGAAGGTGTACAATTTTCAGAATTTTTAAATATTCTTATAAAGGAATTTGGAGATCCAAAACCGGCGAGATCACTGATTTCAGCAATAGGAATTTCAGGACTTTTATTTAATAATTCTTTAGCTTCTTTAATTCTATATTCATTCACAAATTGGTTAAAATTACAACCAATATTATCGTTTATTACTTTTGATATGTAAGATCTATTCGTTCCAATTTTTTTGGCTACATCCCAAATATTTAAATGCGGATCTAACCAAGGTTTTTCTTTTGAGAAAAAGGTTTTTAAATTTTTTTCAATTTCTTCTAATTCATTATTCTGAATCTCAATATTTTCCAATGAATTAATTTCAATATTTTCAGTGGTTGGAACTTGAACTAATCCGATGATTGTTAAAATTAAGAATAACAACGTAAATAATAAACACATAAATAATAGTAACATTCCATTTGTGTTTAGCGGTGTTCTTCCTATAAGTGTTACATAAAAACCAGGAATGGACATAAATAAAATAAAAGAAATAGTAGCAATATAAAAAAATCGAATTTGATACGTATCTAAGTTGGAAAACGAATCATTCATACTAGATCTCGCTTTTAAAATAAATCGGATTGTTAAAAAAATATAAACAACTATTTGAAACAAGTGAAATCCTCTAGCACTTTTATACAAATATGCTAAAATTTTTGAGTTTAAATCTGTTAACTCACTATTATATAAATTGTTATTCATATAGATTTCGTAACTGTCCCAACTTGAAATATTGGAAGCAACCAACATTAAAAACCCAATTAAGAGTGCAGGAGCAAAATGATAAACCCAATTTACAGGTACAATTTTAAAATTAAATGCACTATTAATATAGAGATAGTATAATGGGTAAAAAGCTAATAGTGAGGCTAAAAAAATAAAATCTAAATATTTAAAAGCTTTCCAATATTCATTAAATGATAAAAAATGGCCAACAAATAAAACAAAACTGTTTAAAAAGAAAAGTCCTAAAAAAAAACGATTTTTATATTTTTTGTTTGATGTTGCAAGTAGTGTAATTGCACTAAATAAATTAATAAATAAAGTAGATAATATGGCTATTATTTTAATCAAAATAGTTGATTTATTGTACGATATGTAACGAAAATACTTTTTTTTTGTAAAAAATTGTATGATAATTATCAACAATGCATCTTATTAAAAAAGGGATAAAATTCTAAATATAGTTTATGTAACTTTGCAAATTAATTTTAGTGTTAAATGCCTCAATTTCCAAAAAATGAACTCGCTCAAATTGTTATAGCTTCTTGCATAGCAAATGCAATTGAACATGTGATAATTTCTCCTGGATCTAGAAATGCGCCACTTACAATTGGTTTTTCAAATCATCCATCCATCAAAACATATAGTATTGTAGATGAGCGTTGTGCAGCTTTTTTTGCTGTTGGAATGGCGCAACAATTAAGAAAACCAGTTGCTATTGTTTGCACTTCTGGATCTGCATTGTTAAATTATTATCCGGCAATTTCAGAAGCTTTTTACAGTAATATTCCGTTGTTAGTTATTTCTGCAGATAGACCAAAGCATTTAATTGATATTGGAGACGGACAAACAATTCGTCAAGAGAATGTGTTCCAAAATCATATTTTGGCTTCGGTTAATTTGGAAGAAAATTACACAGATTTAAATGCTGTAAAAAATATAATTAATAATGCAATTTTTAAAGTAAAATTTGAAAAAGGACCAGTTCATATTAATGTGCCTTTTGATGAACCTTTGTACGAAACTTCTGAAAACTTATTAGTTGTTGATGCTGTAATTGAAGCAGAAAAACAAGAACATATTGATGACAGTTTACTGGAAGTTTTTGCAAGAAGTTGGAATGCTTCTTCAAAAAAAATGATTTTAGTAGGTGAATATTTTCCAAATGAAGCATTGCAAAGGCAGTTAGAATATTTTGTGAACGATCCATCAGTGTTAGTTTTAATTGAAAACACAGCAAACGTTTCGCATCCAAAATTTATAAATAGTATTGATAAATTGATTTTTCCTTTAGAAGATAATGAACTGGAGTTTTTTCAACCAGATATTCTTTTAAGTTTGGGCGGATTAATTGTATCAAAAAAAATAAAACAACATTTACGAAAATATCAACCAAAGCAACATTGGCATATTGATACAAAAAGAGCTTTCGATACTTTTTTATGTTTAAAACATCATTTTAAAGTAAGTCCAAATTACTTTTTTAGTCAATTTATTATAAAAGTAACCACTGTTGAAAGTAATTACCAACAGTTTTGGCTTTCAAAAAAAGCAGGTAGATTATTAAAGCATAAAAACTTTGTTGAAAATTGTGAATATTCAGATTTAAAGGTTTTTGATGCGTTGTTAAAATCAATTCCCAATAACACACAATTGCAATTAAGTAATAGTTCTGTAATTCGTTATTCTCAATTATTTGATGTCAACAAATCTATAAATGTGTTTTGTAATAGAGGAACCAGCGGTATTGATGGCAGCACAAGTACAGCCATTGGAGCCGCAAACACAATTGAAGGAAATAATGTTTTTATTACGGGGGATATTAGTTTTTTTTATGATAGTAACGCATTGTGGAATAATTACATACCAACTAATTTTAGAATAATAGTTGTAAATAATGGAGGCGGAGGTATATTTAGATTTATTCCTGGTCCGCAAAAATCAAATGCTTTAGATTATTTTGAAACTCCACATAATTTAACAGCTGAACATTTGTGTAAAATGTATAAATTAGAGTATTTTTCAGCATGTAATTCTGATAGTTTAAAAAGGGAGTTAACTAATTTTTACGAAGATTCAGAACAGCCTAAATTGTTGGAGATTTTTACTCCAAGAGAAGAAAATGATAAAATATTAAAAGCATATTTCAATAATTTAAAAGAATAAAAAATGGATTTAAAAGTAGGAGATAAAGTAGATTTATTAGTGGTACGTAATACTGGTATTGGATTTACAGTTTTGGTAGAAGGAGCTTATGAAGGGTTACTTTATAAAAATGAACTCTTTCAAAAAATTGAAGAAGGACAAAATCTAGTAGGTTATGTTAAGAAAATTCGTGATGATGAAAAAATTGATGTAAGTCTGCAAGCAGTTGGATTTAAACAAACAATAGTTAAAAATGAAATTATTATTTTAAATGCCTTAAAAAAACAAGAAGGTTTTATTGCATTAAATGATAAAAGTTCACCTGATGAAATTAAGTATCAATTAAATATGAGCAAAAAAGCATTTAAAAGTGCTGTTGGTGGATTGTTTAAGCAAAAGCTAATTACTATTGAAGATGAAGGAATTCGTTCTACTTCTTTACAATAAATAAAAACTGTTTAAAAAATTTTGAGAATAATCATTCTGAAATTGTTTCAGCATCTCATTATGCAGATTCTCAATTAATTTTGATAACCTGAAAAAAGTTCAGGTTATCAAAATTTAGTCTTTTCAGACAACCCTCGCTTATTAAATTTTTAAATCTTTTTTTAAAGGTTCACTTAAAGCTTTTTTATTCACCATCACAGATATAGTTTTTAATCTAAAAAAAGGTTTACTCATATAAACATATCCGTCGTTTCCAATTCTGTCACTAGCGGTTCCCCAAGAGTTTTTCACTTTATAATACTCATTATTATTTTGGTCTTTTACCAATCCAACAATATGCATTAAATGATCATCTGTTGTGTTGAAGTTTTCAAATTCTTGTTGTCTAAATTCTGGAGAAATTTCGCTTTCTTCAACAATATAAGTTAAACATTTCTCTTGATCATCTAATTTTTTTGGAACAATTGCAACACCGCATTTAGAGGAAAATGTTTTTTCAGAAACATCACAATCCAAGGCTAAGGTATAACCGTTTTTTAGCGCATTATCAACTACATCTACCAACTGATTTAAAGTGATGTTATAAAAAAGGCCATTAGAAAAATTATCAGGAATATTTAATACAAACTGAGAATTAAAAGGTTCGTTTAAAAATGAAGTTAGCGTAACATAATTAGAAGTTTCAAATTTTGTCATTTCTAAAAATGTTTTTGGAGTATACGTACGCCCATTATAACTGAAAGTTTCAGGTATTTTTCCAAGTTGTAAGTCTAATATTGAATCAACAGATTTTTTCCAATATGGGTATTTAGAGTTTTTATCATTTTTAATGTAATCATCTAAAATTACTTGAATTTCTGGAACAATTTTAGAATGGTCATAGGAAGTTGAAGCTGTCATTAATCCGCTGAAAGCACTTTCAGGAACTAACCCATTTAATTTTATAGAATTTAAAACATCATGAGCCAAACCGCCTTCACTAAATTGAATTTTACCTTGACGCATTACATAATTCCAAGCTTTAGCAGGATATGTTTCACGTACATTGTACATTTCTGAAATGTCAATCATTTGTCCCGTATTTTTTAAAATTTCTGATTCAATAAAAGAGGAAGCAGAAAAACTCCAACATGTTCCAGTATTTCCTTGATTTTTTATTGCCGAAGCTTCAATATCAATAACAGGAGTGAATTGGTATTTTTGTTGCGTAGGAATATTTACTTTAACTACAGCGTCTTCTTGTGAATATATAGTTGCTGTTAATAAAATGGAAATGAAAATTAATATTAGTTGTCTCATTTGTAGTTATTTAATTTAAATTTATTGTTTTTGTTCATCGTTTTCAGTTTCGGAATCATCAATAATGCCATCTCTTTTATTTAAAACACGTTCAATATTTTCATAATATCCATCGGCATTTGGATCTCCTTCAGGTAATTTCATATAACCTGTTTTATAATATTTAAGGGCTAATTTGTACTTTTTTCCGGTTTCATAATATCGGCCAATATAATAATCGCCAATTGGTGAATCTTTGTATAGTTTATTAATCATTTCACCAAAGTTTTTTAAATAGTCGCCATTTTCCTTATCCAAAATTATTGCTTCTATTGCAAAAATATCTTTTTGTCGTAATTTTAAATTACTTCCAAATAAATACTCAATTTCAACATATTTATTTTCTAAATAAGCAATGGCATCTGCAGGAGATAAATGTTTCACGTTTTTTTCAAATTCATCGGATGAGATTGGAGAGTATAGTTCAAAAATACTTGCTAATGCACTTGCTATAGATTGTCCAATTGTTGCGGTTGCATTGTTGTTAAATGCTTCATATTTATATTTAAATTTTGGGTTTTGTACACTGTCTAATAACGATTTTGTTTCATTAATAGTTGTTTGTATTTTTTCCGAATTATTTTTACCATTTGATAGGTAATAATAAATATTTTCAGTTTTTAAACTTTGTGCTTTTTGGTGAATCAATAGTGGCATATCCAAAGCATAATATGGATTTATGTTAATGAATGCGTTAAAACTTGGTAATTCTTCAATTAAAAAATAATTTGTAAAATTGGCAGTTAAAGTAGTACCAACAATTGTTTTAAAAGGCGAAACTCTATAATTTTCTTCTAAATATTGAAAAAGTTCTCCACTTATAAATCTGTAAAAATTAGCACCTTCTTCTGTAGGCAAGCTATTTTCTTTTAGGTAGGAACAATCTTTATACCTTTCATCGTAATAATTTTGATTAATTCCAACTATAATTTGTTCAGGAGCTTCATCTTTATTTGCAAATAAAATAGCATTTCCAACATAAACATCAAACAAATATTCAGCATCTAAAATAATTGCTACAGGGTATAATTTAGTAGAATCTATAGCGTAACTTGGTGGTACATAAATTTTTAAATAACGCTCGTTATTTAGCATTTTTGAATTGAATTTTTTAAGTTGAATGTCCTGTGAGAAAGACAAAATAGTGAAACTTAAAAAGAAAGAAAGAAAAAGTATTTTTTTCATAATTATAATTTTTAGTAAACAATCACCTATCTAAATTAAGTCTAAATTCATGATGTTGTTCATATTTCTTGTAAAAAATAAATAGCAATTTAATTGTAAAATATTATTTAAGTAACAAAATTACTAATTTAATTAATAGCATAATTTATTAGTTTTAGTTGTATAATTAGGAAGTTTTAAAAGATAGTTTTTTTTACCATTAAAATCCATTATTTTTACCAAACTAATTTAAATGAAATGAATCAAATAAACTGGAAAACAGTAAAGGAATTTGAAGATATCACCTACAAAAAATGTAATGGTGTTGCCAGAATTGCTTTTAATAGACCAAATGTTAGAAATGCATTTAGACCCAAAACTACCAAAGAATTATATGATGCTTTTTATGATGCTGGTGAAGATACTTCTATAGGAGTTGTTTTATTGTCTGCAGAAGGACCTTCAACAAAAGATGGTGTGTATTCTTTTTGTAGCGGTGGAGACCAAAAAGCACGCGGACATCAAGGTTATGTGGGTGAAGATGGTTACCATAGATTGAATATTTTAGAAGTGCAACGTTTAATTCGTTTTATGCCAAAAGCCGTAATTGCGGTTGTTCCAGGTTGGGCTGTTGGTGGCGGACATAGTTTACACGTGGTTTGCGATTTAACTTTGGCAAGTAAAGAACACGCAATTTTTAAACAAACCGATGCAGATGTCACTAGTTTTGATGGTGGTTATGGCTCTGCGTATTTAGCTAAAATGGTTGGACAGAAAAAAGCACGTGAAATATTTTTCTTAGGAAGAAATTATTCTGCTCAAGAAGCTTTTGAAATGGGAATGGTAAATGCTGTAATTCCGCATGATGAATTAGAAAATACAGCTTATGAATGGGCGCAAGAAATTTTAGCAAAATCTCCAACGTCTATAAAAATGTTAAAGTTCGCTATGAATTTAACGGATGATGGAATGGTTGGACAACAAGTTTTTGCCGGCGAAGCAACCCGTTTAGCATATATGACGGATGAAGCTAAAGAAGGTAGAAATGCTTTTTTAGAAAAACGTAAGCCAAATTTCGAAAAAAAATGGATTCCTTAAAATATTAAAAACGGTACGATGAAAATAATTTGCATTGGTAGAAATTATACCAAACACATAGAAGAATTACAAAACGAAAAACCAAAAGAACCGGTTATATTTTTAAAGCCAGATTCTGCAATTTTAGCAAAAAATCAACCTTTTTTTATACCGCCATTTTCAAATGACATTCATTATGAAGTGGAGGTTTTGGTTAAAATTAATAAAGTTGGTAAATATATTGAGGAAAAATTTGCACATAAATATTATGATGAAATTGGATTAGGAATCGATTTTACAGCTCGTGATTTACAAAATAACTTAAAAGATAAAGGGTTGCCTTGGGAAAAAGCCAAAGCCTTTGACGGAAGTGCTGTTATTGGTGAATTTTTTCCAAAAGAGGAATTAGGTAATTTATTAGATTTGAATTTTACACTTCAAAAAAATGAAGAAATTGTTCAAAAGGGAAATTCAAAAATGATGCTTTGGAAAGTTGATGAGTTAATTTCTTATGTTTCTCAGTTTTTTACCTTAAAAAAAGGAGATGTTATTTTTACTGGAACGCCAGAAGGTGTTGGTAAAGTGTCTGAAAATGATATTCTAATAGGAACAATTAACGGTCAAAAGGCTTTTGAAATAAAAGTAAAATAAAAAAAAACTCCAAATTCTATATTTGGAGTTTTTTCATTAAAAAGTAAATAATATAGGTCTCGGTATGTTTGGTTCTTCTTTTCTGTGCTCTTTTAAAATGTTGTATCCAAAATGAGTTTTTACCAAATCTTTAAAGTTATATTGTAATCTTGGAAATTCTTTCAATAATTTTTCAAAAGTTTTAGCAGAGGAATTTACCATAAAATGATTTGTAATTTCAGTATATGCTTTTGTTAAGGTATAATTAAATTTATTGCTGTTTAAAGCATTTTTAAAATAATTTTCTTTAATCTCACAATTTTTATTAATAGCGATTTCCAAACCATATTTTTTAATTAAAATCCACGACATTCTTAATAAAACTTCGTGGGTGAATAAATTTGGATCTAAAGAACAATTTTCAATTTGTTTTAAAAGTTCTTTATCGCTCATTTCGTTAGTAGTTATCATAGCGTAAAGGGTTTTAGCTTTTTCTTATTTACAAGATGTAAATTGTAGTAAAAGGTTGCGTAGTAATTTGTACTTTTATCATAAAATATTATAAAATAAATGTTAGCAGAAATAATAACAATTGGTGATGAGATTTTAATTGGGCAAATTTTAGACTCAAATTCAAAATTTATAGCAACTGAATTAAATAAAATAGGCGTTTCAATATATCAAATTACATCAATTCAAGATGATAAAAACCATATTTTAGAAGCTATTGAAAATGCACAATCTAAAGTAGATATTGTTATACTAACAGGAGGTTTAGGGCCAACAAAGGATGATATCACAAAATTAACATTGGCAGAATACTTTAACGATAAATTAGTATTAAATATTGAAATTGTAGAACAGATACGTACCATGTTCGCTAAAATAAATTATCCGTTTACAGAGGTAAATAAAAATCAAGGGTTGGTTCCATCAAAATGCACACCTTTATTTAATACTGTTGGAACAGCACCTGGAATGTGGTTTGAAAGCAATCATAAAGTTGTAATTTCTTTGCCTGGTGTGCCATTTGAAATGAAAACTCTAATGAGTTTAAGTGTATTACCTAAAATTCAGCAAACTTTTAAATTACCGTTTATAGTACATAAAACTATTTTAACCTATGGAATGGGAGAAAGCATGGTTGCTGAAAGAATTGAGGATTGGGAAAATAATTTGCCGAAATTTATAAAATTAGCCTATTTGCCATCTTTTGGAAATGTTCGATTGCGATTATCTGCAAAAGGAAATTGTAAAGAAGTTTTGGATAATGCGGTAAAAAATGAAGTAGGGAAATTAACAACTATAATTTCCGATATTATAGTTGGTTTTGATGAAGATGAAACTATTGAAGTTTCCATTGGTAAATTGTTACAAGAGAAAAAACAAACAATAGCAATTGCCGAAAGTTGTACAGGAGGATCAATTTGCAAAAGAATAACTGGGATTCCAGGAGCTTCTAAATATTTTATTGGTGGAATAATTGCGTATAATGCAAGTGTAAAAATAAATGAATTAGGAGTTGATAAGCGTTTAATCGATGAGTTTTCGGTAGTTAGTTGTCAAGTAGCAGAAGCAATGGCCCAAGGAATTCAACAAAAGTACCAAACTACCTATGCAATTGCAACCACAGGAAATGCAGGTCCAACAACAGATATTACCGATACAACAGTAGGTACAGTTTTTATTGCAATAGCAACACCTTCAGCAGTTTATTCTGAAGAATATTTTTTTGGAAAGCCACGCGAAAAGGTAATTGAAAGAGCAACAAATAAAGCTTTTGAAATGATTAGAAAAGAAATTTTAAAAAACTAGTAAAATAAGTTTGTGTATTTAGAAGGAATATTCTAATTTTGCATCTCGTTTGAGAAAACACTAAATAAAGGTACAGAAATATGTCAAGAGTTTGTGAACTTACTGGAAAAAAAGCAATGGTTGGAAACAATGTTTCACACGCCATGAATAGAACTAAAAGAAAATTTGACGCTAATTTAATTAAAAAGCGTTTTTATATTCCTGAAGAAGATAAATGGGTAACGTTAAAGATTTCCACATCTGCTTTAAAGAATATTAATAAATTAGGAATCACAGCTGTTATGAAAAAAGCAGTAGATAATGGTTTTTATAAAAAATAATTATTAGGAAATGGCAAAGACTAAAGGAAATAGAATTCAGGTAATATTAGAGTGTACTGAGCATAAAGCTTCTGGCTTACCAGGAACTTCAAGATATATTACAACTAAGAATAAAAAAAATACTCCTGATAGAATGGAAATTAAAAAATTCAATCCTATCATGAAGAAAATGACAGTTCATAAAGAAATTAAATAATATAGGATTATGGCAAAGAAAGCAGTAGCATCATTACAGACTGGAGCAAAAAGATTAACTAAAGCTATTAAAATGGTGAAATCTCCTAAAACAGGGGCGTATTCATTTGTTGAGACAATCTTAGATCCTGCAAACGTAAATGAATTTTTGAGCAAAAAATAAAAATTGTTCATTTTAAAATATTAAGGCTACTTTCATAATAGAGAGTAGCTTTTCTTTTTTATATTTATACCATAAATTGTAAAGAATGAGTTTATTCAAAAAAATATTTTCTAAAGAGAAAAAAGAATCTTTAGATAAAGGTTTAGAAAAAAGTAAAACTTCTTTTTTTTCTAAATTATCAAAAGCGGTTGCTGGTAAAACAAAAGTTGATGATGATGTATTAGATAATTTAGAGGAAATTTTAATTTCATCGGATGTTGGCGTAAATACAACCTTAAAAATTATTGAAAGAATTGAAGCTCGTGTTGCTAAAGATAAATATTTAGGAACAGACGAGCTAAATAAAATTCTTCGGGAAGAAATTGCTGGATTATTAGCAGAAACAAATGTTGGGAATGAGACAGATTTTGTAATTCCAGCTAATAAAAAACCGTATATTATTATGGTTGTTGGTGTAAATGGTGTAGGAAAAACTACCACTATTGGAAAATTAGCAGCTCAGTTTAATAAAAATGGTAAAAAAGTAGTTTTAGGAGCTGCTGATACTTTTAGAGCAGCTGCAATTGATCAATTACAAGTTTGGGCAGATAGAGTAGGAGTTCCTATTGTTCGTCAAGAAATGGGAAGTGATCCTGCTTCTGTGGCTTTTGATACTTTAAAATCAGCAGTTGCGCAAAATTCTGATGTTGTTATAATTGACACCGCTGGAAGACTACACAATAAAGTTAATTTAATGAATGAGTTAACAAAAATTAAACGTGTAATGCAAAAGGTTGTTGAAGATGCTCCACATGAAGTTTTATTGGTATTAGATGGATCAACTGGTCAAAATGCTTTTGAACAAGCTAAACAGTTTACAAAAGCAACAGAGGTTACTTCATTAGCAGTTACAAAATTAGATGGAACCGCAAAAGGTGGTGTTGTTATTGGTATTTCAGACCAGTTTCAAATTCCAGTAAAATATATTGGAGTTGGTGAAAAAATTGATGATTTACAAGTATTTAATAAAATTGAATTTGTAGATTCTTTTTTCAACTAATAATAAATTAAAATTTTAAAAAGACCTTTTTTGTAAAACATTAAAGGTCTTTTTTTTATCTTTAATGTTAAATTATTTAAAATGAAACATATATTTTTAATTGTGGCGATCTTATTTTTATCAATTTCATGTAAACAAAGAGAACTACCTGTTATTTTTAACAAAGTTGATGAGTCCTCTGAAATTGCTAAACAACAAAATCATGAAATAGAAAGAATGAAATTTAAATTGATTCAGTCTAAATATTTAGATATGAATGCTGTTTTTAAACCTTTTGAAAATGATTTGGCTTATTTTTCTGAAAAAGAATATCAGAATTTACTTCCTTATATTATTGAAAAAGATATACCGTCCATTCAGGAATCAGTTTCGAATGGTATTTTATCCTACGAAAAAATTGTACTTTTCTATTTATACAGAATTAGAAAGTTTGAAAGTTCAAATGATTTAGTATTGCATAGTATTATCTCATTAAATCCGAACATTGTTGCTGAAGCACGAACTAAAGATAAAAACAAACCTAAGGACATAAAATACACATTATACGGTTTGCCAATTTTATTGAAAGATAACATAAATACTATTGGAATGCCTACTACCGCTGGTGCTTTTGCATTAAAAGAAAATAGTACTACGGATGATGCTTTTATTGTAAAAAAGTTAAAGGATAACGGCGCTTTAATTTTGGGTAAAGCAAACTTAAGTGAATGGGCCTATTATTTTTGTGACGGTTGTCCGCTTGGGTATAGTGCTGTTGGTGGACAAACATTAAATCCATATGGAAGAAAATTGTTTGAAACTGGTGGATCTAGTTCTGGAAGTGGTGTAAGTGTTGCTGCAAATTATGCAGTAGCTGCAGTTGGAACAGAAACATCTGGTTCAATATTATCACCTTCAAGCAAAAACTCTGTTGTTGGTTTAAAACCTACTATTGGTTTGTTAAGCAGAACAGGAATTGTACCTATATCTAGTACATTGGATACGCCTGGACCAATGACAAAAAGTGTGATTGATAATGCTATTTTTTTAGCAGCCATGACAGGTGTTGATAATGAAGATGTTACAACGTTAAATGTTGATGTTACAGTAGATTATATAAAAGATTTAAAATCAGCCACTATTAAAGGGAGAAGGCTAGGAGTGATAAAAGATCTTATGTCTGATTCTATTTACAAAAAAAATGTTGATTTATTACAAAAGGCTGGAGCCGTAATAGTTGATTTTGAACCACTTAAATTGCAATTAGATGGTTTTTTAACCTTGTTAAATATTGATATGAAATATGACTTGCCAAAATATTTAAGTGCATGTGCCGATAAAAATTTAAAAATAAAATCTATTGAAGATATTATTCAAATTAATTTAAAAGATTCATTACAAAGAGCTCCTTATGGGCAACAATTATTTGAAGGAATTGTGCAAGATTCTACAACAATCGCTGAACTTGAAGTTATAAAAAGTAATTTAAATGCAACTGGCAAACAATTTTTTAATGAACCAATGGATTCTTTAAATTTAGATGCGGTGTTGTCTATTAATAATTATCATGCAGGTTTTGCCGCTGTAGCCAAATATCCTTGTTTAGCTGTTCCAATGGGGTATGAAAAATCAGGTGAACCAATAAGTTTAACATTTATTGCCAAACCTTTTCAAGAGCAAAAATTATTGCAAATGGGTTATGCGTTTGAGCAACTTTCAAAAGTTAGAAAACAACCTAAAAATTATAAATAGTTGGTTAATTTATAACTAAATTAATTTTAGCCCAAAGGTCATTATCAAAATTAGAAAGGGCAAAATTTGTCTCATCAGCACTATCACCCATTCTAATAATTACCAGCTTTTTACTTGGTGCCACGTATATTTTTTGGTCATTTTTTCCTAAAGCTGCGTACATATCATTTGGTGCGTTTGGAATTAATTTTCCTTGAAATTCAAATTGAGACTGTGGTAAATGGTAACTTGATTTTCCGTTTAACCACCATAAATATCCGTATGCCAGATTTATATTTTGTGATGTATTCACAGAATTTAAAAAAAAGTTTTCGTTTACAATTTTTGTATTGTTCCAAGTTCCATTATTCAAAGCTAATAATCCAAATCTGGCCATACTTCTTGCAGTACTATAATAAACACTAAAATCACCAGTTTGCAACCAAGTTCCTGTCATTCCAATGTTATCTCTCAAGTTTGTATTAAAAAAAGTGGAGAATGTTTGTTGTGAAGTTACTTCAATAATAGCTTGTAATTTTACATACACATTATGGTAAGCCCATCTTTCTCCAGCATCTGCCAAGTACTGTAAATTTGTTGTGTCAACATTATCACCTAAGTTATCATCTAAACCAGATGTCATAGTTAATAAATGTTTGCAAGTGATTAAATTTTCTTTTGCAATTGGCGCACTTGTCCATCCAGTTCCTAAATAGTTTGAAACTTTATTATTAATATTTAACAGACCTTTTTCTTCTGCAATACCTGTCATAATTGAGGTTAACGTTTTTCCTGCACTTGCCCAATACCACGGTTTTGATACGGAATGATCACCAAAATATTTTTCAATAACAATCCGTCCATTGTATAAAATTATAAACGATTTTGTGTTTTTATCTTCCAAATAGTTGAGTAATGGTTCAATTTCAGCTTCATTCCAATTTAATTCAGAAGGTGAAATTGTTTCCCAAGTGCTTCCTGAAATTGGCGGAAAATAAAGTGATTGGTTTGCTTCTGACGATTCATCACTTGTAGAACAGGATAAAAAAACAATAATTAGGATTAAAATTGTCATGTTTTTCTTCATAGATAAATAGTTAAAATATTGGTGTTTATAATTAGACTAAACTTATTTAAAAAGGTTTGATTACTTTTGCAAAAATATAATTCAAAATACAAAATTTGTGCGTACAAAATCTAAGAAAGAAAATAAAATTAACGTAGTAACATTAGGATGTTCTAAAAACGTTTACGATAGTGAAGTTTTAATGGGACAATTAAAAGCTAATAACAAAAATGTGGTTCACGAAGATGAAAATGATGACGGAAACATTGTTGTAATAAATACGTGTGGTTTTATTGGAGATGCTAAGGAAGAATCTATCAATACTATTTTACATTATGTAAATAAAAAGGAATTAGGAGAAGTAGATAGGGTTTATGTAAGTGGTTGTTTAAGTGAGCGTTACAAGCCGGATTTGCAAAAAGAAATTCCAAATGTTGATGAGTATTTTGGAACGCACGATTTGCCTAATTTATTAAAAGTTTTAGATGCAGATTACAAGCACGAATTAATAGGAGAGCGTTTAACAACAACACCAACCCATTATGCATATTTAAAAATTGCTGAAGGTTGTGACAGACCTTGTTCTTTTTGTGCCATTCCTTTAATGCGTGGTGGAAATGTTTCAACACCAATAGAAAATTTGGTGATTGAAGCTACTAAATTGGCAAAAAAAGGAATTAAAGAACTTATTTTAATTGCGCAAGATTTAACCTATTACGGTTTAGATATTTATAAAAAACGTGCATTGGCAGATTTGTTAAAAGAATTGGTTAAAATTGATGGAATTGAATGGATTCGTTTACATTATGCATTTCCAACAGGTTTTCCTTTAGATGTGTTGGAAGTAATTCATAATGAACCAAAAGTGTGTAATTATTTAGATATTCCTTTACAGCATATAAATGATGACATTTTGAAGTCTATGCGAAGAGGAACGTCACATGAAAAAACAACTAATTTAATTGCAGAATTCAGAAAGTCGGTTCCAAATATGGCTATTAGAACCACTTTAATTGTTGGTTATCCTGGTGAGACTGAAGAGAATTTTCAAGAATTAAAAGATTGGGTACAAGAAATGCGATTTGAACGTTTGGGTGCTTTTGCGTATTCACATGAAGAAAATACACACGCAGCAAATTTAGAAGATGATGTTCCGGAAGAGATAAAACAACAACGTGTAAATGATATTATGGAATTACAAAGTCAAATTTCTTGGGATTTAAATCAGGAGAAAATTGGAAAAACATTTAAAGTAATTATCGATAGAAAAGATGGAAATATGTTTGTTGGAAGAACCGAATTTGATTCACCTGATGTTGATAATGAAGTTTTAATTGATGCCACAAAACATTATGTGCAAGTTGGTAAATTTGCCAATATAAAAATTACAGAAGCTACGGAATTTGACTTATACGGCGAGCCGGTTTAAGAAATATAGAAACAAAAAAAGCGAGCATTAGCTCGCTTTTTTTGTTTAGTTTAAAAATACTGCATTTGCAAAAAATAGTTTTCCATTTTCCCAAAACGATCTAAATAATGGATTGTCAACCATATAAATAAGTTGTCCTTTTCCTTTATTTTCAATTCCAAATAATAAAGAATTAGAAATATCTTTTAGCGCTTTAGAACCCGCAAAACCAGAAATGTTAGTTGCATTTTCCGGGAAATAGCCAACATTTATACCTTCATTAAATAATTTATAGGAGGTTCCACTTAATTTTAAACTATAATAAAAAGAATCGTAGCCAAAGGCTAATGGGTGAGTAGTATCAATTATACTTTTGAAAATACTACCCGTAATAATGTTGTTTAAGTAGTTTCTTTCTTGCTGTTTAAACGGAACTAAATTTGGTGTTTTTTTATCAGTAATTGTGTCCTTTTTCATTTTTAATAAAAAGTCTTTTTTGTCTGAAAAATTGTTAAGAGCACTACCAATAGCAATTACGTTTCCACCATTTTTAGTAAATTCAGTGATGCTTTCTAGTTCTTCATTTTTTGCAGCATAACCTTCAGGTAAAATAAGCACGTTATATTTTAATAAATTAACGCTACCAATAGAGGAACTATTTAAAACAGTAACCGGATATTTTAACTGTGTTTCAAAAAAGTGCCAAACTTCTCCAAAACTATAAGGAGAAATGGTTTCACCAGATAATAACACCACATTTTTTGGTTTTATAAATGTGTAATTTGAAGAGCCAAAATCAAAACCAGATTCAACAAAACCTGAGGAAACTGCTGTTATAGTTTCATTTAAATTTGTTGAAATTGTGTTAATTAGCTTATTAAAATTATCAAGATGTTCATTGTCATTTTTTAGAATAACTAAACTTCCTTTGGTGTAATTATTTCCTTCAATTGAAAAATCAGCATTACTATAACGGACATTTATTTTATGAGTTATTAATGTTCCTAAAAAAGCGGCATCAGAAATGGCATTCCATTTATGTATATAGGCATAGGCATTTTCAACAGTATTTGTTTTTTTATTTTCTTCACTTAAAAATTTTGAAGTTGTTAATTCACTATTGGTAGAAAAACCTTGTAATCCATAAGCAAAAGGTAAGCTCCAAGCGGTAATATCATAGGTTAATGAATCCATTAGTTTAGTTTCTGGTTCAAATAAAACCTTCATCATTTTACCTTTTGGTTGGTTTGTAGGAACAATTAAATCGTTTTTGGTAATTTGTATATTTTTAGTGTTTTTAGAATAATAATCATATGCTTTTACAGTATTTTCTTTCGCCGAAAAATAATTAATTTCGTGTTGGTCTAATAATTTGGTTAAACTTGAGATCTTAGAAAAATCACCTTTTAAAATGTAATTTTTAACTTCCATTTTTGAATTATCAAAAAACTTTTCAAATTCAGCAATCAATTTAGAAGTATTTTTAGCGGCCATTTCGATAGTAGATAAACCAGTTGTAGTATGGTGTTCAATTCTATCTTTTAAAGTTAGTTCTGAATTATTTTCTATAAGTATTCCTAAACCAGCTTTTCCGTGTCCTGCTTGTTCGTAGGTCATTCCAATAGCACCCATAAACATTGGATAACTATCGCCATAACTAGGGTACAATAAATCAAACGCTTCTTTGGTAAAATAACGCCACCCATTTTTATCAAAATATTTTGCGTGATTTTTCCCAATTTCACTTTGAAATTCTCTTTGCCAATTGGTAATTATTTCATGTGAAGGTTCTGCAGCTGGTGCAAAATAATAAGGATTATTCACAAATTGTTCGTGAAAATCTACATGAATTTGTGGCATCCATTTATTATAAATTTTTATTCGTTGTTGTGTTTCTACTTGTGTTGCCCAAGCCCAATCTCTATTTAAATCAAATAAATAATGGTTTGGTCTTCCGCCAGGCCAAGGCTCGTTATGTTCAATAGCATCAGGATTTGCAGTGTAGGGCGTATTTTTAACTTGATTAAACCAATTAACATAGCGATCTCTTCCATCAGGATTTAAGCAAGGATCAATAATTACTACAGTATTTTGCAACCAATCTTTATTTTCTGTAATTAGTTTATATAGCGTTGCCATTGAGGCTTCTGTGCTGGAAGCTTCGTTTCCATGAACATTATAACTGAGCCAAACTATTGATATTTTAGTTGGTATATTTCCATTTGAAATTTTGGTTCTACTTAAATTATCTTGTCTAATTTGTTCTAAGTTTTTTATGTTTTCTTCAGAAGAAATATAAGAGATAAACAACGGCCTGTTTTCATTTGTCATCCCATATTTTTCAACAATTACATTGCTAGAATTAGCACTTATATAAGAGAAATAATCAACAATTTTAAGGTGGTTAGTAAAACGAGATCCTAATTCATAGCCTAAAAATTCTGATGGAGAAACAATTTGTTGTGCTTTAGTTGCTGAAATTCCTATTGTTAAAAGAAAAATAATTGAAATAAGTAGTTTTTTCATAGAAAAATAAAATTTTGAAAGTCAAAAGTACTTAAATAAAATCATAGAAATTAATTTCAAAAAGTTATTATAGCCTATTTTTGCAAAAAAAATATATTTTGAAAAAAGCATTCTTTAATTGGAGCACAGGAAAAGATTCTGCATTAGCATTGTTCACTATTTTAAACGATAAAAATTATTCAATTCAAAAATTGGTAACTTCTGTAAACAAAAGTTTTGAAAGAGTTTCTATGCACGGCGTTCAGGAAGAATTACTAAATCAGCAAGCAAAAAGTATTGGTTTACCTTTAGAAAAAATTTATTTTCCAGAAGAAGTTTCTATGGATTTATACGGTGAAATTATGAAAAAAAGTATGAATCAATTAGTTTCTGAAGGATATGAATATTCGGTGTTTGGTGATATTTTTTTAGAAGATTTAAAAAATTATAGAGAACAAAAATTAGCAGAAGTGAATTTAAAAGGAGTTTTTCCACTTTGGAAAAGAGATTCTAAAGCATTGATGACTGAATTTATTAAATTGGGCTTTAAAGCAATTACGGTAAGTGTAAATTTAAATTATTTAGATGAAACATTTGTAGGAAGAGAACTAGATGAAGATTTTATAAATGATTTACCTGAAAATGTGGATGTTTGTGGTGAAAATGGAGAATTTCATACTTTTGTATATGACGGTCCAATTTTTAAGTATCCAATTGAATTTGTAATTGGTGAAAAGACTAAAAAAGAGTATTCTAAAGATGAAAATACAAATTGGGATACCAGTTTTTGGTACATCGATTTAATACCGAAAAATATTCGTTAAATATTTGTTAGATATTTTACCAGATTTCGACAAACAGCCTAAATTGACTACATTTATAAAAAAAACAACTCAAAAATGAATGATGATTCTTACAATTTTGAAGCGCATTGGAACAATGCATATTTAAAAACACCTACTGAAAATTTAGGTTGGTATGAAGAAAATCCAATGCAATCTTTAGAATTAATTAATGAATGCAATTTACCAAATGATGCATTAATTTTTAATGCAGGAGCAGGAGCTACAACGTTAATTAATAGATTGTTAGAAAATGGATATACTAATATAATTGTAAATGATATTGCAGCTTCTGCACTAACAGATTTAAAAAATAGTTTAACTGCAAATAAAGATGCAAAGGTTCAATTTATTGTTGATGATTTAACAAAGCCAACAGAATTATTGAATTTGAAAAATATTGATTTGTGGCATGATAGGGCAGTGCTTCATTTTTTTACAGAAGAAAATCAACAAAAAGCATATTTCAACCTAATAAATAAAGCGGTTAAAGTTGATGGTTTTGTAATTTTGGCCCAATTTAATTTAGAAGGGGCTAAAAAGTGCTGTGGATTAAATGTGGTAAATTACAATGTAGAAATGTTTCAAAATAAGTTAGGTAACAATTTTCAGTTATTAAAATCATTTAATTATACATACACTCAACCGTCAGGAAATACAAGAGAATATGTATATTCATTATTTAAACGAACAGCATAAAAATTAATGAAAGTACATTCAATTCCATTTCAAAAAACAGGTTATTTTTCAAAATTGATGAATGATTATTTAGATAAAAAGTCTGAGTTATCAAGTTTTTATGGGAATTATCCAGACCTAGAAGGGTTTAAAAATCAACTTAAATTAAGAGAAAACTCTAATGTTGATTCAGATTTGAGCCGAAGTACTTTAGTAAAGGCGCTTAAAAATCAATATTCAAAATTTTCAATTAGCGAATTAACGAATTCAAATATAAATGCGTTAAATCAACAGAATTCCTATACAATTACTACAGGTCATCAGTTAAATATTTTTACAGGACCGTTGTATTTTTTGTATAAAATAGTTTCAACCATAAATTTAACCAAACAATTAACGAAAGAATTTCCAGAAAATAATTTTGTACCTGTGTATTGGATGGCAACGGAAGATCACGATTTTGATGAGATTAACTATTTTAATTTTAAAGGCAAAAAAGTTGTTTGGAACAGAGAAAGTAGTGGAGCAGTAGGGCGTTTAAAAACAAATGGATTTGATGAAGTTTTTAGTGAATTTTCAAAACATTTAGGTTCCACAAGAAATGCTAATTATTTAAAAAGTTTATTTGAAGAAGCTTATCTAAATCATGAAAATTTAACTGATGCTACACGCTATTTGGTAAATAAACTTTTTGGTGAATTTGGGTTGGTAATTATTGATGGTGACGACAAAAGTTTGAAAAAACAATTTACACCTATTGTAAAAGATGAATTGTTGAATGCAACTTCATTTAATAAAGTTACTGCAACAAGTGCAAAACTTGGTGAAAATTATAAAATTCAAGTAAATCCAAGAGAAATAAATCTATTTTATTTAACAAATAACTTGCGTGAACGCATTATTTTTGAAGATAATAGCTTTAAAATTAATAGCACAGATATCACTTTTACTAAAGATGAAATTGTAATGGAATTGGAAAATAATCCTGAAAAATTTAGTCCAAATGTTATCATGAGACCAGTGTATCAGGAAACTATTTTGCCAAATTTATGTTATATAGGTGGAGGAGGAGAGTTAGCGTATTGGTTTCAGTTAAAAGATTATTTTAAGGCTATTCATACACCATTTCCAATATTGTTGCTTCGTAATTCAGCGCTGTTAATTACTGAAAAGCAAGTTGAGAAAGCTCAAAAGTTACATGTTTCTTTAGAAGAATTATTTTTGAAACAAGCTGATTTAATTGATAAAAAAGTAAAAGAAATTTCTGAAATTAATATTGATTTTTCTAATCAAAAGCTCTTTTTACAAGAACAATTTATAGCTTTGAAAGCATTAGCGAAACAAACGGATGTTTCTTTTATTGGTGCAGTTAATGCTCAGGAAAATAAGCAGTTAAAAGGATTAAATAATTTAGAGAAACGTTTATTAAAAGCACAAAAACGTAAATTATCTGATGAAGTTTCACGTTTAACCATCTTACAGAACGATTTATTTCCAAGCAAAAGTTTAGAAGAACGAACTCGAAATTTTTCGGAGTTTTATTTAGAACTAGGTGAAGATTTAATTCCTATGTTGTTTGATGCTTTAAATCCGTTAGATTTAACGTTTAGTGTTATTGAATATTAATTAATTTATCAAATAGTTTTAAATGAATACGTTTCATTTTTAAATTCATATTCAATACGTAAAACAGCATTGTTTTTTATTTTAGCTGCATCTTTTTCATCCACTTCAAAATCTATTTCAGAAACATGAAAAGGTGTTTTTTTTATAGAATTAGATTCAATATCTGTATTGTCAGAATGAATAGTTAACGAATCTTTTTCAAAATGAAAAGTTAAAGTACATCCAACACGTTTAATTTTAACTGGAAAATCACCAATTAGAATAGTTTTTATAAATGGGAAACCACCCAGTTCTTCAAAATCTAAATATACATCACAGGTTTCATTTTCAGCATATTTTGTTCCACCTTCAAAATTAATTTTCGGAAATGGTTGGTTAGAAATAGGTTCTTTTTTTGATTTTAATAAGTTTGAAAATGAAAATCCCATAGTATTTTTAAATATTAATTGTGATATGCTACATTATGCTCTAAAACTTCCCCACAAGAAGCACAGTTTGTAGCTGTTCCAGCTCCACCATAACAAGCGTTTTTACACGTGTAATGATATACTCCTTTCGCATTTTGTGCAGGTTCAACAACAGCAGTATTTGTTGAGTTGCTATTGGCGTTTGGTAAAGGCGTATTACTTTCTACTTTTATAGGGCCGCTTTTTAAAAATTCGTCATTATGAAATGCTTGATTATGTGTATATGGTGTTTTACATGTAGGGCAATTTCCTGCAGCATCACCTCCACTATTTTCACATTTATTGGCACAAATATAATGCTTGGTTGTTTTTATTGAAGTGTTATTACTAGGAAGTGTTTTAGGCCTATTTTCTTTGCAAGAGACCGAAAGTACTAATGAAAAGAGTAATAAAATATGTAGTAGTTTTTTCATGGTAATTTTTAATTGATTGTTTTAATTCTTAGTTTTTTCAAATATACTGAAATAATAAAAATCAACAAAATCAGTAGTTAATTTAAATAAAAAAGTCCGGGTTTTTCAACTCGGACTTTTAAAATGTATTTAGAATTTTTATAAATGAATTACTTCACCATAAGCATCAGCAACAGCTTCCATTACAGCCTCACTCATTGTTGGGTGTGGGTGAATTGTTTTTAACACTTCATGTCCTGTTGTTTCTAATTTTCTACCTAAAACAGCTTCTGCAATCATATCAGTTACACCAGCACCAATCATATGGCAACCTAACCATTCTCCGTATTTGGCATCAAAAATAACTTTTACAAAACCATCTGGAGTTCCAGCTGCTTTTGCTTTACCTGATGCTGAAAACGGGAATTTTCCAACTTTAATTTCATAACCTTCTTCAATTGCTTTGGCTTCTGTTAAACCAACACTTGCAATTTCTGGAGTTGCATACGTACAACCAGGAATATTTTTATAATCTACTGGCTCTGTGTGAATTCCAGCTAATTTTTCAACACAAGTTATTCCTTCAGCAGAAGCAACGTGCGCTAATGCAGGACCAGGAACCACATCGCCAATAGCATAATATCCAGGGATATTAGTTTGGTAATAATCGTTTACTAATATTTTATCTCTATCAACCACAATTCCAACATCTTCTAAACCAATTCCTTCCAAGTTAGATTTAATTCCAACAGCAGATAAAATAACATCAGCCTCTAAAATTTCTTCACCTTTTTTAGTTTTTACCACAGCTTTTACACCTTTTCCTGAAGTGTCTACAGATTCTACAGAAGAATTTGTCATCACATTAATTCCAGATTTTTTGAAAGAACGCTCAAATTGTTTTGAAACATCAATATCTTCTAAAGGAACTAAATTTGGTAAAAATTCAACAATAGTAACCTCAGTTCCCATTGAGTTATAGAAATGTGCAAATTCTACTCCAATTGCACCAGAACCTACAACAATTAATTTTTTAGGTTGTTTAGGCAAGGTCATTGCTTGTCTGTAACCAATAACTTTTTTGCCATCTTGTGGTAAGTTTGGTAATTCACGAGAACGAGCACCAGTTGCAATAATAATATAATCCGCGCTGTATTCAGTTACTTTACCATCAGCATCAGTAACATCCACTTTTTTACCTGGTTTAATTTTACCAAAACCATCAATGACATCAATTTTATTCTTTTTCATAAGGAATTGAACTCCTTTGCTCATTCCTTCTGCTACATTTCTACTACGTTTTATAACAGCTTCAAAATCTTTATCAATAGCTTCGGCTTTTAAACCATATTCATCAACATGTTTTAAATAGTCATAAACTTGAGCACTTTTTAATAATGCTTTTGTTGGAATACATCCCCAGTTTAAGCAAATTCCACCTAAGTTTTCTTTTTCAATAACAGCAACTTTAAAACCAAGTTGAGATGCTCTAATAGCTGTAACATATCCTCCAGGACCACTACCAATTATAATAACGTCGTATTTCATGTTTTTTGATTTTCTAATTTTGATAACTGATTTTACTCAGCAAATTTACTTATTTTATTTTTCTTTTTTAAAATCGATACTAAAGATTTCAACTGAAATTAACTTTACATTCTTTCAGGAACTTCAATTCCTAATAATTTGAAGGCTGATTTTATAATTTCAGCTACTTTATTAGATAATTGCGTTCTAAAAATCTTTTCATCTAAGTTCTCACAGCCTAAGATTGGCACAGTTTGGTAAAATGAATTGTATTCTTTCACCAAATCATACGAATAATTTGCAATTAAAGCAGGACTATGGTTGCTGGCTGCATTCTGAACTACTTCAGGGAATAATTGTATTTGTTTAATTAATTCTCGCTCTTTAGGATGTAATTCAATTCCCGAAATTTCTTTAGCATAATCAAAATCGGCTTTTCTTAAAATGGATTGAATTCTTGCATAGGTATATTGTATAAACGGACCTGTATTTCCAGCAAAATCAACAGATTCTTCTGGATCAAACATAATTCGTTTTTTAGGATCTACCTTTAAGATATAGTATTTTAAAGCACCCAATCCTATAGTTTTATACAATCCTTCTTTTTCTTCGGTTGAATAACCTTCTAGTTTTCCTAATTCTTGAGATATGGTTCTGGCTGTATCTGTCATTTCCAACATTAAATCATCTGCATCTACCACAGTTCCTTCTCTCGATTTCATTTTACCGCTTGGTAAATCTACCATTCCATACGATAAATGATAACAGTTTTTAGCCCATTCAAAACCTAGTTTTTCTAAAATTAAAAACAACACTTTAAAATGGTAATCTTGCTCATTTCCAACCGTATATACTAATTCGTTTAAGTCAAAATCTTTAAAACGTTCAATGGCAGTTCCTATATCTTGTGTCATATAAACGGCAGTTCCATCAGAACGTAATACTATTTTTTCATCTAAACCTTCTTCGGTTAAATCTATCCAAACAGAACCATCTTCTTTTTTATAGAAAATGCCCTTTTTTAAACCTTCAGCAACAATATCTTTTCCTAATAAATAGGTATTACTTTCATAATAATTTTTATCAAAATCAACACCTAACTCTTTATAGGTTTCATCAAAACCTTTATAAACCCATTGGTTCATGGTTTTCCAAAGTGTAACGATCTCCTCATCTCCAGCTTCCCATTTTAGCAACATTTGTTGTGCTTCTATTAAAATTGGCGCTTGCTTTTTGGCTTCTTCTTCCGTTTTTCCTTGGGCAATTAATTGTTTAATTTCTTCTTTATAAGCCTTATCAAAAGCAACATAATAATTACCAACTAATTTATCACCTTTTAAACCTGAAGATTCTGGAGTTTCACCATTTCCAAAACGTTGCCAAGCCAGCATACTTTTGCAAATATGAATACCACGATCATTAATAATTTGAGTTTTATAAACCTTTTTACCGGAAGCTTTTATAATTTCAGCAACCGAATATCCTAATAAATTATTTCTAATATGACCTAAATGTAAAGGTTTGTTAGTGTTTGGTGAAGAATATTCCACCATTACAGCTTTCTCATTTGGGTTAGTTGCTACAATTCCAAAAGAGGCATTATTTTTTATTTTGTTAAAGTCTGATATAAAAAAAGTATCTGAAATTACTAAGTTTAAAAAACCTTTTACTACATTAAAATCAGAAATTTCGGCAACATTTTCTTTTAAATATGCTCCAATTTTTGTTCCAATAGCTTCTGGATTGCCTTTTACATAGCGTAAAAACGCAAAAACTACAATTGTGATATCTCCTTCAAAATCTTTTCTAGTAGCTTGAAATTCAACAGAATTAATTTCAACATCATAAATTTCTTTGAATCCTTTTATTACAGCTTTTTCTAAACTAGTTTGCATATTTTATGGTAAATTATTTCGAAATGCAAAAGTACTAAATTCAATATAATTTTTACTGTTTTATAAACTCAAATTCAGTAAAATCAAAATCGGGGTTTGGAACGTCTAAATGTAATTTAAAAACTTTGCCCTCTTTATTTAAATCGAACCATAATTTTCCTGATGGAAGTGATGATAATTCTTTTGGAAATTTAAAGGTAAAGATATGATGATTCCAATGCTGTAAATCTGCATAAAAAATAGGAGTTTTATCCATTTGAAAATGGAGCATATCTTTTTTTATAGATACAGTTACAGTACCATACATTTTATCTTTAAAAACACCTGTATATTCAATTAAATTTAAGTGATTATTGTTTTGTTTTCCTCGTAAACTATCTATGGCTACTTGTTGATTACTATCTCTTTTTGCTTGTTCATTTTTATAGTCTAAGTAATTGGAAGACCAGTCGTTACCTTCAAAATTATTAGCTAATAGTACATCTAGTATTTTATTGGTAAGTGCACTAGGTACCCAGTTTATGCTATTGGTAAGTATTACAACTCCTAATTGTTTTTCTGGAATAAAAAATGATTTAGAAATCATACCATCATAGCCACCTCCATGAGAAATTACTTTATAACCTGCATAATCTTGCAATTCCCAACCTAAACCGTACGATTTAAAATGTGTATTTTCTGTGTTTTTACCAACTTCAAAATTTATATGAGGTGTAGTTAACCTTCTAAAACTTTTTTCATTAAAAATAGTGGTTTTATTTAATTGACCTTCATTTAAATTTAATTGTAACCATTTAGAAAAGTCGTTCACCGATGAAATGATAGCTCCTGCAGGGGCAATATTGTCCCAATTTACCCAATTAACTTCGTTATTTGTCCCATTTTCAAGATAATAAGGCGTTGCAACATTGGTGGTTTTTTGCAGTTGGTTAGTGGATGTTAGTGTTCTATTCATTTGCAACGGACTCAAAAAATGTTGTTCTACAAATTTTTGCCAAGTGTTTCCACTTACTTTTTCAACAATTTTTCCAGCGGCTAAAAATGCAATATTGGAATAGCCATACGTGGTTCTAAAATCGTATTTTGGAATTAAATATTGCTGTGCTTCAATAATTTCTTCAGCAGTTAAAGTTGTGCCGTACCATAATAAATCTCCACTAAAAGTTACTAAACCACTTCTATGGCACAATAAATCTTCAATAGTAAAATTTTGTGTGGTATAATCATCATACATTTTAAAATAGGGTAAGTAATCAATTACTTTATCTGTCCAATGTAGTTTTCCTTCTTCTACTAAAATTGCAATAGCACTTGCCGTAAAAGCTTTTGAATTAGATGCTACGGCAAACAAGGTATTTCCATCAACTTTTGTGTTTTTTTTAATGTTCGAAAATCCGTAACCTTTACTAAAAACAATGGAATCGGCATTTACAATGGCAATTGCCATACCGGGAACTTGCCATTCATTTAATGATTTTTGAAAATAGGCATCTAAATGGTTAATTTGTTCTTTTGTTTGTGAAAAAACGGAGATACTTATAAAAGAAACAAATAAAAAGAATTTGAAAAACTTCATAAAAATGGATTTAAAAAACGAATTTAATACTTAATTATAAAGGTATCACAAACAAATAACATTTATATATTTGCACTATGGAAAATTTTTTAAACGAATTGCCAAAATTAGCAAAAGAGAAAGAGCAAGAAAGCAAAAAATACTTTCAAAAGTTAAAAAAGCGTACGCCTAAAAATTTAGACTTAATAATGCAGGATTTGCATGATAAGGAGTTTGAAAAAACAGATTGCTTAACGTGTGGGAATTGCTGTAAAACTACAAGTCCAATTTTTACAATTAAAGATATTGAACGTATTTCTAAACATTTTAGAATGAAAGTGTTAGATTTTACAAATGAATATTTAAAAAGAGATGAAGATGATTTTTACGTGTTAAAAACAGCGCCTTGTTCTTTTTTAGATTTGGAAGATAATATGTGTACCATTTATGATGTTCGCCCAAAAGCGTGCAGTGAATACCCACATACGGATAGACGTAAATTTATTCAGATTGCTAATTTAACCGTTAAAAATACTGAAATTTGTCCGGCTGCCTATCATATTGTGGAAGCTTTAAAGTTGAAATTACCACAATAGGTTTATTAAAAGGTGAGCTTAAATAAATTTAAAAAAAGAGGGAAGTCATTTAGCAATGGTGTAACCCCTTACATTTGCATATAGACTTCCCTAATTAACCCAAAAAAATATTTTAAATAAGAGGAAAATTTAGGTTTAATTTTCCTCTTATATTGTTTTTAGATACGTTTGATTTAATGGTAACTTTTTTTATAAACTACCGTTGTGGGAACGAAACGTTTTGTTTTATGAACTACCGTTATGGGAACGTGGATGGTTAAATATTACCGTTGTGGGGACAACTTATAAAATTAACCTATAATAAAATACATTTTTTTGGTGTAATTAATTCACCTAAGTGGTTTGTATAATTAAAACCTGGCATTAATGTATTTATATATATTCTGTCAATGTTATCTGTTTTTGTTTTTTTTTGTACAAAATCACTTTTAATTAGGGTTAAATGAGATTTTAAAATCGTTGCATTTTCTGAGGTTGTTTTCATAATATTAATGTTAGGGGTTAATTATTGAATACTTTTTAAAAATGAATTTGTATTATTTTTTAATGAAAATTTGTGTAAAATAGTTTCTATTTTCTTTATTTGTTTCTGTAGATATTCCAAAATGTGTATAGTTTGGATTCTCAATAATGCTTTTGTGTTCAGGACTATTTAACCAGCCATTAACAACACCTTCAGCGGTGCTGAATCCGTAAGCTACATTTTCACCAACTGTTTTTGCACCAGCATTATCCATTAAATTTTGAGCTCTTTGGCTAAAGTTATCATGATTAACACTACCTACTTCAATCATGTATTCTGTATGTCCATCAGCTACGCCAGAAATGATATCTAACGGTGCTAAAGAAGTTAATCCTAAACTAGTTCTGTGGGCATTTACTAAAGCTAAAATGTCATTTTCCATAGTAGTATAAGTGACATTAGTAGTATTAACAACTTCACTATTTTCAAAATAAATACCATCATCTGCTGGAGAACAAGAAAATAAAATGGTAGAAACAGCGAATAGGGCTAGGAGGTTAAGGAATGAAGTTTTCATTTTTGAGGGGTTTTGGGGTTGAGAAATTTAGGGTTGATTTATTTGTCTTTGGGGTTTTGGGGTTAAGAAATTTAGGGTTGATTTATTTGCCTTTGGGGTTTTAGGTTTAAGTAATTAGGGTTGATTTATTTCTTTCGGGGTTTTGGGGGTTAATTAATTTGGGTTTTTATTTAAATTTTCATACTCAAATGTAAAAAATAAAATAACATAAAACAAGAAAAACTTACCATTTGTTGTAAAAAACATACCATTTGTTTATAAAAAACGTCAGAACAGTTGATCTACAAGGCTTTTGAAATTAAAATATTTTTCTTTATTTTATTAAAATAAGGGTTAAATAGTCTTTAAAAAGAGTTTTTATATCATAAATACAACTAAATAATACCTTTTTCTTTTGTCAGTAGTGCTCCATATTTAATAAAATGGCGTAAAATTTAATTGAGACTGCATTATTATTTAGAATAAAATTGCTGACTCATTTAGAAAAATTATCTAATAAAAAGAAATTATTTCGTTACTTCGTTAAATGTTTTATGGTAATTAAACTTTTTATGAAAAAAATAGTAATTTTTATATTGTTTTTGGCTGTCTATACCAGCCAAGCTCAAATGAAAGCAGATGATGTAAAAACATTTACATTAACAAACGGAATGAAATTTTTAGTAGTGGAAGATTTTTCCATTCCTAATGCCAATATGTATTTATTTTATAAAGTTGGTAGTAGAAATGAATATCAGGGAATTACTGGACTTTCTCATTTTTTTGAACATATGATGTTTAATGGCGCTAAAAAATATGGTCCAAAACTTTTTGATCAGACCATGGAATACAACGGTGGTGCAAATAATGCCTATACTACAGAAAATGTTACGGTGTACACCAATTGGTTTCCAGCATCCGCAACAGAAGTTATTTTTGATTTAGAAAGTGATAGAATTGCTAGTTTAAGTATTGATCCTGAAATGGTTGAAAGCGAAAGAGGCGTGGTGTTAAGTGAAAGAAGTACAGGTTTAGAAAATTCTCCTTGGAGATTGTTATCGGAATCACTTCAAGCTACAGCATTTCAAGAGCACCCATATCATTGGCCAGTAATTGGCTATGAAGATGATATGAAAAATTGGACACAACAAGATTTAGAACGCTATTTTAAAACCTACTATGCTCCTAATAACTGCGTTGTTGTAGTATCTGGTGCATTAAAATTTGAAGAAGTTAAAAGGTTGGCGGAGCAGTATTTACAACCAATTTCAGCACAGCCAGCACCACCTAAAGTACATATTGTAGAACCAAAACAAACCGGTGAACGAAGAATTACAGTGCAACGGGAAGTAACAAATCCGTATATAATGATTGGTTATAAAACACCAGAATCTAAACACCAAGATTATTATGCTTTAAAAATTTTAAGTGCCATTCTTTCAAATGGGAAATCTTCACGGTTGTATGCTTCTTTAGTGGATCGTCAGCAATTGGCAACTGTTGTTTTCACAGATTATGGAAATAGTTTTGATCCTAATTTATTTAATATATATGCGGTAGCTAATAATAATGTTTCATCTGATGCTATTGAAAATGCATTTTATGTTGAAATTGAAAAGATAAAAAATGAGGGAGTTAGTGAGGCTGAACTTCAAAAAGTAAAAAATCAAAAATTAATGGAGTTTTATAATCAAATTGAAACCATTGATGGAAAATCTAACAATATTGGAACGTATGAAGTGTTTTTTGGCGATTATAAAAAAATGTTTAACGCTCCAGAAAATTTTAATAAAGTTACCATAGCAGATGTGCAAAATGTTGCAAAAAAATATTTTTCAAAAAGTAATAGAACAGTTGGTGTATTAAAAACAAATGTAGAAGAATAGTTATGAAATATTTAAATATAAAAACAGTAGCACTATTTTGTTTGTTGGTAAGTACAAATATTTCTTTAGTTGCGCAGAATTACAAATTACCAAAATATACATCCTTTAAATTGCCTAATGGTTTAACTTTTAATTTAATGGAACAACACGATGTTCCTGTAATTAGTATATCGGCAATTATTCCAGCTGGAGCAATTTATGATGCGGATAAAGCAGGATTGGCTTCACTCACAGCTACGGCTTTAAAACACGGAACTCAAAATTTTTCAAAAGCAAATATTGATGAACAAATAGATTTTATTGGTGCAAATATAAATACCTACGCATCCAAAGAATTTGCAGGCGTATCAGCAAAATTTGCAGCAAAGGATTCAGAAAAAGTTTTAACTATCCTGAAAGAAATTATGTTAAATCCTACATTTAATGCCGAAGAATTTGAAAAAGAGAAAAGTAGATTGTTAGTAGAATTAGAGCAGAAAAAGGAAAGTCCTAGAGCTGTTATTGGAACGTATTTTGAAAAGTTAATTTATGGCAATCACGTGTATGGAAATTCCATAAGTGGTACAATTGCAAGTGTTGGTAATTTAACAGTGAATGATGTAAAAGATTTTTATAATAACAATTACTTTCCAAATGAAAGTGCTATTAGTATTGTTGGAGATTTTTCAGAAAAAGAAATGAAAACTATACTAACAAGACTGTTTTCAAAATGGAAGAAAACCAATAGTGTTAGAGAAAATGTTTTTGTAGAAACTGTTAAAAAGCCTTCTAAAAGCAAGGTGATATTAGTTAATAAAGACGATGCTAACGAAACTACCTTTTATATAGGTTCAACAGGAATTAGTAGAAATAACCCAGATTATGTTGCTATTAGTGTTGTAAACACATTGTTTGGAGGAAGATTCACCTCTATGTTAAACGATGAATTACGTGTAAATAGTGGATTAACATACGGCGCAAGTAGCAGATTTAGTACCTTAAAAAATGCAGGAACTTTTTATATAAGCACTTTTACAGCGAAAGAAACTACGCAAGAAGCCATAGATAAAGCATTGGAAGTTTTAAAAGCCTTACACCAAAATGGAATTGATGAAAAAGCATTGACTTCTGCTAAAAATTATGTGAAAGGACAATTCCCTCCAGATTATGAAACTACCGATCAATTAGCAAGACTGCTTACAGAAATGTTTTGGTATAATTTTGATGCTTCATTTATTAATAATTTTGAAAACAATGTTAATGGTTTAAACTTGGTGAAAGCCAATGAAATAATTGCTACTTATTTTCCAACAGAAAATTTACAATTTGTTTTAGTTGGAAAAGCAACCGAAATTAAAACTATTGCTGAAAAATATGGGGAAGTTACCGTTGTTGAAATAAAGGATTAAAACAATTTTAATTGAATAGTTTTTTAGCTTAACCACTAAAAACATAGAAATTTGTATGGCAACTTATTATATTGTGGAAGATTTAAAGATGAAATTACTGCAATAGGTTTATAAAAAGGGGAGCTTAAATAATTAAAAAAAAGGGAAGTCATTTATGAATTTTGTAACCCCTTACAAAATTATAGACTTCCCTAATTAACCCAGAAAAATATTTTAAATAAGAGGAAAATTAAACTTAAATTTTCCTCTTATGTTGTTTTTAGATGTATTTGATTTTTTTGTTTTTATTTTTTTTTAGAACTACCGTTGTGGGAACGAAACTCTATTATTTTAGAACTACCGTTGTGGGAACGACACCAGTTAATTACTGCTTTTGTGGGGACAACTTTAGAACTCAACCTATAATAAAATGCATTTTTTAGGAGTAATTAATTCACCTAAGTGGTTTGTATAATTAAAACCTGGCATTAATGTATTTATGTATATCCTTTTAGTAGTGTTATCTATTTTTGTTATTTTACTTATAAAATCACTTTTAATGAGTGTTAAATGAGATTTTAATATGGTTGCTTTTGTTGAGGTTGTTTTCATAATATGAATATTTGGGGTTAGAGATAAATGCTTTTAAAAATTGAATTTGTTTTATTTTTTAATAAAAATCTGAGTAAAATAGTTTCTGTTCTCTTTATTAGTTTCTGTAGAAATTCCAAAATGTGTATAATTTGGGTTTTCAATAATGCTTTTGTGTTCCGGGCTATTTAACCAACCATTTACAACACCTTCAGCGGTGCTGAATCCGTAAGCTACATTTTCACCAACTGTTTTTGCACCAGCATTATCCATTAAATTTTGAGCTCTTTGGCTAAAGTTATCATGATTAACACTACCTACTTCAATCATGTATTCTGTATGTCCATCAGCTACGCCAGAAATGATATCTAACGGTGCTAAAGAAGTTAATCCTAAACTAGTTCTGTGGGCATTTACTAAAGCTAAAATGTCATTTTCCATAGTAGTATAAGTGACATTAGTAGTATTAACAACTTCACTATTTTCAAAATAAATACCATCATCTGCTGGAGAACAAGAAAATAAAATGGTAGAAACAGCGAATAGGGCTAGGAGGTTAAGGAATGAAGTTTTCATTTTTGAGGGGTTTTGGGGTTTAGAAATTTAGGGTTGATTTATTTGTCTTTGGGGTTTTGGGGTTTAAATAATTAGGGTTGATTTATTTGTGTTTGGGGTTAAATTATTGGGTTTTTATTTAATTATTGATATTCAAATGTAAAAAATAAAATAATACAAAACAAGAAAAATCTACCATTTGTTATAAAAAACTTACCATTTGTTTATAAAAACAATCCAAACAGTTGATTTACAAGGTGTTTAAAATTAAAATATTTTTGTTTATTTTTTTAAATTAGGGTTAAAAGCCTTTAATAAGAATGTAGGATATTATAAATAAGAAGAATTAATATTTTTCTCATTGATTTTTACCACTATAAATTTTCTAAAAAGAAATAAAAGAGGTGTGTAGTTACTTACATAATTTTGAGCATTGTAATTACATAAAGTTTTTAAGCGTTAGATATAAATAAAAAAACACTATAAATAATAGGTAACCTATTTAATTGAATTTCAGAAAAAAAATCCAATGGCTAGAAAAAGAAGTATTTGGTAGGTAATGGAGTAATAAATTACGTTATATGATTCTGTAGATTTCTTAAATGAACGGAATTTTGTTGAATATATACAAGTTTTGGATCTCTTTCAATGTATAATGCGTTTTATTTAATCGTACAGCAGATATTTTTCTCTTATTTTTTTAAAAGAATGTATGTCGTGTTGCCATGATTCACGTATTTTTTTCGCAGAAATTTGGTCTTTTAATTGTTGTTCAAGGTTGGTATTTCCTGCGTGAATAGTAAATGAAGCACCAAAAAATGTTTCGGAAGCAAGTGTTTTTTTATAGGCATCTATCAACCAGTTTATATTTACTTTGCTTAATCTATCGGTGTCTGCTAAATCTACACCGTAGCATAACTTTCCTTCATGTTTTGGATGTTTAGAACCAAAATTGGGTTGTGGCGTATAGCTAAAATCATTTTCAGGGAAAAATGGCGCACCATATCTTTGAAATTGAAATTCAGTTCCACGACCAGCATTTATAGTAGTTCCTTCAAAAAAACCTAAACTTGGATATAAATTTATAGCCACATCATTTGGTAAATTTGGCGAAGGTCTAATAGGTAAACGGTACAAGCTTTTGTGGGTATAATTTTTTAAAGGAATAACAGTTAGGTTACATTTCTGGGGCGTATTCAACCAATTTTCGCCATTAATCATCCTTGCATATTCTCCAATAGTCATTCCATACACTAACGGAACAGGATGCATTCCAACAAAACTTTTATGCTCCATTTCTAAGGTTGGCCCATCAATATAATGTCCGTTTGGATTTGGCCTATCTAGCACAAGTACAGGAATTCCGGCTTCAGCACACGCTTCCATTACATAATGTAAGGTAGAAATGTAGGTGTAAAACCGAACGCCAACATCTTGAATATCAAAAATTACGACATCAATTCCTTGTAGCTGTTCTTGCGTAGGTTTTTTATTGTTTCCATATAAAGAAACAATAGGAACGCCCGTTTTGGTATCCACACCATCTTTTATAAATTCACTGGCATCTGCAGTTCCTCTAAACCCGTGTTCAGGTGAAAATACTTTTTTAATAGCAATATTTAATGAAAGTAAAGAATCTACCAAATGCGTGTAATGTTGAGTTCCACCTTTAAAAATAACAGAGGTTTGGTTAGCAACAATAGCAACGTTTTTAGAAAGTAGTGTAGGCAAATAAACAAAGGTTTGTTGTGCACCCGTTACAATTACTTTTTTTCCTTTTAAATCATTTTCTACAGCATTTTTTTCCATTTCGGCATCCGAATTTATTGGTTTTGCTGGTTTACAAGAAAACAACATAAAAAACACGAAAGAAAACAAGAAGAAATATGTATTTTTGAACGGTTTAGAAATCATATATAAAATTGAATTACGAATTATTTATTGCAAAACGTATTATTGCTGCTAAAAAGTATAAAAGTAGCATATCATCTCCAATAATAAAAATTGCCATTATAGCAATTGCCTTAGGAATGATTATTATGATGATTGCCATTGCAACAGGAATTGGCTTACAACAAAAAATACGTGAAAAATTAGCAGGTTTTAACGGACATGTTCAAATTACTAATTTTGATAATAATAATTCTGAAATTACCTTAATTCCGGTTTCAAAAAAACAAGATTTTTATCCAACCTTTCAAACAGTTTCAAACATTAAAAATGTGCAGGTTTTTGCTACAAAAGCGGGAATTATTAGAACTGCCACTGATTTTGAAGGCATTATTTTAAAAGGTGTGGCCAACGAGTACGATTGGAGCTTTTTTGAAGAGTACTTAGTGGAAGGAAAATTACCCAATTATGACAGTGAAGTTTCTAATGATGTGTTAATATCAAAAGTAATTTCTGATAGAATGGCATTGAAATTAGGAGATGAATTTAACATTCTGTTTGTAAAAAATGATCCAACAAAAGCACCGTGGATTCGTGTGGTAAAAATTGTGGGGATTTATAATTCCGGTTTTCAGGAGTTTGATGAAAGTTTTGTAATAGGTGACATTAGACATATTCAAAAAATGAATAGATGGAATGATGATGAAGTGGGAGGTTTTGAAGTGTTAATTACTGATTTTGATGAAATTATACCTAAAAGTCACGAAATTTATATGCAAACGGGCTCTACATTAAATAGTGAAAGTATTGTTGAAAAATATCCTGCTATTTTTGAATGGATTAGCCTTTTTGATAATAATGTGTATTTAATAATTGTAATTATGATTTTAGTTGCAGGCATTAATATGATTACAGCCTTATTAGTGCTGATTTTGGAAAGAACCCAAATGATTGGGATTCTTAAAGCGCTAGGAGGGAGCAATGTAAGTATAAGAAAGGTGTTTTTGTACAATGCCGCTTATTTAATTGTAAAAGGATTGTTTTGGGGAAATTTAATAGGTTTATCAATTTTATTCATTCAAAAATATTTTGGTGTAATAACCTTAAACCCTGAAACGTATTATGTAAGTGAAGCACCAATTTATTTAAACTTTGGGTATATAATCCTCTTAAATTTTGGTACTTTAATTTTATGTTTATTAATGCTTATAATTCCAACAATTATTATATCTAAAATAAGCCCAGTAAAAGCAATTAAGTTTGAATAAATACAGCTTATTATCTCATTATGAATACGTTATTTAGGTGCTTTGCTGTTTAATAAGGAAACTTTTTTAGCAAAATATATAAAGGCCTTTATAAAACTTTACAAAAACACTTCGTCTTTTTTATAAAAGCACCCGTACTTTCTTGTAAAAGCACCTGTGATTGTAAATAATAATTGTACAATTATTATTAAAATATATGTACATTTACTTTAAAATAAATGTACAACTAATTTAAAAAAATAGTAGATAATTTATAAAGTGACTATTTTAGGAGTAGATTTTTAAAATAAACTTTATAAGGTAAAAAGTACTAAATTTTACTGAGGTACCATGTTATTTTCCGTTAAAATTATGAACATTCAAAACATAAAGAAGGTTCACCCTGCACTTTAATTTTTACCACTACTATTTTGGTGTATTTCTTTTTTTACTAATTATACGTATTCATACGTTTTGTTTTAAAAAAATAAAAATGAATAAATAGGTATACAATACGGATAACCGTAAAGTTATAAATATGTAAACTGTTATTTTTGTTTGGTTAGTAGAAGTTGCTAACAATGTGAAAAATTAAAAACTATAATTTAAACTTTCTAAAATAAAATGCGATGAAAAAATCAAATATAATACTATTAATATTGATGAGTTTATTATTTATTAATTGTTCTAATAAAAATATTTTATTAAAAATAGAAAATTTTAAAGCTTCTGCTAATTCTGACAATAGTATAATTGAAACTTATGATTACAGATTGAAAAATAGTACACCTTTACCAAATAAGCTTACAGATGTTTTTGCCTATGACGTATGGTTAATTTTAACTAATACAATTCAATTAAAAGGAATAAGCCCATCAAATATAAAGAAGGAAGATATATTAAAAGTATTTGAGATTTATAAAAATGAAGATTATAAAAAAATAATTGGTTTTAGACCTTATACACAATCAAGTTTTGTAAAATCATTGAATAACGATGATTTATTAATTTTATCAGAAAACTTAGAAAGCCATATAAGAGAAAATGGAATTTGGGAAAAACCATAAACAATTTGAATCTCTATAAAAATTGACAAAAAGATAAAATGAGCATAAGTGAAAATCCAAAATTGGTGATTCCTAAAACAACAAAACAACAAAGAGTCCAGTTGAATGAAGGGAAAAAGAAAAAAAATAGTAACCTTTATCGAAATGGTTCAATGACAATCTAAATAAACAAAAATGAAAAATTTACTTTTAACAGTAACAATAATTTTATCAAACTTGTCATTTGGACAAGAAATCCCTCAATTGAAATTAACACCAAACGGTGTCGAACCAATTGTAATTGAAGTTGACGATATAAGTACTGCTGAACTTTATAATAAAGCACTCAACTGGGTTCAAGAAACCTATAAAAATCCGAACAAAGTTTTAAAGGCAAATATTGAAAACGAAAAAATTCGAATTGATGGTTTTGCTTCTAATGCTTGGTGGTACAAATCAATGGGAATTCAAAATTCCTATAATATGGAATATTCCATTGAAATTTCTTTTAAGGACGGTCGATATCGATTTGAATATATCGTTGGTCAGTTTTTTATAGCCGGTGGACAAAAAGTACTTTACGATTACAGGACTTTTTATAAAAAAGACGGTGTAATACGAAAATCGTATGTGGATGCTGTTCCAAGTTTAGAACAAACTATGAATGAATTATCCCTTTCGTTTTATAATTATGTCTCTGGAAAAACAACTAATAAAGAGAAAGATTGGTAAAAACTATTGCCAAAACCTACTAAAATTTATGCTCACATTTAATATAAATAACGAACTGAGAAAATTGGAAGAAACAATTTGCTACGTCCAATAAATCTCTGATTTTCCAGTAGCACCAATCATATAAAAAATGTTGTAAGTAATTTTGAAAATAAATAAAAAAAACACAAAATGAAATCAAATAGGATTAGTTTTATAGTAGGTTTTTTATTAGCTACTATAATTTGGGTAGTACTTATTACAGTGTTTGTTAATATGAGTATATTTCAAACAGATATGTTCTAACTGATAAAAAATTTATTGCGAATAAATAAACTTAAATTTTATAAATATAACATTACATAAATTCAATGTTTGTAATATATAAGTCTATTTGATGCGCATAAAAAAGAAATTAAACAGTCAATTGAGGTCATTGTTGAAATATATAGACTTTTAAAAACAATTGAAAACTACGAGTCTGAATAAAAGATAACGTTACTAATACCGCATAAATTTTTTGCTTAAATTGGAACTAGCAGAAACTAGCAAACATTCAATAAAAATATTGTTACGGCGGAAAAATCTACGATTTTTATGTCGCACAAATCTTATAAAATCACGTTGGGAGTAATAAAAACTGTGTAACTTTAAAGATAAATTCAAAAACAAAAAAATGGCTAGAGGAAAGAAATTAACGATTTTTATGTTAGATGGAACTGAATATGGTCCGAGAATTGCAGAAATCGGAAATTGGGTAGGAAAAGCTTTCTATTCTCCGAGAACAATGATTTCACAAGTTATTGACAGACCTGAATTCGACAATCCTGGAATTTATTGTTTAAAAAGTAATTCGGATTCAGATTCATTTCAAGAAAAAATATATATCGGAGAAGCTGAAAATGTTAAAACGAGAATTAAACAACATTTACAGAATTCTAAGAAAGATTTCGTAGAATTAATTTTCTTTATTAGCAAAGATGATTTACTTACAAAAACTCAAATCAAATATTTAGAATCAAGATTAGTTCAATTAGCGATTGATTCAAGAACAGCCGAAATCGAAAATAACACAACTCCTTCACTACCAACTTTACACGAGGCAGATATTTCAGATATGGAATATTTTCTTGACCAATTGAAACTGATTTTGCCTGTAATGGGTTTTAGATTTTTAATATCTTCAATTGTAAAACAAACCGAAAAAGAGCCAACTAAAGAACAAAAGAAAATTCTATTAAAAATAAATAGCAGTAAGATAAATGCAAATATGTACATTGCCAATCAAGGTTTCATTGTAACTCAAGGATCTCAAGCAAAGAAAAATTTATCAAAATCTTGTACAATAACTTATAGAACTTTAAGACAAAAATTGCTAGACACAAAGATTTTAAGAGACAACGGAGAGTTTTACGAATTTGTCGAGGATACAATTTTTTCAAGCGCAAGTGCCGCATCGAATATGATTTTAGGAAGAAATTCGAACGGATATACCGAATGGATTACAGAAAATGGAACTCCATTAAAAGAACTAGAAGAAAATTAAAAGCTGCCAACAACTTATATAATTTATGCTTACATTCGAACTAACATTAACGACAAACATTCAACAAGCGATTTGCTACGGCAGAAAAATCTCCGATTTTCCAGTCGCACAAATCATATAAAATCACGTTGTGCGTAAGTTAAAAAAACTCAAATGAAATAAAATTGACAACTAATTACCAAAAAATATCTGATGAAATTAAATTAAAGGAAGGATTTTACTATCCTAAATATTCATCTAAAAGATTAGCTATTTCAGAGGAAGATTTTATTGAAAAAATCGATAAAGCACAATTAAAATATTTTGGTCTATTAGATGAGCATAAATTAATAAATCAGCTTCATTCTAAAACAAAAGACACTTTTGAAATTATATTAGAAAACACTTTATTAAACCGTCAGTTTCAAGAAACTAATAATCTGTTGTTTTATCATTGGTACGAAAGAAAATATAATAAAAATGTAATTAATAATGAAGTCTTATATACTCTAAATATTAGCTCGATAATTCCTTGGTATAATAAATTCTCTAAAAAAGACATAAGTACAAATATCTATGATAAATTAGAAAAGCACTTTGAGTCTACTCAATTTCCTGGGTTTAGTATTTATTATGAATATTATTATAAATTTTTCCCAAACATTGAGAAATTTACTTTTGAAGAATTTAAGAGAAAAGAATTCCTAAACTATTTGTTAGACCTATTTCCTAAAATAGTTGCGATTGATTATAAAAATAAAAAAAATCTTTGGCGAGTTACAGATTCTAAATTGGAATTTTATGGTGATGACAGTCATCATATGACCACAGTGGATAGAAACAATACTCATAATGCAGTAACTTACAATAGTTATGATTTGCCTTGTTTTTATCCTAGTAAAATAGGCAAAAAAATTTTGAATATTATAAAATTGATTTACCTGAAACTCACACGCCTCTTTTCAAAATTGTGAAATTTAAGATTAGAAGTATCGAAGATGAAATTAGAGAAGAAAGAGAATTACCTAAAATTGGAGAAGGTTGGATATCAGAAACTCTATTATATTATAAAATAAAAAAGACTCTAAAAGATTATATTGTAGTTCACCACGGAAGACCTAAATGGCTTGGTTTGCAACATTTTGATATATTCATTCCCGAATTAAATATTGCAATTGAATATCAAGGCACACAGCATCAAAAACCAATTGAATATTTCGGAGGTGAAACCGCATTCAAAAAAGGACAAGAAAGAGACGAAAGGAAAAAACAATTATGTGAAGAAAATAATTGCACTTTATATTATGTTTATCCAGATGATGATATTGATAAATTTATAAGAGAGCTGAAAGAGGGAATTAATGAATTAAAAACAAAAATTTAGAATAAAACCTACGCACAACAACTCATATAATTTATGCTTACATTCGAACTAACATTAACGACAAACATTCAACTAACGATTTGCTACGGCAGAAAAATCTCCGATTTTCCAAATGCACAAATCTTATTGGGAAATATACCAAAAGGATAATATGAAAGTTTATAATATTCAATGAATATAAAAAATTGAAAAATGAAGGTTAAAGGAGTTATTTTTGATTTAGACGGAACACTAGTTAATTCACTTCAAGATATTGCAGATTCAATGAATATGGTGCTTCAAAGCTATGGTTACCCTACTCATAGCTATGAAGAACATCAAAGTTTTATTGGTAGTGGAATTAGAAGTCTTGTAAGTAAATCCCTACCATTAGCACATAATAATGAAAAACAAATTGATTGTTGTTTCCATGCTATGATTGAAGTATATCGCGATAATTGTACTCGTAAAACAAAACCATATGATGGAATTATAGAATTACTTGACAACTTAATTTCTCGCAATATTAAACTAAGTGTATTATCAAATAAGTCTGATGAGTTTACTAAGAAAATTACACATGCTTTATTTCCTAACTATTTTAATCCAGTAGTTGGTTTGAGTAATGAAAAACTTAAAAAACCAAATCCATTTGTAGCAGTAGAAATAAGTAAAACCTTAGCAATAAAACCTGAAGAAATAATTTACATAGGAGATACTGGTATTGATATGCAAACTGCAAATAATGCAAATATGTTTGCAGTAGGCGTATTATGGGGTTTTAGACCAAAAGAAGAATTGATTTCAAATGGAGCTAAATATTTATTAAGTAATCCTGTAGATTTAATTCAGATTCTATAACTAAGCGTTAAATGGATTAAATGATAAATATTCAACAGACATATAACTATCAATTTGTTCTCAACTAAAAATCTTCAGAATACTTTTTAAAAACCTATTAAAATTTACTACTGCAACAAATGAAACATAAATAAGCTTATTTAGTGTCATTCAAATTTTTCAATTAATTGTAAATTTACCTAAAATATGTATTCAAAAAAACAAAACAAATAAGGAGCAGGACCTCACAGAAAGACCTATTTTTTAACAAAAAATGAATATAAAAATAAATAAGTATGTTTAAAAAAATTATAGTAATAACAATGGCCTTTTTTGGGGCTATGGTATATAGCCAAAATACACCCAATGCAAAATATGTATTTCTGTTTATTGGAGATGGTATGGGGGTCAATCAAATTTATACTACCGAAATGTATTTAAATGCAAAGGCAGACGAAATTAAAGTGGATAGACTTTTAATGAACAGTTTTCCGGTAAGCTCAAATATGACCACTTTTTCTGCCAATTCTTTTGTTACTGCTTCGTGTGCAGCGGCAACTGCAATGTCTACAGGGTTTAAAACTAACAATGGAATCATAGGAAAATCACCCGACGAGAAAATAGCGTATGAAAACATATCTGAAAAAGCAAAAAAAGCCGGTTTTAAAGTTGGGATTCTATCTAGTGTAATGATAGATCACGCTACTCCAGCAGCATTTTATGCACATCAAAACTCTCGTAATATGTATTATGAAATTAGCATGGAGTTACCCAATTATAATATTGATTATTTTGGGGGCGGAGGTTTCCATTATCCAAAAGGGGAAAAAGGAGACCAACCAGATTCGTATGAAAATGCAATAAATAAAGGCTATACAATTGCAGATTCTCAAGAGGAAATTAATAAATTAAAAAATGGAGATGAAAAAATAATAGCAATCAACCCTGAAAGGTATCCTTTAGGTGAGTTTTATTGGGCTATTGATAAAAAAGAAGGTGCTCTTGCTCTTGCTGATTTTACAAAAAAAGGCATTGAGGTGATGGATAATGATAAGGGCTTTTTTATGATGATAGAAGGCGGTAAAATTGATTGGGCTTGTCATGGAAATGATGGCGTAGCTATGGTTCATGAAGTACTTGCTTTTAACGACGCTATTAAAGTTGCTTATGAGTTTTATAAAAAACAACCTAATGAAACATTAATAATAGTTACGGCTGACCACGAAACTGGATCTATGTTTACAGGAATAAACTATGCGATACACCCTGAAATGTTGAAATACCAGAAAATTTCGGTTCAGGAATTTAAAAGAAAAATGACAGAACTTAAAAATACGGATCCAGAAGTTTCATTTGAGACGCTTTTAGATTTAATACAGACAGATTTTGGCTTAGGTAATAGTGAAATAGGATTGGCGTTAGATGCTAAGGAGTTAGATTTATTAAAAGTTGCCTATGAACATCAGTTTAAAGAAAATAAGAAAGTTAACGCAGATGCAGATTATTTAAGTATAAATGTAGTGAAATCAATTGCCGAAACAGCAGCTTATATATTGAATCAAAAGGCGGGAATAAGTTGGGGGTCAAGTGATCATTCTGGTATGCCAGTTCCAGTTAGAGTTATAGGAACAGGCCAAGAAGAATTCTCAAAATACTTCGACAACACAGATTTACCTAAAACAATTCAGAAAGTTATGGGTATGTAAATTCATGAATGTATATTAAAATAATAATTAAGTTGCGTTATTTAACAAATTGTCGTGCTTCTAAAATAAAACGAATTGCAGTATTAAAAATAATTCACTTCATTGGAAAATCTGAAAAATTGCTAATTTTATAAAATAACATAGGTAACAATAAGTGTATTGTTTTATTATATTTGTAGAAATATTGCATTGTAGATAACCATAAGTAGTGTTTTCAATACAATTATCAACTCTATTTATATAAAAAAGCATGAAAAACATTAAATTAACTGGAAAAAACGTTCTTATAACTGCTGGCGCTCAAGGAATTGGAGAATCAATCACCAAACACTTTATTGATAGCGGAGCCAATGTTGCGATTCATTATTTTTCCAGTGCAGATACCGCAAACGAATTAACAAAATATGCAATTAGCAAAGGACAAAAAGCGGTTGCTATAAGTGGTGACTTAACAAAAGAAGCCGATGCGAATGCATTGGTAGTAAAAACAGTAGAAGTATTAGGTAGTTTAGATATATTAATTAACAATGCAGGTTCACTTGTTGCGCGTAAAATGCTAAGCGAAATGGAGTCTGATTTCTGGCATAAGGTGATGGACATTAATCTTACATCTATGATGCTTGTAACTAGGGCAGCATCTTCATATCTTGCAAAAAATGACAATAGCAGTATTGTAAATTTAGCATCGCTGGCTGGACGCAAAGGAGGTCATCCAGGGTCTTTAGCTTATTCTACAAGTAAAGGAGCAATCCTAACCCTTACAAGAGCTCTTTCTGCAGAATTAGGACCTCAAGGCATAAGAGTTAATGCGGTTGCTCCAGGTCTTATCTTAGGAACTTCATTTCATAATACGCATACAACAGAAGAATCAGCCGCTGCAACAACAGCTGGTATTCCAATTCAACGCGCAGGTAATGCAGATGATGTAGCGCGTGCAGTTTTATTTTTGGCATCTGAATACGACGGTTTTATAACAGGTGCTACACTAGACATAAATGGAGGCGTATACAATATGTAGTTCCGTTTAAATTGTAATTGATTTACAGTTAAACCGTATGCAATTGTATGATGTTATATTTAATTATTTTTCAAAAATTAATTTATGTTAAAAACTCCAGTAATTTTATCATTAAATTGATGTAAGGCACAAAGTATTATATAGAAATGCAAAGAACTAAACTCAGTGCTCAAAGTATATTGACGCTTACATGCTCCCGATCTGGCACATGCTGTTTTGGTAAAGCCGTAATGCTAAACCCATGGGAGTTGTTAAAATTTAGTAGTGAAAAAAAAATGACTCCTAGGGATTTTCGGGATCTTTATTGTGAATTTGGAGGGATCCGATTGCGCTTTAACGGAAAGCCAGATAAAAAAGGACAATTAGCATGTAGTCAATATATTGAAAACGTGGGTTGTAGCGTTCACTTAGGTCGCCCATTAGCATGTCGATTGTATCCATTAGGGCGTTACATACAATTTAATAAAGCGCATTATATGTATCAAGGAGATCAATTTCCTTGTTTAAATGATTGCTCGGAAGTGTTAGAATTACCTAAATTGAGTGTAGGCGAGTATATAAAAGGACAGGAAGCAGTGCAATTTGAAAAAGCTCAAGATGAATATTTATTAGTAATGCAAAACATAGCGGATATAGGTTTTGAGTTACTTTTAGACTCAGGATTAGCAGAATCTGGAGATACAAAAACACTAAAAGTATGGAGAGAAATAGGAAATGAACCTCCAGAGTTATTAGTAGAAAGAATAGGCCAAGATTGGATAGACTCTTTAATGATACCTGCAATACAAGAAAATGAGAACCCTATTACTTTTGCGCAAAAACACAATGAATTACTACTGTTAAAAGCGCAGGAAGAATTTGGAAACGTACAAACACTTCAAGAACTTCATAATGCATCTGTTTTAATGATTGGAGTAGCATTGCATTTATCTAGAGGATTAGGAGCTGATACAAAAGGCATTTCTGAACATTGGATAGAAATTGCAAAAAGCCATGGCGCTAAAGAATGATATTTTATGACAGAATTTTTGAAAATTTAATAGGTTTAACTATTATGCATTAAAAAATAGAGTTAATTACTTTAAATTTTGTAATTTATTAGGTTCATAAATTACCAATTTATTAAAGCATCGGATATATTATTCTATTAAATTTTGACACAATAATTCTTAGCTTATTATTAATAAGCAAAGTAATCTAAATAAAGTTTTACAAAAAAATTATCTTTCAGGACCTTCATTAGATCCACAAGCACCCATTGTATCTCCTTCATGTAATGCAATGTGGACATATGCAGCTACACGAGCAATATTAATTGTATGAGCGTTTTCAGGATTTCCTGGAGGCACATGACATACGTCTACTTTGTCAGCAGAAAGTAAAAAAGCTCCAACACTAATTCCAATAATCAAACCGAAATAAAGCAACTTGTTTTTCATAAAAGTAATTTTAATAATTAGTAAAAAGTTTCAATAAAATAATGTACAAATTTCTTAAAATTGAAAACAGTAATTTATATTACTGATAATAAGGTAATTATAAAGATAGTAATTATTTTATAAAAAACAATATTTATTAAAATTCGCTGGTAAAATGCAACTTTACTGTTGGGTATTTTTGCTGAGTCATTTGAATTGAAAAAGCAGAATCTGCCAAAAACACTAATTGGCCTTGTTTATCAGTTGCTAAATAACGTTGTTTTACGCGTTTAAATTCTTTAAACTCTTCACTTTTTGGATTTTCTGGTTGAACCCAACATGCTTTATGAACAGAAAGGTTTTCATAACTACATTTAGCGTTGTATTCATGTTCTAAACGGTATTGAATAACTTCAAATTGTAAGGCTCCAACAGTTCCAACAACTTTTCTACCATTAATATCTAAGGTAAATAATTGAGCAACACCTTCATCCATTAATTGGTCTAAACCTTTAAATAATTGTTTAGCTTTTAAAGGATCGGCATTATTAACATATCGGAAATGTTCTGGTGAAAAACTTGGAATACCTTTAAAGTTGAGTTGTTCTCCTTCGGTAAGTGTGTCTCCAATTTTAAAATGTCCAGTATCTGGCAACCCAACAATATCTCCAGGGTATGATTCATCCACAATTTCTTTCTTTTCAGCAAAAAACGCATTTGGACTAGAGAATTTCAACTTTTTACCTTGGCGAACATGTAAATAAGGAACGTTTCTTTTAAACATTCCTGAAACAATTTTAACAAAGGCAATTCTGTTTCTATGGTTAGGATCCATATTTGCGTGAATCTTAAACACAAAACCTGTTAAAGTTTCTTCTTTAGAATCTACCAAACGTTCCTCAGACATTTTTGGTTGAGGTGATGGTGCAATTTCAATAAAACAATCTAACAATTCCTTTACTCCAAAGTTATTTAAGGCCGAACCAAAAAATACTGGTTGTAAATTACCTTTTAAATATTCTTCTTTATCAAAGTCAGGATATACTTCATGAATAATTTCTAATTCTTCTCGTAATGTTTCAGCAGCTTTAGCGCCAATAATTTTATCTAGTTCAGGAGTTGTAATATCAGTAAATTCAACACCTTTTGAAACCGTTTGTTTGTTATCGCCAGAGTATAAATTTATTTTCTTTTCGTAAATATTATAAATTCCTTTAAAATCGTAACCCATACCAATAGGGAAACTTAAAGGCGTTACAGTTAAACCAAGTTTTTGTTCAACTTCATCCATTAAATCAAAAGCATCTTTACCTTCACGGTCCATTTTATTGATAAAAACAATAATTGGAATTTTTCGCATTCTACAAACTTCTACCAACTTTTCAGTTTGTTCTTCCACACCTTTTGCAACGTCAATTACAACAATTACACTATCAACAGCTGTTAATGTTCTAAAAGTATCTTCAGCAAAATCTTTATGCCCAGGCGTATCTAAAATATTTATTTTTTTATCTTTATAAATAAAAGCTAATACAGATGTAGCTACAGAAATACCACGTTGACGCTCAATTTCCATAAAATCGGAAGTGGCACCTTTTTTAATTTTATTACTTTTTACGGCTCCTGCTTCTTGTATAGCACCACCAAATAATAATAATTTTTCTGTTAGTGTAGTTTTACCAGCATCGGGATGCGAAATAATACCAAAGGTTCTTCTGCGTTGTATTTCTTTTAAAAAACTCATCTGTCAAATTTAGAGGTGCAAATATAGGGTATAAAGTTTGAATGTTGAAAAAGATTAAAAGTTGAAAAGTAGTTTAGTACTTTTTTAACGTTTCTATTTTGTAAGTTTGTAATTATTGAAAAAAAATGAGAGAAGAACAAGTAATATTAGTAAACGAAAAAGACGAACAAATAGGTTTAATGCCAAAAATGGAAGCGCATGAAAAAGCTGTGTTGCATAGAGCATTTTCAGTTTTTGTATTTAATGATAAAAATGAATTAATGTTGCAACAACGCGCAGCACATAAATACCATTCTCCTTTATTATGGACAAATACGTGTTGCAGTCATCAAAGAAACGGTGAAACAAATATAGAAGCTGGCACAAGAAGGTTGCAGGAGGAAATGGGTTTTGTATGTGATATAGAGGAGGTTACCTCATTTATTTACAAAGCGCCTTTTGATAATGGCTTAACCGAACATGAGCTTGATCATATATTAATAGGCTATTATAATAAGGAACCAAAAATTAATAGTGATGAAGTAGAAAGTTATAAATGGATGCCTTTAGAAGCTGTAAAAAATGATATTGAACAGCATCCGTTAATGTATACGGAATGGTTTAAAATAATTTTCAAAAATTATTACAGTTTTATTAATAAGTAGAGTGAAATGCGAAAAATAGAAGAAAATTTTATTGAAAGTTGGGAACTTGTAAGAAAGAACGGGAGAAATAGATATGCACTTAGAACTGGTGTTTTATGGAGTATTTTTACTGCTTTTTTAACAAAAGTATTTGAATTATCTGTTCATTCTTTTGAAGAAGTCTATTTTTCAAAGTCGTTTTTAAATTATTTAGCACTTTTTATTTTGGTTGGAATTGTGCTATTCTGGCAATTTATTTGGAAATTTAATGAAAAACGATATTATATTTTAAAAAAGAAAAAAGAAGATGAAAGTAACAGTTAGCAGAAAGGCTCATTTTAATGCAGCGCACAGATTGTATAATTCTGAGTGGACAGATGCCAGAAATGCCACTGTTTTTGGAAAGTGTTCCAACCCAAATTATCACGGCCACAATTATGAATTAATAGTTTCTGTGAAAGGAGAAGTACATCCTGAAACTGGATTTGTAATGGATATGAAAATATTAAAATATTTGATTGAGAAGGAAGTAGAAGAACAATTTGATCATAAAAATTTAAATGAAGAAGTTGCAGAGTTTAAAACTTTAAATCCAACAGCTGAAAATATAGTAGTTGTAATTTGGAATAAATTACGAGCAGAAATTGATAATAAATTAGAACTTTCTATTACCTTATACGAAACACCAAGAAATTTTGTAACCTACTCAGGTGAAGAATAATAATAAAGAAGCTGTTTAAAAAGTTTTGAAAACCGTCAACCTTAAATAAATTCAGGTTGACGAAAATATCACTTTTTAAACAGCCTCTTTATTTTAAAATATTATTTTCTTTTACAAGTATTTATGCCAAATAAGGTGTAAAGAGGACAAAAACTAACTAAACTTGTAATTAAAAGGATAATTCCAAAAGCTAAAACTATAATAGCAGTTGTTCCACTAATTACATTTAAATAATATAATACTGCAACTAAAATTCCTAATAGAACTCTAATAAATTTGTCGGCTGTACCCATATTTGCTTTCATAGTTGTGTGTGTTTAAAGGTTAATTAAATAAAAGTACAAAAAAGAAATGTAATTAATCTTTTTTCTGTTTATTAAGTTCGTCTTGCAGTTTACGCATTACTTTTTGTTCGCGCTCTAAAGCTTTTGTTCGGTGCTCTTCAAATTCCTCTTCAAGTTCTTTTATAGTTAATTTAGCCTCTTTTGTAAAGGTATTGCTTTGTCTAAATTTTATAAAATAGATGGCAAATAAACCCATAAAAATTAAAATAAGAGTATAGGTTAAAGTTTTATAAAATGCTTTATTCATTGGAATTCCTATAAATGAAATTTGTTGCTCTTCAGTAGTTAATTTTTCATTTAATAGTTCAATTTCAGAAAGTTCATTTTTTAAGCTGTCAATTTCTTTTTGCTGATTAAGAATGTTGCTTTTATGAATAGAAATAGTGTTTTTATTTTTTGAAATAGTATCATTTACATTTGCTTTTAGTTTTAAAAGCCATTGGTTTTTTACCACTTTTTGCTCTTGAAAATAATTTGTGGATTGATTTATTAAGTAATCAAATTGATTTTTTACAGAACCGCTATCAATAAATTTTTGAGGAGATTGGCCGTAAGAAAATGCAGTAGAAAAAATGAAAGTTAGTAAAATTAATGTTTGTTTAAACATGGTTAAGTTTATTTGTATTTTTAACGAATGGAATTGTTACTTAGTATTAAAATAAGCATCTAATTCAACTAAATATTCTTGTTTTTTTGAAAAATGTAATAATGAATATTGAAACGAATTTTTAGCAATTTGATATACTTCCTCTTTGCTAAGGTTTAATGCTTCTTGAATGGCTACATAATTATCATTTACGTGCCCGCCAAAATAAGCTGGATCATCTGAATTAATAGTTACTTTTAAACCTAAATCCATCATTTTTTTCAGCGGATGATTATTTAAGTCATCAACAACTTTTAAAGCCGTGTTAGATAACGGGCAAATGGTTAAAGCTAAATCTCTGTCAATAATGTCCGCTATTAAATTTTCATCTTGCAAACAATTATTACCGTGGTCAATTCTATGAATTCCTAATAAATCAATAGCTTCCCAAACATAATCGGCATCACCTTCTTCACCGGCATGCGCTAACGGAATATAACCTTCATTTACAGAGGCTTCAAAAACTTTTATAAATTTTGAAGGTGGATTTCCTGCTTCGGAAGAATCCAATCCAACAGCGGTAATTTTATCTTTAAAAGGTAGCGACTCTTGTAATGTTTTAAAAGCGTCTTCTTCACTTAAATGTCTTAAATAACTCATTATTAATAATGAAGATACTCCTAAGTTCAACTTGGCATCTTCACAAGCATTCGATATTCCTGTAATTACTGTTTCAAAAGAAATACCTCTTGTGGTATGCGTTTGAGGGTCGAACATAATTTCTGTATGTTTCACATTTTGTTCGGCACATTTTTCTAAATAACTGTAGGTTAAATCGTAAAAATCTTGTTCATATATTAAAACATTTGCTCCTTGATAATAAATGTCTAAAAAATCTTGTAAGCAATTAAAATTATATGCTTTAGCTAATTCTTCAACAGAATTATACGGGATTTCAATATTGTTTCTTTGGGCTATATTAAATAATAAATGAGGTTCTAAAGTACCTTCAATATGTAAATGCAATTCTGCTTTGGGTAAATTTTCAATAAATAATTTCATTCTTAAATTTAAATTGTTCAGCTATAGTTTTATAAATTAATTACTAATAACATAGCTAATTTTAGCATACAAATCTACATAAAACAATATTTTTATAGCATATTTGTTAAAAATAAATAAATGAAGAAAATAATAATAGCAATTTCTGCAACAATTGGTTTACTTATGTTGTTATTTTTTAATAAAAATGAAGAAATGAAAATAATTGAAATAGGCGATAAAGTACCCAGTTTTAGTTTAAAAGATCAAAACGGGAATTCTTTTAATATTGAAAATGAAATTGGTAAAAGAATGGTTATTTACTTTTATCCTAAAGATGATACTCCAGGTTGTACAAAAGAAGCTTGTAAATTTAGAGATGATTTTGAAAGTTTTAATGATTTAGGCGCGTTAGTTATTGGAATAAGTGCGGATAGCGTAGCTTCTCATAAAAAGTTTAAAGAAAAATACAACTTACCATTTACTTTATTAGCAGATATAGATAATAAGGTGAGAGCACTATTTGGTGTGCCAAAAAGCATGCTGTTTTTACCAGGAAGGGTTACTTATGTAATTGATAAAAAGGGTATTGTTAGGTATATTTTTAATAGCCAATTTGGTGCTGAAAAGCATATTGAAAATGCTTTGGAAAAATTAAAAGAACTATAAGACTATATAAAAATAGCCTTATAGCTATATATGATGTTAAGAAGCTTTTGAAATAGTTGTATTTAAAGGGAATTTAAAAACAGCTTTACAAATAGTATCATTTAAATCTGATGCTTGGTTTTGAACTGTGGCTAATAAATGTAATTCAGAAGCATCGTACTTAATTATTTGAGATTTTATAAGCAATTTATCATTTAAAAAAGCATTTTTTAAAAGTTGCAATTTATATAATTCAGGAAGCGGAAACGCCATATATGCATGTTTTTCTATGATGCTTTTAACAAAATCTTCCATTTCATTAAATAAAACATGGGTTAAAAGAGCGTTTTGAGTATTGGTATCTTTTTCGGTTACTGTGAAGTGTCTTTCTGGACTGGTATAGGTGTTTTCTAAAGTTTTCATTTTTAATTTTTTTAATGATGAATTAATAAGGGAATGGGAATGTGTCTGTTTTTGTTTGTAAATAATTGATTACAAAGCATTGTAATGTTAAAATAGACCTGTTGGATACATTGTGATTGTTTCATAATAGTTGTTTTTAATTAATAATTATTGAAAAAAAAAAGGTGCTTTTTAGAAAAAGCACCTTTTAAATATATTTATAATAGTTTGGTATCATTAATAATCATAGAAAGTGCCTTTATGCTTGCATACTAGCTGTTGTTTAAACATATTAACAGCTATATTACATGCCGCAGAATATGACGATTTAAAATCGACTATTGTTGCCATAATAGGTGCTGATATGTTTAAAACTGCTTTCATATATAGTTTCAAAAATAAAATATTTTTTTAATAATCAAACATTATTTTAAAAATATTTAATTAATGAATCAAATTCTTGTAAATTTGCCTGAAAATATAAATATATTATTATTATGGCAAGTGTTAAAAATTTAAAGAAAGATATAAATTACGTTTTAGGTGATATTATTGAAGAGTGTTATGTGTGGGAATTATTAAACCCAAAAGCTGATAAAAAAAATGCTGAGGCAATTATTGATGAAGCCATTAGTTCTTTTGATTCTTTAATTGAAAAAGTAAACGCAAAAAAGGTAGCAGATAGTAAAGCGCACTTTAAAGCAATAAATTCAGAATTTGAAGAAACTGCAAATGCTTTGTTAGCAAAAATTAATTCTTTATAATACTTTAGGATTTATTTAAGCTTTTTTTAGTTTGATTTATTATTAATTTTAGTTAAATTTATACAATAATAAACCCATTAGTACGTTCTTTATATAACCCTTAAAATTATTATAATTTATGGCAAGAGCAATGTTTGAGTACACAAAAGCGATTCTTGAAAAAGTTAGCTTTAACGCAGATTTGTTTAAAAAGGAATTAGAAAAAGCAGTTAACAGATTATTACCCTATGAAATAAAAGAATTATTTTATTGGCTAAAGGATTTTACATTAAATAAACCAGAATTGTATAGTTGTTTAGCATTAATTGAAAATACAAAAAGGAGCTCTTAAGCTCCTTTTTTTTGTTGTATAGGGCTAATTATTTTAACATCACTAAAGGCAATTACGCCTCTAATAACACTATCTATAACATTTTTTAAGGAATCTATCATATGTATTTTTAATTGAGATTTATGATAAATTAAACTGACCTCTCTTGCAGGTATAGGATCTTTAAATTCTTTTAAATACATTTTATCTTTTTCATTAATTTCTAAGGTTTGCAAGTAAGGTAGTAAAGTCATCCCTAAACCTTCTTTAGATAGTTTTATAAGTGTGTCAAAACTTCCACTGTGTAATTGAAAACGAGAATTTTTATTTCCCAAAGCACTACATAAATTAATAATATTCTCTTTAAAGCAATGGCCATCTTCTAATAATAAAATATCGTCAATGTTTAAATCAGCAACATCAATGGTTTTATTGACAAAAAGTCTATGTTCTGTAGGTACAAATGCAACAAAAGGTTCGTAATATAAAACACGTTCTTTAATTGACTCATTTTCTAAAGGTGTCGCAGCTATAGCAACATCTATATGTCCATCACTTAATTTTTTTACTATTTCTTCTGTAGTTAATTCTTCAATTTTTAAATTAACTTTCGGATATTTCTTTATAAAAGTTTTTAAAAATAAAGGAAGAAGTGTTGGCATAATAGTAGGAATAATACCTAATTTAAAATCACCACCAATAAAGCCTTTTTGTTGCTCAACTATATCTGTAATTCTATTGCTTTCATCAACAATTATTTTTGCTTGTTCAACAATTTTTGCACCAACTTCAGTTAATTGAATTGGTTTTTTATTTCTGTTAAAAATTTGAGTATCTAATTCTTCTTCCAATTTTTGAATTTGCATACTTAATGTTGGTTGGGTAACAAAGCAGTGTTCTGAGGCAACAGTGAAATTTTGGTATTCAGCAACCGCTAAAACGTATTTAAGTTGTGTAATTGTCATTGGTATAAATTTTTTTGATAAAGATATTAAAAGAATCAATATTACTTATAATAAATAACAGATATTATTAACGATATTTGATATAGAAATTAAAAATAAAAAATATGAACACAACAATTATTGGTTTAAACAAACAAAAAGCAGATAAGTTAGTAATTAGCTTAAATGATTTACTAGCAAATTTTCAAGTATATTATCAGAGTTTAAGAGGGTTACATTGGAATATAAAAGGGAAATCTTTTTTTGAATTACATGTGAAGTTTGAAGAATTTTATACAGATTCTCAAGAAAAAATTGATATGATTGCTGAAAGAATTCTTACTTTAGGTGGTCATCCATTGCATACTTTTGAAGATTATACCAAAATGGCAAAAGTACCAGTTGGAAAAAATATATCAAAAGATACTGAAGCAGTTCAATTAGTAGTAAATTCTTTAGCAGAATTAATAAAAATTGAAAGAATTATTTTAGAAGAATCTGGTGAAGCAAATGATGAAGGAACAAATTCTATGATGAGCGATTTTATTGCTGAACAAGAAAAAACAATATGGATGTTAAATTCTTGGTTAAATTAAAAAAGGTTAATTTAATAAAACAAAAAAGGGAAGTTTAACTTCCCTTTTTTTGTTTTTAACTCCAAAATTTTCGTTGTTTATTTAATTCATCCTCTTGTTTTTTAAACTCTTCCGGAGAAATTACTTTTAAATGTGAAGGATGTTGTTCTATTTCAAATTGAATTCTTTCAATAATTTGTTCAATAGTTTCATTTTCATAATCAATTTCCATAGGAGGTTTAATAACCATTGATTGTAATACATTTCTTTTCTTAATCATTAACCCCTTTTTGTCATAAGCTCTTCTAAATCCGTCTATTACAATAGGTACAACTACAGGTTTATATGTTTTAATAATATGTGCAGTTCCTCTTCTAATAGGTTTAAAAGGTGTAGTGGTTCCTTGCGGAAATGTAATTACCCAACCATCACTTAAAGCTTTTTTAATATTACTAATGTCAGACATTTTTACTTGCCTATTTACATCTTTTCCTTGACTTCTCCATGTGCGTTCAATAGATATAGATCCAACATATGCAAATATCTTAGGTAATAAGCCTGCCTTCATGGTTTCTGAAGCTGCTATATAGTAAATGTTTAATTTTGGGTTCCAAATGTATCCTATATTTTTAATACTATTTTCTCTCCCTTTTAATGCTGCATTAAATACATGAAACATGGCTGCAACATCTGCAAAATAGGTTTGGTGATTGGAAATGAAAAGTACGTTTGTTTCGGGCAATTGTCTAATAACTTCAGAACCTTCAATTTCAAGTTTATTGAAACGACGATATCTTCCGTGAGAAACTACACCGAAAATACGAATAAGCCACCTTTTTATAAATAGGATGTGCCCAAACGGATTTGTTTTAAAAATTGGCATTTAGTTGGATTTGGTTAAAACAAATTTAGTAAAAAAAATGTTTACAATTTTTTAATTAATTCTTTCATTTCGCTTAACATCATTGCAGTGGCTCCCCAAACTACATAATTGTTTAATTTAAAGCAAGGTACATTTATGTTTTTTGCATAGGAGGTTGATAAAACTTGGGAGGAAACGTTATTTTCATTTAAAAAATCTGCCATAGAAACATGAATAAGCTCTGCTACTTCGTGATTTTTTATAAAATTAGGTTTAAAATTAATGGTGCTTAAAAATGGGGTTACAATAAAATTACTTGGTGGAATATACACATCTGTCATTTGTTTAAAAATTGAAACGTGCTGCATAAGTACACCAACTTCTTCATGTGTTTCACGTAATGCGGTATTTTCTAATGAAAAATCTTTTGATTCATATTTTCCGCCGGGAAAACTTATTTGTGAAGCATGCGTGCCATTATAATCTGCTCTTTGTGTTAATAAGAAAGTGGTTTTATTATTGCTGTCAGGGTAAAATAATACCAATACCGCCGCTTTTTTTGGATTTTTAGAATGAATAATTTCTTCGGTAAATTTAGTTCTTATTTTAGGGGCTAATTTAAATTGTGCATCTGTTCCTCCAAGTTCAAAGGAATTTATGCGATTTAAATTATTTTTAAAATACGTAAAATCCATTTATTTTTTTGCGTAAAATGTTGGAAGTGATAAATGAAATAACACAGCAATTAATCTAATAGATATTACAATTGCAGAAGTTGCAATATAAATAATGTTTTCGTTAAACTCTAAATTATGTAAAGCAAGGTATGTAATAGACCCAAAAACACTGGCGGTTGCATAAATTTCTTTTCTAAAAATTACAGGAACTTCATTACACAAAATATCTCTAATAACCCCTCCAAATGAAGCCGACATGGTAGCAATTGAAATTACTATAACTGGATGAAAACCATGTTTTAATCCAATTTCTGTTCCCATAATAGTGTATAACCCAAGCCCAATAGTATCAAATAAAAATAAAGATTTATTTAAATACTTCAATTTTTTTCTGAAGAAAACTGCAAAAAAATACGAGCCCATAATTATAAATATGATGTCGGTATTTTTCATCCAAAATACGGGTTGCGCTCCAATTAAAACATCACGTAAGGTTCCTCCACCAACGGATGTTGCAAATGCAATGATAAAAACTCCAAAAGGATCTAATCTTTTGCGCATTGCAACTAATGATCCGGAAATTGCGAAGGAAATAATTCCTAAAATATCTAATACGTTAAAAAGCGTCATTACATTTGTTGGGTAAAATAGTTGTAGTCTTTAATCACAATATCCACAAAATCAATAGGTTTCATTTCAGTTTGAATACCTGTTAAATCCACAATTTTTTGATGAATTTTTACAATAATTTTGTGATTTCCTTTTCGTCTCGCTTTTAAGTACAACTCTTTAATAGTTTGAATATCTTTATCTGTAAGTACAGTAACCTGTGGAAATGTAGGAGTATATTCTTCTGGAATTTCAACTACAATAGTATCATTAATAGAAAAAATCTTTTTTTCTGAAATAACAGTTGTTCCAGCAGCCAAATCACCTAAACGTTGACCTTTTCCATTTAATAAAATGGTTAACAAAGCTACAGAGCCAGAAGCCATGGATATATCAACCACTCTAAGCATCCATCTAATTAAAAAATTTGAAAATGTTGGTTTGGATCCGTCTAATTTTGTGACTCTAATTTTATTTAAATATTTACCAGGACTTTGTCCGTTCATTAAGGTTTCAAATAGTAAACTATAAAAAACTACGGGTAAACTTAATAAACCATAAATTAAATATAAATCGCCTCCTGAATTTAAATTTAAACTGTCTAAAATTAAGTAAATAAGTAGGTAATAACCACCTATAATAAAGGCATCAATAAAAAAAGCACCAATACGTGTACTTAAATTGGCTACATTTTGTTGAATTGTTACATTTTGGGCAGTTTCAATGTGAAAATTATCCATTATTTATTGTTGAACTTTTTGGCTGATACAATTTGATTATCTACTTTCGTTAACTTGAATCTTCAATAATGTAAATTGTTATATTGAAACGACAAAAATAATAAAAATGCGCGAAGCATCCTTTGTAAAAGCAAATAAAAAGAAGTGGTTATTGTTTGAAAATGTTCTCGACAAAAAAGAACAGGTTTCCCCCAATAAATTATCGGACTTATACATTGAAATTACAGATGATTTAAGTTATGCTAAAACCTTTTATCCTCAGAGTAATACCGCGTTGTATTTGAATTCAATTGCCTCTAGAGCGCACCAAAGCATCTACAAAACTAAGAAGGAAAGTAAAAACAGATTAGTTACCTTTTTTAAAACAGAATTCCCTTTAGAATTTGTAAAATATCATAAACAATTGCTCATTGCATTCTCAACATTTGTATTTTTTGGAATAATTGGAGCATATTCTGCAGCTACAGATGGTGATTTTGTTCGTTTAATTTTAAGTGATAGTTATGTAAATACTACGCTTGAAAATATTGAAAAAGGCGATCCTATGGCGGTTTACAAAAAAATGGATGAAACAAGTATGTTTATAGCAATTACATTAAACAATATTAAGGTTGCTATGACAGCTTTTGTTTTTGGAATATTTCTTTCCGTAGGAACCCTGTATGTAATGCTACAAAATGGTATAATGTTAGGTTCATTTCTATACTTTTTTTACGATAAAGGATTGCTTTGGGAATCTTCAAGAACTATTTGGATTCATGGAACTATAGAGATTTCGGTAATTATTATTGCTGGTTGTGCAGGCTTGGTTTTGGGAAATGGCTTATTATTTCCCGCAACATTTACAAGGTTAGAATCTTTTAAAAGAAGTTTTAAGGCTGGAATGAAAATTATGGTAAGTACCATTCCGTTTTTTATTGTAGCAGGTTTTTTAGAAGGTTTTGTAACTAGACATACCGAAATGCCAGATTGGTTGGCACTTTTTATCATACTAACTTCATTTAGTGCTATTGTGTACTATTATGTTATATACCCAATTAAATTATCAAAAAATCAAATTGTAGATGGAAATTAAAAATTTTATTGAATTTAAAAAAGAGCGCGATTTAGGTGCGATTATTACAGACACTTTTAAATTTATTAGAGAAAACTGGAAAGAGTATTTTTTAACAGTTTTAAAAATTGTTGGACCCGTATTATTGGTTGCACTTACCGTGTTGGTTTTTTATATGTTTTCAATGTCCGATTTGTTTACAGATATAGGTGGAATTCAAAATAATCCAGGAACATTTTTAGGTACGTTATTTTCATGGGTATTCGGATTAATTTTTGTGTATATTTTGTTGTACACATTACTATCAATGGCTTCTTTATACTTTATTAAATCGTATATAACTAATAATGGTAAAGCAGTTTTTTCTGAAATTAAAACCAATATTTTACAAAATATATGGAAATTTATTGGTTTAGGCTTTTTAATTACACTAGTTACTATTGTTGGAATGGTTTTTTGTTACATTCCGGGTATTTACTTAGGAACGGTTTTATCTTTGGCAACTTCAATTATGGTTTTTGAAGAAAAAAGTATTGGGGATACTTTTTCACATGCGTTTACACTTATTAAAGGAGAATGGTGGAATACTTTTGGAGTGCTAATTGTTGTTTGGATGTTGTTGGTAATTTTAGGGCAAGCGTTTTCAATACCAGCATTTATTTATCAAATGATAAAAATGGGAACCATGGTTGGCAGTGAAGATCCTACAGCTGTATTTTCAATTTTTAAAGATCCTATTTATTTGGCATTGAATATCTTATCGTATGTTTTTCAATTTGTATTGTATTCAATTCCATTAATTTCAACAGTTTTTGTGTATTACGATTTAAATGAACAAAAAAATCAAACTGGAACTTTTGAGAAAATTGATAGCATAGGAAGCGATTCAAGCTTTTAATTTTATGAAAAAAATAATTCTTTTTTTATGGTTTTTACTTATCTCATTGGCTGTTTTTGCACAATCAGATTCACTTACTGTACAAAAAGATCAGGAACTATTAACTCAAAAAAAATTCGATAAAAGTAAGTTAGATTCCTATAAAGCTGATAAAGATTTTGATTATACAGAAAACATAGAAGTGAAAGAACCTACTATGTTTGATCGGATTTTAAATTGGTTTGGTAGGCAAATAGTGCGCTTTTTAGAATGGATTTTTGGAGCTAAAAATGCGCAGGGAATTTTTAAAACAATATTAATGGCGCTACCATATATTGTTGCAGGATTGGTATTATTTTTATTGTTTAAATTCTTTTTAAGAGTAAATTCAAATGCTATTATTTCCAACGCTACCAATAAATCTGTAGTAACAATTACAGAAGAAGAGGAATTGATTAAAAATAAAGATCTCTCTAAGTTAATTTTACAAGCTATTGAAAATAAAAATTACCGATTAGCAGTGCGTTATTATTATTTGCAATTATTAAAGCAATTAGAAGAAAAAGAATTAATTGTTTGGGAGTTACAAAAAACAAACGAAGATTACTCTTCAGAAATTCATGAAGCCAATTTAAAAACAACGTTTAAAAAATTAACGAAGTTGTATGATTTTATTTGGTATGGAAGTTTTGATATTAATGAATTTGAATTTGGTAAAGTTTCATCAGATTTTGAAAGTATAATTAAACAATTGAATAAAAAATAGTTGGATAAATCACTTAAAATATATGTTGCGGTTTTTTTAGTACTAATTTTAGGATATTTATATCTTGAAAGCACTAAAAAACAACCAATTAATTGGTTTCCTAGTTATTTAGAAAGTCATAAAATTCCTCTTGGAACGTATGTTTTAAGAAATGAGTTAAAAACTTTTTTGCCTGGAGCTCCTATTGAAGAAATTAAAATTTCACCGTATATTTATTTAGAAGATTCCACAAGAACCGGAACTTACTTTTTTGCAGACGAAACGTTAAACTTTGGAGATGCAGAGTTTCATAGATTAATGCAATTTGTAAAAAGAGGAAATGATGTTTTTATCTCAACGCACGGAATTCAAATTGATACGCTTAAATTTAAAACCAAGCGTTTGGTAAGTAATAATTTGGATGAAAAAGTGTTTTTTAAGTTTTATAATAAAGCTTTTAAAGGAAAAGAATTTACGTTTGACAGAGCTTTTACAAATCAGGTTTTTACTAAAATAGATACTTTAAACACTACAGTTTTAGGTATTACAGGTTATGTAAACGCAACAAATGAACGTACAGAAGAAGGTGTTAATTTTGTAAAATTTAATTATGGAAAAGGGCATTTTTATTTCCATACATTTCCAGAAGTTTTTACAAATTATAACATTTTAAAGCCAGAATATGAGCAGCATACTGCAAATGTGTTGTCGTATTTAAATCCAAATAAACCACTATTATGGGATTCGTATTATAAAACTGGGAAAAGCGGAGTTTCATCGCCAATGCATTATTTGTTGAGTTCAAAATATTTAAAATGGGCGTATTATATGGCGTTAATTGGTGTGTTGTTTTTTGTAATTTTTGAAGGAAAAAGAAAGCAACGTAGTATTCCAGTGCTTACACCCTTAAAAAACCAAACATTGGCATTTACTCGCACTATTGCCAATATGTATTTTGAGCATCAAGATCATAAAAATTTATCGGAATTTAAAATAAGTTATTTACTAGAGTTTATAAGAACTAAACTACACATTCCAACTACAACTATTGATGAAACTTTTTATAAATATGTTGCTTTACGAAGTGGAAATAATTTTGAAGAAGTAGAAGAACTCTTCAAATTTTGTGATGAAATTCATTTAAAGAATCAAATTTCTATGGATGAACTCATCAAATTAAATAAAATGATTGAAAAATTTAAAAACACAATTCAATATGGAAGAAAATAACGATTTGAATTTTAATAATAGAGTTGATTTAGAAAAACTAAAAGATGCTGTCATTCAAATTAAAGCTGAATTAGGTAAAATAATAGTGGGTCAAGAACATTTTATGGACTTGCTAATTGTTGCGTTATTAGCAGATGGCCACGTATTAATTGAAGGTGTTCCAGGTGTTGCAAAAACCATTACGGCAAAATTACTTTCAAAAACTATTGATACGGGTTTTAGTAGAATTCAATTTACGCCAGATTTAATGCCGAGCGATGTCTTGGGAACTTCTATTTTAAATATGAAAACTTCTGAATTTGAATTTAGAAATGGTCCTATTTTTTCCAACTTAGTGTTAATTGATGAAATTAACAGAGCTCCGGCAAAAACACAAGCCGCCTTATTTGAAGTAATGGAAGAACGCCAGATTTCTATTGATGGACATACGTTTAAAATGAAGCCACCTTTTATGGTGTTGGCAACACAAAATCCAATTGAACAGGAGGGAACATATGCTTTACCAGAAGCACAACTTGATCGATTTTTGTTTAAAATAGATGTTGGATATCCAAATTTAGAAGAAGAAATTTTAATTTTAAAAACGCATCATGATAGAAAAGGAGTGTTGCCACAAACATTAATTTCACCATTACTGTCTGAAGCTGATTTATTAGAGTATAAAAACAAAATTTTCGATATTTTAGTTGATGAAAAATTAATGACTTACATCGCACAAATTATTACCAAAACAAGAAATCATCCTCATTTATATTTAGGAGGTTCACCAAGAGCAAGTATTGCCGTTTTAAATTCATCAAAAGCATATGCGGCTATTAATGGACGCGATTTTGTAATTCCTGAAGATATTAAAAAAGTAATTTCACCAGTGTTGCGTCATAGAATTATTTTAACGCCAGAACGTGAAATGGAAGGGATGACAGCAGATAAAGTAATAGAAATGATTGTGCAATCTGTGGAAGTGCCACGTTAATTATGAATATAATTAGAAACTTATACATTCACCAACGCTTTTTTGTTTATATAAGCATAATAGCTGCCACATTTTTGATCTCCTTTTGGATTCCAATTTTGTACAGTGCTGCTTGGTTTTTAGTGACCATTTTAGCGGTGTTATTTTTTGGTGATATTTATATGCTTTTTAATGCAAAAAAAGGAGTTTCTGCTAGAAGAATTTTAACTGAAAAGTTCTCCAATTCCGATGAAAATCCAATTCCAATCACCGTAAAAAATAATTATAAATTTACTATTGAAGCAAAATTAATTGATGAATTGCCAGTGCAATTTCAAAAAAGAGATTTTGAAAAAGTTATTCAATTAAAAAGTACTGAAAATTATAATTTTGAATATTCAGTAAAACCTGTTGAACGCGGAGAATATCATTTTGGAAACTTAAATGTATTTGTATCAACACCTTTAAGAATTGTTGCCAGACGCTTTAAATTTCAGGAAAATGAAATGGTTGCAGTGTATCCTTCCTACATTCAAATGAAAAAATACGAATTTTTAGCCATGAGCAATCGGTTAACGGAATTCGGGTTGAAGAAAATTAGAAGAATTGGACATACGCTAGAGTTTGAACAAATTAAAAATTACATTGCCGGTGATGATGTGAGAACTATTAACTGGAAAGCAACTGCAAAACGAAATCAGTTAATGGTGAATCAGTACCAAGATGAAAAGTCGCAACCAATTTATTCTATTATAGATTTAGGTAGAGTTATGAAAATGCCTTTTGAAGAACTTAAATTATTAGATTATGCTATTAATTCAACCTTGGCTTTTTCAAATATTGCACTTAAGAAAAACGACAAAGCAGGTTTGTTAACTTTCGCAAAAAAAGTTGATACTATAGTTGCTGCAAGTAATAAAAAAACGCATTTAAACACTATTAATGAAGCGCTGTACAATATAAATACACAATATACCGATTCTGATTTTGGTTATTTATATGCGCTTATAAAACGAAAAGTAACACAAAGAAGCTTATTAATTTTATATACAAATTTTGAACATATTTCTGCATTAAAAAGACAATTGCCCTTTTTACAAGCTATTTCTAAATTCCATTTATTGGTAGTTGTATTTTTTGAAAATACAGAGCTTGATAGTTTAATTAATGAAGATGCGGAAGATTTACAAACCATTTATCATAAAACCATAGCCGAAAAATTTGCCTACGAAAAACGCTTGATTGTAAAAGAATTAGAAAGCAAAGGCATTTATGGCATACTTACAAAACCACAACATTTAACGGTGAATGTGATTAATAAATACCTAGAATTTAAAGCGAAAGGATTTATCTAATAAGAAATTAAAAAGCCCATTTAAAATGAGCTTTTTAGTTTAAATTTTTATTTTGAGTAAGCACCTGAAGAATAGGTAAGTTCATAGCTATGTGTGTAAACTTCAAATACAATTCCAAATGGATCTTCAACATAACACATTTTATAAGGCTTATCTTTTGGATAATATTCTCTAATTGGCATTCTTTGTTTTCCTCCGTAAGATACAATTTTAGCAACTAAATCTTCAATATTGGGGTCTTGAATGCAAAAGTGAAATAAACCTGTATTGAAAGGATTAAATTCCGGAGCTTTTTTTACACCATTTGGAAATGAAAATAATTCAATTCCAATACCATCAGAAGTTGAAAGATGAGCAATTTCAAATTCTTCCCAATCTTCACCAAATACATCAATACACATCAATCCAATTGCGGTATCTCGTTCTTTTTTTACAGTTGAAGGTTCCATAATTACATACCATCCCATTACTTCAGAATAGAACTTTACAGCTTCTTTAATATTTGGAACTGTAAGTCCAATATGTGAAAAAGATTTTGGATAATTATTAGTAGTTTTCATATTTTATATATTTTGATTGCAAAATTAAGTTATATTTGCCTTTATAACATTAACTTACTAAAAAGTACTATAGGGACTTAAAAGAGTAAAATATTTATTATCAGTTACTTAAAATTTTTATTTTGAATAAAAAAATTGATTGTCCATTAAATTATACCATGAATTTAATTGGAACTAAATGGAAACCTCTCATTTTATTTCATTTATTAGATGGCGCTATGCGTTCAGGAATATTACAAAAGAAAATCCATGGAATTTCTAATAAAATGTTTACACAAACAGTGAGAGAATTAGAGAAAGATGGACTTATTTTTAGAAAAGTTTATCCTGTAGTTCCTCCTAAAGTTGAGTACAATTTAAGCGCTAGAGGAAAATCTCTAGAACATATTTTAAGAAGTTTAGATAATTGGGGTTACGAAGACGTTCAGCATTAATTATAGTAATTCTCCTTTTTTCAAGTTTAAATATTCTTTCCTATATAGCAGCCAAAGCAGCACCAATAATACCAGCTTCGTTTTCCGATTTTGCAGGAATAATTTTAGTATCTATATTTATTTGGGCTTCAAATTTGCTAAACTTTTTACTAGAACCACCGCCAATAATAATCAAATCTGGAGATAATAATAAGTTAATATGTTTAAAGTATTTGTGTAAGCGTTTTCCCCATTGTTTTCTACTTAAATTTTCTTCAATTCGCACAGAATCTGCAGCATATTTTTCAAAAATACATCCACTTTTATGAAGTACATGACCAAATTCAGTATTTGGTATTAATTTTCCATCTAAAAATAAGGCAGAACCAATTCCGGTTCCTAAAGTGATCATGATAACCGTTCCTTTCACATCTTTTCCTGCTCCAAAGGTAATTTCTGCAAGTCCTGCTGCATCAGCATCATTTAATACAGAAAAACTATTACCCGTTTTATTTTTAAAAAAATCATCAACCTTTAAATTTTTCCAATCTTTATGCAAATTGCCAGCAGTTATACATTTACCATTTTTTAGTGGTGTTGGAAATCCACAACCAACAGGTCCTTTCCACTTAAAATGGTGAATTATTTTTTGAATAGTTTCCGCAACAGCTTCTGGTGTTGCAGGTTGAGGTGTTGCTATTCTTCTCCTTTTTGAAATAAGTTCACCAGTTACTGTATTAACTAATGCGCCTTTAATTCCTGTTCCTCCAACGTCTATTCCTAAAATTACCATATGTTTTATTTAAAGGTTACAATTTATTAAAAAATATCAAATGTAGAATTATAGAAGCTATAAATTGTTTAAAAAAATAATCCTTTTAAATTTTGAAATTAAATTGAAATTCAAATTATCTTCACAACATTTTGATTCCTACTATTTTAATTTTGCTTTATTGTTTAAGTTGAATTGTAAATACTTAATTAGAATGTTTCTAAAATAAAAACAACTTATTTTTGCTAATAAATAAAGAAATATGAAGACAACTTCTCAAAATACACATTTAAAAACTTCAAAAAAGTTAGTAGGAAACGTTATTTCTATTGAAGAAAGTAAAGCTGTGGTGCAATTAACCATAACAGAAGAAATGATTGTAGATACATTCGGGCTTTCGCATGGTGGTTTTACTTTTGGATTGGCGGATTATGCAGCAATGGTTTTAATTAATGAGCCAAATGTTGTTTTAGGTAAGGCAGAAGTGAAATTTGTGAAGCCTACAATTGTTGGAGATATTTTAACTGCAACGGCCATTTTTAAAGAAAAAATAAGCAATGTAAAATCGGTTGTTTCTGTTTCTGTATTCAATAAAAAAGATACTTTGGTTTTTGAAGGTGAATTTGTTTGTTTTTCGTTAGAAAAGCATGTGTTAGATTAAAAAAAACGAGCACTTAATTTGTTGTATTTAAGTGCTCGTTTTTTTTAATTATTTAATAAATAGTTACATTCTTTCTTCAATCCATTTTTTAAAATCGAAGAAGTTTTTTGGTGCAACACCATGTCCTACAGGGTATTCCTGATAACAATTTTTTATATGTAATTCATTTAAAAATTGTGGCGCTTTATTTGCCCAATCAACAGGAATTACCTGATCTACGTTTCCGTGTGATATAAAGAAATCTAAATTAGTGTAGTTAGAAGCATCTAAGTCTTTAGGTAACAAATCTGGATTTATATAACCGCTTAATGCAATAACTTTTTGAACTTTTTCAGGGTAATTTAAAGCTACTGCATAACTTAAAATTGTTCCTTGACTAAATCCTAATAGAAAGGTTTTATTTGGCGAAATATTGTAATGTTCTTGAATTTCAGTAATAAATTTAGCAATTAAATCTCTTGAAGCAATTGCTTCTGGAATATCCGAAAACTTTTCTGCCGAGCTGGTGAAATTAATTGTATACCAAGCGTAGCCACCAAACCCTAATGTTTGTGGTGCTCTTGCACTAATAATTATTAAATCTTCTGGTAGTTCTGTTGCAAATGAAAATAAGTCTTCTTCATTGCTTCCATAGCCATGTAAAAGTATTAAAAGCGATGTTTTTTCTGAAATAGCATTAGGCTCTCTAGAAATGTATTGTAATGATAATTGTTTCATAAATGTAAAATAAAAGCCGTGCTGTTTGGCACGACTTCAAAAGTAAGTTTTAATATAGTTTTATGCAATTCCTTTAAACCAATCTTGAAAAATATCGCCAAATAATGGTATTTTCTTTTCTTCACCTTGTATAGCACCTACTAAGCCTATAATCAATAAAACCAACAAACCAAATCCTATAAGTCCAGCAGTCCAAACACCAATATAACGTATTAAAAATACACTATTTACCATTGAAAACAAAGAAATTCCTATTGATTGACGAATATGGAAAGCTGCAAACGGATTTCTTTTTTCATTATGCATAAAAAAGGCAATTAATGTACCTATCCAAGTAATGTAACTAATAATAGCAATTGTTTTTCCTTCTTTTATAGTATAATTATCCATGTTTAAGTTTTTAATGTTATAAAACAACATTGTTGTTTGCAATAATTCCGTACACTTTTCCATTCATTTTTTTATCAATAAAAAGTGAATTTTTAGAAGTTGATAAAATATCAGATTCTTTAAATTCATATTCAAAGGCTGGATTGAATAAGGTTAAATCTGCTTTTTGTCCTTCTGCTATAGTGGTAGTTTCTATCTTAAAAATAGTTTTTGACTTCGTTGTTAAGCTATTAATAAGTGTATCTAAATCTAGTACGCTGTTTAATGCTCCAAATAAACTTTCTAACCCAATAGTTCCAAATTTAGCATTGTAATATTCCACCTTTTTATGCTCAATATCAATGGGATTATGATCACTTGTAACCATATCAATGACACCTTCTTTTAATGCTTTTATAAGTGCTTTGGTGTCTTTTGGTGTTCTTAAAGGAGGTAATACTTTTGTGTTTGAATTGAAGCTTTTTAATTCATCATCTGTTAAAACTAAATGATGTACTGCAACGCTGCACGTTACATTTAAGCCTTTCTTTTTAGCGTCTTTAATTAATTTTACAGCTTTTTCTGTTGAAATTGTTGGAATATGTAATTTTCCTCCGGTATATTCTAAAATAAATAAATCGCGCGCAATTTGAAGTTCTTCAGCCAAACCAGGAATTCCTTTTAATCCTAATTTAGTACTGTTAACTTCTTCATTTACTAAACCTTCCGTTGCAATTGAATTATCTTGTGGAAAACTTAAAATTAATCCATCAAAATTTTGAGCATATTGCAATCCTATTTTTAACAAATTAGCATTGCAAATAGATTTGTTATAATCTCCAAAAGCTATAGCTCCAGAGTTTTGCATATCATATAATTCCGCCAGATCAGCACTTTGAGCTCCTTTGGTAAAATTTCCAATAGGAAATAATTTGCTTGCAAAACCACTAGCTTTATGCTTAATAAATTCTATGGTAGATTTATTATCGGCTACCGGATTTGTATTCGGGTTCACGGCAACAGCAGTAAAACCACTTTTGGCAGCAGTAAATAAACCGTTTGCAATGGTTTCTCTTTCTTCTAATCCTGGTTCTCCAAAACAAACGCTAGAGTCAAACCAACCTTGAGAAACATGTAAATTATCAAGTTTAATTTCTTGATAATTGTTCGGGTTGTTGATGGATTTAGCAATTTTAGTAATGGTTCCTTTTTCAATTAAAATATCATTTTTTTGTTGATGAAAAGGACTAGATGAGTCAAAAATGATAGCAGATTTTATGAGTATATTCATATTTTGAAATATTTTAATAACAGCATTTCAATTAACAAAAATAGCACAGAAAAAGCTAAAAACCATTTAAAAAGCCAATTGATTTTCTGATCATTATAAATTTCATCAAAAAAATTGTCAAGGTTTGATGAAATTGAAACGTTTTCAGCATTTTTAATCAAAGGTTCTAGCTCTAAATAATTTAAATTACTTTCTTCTCTATTGTAATTAAAAGCAATTGTTTTTATAGTATTTGTGTTTGTTTTAACAGTGTAAAATCCACTTTTTAAATTAGCCGAATCCATTTTTAAAGTAACTTTATTTTGTGAAATTTCTTGAAGCGGAATAAATTCGGATGTTTCTGATGCAATTTTAAGGACATTATCTTTCTCAATAGTTGTAAGTATTTCAATTGTATTTTCTGTTTGAATAGTGTAATACAGCTCAGCACTTCTTAAACTATTTTTAGCGAAATTATAAAATATAGGAACTATTAAAGAAGATTGTGTAAAGTTAGAAGTTTCTTTATTCAACGGTGAAGCAATCCAATATAAAGAGCCGTTAATTGAAGTAATAAAAGGCTCGTTACTATCTAATTTTAAAATAGGAGCATGGTTTTTAAATTGCGATTTGTAATAGGTAGATGTGTTTGGATATTGAAAGTTTGTCACTTTGTTTTCAAAAACGTTTTTTAATAAAGGATGCTCGTAAACAATAGAAGTAACTTTATGATCTTCTTCAATTTTGGTTGAAATTTTCCCAATATTAAATTCATTAAAAAAACTATTGTATGAATTTATGTTTGAATTATTTGAAGGAATTACAACAATAGTTCCTCCATTTTTTGAAAATTCATTCAGCGATTTAGACAATTCTATAGGAATATTTTCAAGCTCATTTATGATAATTAAATGTTGCGATTTTAATATATTATAGTTTAAATTTTGAAGCTGATTTGAAGTGAAATTAAACTCATTTTTAGTATAAATTTTATTTAAAAAAGGAGCGTTTTCACCAATGCAAAATACATTGATTTTTTCCGGTTTTGAAATAGTGAAATAGAAAGAGTTATCAAACTCTAAATCATCATTAACTAACAAAATTGTACCCTTAAAATTTGACGTATTTGGTATAGTAAACTGAACAATTGTACTATTAGAATTGTTAAATTTAGCTGTTGATTTACCAATTAATTTTGAACCATTCAATAAAGAAATTGGGTAGGAGCGTTCACTATTTTTAGTACTTTTCACAACAATTGAAAGTACAATTTCAGAGGTGTTTTCATTAGAAGTATAAATGCTATCAATAAAAATGTTTGTAAATTTTTTTGGTACTGCTTTTACTAAGTTTACAGCGCTGTTTACATTTGTAAAATTGAGTTTGTCATCCGTTTTAAAAAATTGAAAATCAGATAATATGATGTTTTTATTTAAAGTGTTAGTTAATTTTGAATTTAAACTATTTAACTTTAATAAAATGGTATTTAAATCTAATCTATTTGTAGAATATTCACAACTTATTAACTCGTTTTTTAGCGTTTTCTCGTCAATATTTATAAATTCGTGGTCATTGGTTATTAAGGAGAATTTACTGTTTTTTGAATTGGTATTTTCAATAATTTGTTGTGCTAAAGTTTTTAATAATTCTCCACTTTCTCCTTTAGCCTGCATACTAAAAGAATTATCTAAAAAAATAGTTGTACTGAAATTTTGTTGTAATGAATTATCCGAAAAATAAGGCTGTGCAAAAGCAAAAATTAAGCAAGTAAAAGCTGCCATTCTGGTAAGTAAAATTAGGAACTTTTTGAGCTTAGAACTTTTGCGAGTTTGTTGAATGATATTTTTTAAAAAATGAACGTTTGTAAATGGTATTTTTTCGAAACGTTGTAGCTGAAATAAATGGACTAATATCGGGATGATAAGTAGTGCTAATGCATATAAAATTTCAGGATGTTTAAACTGCATTTTTTAAAAGGATTTTTCAAAGATATAAAATTCAATTTTAACTTATGCAAAATAGTTTTCTAAAATTCCTAAAGCATAATTGCTGGCAATTGAGTTTGAAAATTTTGAAAAATCGATGGTTGCATTATCATTGGCCTTATCGGAAATAATTCTAATAATGGAAAAAGGCATAGCGTATTCATAGCAAATTTGCGCTACAGCAGCGCCTTCCATTTCCACACAAATGGCAGAAGGAATTTGTTTATTTAACTTGGCTATTTTTTTTATGCTTGATATAAATTGATCGCCACTGGCAATATCTCCCAATACTAATTTTGGTGCTGTTATTTCAAATAATTTAGCGTCTTCTATTAAAATATACTTGTTGTAATTTTCTAAAAATGTTGAAGTAGCTTCTATTAATTTTGTTGGATTTTTTGTTTCTAAAAACAATTTTTTAATAATTGGAATTTCAAATCTTTTATAAAACGGACTTGCATTTAAATCGTGTTGAAATAGGTTTTTACCAACAACTACATCACCAATATTTAAATTAGGGTGAATGGCACCAGCAACACCTGTAAAAATAATTTCTTCTAAATCAAAATCGTTAATAAGTTGTGTTGTGGTTGCTGCGGAAGCAACTTTTCCCCAGCGCGAAAATACCAACACTACTTTTTTGTTAAAAAGCGTTCCGGTATAATACGTTCGCATTCCTTTTTCTATGGTAGAAACGTTTTGTAATTTATGCAGTAATGCTTGAATTTCTTCTTGCATTGCACTAATAATTGCAACCATTTTTATGTTTTTAGTTAATTATTTTACCGTCTTTCATTTCTAATTTGCGGTCGGCCATATTTGCTAACTCTTGATTGTGCGTTACAATCACAAAGGTTTGATTAAATTTATCGCGCAAAGTAAAGAAGAGTTCGTGCAAATTTTTAGCGGATGCAGAGTCAAGATTTCCACTCGGTTCATCAGCAAAAATAACGTCAGGATTATTAATTAAAGCCCTTGCAACAGCCACGCGTTGTTGCTCACCACCAGAAAGTTCATTTGGTTTGTGATGCACTCTGTCTGAAAGGCCTAAAAAAGTAAGTAATTCAATGGCTTTTATTTCAGCTTCCTTTTTAGAAATATTAGCAATATATGCTGGAATACAAACATTTTCTAAAGCTGTAAATTCTGGTAATAATTGGTGGAATTGAAAAATAAAACCAATATGTTTATTTCTGAATTTAGACAATGTTTTGTCTTTTAATTCTAATAAATTGGTGTTGTTTATGCTTAATTCGGCGTTTTTAACTTTGGTTGGCTGATCTAATGTTCCTAAGATTTGCAAAAGCGTTGTTTTGCCAGCTCCAGATGGGCCAACTATAGCAACTACTTCACCTTTTTTAATGGTTAATTTAACACCTTTTAAAACCTCTAATTCACCATAAAATTTATGGATTTCCTTTGCTTCAATCATGCTTTAAAATAAAAGGTGAAAATACAATTTATATTTTATTACAACCAATTTTTAGCTTTATTATAATCAATATAATATACTAAGCGCAAGGAGAAATTATGAAACATAGATTCATCAAATAAGTTGTCTAAATTTTCTTTGAAATTTAAATCAGCCAATTGATCTTCGTTGAAAATTGAATTTCTATACAAGGCAATTAGTTGGCTTCCAGGCGCAAACTCCCAAGAGTAGCTTAAATCAAAATTCCAAATATTGTAGTTGATGTCATGATTTGCTGAATACGGGTTTTTAATAAGTAATCCTTCATTATTTAACAAATAGTATTGATTATCATATTCAACAGGCGACCAATAATGACGAAATGTAAGGTTTAAAGAAGATTTTGTGCTAAAATTATATTTCCCAGAAATGGCATTGGTAAATGACTTTGAATCTCTTTTTCCAAAAATAATGGAATCATCATCTAAAAGATCTACAAAACCTTTGTCGTTAGTGTCTGTTGAAAAATTTAAGTTGTAAATAAAAGAAAGTCTGTCGTTTACTCTATAGCGTGGAGAGAAACTAGTTTCAATATAATAATTATCATCGTTAAATCTAGATGCTATAAAAAAGTTGGCATCAAAGGCAAATTTCTTTCTGTAATCTGTAGAAATCCATTGATTTCCTGCTATTCTTCCTGGTTTCTTATAAAATCTACCCGCAACTCTTGGTTCATAATAATCAAATTGGTTACCAATAGAAGTTTCTGCCATTCCACCAAATGCAAGTTTAGATTTTCTAGTTTGAAAAACGTAACGCATTCCTATTTCATTACTTGTATAGGTATTTGGTTTGTATAAATAATCTACATCTACCCAAAATGACATATTATAACTGTCAAATTTTTCTGTTGGTTCAAATGTTTGATAGCTAAGGTAAGACTCAAAATTGCTAAAATTATTTCTTCGCTGGAAGCCTAAATCATTTTTATTGAATTTATCATCTTGTAAATGATGTTCAAGACCATATTGCCAGTTTCCGCTAATTTTTCTTATTGCAATATCTGTAAAAAAACCTTTGGTAGTTTCATCAAATTCATTTAAATAGCTCATTCCACCGCCACCTTCAATTTTAAATTTATCTGCTTTGTTGGTTAAATCAAAAAGTAATGCAGAAACATTCGCATCTCTATAAGATCCTTCTCTCATAACACTTGTATTTACAAAACTCACGGATGAATTTTTATTGAATTGTTGATCAATAACTAATACATTGTAATTAGCAAATGGTTCAAGCACAACTTTTCTTATTTCTTCAGTGTCATTATTTTTTATTTTAGCCTCAGCTTTCTCTGTTATGGCATTAAAAAAGCCAACTCCTAAACCTCCTTTAGTACGCCCAGAAATTTTTAAGGCATTTAGCATTTTCACGTCAGCCGGTTCTTCTAAAATTTCCTCACTAGAACCTAAATCAGTTTCATCAATTTGGGTGGAAGGCCTGTTTCCAACTCTTCTGGAATAAAACAAATTACCTTTACTAAATAATTCTGTTCCTTCTGTAAAAAAGGCTCTTTTTTCAGAATATTGTTGTTCAAAAGGTCCTAAGTTTAACGTAACATCATCAAATGCGGTTTGGCCAAAATCAGGAATTAATGTAGCATCTAATGTAAAACTTTCACTGATTCCATATTTTACATCCATACCAAAATTTGTATCAAAACTATTTTCACCGTTATACATAGAATATGATGAGGATGTGTACGGGAAAAAACTTAATCGGATAGGAGGAGATATATTTTCAATACCATTTAAAATACCTGCATATTGTTGAATGTTTCCTTTTGTTTTATCTATTGGATTCCAAGTATATTGCTCTTTAGTGCTTTGCATTCTTCGGTGAAAATTTAATCCCCAAGTTTGAACATTTTGATTTGAAAAACGCAAAGCTGAATAAGGTATTTTTACTTCAATAACCCATTTTTCGTGGTCAATTTTAACAGCGCTTTCCCAAACGGCGCTCCAAGAAAAATCTTCATCGTTAATAGATGCTTTTGCATCTCCTTGATTTCCTGTAGCTTGAATAAAAAATTCAGTATCGTTTTGCCCGTCATTTAAAGGGTTTAGCATAATTCCAAACCAATCTGTTTGGGCAAAATTATCTCTAGTTGCAGATTCTAAAGGAATATTTTTTATGTCATCATCATATAATAATGCGCCAAAATAAATTGCTTCATCATCATAAATTACTTTTACTTCGGTTTTTTTACCGCTGGGTTCAATAGTTCCAATTCCTGGCCTAAACATTATAAAATCTTTAGCAGTATCTGCATTTTTCCAGAAAGTTTCATCTAAAACACCATCTATGGTTGGCTGGGATGAAATTCTTAAAGCATTTATAGATTTTGGGTTTACATTTATTTGAGCACTAGCGTTTACTTGAAAAAGTATATAAAAAAGGATGATGAATTTCTTCATTGTAGATTTTGGTATGAATACAGAGTGCTAAAATATTTAACATATCACTGAATTCATCTTAAATAAATGTTAATAAAAACATTTATTGTAAATTATTAACCTACAATTTTGTAAAATAATAGCTAATTGTAATTTATAAAATTAAGTATTTTATAAAACTTGTGAATACAATTTAAAAATCATAATTACATACTCAACATAAGAAAGTATAAAAATGCCTATAATAAAGAGTGCTATTGGTATTAGAGGAGTTAAAATTGCTATTTTTAAAATTAAATTTTTCATTTTAAAAGTTATTTAATATTTGAAAAACTACCTTACATAACTTCATTTATTTTTTAAATGAATTTTTATATACCAATTTTATATCTAAATATAAAATGGTTAAGTACGCTACAATGGATATTAGGGTAATTACTTTAAATATATTGCAATATGCACAACTAAAATAGTTGTGATCAAGTCCAAATAGACAAGATGTACAGCCTACAATTGTCATAATTAAAAAAGTGGAAAATATAAAAGTAGGTATTAATAGTGCTGATTTTAAGGCTAATTTTTTCATTTTTTTTTGAATTAAAAATACTTATAAATAGTACTGTAAAATTACAATGAAATAGGGCTCTTGCCTTGAATTTGTGGTCAGTAAATTTTATGAGGTTTTATGTATTTATTTATGATATATGATGTAATTTTACATTGCTAAGAATGTAAATGAAAAAAGATGCCTGATTTTTTAAAAGAAAAACCACCATTAGAATGTAATTTTTTAAATGCAAAAGAATGTTTAAATATGTTATCAGAAGAAGAAAAAGAACTTTTGGTACAACATAAAACAGATTTAGAATTTAATGCAGGTGAAATAATAATTAAAAGAGGAGCGGTAATAACTAACTTATTATATGTAACAGAAGGATTGGTAAAGTTAGAGGTTTTGAATGATCATAAAGTATCAACCTTAGGCTTGGTTCAATCTCATAGTTTTGTTGGATTAATATGTTGTTTTGCTTTTAAAAACTTCGACTTTACGGCTGTTGCGCTGGAAAACACAAAAGTTAGTTTTATTGAAATTGATGTGTTTGAAAAATTTATAAAAACCAATGGATCATTCTCCTTAGCGTTAATTAAACACATGTCTGGTATTGCAAATGGACTCTTTCATAGTATGACCAGACTTTCTCAAAAAAACATTGATGGAGCTTTATCTATTTTATTGTTAGATTTTGCAGCAATTTATAAATCGCCAAATTTTACGGTACCTGTTGTTAGAAAGGAATTGGCTGAAATCTTAGGGTATTCTAAAGAAAGTGTAATTAATACCTTGTCTAAATTTAATAAAGAAGGAATTTTAAATGTAAATGATCGAAAAATTGAAATTTTAGACTTCAAAAAATTAGAACAAATAAGTGTTTTAGGTTAGAGTTGTTGATTCCTATATTTTTTAATGAAATCGTTTGAAATTATAGGCTACAAGATTATTGAAAAAGCTTGCAAAATTGTAAACTTTTGAAAAATCAGTATAATAGTTCAGTTTTGATTTATTACATTTGCGAATACTTATTAAAAATAAACCTAATTTCTAATGAATTTACACGAATATCAAGGAAAAGAATTGTTAAACAGTTTTGGCGTTAGAATTCAACGTGGAATTGTTGCAGATAATCATAAAAAAGCGGTTGAAGCAGCAAAGCAATTAGCTACAGAAACTGGAACTGGTTGGTGGGTAGTTAAAGCTCAAATTCACGCAGGTGGAAGAGGAAAAGGAGGAGGAGTTAAACTAGCAAAAAGTTTAGAAGAAGTAGCATCTATTTCTGAAAGCATTATTGGAATGATGTTAAAAACACCTCAAACACCTCCACAAGGAAAAAAAGTACATCAGGTTTTAATTGCAGAAGATGTTTATTATCCAGGAGATAATGAACCGGAAGAATATTATATGTCTGTGCTGTTAAATAGAGGAACAGGTAGAAATATGATTATGTATTCTACAGAAGGAGGTATGGATATTGAAGCAGTTGCTGAAAAAACACCACATTTAATTTTTACAGAAGATATTGATCCATTGTTAGGTATTCAAGCATTTCAAGCGCGTAAAATTGCTTTTAATTTAGGATTGTCTGGTAATGCTTTAAAAGAAATGATAAAGTTTGTAACATCGCTTTATACAGCATTTGTAAATTCTGATGCATCATTATTTGAAATTAACCCAGTGTTAAAAACTTCAGATGATAAAATACTAGCAGTAGATTCTAAAGTTGTTATTGATGATAATGCATTATACCGTCATAAAAATTTAGCTGCTTTACGTGATTTACGTGAAGAAAATGATATTGAGGTTGAAGCACACGCAGCAGGTTTAAATTATGTAGATTTAGACGGAAATGTTGGTTGTATGGTAAATGGTGCTGGTTTAGCTATGAGTACTATGGATTTAATTAAACAATCTGGAGGTGAACCTGCAAACTTTTTAGACGTTGGTGGAACTGCAGATGCAAAACGTGTTGAAACTGCTTTTAGAATTATCCTAAAAGATGATAATGTAAAAGCTATTTTAGTAAATATTTTTGGTGGAATTGTACGTTGCGACAGAGTTGCGCAAGGTGTAATTGATGCATATAAAAATATGGGCGATGCTATTAAAGTTCCAATTATTGTGCGTTTACAAGGAACCAATGCTGTGGAAGCTAAACAATTAATTGACGAAAGTGGATTGGATGTAATTTCAGCTACTGAATTTCAAGAAGCTGCAGATAAAGTACAACAAGTACTTGCTAATTAAAGTATAAAAATAACAAAAGAGAGGTTATCTAAAAAGTATAGTTTTCGTCAACTTGAACTTGATTACTCATTCCTTTATTATTTTTTATTAAAGAAATTGTGAATATTCATTTCAGGTTCTCAAAATTATGAAGATCAGTATGATGAGATTCTGAATCAAGTTCAGAATGCCGGTTTTGATTTTATTTAAATAGCTTTTTTACTCATAAAAAAACCCAACTTATTAAGTTGGGTTTTTTATGCTGTTTGAATTCTTATTAAATATCTTCAAAATTTACGTCTGTAAAACTTTCAGTGCTTACAGTATCATCGCTTTCATCATCTGAAGGTCTTTTAAAATCTTTTTGATGACGCTCAGAAATTACTTCTTCACCTTTTTCATCTAAAATATAATCAGTTGCAGCTTTTAGCATCTCATTAAATTCTTCAAAATCTTCTTTATATAAATAAATTTTGTGTTTTTTGTAATGGAATGATCCATCGTCGTGTGTAAATTTTTTACTTTCTGTAATAGTTAAGTAATAATCTTCTGCTTTTGTAGCTCTTACATCAAAAAAGTAAGTTCTTCTTCCCGCTCTCAGAACCTGTGAGAATATCTCTTCTTGTTCTAAATGTTCGTTTTCACTCATAATAAACTTTCTATTTAATTAATCGTATTTATTTAGATTCATTCACAAATCTATAAAAATATTTGGGTTATTTTAACTTTTTTATAATTCTTTTTCTAAAAGTTGTTGCTCAAATAACTCTTTATAGTAGCCTTTTATATTAACCAGCTCATTGTGTGTGCCTTGTTGTATAATTGCACCATTATCTATTACTAAAATTTTGTCGGCATTTTTAATTGATGAAATTCTATGACTAACAATTATAGTGGTTTTTCCTTTGCTTACCTTATATAAATTATTTAAAATAATTTCTTCTGTTTCAGTATCAACGGCAGATAAACAATCGTCAAAAATTAAAATTTTAGGTTCTTTAATAATGGCTCTGGCAATTGAAATCCGTTGTTTTTGTCCACCCGATAAAGTAACGCCACGTTCACCAATAAAAGTGCTATATCCTTGATTGAATTCTATAATATTATGATGGATATAAGCATCTTTTGCTGCTTTTTCAATTTTTTCATCTGAAGCATTTTCATCACCAAATTTTATATTATTTTTAATGGTGTCTGAAAATAAAAAGGCTTCTTGTGGAACAAAACCAATGTTTTGGCGCAAATTATCTAAATTTAAATCTTTAATATTTTTATTATCAATTAGTATTTCGCCATTATCAACATCATATAAGCGAGCAATTAAATTTATGATAGTTGATTTTCCAGAACCTGTATTTCCTAAAATGGCCAATGTTTCTCCTTGTGGTATTTTAAAGCTTACATTTTTTAAAGCCACTATATTGGTGTCATCATACGTGAAAGAAACATTTTTAAATTCAATAGCTCCAAAAATTTCAGAAGAATTTAAATTTGTATTAACAATTTCTGGCTGATGTTTTAAAAACTCATTAATACGTTTTTGTGATGCTTCGGCTTCTTGCACAATAGAGGTTACCCAACCAACTACTGCAACTGGCCACGTTAACATATTCACGTACATTATAAATTCGGCAATAACTCCTAGAGTTATAGTTCCTTCAATATAGCGTAAACCACCAATGTAAATTACTAAAACATTACTAATACCAATTAACAGCACCATTAATGGGAAAAATAATGCTTGCGCTTTATAAAATTCTATGTTTTTATCTTTTGCTTCATCACTTAATGTAGTGAAATCTTCAATTACTTTGTTTTCAATACTATAAGATTTTACAATGCTAATTCCTGAAAATATTTCTTGCGCATTGGCAGTTAATTTTGATAAAAATTGCTGAACAATGGTGCTTCTTTTATGAATAATACTGCTTAAAATATAAATTGAAACCGATAATATTGGCAATGGTAAAAGTGTGTATTTTGTTAGAACCGGATCTATATCATACATTTTAAGGATAGCAACTATAAAAAGTACTAGCATATTCATAAAGTACATAATTGCTGGGCCAAAATACATACGCACTTTGGTTACATCTTCACTAATTCGGTTCATTAAATCACCTGTTCTATTTTTCTTGTAAAAGTTTAAAGAAAGGCGTTGGTATTGTGCATAAATTTCATTTTTCAAATCAAATTCAATTAGTCTTGATGTCACAATAATCATTTGCCGCATTAAAAAAGTAAAAAATCCAGATAAAAGTGCTGCCCCAATAATTAATAAAATGTTGTTTAACAAATCGGCTTTTACAAGTGATAAATCGGTGACAATTCCATTTCTATAATCTTCAGCAATATCTAAAGATTCTTTAATAAATTGCGGGACTTGTAATGCTAAAATATTGGAAAATACCGTGATTACAATTCCAACTAAAAGTCTGTATTTATATTTTAAAAAGTATTTATTTAAGTATTTTAATTCTTTCATAAAAGTAGCTGCCAAACATCAAAATTTTCAAAACACGAATATACAGCAATAATATTTTACTGCTACAATAATTAAGATAGATTTAACTTTCAATAAAAAAGCGGTTTCAAAATTTCATTTCAAAAAAAATATAGTATTTTTGCGCATCTAAAAACAAATAGTCAAAGTTCTTTAACATGATAAACAGAAGACATATTAGGGTAAAAGTAATGCAATCGGTTTATGCGTTGCTGCAATCTAAAAGTGATAACTTAAACAAAGAAGAGAAATTTTTGTATGCAAGTATTGATAAAATGTATGATTTATACGTTTTAATTTTATGTTTACTTGTTGAAGTTAAAGATATGGAACGCAACCATATGCAAATATCTAAAAAGAAGTTTTTAGCAACTCCGCAAGAATTAAAACCAAACACAAAATTTATTGACAATCAGGTATTTAAGCTTTTAGATGAGAGTGTTTCATTAAATGAGTATTTAGTAGATCATAATTTAAATTATTGGAAACTAGATTCTGAATATATTCATGAAATTTTGAAGTTGATTAAAGAAAGCGCTATTTATGCTTCCTATATGAAAACTGAAGGTTCTAGTTTTAAAGAAGATTTAATTTTTATTGATGCTATTTTTAAAGAAATTATTGCGCCTAATGAAAAGTTAGCGGAGTATTTTGAAGATAAAAATATAAGTTGGGTAGATGATATACCTTTTGTAAATACTTGGATTGTAAAATCTTTAAGTCAGATAAAGCCAAATGGGGTATTTAAATTAGGTAAGTTGTATAAAGATGAGGAAGACAAGCAATTTGTGTTAGATTTATTTAGAAAAGTAGTTTTAAATCATACAGAATTAGAAAAAGATGTCATTGACAAAACACCGAATTGGGATGCCGAGAGAATTGCAGAAATTGATATGATTTTAATTAAAATGGCTATTTGCGAATTTTTAAAATTCCCTTCAATTCCAACAAGAGTAACAATAAATGAATATATTGAAATATCTAAAGATTACTCTACGAATAAAAGTAGTTTTTTTATAAATGGAGTTTTAGATAAAATATTAAAGGATTTTACAACCACAAAAAGATTAAATAAAATAGGTAGAGGATTATTATAATTTTTTAAATTTACAAAAACATTAATAGTATGAAAAAAATAACAATTTTAAGTGCAGTAATTATTTGTTTAACATTACTTTCATGTAAAGATAGCGCTACTGCTAAAATAGATGCGGCTAATTTGGAATCTGCTAAAGAAAGAGATGAAATTATTAGTTTAGGTTCGCCTATTATGGAATTTGATACCATGGAATATGATTTTGGAACCATAGTAGAAGGTGAAATAGTGGATGGTGTTTTTAATGTAACCAATAAAGGAAAAGTTGATTTGGTAATAACTGCCGTTCAGCCTTCTTGTGGTTGTACTACACCAGATTGGACAAAAGATCCTATTAAACCAGGAGAAAAAGGTGAAATAAAATTCTCATTTAACTCTAATGGTCGTGTAGGTAAACAACACAAATCAATTACAATTACATCGAATGCTGAAAAAGTAAAAGAAACTATCCGTTTAACAGGAACAGTAACAGCAAAAAGTTAATAAAAACAGAATAAAAATAAATAAACAATGTATACAACAATTTTTTTACAAACAAGTGGTGGATCTTTAGCTAGTATGTTACCATTCTTATTAATGTTTGTGGTTATCTACTTTTTTATGATTAGACCACAAATGAAACGTGCAAAAAACGAAAAGAAATTTCAAAGCTCTATAGCAAAAGGAAATAAAATAGTAACATCAAGTGGTATTCACGGTAAAATTGTTGATATTATTGATAGTGATAATACTGTAATTGTAGAAACAAGCGCAGGAAAAATTAAATTTGAACGTTCAGCAATATCCATGGAGTTAAGTAAAAAATACGAAACTTCTATTGAAAGTAAATAGTATTGAAATAAACATCAAAAAAAGTGAGCTCAACAGCTCACTTTTTTTGTATATTTAGTATTTAAAATAAAATGAATTCACGTACCAAAGCTTCAGGAATTTCGTTAAAATATAATAGAAAAATTAGAATATTTCTGTTTTTCCTATTTTTAACAGCCGTAATTTGGTTTATAGTAGCCTTGTCAAAATCATATACGGCAACTACAAAAATAAAAATTGCTTATATAAATTTACCTCCAAATAAGTTATTGTTAAATAAACCTTTAAATGAAATGGAGGTTTTGGTGCAAGCCACAGGATTTAACTTAATAAAATATAAAATTAAGCAACCAAAAATAACCTTAAGTTTAATTGAAAGTAAACATAAAGGATCAAAGTATTATTTACTACCAAACAATCAAATAACGCAATTAAAACAAAAGCTAGAAAAGAGTTCAAAAATTATTCATTTCTTAAACGATACAATTTTTGTAAATCTTGGCACTAATATTTCTAAAAAAGTTCCTATAAGCCCAAAGTTAAAAGTCAATTTTAAATTAGGATATAATTTTATTGAAGCACTAAAAATTAAGCCAGACTCCATAATTATTTCAGGTTCTAAAAGAAGTTTAGATAGCATTTCTGAAATTATTACAAATAGCTTAGTATTAAATGAAATATATGAAAATATAGATGTTCAGTTGCAATTAAAGGCACCAAAATGGAAAAACGTGACCGTGCCAATAAATACAGTTACAATAACAGGCGAAGTTGATAAATTTACCGAGGGAAGATTTTTAGTACCGGTAAATGTTATTAATATTCCAAAAGACATAAAAATAACACCTTTTCCAAAAGAAATTGAAGTTGTTTTCCAAGCAGGATTGTCTAACTTTAATAAAATTAGTAAAAGTAGTTTTTCTGTAGTGTTTGATTATATGCAATATAAAAATGATACTTTAGTGCAATATCTGTCTCCAGTAATTGAGCAAAAAAGCGATTTGATTTCTACATTAAAAATCAATCCAAGTCAAATAGAATTTTTAATTCAAAAATAATGATAGTTGGTTTAACAGGAGGAATAGGCAGCGGAAAAACAACAGTTTTACAGTTGTTTGAAAAATTAGGAGCAAAAGTATTTATAGCCGATTTAGAAGCTAAAAAACTCATGAACAATAGCCCAGAGTTAATTATTGAAATCACTAACTTATTTGGTAAAGAAGCTTACGTCAATCAGCAATTAAATAAAAAATACATAGCTTCAAAAGTGTTTAATAATGCGGAAAAACTTGCCGAATTAAATGCTTTGGTACATCCTATGGTTCGTCATCATTTTTTGAAATTTAAGGAAATACATAATTTAGATCTTATAATTTATGAAGCGGCCATTTTATTTGAAAGCGGTAGCGATAAATTATGCGATTATATAATTACTGTTACGGCTGAGGTTAATGAACGTATTAAGCGTGTTATAAAAAGAGATGGAGTTACAAAGCAAGATATTTTAAATAGAATGCAACATCAATTAAATGATGATTATAAAGTATTGAAAGCCAATTTTGTAATTGATAACAATAATTTAAATAGTACAAAAGCACAAGTAAAAACTATTTTTAGTTTGTTACAGGAGTTGAAAAAATAATATCAAATGTCATAAGAATTTGTTAAAAAATTATATATTTAGTTAACGAAAGTTAATAAAACATAGATTTGCTGATAAAAGTTTAATTTTGTAGAATGGGGAAGAGAATTTTTGTACTTATTATTGTATTAATGAGTGTTGCATTAATAGGTATTATATCAGTTCAAGTTTTTTGGATTAAAAATACCATTCAAATTACAGAAGAACAATTTACTTCCAATGTGCGATTTGCATTGGCAAAAGTATCTGAAGATATAAAAGAAAAGGAATTTAATGATTTTTATCTAGATATTGTAGAACGATTTAGAGATGAAGGTAGTAAATTAAAATATTCGGATGTACGCAAATACATTTATGAAAAAATTGATACTACTAACAATGAACGTTATACCTATTCTCAAAGTATAATTGAAGAAAATTATAAAGTACCAACTGAGTTCTTTGAAAATGATTCTATAGATTTTAAAGAAATTTTTAGAAAAGAAGAAATTGTAATTGTAAAAGATCAATCTTTAGATAATAAAGGAAGTGATATTAATCCACCCGAAGAACGTTACGTTAAAATTGGAAGGTTTGAAGGCGCTGAAAAATCGCAACTTGAACGTGTTTTTGATATTTCAAGAACAAAATTACCTATTCATAAAAGAATTAGTAATAAAGAGCTTTCAATACGGTTAGATAGAGAATTACAAAGCAAAGGAATTACTACAAATTTTAAGTATGGAATTTATAGTAATGGCTTGGCAACACAAGTTAAATCTGGCTATTTTAGAAAAGAAACAGGTAAGAGTTATATGGTTCCTATGTTTACAGATTCAGAAGGAAACAGTAATTTTCAATTATTTGTAACCTTCCCTGAAAAAAAGAATTTTATACTTTCTTCTATTTCAAAAATACTAGTTCTCTCAGTTTTCTTTATATTTATAATAATTTTGGCGTTTGTAACAGCCTTGTACCAATTAATAAAGCAAAAACAAATTTCTGAAATTAAAACAGATTTCATTAATAATATGACGCATGAGTTTAAAACACCTATTGCAACCATAAATTTAGCATTAGATGCCATAAAGAACCCTAAAATTATTGATGATAAAGAAAAAGTGTTGCGTTATGTTCAAATGATCCGTGATGAAAATAAAAGAATGCACGGGCAAGTAGAAAATGTATTACGAATTTCTAAATTAGAAAAAAATCAGTTAGATGTTCCTAAAGAAAAAATTGATTTAAAAGAAATAATTGAGGAAGCAATAACACACGTAGATTTAATTATAAATGATAAAGGAGGATATATTAGAACAAATTTTAACGCTAAAAGAAATGAGATATTAGGAAATCATTTTCATTTAACTAATGTGTTTGTAAATGTTTTAGACAATGCTATAAAATATTCTGAAGGAGCTCCAAAAGTTGAATTATCTACAGATAATACATCAAAAAACATTATTATTAAAGTGTCTGACCACGGAATTGGAATGACCAAAAGTGTACAAAAAAATATCTTTAAAAAGTTTTATAGAGAAGAAAGAGGAAATATTCATAACGTAAAAGGTCACGGATTGGGACTTGCATACGTTAAAAAAATAATAGAAATTCATCAAGGAGACGTTTATGTTGAAAGTGAAAAAGGCGAAGGAAGCACTTTTACCATAAAATTACCTTTAATTTAAAAAATAGTAATTATGGAAAACAATAGAATTTTGTTGGTAGAAGACGATCCAAACTTTGGAACAGTCTTAAAAGATTATTTATCATTAAATGATTATAATGTAACCTTAGCTAAAGATGGTTTAGAAGGGTTAATTATGTTTAAAAATGACGATTTTGACTTATGTATTTTTGATGTAATGATGCCGAGAAAAGATGGTTTTTCATTAGCAAAAGATGTAAGAGCTACAAATTCTGAAATTCCAATTATCTTTTTAACTGCAAAAACAATGAAAGAAGATGTGTTGAAAGGATACCAAGTTGGAGCAGATGATTATTTAAATAAACCTTTTGATTCTGAAGTATTGTTGTATAAAATTAAAGCAATTTTACAACGTAAAGAAACAGAACAAAGTGTGGAAGATGAATCTTTTGAATTTAAAATTGGTAAATTTGAGTTTAATTCAAAATTACGTCACTTATCATATGATGGTGGTGAAAATCAAAAACTATCACCAAAAGAAAGTAAGTTGTTAAAAATGTTAGCGACACATAAAAACGATTTAATGCCGAGAGAATTAGCGCTTACAAAAATTTGGAGAGATGATAATTATTTTACCTCTAGAAGTATGGATGTATACATTGCCAAACTTAGAAAATATTTAAAAGCCGATGAAAATGTTGAGATTTTAAATATCCACGGAGAAGGATTTAGACTTTTAGAAAAATAACAAAATGAACCTGCTTATTGCAGGTTTTTTTTTGTTATAAAATAAACTACATTTGTTATTCATAATAATTTACGATGGCTCAGTTTATAAAAATATTTGAAGAAAACCCGAATGAAAAGGAAGTTGATAAAGTAGTTAAAGTACTAAGACAAGGTGGTTTAATTATTTATCCTACAGATACCGTATATGGAATTGGTTGTGATATTACCAATAATAAAGCCATGGAAAGAGTAGCTCAAATTAAGGGCGTAAAGCTAAATAAAGCAAACTTTTCATTTATTTGTTATGATTTAAGTAACCTATCTGACTATGTAAAACAAATTGATACGCCCACCTATAAAATATTAAAACGATATTTACCGGGTCCTTACACATTTGTTTTACCAGGGAATACAAACTTACCAAAGACTTTTAAAAACAAAAATACCGTTGGTATAAGAATACCCAATAACAATATTGTAAGAGATATTGTTAAAAAACTTGGAAACCCAATTGTTTCAACATCTATTTATGATGAAGATGATTTAATTGAATATACAACAGATCCTGAGTTAATTTATGAGAAATGGGGCAATTTAGTAGATATTGTAATTGATGGTGGTTATGGAGGTAATATACCATCTACGGTTGTAGATTTATCTGACGGAGAAATTACAATTTTACGCGAAGGGAAAGGAAGTACTGAAGATTTTTAATAATTTTTTAGCGCTTTAAAAGTGCTTACTTTTTTTATAAAGTGTTGCCAAACAATACTGTCTACTAAAAAATAGGTGTTATTTTGTATACTTAATTTACGCTTCTTAAACATTTTAGGGAAGTAATAATAAAAACTTATGTGCGCTCTTAAAATAGCTAAGGTATGCACTGGGCGAAGTTCCATCAAAAATTTAATTCCAGCAACACCATCTAATACCATTCTAACAAATAGTATGGGTAATAATTTACGTTTAGGTAAGTTTTTAACCAATGAAAATAAGCTGTTTCTAAAGTTTAAAAAAGATTTTCTCGGACTTTCTTCTTTTAAAGTTGCACCACCTACGTGATATACTGTTGATGCGCCAACATATTTTATAGTTTTTCCTAAATTTTGAGCTCGCCAACATAAATCAATTTCTTCTTGGTGCGCAAAGTAATCTTCATCAAAACCATGTAACGTATTAAATACTTCCGATTTAATAAAAAAGCAAGCACCTGACGCCCAAAATATGTCAACTTCATCGTTAAATTGTGCGTTATCTTTCTCTAATTCCCCAAAAATGCGTCCTCTGCAAAAAGGATATCCAAATTTATCAATAAATCCACCAGCTGCTCCAGCATATTCAAAAGAAGTTTTGTTTTTATAGTCTAATATTTTTGGCTGAATAATAGCAGTATTTGGTTGGTTTTCAAAGGTTGCCATAATTGGTTGTAACCAATTTTCAGTTACTTCAATATCAGAATTTACAAGTCCATAAATATCTGCATTAATATGTGTTAACGCTTCATTATAACCTTTTGCAAAACCTCCATTAGTAGCATTTTGGACAATTTTAACCGTTGGAAAATGTTCTTTTATAAAATGTACAGAAGCATCTGTAGAAGCATTGTCAGCAACATAAATCTCAACATTTTTTTGACTGCTATAATTTACAATACTTGGCAGGAATTTTTCCAACAAAGTTTTACCGTTCCAGTTAAGAATTACAATGGCTATTTTCACAGGTGCAAACTTACTTTAATTTCTTTCAATTTTATTTTAAATATTGGTTAATTTTTCAGCTAAAAAGGGCGCAGTATAGGAATCTTTACATTTCACTAATTCTTCTGGAGTTCCTTGAAATAGTAAATGCCCACCATTTTTACCGCCTTCTTTACCTAAATCAATAATATAATCTGCACATTTTATTAAATCAATATTATGTTCAATTACAATTATTGAATGTCCATTATTAATTAAAGCATTAAAAGATTTCAGTAATTTTTTTATGTCATGAAAATGAAGTCCGGTTGTTGGTTCATCAAAAATAAAAAGGGATTTACTTTGTCTACTTCCTTTTACTAAAAATGAAGCCAATTTAATACGCTGTGCTTCACCACCGGAAAGTGTAGAAGAAGATTGTCCTAACGTAACATATCCCAAACCAACATCTTGTAATGGTTTTAATTTTTTTACAATTTTAGTTTCTTTGTGCATTGCAAAAAATGAAATAGCATCATCAATGGTGCTATTTAAAATGTCGTTAATAGATTTTCCTTGAAATTTAACAGCTAATATTTCCTTTTTAAAACGTTCTCCTTTGCAAGCTTCACATTCTAAATGAACATCGGCCATAAATTGCATTTCTATGGTTACTTCACCTTCTCCTTTGCAAACCTCACAACGTCCGCCTTCCACATTAAAAGAGAAATGTTTTGGTTGGTAATTTCTAATTTTAGAAAGTTTTTCTGAAGCAAATAACGTTCTAATATCATCATACGCTTTTATATACGTAACTGGGTTTGACCTACTGGATCTACCAATTGGATTTTGGTTGATAAACTCTATATGTTCAATAGTATTGATAGCGCCTTTAAGCTCACTAAACTGACCAACTTTTTCGCCATAGCCACCAATTTTCTTTTGAATGGCAGGGTATAATATTTTACTTACCAATGTACTTTTTCCGCTTCCAGAAACTCCAGTAACTACTGTTAAGCTATTTAAAGGAAAGGTTACATTAATGTTTTTTAAGTTATTTTCACGCGCTCCAATAACTTCAACGGAGTATTTTATAGGTCTGCGACTTGCAGGAACTTCAATTTGTTGGGTATTATTTAAATATTGAGCCGTTAATGAATTGGATGTTAAGATTTCTTCATACGTGCCTTCAGCAACAATTTCGCCTCCAAAAGTACCAGCTTCAGGACCAATATCAATAATCATATCGGCAGCTTTCATAATATCCTCATCGTGTTCAACAACAATTACGGTATTTCCTAAATCTCGTAAATTTTTTAACACCTCAATCAATCGTTCCGTATCTTTTGGATGCAAGCCTATGCTTGGTTCATCTAAAATATACATTGAACCCACCAAACTGCTACCCAATGAAGTGGCTAAGTTAATACGCTGACTTTCACCACCAGATAAGCTATTAGAAGTTCTGTTTAACGTTAAATAGCTTAAGCCTACGTTGTGTAAAAATTGTAATCGGTTATTGATTTCTAGCAACAAACGTTTCGCAATTTTTTGCTCAAACTCTTTTAACTGTATGTTTTTAAAGAATTCAATCAGTTCATTAATTGGTAAATCAACTAAATCGCTAATATTTTTGTTATTAATTTTCACATTATTCGCTTCTTTTCGGAGCCTTTTTCCGTTGCATTCTGTACACTTTGTTTTTCCTCTATAACGAGAAAGCATCACTCTGTATTGAATTTTATAACTGTTCTCTTCTAAAAATTTAAAAAAACTTTGCAAGCCACTAAAAGCTGAATTTCCGTTCCAAATTAATTGTTTTTGTTCATCGGATAATTCAAACCAAGGTTTATGAATGGGAATATTAAATTTATAGGCGTTGTTTATTAAATTGGTTTTATATTCTGAAAAAGAATCAGATTTCCAAGGTAAAATGGCATCTTCAAAAATTGAAAGAGAGGTGTTTGGAATAACCAAATCTTCATCTACACCAATTACATTGCCATAACCTTCACAACTTGGGCAAGCACCATACGGATTATTAAAACTAAATAAATGGGTGTTTGGTTCTAAAAATTGAATACCATCTAATTCAAATTTATTATTAAAAAGTGTTTGTTCGGATGTTTTAATATTTTCAATAATACATTCGCCTTTTCCTTCAAAAAAAGCAGTTTGAACAGCATCGGCTAAACGATTGTAAAAATCTTCATCATTTTTTACAATAATTCTATCAATTACTAATAAAAAATTGTGTTCAATTTCTTCCGTAATATCTTCAATTCTAACAATATCATTTTTATATTTTATTCTGGAATACCCTTGCTGTGCTAATATTTTTAAGGTTTGCAGTACATTTCTGTCTTCAGGAATATGAACCGGAGCTAATAACAGTAATTTAGTGTCTAAAGCAATACTTTTTAGAAAATTAATAACATCTGTTACCGTATGTTTTTTTACTTCTGTATTAGAAATAGGAGAGTAGGTACTACCAATTCTGGCGAATAATAGTTTTAAATAATCATAAATTTCTGTTGAAGTGCCTACTGTTGAACGTGGATTTGTTGAATTTACTTTTTGTTCAATGGCTATTGCTGGCGCAATTCCTTTAATATAATCTACTTTTGGTTTATTTAGCCTTCCTAAAAACTGACGCGCATAGGACGATAAACTTTCAACATATCTTCTTTGCCCTTCAGCAAAAAGCGTATCAAAAGCTAAAGTAGATTTTCCAGAACCAGAAAGTCCAGTAATTACAACTAGCTTATTTCTTGGTATTGCAACATCAATATTTTTTAAATTATGAAGACTTGCACCTTTTATAAGTATATTTTCTTTAGGATTAAGTTCAGAGATATTTTGAGTCATTTTTTCTTAATAAGTAAACGTTGCTAAAATAGGTACAAATTTATAGAATTAATTACAGTATCTACTATTTTAAGTAGGTAGCCCATAAAAAAGTTAAATAATAATTTATGACGTTAAAATTTAAAAAGTTAGCCATATAATTTGTTATTTATAAAAATAAAAGCCATATTTACAACGTAATTAAAAATATACAACGCCTATACAACACTTTTACTTTTTATAAATTTATATAAATACAATAATATTAACCCCATAAATGTATTTAAACTATGGAAAGTACTCTTATAAGTGATAGCGTTTTAGTATGCGATTATATTAACGGCAATGAAAAATCTTTAGAGATTTTAATTATACGCCACAAACAACGAATTTTCAGTTTTATTTTATCAAAAGTCCTAGACAGAGACTTAGCTGAGGATATATTTCAAGACACATTTATTAAAGTAATAAACACCTTAAAAAGAGGTGCTTATAATGAAGAAGGTAAATTTTTACCTTGGGTAATGCGTATTTCGCATAATTTAATTATAGATCATTTTAGACGTAAAAAAAGAATCCCTATTTTTAAAAATACCGATGAGTTTGATATTTTTTCTGTGATTAGTGATGATGTTTTAAATGTTGAAAAGCAATTAATAAAAGATCAAATTTTAGAAGATGTTACAGGTTTAATTGAGCAGCTTCCAGATGATCAAAAAGAAGTATTAGTAATGCGTTTATTTAAAGACATGAGTTTTAAGGAAATTGCTGAAAATACGGATGTAAGTATTAACACAGCTTTAGGAAGAATGCGCTATGCTTTAATTAATTTAAGAAAACTTATAGAAAAGCACCAAATTGTTTTAGTAAACTCATAATAAATATAAAAGTTTATCGTTATCAGTATATAAACCAATACTATATGATAAAACTTTACACATTAAAGTCTTCTACGAAGAAGCAACCTAGAGCTGAAACAATTCAATATTTAATCAATTATTCGAAGCAAATGCGAATAATTAAAACCAACAAAAACTATATTGAATTACATTTGAATTAATGTTCTTTTTAAACCCATTTTTTAAATAAAATGGGTTTTTTTATGCGTTTTTACCTCGTAAACGTTTAAATACAGCAAAACTTTTTTAAGGAAAAGGCAAGTTCTTTTCAAAAAGTTAAAACACTACTTTATGGCAAAAAAAGTCCTACCGAAGCAGGACTAAAGATTTTCATCTACGGCATATAGCCTTATTGTGATAAGATTAAAGATTAGAATAATTTTTTTCACATATCAAATGTATGTATTTTTTTTAATTTAATCTTACGGGAAACCTCAATTTTAAATAAATTTATGTTCTTATATTTAGTAGTGCTAAAAGCAGTACTTATTTGTTCCTGTTGGAACGTACAAAAAATTGTGAAAAAAATATTAAAATGGCAAAAATTTTAGGATTAGATTTAGGAACCAACTCTATTGGTTGGGCGGTTGTAGACGATACACAAAATAAAATTTCAGGAATTGGAAGTAGAATATTTCCAATGGGAGTTGAAAATTTGGGAGATGGAGAAGGAAAGGAAATGTCAAGAAATGCATCGAGAACAAATGCACGCGGTGTAAGAAGACAATTTTTTAGAAGAAGACTTCGAAAAAAAATGTTGCTAAAAGAACTTGCCAGCCATAATATGTGTCCTTTAACGGAACAAGATTTTAAAAATTGGAAAGTTAAAAAGATATTTCCTGAAGGCCAATTAAAACAATGGTTCTCATTAAATCCTTATGAGTTAAGGAATACTGCATTAACCCAACAGATTTCACTTCAAGAATTAGGTAGAATATTTTACCATTTAATTCAAAGACGTGGTTTTTTGAGTAATAGCAGAACTGCAGGTAAAGATGATGGTGCAATTTTTAAAGGAAAGCCAAAAGAGGGGAAAATAGGAATTGAAGAAACGCAGGAAAACATTAAAGGTAAAACGTTAGGAGCATATCTTTATAATATTCAACCTAAGGAAAATGAACCATTTACAGAAAATTTAAGTCGGATTAGAAACAGATATACAACAAGACAAATGTATATTGATGAATTTGAATTAATTTGGGAAAAGCAAGCTAAATATCATGCAGTATTAAACACTGAATTAAAGACGATATTTGGTGGAAGAAAAATTGATGGATTTGATAAGGATGGTATTTTATTTCATCAACGCCCTTTGCGTTCACAAAAACATTTAGTGGGTAATTGTAGTTTTGAACCAACTAAAACAAAATGTTCCATTGGCGCCATACCGTTTGAACTTTTTCGCATATATCAATGGGTAAATACAGTTGATTGCAATGGCAAAAGAATTGAGCAGGATGAAAGAGAAAGAATGATTGAAGTTTTGTTGCGTAAAGAAAAACCATCATTTAAAGAATTAAGAAAGGCTATAAGCAAATTAGATGCTAGGTATAAATTTAATTATAAGGATGATGATAAAATTGTAGGAACACATACCATTTCAAGTTTAGCATCAAAAAAATATTTTGGTTCGCATTGGTTTGAGTTTACAGAAAAGCAACAAGAAGATATTTGGCACGTATTATATTTTTTTGATAATAAAGATAAGCTAAAAGAATATGCATTAAATAATTGGGATTTTACAGAAGAACAAGCATCGGCAATTTCCAGTTTTAATTTAAAAGAAGGGTATTCAAATTTAAGTAGAAAGGCAATATTAAATATTTTACCATTTTTAAAAATGGGATTTGTATATGATATTGCTGTTGTTTTAGGCGGAATTAAAAATGTTTTCGGAACAAAGTGGGAGCAATTAAGTATAGAGGATAAAGATTTTATAATTGATAATATTCCAGAAATTGTTAGAACAAAAATAAAGGGTGGCTTTATTGAAACCATAAAGGAAGTGCTTTCAAAAGAATTCAATTTTACTGAAAAGCAATTAAAAAAATTATACCATCATTCGGCAACTATTGAAAGTGAGGATCTTACAAAAACATTGCCAAATGGTATAGAGGCTGATAAAAAAATACAAGCAATAAAAAATCCTATTGTTATAACAGCCTTGTTTGAATTGAGAAAATTGGTGAATGAATTAATTGATACTCACGGTAAATTTGATGAAATAAAAGTGGAGATGGCGCGTGATTTAAAAGTATCTAAAGGTCAACGGAACACCATTAGAAGCGAGCAAAAAAGATTGGAAAGAGAAAATGATAGAGTAAAAGCAAAAATAGAAGAGGCCGGTCAAAGAGTAACCCATGAAAGTTTATTAAAATATAAATTATGGGAAGAGTGTAAAAATACTTGCCCATACACAGGAGCCATTATACCAGTACACAAATTATTTACTGGTGAAATTCAAATTGAACATATTCATCCTTGGAGCAGATCGTTAAATGATAGTTTTTCTAATAAAACATTGTGTTATGCAGATGAAAATAGATTGAAAGGAAACAAAACTCCCTTTGATTTTTATGGAAATAATGAAGCTAATTGGGTACTTATTAAAGAAAGAGCTTTAAAATTATTTTCAGACACTAAAGAATATCCAAAAGCATATCAAAAATTTAAACGATTTGTACAACAAAAATTTGATGAGGAGTTTATAGCACGACAATTAAATGATACCCGATATATTAGCAAAGAAGCAAAAAATTATTTAGCACAAATATGTAAAAAGGTGACAGTTGCACCTGGGCAAATGACGGCTAATTTACGTCAAAAATGGGGACTGAATTATATTTTAAATGAAGAAGATGGAGAAAAAACAAGAGAAGACCATAGACATCATGCTATTGATGCCTTAGTAATGGCAACTAGTAAGGTTAGTTACTTACAAGAATTATCTAAATGGAATAGATATAACCGTAATTACGACCTAAAAAGTTTTCCAATGCCTTGGGAAGGATTTAATAGTGATGCTGAAAAAGCAGTACACAGTATTTTAGTTTCTCATAGAAAAAACAGTAGTTTAATAACAGTAAGAAAGCATACCACTAAAAAAGATAGTGGGATGTATAAAAATACAGGTGTTGCCGCAAGAGGGCAGTTGCATAAAGAAACTGTATATGGCAAAAGAAAAGCGCCTTTTGCTGAAGAAGCATTCCACGTTAGAAAACCAATTGATACTATTACTACTGAAAAACAGTTAGAAAAAGTGGTAGACCAAGGTATTAAAAATCTTATTTTTAAACGCATTCAAGCACTTGGCGGTTTTAGTAAAGGAAAGATACCTGATGGCACTTTTTTTAGTATTGATACTGAAGGAAACAAAATACCACAAATAGTTTTACCAAATAAAAATGGAAATTCAGTACCAGTATTAAAGGTACGGATGAAGGAAAATATAGGAGGCGCTGAACAATTAAAGGAAAACAAAAACCAATGGGTAAACCCAAGAAACAATCATCATGTATTAATATATAAAGATACTGAGGCTAATTTAAAAGAAGAAATTGTTACTTTTTGGACTGCAGTAGAACGAAAAAGAAATGGGTATCCAGTAATTCAATTACCACCAAATGGGAAAGAAATTATAGCAACCATGCAAATAAATGATATGTTTTTATTAGGTGTTAAGGAGGATGACATAGATTGGGAGAATCCGAATACAACGTTTTTAAAGGAGCATTTGTATAGAGTTCAAACGTTATCTTTAATGTTTTACGAGTTTAGATTAAGTTCCGATGCAACACAGATTAAAGACACTAATTTAAATGTTTTTAAAAGAATACAAGGTTTTGGAAAAGGTAAAACAGGATGGGAAACGCACAACCCAATAAAAGTTAAAGTTTCAGTAGCTGGTAAAATTGAAAAAATAAGCTAAAACTGTCATTTCGAACAAAGGTGAGAAATCACATCACGTATGGTTAGTTTTGATGCGATTCCTCCGTTGTCGGAATGACAAGTGTGTTTTTGTAATTTTGAACAAAAGTGAGAAATCTCATTATAGCAATTAAATAATTAAATGAATGATAGAATTCAACGAAGGTTATCATACGTATTATGTATATATTATAACAAACAAATACCGTTCAACCTATTATATTGGAGTAACAAATAATTTAAAAGTTAGATTAACCCAGCATATTGAAAATATAATTATAGGTAAAAAAACATTTGCAGTTAAATACCAATTACAGTATTTAGTACACTATGAAAAATTTACTTGGATTCAACAAGCAATAACGAGAGAAAAAGAATTAAAAGGTTGGCGAAGAGAAAAGAAATTGGAATTAATAAGGGCTAATAATAGTACATTCGAGTTTTTAAATGAACAGTTTACTGCTGTGCCGCCTTTATGAGAAAGTTAATAGCGTATTTTGTCATTTCGAACAAAAGTGAGAAATCACATCACGCATGGTTAGTTTTTATGCGATTCCTGCGTTGTCGGAATGAAAAGTGTATTTTTGTCATTTCGAACAAAAGTGAGAAATCACATAAGGATGAGCGGTGCTGAGAGATTACTTAATTGATGGAATGACAAGAAATAGGATAGTTCTTTGACATATAAAACTTTAATTAAAATAACAAAATCGAGCGAAGCGAGATTTTATGGTGGTTTGATTAAAGATTAGAAAAAACGATATTAAGAAATAAAATAAAACAGAACTAAGCATTGTTGTGGTTTGATTAAAGATTAGAAAAAACGATATTTACAGTCATATTTATTGTTATTTAGAGGTTGTTGTGGTTTGATTAAAGATTAGAAAAAACGATATTTTCCTTCAATATGAGTAAATTTAATATAGGGTTGTGGTTTGATTAAAGATTAGAAAAAACGATATTATCACCACTTACTACCATCATTACCTTCTTGTTGTGGTTTGATTAAAGATTAGAAAAAACGATATTTCACAATATTGTTGTTATCTTTGTTACTGTGTTGTGGTTTGATTAAAGATTAGAAAAAACGATATTCTGGTAATACAGTTCTTGCTAATGGAACTGTTGTGGTTTGATTAAAGATTAGAAAAAACGATATTGATACTACGGCAACCGATACACCACATATTGTTGTGGTTTGATTAAAGATTAGAAAAAACGATATTCTTCTTTTAACTTTCTTTGGTGCAATTGGGTTGTGGTTTGATTAAAGATTAGAAAAAACGATATTTGTTAATTTCTGTACGTGTAAAAAGTTTGGTTGTGGTTTGATTAAAGATTAGAAAAAACGATATTAGTTGCCTTGTTAGCTTCTAATAATCAAAGAATTGAATTGAAATATCGTACTAAAAAATGCTCCTTTTATATGCTTATTGGCTATAATTGGAGCATTTTTTGGTTTCTAAAAGTTTTTTTCTTTGTCATTTCGAACGATAGAGAGAAATCGTATAAAGGTTGGAAAGTTTTAATGAGATCCCTCCTTTGTCGGGATGACAAAGTTAAGTAGGAAGTTATGATTTTTTAAGTTGTTGGAAATGATAGTAAGGGTAATTTATGTCATTTCGAACGATAGAGAGAAATCGCATAAGGGCTGGAGAGTTTTGATGTGATTGACTATGTCGAATCTTCGATTCCCTCCTTTGTCCAAATAGCAAAATAAAATACTTAAAACAATTCTAATTGTGTGGGAGGCGGTTCTTTAGGTACTTCAAACTTCCCCCAAAAATTTAAAATATTACCAAATTGTTTATCGGTGATGCGTAATACACTTACTTTGCCCAATGGTGGTAACAATATGTTTATGCGTTTTTCATGCACATCTGCACTTTCACTGCTGGCACAATGTCTGGTGTACACGGAAAATTGCATCATAGTAAAACCATCTTTAAGCAAGTTTTTTCTAAATTGTTGTGCGTTTCTGCGGTCCTTTTTAGTTTCAGTAGGCAAATCAAAAAACACAAATAACCACATAATTCTGTATCCGTTTGTAAGCTTCCCTTTTTTTCAATCCATTCAAAAATAGAGATTTTATTTGTTTAATTTGTATTCCATTGGTGTTTTATTATTAAGGGATTGATGAGGTCTATGGTAGTTATAATCATCCACCCAAGCTTCACTTATGTCCTTTACCTCTTGTATGGTTTTAAATAAATAAGCGTTTAATACATCACGTCTAAAGGTGCCATTTAATCTTTCAATATAGGCGTTTTGAGTAGGTTCTCCAGGTTGTATAAAAATGAGTTGTATTCCATTTTCTTTACACCATATATCAAGTTTTACACTTATAAACTCTGGCCCATTATCAACCCGAATCATTTTTGGAAAGCCTCGATGGGTACCTATTTCGGTTAAACATCTTATGACTCTAAGGGTTGGTAATGAAGTATCCGTTTCAATCAATAACACCTCTCTATTATAATCATCAATTACATTTAATAAACGTATTCTTCTACCGTTCCACAACGAATCACTCATAAAATCAATGCTCCACACTTCATTTATTTGAGTGGGTTGAAAAAGATGTTGCTTTACTCTTGCTGGCAATCTTTTCTTTGTTCGTTTTCTTATATTTAATTTCATTGCTGTATAAATACGATAAAGCTTTTTATGATTTACAACCAATCCTGCTTTTCTTGTCCGATGATAACTTTGCCAAAAACCAATACTCATATGCTTTTGAACTAAAGCGGCTAGGTAATCTATGTAAACATCATCTTGCTTATCATTGGGTTTGTAATGGTAACTACTCCTAGGAAGTTGTACTGCTTTACATGCCTTACGTTCACTTATTTTGTATTGACTAGTTAAATAAGTCACAACTTCCTTTTTTTCGGAAGGCATTAAAGCTTTTTTTCAATCACATCTTTTAACACATCATTGAGCAAAGCTAAATCTGTATACATTCTTTTAAGCTTTGCATTTTCCGCCTCTAATTCCTTGATCCGTTTTAATTCTTTAACATCCATTCCTCCATACTTGCTCTTATAGCGATAAAAGGTCTTGTCTGATATGCCATTGGATCTTGCAATATCTACTGCTTTTACGCCCTGTTCGTGCTGCTTTAACATAGCAATAATTTGATGCTCGGTAAATTGTGTGCTTTTCATCTTTTTTTATTTAAAATTAGTAAAACTTTTTTCGTTCTCTATTTTTAAATGGCCCAATTTTGGGGAAGCCTACACGTTTAGTTCCATAATTTGGGGTATACTAATTTTCTGCTTGCCCCCGTATAGCATTGTTGTAATGAATTGGTGGTTTTAGTTAAGGCCACCATTAAAGGGCTTTTACAATCCTCAAAATAAACAGTTTGGGTAAGTACTGTAAGTAATGCTGCTTTAATAGGGGTGGTTAAATCGTGGTCTTTAAATTGAGTCATAATTTCCATAACTTTTGCATCTACTAAAGGTCTGTAGGGTTCCATAATATCATCTGCCAAGCAAAATGCATTGTATTTATTATGATGGTGTATGCCAAGGGTATTTAATAAGCCACTACCTGCAATGGCACGCGCTACTGCAGCCCGTAAAATAATATAGCCATAATTTAAAAATAGGTTTGGGTATTCGCCAAAACGTTCCCGTTTAAAATTAAAATCAAACAGGTTTTTCCAATAAAAAGCAGCTGCAGCACCTTCCATATTACTGGTGTCTCCACTCAACACTTTTCCTTCAAAATGGTTTAGAACAGCAAAAGGTTTATCACATTTTTTTAAATGATTTGCCTGGTAATTAATTTTTGTTTTAACAACTTGTTGCCATAACTGTTTTTTTAAAGGTTCTGAGGCTTTAATTTGTTGGCTAAATAATTCTTGCTGAATATAATGATTGTTTAAATTTAGTAACATACTGCAAGGCATATGTTTAGCATCGCAAAATATTACAGCCACATTCATGTCAGACAGTTTTGTTAAGGTGGTCATTGAAATATAAATTTCAGGATGTTCCAGTACAACAAACCCAATATCTTCAATAGGTATGGTAGTTTCTCTGCTTTCGGTTTTTATAACAAGTTGTTCAAATGTGGTAGTTAATGAGGCTTTATTGCCAAAAAATAAGGTTCTTTTAAGCATAGCAACTGGCTTTAAATATTCTTTTTCAGTATAAATTTAACCAAAAACAATGAAAATTGATAGTTTTAATGGTAAAAAATGACCAAAAAAGCCTGATAAATCCTTTGAAATGAGCTGTACGGCTTAATTTTTTTCACTTAAAAAGAAGAATATAGTCCATTTTTTTTGTGCTGGGGAAAAAAGTAAAAAGGAATAATAGATAACATAGTTTCAAAAATAAGTACGGGTGCTTTTTTAGAAAGCTTTTGTACTTTTTGTAAAAGTACTTGTACTTATTTAAAAAGCTTTTGTTCTTTTAATAAAAGCACTTGTGCTTATTTTCATTTTGCGGGGTTTAAAAAAGGGAGTTTTTCAACAAAAAAAAAGAAGGTGTTTTAAACCTTCTTTTTTTGAAACCTATTTTAACTGCTTATACAATTTTTTCATATTTAGCAGCTGCTAATTGCACCTTAAATTCATGTGCCGGTCTAAACCGCACATTTAAGGTTTTAATTTTAGAAGTAGAAAATTCTTCTTCTGAGGCTACACCCTCTGCCGACAGGGTGGTTCTAAAAGTGCCAAAGTCTCCCAATTTTATTATTTTTCCATTAATAATTTCATCTGGTATTATTTGCAATAACCCTTCTAATACGGCCATAGTATCCATCATACTTACCGTACTTTCTCTGCTAATGCGTTTACCAAAATCTCGCAAGGTTAATTCTTCTTGCGATTGCTTAATTGGATAATATTTTTTGTCTTGGGCTAAATCTCTGGGATTCACCTTTTGTTTCAGTGCATATTTTATCATGCTGTAATTGGTTTTAATTTTTAATATTATTTGCGGTTTATGTACCGCCTACTGTTCGTACGTTTTTTATTAAACCTTCTTTTTAAAAGTAAAACTACCACGGTTTCGGTAGTTTTATGTACATACGGCTATGTCATAATTCCTCCTTTCTGTGTACACAGATTTTTAATGCCGTGCACAATTAAAATTATTAAAAATGTTAGGTGGTTTAAAAGAAGTGTAGTACTTTTGAATTGAAACAAAAAATATCGCTTCTTTTAGCGAACCTATTTTAAAAGTCTGAAGGTTGCCGCCTAAAGACTTTTTTTTATACTGTAAATTTAAGGATTATAAAATTTAAGGCTGTTTTTTACAAGTTAACTTATTAACATTTTTTGTTGGAAAGCCTTAAAATTATTAAAAAAATAGTCGCTTTTTAATTTTTTTTAAAACCAGTAAATGCTACATTTGCAGCCTTTTAAAAAAAAGCACAAAATTTACTACGGCTCTTAAAATCAAGAGAAACTACATAAAGTATTAGCAACGGAATACATTAAATATCTTTAATTATTGCTTTTAGAAATATAGCTATGTTAAAGAAAAACAGTGAAGTTTATTAAAAAAAATGTGACTAAAATTTAAAATTAAAAGAAAAAACCCAAGAATTCTCTCAGGTTTTATTAAATTTTAACATTTCAATACGTGTATTTGTTCCGTATTTACACCAAATGCCGTTGTGCTTTGTACGATGAACGCACTAAAGCGCCACTTTCAACGTATTTAAAGCCCATTTTTTCACCAATTTCTTTGTATTTATCAAATTGTTCAGGCGTAATAAATTCTTTAACTGGTAAGTGTTTTTTACTTGGTTGTAAATATTGACCAATGGTTAAAATATCAACGTTGGCATTGGCTAAATCTTGCATAGTTTCAATAACTTCAGCTTCCGTTTCACCTAAACCAAGCATAATACCAGATTTTGTTCTGCGTTGCCCTTGGTCTTTCATATATTTTAATACCTCTAAACTTCTATCATATTTAGCTTGTATACGTACTTCGCGTGTTAAACGTCTTACAGTTTCTAAATTGTGTGAGATTACTTCAGGAGCAACCGCTAATATTCTATCAATATTGGTAGTATTCCCTTGAAAATCTGGAATTAAAGTTTCTAAGGAAGTTGTTGGATTTGCTCTTCTGATAGCATTAATGGTTTCTGCCCAAATAATAGAACCACCATCTTTAATATCATCTCTATCTACGGAAGTGATCACGGCGTGTTTAATATTCATTAATTTAATAGAGCGTGCTACTTTCTCTGGCTCTTCCCAATCTACATTTTCAGGTCTACCGGTTTTTACACCGCAAAATCCACAAGAACGCGTGCAAATATTTCCTAAAATCATAAATGTTGCAGTACCTTCTGTCCAGCATTCACCCATATTAGGACAACTTCCGCTAGTGCAAATAGTATTTAATTTATACTTTTCAACAACACCTCTAAGTTCAGTATATTTTTTTCCAACTGGTAGTTTTACACGTAACCATTTAGGTTTTTGAATTGTATTTGGAGATTCTATAGTTTCTTTAGTCATTTTAGTAAAATTGACTGCAAAAATACAAAGAATTTATAAACTTGAAAGATACCACAAGCTAAATCCAAATAAAAAAACAATTCCAACATAGCTTAAGACTTTAAATTGCAGGGTTGGTCTCCATTCTTTCGGTGTGTTTTTTCCGGAAATTAAAATAAAATTAATGATGGCAAAAAACGGTGCTGTTAAAAAGGATAGGATGGTTGCTATTTTAATTAAAACACCCATTTCGCTCATAAAAAATAACAAAATAGCGATGGTTCCTATGGCTAAAAAACTAATCCAAAACCAATAGGCATTTTTAAGAGTTTTGTTAGAAAGCAATTCCATTGTTTTAGTCATAGCCCGTGGCGATGCATCTAAGGTTGTAATAGTGGTACTAAACATAGTGGTAAATGCTGCTGCAGCTATAAAAATATACATGTCATTTCCCAAAGTTTTAGTGTACAAGTTTATTAACTGTTGCGAAAAAACAACGGCACTATTACTAAAGGTTTCATTAGAGTGGTACATAACAAGTGCTCCCAAGGCCACAAAGAAAACACCTATTATTAAAGCTCCTACAAAGCCAATATTAAAATCTAAAATAGCCTGTTTGGTATTAAATTCACAAGTGGTATCTTTTTGTTTTTCAATAGCCCAAAGCGATTGCCAAATAGAAACATCTAGCGGTGCAGGCATCCATCCTAAAAAAGCAATTAAAAATCCAACTTCAATAGTTCCTTTGGGTAAAATTTGAGTATAATTAATGGCGGTTTCAGATTTTATACTTGCTACAATTAATGCAATGATAGTGCTTATAGTAAGAGTTACAATAATGAGTTTCATTAAATTATCTAATAACTTATATTTTCCAATCACTAATAGAATGAAACAAATAAAAGTAATAATGATACTCCAAATAACGGGATTTGTAGTGATTCCAAATAAATTAGCAGCTAACCCGGCAGTAACAATGGTAACCGCAGCCTGAATGGTAAACATAGTAGCTAAATTCAAAATGAAATAGGAGATAAGCACCCCTTTTCCTAATTTTTTATAACCATCTAACAAACTTTCTCCGGTGGCAGTGGCATATCTTGGTCCTATTTGAAAAAATGGATACTTTACAATATGAATTAATACTAAAGCCCAGATTAATCCAAAACCAAAATCTGCTCCGGCTCTGGTAGATTGCACTAAATGTGAAACACCAATAGCAGCACCTGCAAACAATAAACCAGGTCCTAATTTATGAAGCCAATGTGTGCGTTTTGTAATCAATTGTCAGAAGGATTTTGAATAATTTCAGCCAGTAATTTTTTGGCGCGCAACAACTTAACTTTAATGTTGCTCATAGGTTCATTCAATTTTTCAGCCATTTCTTTGTAACTCATTTCTCTAAAATAGCGTAAGTTAATTATTTCCTGATGATGTGGTTTTAGCTGTTTTAAATAATGTAGCAATTGTGCTAAATTTTGATCTATTATAAGCTGATCTTCGGCAGAAGGTGTTTCGTCAAAAATTTTATAAGCTTCAGATTCTTTTTTGTTGATAGAAACGGTATTGGTACGTTCTTTTCGTAAATGATCAATAAAAATATTTTTTGAAATAGAAATTAACCACGTTTTAAAATTGTAGTTGTTATTGTATAAATGAATTTTATCAAAAGCTTTTGAAAAAGTTTTAATAGTGATATCTTCAGCCTCGTCCTCATGTCCAGTTTTTGAAAACTGAAATCGGTACACATCACTCCAATACGTGTTTAATAAAGTGTTAAAAGCCTTTTGATCGTCTTGTTTTGCTTTTTCTACTAAGTCGGCAATATCTATATTTTTATTTACCAATGGTGAGGTTTTGAAATCGTATTTTTTATAAAGATAAACAATTGTACGAATATCAAAAATATTTCAAGCAAAGGAGTTAAAACAACCAAGTCGTTTTCATTTAATTTTTTTGCAGAAAACCCAATTACTAAGTTTTGAATTAAAAAACGAACAAAAATAAAGGCAGCTACCACAACCCAATTAAATAAAAATGCTACTAAAACAACACTGAGTATCCAAAATAAAATTTGTGAAGTGAAAAATAAACCTAATAAAAACTTGTGTGATGCTTTGTAATTAGAAGCGGTAGATACATGTCTTCTTTTTTGAAGTATCCAGCTTTTAAAGGTTGTTTTGGGTTTTGAAACAGTAAAACTATTAAACGTAAAACAATTACTGGTATTACTTTTTGTTGCCACTTGATTAACAAATAAATCATCGTCCCCCGATTTAATTTTAATATGATCGGCAAAACCATTGACACTAAAAAAAAGTGATTTTGTATAGGCTAAATTTCTACCAACTCCCATATATGGTTTTCCAATTTTTGCATATGAAAAATATTGGATGGCGGTTAAAAGTGTTTCAAATCGAATTAATTTGTTTAAAAAAGATTTTTTGATTTTTTCGTAAGCTCCGTATCCTAGAATAATACTTTTATCTGAAAAGTGTTGGGTCATTTCAGAAATCCAATGTTCAGAAACAGGTTTGCAATCGGCATCAGAAAACAATAAGTATTCGTGCGAAGCGGCTTTAATTCCTAAGGTTAAGGCATATTTTTTACTTCCCCAAAATTGTTCATTCTCTTTTACATCAACAATTTTAATTTTGTTAGGGTATTCTTTTTGAAAGTCTTCAATAATTTTTAACGTTTTATCTCTGGAACAATCATTTATCAAAACTAACTCAAAATTAGCATACGATTGATTGATAAAAAAAGGAAGATTTTCTTTTAAATTTTTAGCTTCATTCTTTGCACAAATTAGTACAGAAACTGGTTGATTAAAAGTAGTAGTTACCAATTTTTTTTTGGAAAATGCAAAGGATCCAAAAATAAAAATATAATATAAAAATTGAATACAAAAGATTGCTATAAAAGCAATAAAAACGTATTCTAACATTGATTATTTATTTTCGCAGTTTTCCGGCAATTTTCCACAGTAACCACAAGCTTCACCTTCTTTGTTTAAATGAGGGTTTTGACTAGCGCAAGTTCCAGCAAATTTCCCGTCTTTTTTTGCCCACAATTTAATAGCTATTCCAAAAACTCCTACCCCTAATAAGGCTATTGTAATTAAAAATATTTTCATATCTAAAAATTTATGGTGCAAATATACTTATTTATTCAGGATGATTAAATACATTTTTTATTTAATAATCAATTACGATATATGTAATACATTTTGTTAAATAGCGCTTTAATAATTGCTAAAGTGTTAAATATTAAAAAGTTTATTGGGTTTGTATTAAAAAAATTATTAAATTGCTATGTATTTAGTATTTAAGTTTTTAAAAAATTTCTTGTTGAATTTGTACCAACTAAAACTTGATAATTATTAAAATTGATTGAATTAATAAAATACTAAATACACGGAGTAATAAAAAAAGACTCGTCATTAAAAATGACGAGTCTTTATTTTTTAAACTATTTTAGGTTAATTATTTTTAATTAATTCTTCTTGAACGTTGTTAGGCACTAAATCAAAATTAGAAAATTTAGTACTAAAACTACCTCTACCTTGTGTTATTGAACGCAGTGTTGTAGAATATTTATACATTTCTGCTAAAGGAGTTTTAGCTTTAATAGTTTGATATTTTCCATCACTATCCATTCCTAAAATAATGGCTCTTCTAGATTGAAGATCTGTCATTACATTTCCCATTAGTTCTTCAGGAACTTTTACATTTAATTCATGTATTGGCTCAAGTAATTTAGGTTTTGCATTTAAAAAAGCTTCTTTAAATGCGTGTGCTCCAGCAATTTTAAATGAAATATCATTAGAATCTACAGCGTGCATTTTTCCGTCGAATAACATTACTCTAATATCTCTGGCATAAGATCCTGTTAAAGGACCTTCTTCCATAACTTCTAATATTCCTTTTAATACAGACGGTAAATAACGAGCATCAATAACACCACCAACAATACAATTGTAGAATACTAATTTTCCACCCCAATCAAGTTTTACTTCTTCTTTACCACGTATATTAAACCCTTCAGGTTCAGGCATTCCTTCAAAGTAAGGTTCAATTTTTATGTGAACTTCACCAAATTGTCCAGAACCACCAGATTGTTTTTTATGTTTATAGCTTGTAGTTGCAGAACGTTGGATGGTTTCTCTGTAGGCCACTTTTGGTTGATCAAAAGCAGCTTTAATTCCATATACATTATTTAATGTCCAATCAATGGTAGCTAAATGTAATTCTCCTTGGCAAGAAAGTATTAATTGCTTTAATTCTTTCATATAACGCACGGATACTGTTGGATCTTGACTATGAATTTTTCTAAGCGCATCATTTAATTTCTCTTCATCATTTTTATCAACAGCAGTTACTGCTTTGGTAATTCTAGGTTCAGGATATTCAATAGGTTTAATAGTAATATCAGAACCTTTTACACGAAGTGTGTCGTTAGTTTCTGTATATTTTAATTTTAAGGTAGCACCAATATCTCCAGCGCTTAACTTTTCAACCTGATCACGGTTTTTTCCATCCATAATGTATAATTGATTTAAGATCTCAATTTCTTCATTTCTGGAATTTTCTAATTTATCGTTTTGTTTTACTTCACCCGATTTTACTTTAAAGAAACTTATTTGTCCTAAATTTGGTTCGTATAAAGTTTTGAATATAAACAGCGAAGTAGGAGCGTCATTTTTGCATTCAACTAATTTACCTTCTACACTTTGCTCAGGTTTTAAATCTGCAGCAGAAGGAGCTACATTGTCAATAAAGCCCATTAAACGACCACTACCCATATCTTTTAAAGCAGAAACACAAAATACAGGGAATAATTCGTGGTTTAACATTCCTTTTTTAATTCCTTCACGCATTTCATCTTCATTTAACGTACCTTTATCAAAATAAAGTTCCATTAAAGCTTCATCATTCTCAGCTGCTTTTTCAACTAATTCATTATGTAATTCGTTGGCAAGATCAATTTGGTCAGCTGGAATTTCTAATTTTTCAGGTTTTCCACCTTCAGGACCAAATTTATACATTTTCATTTTTAATACATCAATAATACATTGTGCACCATCAACAACTAATGGATACTGCATTTTTACAGCATTATTTCCAATAAGATTTACAATACTTTTAAAACATTCATCAAAATCTGTACTAGGATTGTCTATTTGATTTACAACAAACAATGTAGGTTTTGAATATCTATCTACATAATTCCACATAATTTCTGTCCCAATTTCAACGCCATGTTGTCCGTTAATTACAGTAACAACAGAATCTGCTACACGCATTGTTGAGGCAATCTCACCAATAAAATCGTCTAAGCCAGGAGTATCTAAAATGTTTATTTTGTAATTGCGCCACTCGGTATGAAGAGGTGTGGCAAAAATGGAAGTTTCTCGTTCTTGTTCTATTTCGTGATAGTCTGAAACGGTATTTTTGTTTTCTACACTACCACGACGGTTGACTAATCCAGCTTCAAAGAGCATTGTTTCGGCCAATGTAGTTTTTCCACTTTTGTTAGCTCCTACAAAGGCCACGTTTTTAATGTGTTTATCATCGTATATTTTCATAATGTATATAATTTTATATAAAAGGTTCTATAAAGTTACAAACTTTTTTAGTTAAAAATATGACTTATGTTAGGGTTTTTTAGAAAGAGTTTTTATATATCTTATTTTTAATAAGAAGCTAATTATTACAATTCATCCTAAAATTATTACAATTCGGTAGTTTTAAATTTTGCAGCTTATATTTTAACTGCACTTTTGAAGTGTAAAATAAATTATAAATTTAAAACTATTAAGTATGCAACAAGTAATTTTAACCTTAGTATTTCTATTCTCATCAATAGTAATTTCAAACGCTCAAGAAAGTGAAGTAAAAAATTCAGGAACCATAAAAGTATTGGTGGTAAATGCTTTAAGTGATAAAGGTTCCGTTCATTTTGCTTTTTTTGATAAAGAGAATTTTAGAAAACAACCATTGTTTAGCAAAACAGCAACTATTGAGAACGGTTCAAGTAATGTGACTTTTGAAAATGTTCCGTTTGGTGAATATGCAATTATTTGCTTTCATGATGAAAATGAAAATGATAAACTAGATTTTCAAGTAAATGGAATGCCATTAGAAAGCTATGGAACATCTAACAACGCTTTAAGTTTTGGCCCACCGCAATTTGAAGATGCTAAGTTTATTGTAGGAGCCGAACCTTTATCTTTAGAAATTAAATTTTAAATTGCAGTTATAATTTAGCACTTTAGTTTTATGAAAACCGAATTTAAATACATACTTAAAATCTCAATTATATTAACAGTGGCCATATTTGTTATTGAACGATTATTGAGCGCTGAGGGTTTTAATTTACCAATGAATGAGTTGTTAAGAGTATTAGGTATTCATTTTATGTATGCTTTTGTGCTTACCCTAGTAAATGCTTATTTTTTTCATTTTTTAGATAAAAAAATTAACTGGAAAGACCATGCAAAACAACGTTTAATTTTTGGTGCAATAGGATCGGTTTTAGCAAGCATGGTTGGATTGGTAGTATTGCGATTTGTAACTATAGTTCTTATTTCTAGTCAGCCAGTTGCAGCGTTTTTTAATGATCCCTACGCTGTAAATTATTATATCTTTGGTTTGGTAATTACGTTAAGTGTAAGTTTAATTTTTCATGCCATATTTTTCTATAAGGCGTTAACAGAAACCAAAGTTAAGGAACAAGAAATAGTAGCTAAAACTGAAACAGCAAAATTTGAATCGTTAAAAAGTCAGATAGATCCACATTTTTTATTTAACAGTTTAAATGTTTTAACATCATTAATAGGTGAAAATCCTCAAGCAGCAGAAAAATTTACTACAAAACTTTCTAAAGTTTATAGATATGTGTTAGAACAAAAAAGTAAAGATTTAATTGAATTAGATGAAGAATTGCATTTTGCAAAAACGTATATGGAATTATTAAATATGCGTTTTGAAAACGCTGTGACCTTTGAAATTCCTGAGAAAGCGAGTCATTCAGAATTGAAAATCATTCCGCTATCATTACAATTACTGTTAGAAAATGCTATTAAGCATAATGTGGTTTCAGAAGAAAACCCCTTAACTGTTAAAATTGAAGAAAAAGAGGGCTATTTAGTAGTTTCCAATAATTTTAAACCCAAAGCAGTTTTAGAAAAAGGAACAAAAGTGGGGTTGCAAAATATAGTGGACAGGTATCATTTATTAACTCTTAAAAAGGTAGAAATAACTAAAATTAATGAAAGCTTTATAGTAAAACTTCCATTATTAACTCAAAAAACAAAAATGATGAGAACAACAGAAATACAAGAAAATAGTAAATATATAAGAGCCGTTGAACGTGTTGAAGAAATTAAAGGATTTTATAGTAGCCTAATAGCTTACTGTATTGTAATTCCATTTTTAATTTATATTAATTTAACCTATGTGCCTCAATTTCATTGGTTTTGGTTTCCAATTATGGGTTGGGGAATAGGATTGGTTTTTGCAGGATTTAAAGCATTTGCATACAATCCGTTTTTAGGAAAAAATTGGGAGGAACGTAAAATTCAAGAATATATGAATGAAGATAAAAAGCAATATTGGGAGTAAGATTAAAGGCTAAAGTTTAAAGGTAAAAGGAGATAGTAAATGTGTCATCTGGAGCGTAGTTGAGAGATGATTTAAAACAAAATAAAATGATAAAGCAATATACACAAGAGGAAAAATATTTAAGAGCAAAGAAAAGAGTTGATAATATAAAAGGTTTTTACGCCAATTTATTAGCGTACTGTTTAGTAATTCCGTTTTTATTTTTTATAAATTATATGACTTCACCAGGGTATTGGTGGTTTTTTTGGCCAATGCTTGGTTGGGGAATTGGAATAGCCTTTCACGCATTTGGAGTTTTTGGAAATAACCTAATTTTTGGAAAAGATTGGGAAGAAAAAAAGATTAAAGAAATGATGGATAAAGATAAAAGTTAAAAAAAAGAAATGATGGAAAATTCAAATTTAAAAGAGCAAAAATATATTAGAGCCAAAAAACGAGTAAAAGCTATAAAAGGCTTTTATGTACACCTTGTTGTGTATATAGTAGTAAATGTATTTTTAATTATCACAAAATCTTTTTCAAACGGAGAATGGGATAATTTTTGGCAATGGCAAACCTATAATACTGCCATTTTTTGGGGAATCGGAATTCTTTTTCATGCATTTAATGTATTTGGAATGAGCTTTATATTAGGCGCAGATTGGGAAGAAAGAAAAATAAAAGAAATGATGGATAGAGATAAACGCGATTTATGGGAATAGATTTTTATTAAAGTAAAACCTAAAAGGCTGTTGTAAAATACTATTTTCAACAGCCTTTTTTGTGATTTATAAGTTATTTTAACTTTTTTTAAATCTATACAATTTATTGTATTCTGTTTTTTGCTGAAAATTATTTCGATAAATTTATTTTTAACTCTAATTATTGTAGAAAATTCATTAAACATCTAATAATTTACGAATAATTGATTTTGAAAAAGTTTTGAACATTTTATTTGAAAAACTATTTAATGAATTCCTTTAAAAATAGGGCTAAATTCATCATTTTTGTAACTGTAAAATTGGTTAACCAATTTTTTTACTAGGAAATAAAGAGAATCCTACCTTAATAATTCAATAATAGAATAGTGATAACTATTTAATTTTTTTTAAATGAACAAAGCACAAATGATGAATAATGAGCCTTTAAAACAAAGCAGAAAGGATACAGTACAATACATTAACCTTCAATTGGCATCTTTGGGGCAGCCTATTTATAAGGATGACGAGAAAGCAAATGAAAAGTTTTGTAATTCTAAATTTCAAACGTTAACAAACGGATTGATAAAAAGTTTTCGTGAAAAATCAAGATTGTTATCAAATTATCTTTCTCCTGCAGATACGAGGGTTCAAGAATTTTTAAATGATTATTTAAAGGATGTTCCTTTTCAGAAATCCATTAAACTACCAAATGATTCTTTAGTTCTAACCCAGCAGGGGCACGCACGTGAGTTAAGTTTGCCGCCAAACGGAACAACTTTTGTAAGTGATGATATTACTTCTTATAGAATAAAACAAGGAATTTTAAACAATCCAATCAATGATAAAAGAACTACAAAAGGAACCTTTCATATTGTTGAAGGTGATTTGCCAGTTCCATTAGATAAAAAAGAGGTTCCTAAAATTGCATTCGCACATTTTTTAAATGCGGCTTTCAATCCATCGGATAAATTAAAAACATTACCATTTACTTCCAACCAGGAAGCGCAAGCAAAAGTGATGGTTTCTATGTTAATGCGCCCTATGGTTTGTCCAGAAGTGAAAGGCATAATTTCAAAAAAGAGTATGGAAGTTCGCTTTTTTGCTCCAGGAAGTTTGGTAACCAATCTAGACTTTGTAGAGTCTATATTTGGCAATGCAGGCGATCCTTATTTGGCGCAATATGATGCAGCTTTAGATACGGAACATTGGACAGGTCATACAGGTTGTATAATTCTTGCTCCTCAGTTAAAATTATTAAAGAAAAAAGATATTGGTTTACCTCATTTTAACGATGCAACACCACGTCAAATAAATGATGAAATGTACTGGAAAGATGAAAATGAATTGTATAATGATGGTGGTGCTTTTAAAGTAACGTGTAGAGATGATAGAGGTGTAGTTGTTACTATTATTGCCGATAATTATTTCGGATATTCTAAAAAAGAAATTAAAACACAAATCAGTTATTCTGCCAATTTATTTGGTTTGGTTGAAGAAGAGCATTCAGGTGGAGCAATTGCGTATCCAAGAGGCGTCATGGGAGATATTGTTGATGGAAGCGCTTTTTCTACAAAATTTGGAAGTAATTATAATTTTGAAGATGTAAAATCTTTTTTAGGGGATAGCATTGAGGTGAAACCAGAAAATTATGCCGTTGATAAAAAATACCCGAATATAGTTTATATTCCAGAAAACGCATACATTAATACCAATACAAATAGTATTACTTGGATGTATCATGGAAATGAACAAAAGTTAATATTATCGCCGCTTAAAACATATGTGCACCCAACAGGAAATAAATTTAAATTAGAAAAGCACAACGCTATAGCTTTATGGAGAATTGTAAATACTTCGCCTGAAGGTGTTTTTTGTCATAAACCGTGTACCGTTTCTGGTGGAGGAAAATCTGAAATTTCAAAATCTATGCAAAATGCTATTACCTATAGCGCATTTAATATTATAGATATTGATGAGGATTTTAAAAAAGCAGATGAAATCATAGAATTTGACTATTCAAAAAGATGGAAAAATTACGATCCAACTTTGCCACCATCACGCTCATTTTTAGATAAAGGAAGAACTTTAGGTTCCGCAGTAAAATTATTAACACCTTCCAGTGTAAATAGTGATGAATTCAATCAGTTTATTGCAAATATTCCGGTGCATATTCGTTCTCTGGTATTGTTTGTGAAGCGCTTGTACCGTCAAGATCACGCAGAAATAAACTGGAAAGATTTAATGTCTGTTGAAATTATCAACGGAAAAAACGGCACAGGATTACAATATCATAATGCGCCAGTTGTGGGAAGTTATGTACGTATTGGTTTCAATCAAAAAGGAGGTTGGTTATTAAATAAATTAAGATCTGATTTTTCTGCAAGTCAAAAAATTCAGTTAGAAGATGATATTTCCGCTTCAATTACATTACCTAGAAATCAGTTTAAAAATTTAAATGCCGAATACACAAATAAAAGTTTAAAAGTTGTTGCAAACTGCGAGTCGCATTTATTTCAACGTCCAGACGAAGCCATTGTTCGTGGTTATGATAAAGGTGCGGAATACGATTTGGTTAGCAATAATGTATTTTTAACCAATTATGAATTGTTGAAAAAGAAAGATGCTATTGAAATTTTTGTGGACACAATTAATTTTGACAAATATACACAACCTGTTAAAGATTTAATTTTAAGTGTTGTTAACAGTCCAAATGAAGAAGAATATTTTGCATTGCCTTCACATACAAGAATTGTTGATGGAGAACCAACAAAAAATCCACGTTATTTAGAGCCTAACATTTTTATTAATGAAACTGAAGCTAGTTATTTAGGTGAAGTGGGTGTGCGTTTGTTCAGAAAAATAAAAGCTGAAGATCCCGTAATTAATGTTGTAAATGCGGTTTTGCCAGGAAGAAGAAATAATCCGGTTGATAAAATAGCAGGCATTCGTCCGTTAGCCGTTTATAATCCAATACATTATCAAGAAACTCCAGAATTGTTTATGGATTTCATTTGTAGTCTTACAGGTAAATCGCCATCAACAACAGGAGCTGGTTCTGAAGGAGCTTTAACAAAAGGACCTTTTAATATGTTAACGCCAACAACCGATTTAAATAACGCATTATTATCACATATTTTAACAGAATCTAATGCTTTTAGTACTGCTGCAGGTTATGTGGGTGGTGAAAATAAAGTAGACCACGATATTAGTTTGTTAATTCCTGAAATTTGGGCGCGTTTAGTACCTGAAGATCGTGATCCTAAAGCGTTAATAGCTAACGGTTCCTTAGAAAAAATAGAAGATTTTGAATATAAAGGAGAAAAAGTATTGGCAAGTAGGTTGGGGTATAGAATTACAAGTACCTTTTCTTTAAGATGTTTAAACCGTTTGTTTGATGAGCCAAATGCTGTTTTTAATGAGAAAATGTTAAAACCAGAAATGCAAGGATTGGAAGATTATGTAGATGGAATTGCAAATATTGTGGAAGCGCAGCAAAAAGTAGCATTGCGTTATTTTGAAGATGGAAGTGTACATGCGGCAATACCACCGTTAAAAATATTGTTGCATATAATGGCATATGGACATTATGAAGGTAAAGATATGAGTAATACGGAGCTAAGAAGCTATTTTGAAAGAGATTATGTAATAGATAGCGATTGGTATAAAGAACGTTTGATATTGAAGCAGCAAAAAGATATTCGTTTTTACATAAAGCAAATCAGTTATTTAGAAGGATTTATTTCAAATGAAGAAAATAAACAATTGGTAGAGGAAATGAATATAAAAACGCGCTTACAAAAAGTTGAAAGCGCATTAAAAGAGGCTAGTTCTCCAGCATATCTTAAAAATTTGGTAGGGACTATTGGAGTAGATCCATTGTTTAGAAAATAGTTTATAATAAAAAGAAGCTGTCTCAAAAGTATTAAAAGCCGTCATTCTGAACTTGTTTCAGAATCTTATCATACTAATAATCAATTACTATGAGAACCTGAAACAAGTTCAGGTTGACGTAAATTTCACTTTTGGCACAGCCTCTTTTTAGTTTTTAATCGTTTACTAAAAACTAAGTTTTATCAACAAGAAAGATGATAACTTCGTATTCAGTTGTTATTGTTTTTTATAAATTAGTATCACTGTAATTGAAATACAATTTTTTTTGTGATTCATATGTAAAATTCAAAAAAATAAAAGCTAAAAAATGAATGTAGTTATTATAGAAGATGAAAAACCAGCAGCGAGAAGATTAAATAGAATGTTAACTGATGTAGGAATGCACGTTGAAACTATGTTGCATTCGGTTGAAGAAGCTGTTAATTGGTTTCATAACAATGAACATCCAGATTTATTGTTTTTAGATATTCAATTGTCGGACGGTTTATCTTTTGAAATTTTTGAAGAAGTGGAGGTTAAAAGCGCTATAATTTTTACTACTGCCTATGATGAATATGCACTAAAGGCTTTTAAATTAAATAGCGTAGATTATTTGCTAAAACCAATTGATGTTGATGAATTGGAAAACGCTATCAATCAATTTAAAAAATTACAAGCGTCATCCTCAAAACCTAGTTTTGATTTGGAGCAATTGAAAACATTGATTTTACCTTCGCAAAAAGAGTATAAAAAACGTTTTACCGTTAAAATTGGTCAGCATTTAAAAATGATTCCTATTGAATCTGTGGAATGTTTTTACAGTGAAAATAAAGCCACACAAATGCATACAACTGATAACAGAAGTTATGTAATTGAAGAGTCTTTAGAAACTTTAGAAAAAAATTTAAATCCAGCACAATTTTTTAGAGTGAGTAGAAAATACTATGTAAATATAACCGCTATAAAAGATATTATTTCATATTCTAATAGTCGACTTAAAATTATATTAAACTCATTTTCAGAGTCTGAGATTATTGTAAGCAGAGAACGTGTAAAAGATTTTAAAAATTGGATAGCATAATATTCTTAAAAAATAGATAATTAAATAAGGGATGAAAACTAAAAATTCACGTAGAACTTTTATTAAACAAACTGCAGCAGCAGCAGCGTATATTCCATTTTTAAATGTTCAAACAGGTTTTGGAGCTTCAATTTTCAGTGAAAATGAATTAAATATTCATATTTTTTCTAAGCACTTACAATTATTAGACTATCAATCGGTGGGTGAAAAAACGGCTGAGTTAGGGTTTGCAGGAGTAGATTTAACAGTGAGAAAAGGCGGGCATGTGTTACCAGAGTTTGTGAAAAGAGATTTGCCTATTGCGGTGGAAGCTATTAAAAAAGGTGGTTCACAATGTATTATGATGGCCACTAATGTTGAAAATGCTGAAAATAAACTAGATATTGATGTGCTGGAAACCGCTTCTAAATTAGGTATTCAATATTACAGATCTAATTGGTTTAAATATTCAGATGAAGGTGACATAGAAGAAGAACTATTAAAATATCAACAACAAGTAACTGCTTTAAGTAACCTAAATAAAGAATTTGGAATTGTTGGTTGTTACCAAAATCATGCAGGAAAATATGTAGGTTCGTCAATTTGGGAAGTGAAAAAATTATTAGAATTTGCGGATCCGGCATATTTTGGAAGTCAATATGATATTAGACACGCTATGGTTGAAGGAGGTCTTTCTTGGGAAAATGGGTTAAAATTGATAAAAAACAACGTTAAAACAATTGTTTTAAAAGATTTTAAATGGAGTAAAGTAAACGGTGTATGGAATGTTGTTGATACTCCAATTGGCGAAGGAATGGTAGATTTTGACACGTATTTTAAACTATTAAAAAAATACAATTTAAATATTCCTGTTTCTTTGCACGTGGAATACGAGTTAGGAAATGGAAATTTTAATAATTTATCAAGCTTAGAACAAGAAAACTTAATGTATCAGGCTATGCGAAAAGATGTGATAACAATTAAAAATTTATGGAGTAAAGCATAATTAGTTACAGTTGAATTTGTTGCGTTAAAATTGCAATTATTTAATCAAAAACAAAATGCAAGTAATAAGCTACATCACAATTTTAATTTAAAAATATACAAATGCTTCATTTTCTTTTTGTTAATTAAAAAAAATCACTAAATTTGCACGCCTTTTTACGATAACAGATTTAAAAAGGAATTAAAGAAAAATATATATAAATAATCTCTTGTTGTTAGAATCGTTTAAAAATCTGAATAACAACAAGATACAAATTTTTATCATCAGCACATATGTCTGAAGAAACAAAAAAAACTGAAGAGCAAGTACCAGCTACTGAAGTAAAACAAACAGAGGCAACAGCCGAAAAAGCAACAGAAAAAGTAGCAGAAGCTCCTATAGTTGAAAAAGTAAACCCAGAAGAATTTTTAGCTAATTTTAATTGGCATAAATACGAAGAAGGTATTGATTTAATTGACGAAGAAAACATTAAAGCATTTGAAGCTGCTTTAGATGGTACATTAGGCTTAGTAAATGAGCGTGAAGTAATTGAAGGATTAGTTGTAAGAAAAACTGATCGTGAAGCAATTATTGATATCAATTCAAAATCTGAAGGTGTAATTTCGTTAAACGAATTTCGTTACAATCCAGGTTTAAAAGTTGGAGATATTGTTGAAGTTTTAGTTGACAAAAGAGAAGATAGTACTGGTCAATTAGTATTATCACACAAAAAAGCAAGAGTTATTAAGGCTTGGGATCGTGTGAACGCAGCTCACGAAAGTGGAGAAGTTGTTAATGGTTTCGTAAAATGTAGAACTCGTGGAGGTATGATTGTAGATGTTTTCGGAATTGAAGCATTCTTACCAGGTTCTCAAATTGATGTGAAACCAATTAGAGATTACGATCAATATGTTGAAAAAACAATGGAATTTAAAGTTGTGAAAGTAAATCACGAATTTAAAAACGTTGTTGTATCTCATAAAGCACTTATTGAAGCTGATATTGAAGTTCAAAAGAAAGAAATTATTGGTAAATTAGAAAAAGGACAAGTATTAGAAGGTATTGTTAAAAACATTACTTCTTACGGTGTATTTGTTGATTTAGGTGGTGTAGACGGTTTAGTTCACATTACAGATTTATCATGGTCAAGAATTAACCACCCAAGTGAAGTGGTTGAATTAGATCAAACATTAAACGTAGTAATTCTTGATTTTGATGATGAAAAAACAAGAATTCAATTAGGTTTAAAACAATTAAACGCTCACCCATGGGAAGCTTTAGACGCTAACATTGCTGTTGGTGATACTGTAAAAGGTAAAGTAGTTGTAATCGCTGATTACGGTGCATTTATCGAGGTAGCTCAAGGTGTTGAAGGTTTAATTCACGTATCTGAAATGTCTTGGTCAACACATTTACGTTCTGCACAAGATTTCGTATCTGTAGGTGATGAAGTTGAAGCGCAGGTTTTAACTTTAGATAGAGAAGATAGAAAAATGAGTTTAGGTATTAAACAATTACACCCAGATCCTTGGACTAACATTGCTGAGAAATATCCAGTAGGTTCAACTCACGAAGGAACTGTGCGTAACTATACTAACTTTGGTGTATTTGTTGAATTAGAAGAAGGAATTGACGGATTAGTATATATCTCTGATTTATCTTGGACTAAGAAAATTAAACACCCATCTGATTTCACTTCAGTAGGAGATAAATTAGAAGTTCAAGTATTAGAATTAGATGTTGAAGGGCGTAAATTAAATTTAGGACACAAACATACTACAGATAATCCTTGGGATGCTCACGAAGATACCTATACTATTGATTCTGTTCATACAGGTGTTGTAAAAGACAAAAGTGATAAAGGTTTAATTGTAACATTAGAAAATGGTGTTGAAGCTTTTGTACCAAGTCGTTTTATTACTAAAGAAGACGGAACTAAGTTAGCAAAAGGAGATACTGCTGAATTTAAAGTGTTAGAATTTAACAAAGAATTTAGAAGAGTAGTAGCTTCACATACATCTATATTTAAAGAACAAGAAGAGAAAAATGTAAAAACAGTACAACAAAAAAATACTGATTCTGCAGAAAAAACTACTTTTGGAGATTTAAATGATGACTTGTTAGCATTAAAGAAAAAAATGGAAAAAAAGAATAAATAATTCTTTATTCCTTTTATATTATAAAAAAGCTGTATCATTTGATACAGCTTTTTTTTTCGCTATTACAACTATAAAAATTATCTTTGTTCAACTAAATTTTAGCGATGTCTTTAATAAAATCAATATCAGGAATACGAGGAACTATAGGAGGAAAAACGAATGATAATTTAACTCCTATTGATACCGTAAAGTTTGCTGCAGCGTATGGAATGTGGCTTAAAAAACAATCAAATAAAGAAAAACTTACTGTTATAATTGGTCGAGATGCACGAATTTCGGGTAAAATGATCAGTAGTTTAGTAAGCAATACACTTGTAGGTTTAGGAATACACGTTTTAGATATTGGTTTATCAACTACGCCAACAGTAGAATTAGCGGTAACATTAGATAAGGCAGATGGAGGCATTATAATCACTGCAAGTCACAATCCAAAACAATGGAATGCCTTAAAACTATTAAATAGTAAAGGGGAGTTTTTAAATGCAGCGGACGGAGAAGCTATATTACATATAGCGGAGAATGATGCCTATATATTTTCAGAAGTAGATGATTTAGGAACTTATGATAGAAAGAAAAACTACATTGAAAAACATATTCAAGAAGTTTTAAAATTAAAATTGGTGGATGTAGAAGCTATTAAAAAAGCGAACTTTAAAGTGGTGGTAGATGCTGTTAATTCCACAGGAGGAATTGCAATTCCAGCCTTATTAAAAGAACTAAACGTGGAATGTGTTGAGTTATATTGTACACCAAACGGACAATTCCCGCACAATCCGGAACCTTTAAAAGAACATTTAACCGATATTTCCGAATTGGTAGTAAAAGAAAAGGCCGATTTTGGAATTGTAGTAGATCCAGATGTTGACAGATTGGCGTTAATTTGCGAAGATGGTTCTATGTTTGGCGAAGAATATACATTGGTGGCTTGCGCCGATTATGTGTTAGGAAAAACACCTGGAAATACGGTTTCAAACCTTTCATCATCAAGAGCATTACGTGATATTACAGAAAAACATGGTGGTAAATATCAGGCAAGTGCTGTTGGAGAAGTAAATGTGGTGGAGTTAATGAAAACTTCAAAAGCCGTGATAGGAGGAGAAGGAAATGGAGGGATTATTTATCCAGAATCTCATTATGGAAGAGATTCATTGGTAGGTGTTGCATTATTTTTATCGCATTTAGCCAATTTAAAAATGTCTTGTAAGCAATTAAGAGATAGTTATCCAAGCTATTTTATGAGTAAAAATAAAATTGAATTAACGCCAGAAATTAATGTTGATTTAATTTTAGAAACCATAGCTTCAAACTATAAAAACGAAGACGTCATCACCATTGACGGTGTTAAAATCAATTTTAAAAGTGAGTGGGTGCATTTAAGAAAATCGAATACCGAGCCAATTATTAGAATTTATACGGAAAGCACTTCGCAAGAAAGTGCCGATGCATTGGCGGTTAGATTTATCAATGAAATTAAAGCAATTATTTAAATATATTATGAAAAATTTAATTTTAGGTATCGTGTTATTGAGTTCCATTGTTAGTGTTGCTCAAGAAAATAATTATAATGATGCAGGCCCAAATAAAGGAAAGTTTTTTGCGTATTGGGGATGGAATAGAGGACATTATTCTAAATCTGATATTACTTTTAAAGGTGAAAATTATAATTTTACGTTAAGTGATGTGGCTTCAAAAGATAAACCGAAGCCGTTTGGTATTTATTATTTTAAAATTGATGAGGTAACAATTCCTCAAACTAATTTTAGAATTGGCTATTTTATTAAAGAAAATTACAATATTTCTATAGGAGTAGACCATATGAAATATGTGATGAAAAATGACCAAACCGTAAAATTTAAAGGCGACTTGCCTAGTGGAAGTGATGTATATGTTACTGGAAATGAAATTTTATTATCGGAAGATTTTTTATTATTTGAACATACGGATGGTTTGAATTATATAAATACGGAGATCAGTAGGTATGATAATTTAGATAATTGGTTGAAATTTAAGGTTAAAAATATTGATATTAACCTTACGGAAGGAGTTGGAATAGGAATGTTGTATCCAAAAACAAATACTACCTTATTAGGCAAAGAACGTTACGATGAATTTCATGTTTCTGGTTATGGTGTTTCTGCTCATGCAGGTTTAAATATTACCTTTTTTAAACACTTTTTTATTCAATCTAATATGAAAGTTGGGTATATAAATATGCAAGATATTAGAACAACTGCAAGTACAAAAGATAGTGCATCTCAACATTTTACATTCTTTGAAAACATGTATGTTTTTGGAGCTAGATTTGGTATTTAAAAAAGTTTACAAAGAATAAATATTAAAATAGGCTATCTAAAAAGTGATATTTCCGTCAACCTGAACTTGTTTCAGGTTCGCATACTAATTGATAAATAGTATGATGAGATTATGAATTAAATTCAGAATGACGATTTCCAATACTTTTTAGATCGCCTCTTTTTATTTCAAAATTTCAAACTTATCATTCAACAGGTGCTTTGTCTTTATGCTTAAAACGTCTGTGTGTCCAAAAGTAAAATTCTGGATTTGTTCGAATTTGTTTTTCAACTTTTTCTAAAAAGATATCGGTTAACTTATAATCTGGAATAGTTTTGGCATCATTAGTAATTAAACTGAAAGTAGTTTCATAATACCCTCTTTTAATTCTTTTAACATCCATAAATACCATATTCATATCAAATCTTTTCGCTAACATTTCACCACCCGTATGAATTGGAACTTTTACACCTAAAAATTTACTCCAATAAAAGGTTTTCTTAATTTGAGGAGATTGGTCGCTTAACAAGCCGTACATAGCTTGAATGTTGTTTTTTTGGTTGTGTTGAATTTCAGCGACTACTTTAGCGGTCTGAATTAAATGTGTACCAAATTTAGCTCTAGATTTTAGTACTTTATCATTAAAATATGGATTGTTAACTTTTGTATAAGCAGCATACCCTTTATAAGCTACAAAAGAATCTAAACTCATAATCCATTCCCAATTGGCATAATGCGAACCTACTAAAATAACGCTTTTACCATCTTTATATAAATCATCAAAAAAATGGATGTTGGGAAATTTATAGCGTTTATATACTTCTTCTTTTGAAACAGTAAATGATTTAATCATTTCAATAAATACATCCACAAAATGATGATAAAACTTTTTACTGAGCTTTATATTTTCTTCTAAAGAATTTTCAGGAAAAGCTAACTTTAAATTGTTTAAAACTACTTTTTTTCTATAACCAATTATATAGTAAATCAACAAATAAATACCATCTGAGAGCGCATATAAAACTCTGAAAGGTAGTATTGAGATGAGCCAAACAATTGGGTAAACGAGTATGTAAATTATAAAATTTGTCATTTGAAGTGCAAATATCGAATATTTTTTTTATTTGACTCTTTTAATGCTTATCAAATAAAATTTATATAGGATGAAGAATAGTAGTTATGGAACTTATATTTTGTTTAGGAGTCCAGCTTCAATCATAGTTATAGCAGAAAGAAATTAAGAGAAAAGGTGTGAAACTATTAGATTAATCAAATTTTAAACTAGCCAGCAACTCATATAATTTTTGCTTTTCAATTGGTTTAGCTATAAAAGAATTACAACCAACTTCTTTGGCTTGTAATTTCATATTTTCTTGAATATAAGCTGATTGTGCAATTATATATACGTTTTTATTAAATTTTCGTATTTCTTCAGTAGCTTCAAAACCATTTAATATAGGCATTTTAATATCCATAAAAATAATAGTGGTATCAGGATATTCTTTTATTTTGTTGATTGCTTCTTTACCATCTTTAGCTCTAATTATTCTAAGTGCAAAATCTTTTAAAACTTGTTCTAAAAAGTAATACGAAGTTTCATCGTCTTCGGCAATAATAAAATTATACTTTTTTAGGTGTGGTACACTGGTTTTTATAAGTTCAGAAGAACGTTCAATAACATTATTTTTAGTACTAGTGTTTGGTATTTCAATATAAATAGCAGTTCCTTTATTGGGTTCAGAATTTAATTTGATAGTACCATTTAAAAGTTCAACATATCCTTTAGAAATGGAGAGGCCAAGTCCAGATCCTTCAAAACCGCTAGAGTGTGAATAATCTGCTTGTACAAATTGATCAAAAATAAATTGTTGCTTATCATAAGGAATTCCAATTCCACTGTCTGCTACTTTAAATTCAGCAAACTCATTATTAATACTATATGAAATTTCAACAAAACCTTCTTTTGTAAATTTTAAAGCATTTTTTATGAGATTGGTAAGTATGGAATTTAGTTTGTATTCATCTGTAAAGAAAGGTTGCGTTAATTTTACATTACCTTCGGTTAATATAAATTTTAGTCCTTTTGACGTAGCTTCAGATTCAAAAAAATTAAATAGGTCATTCACTATTTTTTGAATATCAACTTCCTTAAAATGAGGTTTTTCTAATCCGGATTCTAGTTTTGAAACATCAATGATATTATTAATAGTTTCTAACATTCTATTTCCACTTTTTTGGATAATACCCAAAAATTGATGTTGTTTTTCTGTAGAATAATCATTGGTTTTTAACAAATCTGCAAAGCCTAAAATACCGTTCATTGGGGTTCGTATTTCGTGACTCATATTGGCTAAAAAGGCTGATTTCATTTTGTCACTTTCTTCAGCTTTGTTTTTCTGATTTTCAAGCTCTAACATGATTTCAGAATTTAACTCAAGCTGATTTCTCAGGTCTTTTGTTTTTTCACGAACTCTGGTTTGTAAAACCCTATTTATAACTAATAGTAATGAGATGATAAATATAATGGCAGCGCCAAGAATTAAAATGTATTTAAAGTTTATTTGGTCGTCATTATAATCCTTATCATATTTAGCAATCCATTTATCATATATACGCTGGTATTCCCCGTTTGCTAAAATTACTTCCAAACCATTGTTTAACATTGTGGCAAGTTCAGGTGCATTTTTAGAAACTTTAAAACCCATATTGCGCTCTAAAATCCGATGGTTTAATGGTCTTACATACTCTTTTCCAAGTTTTTCAGCGTAGTACATACTGCCAATTCTTTGTCCAAAAATACAGGTTACATCTGTTCTATCTATGGCTTTTATGAGGTCTATATAATCTTTGACATATACAAATTGAGTAGTGGGATTTATAGATTGTATATATTTAACAAGCACATCATTCTTCCATAAAACCACAACAGGCGTTTGAGTAGTTCTTAAAGTTTCAAGAGAAAATTTTGAAAAATGATTGGTATTATAAAGGAAACAATGTGAGGTGTTAATAGAGGATCGGCTATAGGTATATTCATCTTCTAAAACCCCAGGTAAATGAGCCCCACCAATAGCTTGAATTTTACCATTTTCTAGCAGTTCATTTATTTTATTCCATTCATCTCCTTGTATGTGAATGTCAGTTTTATATAACTTTTTAATTGCGTTTAAAATATCTATATTAAAGCCAATTAATTCACCTTTTTCATTTAAAAAATTATAGGGAGGATAATTGTCGCTATACATTACAGTATATTGCGCGTTCACTTTACCAACTGTAATTATTAAAAAAAGAAAACAGATTAAAAAACGAAAATTCATAGTCATATGTGGGTTTCAACAAATTTAATAAAGTTTTAATTATTAATTGAAAATTAATTGCCTATTTAATACCTTAAAGGCTATTTTTTAACCGAACCAAAATTTATTGTGGAAGAGATGATGAATTTTAAATATTATTCTGTTAAATGGTGGATTCTTTTATAGTAAGTAAAGATTCAGCCTAGCTAATCTATTTTATCAATGTTAAGTTTTGTCATTCTCGCGTATGCGGGAATCCATAGAAAGTTAGTTACAATCCAAAGTATAGTGTGTGGATACCTGCCAGGCGCAGATATAACAAGCAATTACTTTTGGACGGCTTTGGAAAGCTAAGCACATTAATCTAGATTCAGTGCACATTTGCTTTGTTAGTAACAAAACAACCGCAGATTAATACGGTGTAATTAAAACTTCAAAAACATCTATGCCGTTAGAGCTATTAAATAATTCTTTTGAGAGCATTTCACCACCAGTGTATGGGTATGCCGTAATAGGTTCCATACAAAGCATGGTTGGTACCTCTGTCCAAAACATAAACCCTTTAAAACCTGTTGTTTTTATGGAAATAGTACCAGTTTTTTTTGTTAATGTTATATGTTTACTATTTAAAATGGGATAGGCTGTATTACCACCATCCATTATTTTTTGAAGTGTTACTCGTTGATTTTCAGATTTACAAATTTCAGAAAAATCACCAGAAAGTTTAAAAGCAGGATGATAGCCTAACATAAATGGCATTCCTTTTTCAGCTGCTATTTCAAAAGTAATTTTTAAAGCGGTATTTGTTAATTCGAAGCTTTTTTTGAATGAAAAGTCATACGGCCAAAAAACCACTTCTTTAGGAGATTTTTCGGGGAACTTCGTATTTTTTACTTCAGTATTTGCTTGGTATATTTTTTGATAAACAGCAGATTTATCACTGCTGTTTATCAATGTATAATTTAATTCTCTTAATAGTCCGTGTTGATCTTGAATACAAGTTCCTTTTGGAGTTGAAACTTCAAAACTGGTAGCATCGGTAGGGCCAATAATTGGAAACATTTCGGTATCAGCATTGCGCCAACCAGGTGTTCCTTTTTGATGAATTAATTCTTCATTATTTTTAATATAACTCACCAATTCTCCTTTATCAATTTTTACAATTGAAGCTGAATTTTCACTAATTAATGTAATTGTATTCATTTAAATTGAACTATTTATTAGGTACTTGCGTGTCCTTTTTTTGTTATAAGTACATCACCTTAAACTTGTTTCAGGGGATCATTATTAGGGACATATATTCAATATAGGTATGTACAAATTATTTATTATTTTCAACAATATAGTTCATCATTTTTTCAATTAAATGAACTCTATCCACGCCACGTACATTATGTTCGTGCATTGGATAGGTGAAAAAGTCTATTTGCACTTTTTGTTTTACAGCTTCTTGTAACAAAGTCATACTATGTTGAGGTACAACAGTTGGATCTACGCTACCGTGAATGAGTAATAATTTACCTTTTAAATTTTTAATATAATTGTGCACTTTTGCTTTCTCGTAACCTTCAGGATTTTCTTGTGGCGTATCCATATAACGTTCTCCGTACATTACTTCATAGTATTTCCAATCGGTTACAGGTCCACCTGCAACTGCTGTTGTAAAAATTCCTGGGTTGCGTAACATTAAACTAGTTGTCATAAAACCACCAAAACTCCAGCCATTTACAGCAATTCTACTGCTATCAACATAACTTAAAGATTTTAAATAGTCTACACCTATTAATTGATCTTCAATTTCTGCGTTCCCTAAGTTTCTATGAATCACGCTTTCAAATGCAAATCCTCTATTGGCAGAACCTCTGTTATCTAAGGTGAATACAATATAATTTTCGTTTGTTGCAAAAGCATCCATCCATAAATTAGCACCGCCTAACCAAGAGTTAGTGACCATTTGTGCGTGCGGACCACCATACACATAAATTAATACAGGGTATTTTTTTGTAGCATCAAAATTAGCTGGTTTTATAATTCTGGTGTATAAATCTGTACCATCAAGGCCTTTTAAAGTAACAAATTCTGTAGTTCCAATATTGAAATCAGCTAACGGATTTTCAGCGATTAATATGGAAGTAGCTTTCTTTTTATTGATATCTGTAATTTCTACTACATTTGGAGTTGTTAAGTTGCTGTAATTATCAATTAAATAAGCTCCGTTAGTACTTAATTGTGTGTAATGTGTACCGTTTTGAGCCGTTATTTTAGTGTATTTACCTGATTTTAAATTTACTTTAAACGTATGAGATTCTCTTGCATCTTCACCTGTTCCTGTGATGAAAACATTATTTCCGTTTTCATCAAAACCTAAAATACCCGTTACTACCCAATTAAATTTAGTAAGTTGTTTTACCAATTTTCCATCGGTTGTATATTCATATAAATTCATAAAACCATCGCGCTCACTAAACCACAAAAAGTTAGTCGTGCTTTTAGGTAAAAACACAGCATCAAACTCAGGTTCTGTCCATTTACTGTTGGTTTCTTCAAATAATGTGTTTACTTTTTTTCCTGTTTCAACACTATATCTATTGTACCAAACGTGATTTTGTCCACGATTTATTTCAGCAACTAACACATATTTCTCCTCTGGTGACCAAGATAAATTTGTTAAATAATGCTCGTCAGAAGTATCAATATCTAAGTACGTTGTTGTTTGGTTTTTTACATTGAAAATTCCAATTTTTGCTATTTCACTTCCTTGTCCAGCCATTGGATATTTAATATTTTTTAAGGAAGCAGGATAGGTATTGATATCAACTAACGGATAATCAGTTACATTGGTTTCATCTTTTTGATAAAATGCTAAATAATTTCCTTTTGGACTCCAGAAAGTTCCTTTTACAATTCCAAATTCACTTCTGTGAATAGCTTGTCCAGAAACGATGTTTTTATCAGAAATTGCTGTTACCGCAATTTTAGGATTGATACTAGTTGCAATAAATAAGTTATTTTCTAATGTATAAGCAATCGCTTTTGCTTTTGAATTGTATTCTTCGTTTTGAGCGTTTTCATCAAAAGTAATGGTGTTTTCTTTTGAGTTGGTTTTGTAGTTATAAACCTCAATAGTATTGCTACTTGTAAACGTTAAATTTGAAGCATTAATTTCTTGAATATAAGGAAGTCTTTTTAAGTTGGTATACGTTTTTTGAAGCTCCTCTAAGGAAATATTTTGAATGACATTATTTGTTTTGACATCAGAAAATATGATGTTATTTTCTTTTTGATACACATAAGAGTTGGTGTTTGAAACCCATTGTAAATTGTTTAAAGACGTTGGGTACAAGCCTTTATAATACCCTAAAACGGCATCTTCAATAGAGATGTTTTTTTGTTGAGAAAACCCTAAAAAGAAGGTGCAAATAAATAGGAGTGTAGTTATTTTTTTCATGTTGAATAAGTATTTATTTAAACGTGTAAAGTAAAATTTTTAAAGTGTTTTTTACCTGATGTTTATCAGTTTGTATTAAAATTGATACGCGCCATTATTGGATAATGATCGGAATATTTTACATTAAAAGTTTTAAAATTATTTACGGTAATATCTTTATCTGTCAATATAAAATCTATTCTTAGCGGAAACTCAAAATCGTACGTTTTTCCAAAACCTTTTCCTGCAATTTCAAAAGCATCATTTTTATCTCTTTTCAATTGTTTATATACAAATGAAAACGCCGTATTGTTAAAATCGCCACAAATAATGGACTTAAATTTACTTTTCTTTTGATGTTGAATGATTAACTCAACTTGGTTGGCTTGTTTTTTAAAAGAGTTTTCAAGTCTGATGCGCAGTTTTTCAGAAATTTCCTGATTGAAATGCTCATTTTTAGGATTTATTTTAAGTGATTCTAAATGCACATTATACACTCTAAAGGTATCTTTATCCTTAACAATATCAGCAAAAAGAGTGTTATTCCCAGAGTTTGAGAAATTTAGCGATTCTGAATTAATAATTTTATATTTTGAAAATATAGCGTGACCAAACTGACCGTTTTTCTCGCTTGTTTTTATGTATTTATAAGGGAAATTAAAACCAATTTTTGCTTTCGGATTAAATTCCTGTAAACATAAAACATCAGGTTGTTGTTCATTAATAAAATCATAAATTTTTTGATCTACTCCATCTTCTGTAATCCAACTATACAAGTTAAACATTCTCACATTATAGTTCATTATTTTTAGATCATCAGAAAGTATGACTTGTTTTTCTGAAAAACTATAAAGTTTAGTAACGTACTGTATACCAATGATTAAAACAACAGTTGAAATTAAAAATTGCTTTTTAAAACGCAGTATCCAATACACAATAAATAAGATGTTTAGCAGTAGTAAAAAAGGTAGTGACAGCCCAATAAATGATACTAAAGCAATGGTATTGGGTGATATAAAATAACTTAAAAAAGCAACCAACGATATTGCTGCAACAATGGAATTTGCTACAAATAGAAATTTATCTATAATTGGTAATTTCTTCATCAATTATTTTTTGCCAGCTCTAAATAAAAAGTCTTTTTCTTCTTTCGATAAACTTTCATAGCCCGATTTACTAATTTTATCTAAAATATCGTCTATTTTACGTTGTTTTGTTTTTGAAACTTCTTCAGTTTTGGTGGCGCTTTTAGATTTATACACCGTTTTTAAATTGGATGTATTTTTTTTAGGGGTAAATAAATTAGAGAAAAAATTTACAATAGTCTCAAACCATTTCCCAATATCGTTGCCTTTTTCTAATTGTTTTGAATATACAAACCCAAAAATTGCACCGCTCAAATGTGCAATTCCACTTCCATTATCAATAGTTGCCAATTGCAATATACTAAGTACTACCCAAATGGCAGCCAACACCCATAATTCAACACTACCAATAAAACGCAATTGTAATGAATATCTTGGTATTTTAGTGGCAATAGCTACAAAAATGGTGGTTACAGCCGCAGAAGCACCACCCAAAGGCGCTCCAGATTTAGTTGTTATATAATAATTTACTAAAAATGAAATAGCGCCAACGAAGATTCCTAAAAAGTAAAAATTTAAAAACTGTTTTTTAGTGTAAAAGTCTAAAAATAAATTCCCTATATAATATAAAACCAATAAGTTAGATAATACATGAAATAAGCGTTCGTGTATAAATGCATAGGAAATTAAGGTCCATGGTTTTGTTAAAAAACTATCTATATTAGTAGGTAAAGCAAACCATTGCACCATAAATGTGGTGAACAATGCAGTAAGTAAAAATAAAAATACATTAATGTAGATTATTCTTTCAACTACGTTTGCTTGTTTATAAGCATATTTTATGTCGTTTATAAAACCCACTAATTCCAGCGTTTAAATTGATTTTGTTTCCAGTACCAAGCAATAATGAAACCTATAATTGCACCTCCAATATGCGCAAAATGCGCCACATTTCCAATAGAATATTTAGTCATTCCAAAAAATAAATCTCCTAAAATAATGAGAGGAATAAAATATTTTGCCGCAATAGGTACCGGGAAAAATATTAAGGCTAGTTTGGCATTTGGAAAAGCCATTCCAAAAGCAACCAAAACACCATAAATGGCTCCGGAAGCTCCTACAGCAGGCGTATGGTATGTTGCGTAAAATTCATTTAAAGTTTGAGATGAAATATGTTCTAAAATTTGATTGTTATAACTACCAGTATCTAAAATAGATTGAATATCTGTACTTGATAGGCCAAGATTTACTAATTGCTCATAAACACCATTAAACTGGTAATAATTGACCAAAGTATAAATAGCACCAGCACCTAAACCTGCTGAAAAATAAAAAAACAAAAATTTATTTCTTCCCCACATTTGTTCTAAAGGAGTACCAAAAGCCCATAATCCGTACATATTAAAAAGGATGTGAGCAAAGCCGCCATGCATAAACATATGTGTTAAGAATTGCCAAAATCCGAACTTTGGATTTTCAGGAAAATAGAGTGCAAATAAACTATCTAGGCCTAAATTTGGTAATAATTGAGGTACAATAAAAAATATGACATTAATTATTATTAAATGCTTTATAACTTCTGTAATTCTTCCCATAATTCTACTAAATTAACAAGGTTAGTTGTTGAATTTTTTATCAATTTCGTCAATATTTACTGTAATAAATGTTTTTTTTCCAAAAGGCGATGCGCCAGGTTCTTTGCACAAAAATAATTTATTTACAATATCTTCTTGTTCTTTTAAATCTAATTTTGTGCCAGTTTTAATTGCCAAGCTTTTTGCCAAACTTTTTGCCATAATGTCCAGTTGACTAAAACTAGTGTCTGGTAAATCATTATTGATATCTTCCAACAGCTGTTCAATAATAATTGAAATTTGACTTTCAACAATAGTAACCGGAATTCCTGAAATAACAATGGAATCGTCTAAAATTTTATCGAACAAAAAACCAATACTTTCTAAATCTTCTTTAATTTCTATAATAGAAGCAATATCTGTTTTATTGAAAGATAATTCTAAAGGAAACAATAATTGTTGGCTCATGGCTTCTCTAACGGTAATGTTTTCTAAAAATTCTTCGTATAAAATGCGTTGATGCGCCAAATGTTGATGGATATAAACAATCCCAGATTTTATGCTACTAACAATGTATTTTTTATGTATTTGGTATGTTTTGTTTGCTTGTTTTTCTTCAGAAAATAAATTGGAATGAATATTTTCAGATTCCACTTCAATAGCTCTTACATCAATTCCTGTATACAAACTTTCCCAATCTGTTGTATTTTCTCTTTTAAAAGGAAAATGAATGGTGTTTTGTTGTTCAGCTTTAAACGGATTAAAATTTCTATCTACTGTTATAGTAGGTTTTGGAGCATTTTTTCCTTCGAAATGATAAGGTGTATCCATGGTAGCATCTCTATCAAAATCTAAAACGGGAGCAACATTGTATTGACCTAAACTGTGCTTAATTGTTGACCTTAAAATGGCATATAATGTTTTTTCATCATCAAACTTAATTTCTGTTTTAGTAGGATGAATATTAATGTCAATACTACTTGTTGGTACATTTAAGAACAAAAAATAAGTTGGATACACTCCGTTTGAAATTAAGCCATCAAAAGCGCTGGAAACTGCGTGATTTAAATACGCGTTTTTTATAAATCTATCATTTACAAAAAAGAATTGTTCATCTCTTTTTTTCTTAGCAAACTCAGGTTTTGTCACAAAACCAACTATTTCCACAACGTCTGTAGTTTCATTAATTGGCACTAATTTTTCATTGGTTTTTTTACCGAAAATAGCAACAATACGTTGACGTAAATTACCTGAATTTAAATTGTAAATTTCACTTTCATTATGATAAAATTGAAATGAAATATTGGGATGCGCTAATGCAACACGCTGAAATTCATTTACAATATGACGCGTTTCAATCGTATTGGATTTTAAAAAATTTCTTCGTGCAGGAATGTTATAAAATAAATTCTTAACTGCAATGGAAGTGCCAACAGGTGTAGAAATTGTTTCTTGAGAAACAACCGTACTTCCTTCAATTTTAATAGTTGTACCTAGTGGTTGATTTTCTTGTTTTGTTTTTAAAACAACGTGTGCAATTGCCGCAATAGATGCCAATGCTTCACCTCTGAAACCTTTGGTGTGAAGGTTAAATAAATCTTCTGCTTTTTTAATTTTTGAAGTTGCGTGGCGTTCAAAACTTAAGCGAGCATCTGTAGTACTCATTCCTTTTCCATTATCAATTACTTGAATGAGAACTTTTCCTGCGTCTTTTATTATAAGTTTAATTCTTGTAGCTTCTGCATCAATCGCATTTTCTAATAATTCTTTTACTACCGATGCCGGTCGCTGAACAACTTCACCAGCCGCAATTTGATTTGCAACGTGATCGGGTAATAGCTGAATAATATCTGCCATTAAATTAATTTGTGTAATTCAAAAATGTAGGCTACAATTCCTACTAAAATGGCAATTATGATAGCCAATCTTAAATTGGTAGATCTATCTGTAGCACTTCTTTTATTTTTTACCCAGTTGTTTTTTAAATTATTTTTGGTAAGCCTTATAGCAGAAGATTCTTCATCTTCCTCTTTATGTAGCTTGTATTTATCCTCTAAATGTTTTAATCGTTCTTTGCGTTCGTTATAATAACGAGGCTTGTAATCAAAAACATAATGTTCTCTGGGTTTAAATAATTTACCAAACATAAAATACGAAGTTATACAGTATGTAACAAAAATACTGAATTATAAATTTGTGGTCAAGTTTTTTAAATGTGAAGCGTGTTAAAACTGTCTTAAAGCAGCCATTTTTATTGCTGCAATGGCACATTCTACACCTTTGTTTCCGTGTTTTCCACCAGATCTGTCTAAAGATTGCTGTTTGTTGTTGTCGGTTAAAACACAAAATATGGTAGGAATATCATACTTAATATTCAAATCTTTAATACCTTGGGTTACACCATCACATACAAAATCAAAATGTTTTGTTTCTCCTTGAATAACGTTTCCAATGGCAATAATTGCATCTAACTTTTGAGATTCAATCATTTTTTTACAGCCATAAATAAGTTCAAAACTACCAGGAACATCCCATTTTATAATGTTTTCAGCAAGCGCACCATTGTCAAGTAGTGCTTCTTTTGCGCCTAAAAATAGGTTGTGAGTAATTTCAGGATTCCATTCTGAAACAACAATCCCAAACCGAAAGTTCTTCGCATTTGGGATTGTTGTTTTATCGTAAATAGATAAATTTGTTGTTGCCATTATAGCTTATTTCTCTGATGCAAAGGTAGCTTTATTAATATAAATATTAATATCTTTCGCTTCATCAGAAAGTGGATAATCGTTTTTAATTCTGTTAAAAATATCTAAAGCTTTTGAATTTTTACCAATTTCTAACGCAGTATTTCCAGCTTTAAATAAGAATAAAGGACTTGAGAAATTGTTATCTTGTAAATCTGCTGCTTTTAAATAATAGTCTAATGCATCTTCTGGTTGGTTAATATCTGCAAATGCATCACCAATAGCGCCTTTTGCAATAGGGCCTAATAATTCATCTTTAGAAGAGAAATCTTCTAAATAATCAATTGCTTCTTTATATTTTTTTAACTTTAAGTAAGAAAGACCAGCATAATAATTTGCTAAATTTCCTGCTTTTGTACCACTATATTCAGCAGCAATGTCAACAAAACCATATTTTCCATCAGCACCATTTAAGGCTAAAGTATATAATGAATCTGCAGCAACTGTGTTTGAAATTGCAGCTTCAAAGTATGTCTTTGGATACGCTAATTCATTTGCAGCATCTTTTTCTTTAGGTCCATCAATATATTTATGGTATGCTAAATAACCTAGAATACCAACTACAATTGCAGCCAATGCTATTAATATAATTTTTTGATTTTTAATAACCCATTGTTCAGATTTTGACGCAGTTTCATCTAAAGTATTAAAAACTTCAGCTGTTGTAGAATGCTCACCAATATTGTCTTGAGATTTCTTTACCTTACTTCCGGTCTTTTTATATGTTGCCATTTTTTGTAAAATTTGTAGGCGCAAAAATAGAGTTTTTAATTGGAAAGTAAAAATGCAATTGTGGTTAAATTTTCATTTATTTTCAATAATTTTAAACTTTCAAAAAATATAGATGTATTTACAGAAAATTTCGTTGGTAAATTTTAAAAATTTTGAATCTCAATCGTTTGATTTTGAGGATAAAATAAATTGTTTTGTGGGTGATAATGGTGTTGGTAAAACAAATGTTTTAGATGCAATTTATTACTTATCTTTTGCAAAAAGCTACTTTAATTCCGTGGCAACTCAAAATATTAGGCATAATGAAGACTTTTTTATGATAGAAGGTTTGTATGAAATTGGAGAAAAAGTTGAAACTTTTGTGTGCAGTTTAAAAAAAGGAAATAAAAAGGTCATTAAAAGGAACGGGAAAATTTATGAAAAGTTTTCTGAACATATTGGATATTTACCGTTGGTAATTATTTCTCCGGGGGATAGAGATTTAATCACTGAAGGAAGTGAAACACGAAGAAAATTTGTAGACAATGTGATTTCGCAATCGGATCCTTATTATTTACAAAATTTAATAAAATATAGTAAGGTTTTGGCACAACGTAATTCCTTATTAAAGTATTTTGCAGCCAATAGAACTTTTGATGCTTTAAATTTAAATGTGTATAATCAGCAATTGGAAGCTTACGGTTCGTTAATTTTTGAGAAAAGAAAACAATTTTTAGATGAATTTATTCCAATTTTTAAAAAGCGGTACGAAGTAATATCCAACAGTAGAGAAACCGTTGATTTGGTGTATAAATCTCAATTGCACGAGCAAAGTTTTGCAGATTTGTTTCAGCAAAATTTAGAAAAGGATAGAATGTTGCAATTTACAAGTGCGGGAATACATAAAGATGATTTAACTTTTGAAATTGAAGAGTATCCCATTAAAAAATTCGGATCTCAAGGGCAGCAAAAATCGTATTTAATTGCATTAAAATTGGCGCAGTTTGATTTTATTAAAGGACAATCTAATGTAAAACCAATTTTATTGTTAGATGATATTTTTGATAAGCTAGATGACGCCCGTGTTACACAATTAATAAGTTTGGTTAATAATGATGAATTTGGACAATTATTTATTAGCGATACCCATAGAGATAGAACGGAAGCAGTGGTAAAAAAAACAAAACAATCGTATAAAATATTTGAGTTATAATGGCAAAAAGACAAAATGAGTTTCATTCGTTGCAAGATTTGATGCAAGATGTGATTAAAGAAAATAATTTAACGAAAGGAATGCATCAAATTTCAGTAAAAGATGCTTGGGCAAAGTTAATGGGAAATGGAGTGGTGTCTTATACTCAAAATGTGGAATTGCAAAATAAAACATTAATTGTAAAACTAAAATCATCTGTTTTACGTGAAGAGTTGAGTTATGGAAAAGAAAAAATTGTTAAAATGATGAATGAAGAATTGGGCGAAAATTTAATTTCAAAAATAATTTTAAGTTAAAAAAAAATCCGCTCATTAGCGGATTTTTTTAAAATATATATTTTTTTTACTAAAAAACTTCTCGTCCAGCAAAATGATAACTTCCTTCAATAATAGCGTTTTCATCACTATCAGAACCGTGAATTGCATTTTCTGAAATAGATGTTGCAAATAATTTTCTAATTGTTCCTTCTGCAGCTTCCGCAGGATTTGTTGCTCCAATTAAAGCTCTAAAATCTTCAACAGCATTTTCTTTTTCTAGAATTGCAACTACAATTGGGCCACGTACCATAAATTCAACTAATTCATCAAAAAAAGGTCTTTCTTTGTGAATTGCGTAAAAATCTCGAGCATCTGCTCTAGACAAGCGTACCATTTTCATCGCGATAATTTTAAAACCAGCTGCAGTTATTTTTTCAATAATTGGACCCACAAAACCCTTTTCAAGAGTATCTGGTTTAAGCATTGTAAACGTTCTGTTTGTTATCATTGTATGATTCTTATGAATTTTATTTGGCCACAAATATAAACTTTTATCTATAATTTGCTATGGAGTAAACTAAAATTATGATTATCAGTACATTTAATGCTACAATTATTACTAAATATTGTACTATTAAATAAGAGTTAATATTTGTTAAGCTGTTATTAGGTTTGTAAACATTTATGTATATTCGCACCCGTATGAAAAGAAGTGAAATAAAGGAAATTAAGGAGTTACTCTCTGTTCCTCAAAATGTTGTAATAGTACCGCATAAAAATCCAGATGGAGATGCAATAGGATCTAGTTTGGCTATGTATCATTTTTTAAATTTAAAAGGTCATAATGTTACTGTAGTAGCACCAAATGATTATCCAGATTTTTTAAAATGGTTGCCTGGTTCAAAAAATGCCTATAAATTTGATATGCAAAATAGGCAATCTAAAAATGCTATTGATACAGCTAATATTATATTTTTATTAGATTTTAATGCATTGCATAGAGTAGGAGATGATATGCAAAAAACACTAGAACAGTTTGTTGGTACTTTTATTATGATAGATCATCATCAACAACCAGATGCTATAGCAACGTATTTATATTCTGATGTTTCCATATGTTCTACCTGTCAAATGGTTTATCAGTTTATTGAAAAGTTAGATGAATTAGAGCTTATAAATGAAGATATAGCAATGTGCTTATATACTGGGATTATGACAGACACAGGTTCCTTTAGATTTCCATCAACAACAAGCACAACCCATAGAATTATAGCAAATTTAATAGATAAAGGCGCAAATAATGCAAGAGCACATAATAATGTGTATGACACCAATTCGTATGGTAGGTTGCAATTATTAGGCAGAGCTTTAAGTAATATGGTAGTTATTGAAAATTTAAAAACAGCTTATATTCCGTTAACACAAGCTGATTTAGATGAATTTAATTATGAAAAAGGAGATACTGAAGGTGTTGTAAATTATGCACTTTCTTTAAAAGGAATTATATTTGCAGCTATTTTTATTGAAGATATAGATCAGCAAATTATTAAAATGTCGTTTAGATCAAAAGGAAGTTTTTCAGTAAATATGTTTGCGCGCGAGCATTTTAATGGTGGAGGCCATGACAACGCAGCAGGAGGAAGAGAAACAATTTCTTTAGATGGTACTATTTCTAAATTTTTAAAGATACTTCCTACTTACAAAAAAGAGTTATTAAATTCGTATGAAGAATAATATATGTTTCATTTTTATAGGAATTTTAGTAATTTCTTGTATCAATCCTGTTCCCAGAAGTCCTATAAGTAGTAAAACGGGTACTTTAATGGAACAATCTGTATCACTAAATAAATCAATTATTAAAAGTGAAGAGCAAGCAATACTGCAAGTTATACAATTAGATTCTATGAGTAGTTACGAAGTTTCACCAAATGGATTCTGGTACAAATTTAATTTAAAAAGCAACAATATTTATTTTCCAGCAATGGATGATAAAGTAATTTATACGTATGAAGTTTTTGATATTTATAATTCAAAAATTTACGGAAAAGAAGAAATTGGATTGCGAGAATATGTAATTGATAAACAAGAAATTGTTGAAGGATTAAGAGATGGATTGAAAATAATGAATGAAGGTGATAATGTCACTTTTTTATTTCCATCTTATAAAATGTTTGGTTACGTAGGTGATCATAATAAAATTGATATTAATCAACCGTTAATATATAAAGTTCAATTAATTAAAATAAACAAAAAAAATGAAAGTAATTAAATTCTTATTAGTTTGTGGTACTATAGTTTCTTTAGTATCTTGTAATGGTCAAGGTGTTACCAAAAAACCTTTAAAAACAGAATTGGATTCAGTTAGTTATGCATTAGGTTTAGATATGGGGTCTAAAGTAAAAGCTAATTTTGATGACATTAACAAAGAGTTATTTATTCAAGGATTTCATAATGGTGTAGATTCATTAGATATGAAAATTAATCCAGAAGTAATTAATGTTGTTTTAAATAAGTTTTTTCAAAAAAGACAAGAAGAAACTATGAAAAAACAACAAGAAGAAGCTACTAAAAAAGTAGAAGCCGAATTTGCAGAGGTAAAAGCTGAAGGAGAAAAATTTATGGAAGCAAATAAAACTGCTGAAGGAGTAAAAGTAACTGAAAGTGGCTTACAATATATTGTGTTAAAAGAAGGTTCGGGAGAAAAACCTGTTGAGACTGCAACTGTAAAAGTTCATTACCACGGAACTTTAGCAGACGGAACGGTATTTGACAGTTCTGTTGAAAGAGGAGAACCAGCTCAGTTTATGGTAAATAGAGTAATTAAAGGTTGGACTGAAGGTTTACAATTAATGTCTGTTGGTTCAAAATTCAAGTTCTTTATTCCTCAAGAATTAGCATATGGTGCTTTCCCTCGTCAAGGTGGAGCAATTAAACCGTTTATGCCTTTAGTTTTTGAAGTTGAATTATTAGAAATTGTAAAATAATTTTAAAATAGTTAGTTTTATAAAAATTAGTAAATACGTTTTATGAGAAAAAATCAAATTTTAATACTGGTACTATTTTTTATTATCTTCTCTTGCAAACCAACCGAATATACAGATTTAGCTGATGGGTTGTATGCTAATATGGAAACTAATAAAGGAGCAATATTGTTGAAATTAGAGTTTGATAAAACTCCAATTACAGTGGCTAATTTTGTTTCTTTAGCCGAAGGAACCAATGATTTTGTGGCGGATTCTTTAAAAAGAAAACCATTTTATAATGGTACTATTTTTCATAGAGTTATCAATGATTTTATGATTCAGGGAGGTGATCCATTAGGAACGGGTTCTGGTGATCCTGGCTACAAGTTTATTGATGAATTTCCAAAAGATTCTTTAGGTAATTTAGTGTTAAAGCACGATAAAGCTGGTATTTTATCTATGGCTAATTCAGGTCCTGGTACTAACGGCAGTCAATTTTTTATTACACATAAAGAAACTGGCTGGCTAGATGGAAAGCATACTGTTTTTGGTAATGTAATTAAAGGACAAGATGTAGTTGATTCAATTGTGAAATTTGATACTATTTATAAAGTTCAAATAATAAGGGTTGGAAAAGCAGCAAAAAGATTTAATGCAGCGAAAGAATTTTCTAATTTTTATGAAAAGCATGAAAAAGAAATGAAGGAAAAAGAGAAACGTATTCAAAAAGTATTGGATGCTACAGTTGCTAGGTTTAATGAATATAAAGATAAAGCCATTGAACTTCCTTCAGATTTAAAAATTGCGATGGTTGAAACTAAAAATGGAGAAAAACCTAAAGTTGGTCAAAATGTAAAAGTAAACTATTCAGGATATTTTACAGATGGTAAATTATTTGATACTAGCTATAAAGAAGTTGCTATTGCGTACGAAATTTTTGATCAAGAACGTGATCATCAAAATGGATATAATCCGTTTTCAACAATTTACGGACCGGATGCCCGTTTAATAGCAGGATTTAAAGAAGGTTTACAAGAATTAAAAGTTGGAGACAAAGCTTTATTATATATTCCTTCGCATTTGGGCTATGGTGCTCAGGGCGCAGGTGGAGTAATTCCTCCAAATACTGATTTGGTTTTTGAAATAGAATTGGTAGAAATTGAATAAAACTAATTTTAAATAATACCTAAAAATAAACTCAATGATACATTCATTAATTGAAAAAGACATTGAATTATTTTTATACCTAAATAATTTAGGAAACATACAATGGGATAGCTTTTGGCTTATTGTAACAAATAAGTTTTCAGCTATCCCATTATATTTTTTATTGTTATATATAACCTATAAACAATTTGGACTTAAAAAAACAATGGTTTTATTGGTGTTTATTGCTGTTTTAATTTTGGTTTCCGATCAAACTAGTAACTTGTTTAAAAATGGTTTTAAACGCTTAAGACCTTGCCATAATAATGAAATAGCAAATTTATGCCGTTTAGTAGGAAATAGATGTGGTGGTTTGTATTCTTATTTTTCAGCGCACGCTGCAAATTCTATGGCAATTGCCGTGTTTTTTAGTTTAGCGCTAAAATTTAACAGTAAAATATGGATTTACTTATTATTTATTTGGGCTATTTTAGTAGGTTACAGCAGAATTTATGTAGGTGTCCACTTTCCGTTAGATATTTTAACTGGAATGTTTTTTGGAATACTTTATGGTGTTTTATGTTATAAATTATTTACAATTTTTTCCAATAGATTTATTGTTTAATATAAATGTTCTTATTTAAAGGACTTATAAAAATTAATAAAAATATTACACTAAAAGAAAGCTCGTAAATTTCCCATTTTCTATTTGAACTAATAAAAACTAATAAAAGAGTACCAACTAAAAAAGCAATGGTATAATGCCATTTTACGATTGGAACTGCAAATGTATTAGCCAAATTTTTAAACCATTCGTATTTTCTAAATAATAAAGGGGTAACTATTAAATACAAAACCAAAATAACAGTTAAAAGTTGACTGAAAATTATTTTATTTACTTTTTTACCATCTACAACCATATTGTGTAAATTGGTTTCTCCTTGGGCATTATTTTGTAAGAAATATTCTGAAGATTGCACATCAAAAATACGTTGCCCCCAAGAAATTTCTTCTCCTGCTCCAAAAAAGAACAATAAAGACATTGCTAAAATTCCAACTTTCCAAAGCATTTTTTTGTACTTGAATAATTTAAAAAAACGATACAATAACAGCATACTTGAAGCGAATAAAAATATAGCGGAGCCATTTTCAACAAAACCGTCTTCAACAGTATAAACTTCATCAAAATACGTTAAATCGGTATTTGCAAAGTAGATTCCTAATCCAAATATGATAATTAAAAATGAATATGCTAGTTTATCTATGGTTGTTAAATTTTTCATGGGATAAAAGTACTATTTTTTTGATATAATATAAAATTGTCTTATTAATCTTTCTTTCATTTTAGAACCTTCGTTTAAATTGTAGGTTTCTTTTAACTCAAGCTTATAAATATTGTTTAATTGAGATGTTATTATAGGCACATCTTCATCCATAATTAAAAGTCCGAATCTTGTTTCGTTTGGCACCTCTAATTGTCCGTTTTTGTAAATATCTTTTAGAGTTCCGTTGTAATCCCATAATAATTCTGGTGCAATTTCACCAATTGAATAGGTTTTAATGGAACTTGAATCTTCAATTAAATGCAACGAATTAATAGATTTGTATGCTACATTTTTATTTAAACTTTGTGAAATAGGCAATCCTAAACTTAAGGCCGAAATCATAAATAAAATTACCAAATAAAACACAACCTTTATATTTTTATTTCTTAAATATTTAATAATATTTACACCAATTAAAACACAAGCAACGGTTAATGCTATAAAATTAAACAGGTGATTTTTCACATCAGCTTTAAGAATAATTAATAGCGCAATTGGTAATGAAAATGAAATAAAACTGATCAATCCAAAGTTAAAATATACAGGGAAAATATCTTTCTTTAAAGATAAGTTTTTAAAATTTTGAATGATAAAATCTATGTAAATTCCAATATTAATGGCTAAAGGAATTAAAACGGGCATTAAATATCTTGGTTTCTTTTCTGGAATTAATGAGAGTAAAATAACGGCGATAAGCACCCACCAAAATGAAAATTTATATACTTTTTTGTTTTCAATTCTTTTTATCATATACGGATAAAGCAAACTAATGAGCGCAGGAATTGCCCAAATTCCAGACTGTGTAAAAAAGCTCCAATAGTAATAAAATGGCTTTACATTATAGCTTGCCCAATTTCCTGTTTCTTTTGATGCTATTTCTAAAAATGCAGCTGGATCTGCCAATCTTACATATACAAACCACCATCCGCCAATTAGAACGGAAAGAATTAATAAAATAATTATTGGAAAAATTTTAGTCTTAATCTCTTTAAACTTAAAAACAATTCCATAAGAAATTAAGAAAGGTAAAAATACTGCAAATAAGGATACCGGACCTTTACTTAATATTGATAATCCTATAAAAAAGGCGGACAACATTACATTTCTCCAAACAGTTTTTCTTTCTTCAAAAAGCAGGAATAAAAAGTAAATTCCACCAAGCATAAAGCCGTGCGTATAAATATCCCACGGAGCTTCATTTATAATTGCAAAAACGTAAAAAGACGTGATTACAATTAATGCATTGTAAAAACTTTGAAGTTTTGTTAGGTTTAATTTTAACGAAAGAAAATATAAAAACACACCTAATACTAACACCATTAATGCTGCAGGCAGACGTAACGCAAAAATTGAGTTAATGCCAAACAACAAGCCAGAAACAGCACTCAGCCAAGTTGGTAACGGTGGTTTTTGATAACGCGCTTCACCATTCATGGTAGTTAAAAGCCAATTATGATCGTGCACCATTTCCCGAGCAGTAATAAAATTACGAGCTTCCATAATTGTTACACTTGGAACATCTAAATGAACCAATAGCATTAAAACTATAACTATGGATAATACTAGAATAGGATTTTTTTCAATTGTTTTAAGCATTCTATAACAGGTTTAAAATCAATTATATAAATAAAATGTTATTTTTTAAATAGGTACATTCCATTTTTATTGTTTTTATCAATCTCTTGTAAAGATTTTACATAAACAGGATCCATTTTTTTGAATCTTTTATGAGGAATAATTATTAAAAAGGAATTATCGGTGTTAAAGTGAGTTGTTAGTGCTTGTTCATTTTCAATGACTTTTATTTTTCCTTTGGAATAAAACTGACTAGAATAACTCTTGTCTTGCCAATAAAATAATGGTATGTTTTTATCGGGAATATTTTCAATAATATGTTTATCAGAATTAATATAAAACTCACTTTTTGATGTGAATTGCATTCCTATAAATATTAGTAAAGCAATTCCTGGAAATATTAATGAAATATAAATAATTCGTTTTATATTTTTAAATTCTTCCCACCAATAGGTTATTAATAAGGCAATTGGCACCATTACTGGCATAATGTACGGGTGAATTAAACTTTTAGAAATGGTAAAAAATCCGGGAGTCCACAACAACCAAAGCAATAAAAATAGTACCCATTTATCTTTTAAAATAGATAGTTTTTTTTGCCAAACTTTTTGAATAACTAACAGAATCCAAGGAATTGCAAAGGCTATTAAAAATAACCAAATCATTCCCATAGGTTGTGATTTTGGAAAACCATACATATCACCTTTCCAGCTTGAATCAAAAAAGCGTTTAAAGTGTTCACCTACAATAAAATAATCTATAAATCCAGGTGTTTTTAGTTCTGCTAAATAATACCACGGAGCTGCAATTATTACAAATAAAAGAATCCCTAAGAACCAATTGAAGTTTTTCCAAACTGTTTTATATTCTTTAAAAAAGACCATCCAAACAAATATTGGAGGCGCAGTAAGGATAAAAATAATAGGGCCTTTAGCGAGCATTCCCAATCCTAAACCTATAAAAAATACGTATTTCCATAAGTGATTTTCTGTTGTTTTAACCGCTTCCCAAAATGAAATCATAACCAGCGTAACACAAAATGCCAACGCTGTATCTGTTGATACAACTCCAGTATGAATGAGGAATTCTGGAATAGTCAATAAAACAAAAGCAGGGATAAAAAAGTCTAGTTTTTTTTCTTTGGCATATCTGCCAATTAATAAAAGTACTAAAACGTTCAGTAGTAAATATGGAAACCGTACGGCAAATTCGTTTTCTCCAAAAACTTTAATACTTAATGCAGACAACCAAGTTGATAATGGTGGTTTTGCCCAAAAGGGTACATGATAATCTATTTGAGGCGTTACAAAATCGTTAGTTTCAGCCATTATTCTGGCAATTTCCGCATAACGTGCCTCCGTTTTGTCCATTAAAGGAATGGAATAATTTAACACAACTCTAAATAACAGCAATGCAATAACTAAAAGCGTAAAAGATGATATTTTTTTTGAAAACAAGCTCATAATTAAGAATTGGTTTTATAAGTTTTGCCTATTTTAAATAAATCGAACCATAATTTAAAAAAATAGGTGAATTGAACTTTCGATTCTCCAATATCAATCCATTTTTTTAAGGGTATTTCTCTGCAAATTTCCGCAATTTTTTCTCGTCCATAGATAGCAATAATTCTATGAAATAATTCAACATCAAACAACCATTTAGAAATAAATTTTTGTTGAAATATTTTTTTTGCTAATTCATTTTCAATGATTTTACATCCACATTGGGTATCGTACACTGTAACGCCTAATTGATGAGATATTGCTGTAGCAATAATTCTGCCAATATAAAAACGATAGGTTTTTCGATCTATTTGATTGTCAATTTTTGAAATTCTTGATCCAAAAGCAAACAATACTTTTGAATGTATTTGCGTACTAATTTCAACACATTCCTCTATAGAAGTGGCCAAATCAGCATCTATATATGCAATGCTTTTTTGATTAAAATGTTTGCTACAATGTAAAACTCCGGTTCTAACGGCTTCGGCTTTTCCACCATTTTTTTCTGTAGAAATTATTTCAATAGCGGTTGGAAAATTATTTTTTAAAGTGTGTAAAACTTCAAGTGTATTATCTTTTGAGCCATCATCAACAAAGCAAAGTAATACGTTTAATTGCTTATTTAAAAATAAAGATATTTGTGCAACATCTAATCTTTTTCCTTCATTATAACAAGGTATTACAATTGATAATTCTACTTGTTCCGCCATTTAGTATGTTGTTAACTATAATTATATTAGCAAGTAAATATATAAACTTAAATTTAAGTATTCATTTTTATTTCATTCCTAGAAATCATAATATTTCTAAAATAAATAATGGAACCCATTAAATGGCCAATTAATAAAACAGGATCTTTTCTTAAAATTGCATAAAATAAAATAAGAATGGAACCTATTAAACTAAGCAGCCAAAAACCAATTGGTAAAATAGATTGTTTATTTTTTTCTGAATAAATCCATTGATAAATAAAACGCAATGTAAATATTACTTGCGCAACAATTCCTAAAATTAATAACCAAGTGGGAATGGCTTCATTTTTTAATAATTTATCTACATCATATGAATTATTATTGTAGGAGTAAATAACAATTAAAACTGGAAATATCCATAGGAAAAAACGCGCAGATTTTGGTGTTTTTTGCCATTCACCTTGCAATTGTAAGTTTCTGATATAAATAAAATAAGTTAAGGCTTGCCCAAGCATAATGGCGAAATCTTCTCTTAAATACCCATAAACAAATAATAAAAATGATGCTAATAAACTTAACCACCAAAATAGGGTAGGCGTTAAAACCTTTTTACTTTTTTCCGATAAAATCCATTGTAAAATAAGCCTTCCAGAAAATAAAAGTTGAGCTATAAAACCAACGCTATAAATTATCCAGTTACTCATTAACCTTTGTTTGCAATATTATAATTTATGTATTTCTTTTTCATCCATACATATGCAAAACAATCTACTAAAGGTCCTAATAAACGATTCCATAAACCATATTTAGCAACTCCTGCAATTCTTGGAAAATGTTGTACAGGTATTTGTTTAATTCTGCCATTTTGTAATAAAATCATAGCAGGTAAAAAACGATGTAAACCTTTAAACATTGGAATATTTTTGGCGAAATCTGTTTTAATAACTTTTAACGGACAGCCAGTGTCATCCATTCCATCGTGTGTAAATGCTCGTCTAATTCCGTTCGCTATTGTTGACGACATATTTTTAACAAACGAATCTTTTCTATTAGCTCTCACTCCAGTAACCAATTCGTAGTTTTCTATTGCTGCTAATAATAAATTAAAATCTTCAGGAGCCGTTTGTAAATCGGAATCAATATAACCAACTAACTCGGTGTCAGTATGTTTAAATCCTGCAGCGATAGCGGCACTTAAACCACAATTTTTTTCGAAATTTATAAAGCTGAAATCTGAATTTCCAGCACAAATTTCTTCAATTAATTGCTGACTTTTATCTTTACTGCCATCATTTACAAATAAAATTTTTGTTTTTTTTGTGGCAATTTTTATATAGTTAGAAAGCTCTTGCTCAACGCGTTTAAGATTGTCTTCCTCGTTAAAAACAGGAACAATAATGGTAAATTCGTACGTCATTATTTTTCAATAATTTTTATGAATTGGATTTTTCAAAATTTATGTAAAATTAGAATAATTATATTACATAAATGTAACACAGCGCAAAAGTTTTGAATTTATAGATTTAGTAGTGAAAGTGGGTTGAATTAAATAAAAATATAAAACCTAATATCTTGTTTTTAAGTGTTTCATAAATACCATTTGTTCACATAATTTTTAATAAAAGTTTAAATTTTTCCATTACGTAATTGTTATTATCTTTACCACTTTAAATTCAAGCAGTAATTAATGGAATTATACAAAACAAATCAGTTAAAAATATACAACTCATTAAGTAAATCTAAGGAGTTATTTGTGCCAATTGTTGAAGGAAATGTAGGAATGTATGTATGTGGACCAACAGTATATAGTAACGTGCATTTAGGAAATGTAAGAACTTTTATGTCTTTCGATTTAATTTTCCGTTATTTAAAACATTTGGGATATAAAGTTCGCTATGTTCGTAATATTACCGATGCAGGTCATTTAGAAAATGATGCAGACGTAGGTGAAGATAGAATTGCTAAAAAAGCACGTTTAGAACAAATTGAACCCATGGAAGTGGTACAACGGTATACGGTTGATTTTCATAATATTCTTCAAAAAATAAATAATTTACCACCAAGTATTGAACCAACAGCCACTGGACATATTGTAGAACAAATTGAAATAATTAAAGATATTTTAAACAAAGGGTTGGCTTATGAAATAAATGGATCGGTTTATTTTGATGTGTTAAAATACAATGAAACTGAACATTACGGAATACTTTCTGGTAGAAATATTGAAGATTCTATTCATAATACAAGAGAACTTGACGGACAAAGTGATAAGAAAAATCCACAAGATTTTGCACTTTGGAAAAAAGCGGAGCCACAACACATTATGCGTTGGCCTTCTCCTTGGAGCGATGGTTTTCCTGGTTGGCATTTAGAGTGTACAGCAATGAGTACAAAGTATTTAGGGGAAACTTTTGATATTCACGGTGGTGGAATGGATTTAAAATTTCCACATCACGAATGTGAAATTGCACAATCGCAAGTTAAAAATAAAGTGAAACCTGTAAATTATTGGTTGCACGCTAATATGTTGATATTAAACGGAATGAAGATGGCGAAATCAACAGGGAATTATATTTTACCTGATGAAATTTTTACTGGCGATAATAAAATATTGCCAAAAGCATTTTCACCAAGTGCTACTCGTTTTTTTATGTTACAAGCACATTACAGAAGTATTTTAGATTTTACAAGTGCAGGAATTGAAGCTTCAGAAAAAGGTTATTTGAAATTAATGGAAGCGGTTAATAGTTTAAGCAAAATTGAAGCATCTAAAGCATCTTCAATTGATATAAATTCTTGGAAACAAAAATGTTACGACGCTTTAAATGATGATTTTAACAGTCCAATTTTAATTGCAAATTTATTTGAAGCAGTAAAATATGTAAATTTGTTAATTGATAAAAAAGAAACATTAACAGCAGATGATTTGCAGAATTTTAAAATAACCATAAATGCGTTTGTTTTTGATGTCTTAGGTTTAAAAAATGATATGCAAGAAGATTCTTCTGATAAATTATCGGGTGTTGTTGAATTGTTAATCACCATGAGAAAAGAGGCCAGAGATAATAAAGATTGGGCATTATCTGATAAAATTAGAGATGAATTGGCCGTTTTAGGAATTCAATTAAAAGATGGTAAAGAGGGAACAACTTTTTCAGTAAACTAATTTGAAAAGTATATCAAAAATAGTAGCAATACCGTTTATTTGGTTGGTTCGTTTTTACCAAGCAGCAATTTCGCCATATACACCAGCTAGTTGTAGGTATTCACCTACGTGCTCTAGTTATACGTTAGAAGCGCTACAAAAACACGGTGTTTTTAAAGGAGGTTGGCTAGCTCTAAAACGAATTGGAAGTTGTCATCCTTGGGGTGGAAGTGGCTTTGATCCGGTTCCAGATAAAATTGAGAAAAAAGAAACATCAAAATAATTAGTACAATTAATAATAAAATAAAAAATAATGACATTACTTCAAATAGATTGGAATCCAGCACCAGAAATTTTTAAAATTGGTTCTTTTGCTTTACGTTATTATAGCTTAATGTTTGTAATAGCATTTATGTTAGGGTTACATTTAATGAAGAAAATTTTTATAAATGATAAAATTCCTATTGAAAAGTTAGATTCACTCTTTATTTATGTAGTTATTGCTACACTGATAGGAGCTAGACTTGGACATTTTTTATTTTATGATCCAGAGTTTTTATTGAGAAAACCATTAGAAGTTATTTTACCATTCCGTTTTTCTCCAAAGTTTGAATTTACTGGTTTTGCTGGTTTAGCAAGTCACGGAGCGGCCATTGGAATTATAACAGCTTTATATTTTTATAGCAAAAAAGTATTAAAAGAACCATTATTATATATTTTAGATAGAGTAGCTATTCCTGTTGCTATTGCTGGAGTTTTTATAAGAATTGGGAATTTAATGAATTCTGAAATTATTGGTAAACCTACCAATTCAGATTTTGGATTTGTATTTAAAAGATTGGGTGAAGATTTTCCGCGTCATCCTGCACAATTATATGAAGCATTTTGTTACTTAATTATTTTTGGAATATTAATGTTTGTGTATTGGAAAACAGATAAAAAGCAAAAGCTTGGGTATATTTTCGGATTGTTTTTTGCATTACTTTGGTCGGCCAGATTTATGGTTGAATTCTTTAAGGAAAAGCAAGTTGAAGGTGGTGAAAATTGGATTTTAGGATTAAATACGGGACAAATTTTAAGTATTCCTTTAATTATTATAGGACTCTATTTTATGTTTCGAAAAAAAGAATAAATAAAAAAAACCGCTCATTTGAGCGGTTTTTTTTTTATCCTTTAATTTGATTTCTTTTAAATTCTTCAAATTGTGTTTCAGTTGTTTTAGGCCAGCTATTATTACTTGTATCTACATCGGCAGTTTCTTCATCTGGATCTACAGTAATTTTTACAATTGTTTTACTAGACGGGAAAACTTTTGTCACTTCAGCATCATTTAATCGCCAAATTTCAGCTGGATATTGTTTGCGTTCTTTGGATCCATCTTCGTATTCAAATTCTACAATTATTGGCATTACTAACCCTCCGGGTTTATCAAAAGTTAATTCGTAAAAATACTTTGGAGATTTTAAAGTAGCTTTTTCTTCTGCAGTAAAATTTTGTTCAATATAGGTATTTAAAACGCTATAATCTTCTGGTTTTTTTCCTTTTAATTCTTCGGAATATTCTTTACTGTCTTCAGAAACTAAATATAAAGATGGTGGCAATTGTTCTATAGTTATTCCATATCTTTTTGCTAAGTTTTCAGCTTGTTCAGTTGGTTTGTCGGTTATATGGTATTTTTTAACTTCTTTAATACCAATATCATTATTATCTGTTGTAAAAAACCAGCCTCTCCAAAACCAATCTAAATCCATTGCAGAAGCATCTTCCATAGATCTAAAAAAATCTGCAGGTTTTGGGTGTTTAAATTTCCATCTATTTGCATACGTTTTAAAAGCAAAATCAAACAACTCAGGTCCCATAATGGTATGTCGTAACATCCAAAGTCCGGCAGCTGGTTTTGCATAGGCATTGTTTCCAAATTCATACAAATCTTCACCTTCCGACATAATTGGAGATAATTGTGATTGATCACCTTTCATATACTCCACAATATTTTTTGGTAAACCTCTGTTTAGTGGATAATTTTCTTCATAATCTTGTTGTGCTAACATTTGCACAAAAGAATTTAAACCTTCATCCATCCACGTCCATTTGCGCTCATCAGAATTAATAATCATTGGAAAAAAGTTATGACCAACTTCGTGAATAGTTACGCCAATCATTCTATATTTTGTACGATCATTATAAGTTCCATCTGGATTTGGTCTTCCTGGATTAAAACAAATTTGCGGATATTCCATTCCCATTTGTCCATCAACAGAAATGGCTTTGTGGTACGGATAATCAAATGTATGTTTAGAATATGTTTTTAGTGTTTGCGCTGTAGCTCTGGTAGAATGATCGCCATATAATGGATTGGCTTCTTTTGAATAATAAGAATATGCCATTACAGTTCTTCCATTAATATCAACGGCCATGGCATCCCAAATAAATTTACGAGAACTTGCAAACGCATAATCACGCACATTTTCTGCATAAAATTTCCAAGTTTTGGTTTCTTTAATGTTGGTTTTTTCTATTTCAGTAGCTTCTTCTTGCGTTACAATTATAACTGGTTTTTTAAAAGATTTTCTTGCTTCAGCCAATCTTTTTTGTTGCGTTTTGGTGAGAACTTCACTTTCATTTTTTAAAACGCCTGTTGCACCTAACATATGATCTTTTGGGGTGGTTATGTTTACTTCATAATTTCCAAATTCTAATGCAAATTCACTTCTGCCATAAAATTGCTTATTTTGCCAACCTTCAACATTATTGTAAACACATAATCTTGGAAAAAATTGAGCAATTACATAACTGTTATTTCCATCTTCAGGAAAGTGTTCAAAACCAGATCTTCCTCCTTGTGTAACGTGGTTATTGATGTTGTACCACCATTTTATTTTAAAAGAAAACGTACTGCCAGAAGCTAATGGCTTGTCTAAATTTAAACGCATCATTGTTTCATTAATATGATAGGATGCATTGCTACCATCAATATTTTTAACAAAATCAATTTTAAAACCACCATTAAAAGGTGCTTGCATATATTTTTTTGAAAATTGTTCAGGAGAGTAGAGTGTTCCAACATTTTCATTTCTTAAATCGGGTGTTTTGGAATCTGGAGCTCTCATATTTTGATCGAGCTGAACCCAAAGATATTCTAAGCTGTCCTTTGAATTATTGTGATATGTAATTGTTTCTTCACCATAAATTCGTTGGTTTTCATCATCCAAAATAATATCCATTTTATAGTCTACTTGCTGTTGCGAATATTCATATCCAGGTGCACCAGATGCATTATGTTCAGTATTTGGTGTTGGTAACTCTTCATCTAATTGTTTAAACTTACTGATGTTGTAATGTCCTTTTTTCTTGATTTCTTGGGAAAAGGAGAGATTTAAACTTATTAAAAGTAATAATGTGATGGAAATAAATTTTTTCATAAGTAGTCATAATTAATTTTCTAAAGTAGTGAAAAGGTTGAAATAAAAAAAGCCACTCATAGAGTGGCTTACTATTATCCTTTTATTTGATTTTTTTTGAAGTTATCAAATTGTGTTTCGGTGTTTTTTGGCCAGCTGTTGTTGCTTGTATCAACATCGGCTGTTTCTTCATCAGGATCTATTGTTATTTTACTAATTACTTTGCTTGATGGAAAAACTTTTGTTACTTCATTATCATTTAATCTCCAAATTTCAGCTGGATATTGTTTGCGTTCTTTAGAGCCATCTTCATATTCAAACTCTACAATTATTGGCATTACTAAATCTCCTGGTTTATCAAAAACTAATTCGTAAAAATACTTTGGAGCTTTTAAAGTTGCTTTTTCTTCTGCAGAAAAATTATCTTGTAAATAGTTATTTAATACGGTGTAATCTTCAGGTTTTTTACCTTTTAAATCATCGGTATATTCTTTACTATCTTCTGAAACTAAATATAAAGATGGAGGTAATTGATCTACAGTAATTCCATATCTTTTTGCTAAATTTTCGGCTTGTTCAGTTGGTTTATCAGTAACGTGGTATTTTTTTACTTCTTTAATTCCTATATCATTATTGCCTGTTGTATAAAACCAGCCTCTCCAAAACCAGTCTAAATCCATAGCAGAAGCATCTTCCATAGTTCTAAAGAAATCAGCAGGAGTTGGGTGTTTAAATTTCCAGCGTTTTGCGTAGGTTTTAAAGGCGTGATCAAACATTTCAGGCCCCATAATAGTTTGGCGTAACATAAATAATCCAGCAGCAGGTTTTGCATACGCATTTGAACCAAAATTAAAAACATTGTCACCTTGCGTCATAATTGGAGATAATTGATCTTGATCTCCAGACATATAGCCAACAATATTTTTTGGATATTTAGATAACGGAAACAACTCTGGATCGTATTTATATTCTGCTAATATTTCAACAAAAGAGTTAATACCTTCATCCATCCACGTCCATTCACGTTCATCGGAATTCACAATCATAGGAAAAAAGTTGTGACCAACTTCGTGTGTAATTACACCAATCATTCCTTTTTTAGTTCTATCATTATATTTTCCATTTTCATCTGGTCGTCCGCCATTCCAACAAATCATTGGGTATTCCATTCCTTGGCGTTCAGCATTTATAGAAGTTGCGTGTGGATACGGATAATCAAAAGTACTTTCAGAATATACTTTCAAAGTATTTGCAATCACACGTGTTGAATGTTCTTCCCATAAGGGATTTCCTTCTTTTGGATATAAGGAATAAGCCATAACAGTTTTTCCATTAAAATCTACAGCCATTGCATCCCAAATAAATTTTCTTGATGATGAAAATGCAAAATCACGCACATTTTCTGCATAAAATTTCCAGGTTTTAGTTGCTGTATTTTTACTTTTTTCAGCTTCAAGCGCTTCTTCTGGAGTGACAATAAAAACAGGTTTATCAAACGATGTTTTTGAACTTTCGTATCTTTTATTTTGCTCTTTTGTAAATACTTCTTTTGGGTTTTGAATAACGCCTGTTGCGTTTAATATGTGATCTTTTGGCGTTGTAATTGAAACATCATAATTTCCAAATTCTAAAGCAAATTCACTACGTCCCCAAAATTGTAAATTTTGCCAACCCTTTACATTATTGTAAACTGCTAGGCGAGGAAAAAACTGCGCAATAATATATAAATTATTGCCATCAGGAAATGGCTCATAACCAGATCTTCCTCGGTCTGCCATATAATCATTAATATTATACCACCATTTTATGTTGAAAATAAATTTTTCTCCAGCTGCTAATGGTTTCGGTAAATCTACACGCATCATGGTGAAATTAATCATATAGCTAAGTGGATTTCCATTCACATCTTTTATATAATCAATATTAAAACCTCCTTGAAAAGGTTTTCCCATAAACATTTTAGTAAATTTTGCTGGCGTATATAATGCATCTGGTCCGCCGCCACTAACATCATTTGTTTTAGAGTTTGGAGCGCGCATATTTTGATCTAATTGCACCCATAAATAGTCTAATGCATCTTTAGAATTATTGTGATACGTAATGGTTTCTTCTCCAAATATTTTTTGATTTTCATCATCTAAAATAATAGTCATTTTATAATCAACTTGCTGCTGGGTATATTCATAACCAGGCGCTCCGGAAGCCATGTGTTGCTTATTTGGAGTTGGCAATTCTTCGTCTAGTTGTTTAAATTTACTACTATTGTAGTGACCTTTTTGTCTAACTTTTTCTTGTGTATTTTCTTGAGCAAAAAGGGTAGAGGATAAGAATACTAAAGATAGTATTGCTAATGTAATTTTTTTCATTTTTGAAGCTAATAGGATTTACATTCGAAAATAATTCATTTTAACAGAAAAGTGCTTTTTTTATTGAAATTTTAACAAACCTTTCACATTACTTTTAGTTAAATAAAATGTTTTGTTGAATTTCTTTACTTTTATTTTAATAATGTTTTGTTGATCTTCAAAATCTTTAATAAGACAAGTGTTTTCAATTTCTATAGAATTTAGTTTTTGAACGTTTGGGATTTCTAAATAAAAACGCACCAAATCATCATCATATTCTTTTCCTATAAATTGATATTGTGCTGGTTTTTGATTGATGGTAAATTTTAAATGTTTGTGAAGGTAATCTTCATAAATTTCTTGAATGTTTTTAGCTTCTTTGTTGGTAGCTAAAAAAAAATCTTTTTTATGCTCGTTATTTAAGGTAATTTCCAAATCATCAATAAAATGACTGATAATTATTTGAACAGATTTTTTTTCTTCAACATATTCAACTTCACACAAACTGATGTAATATTTGTGTACAGAGAAGGCCAATAAAGGAGCTATGATAAGTAGTATTACATATTTTTGGTATTTCATAAATTCTTTTTTGCTAATTAACAAAAAGCGTTCCATATAATTCAAATGGGTTATCAAAAAACTACTGTTTTTTTATTTCTAAAAACTTTTTGCTTTGAAGTACTATAAAATTTTTGGTGGTAAACTCATCACTTAAATAGTATTCTTTTAAGCCATTATCATTGCAGAAATCTATAAATAAATACACATCATTTTTATGGATATTTAAACCTTTTGTGAAAAATTCTTCACCGTATTTATCAAGTATAGTATTGGAGAAATTTTGTTGAAGTTGCACCATTTTTTTTTCTTCTTTTTTGCGCTCTCTTGATTTTTCGAAAATGATATCTGAAATTAAAGTAATAACTCCCAATATATTACCCGTGTTACTTCCAGCAGGACTTGTTGGGTCTGTTAAATTTCGTGCATTTGGAGCTGCCTTTAAATCTATTTCATCTTTTTCAAAAATAGCATCTTTTGGAAGTGCAACTTTACCAAAATCTAATCGTACTTTTTGTTCAATAGCAATTTCATCTAATTCATTTAAACCGGGTTCTAAAAAAATTATTATTTGTTTTGTTTTTAAGTGGTTTAAGGATATTGCAATAATTCTTGTTTTATAATTTATGGAAGAAAACTGAATAGAATCTCCTTCGGAAACATGCATAGTAAATTCACCGTTAGCATTGCTTGAGGTTCCTAAATTTTTAGTTTTGTTTATGATGTTAATATCTTGTAATACAGTAGCTTCGGACTTAACAATTCCATGTATTGCTTCTTGTTGTTGCGCATACGTAGTTGATAAAACAACCATAAAAAAAAGGGCAATACTTACGTTCTTATTCTTTAATGGCATTATAAGGAATGCTCTCATCCTTAAATATATCAATAACCTCAAATAATCTTTTTTCATAGTATTTTTTTATAACATCTCTATATTCACAGTAATTAATAAAGTTATCAATTTTTTCTTCAGGAATGTTTAATTTTTCAGTAAAAAATTTAATTCCTAATTCTCTTCTAATTTTTATAGGAAACTCTTTTAATTTGGCAATTTCACGTTTTAAGCGTTGTTCTTTTTCATAGGCAAAATTTGGAATGGATACCGTTGGCGGTAACGGCTTAAACGGACCTACAAAAGGAGCGCTTTTTGGACCGTGAATATCTGGGCCTAAATCCTTTTTTAAATCTGCTTTTGTAAATGAAAATGTGTGAGTAGGAATGGTATCTTTTGGTTTATTTTTAATATCATACGCTAAATTACCTGTTAAGCCAACAAAGACTTCTTTTAATTGAGTTATTGAAGGAATTAAAAAAATAGTTATATTTTTTGATTGGAGCATTGTTTCAGTCACCTTTATTTTTTTTGATTCAAATTCAATGGAAGAAAATAATATGGAATCGTTTAGTTTTGCAGTAATTTCAAAATCTCCATAATCGTTACAAACTGTGCCCACATAACTATTTAAGTTTATAATGTTCACATCTCTAACCTTATTTAAATTGCAATAAATTTTACCATTTAATTTAAACGGTTTGTTTTGTGCCATGCAATTACTGGCAATTAATATGAAAAATAATAGATTGGTTAGTCTCAATTTCATTTAACAAAGAAAGTTGATGAAATCTTAAATTTATATTAATGCTGTTGTAAACTTTTGTTAAATAGTATTTGTTTGCTACATTTGATAAAAACCTTTTAGGATGAAAAAATTATTGATTGCCAGCACATCAACAGTACACGGAAAGGGCTATTTAGAATATATTTTACCAGAACTTTCTGTTTTTTTTAAAGGTGTACAAGAAATTTTATTTATTCCGTATGCGCGACCAAGTGGATTATCGCATGAAGATTATACGGCAAAGGTGCAAGAAGCATTTCAAAAAATAAATATAAAGGTGAAAGGAATTCACGAATTTAAAAATCCAATTGATGCTGTAAATAATGCAAAAGGTATTTTTACTGGTGGAGGAAACACATTTTTGTTGGTTTTTGAATTATACGACCATAAATTAATGTCTACAATTAAAAATGTAGTTGAAAATGGAACTCCTTATTTTGGAACAAGTGCAGGTAGTAATGTTACGGGTTTGACTATGCAAAATACCAATGATATGCCTATCATTTACCCTAAAAGTTTTATTACTTTTGGCTTTGTAAGGTTTAATATTAATCCACATTTCTTAGATCCAGACTTAAATTCTACACATATGGGTGAAACTAGAGAAACGCGTATTAATGAGTATCATACAATTAATGAAACGCCAGTTTTAGGTTTGCGAGAAGGTAGTTGGTTACTGGTAAATGGTAATAAAGTAATTCTAAAAGGAAAACTACATGCACGTTTGTTTCAAGCTAAAAAACAAGCTGTTGAATTAGCTACAGAAACTGATTTAAGTTTTTTAATGTAATTTTAAAAATGAAGCAATTATTTGAGCATCAGGTGAATGCTTAACTTCTTCTGATAATAATTGATAACTTTCTTTTATTTTAAAGGTATCTATTGTTGAAGTTTTTAATTGATCGCTTAATAGGATGGGAGCAATAAATGAGTTTTTATTTTTCTCAATAAATTGAAAGCTAAATACTTGAAATTCTTTTTCAATAGATTTCATTTGGTGGCCAATTTCCGTTAATTTTTCAACGTCATTTTCAAGTCTAGCTTTTTGAAATCTTGGATATAAATAGTCTATTTTTCTAAATATTGATTTTGAAATTTTTTTATATTCATCAAGCTTTGAATTTAGGGGAGAACCAATTATTATGGGATCATTAATTTGCTCTGTATTTACACTAATTTGGATGGGTAAATTTTCTAAAATTAGAATTGTTTTTGATGCATACGTATCAAAAGTTAAAGCAAAACGTTCAGGATATTCAACAATACCCTGAACGCTAAATTTATTGTTTTCAATTTTTGCTGAATCTATTTGATAAATGGTATTACCAATAATTTTATTTAAATAAACTTTAGAAGCCTCACCATTTATTAATTCTCCTTCTAATGTAAAACCTTTTGTAAAATTGTTAATAGTACTTGTTGTCTTTTTAGTAACATCATTTTTATTGTTGCAACTTATAAGAATAAAAAAACAACTTAAAATAATTAAACAATTTTTCATACAAAGATTAGTAGTTTACATAATCAACAATTTCAAGTCCGTAACCGGTCATTCCAATACGTTTTTTTACGGATGGTGAATTTGTTAGTACACGTAATTTAGACACTTCTAAATCGTGCAAAATTTGTGCTCCAATTCCAAAATCTTTATCATCTGGCTGAATTTTAGGAACGTTATTTAGTTCAGCTTTTTGAGATTTTTTTAATAATGACAATCTGTTAATTAAATTAAAAGATTGGTTTTCTTGACTAATAAAAACAGCAACACCTTTTCCAGCATCGTTAATAATTTTAAAAATCCTTGAAAAAGAATCATCCGGACTCATAGTTAATAATCGTATAATATCATTATTAATTAAAGCTGAATTTACACGAACTAAAACTGGTTCATCTTTCGTCCAAGTGCCTTTTGATAAAGCTATATGAACCTGATTATTATTTGTTTGTTTGTAGGCTTTTAAATTAAATTCACCAAAACGTGTTTGTATAGTGAAATTTTCAATTTTATGAATTAAAGAGTCATATTTCATTCGATAGGCCACTAAATCTTCAATTGAAATAATTTTTAAATCGAATTTTTTAGCAACTTCAACTAGTTGAGGCAAACGAGCCATAGTACCATCTTCGTTTAAAATTTCAACTAGAATTCCAGCAGGTTGAAATCCAGCTAATCGTGCTAAATCTATAGCTGCTTCTGTATGTCCAGTTCTTCTTAAAACTCCCCCTTGTTTTGCTCTTAAAGGGAAAATATGCCCAGGTCTGCCAAAATCCTCTGGTTTTGTTTCTTTTTGGGTTAAAGCTTTAATTGTTTTGGATCTATCTTGAGCAGAAATACCTGTTGTACAACCTTCCCCAATTAAATCTATAGAAACGGTAAATTGTGTATTATGTAGCACCGTATTTTTATTTACCATTAAAGGCAAGTCAAGTTCTTCAGCACGTTCTTCGGTAAGTGGAGTACATATTAATCCTCTACCATGCTTAGCCATAAAGTTAACCATGTCTGGTGTTACGCATTCTGCGGCGGCAATAAAATCACCTTCATTTTCTCTATCTTCATCATCAACAACAATTATAATTTTGCCGTTTTTAATATCTTCAATAGCTTCTTGAATTGTATTTAATTTAATGTTACTTTTTAAAGTTGTCATTATCTTTTAATTGGTTTTATAAATTTTTTTTGAAAACTTTTTTATAGTTTCAAAAACGTTATCAATATTAAATATTCCCATTCCTTTTGCGGCACGCCTTGTAAGTAAAATTCCAAAAGGGAGTAAGATTAAAGTAGAAAGCCAACTTCCAAACAATGTAGAAATAGCACTTTCTTCTGATAAATTTCTACCTAATTGAGAAATAAAGAAATAAATTACAAAAATGGTAATAGCCATAATCATTGGTAATCCAAATCCACCTTTTCTAATAATGGAACCTAATGGAGCCCCAATAAAAAAGAGGACTAAACAAGCTAATGAAAAGGCAATTCTATAACTTAATTCAAAATCGTATAAATTCAGTAATTTACGCTGTTCTTTAAAACCTCGCATTTGATTATCATTTCTTGAAATGATTCTTTTAATATTTTGTAATGCATCATTAATTACAATGCTTTTATTTGCTACATTAAAGTTTTCTAAAATGATAGGGTTTAAGCTATCTCTTCGTATAGTATCGGATATTTTATAGAGGTTTTTTGCTTTAAAACTATCATAAAAATAATTGGAATTTAAGGTTACTTTTTCATCAAATGTTACTTTCTCCTTTTTTGAAAAAGAATCTAACTGTTTTATAGTTAGCATTCCATGATGTTCTTTAACAAGTGTGTCGTTTAATTTTTCAGAATCATTAAAAGAAGAAACATCAATATTTATGATATATGTTTTAAAAGTAGCTCTAGATCCGGGCATTTTTGCACGTTCAGTAGGCGAATATGAAGATTTCATATGGTCTTCGTAATAATTACCGTTGTTTAAAGTCAAGGTCATATATTTACTACCTTCATCTGTTGTAATTTCTCCTTTTTCCGCAGTTATAACTTTAATTTTTCCTTTCCCGGCACTTAAATCAGCAATTTGAACGTTTTTTAATAGATTTTCTTCCTCACCATATTTTTCATCAAATTTTATACTAAAATTAGGAATATCTGTGTTAAATATGCCAGGAACCAAAGCCAATGCTGGTTTCTTTTTTTTCATATTTAAGTACAAATTCTTTTGTTTTAATGTTGCCCAAGGATAAATATTATTTAAAAAAACAAAGTTTAGAGCACTTAATAATACTGTTAAGATTACTAGTGGAAGAATGACTCTTTTCAAAGAAATCCCAGCAGATTTTATAGCAGCAAATTCATAATTTTCCGCTAAATTACCTAAGGCCATAATTGATGAGAGTAAAATTCCAATTGGTAAAGCTGTAGGTGTTAATATTAAAGCTAAATACCAAAGAAATTTTAGAATAAAAAACAGGTCAATACCTTTTCCTGCAATTTCATCAAAAGCAAGCCAAAGCGCTTGCATTACTAAAACAAAAAGAACCACAAAAAATGTGGCTAAAAAAGGTTGTAGAAAACTTTTTAAAATATATTTATCAAATATTTTCAAGACGATTATTTTGGCTCAGAGATTGAATATTTTTTCTGGTCTCTGTATTTTGACATGTCAAAGATAAAAAGCTTTTCTGAAACTGGTTGATTTGTTTTAAAACTTCTTACTTCAAGTGTTGTTGTCGTATTATTTTTCCCAGTTTCTATAATATTATAAATATGATTTGTTTTAGCGTCAATACCTACTAAAACATTTGAAATTTCTGAACGCTTATCTGTAGGAGTTAATTTTACATATTGAATTTTAATTCCTTTAATAGTTTTAAGATCATCCATTGCATAACTAAATCCAGTTTTATAAAATGAAAACATTTTAGAAGGAGTAATTGTTTCTTCATTGTTTTTTGAAGGTTTTTGAATAATTACTTCTTCATCTTCATGAATAATTAAGTATGTTTTTTTTCCATCATATAATTGTTCTGTTCCCATATAATTTAAATGGTACAAATCTCCTTTTAAAGTAACATTACCTAAAGTTTCTTGATGCACATTTGCTTCATTATTATCTAACTTGTGGTTAAATTCAATATAGATGTTTTTATAGCTTTCTACTTTTTTTGCAACATTGTCAAGTAACGATTTTGCTTCTTGAGATTTTTGCCCAAATGTTTGAACACTTATTAGTATAACTGCAATTAAAATTATTAATTTTTTCATTCCTTTTATAAAATCTATTATTCGTTAATTTTCTTCATTGTTTAATAAGAAGTTTAGAGCAGCTTCATCTGCAATTAATACCTGACGCGCCTTGCTTCCTTCAAAAGGTCCAACAATACCAGCAGCTTCTAATTGGTCAATCAATCTTCCAGCTCTGTTGTAGCCTAGTTTTAATTTTCTTTGTAATAACGATGCAGAACCCTGTTGTGCATGCACAATCACTAATGCGGCATCTTTAAATAAAACATCGCGTTCGCTGATATCATTATCAAGACTTGTGCCAATTTCCTCACCACTATATTCAGGTAACATATGAGCATCTGGATATGCACGTTGTGAGCCAATAAAATCTGTTATTTTTTCAACTTCAGGAGTATCTACAAAGGCACATTGTAAACGTATTAAATCATTTCCTGCAGAAAAAAGCATATCACCTTTACCAATTAATTGATCGGCTCCAGAGGTGTCTAAAATTGTGCGTGAATCTATTTTAGAGGTAACCCTAAATGCTGCTCTAGCAGGGAAATTGGCTTTAATAATACCAGTAATAACATTCACCGATGGCCTTTGTGTTGCGACAATTAAATGAATCCCTATAGCTCTAGCCAACTGCGCTAAACGGGCAATAGGTGTTTCTACTTCTTTACCGGCAGTCATAATTAAATCAGCAAATTCATCAATTACCAGTACAATATATGGTAAAAACTTATGACCATTTTCTGGATTTAATTTTCTAGCTTTAAATTTAACGTTGTATTCTTTAATGTTACGAACCATGGCTAGTTTTAGCAAATCATAACGATTGTCCATTTCAATACACAACGAATTTAAAGTGTTAATTACTTTAGTTGTATCGGTTATAATAGCTTCATCTGTATCTGGTAATTTAGCTAAATAATGACGTTCAATTTTATTGAATAATGTTAATTCAACCTTTTTAGGATCTACCAATATAAATTTTACTTCAGCGGGATGTTTTTTATATAATAATGATGTTAAAACGGCATTTAACCCAACGGATTTTCCTTGTCCGGTTGCACCAGCCATTAATAAGTGTGGCATTTTTGCAAGGTCAACTACAAAAGTTTCGTTTGAAATAGTTTTACCTAATGCAATAGGTAATTCCATTTCAGAGTTTTGAAATTTAATGGATGAAATTACAGATTTCATAGAAACCATGGTTGGCTTTTTATTTGGAACTTCAATACCAATGGTACCTTTACCAGGAATTGGCGCAATAATTCGAATTCCCATTGCGGAAAGTGAAAGTGCAATATCGTCTTCTAGGTTTTTAATTTTTGAAATTCGAACACCAGCTTCAGGAACTATTTCATATAAGGTAACTGTTGGCCCAACTGTAGCTTTAATTCTATCAATACCAATATTGTAATTGTTTAGTGTTTCAACAATTCTATTTTTATTGGCTTCTAATTCTTCCTGATCTACAGAAATACTTTCGTTATAATCGCGTAATAAGTTTAGCGTTGGAAATTTATAGTTTCCTAGTTCTAACGTTGGGTCAAATTCACCAAAGTCTTTCACTAATTGGTCTGATAAATTTTCTTCCACATGATTTTCTTCCACAATTTTATCTACATCAATGGCAACATCATCTTCTTTTTGTTCAGTTGTATGAATAATTTTAAAATCTAGTTCGTCATCAGGTTTTTCAAAGATTGGAGTTGGTTTTTTATTTAAAGGAATTTCAATTGTAGGCTGAGGAACTGAAATAACGGTTTTTTCAACTTCGTTATTTTCTGTTTTTCTGTCATTATTTATTTCGTCAATGGCAGTTACTTCATTTTCTAACCCTGTTTTATCAGATTTTACTGCACTATGTACAATTTCAGGAGTTAATTTAAAACGAATTACTAAATAAGTAATAAGTAAAAAAAGCAAACTTAATATTAGCCCAGTTTTGCCTAAAAATTGCTGTAAATAAGCGTTTAATTCAAACCCAACAACACCAGCTAATAAAGCATTCTTTTTAGCAAAAAAGGCTAAAGAAATAGCAATCCAAACCATTCCTAAAAGTCCCCATCCCCAAAATTTACGCACCTTTATTAGCGTTTCTTTTAGAAAGATAGAAAGCCCTGTAAAAAATAGAAGAATTGGTAAATAAATAGCTGCAATTCCAAAACCTTTATATATTGATAAGTGACTTAAACTGGCACCAATTTTTCCTAATAAATTATTTACGGAAACTTCTTTGTTGGTAAAATTGTCAAGTTGACTTTGGTCTTGTTGCCAATTAAATAAATAGGAAATAAATGAAGTCATCAGAAATATACTGAATAAAACCAGAAAAGCACCCAAAATAGTTTGTGTTTGCCTATTCCCAAAAAATAATTTTATTTTTTGAAAACGCTGTTTATCAGTAGATTTGCTAGTTGTTTTTGTTTTTTTCGCCATTTACTTCAATATCCCACAAAAATAGAAAATTTATGTGATTGCGTTTAAATTACTAAATAAATTTAGGTATATAAATTATTAAACCAATAATTACAGCAAATATTGCAGCAAAAAATGCAGCGCCTGCAGAAATATCTTTTATAAAGCCAATTTTTGTGTGATAATCTGGATGTACAAAATCAGCCATTTTTTCAATTGCAGTATTTAATGATTCTGCTACCAAAACTATTGAAATTGCCATAATTTGGAACAACCATTCGGTAGCAGAAATATTCATTAAAAAGCCAATTATTGTCATAATAATGCCAATAATAACTTGTGCTATGATACTTTTTTCAGATGTAATTAATATCCAAAAGCCTTTTGCAGCATATTTAACAGATTTTATTCTGTTTAGAAAAAAATTACGTTCTGAATTCATTTTTTTAAAGCGCTTTTAAGGCAGCTTCATAATTTGGTTCGTCCACAATTTCAGGAACTTGTTCAGTATAAGTAACAATACCTTCTTCATTTACAACAACAACAGCTCTAGAATGTAAGTTTGCTAAAGGACCATCTTTAATGGTTAATCCATAAGATTTTCCAAATTTCCCTTTTGCAAAGTCAGATAATGTAACCACATTTTCAATGCCTTCCGCACCGCAAAAACGCGCTTGTGCAAATGGTAAATCTCTTGAAATACATAAAACTTTTGTGTTTTCTAAACTTGCAGCTTCTTTATTGAAATTTCTAACTGATGCTGCGCAAGTACCTGTATCTAGGCTTGGGAAAATGTTTAAAATTAATTTAGAACCTTTAAAATCTTTTAATTTAACTTTTGATAAATCAGATTTTATTAATGAAAATTTAGGAGCTTTTTTTCCTACTTTAGGTAAGGAACCAACTGTTTTAATTGGGTTTCCTTTTAGTGTTATTTTTGCCATAATATTTATTTTTTAGTACTTAGTAAGTGATAAGGAACAAATGTACATTTTTTAGTGGTCTTTTAAAATGAAGATTGATGAATATTTTATAATAAAATGAAATTTAAGAAAATATAACTAATTCAATAAGCAATTTAAAATATGTATCTTCGCAAACTGAAATATAAGCAACGTTGAAATTAAAGAATTATACTTCCGAATTCAAAAATAATTTAAAATTAGCCACACCAATAATGATGGGTTCGTTAGGACATTTATTGGTTGGATTAATTGATGACATAATGGTAGGAAGGATTGGGCCTGTGCAACTTGCAGCTACATCTTTGGGTAATAGTTTGGTATTTATTGCACTATCAATAGGAATTGGTTTTTCATTAGCAATCACACCTTTAATTGCTGAATCTGATGGGGAAGGAGATAAGGAAAGGGGTAGAAGTGTTTTTCAACATGGGTTAATTTTAACATCTATAATAGGTGTTGCTATGTGGATTTTGTTATTGTTGATAAAACCTATATTATATCATTTAGATCAACCTGAAGAAGTTGTTAAATTAGCTATACCTTATTACGAAATTGTAGCATTTTCTATGATTCCTTTAATGATTTTTCAGGGATTTAAACAATTTACGGATGGATTATCTGAAACTAAATATGCTATGTGGGCAACCATTTTAACAAATGTTGTAAACATAGTTTTAAACTTTGCTTTAATATATGGATTTTGGATTTTCCCTCGATTAGAAATTGTTGGCGCAGCTATTGGAACATTGGTTTCAAGGTTTGTTATGGTGTTCTTTATTTATTATGTTTTAAAGAAACGAAAAAAATTCGCCATTTACATGAAGAAATTGCAATTGGCTGAAATTAGCAGTACTGTTTTTAACAAAATTATTAAATTGGGATTTCCAACAGCTTTACAAATGCTTTTTGAAGTTGGTTTGTTTACAGCTTCCGTTATTTTAGCTGGAACTTTTGGTGCGCTACCGCAAGCAGCAAATCAAATTGCTTTAAAGTTAGCATCCACTACCTTTATGATAGCTGTTGGAGTAGGAGTTGCTGCAACAATTAGAGTTGGAAATCAAATTGGATTAAAGAATTATGTGGAATTACGGAGAATTGCCTTTTCTAATTTTTTACTCATTTTTATCATTATGTTTGGTTTTGCAATAAGCTTTTTCCTTTTGAAAGATTTGTTGCCTTGGGTTTTTACATCAGATTTAGAGGTAATTAAAATTGCATCGAGCTTATTGGTGGTTGCGGGATTTTTTCAACTTTCAGACGGTTTACAAGCTGTTGTTTTAGGTGGATTGCGAGGGTTGCAAGATGTAAATGTTCCTTCAATTATAACATTTATAGCCTATTGGATTATTGGTTTTCCGGTTTGTTTTTACCTTGGAAGAACTTTAGATATGGGCCCTTACGGTATATGGATTGGGTTGTTAACAGCATTAACCAGTTCTGCAATAATGCTATTTTTAAGATTTAATTATTTAACAAATAAATTAATACAAGAGAAAAATGAACTTACCTAAATTTTTGTTGGGAGACAATACAGATCATCAAGACGCAATTTTTGTGATACATACAGATTTTCCACGTTTTATAATCAATTTAGTTGATGATGAAATTGAATGGTTTGAAGATTTTCAAGGAGAAGATCAAGAAGAGTTAGAAATTCAAGTTGCTACATTAATTGAAGAAGCTTCAGCTTTTTATGATCGTGAAATGGAACGTTATAAAAGCGAATAAAGTTTCTTAAAGTTTTTTATTGTTTAATAATTTGTAGGCTTGGCCTACCCAATCGTCACGTTCAATTCTACCAGGAAAGAACTTGATTAAATCTGTTAATTCATCAATATCTTTACTTGTAAAGTTGGTAATTTGAGTATAATTATAAATTCCTACATCATTCAATTTTTCTTCTATATTAGCCCCAATGCCTTTTATTTGTTTTAAATCGTCTTTGGTTTCAGCAGATGCTTTTCCAATAGTTTCAAAGTTTAGACCTTTAGCTTCTTCAAAAACAGTTTGAACTGTTTCTTTTCCTCCTCGTTCAAAGGTTTTTTTAGCTCTAATTTTACTAATATCATCTACCAAATCAAATGAATCATCATGATTTACATCAGCATGTTCCAAATCTTTATAAGTAGTTGTTTTTTTTGATTTTCTTTTAAGAGTTCCAAAGTAAAAACCAATTATAAAAGCTCCAAGTAACCAAAAAAACAGTTCTGCCAAATGAATTAAATTTTGATTTGAAAATATAGACTGCATATATGTTTTTATTTAATAATTTTTATTTCTATTCTTCTATTTTTAGCTTTTCCTTCTTCGGTATATTTATTAGCAATTGGTTCAGCTTCTCCTTTTGAGGTTGTTGTTATGTTTATGGATTTTAAACCTTTTTTTATAAAATAATCTCTAGTAGCATTTGCCCAGTTTAAACCTTTCACAATATTGTTTTGAAAATAACCGTCATTATCAGTGTGTCCAGTGATGCTTATTTCAGAAGGTACCTGTTTTTTGCAATACTTTTTTAGTAATGGTAGATATGTATTTAGTTGAATGGAATCAATAATTGTATTTTCATCAGTAAAAATAATGTGTAAAATTTTGTTAGCAATAGTTTGTTCAATGCTGTCAATTAAATGAGGGTTTCTTGTTTTGAATTGTAATTTCACACCATTTAAAGCTTTATTATTTTGGGTAAATAAATGTTGTTTTGCAAATTGATTGGTTTCAATTCTAGCGGAGTCCACGTTGTTTGATATCAATAAATTTTTAAAATAATCTGCTCTTTTAAAACCTAAATTAGCACTATTTTCTTCAGAAGAAAAATAACCTGTAATTGAACAGTTCTTATCATAATTGTTTAATAAATAGTTCTTTACACTATCTAAAACAGTATTTTTATTAGAAGAAAAAAGAACACTGTCTTTATTTTTAATAATTGTTATGGTTTCATTAAAGGTAAATAAAGAGTTGTTTTTAAAATCAGTAATTACAAATAAAGGTCTATTAATTTCAGTTGAATTTACTTTAGTATTTTCAGTTTCAGAAAAGCAATTATGAAAAATTTTATTTGAAATAAAATAGTGAAAAGTTAAAGCAATAATAGACCATATAACAAAAGTAATAAGGGCTTTACTATTATTTAACATGGTCAGATTTTTTGCACGCTAAATTTAAGAATATATTTTTTTAAAACAAATATAACTTGCTATAGATGTATTAATTAAAAAATAAATTTATTTTTTGGCCGCTTGTACCAATTCTAATTTATTTAAAGTTGTTTTTGTAGTAAATACGCCATAATTTATAAAGGCGTTTTTCTTTTCAATTTTATCAATAGTTCCAACAGTGTTACTATCAATAATTCTAACTTTGTCATTAATTTTAAAAACGTAGTCTGCTTTTTGTTTGGCAATTACTTTATCTACCTTTATTTTTTCTTCACGGACTTTTTCAACGGCCACCAAAACTTCTTTTTCCACAACCTTCAATTTTTCTTCGGCTTGTTTTTTCTCAACAGTTAATTTTTTCTTTTCAACTTTTGTTTTAGGTTTTGGAGGATTCTTTTTTAGGAATTTTGTTTTTTCAACAACCAACCAATTATTAAAATCGGTAGTTAACGCCTTTTTATTATTGGTTTGAAAATATTTATTTAATAAATCGTTTATTTTTCTACCGTATTGCAACATTTTTTGGTTGCTATCATACAGCTCTTGAAAGCTTTCTAATTTTTCCTGAATTTTTAGTTGTTTTTCAGTTAAATTATCCGTTTGCTCAATGGCTTTCGTTTTTTCTAGCTCTAAAGTTTCAGAAGTTAGTTGTAATTTATTTCGTTCTTTTTGAAGGTTTGAAATTGTTTTATCCAGTCGAACTTTTTCACCTTCAACACGTTTTTTAGCTTTGTTAATTAAACTATATGGAATTCCGTTTTTTTGAGCAACTTCAAAAGTAAATGAGCTTCCCGCTTGTCCAATAAATAATTTAAATTTTGGTTCTAAAGTTTTTTCATCAAACTGCATATTTGCATTAGAAACAAACTCCAATTCACTGGCTAATACTTTTAAATTGGCATAATGTGTAGTAATAATTCCAAAGGCTTTTTTAGAATAAAATTCTTCTAAAAATATTTCAGCCAATGCGCCACCCAATTCGGGATCACTTCCAGTTCCAAATTCATCAATTAAAAAAAGCGTATTTTCATTACATCTTCTTAAAAAATTACGCATATTTTTTAATCGGTAACTATAAGTACTTAGTTGATTTTCAATAGATTGATTATCTCCAATATCCGTTAAGATTTTATCAAAAATAAAAGTTTCAGAACGTTCGTGTACCGGAATTAATAAACCACTTTGCAGCATGGCTTGCAATAAACCAATGGTTTTTAAGGTGATACTTTTTCCACCGGCATTTGGTCCAGAAATAACAATTATTTGTTGTTGTTCATTTAACTCTAATGTTTGCGAAACCGTTGGGATGTTTTTGCTATTATTTTTTAACAATAAAATAGGATGAAAAGCATCTCTAAAATAAATTTTCTTTTCTGAAGTAATTTTAGGCAAACACCCATTTATTTTTTTTGCGTACTTAGCTTTTGCTCCAATGACATCTAATTTTGTTAAATATTTTTGATATTCCAGTAAATTGGGCGCAAAAATGCGTAGGCTATCTGTTAATTCTTTTAAAATTCGTACAATTTCTTCGTGTTCATCAAACAATAAATTTTGCAATTCTCGGCTATATTGTAAGGTGGCTTCTGGCGCAATATATACAATACTTCCTGTTTTAGAACTGCCTAATAAACTTCCTCTCACTTTTCTTCTGTGCATTGCTTGTACAGCAAGTACTCGCTGATTGTCAACAACCGATTCTCTAATTTCATCTAAATAACCAGCACTGTTGTAATAGGCTAAAGCTTTGGTAAAACTAGCGCCAATTTTTCCTCTAACAGCGTTTATTTCACTTCGTATTTGTCGTAAAGTTGGCGATGCATTATCATTTACTTCAGCAAAAGGAGTAATGAATTTTTGAATATTTTCAACTATAAATTTCTCGTATTCAATTTCTTCTGATTTTAAATACAATATTGGATAATAATTTTTAAATGTTTTTAAAAACTTTAAGATCTCAAATACGGTAGAAGCGTTGTTGGCAATTCTTAAAAAAGCAGCTGGTTCTAAATAGCTATTTTCAATTTTTAATAAATGAATTTCCTTTAAAATATCATCAAAATAATGATTTGGAATTCTATTTTCATTTACAAATGAAGACAAATATTCATTTACCTGAAAAAGCTCTTCCTGTAATTTTTCGCGACTTTTTAATGGCTTTATTTTTTTGGTGGCTTCTTTGCCTAATTCAGAAATACACAACTCTCTTACCGATTGTAAAATGGTATTAAATTCTAAATCATTTAATGTTTTTTCTGAAATGTTACTCATAAAAAGCGCTACTTTTGAAAAGTTATACAAAAGTAGACATTTAAGACAAATACTAATAATGAAAGTAAAAATTGCCGAAAGTTGGGAGAAAGTGTTACAGAAAGAGTTTGAAAAGCCTTATTTTAAGGAACTTACAAATTTTGTAAAACGAGAATATAAAGAAAATACTTGTTATCCAGAAGGAAATAAAATTTTTGAAGCCTTTAATTTATGCGATTTTAAGCAGCTAAAAGTGGTAATTATTGGTCAGGATCCATATCACGGACCCAATCAAGCTCACGGATTATGTTTTTCGGTAAATGAAGGAATTTCACATCCACCATCCTTAATAAATATTTTTAAAGAAATTGAAAGTGATGTACAAATTCCATATCCAAAAAGTGGCAATTTAGAGCGTTGGGCAAAACAAGGTGTATTATTATTAAATGCTACGCTCACAGTAAAAGCGCACGAAGCAGGCTCACATCAAAAAAAAGGTTGGGAGCAATTTACGGATGCTGTAATTAAAACAATTTCAGAAAATAATGAAAACGTTGTTTTTTTACTTTGGGGAGGTTATGCAAAAAAGAAAAGTGTATTAATTGATGCTAAAAAGCATTGCATATTAACAAGTGGGCATCCATCCCCATTAAGTGCAAATAGAGGTTATTGGTTTGGTAATAAGCATTTTAGTGAGGTTAATAATTATTTAAAAAGCAATAATTTATCAGAAATTAATTGGTGATGAATGTCATACATTTAAAGGTTAAATTCAATTAATTTTACATCAAAATAAATAATAAAAATAATGAAAAATAAAATAAAATTTTTAGCAGTATTCATTTTAATTTTAACACTTGCAAGTTGTAAAGATAAAGGCAATTATTCTAAGATAAATTCACCTTTAGAAACTGTAAATAGCGACCTTCATAAAATTGTTGTTAAAGAAAAAGTTGATGGAGGAGCTTACGCATATTTAAATGTTGAAGAAGATGGAAAAAATTACTGGATGGCAATAACAAATATGCCAGTTGAAGTTGGAAACACTTATTATTACAACGGAGGAATGGTTATGAAGGATTTTATAAGCAAACAATTAGATAAAACATTTGATTTTATAACTTTTGCCGAAAATGTAAGAACAACTGAAGAAATACAAGCGTCTAAGGAAGAACATGCGCATGAACATAGCAATACCATAGAAGAAACAATGGTTAGCACCGAAAAAATTGAAAAAGCAACAGGAGGAATTTCAATTGAAGAATTGCTTAAAAGTAAAACTACTTTAGATAAAAAAAATGTAATTGTTAGAGGCAAAGTTGTAAAAGTAAACAATGGCATAATGGATAAAAATTGGGTTCATATAGAAGACGGTTCGCAATTTAACAATGAAAGAGATTTAACAATCACAACCCAAGAAACTGTAAAAGAAGGGGATATAGTTACCTTTAAAGGAATCATAGTTTTAAATAAGGACTTTGGAGCGGGTTATGTTTATGATATAGTTCTTGAGGAAGGAACTTTAGTAAAATAAGTAGGTATAATTTTATATCATAAAAAAAGCGCAATATTATATTGCGCTTTTTTTATTAACCAAACTTAAATTATATAATTAAAACAAAGTTTACCAATTCTTCGCTTCGTATATAATTATTTACAATACTTATGCCAAAATCAGAACATTATTGTTAATTATGTGTTAAAGAATAAGTTAGTCTAACCTTATAGTTTTTTTCAAAAATTTATCTCAACTATTTTTTATATTTTCGTGAAGTAAAATATATATAATGAATATAGATAAAGTTCTTCTTTTAATAATTGTAGCAAATGTATTGGCTTCTATTAAAGGATTTAGTGATCGTTTGTTTTTTGATAAATATAAATTTCAAATAGGAGCCATAAACCGAGGTGAAAAAATAAGAATGTTAACTTCTGGTTTTTTACATGTAGATTATATGCATCTAATTTTAAATATGTATGTTTTGTACATATTTGCACCTATTATTATAGTAAAATTAGGAATATTAAAGTTTCTAATTATATATTTTGGGAGTTTAATAGCAGGAAGTGTTTTAACACAAACTTATCATAAAAGTGAATTGTATTATTCTGCAGTAGGTGCTTCAGGAGCAGTAGCAGGAATTATTTATGCTGCTATTTTATTAAACCCAGGAATGAATTTAATGATGTTTCCACTGCCAATTCCAATTCCTGGTTACATTTTTGGAGTGGGATATTTATTATATTCTATTTATGGAATGAAAAAACAATTAGGAAATGTTGGACATACAGCGCATTTAGGTGGTGCAATTGGAGGTTATGCATTGTTGCTTTTGGTATATCCAGATGCTTTTTTATATAGTACTATGACGGTGATTTTATTAGGAATTCCAATTGTATTATTATTACTTTTTGGACATAAGCTAAAATGAAAAAAGCCAAACATAAAGTTTGGCTTTTTTTGAGCGAGAGACCGGGCTCGAACCGGCGACAGTCAGCTTGGAAGGCTGAAGCTCTACCAACTGAGCTACTCTCGCATTAACGGTTGCAAATATACAATCAATTTGCAATCTGGCAAGTGATTTTTAAAGAATTTTATATTTTTTTTATATAATGATAACCCAACTTTTTAAACCCTTCATTTTCATAAAATTGGTGAGACTTAGTATTTTCAATATAGGTGTTTAACTCAGTTGCTTCATAACCAATGTTTTTGGTGTAATTATAGATCCATTTAAACAGTATTTTACCTATGCCTTTACTCCTAAATTCGCTATTTATAACTACGTGATCTGGTTCAATTGTTTACCACAATAGTGTCTTGTTATAAACCACAATCCAGAAATACCAATTAATTTTGTATTCGTATATACTCCAACGCACTTATAATTTGGATTTTTCGACATATCTATAATTCTATCTTTTAAAATGTTTTCATCAGTATATGAATTCAATTCTTTTAAAAGAGGTAAAATAATTAAAATATTCTCAGTTGGAATTAGTTTAATATCAATAGTTTCCATGTTAAATTGTAAATTAGCATTTCTTTTATCAATAATATGAAAATTATTTTACAAACAGAAAGATTGTATTTAAGAGAATTTGAACAAGCAGATGCTATTTATTTGTTTAATTTAAATAATAATACTGAAGTTATAAAATACACAGGAAACAAACCTTTTAAATCTATTTTTGAAGCAGAAGAATTTATCTCTTTGTATAAAGATTATAAAATAAATGGTTTTGGTAGATGGGCAGTTTGTTTAAAAGAAACAACTAAATTTATAGGTTGGTGTGGTTTAAAAAAAGATAAAAATTCTGGTGAGGTTGATTTAGGATTTCGTTTTTTTCAAAATGAATGGGGAAATGGTTATGCAACAGAAGCCAGTTTAGCCTGCATAAATTATGGCTTTATTCACTTAAAATTAGTTAAAATTATTGGTAGGGTTTATGTTAAAAATTTAGCTTCAATTCGTGTGCTAAAAAAATGTAAATTTAAAGTCGTTAAAAAATTTGAATATGATAATCAACCAGCAGTTTTATTTGAAATAAATTATGATAGAAGTTAAAAAAATAACTACAGTTGAAACCTATCCCATTCGTTTAGAGGTTTTAAGAAAAAATATTCCATTGCCTTATAAATTTGGAGGAGATTTAAATGATGATACTTTTCATTTAGGAGCATTTAAAGATAAAAAATTAATAGCTGTTTCAAGCTATGTAAAAGCTGAAAATCCGGATTTGAAAGGGAGTCAATTTCAACTAAGAGGAATGGCAACACTTACGGAATATCAAGGTATTGGAGCTGGTAAATTAATGATGGATAAAGCTTTTGAAATTTTGCAAGAAATGAAAATTAATTGCTTGTGGTGCAATGCTAGAGTTATTGCTGTTCCATTTTATGAAAAACAAGGTTTAAAAACTTTTGGATCAAAATTTAATATTGAATACGTAGGTGAGCATTATGTAATGTTTAAAAATTTATAAGGTGAAAAAGTTAGGAATTATATTGTTTGTTGGAGTATTTTTAACCAATTGTGAAGTTCAAAAAAATAAAGATAATGATATTGAGGATATTAAAAAGGCATTAACTAAAAGTGCTGAAAATTGGAGTAAAGGAGATATGGAAGCTTATATGGATGTGTATTGGAAATCTGAAAAGCTTCAGTTTATTGGTAAAAATGGAATTACTTATGGTTGGGAACAAACCTTTAAAAATTATAAAAAAAATTATCCAACTCCGTATCATACGGGTACTTTAACATTTAAGGTTTTAAGCACCGATTTTTTAGCAAAAAATTTATATTCATTAACTGGAGAGTATTATTTAAAAAGACAATCTGGTGATGCGAATGGTATTTTTACACTTATTTTTAAAAAAATTGATAATAAATGGGTGATTGTTTCTGATCATTCTCAGTAGTCATTTCTAAATTAGAATGATTCTAAGATTATATTAAAAAAAATTAGTTTAAGTTTGTTACTTACAATTAATTAGAAATTAGTTTGTTTAGTTCCCATTAAAAATGTTTTAGTGAAAATTAGATTATTTATTTTATTGCTTATTGGTTTTTACTCTTCTATTTTTAGTCAAGAAGTTGCTAAAAATATTGAGCAATTAAAGTTAGATTTGTTAAATGAAACTATAGATACGTCAAAAGTTTCAATACTTATTAAAATTGCAGATCAATTTAAATTTTCTGAAAAAAGTGATTCTTCATTTTATTACTATAATAAAGCGGTTAAAGTAGCTGAAATTAGTAAATCTCAATTTTATTTAGCAAAAGCATATAAAAAAGCTGCAATAAATTATTACTATTCAGGTAGATATGTAGAGGCTTTAGGAAATTTTTAAAATGCACTACTGAAATATGAAAGCATAAATAATAGCATTGAAATTGCCAATTTATTTAATTATATGGGAAGAGTGTATACGCTTCTTTTTAGAGAGGATTTGGCAATTCAGTATTTTTTAAAGTCATTAAAAGTTTATGATAAAATATTAAATAATCGTGATGGCGTTGCAATGAATTATGTTGATATAGGAAACTTATATTACGGGCAGGAAAATTATGAATTTGCTTCAAAATATTTTAATGATGCTTTAAAGTTATATGTTGAATTACACGATGAAGATGGCGTTGCAACTTGCTATACAAATCTTGGAAATGTATATGCAGATAATAAAAATATTTCAAAAGGTTTAAATTATTATTATAAATCAATTAAAATTCAAGAGAAATTTAATTTTAAAGAAGGTTTAGCAACTAACTATAATAATATAGGTGATTGTTATATTAGTTTAAAACAATATAATGAAGCTATTTTATATTTTGATAAAGCAATGAAGATTGTAAACGAAAACAATGCAACTGGTTTAGAAATTATCATTTATTATAATTTAGCGAATTTGAATATCAAACAAAATAACATTAATAAAGCTATTGATTACAATTTTAAAAGTTTGAATTTATCAGTAGAAACTGGAGATTTGCAATTTCAAATAGAAAACCTTCAATCTTTAGCTGATAATTATGATAAAATTGGAAATCTAAAAAAGTCATACGAATACCTGAAAAAGTATAATAAATTAAGAGATAGTGTTTTTGAGAAGGAAAAGAGAAAAAATGTAGGTTTGTTTCATGCGCTTAATGAGTTAGAAAATAAAAGGTTAACTATTGATGAGTTGTCTTCTAAAAATGAATTAGCAGAAATTAAGTATGAAAACGAAAAAAAGATTAGTTATGTATTAATTATTTTAATGACAATTTTTGTTGTTTTTTTAGTAATTTCCATAAATCTTCATACCGCTAAGAAAAAAGCATATAATTTAATGGAATTTAAAAATCATCAAATTAATAAGATGAATGAAGAAATTCAACAGCAAACAATAAAATTAAAGCAACTGAATAGTACAAAAGATAAGTTTTTTTCAATAATTGCACATGATTTAAAAAATCCATTTAATTCCATACAAGGTTTTACAGAACTTTTAATTGATAATTATAAAGAATATTCAGATGAAAAAAAGCTGAAATTTTTAAAAATCATTAAAGGATCCTCTTTAAAAGCTTCAAACTTATTGTCAAATTTATTGCTTTGGGCTAATAATCAGTCTGGTAATTTGAGTTTTACTCCTACAAAAATTGAATTGGCATTATTAGTGTCAGAATCAATTTCATTTGTTGAAATTCAGGCATTTAATAAGGAAATTAATATTATTAATAATGTGGATAATCATATTTTTGTGTATGCAGATGAAAATATGATTAACACTGTTTTAAGAAATTTAGTTTCAAATTCAATTAAATTTACTTATTCAAAGGGTGAGATACAAATTTACTCAACAATAAAAGAAGATTTTGTTGAAATTTGTGTAAAAGATAATGGTATTGGAATTGCAGCAGATGAAATTGAAAACCTATTTAATATTGAAATTAAAAATACGAGTGTAGGAACAGCCAACGAGCATGGCTCAGGATTAGGACTTATTTTATGCAAAGATTTTGTTGAAAAAAGTGGCGGTAAAATTTGGGTTGAAAGTACTCCAAATGTAGGTAGTGAGTTTAAATTTACATTACCAATCTTTAAAGGTTAATTTGCTAAAATTATATATCAAAATATTTTTTTACTAGAGCAATTAAATTAGTTGCTTTTATAGGTTTTGAAATATAATCTGTACAACCATAACGTAATGCTTTTTCTTGGTCTCCTGGAAATGTAAATGCAGTTTGAGCTATAATAACAACATCTCTATTTTTTTCTCTAATTTTTAAAACTGTTTCATAACCATTCATTTTTGGCATTTTAATATCCAATAAAATGAGGTCAATTTCAGGATGTTCATTAAAAACTTTTAAAGCAACTTCACCATTTACAGCTCTATATATGGATGAACAATAATCTTCCATAATAATAGATAAATATATGGAAGCAATTTCTTCATCTTCAACAATTAACACTGATATTTTATTAGCGTTTACAGCTTCTGTAGTTTCAATTTCATGTGGTATTTCTTTTAAAACAGTATTGTTTGAATCAATAGGAATGGTAAAGAAAAATTGTGAACCTTGGTTTTCAATAGATTCTACCCAAATTTCACCACCAAGCATTTCTACATATGATTTTGAAATAGACAAACCTAATCCAGAGCCATCAAATACTAATTCATCAGAAATATCTGCTTGTATAAATCTTTCAAAAATTGCTGTTTGTCGGTTTTTAGGTATTCCAATACCGGTATCCATAATATAAAACTCCAAGCAGTTTTCCTTTAAAGTATATCCAAAATCAATGCCTCCAATATTTGTGAATTTTAAAGCATTTTTTAGGAGGTTACTAAGTACTGCATATAATTTTTCTCTATCAGTATTAATAGAAATATGATTTTCTCCTTTTGGTAGGGTTAAGTTTAAAAGTAATTTTTTATTGGTTGCTTCTTGTTTAAAAAAGGAAAATAAAATTTCTAATTCTTGATTTATATTTGTTTCCGTTAAATTCAATTTTGCCTGTCCTGTTTCTAATTTAGACATATCCATTAAATCATTTAACGTATTTAGCATACGTTCTCCACTTTTGGTAATTATATCAATAAAAGATTGTTGTTTTTCATCCGATAATTGAGGGTTTTTTAAAAGACTGGTAAAACCCAATATTCCGTTCATGGGTGTTCTAATTTCATGACTTATGTTATGAAGAAATGCAGTTTTAAGTTTGTCGGACTCTGTAGCTTTTTCCAAAGCTATTGTTAGGTCTTCTTCAATTTTTTTATTTTGAATAGAAAGACCAATTTGGTCAGATACAAAGATTAATAAATTCTTATCATCCTCGGTAAAAGCCTTTGTGCTTTTATAGCTTTGCAGTACAATTACGCCTGTTATTACTTCTCCAACTTTAATAGGAACACCAAGCCATTGTTTTGGAATAGTTCCAACAATATTAAAGTTTTTTTCTTTTCCTAATGCAACTAGTTCTTCTCCAGAGGCTAATAATGGTTTTTTGGTTTTTATGATAAATTCAGTTATTGAATTTTCTGCAGGTATTGAAGTAAAAAAATCTTTTTCATCTTCAAAAAAGGGTAGCGTAATTTTGTTGTTAATGTCATCGTAAAGAGCAATATAAAAATTTGTAGAATCTATGATTATTTGTAATTCTTTTTTTATTGATTTTATTAATTGCTTTAAATTTTTAGTTGTGTTAACTGCATTGGAAATATTAAATAATACTTTTTGAATATTTTGACTTTTTATTCTATCAGAAATATCTCTTTGTATGACTAAATAACCGATGATTTTTTTTTCAGAATCAAGAATTGGTTCAAAAGAACCTTCAATTGGAATTAATGAATCATCCTTTTTTTTATTGATATAACTAAAGTTAGAAATGCTTTGTTTATTGGTTAATTTAGTCCAAAAACTATCATAATCAATATTATTTGGAATGTTACTTTTTAAAATTCTAGGAGTTTTTTTTCCAACTACTTCTTCTGAAGTATATCCATACAATTCTGTAAATTTAGGATTTACAAAAGTAATAACTCCATTAAAATCGGTCATAAAAGTAACTTCATTTGAGTTTTTAAAAATCATATTCATTTTTAAAAGATCTTCTGAAGTTTCTTTATTAATTTCAATTTCTTTTTTTAGTTCTGCTGTTTTTTGGGCAATTAATTCTTCTAAATTTGTATGGTATTCTTTTAATTCTTTTTCAGATTGAAATCTTTGAAGTGCATTTTCAACAGTTATAGGCAACATTTTTAAATAAAAGCCATCAACATCTTTTATTAAATAATCATATGCACCCATTTTTAAGGCTTGTACTGCAATTTCTTCACTTCCGGTACCTGTTATTACAATTATTGGAATATCAAATTTTAATTCTAATATTTCAAAAGCATTGCCATCACCTAAAAAATAATCGGAAACAATGGCGTCAAATTTTTCAATTTTAAGCGTGTCTTTTGCTTGTGAAATTGAATTTGCAACCTTATATGTGAAATTAAATTCACTGGTGCTTGCAAACCTTTCAAAAGCCATTTGATCAACCTGGTCGTCTTCAATTAATAACAGATGTTTCATTTTACAATTTATCTATTTTTATTAGGCAATTCACTTAGTGTCCAATATAAATCAATTGTTTTAATTACCTCAACAAATTTTAAGTAATCTACAGGTTTAATCATATAACCTGCAACACCTAAATTAAAGCTTTCAACTTTATCTTGTTCGTCTTTAGATGTTGTTAAAACAACGGTTGGAATTAAATTAATGATTTGGCTTTTTTTTCTATGTTCTAAAAATTCTATACCATTCATTTTTGGCATGTTTAAATCTAATAAAATAATTCCTGGTAACAAATTTTCTTCATTATTTAGGAAATTTAATGCTTCTAAGCCATTTTCACAAATAACAACTGGATTTAATATTTTTAATTCGCGTAAGGCACGTTGAATTGTTATTACATCAACTTTATCGTCTTCTACTAATAATATGGTGAGATTTGAATTTTTCATAATTAAATTTTTATGGGTAATGTAAAATGAAATGTTGTTCCTTTATTTATTTTTGATGTGATCCAAATTTCTCCATTATAAATTTGAATTATTTTTTTTACTAAACTTAATCCAACACCGGTTCCTTCTTGGTTGTCACGTGTTTCAAGGCGTTGAAAAATTTGAATTATTCTATCAAAATACTTTTCTTCAATTCCAGGGCCGTTATCTGAAATATAAAACTCCCAAATATCTTCTTTTTGAATGCAGCCAATAGTTATATTTACAATAGGTTTATCATTAAATTTAATAGCATTTGCAATTAAATTTTGAAAAACTTGACTAAAACGTGTAGGGTCAGCTAATATTTTTGGAAGATCAGTTTCTACTTTTATATGAATGTTGTGGTCTGGATTTAAAGAAATAATGACATCATCAACAATAGTATTTAAATCAATTAAAACTTCTTTTTCTCTAGCTTTACCAGCTCTAGAATATTGTAAAATACCTTCAATTAAATTATCTAATCGTTTTACTCTACCAACTAACATTGCAAGTTGTTCTTGACCTGCCGCGTCAATTTTGTCACTATAATCTTGAGAAACCCAATAACTAAGCTGACTTATGGCTCTCAAAGGCGCTTTTAAATCGTGCGAAACTATTTGTGCAAAATCTCTTAATTCTTTGTTTGAAAATTCTAACTGCTCAGTTCTTTCTTTTATTTTTTCTTCAAGATTTTCGGTATATTCAAGTATTTCATTTTTTAATTTATGTTGATTTACAGCAATAGCTAATTGATTTGCTATTTCTTTACTAATATCAATATTTTCTTGTGAAAAAGTTTCATCAGAATCACTATATAGGGAAAGAATACCACTAAGTTGTTCATTAGAAATTAATGGAACAAAAAGTACTGATTTTAAACCTAAAGAAACCATTGTAGTTATAATAGGTGATGGACTTTTTAATGCTGAAATATCCTCAATTATTTGATGTTCACCAGATTTAAGTTTATCGAGTTCTATAAAAATAAACTTTGAAGCTTCTACTTTGCTAATTAAAGGTTTTGAAGCCTTCTCTTCTACAATTACACTTAACATTTTAAATGTATTGCTTTCAGAATCATACGCTCCAAATGAAGCTCTTTTATAATGAATAGTTTTTTGGAGTTCTAATAGAATATTTTCTACAATAGAGTTTAAATCTTTAGAAAGTAAAATTGTAGAATTTACATTATTTAATACTTGTAATCTATTATTAAACCTAATCAAATTTTTCTGAATTAATTTTCGTTCAGTTATGTCTAATCCAATTCCAATTTGGGTTCCGTTGTCTAATTTAATATTGGTCCATTCAGTATTTAAAATGGTTCCGTTTTTTGTTGAAATTGGAAACTCTCTCCATTCTTTAGGTGCATTTAACATAAAGTCAGCTACTTGTTTTCTAATTTTTTCATCTGGATAAAATAGCTCCATAATATCCATTTCATCTGCATCTTTTGTTGTAATGCCTAATTTTGTTTCAAATTCATTATTTAAAAACAACATATTTATGTTTGGATCATATAAGGAAAGCATTACAGGAATATTATTAATAATTACTTTCAATAATTCTTTTTCTTGTATTAAATTAGCTTTTAATAATTTTTGTTCAGTTACATCTTTCACTAAGGCTAATAAATTGCCATCTGGTAAAGTAGTAACTGTTACTTCTGCTGAAAATGAAGTTCCATCTTTTCGCCTAAATTGCCATTCTTTTTCATAAGGCTTTGATGAATTTATAGTGTCCAACGCTGGTTGAATATTGTTAATTTCTAAAGGTTGAACTATATCTGTAGCGTGCAGGCCTATGAGCTCTTTACGAGTATAACCTAACATTTTACACATGGCTGTGTTGGTATCTAAATAATAACTTTCTGTAGTTGCAATTAAAATACCTTCAGGCGCATATTCAAAAAGCGTTCTGTATTTTTCTTCGTTAATTTTAAGTTTTTCTTGAATTTTATTACGTTCTGTAATATCTTCTCCAGAGCTTAATGTAGATGTAATGTTTCCTTGGAGGTCTAAAATTAAAACGTTTGTCCAAGCAATTAACTTTTTATCTCCATTTTTTGTGAGAATTTCATTTTCAATATATTTTACGTGTTCAATTTTTCCTTTGTATATTAGGTTTGAAATTTCTTTAATTTTATGTATTTCATCTTTTGGTAGAAAGTTATCAAACCAATTTTTACCTATTATTTCATTTTCTGAATAACCGAGTATTTCACAACCTTTGGGGTTAATTAATTGAACAATACCTTTTGAATCAATACTAACCAACATTACACCAGCAACATTTAAGTAATTTTGAGCTTTGTTTTTTTCGTTTACCAATTGAATGTTGGCATTTATTTTTTCGGTAATATCTATTACAACTCCTTCGAAATGAGTAATTTCGTTGTTTTTATTTCTACGAATGTAGGATTCGTCTTGCACCCATTTTATAGTTTTGTCTTTGGTTATAATTCTATAAGGTTGGTGATTAAAATTAGTAGTAGTTAAATTACTACTTGCAATTTTAACTTCGTTACCAATTCTTTCTTTATCGTCTGCATAAATAATATCTGCATATGAAATAGTTTTATTTATAAAATCTTTAGGTTCATAGCCAGTTAGTTTTACAATGTTTTCAGAAACAAATTCAACAGGCCAATTTTCCTCATTTCTCCATAAAAATGCTACAGATTGACTTCTATTTATAATGGTATTTGCTTCTTCTAGAGCAATTTCAGCGTTTATTTTGTCGGTTACATCACTTTGGGTTCCCCAAAACGATAATAACTTATCATTTTCAATTATTCCAATTGTATTGTTTAAAAAATGGCGTTCATTTTTATTTTTATCTAAACCAATTGTTTTGGTTTGCAGTGTAATGTAATTAGATTGAATAAATTTGGAAAGTGCGGCAAAATTCACGTCTTCATTTTTATTACCTTGTAAATCTTTTAATTTAGTACCTATAATTTCTTCTTTATTTTTATAACCGCGCATTTTGGCAAAGTTTTCATTGCATTCTGAAATAAATAAATACCGGTACATGAGCTCAATTTGTTTATCTTCACTTAGGTTTATTGGAATTGGAATTTCAGCTTCCATTTTAAAAAAACCTTCATTGGTTTGTTCAACAAAATATTTGTGTTTTTGTTCACTTTTAATTAATTCTTCTTCTTGTTGAATGCTTTTTGCGTAAATTTTTTCATACTTCTGGCGAAATGTAAGCGAATGAAAAATATCTTTAAGCACATTTCCTTTGGCATCTAATTTTAAATTTGTTTTATCAAAGTGTTTTAAATAAATAGTGAAAAATATAGCATAAAGAATAGCCGCGTAACTTTTAGAAATTAGGCCAGAAATAATTATTTTGTTTACTTGATCAGTACCATAAAAAGCTCCTACGGCAAACAAAACAGAGTCTATACTTAAAATAAAAAGAGATGAAAATAATATTCGAAAAAAGATGGATTGAATTTTTTTTGATATTATTTCAAATACAAAAATTATTAAAAATGAATCTAAAAAAATAAGTAAAGTTCCAATTATTGAAATTTTATAATTCTGATTGAAGAGTTCAACGGGGAGATTATAAACATTTAATACTTTGTCACCTTTTAAACCAATGCTTATAGAAAATTGAAGTAAGGATAATATAATATTTGCAGCCAAAATTCCATAAATAGCTTTTCTAGCTTCAATGGCATCCTCTTTTATGTAAATTAATAAAATTGCGAAAATGCTTCCTGTAAAGATTACAGAAGAGCCAGACGAAACAAAAATAGTTGGATACACTTCAAAATATAAAGTATTTGCTAAAAATACTTGCATATATTGAAAAACCCCCAAAGCAGCAAATAATAAACTTAAGCCAAAATATGTACGTAATCTAAATAGGGATAATAAAATAAAAGCAATTGTAAAACATTGAAAGCTTAAATATAAAACTTGGTTTAAATAGATACTTTGCATATGGAGTAATGAAAATTTTAAGCATTTGATTTTTAAAATGTTGTAATTATAAAAATAGGTTATTTTTTTTAAAGGAAAAGAGTAATCAACATAAAATATGAATGGTATGTAACTTTTAAATTAAAAAGCAATAAAATTTAAAAAAGAACTAAATTTAGAGTAATACTATATTTACAAAGTATTATATAAAAATTACATTATTACTTTAAAACAGTCCAATACGTATTGGCAGATGTATAAAATAATGTATTTTAGATGCAATAATTACCTGTTGAATATTGTCATTATTTAATCTAAAATTTCAACATAATTTTTTTTTAGTATGAATAAAACGTTTCATAGAGAAATTACACCGCTGGCACCAGAAGATAGTTTTTTGGTTTTTGATAGGGTAAAAGACGATTTTGACTTCCCAATTCATTTTCATCCAGAATATGAATTAAACTTTATTTCAAACGGCAAAGGTGTTAGACGATTTGTTGGCGATAGTATAGAAGAAATTGATGAAGTTGAATTGGTTTTAGTTGGGCCTAATATTGAACATTGTTGGGAATTACATAAATGTACTAGTAAAAGTATAAATGAAGTTACCATTCAATTTCACAATGATTTGTTTGATGATAAAATGCTTTCTCGTAGGATTTTTAAGCCTATAAAAGACATGTTTGACAGATCTAGTTATGGAATTTTGTTTTCCAAAAAAACGGCGTTTGATGTAAAGGATAGAATTAAAGCACTTGCAAAAATTGATAGTATTGACTACCTTATGGAATTGATGTCAATTTTACAAGATTTAGCAAATTCCAGAAATCAGCGGTTATTATCCACTTATTCTTCGCAAAATAAAGTATTTGAAAATAGTGATAAAATTAAAAAAGTGTACGAGTACATTCAGGAAAATTTTAATAAAAAAATAACGCTTAATGAAATTTCAAATATTGTAAGTATGAGCCCCGTTTCTTTTAACCGATTTATAAAAAAAAGAACCGGAAAAACCTTTGTAGATTATACAAATGATACACGAATAAGTTACGCAACACGTTGGTTAATTGAAACCGATTTAAGCATAAGCGAAATTAGTTTTAAATGTGGCTTTAATAATATAGCTAATTTTAACAGAGTTTTTAAAAAATCTAAAAATTCTACACCTAGTGAATTTCGTGAAAAGTTTGAAGGGATAAAGAGAGTTTTATAGGTGTTAAATATTATAATTGTTAGCTTAAATAATAGGAGTAAATGATGAATTATATTAAGAGATTTAACATGAATTTTTATAGCTTTATATTTTAAAAATAAAAAACATGTATAAAGTTATTTCTATATTTTTTCTAATATTAAATGTTGGTTGTGGTGTAAAAAATGATTCCAATTTACAACATTTTAATGCCGTTAATAATCAGTTTTTTTATCAAGGTAGAACAGAAGTTTTTAAAGATTCAAGTGTAGCATTTATAAGTTCTGCAGCATCGGTTGAGTTTATTGTTGAAGGAGATTCTATTAATTTACACTTACAATCTGGCAACAATTCTCATAATTATGTTGTTGTAGCAATTAATGATAAATATCAAAAAAAATTTAAAATTGATTCAAAGTCAATGACTAATATTCCATTGAGTTTACCAAAGAATAATCAAAACAAAATTGGAATTTTTAAAGCTACTGAAGCTAGTAGTGGCACAATAATTTTTAAAGGAGTTACCGCTCAAAAAATATTGCAATTTCCAAATTCAAAAAAAGCAACTATAGAGTTTATTGGAGACTCTGTAACATGTGGAGCTGCTGCTGATTCCAGTGATGTTCCTTGTGATACTGGTGAATATCTAGATCATCATAATGCATATCTGGCATATGGACCAAGAATTGCAAGAGCTTTAAATGTTAATTTTATGTTGAGTTCAGTTTCTGGTATTGGAATGTATAGAGCCTGGAATGATGAACATATAGAGAAGCCAATACTGCCTGAAGTTTATGAAAATTTGTACTTAAATTCGGATTCAACTAAAAAATACGAATTTAAAATTCAACCAGATATTGTTAGTATTTGCATGGGGACAAATGATTTATCTTTAGGTGATGGAGTGAAAAGTAGATTACCTTTTAACAAAGAAAAGTTTATTTCTAATTATATAAATTTTGTAAAAACGGTTTATTCACATTATCCAACGTCAAAAGTGGTATTCATAAATAGTCCAATGATTATTGGAGAGACAAATAATTTATTAATTTCTTGTTTAAAAGAAGTTCAAAATTATTTTAAATCAAATACTGATAAAAATCCAATAATATTCGAATTAGATAAAGCCTACAATAGCGGATGTTCTTCACATCCAAGCGTACAAGAACATAAAGAAATTGCTGAAAAATTAATACCTTTATTCAAAAACCTTTGAAATAATAACTAATAACAAAATGGAAAAATATATAGCGAAAAATGATAGATATGATACAATGAAGTATAGAAGATGTGGGAAAAGTGGATTGATGCTACCTGCTCTTTCTTTAGGTTTATGGCATAATTTTGGAGATGTTGATGACTACAAAAATGGCAAACAAATTTTGCATACTGCCTTTGATAATGGAATTACGCATTTTGATTTAGCCAATAATTATGGACCGTCTCCTGGTTCAGCCGAAGAAAATTTTGGTAAAATTCTTAAAGAAAGCTTTAAAGGTTATAGAGATGAACTTATAATTTCATCAAAAGCTGGTTGGGGAATGTGGCCAGGTCCTTATGGAGATTTAGGCTCAAAAAAGTATTTAGTTGCAAGTTTAGACCAAAGTTTAAAAAGAATGGGACTGGATTATGTTGATATTTTTTATCACCACAGGCCAGATCCAGAAACACCATTGGAAGAAACTATGGGAGCTTTAGATTTATTTGTTCGTCAGGGAAAAGCATTGTATGTTGGAATTTCATCCTATAGTGCAGAAGATACGTTAAAAGCATCTAAAATACTAAAAGAATTAGGAACTCCCTGTTTAATTCATCAACCAAAATATAGTATGATGGATCGTTGGGTAGAAAATGGTTTGTTAGATGTTATAGAAGATGAAGGGATTGGATCAATTGCATTTTCACCATTAGAACAAGGTATTTTAACAAGCAAATATTTAAAAGGAATTCCTAAAGATTCTAGAGCAGCAAAAAGTACCGGATTTTTACAAGAGAATCAGGTAACGGAAGTTGTAATTAATAAAGCCATAAAGTTAAATAATCTGGCTTTAGAAAGAGGTCAAACTTTAGCTCAAATGGCAATTTCATGGCTTTTAAAAGATAAAAGAATAACTTCTGTTTTGGTTGGCGCAAGTAGTACTAATCAGTTGTTAGATAATTTAGGCTCTTTAAAAAATTTAAGTTTTACAACTGAAGAATTACAAGAAATTGAAACTATTTTAAAATAAATAATATGCTGAAGAAAATATCGTATTTACTATTATTGTTAGTAAATGTTTCATTTGCAAATGTAACCTTACCAGCACTATTTTCAGATCATATGGTTTTACAACAAAACAATGATGTGAAGTTTTGGGGATGGGCAAACCCAAATGAAGAGGTTGTAATAATGCCTTCATGGACTGAAGAAGAATTTAAAACAAAAGCAAGTAACCAAGCATATTGGGAAATTAATGTAAAAACGCCAAGGGCCGGTGGACCTTATGTAATTAAAATTAATGGATATAATGAAATTATTTTAAAAGATGTTTTAATTGGTGAAGTTTGGTTGTGTTCTGGGCAATCTAATATGGAAATGTCTGCAGCTTGGGGAATTAATAATGGGGAAGATGAAATTAAAAATGCCAATCATCCAACTATTCGCTTTTTTACGGTTTCAAAATCTTCGGCAACTTCACCTCAAAATGATTTACATGGAAATTGGGAAGTTTGTACTCCTGAAACAATGAAAAATTCAAGTGCATCCGCTTATTATTTTGCAAAAAGATTACAAGAAAATTTAAAAGATATTCCAATTGGTTTAGTAGTTTCAGCTTGGGGAGGAACTCCTGCTGAAATTTGGATGCCAGAAAATGTAATTAAAAAAGATTCAATTTTATTGAAAGCGGCTAATAATTTAAAGCCTGTTGCTTGGGGACCAACAGAGCCTGCCAGAGCTTTTAATGCCATGATTTATCCATTAATTGGTTTTGAAATAGCTGGAGCTCTTTGGTACCAAGGGGAATCTAATGTTGGAGCATCAACGTATGATAAAACACTCGCATCATTAATAGAATCTTGGAGATCTTTATGGAATAAAAATTTCCCTTTTTATTATGTTCAAATTGCACCTTATAATTATGGTGAAAATCATTTTGGTGGTGCAGAAATTAGAGATGCGCAACGTAAAGTTTTAAATAAAGTTTCTGAAACCGGTATGGTTGTAATTAGTGATGTTTCACCAGTAGATGATATTCATCCAAAAGATAAAAAATCTGTAGGTGTTAGATTGGCAAATTTAGCGCTTACGAAACATTATAAAACATTTGAAGCAATTGTTGATGGACCTCTTTTTAAAAGTTTTTCAATAAATAAAAACACCATTATTGTACAATTTGATAATGCAGATGGATTGTATTTTAGCGATAAAAAAATAACACAATTTGAAATATGCGGAGAAGATGGAGTGTACTATTCTGCTAAAGCAACAATTAAAAATAAATCAATAGAAGTTTCTTCAAAAAAAGTTAAAGAGCCAAAAAACGTTCGATTTGCTTGGGGAAATACCATACAGTCTAATTTATTTAACAGCGCTCAATTACCAGCATCAAGTTTTAAATCTAATTAAGTTGCTAAAAGAGTTTGAAAAAAGTGGGTTACATAATTTTGTAAGCCCTCTTTTTTAACCAAAATTAAAATAAAATTTATTTTAAAAATTTAAACATTTAATTATCCAATAATTTTTTATTTTCAGTTTTAATTAACTCTAATGTTAATGTATCTGAAGCAAAAACTGAATTTAAGCCTTGTGGTTCTTGTGGAGGATCTGCGCTAAAATCATCGCCATGCATCCATTTTCCGTTGTCTTCATTTGTTTTAGCGTACCCAGCAAATCCCCAAAAATTTAAACCTGCCAATGCGCCATTTGTTTTTTTACTTTCAGTAATACGTTCAAAAATGGCACTGTAAAATGTATTTCTATTTTCAACAGAAGCATTTAAGGATAAACTTTCTTTTTCACGCGGAAATCCAAACTCAGACATCACAATTGGTTTGTTCATTTTTTTTGCAATTGCTATATGTTCATTCATGTAGTTATTTGCATTTTCAATAGATGTTAGCGTGGATGCTTTTTCATTATCAATATTATACCATCCCCAGTTTTTTGGCCACATATGCATTGCTAAATAATCAATATCTTTATTACTATGCACTCTTTCATACATGTCCATAACTTGTAAAAACCCGTGTTTACCTTCAGTTCCTGTAGAAATTAAATGTACAGAATCTAAAGATTCAATAATTGAAACAGTTTCATTTAACCAATCTTTAAATGCACTTTCGTGATCAGGAGTCATTAAAACTCTTGGTTCATTAGCAACTTGCCATGACATAATTACATTATCTTCAGAATATTTTTTTCCTGTGTAGGAATTTGTTCTGCCAATTATAAATTTTAAATGATTATAATATGCTTCTTTACAGGGTTCGCACGAGTGAAACTGCTTGGTGTAATTCATATATTCATCCCACGTGTATTCTTCTAAAAATGGATTTGGAACAGTACCGTAACCATTCCATTCAAGATATTGTGACATGCCACCAGACCAAATCCAGTTATTGTTTAAGTATAAAACAGCATACATATTTCTTTTACGCATTTCAAACAATAAAAAATCTAATCCATCTAATAAATCTAAATTATATTCGCCTTGTTTTGGCTGTAATGCAGGATGCACTCTTGAGTCACCGCCATCGCCTTCAGCACCAACTAAAATTCGCAGATTATCAATTCCTATTTCCTTCATTAAGTCTAGCTCTTTAATCAAGCGTTCTCTATCTCCAATATTTTTTGCAGCAATTAAAGGTCCGTACCAATAATTTGTACCTACAAAAAAATATGGTTTGTTTCCTTTATAAAAGGAAGTGTTTTTAACGGAAATAAGAGCAATGGTGTCTTTTTTAACAGTTGAATTTTCATTGTTATTTGTAGCATTATTTTTGCAGGAAATAAGTACTATTGTACTTAAAACATAAAGTATTAATAAATTTATTTTCATTTTTATTTTTATTTTAAAGTTTATTTAATACAATACAAGCTCTTGAGGTGTGATAAGGGGCTTTCCACATGCCTATTTTGTAATTATTAGTATATATATAGCCATTTTTGTCAACGCTCCAAAACCATTCTCCGTTTGTTTTATCTAATATTTTTGAATCAATAAAATTCCAAATTTCAAGAGATTTTTGAAGGTACTTTTCGTTGCCCGTAATATTAAAAGCATAGCGTAAACCTACAAGAGCTTCTGCTTGTGGCCACCAATGTTTGTCAAAATCAAATTCTTCAGTTTCAGGTTTGAATTCATTGATAACACCGCCATCTTTATCAATCCCTTTTTTTAAAAACGTATCTGCAATTAAAATGGCAACTCTTTCAGTTTCTTTTAGTATTTTTTCATCTTTAATAACTTTTGCAGCTTCTATTAAAAGCCAAGCAGTTTCAATATCATGCCCAAAAGAAATAATATTACTTTTTAAATTCCATTGTTCATCAAAAAATAGGTTTAAATGGTTTTCTGAATTTAAAAATTTATTTAAAAATAACTGCAGCAACTCTGATAGGTTATTTTTTAGATTTTCATTTTTATAAACTTTATACAAATTGGTATATGCTTCTAATAAATGAAGATGGGTATTCATTGTTTTAGCTTCATTAGCATCTTTATTACTCAATCGCATATCGCTAATAGATGACCAATCTTCGTTAAATGCCTCAATGTAGCCTTGATAAACCTGGTCATGAGCATATTTTTCTATCAAATTATAGATCTCAATTGCCCAGTTTAAAGCTTCTTCGTTTTTAGAAAAAATGTAATATTCTGATAGTGCATATACCATAAATGCATGTGCATAAACTTGTTTTCGATTGTTTATTGGAGTTCCTTTTGAATCGAGTTCCCAAAAAACACCACCATATTTAGAATCTTTAAAATAAGTTTTTAAATAATTGTAGGATCGTTCACAATATGATTTGTATTTTTCTGATTTATAATGGTTTGATACAGCAGAAAATGACCATAAAATTCTGGAATTTAAAATAATTCCTTTTGAAGCATTTGGAACCAAATTATTAAAATGATCTCTTTCACCCACAAAACCACCATTAACTGCATCAATGGAATTTTGTGTCCAGTAATTTAAAATATTCTCCAGCTCAATTGCCAGCGCTTTTGAAACTATTTCTGCGGATTTGTGCATTAATATAATCCTTTATTTTTGTCTATTAAATTTATAATTGTTTGAACTGAACCTGCTGATGTAAAGGTGTCTTCAGGACTATTTGTAACATAATCAACTAATAATTCAACGGAAGAAACGGCAACATGCATTCTAGTATCTGAAGAAGCGTAATAAATAAAAACTGTTCCATCTTCATCTTTAATCCAACCACTTGTAAAGAGTACATTAGATACATCACCTAAAGTTTCTTTATAGGTTGGCGCCATAAAATATCCGGCAGGTTGGTGAGTTACCTTTGTTAAATCATTTAAATCTGTCATAAACATATATAAAACATAGCGTAAGCCGGCGGCAGTATTTCTAACTCCATGAGCAATGTGTAACCATCCTTTTGAAGTTTTAATAGGAGCTGGACCTTGTCCATTTTTTAATTCGTAAACCGTGTGATATATTTTATTGTTTATGATTATTTCATTTTCTACAACTGGTTTTTCCATAGAATTTACATAGCCAAAACCAATTCCACCACCATTCCCAATATCAATAAAACCGTCTTGAGGTCTTGTATACAATGCATATTTTCCATTAACAAATTCTGGATGTAAAACTACATTACGTTGTTGACCAGTATTTGAAATTAAATCGGGTAATCTTTCCCAATTAATTAAATCTTTTGTTCTAACAATTCCTGCATTTGCGATGGCAGAGCTAGTATCAGTTGCAGGAGCATTTGGGTCTTTTCTTTCCGTACAAAATATGCCATAAATCCAACCATCTTCATGAAGTGTTAAACGCATATCATAAACGTTTGTATCTGGATTTCCGCTAATTTGTGGAATTACACAAGGTTTATCCCAAAATCTGAAATTATCAATTCCGTTTGGGCTTTCAGCAATTGCAAAAAATGATTTTCTATCATTTCCTTCAACTCTGGCACATAAAACATACTTATTGTTCCATTTAATGGCGCCAGCGTTAAAAACCGCATTTATTCCAACTCGCTCTAAACCAAAAGGGTTTGTTTTCGGATTTAAATCATAACGCCAATGAATTGGTGTATGATCACAAGTTAATACTGGATTTTTATAGCGTTTAAATATTCCATTTGTTTTAGCAATAGGTTTATTATTTTTATGAAGTAACTTTTCAGTGTGCTTTTGTACCTTTTTGAGGTTGTTTTTTTGTGTTTTCAATTTCATATTGTCTCAATTAAACTAATCAATTTCTTCTTTTAAATTATTCCACCAGTATTTTTTCAATAAAAATGCACAAATCACTAAAATTGCAAATGCAATATATACTGGTATGGTTTGTCTGAATATAATATACATTGGTAGTATTACTAAAGTAGTTTGAGCAATAATACCTATAGTAACATTAAACATATCAATTCCAAAATCTTTATTTTCTTTAAAAATTGGGTTTTCGGCTATTAATTTATCTTTAATTGGCCCCCAAAAACCCCAAGGTCTTACATTTTTATAAAAAGAAAGGAGCACTTTTTCTTCTGTAGGAGGTGCTGAATAAGTTCCTATTATTGACCCCACAATAGATATTAATAATATTATTGGAAATAAGTACAATCCTAACACCTCTGGGAATAATTCAGGAACTATTCCTGCAGAAATTAATCCAGCTGCCATTCCCCAGAAAAAACCTTCACCATTAAATCTCCACCAATGCCATTTTAATATATTGGCACCAACATAGCTTCCGTATAATACAGAAACTATCCATTGTAATACAGAGTTTACATCTTTGGCAAATAAACCTAATATGATACTCACAATTACAACTAAAATTCCAGTTAAATAGTTCATGTTTTTAATTTGAACCGAGGAGGCATTAGGGTTCTTATATTTTAAATAAATATCATTTACTAAATAAGCTTGAGCGGCATTTAACGTACCAGCAAAAGTTGACATAAATGCAGCTATTAGTCCCGCTAATAAAAGTCCTAATAAACCTACTGGAACAAATTCTTTTATAGCTGTAGGTAATATTAATTCAAAATCTATAACTCCTGCAGAATTTACTAAGTTTAGTTTTTCATAATAAATTAGTGCTAATGCAGCAAAACCAGCAATCATTAAATAACGAATTGGCATTAAAACAACAGAAACAAATCCGCTCATTTTTGAAGCTTCAGCAGATGATTTTGTAGAAAGAATTTTTTGCATATCATACGTAGGAGCAGGGCCAGCAATACTTACTAAAACACCTTTAAATACCATCATCATAAAGAAAACCGTAAATAAACCAAATCCATCTTCTTGAATTTTTTGGTTGACTTCAGGAATTATTGTACTCCAATCCATATTTAATTTCCAACCAAAGGTTGGACTCATCCAATCTTTTGGAACATTTAAAATATTTTCTCCAACTGCTTGAAAACCTAAATAACCAATTACCAAAGCGGCCACTGTCATTATTGCAAATTGAACTACATCTGCCCAAACAATACCAGACATACCACCTAAAAGCGAGTAGAACACTGCAAAAAGTGTAAATATAATTCCGTAAAAATGAGGTACAAATTCCGGTGAAACCGCAAAAGGCACATAATTACTTACAATTTCCCAAGGGATAAAAATTTCTATAAATTTTCCTAAACCAATAAACCCGTACGCTAAATATCCTAAACACATAATAAGTGCAAAAACCACCACAATAATGTGTGAAAGTTTAGCGCCTTTTTTAAACCCAAATCGTGTTCCAATCCATTCGGCTCCAGTTGTTGCATTAGAACGACGCAACCATTTAGATAAATAAACCATTAAAAATATTTGGTTGAAAACGGGCCATAACCAAGGAATCCAAGCGCTTTTTATTCCATAAACAAACATTAACGTTACTAGCCAAATGGTTCCGGAAATATCAAACATTCCAGAAGCATTTGATAAGCCTAGCATATACCAAGGAATGGATTTCCCCCCAAGTAGATAATCATCTTTACTTTGCTGAGCTCTTTTTCTCAGCACAAGACCAATTACTACAATGGTAATTAAATACAGTAGTATTATTAATATATCAACGGTGTGAAGTAATTTCATAAGTTTATTTAGTTTTTAAGTTTTTGTAAATCTTTTAAAAAGAATGTTTTTGGTAATTTTTCAAATTCAATAAAGTCATTTTCACTCGTGTGTCCTTTAAAAGGCATATAATGGTGCGATGTTGTATGGTTTCGCCATAAAAGAACCCAGGAAATTCCAGAGTTTTCAATGGTTGGGTACAAAACTTCTGTAAACCATTTATGAGTAGGTATTTTTTCTAATCCGGTTTCTGTAAATGCAAATAATTTTTTCTTTTCTGTTGCAATTTTTTTTACAATATTTAAATCATGTGTAATTGCATTACTATATGCTTCAGAATTGTTAAAGTCGTAAATGTCAATTCCTAAAATATCTACATATTCATCTCCAGGATAGTATTTTAAATAATCATCGGTAGGATTCAATTTGTTTGGTGAATAAGCATATATGATATGATGTAAATTGTGTTTGTCTTTTAGTAATTGTACCGTTTCTTGCCATAATTTTATATAATTTGAAGCTGTGCAATTTCCTTCTCCCCACCAAAACCAAGATCCATTCATTTCATGAAAAGGTCTGAAAATTACTGGAATTTTTTCACCATTAATTTGAAGTGTATTTAAAAAATTTGCCACTCGTTGAACCCAAAGTTCGTATTTTTCTCTGTTTTTACCACCTTTAATAATTTCTGAAACAGCAGGTGTAGGATCCCAAGAATCTCCTAAAGAAACAGGATTGTCTAAGTGCCAGCTTATAGTAATAATACCTCCATTTTTATAGGCATCAATAATAAGGTTTCTCATATCATTAAAAGGTACACCATCTAAGTTTTTTTCTTGAGCAAGTTCAATGTGACCTATGTCAAAACCATAAACAGCTGGAAAATCTCCTACAACCTCTTGAACATCACTTTTAATGATGGAAAGGTTGTTCTCATGTCTCCAACCAATTCCATACGAAGTTGCATCTTGGTGACCAATAGCAAAACCTGTTTTAGCAATCAATTCTAATTTATTATATAAATTAAAAGTAATTTCTGTGGCGTTTTTATCAACTAAGCTTGGTTTAATAGCATCACTTTTAATTTTTGTTCCACAAGATTGAAATGCAAAAAACATTGATACGCCAATAAGGAAAAGAGTAATTTTCTTTTTTTTAAGGTTTTTTTTATTTGTCATTTTTTGAAATATAAAAAAGAATTCAAGTTGTATATGTATTGCTGTTTTTTATGAATTCTATTTTTCAAATTTAGGTATATGTTTAGCGTAATCGTGATATTATTTTATCAAAACGCTAAAATATTATTACATTTTATATAGTAACTGTAATTTTTTAAGTTGCTTTATTTCATTCCATTTCACTTATGTTATTATGTGTTTACAGGTCTTTCACCTAATTTAAATTAATTGTATTATTTAAAATTATAACGCTAAAAAAAATCATTGTGAAAAGATTTTATAGATATATGACAATATAATATTAACTAAAAGTTAACTATTCATCTAATTTTGAAAATGGTAAAAAACTATCTCGTTAATTACAAATACCAAAAATATGCAAAAGTTTAATTTAAAGAACATTTATTGAATTCTTATAAAAATTAAGCACTTACATAATCATAGACCAACAAAAAAGCCACGTTAGTAACGTGCTTTTTTGATTCTTAAAATTGTCCCGTCCTAAAATAAGTTGACACAAAATCAACTTATTATGTATTATTCAGAGAAACCGCTTAAGAAGCGTACC
>NZ_JAEINV010000005.1 GCF_016342705.1 Lutibacter sp. | reverse complement strand
CTTCTTAAGCGGTTTCTCTGAATAATACATAATAAGTTGATTTTGTGTCAACTTATTTTAGGACGGGACATTTTTAAAAAACTTAAAGCCCATCATATTTTGATGGGCTTTTTTTATTTTCTAATTATTTTATGGTGATATTAATCATATAACAAATTTTTACATTTTTGTATTTTTGATACAAATTTCATTTAAAAACAGTTATGGGAATTAAAATTGGTATCATATATTCAACAGTTGATGGGCAAACTTTAAAAATTTGCAAAAAACTAGAAGAACACCTTCAAGGAGAAAATGTAACAGTTTCTCTTTTTTCAATTGAAGATTTTAACCAAGATATTTTAGGTTTTGACAAATTAATTATTGGAGCAAGTATACGTTATGGTGTTCATAATGAGAAAATTATAAAGTTTATTAATACCAACAAAAAACAATTAGATAGTATAAAAACCGCATTCTTTTCAGTAAATTTAGTAGCGCGTAAGCCTGAAAAAAATACCCCAACTACCAACCCTTATGTTGTTAAATTTTTTAAAACTATTAATTGGAATCCAACCATTGTGGAGGTTTTTGCTGGGAATTTAGATTATGAAAAATATCCCTTTTTTGATAGAGTAATGATTCAATTTATTATGTGGATGACAAAAGGGCCAACGGATAGTGCTACCAAAATTGAATACACCAATTGGGATAAAGTGAAATTGTTTAGTAATGTAATACAAACAATTTAATTTACTATATTAGCTTTTACGTACACTAAAAAACCCCAAAAATACCGCTATGGTAGATAAATATATTGATAAAACTTTAGAATTTATAGCCAATTATGGGTATAAAATAAATGATGGTCAGTTTTTAAATGAAACGGCTATTTTTTTATCTGAATTATTAAATGTTAATTATGTTTTAATTGATAAATATTCAATTGAAGAACCTACTATTGCTAAAATTGAATGTTTTTATTCAAAAAAATTACAAAAATTCTTACCCAAAGATTCCTATAGTTTAGTCAATACACCGTGCGAAAATGTAATAAATAAAACTATCTGTAGCTATCCATCAAACACAAAAAATTTATTTTTTAAAGATTTAGTATTAACAGAGCTAAATATTGAAAGTTATATTGGTATTCCTTTATGGAATTCAAAAAAAGAACCCATTGGTTTAATTGCAATTATGGATGAAAAACCAACTGTTAATGTAAAAATAGTTGAAACCATCATTCAAATAATTGCTATTAAAATTGAAAAAGTTTTAGAGAAAATAATTTTTGAGGAGCAAATTAACAGTAAAAATGATGATATTGAAACTTCTCAAAAGAATTTTAATAAACTTTCAAATTTAACCTTTGAAGGTATTTTAATTCATGATAATGGGAAGGCAATTGATGTAAATAAAGCATTTGCCAAAATGTTTGGCTATAAAAAAGAGGAGCTTATAGGTAAAAATGTATTTGAGTTACTTTTTGATAAAAGGTATCATTCACAAGTTAATGATAAAAGAAATAGTAGTCCTGCGTTGCCTTATGAAATTGAAGGCATAAAAAAAGATAAAACTACTTTTTTTATAGAAATTGAATCGAAATCAATTCAATTAAATCATTCAAAAAATGCAAGAGTTGCAGCCATTAGAGATATTTCAAAAAGAAAGTTAGCTGAAAACAGGTTGCAAGAAGCCCAACAAATTGCAAAAGTTGGATCTTTTGTATATGATATTTCTTCTGGAGAATGGGAAAGCACTCCTGTTTTAGACGAAATATTAGGAATTAATGAAAGTTTTGAAAAAAATTATGAAAGTTTATCAAAGTTTATTTATTCGGACGATTTGCAAACTATTTTAGTGGATATTAAGGATTTAATTCAACTTAAATTAAATTTTTACAATAAAGAATACCGCATTTTAAGACAAGATAATAATAAAATTGGCTGGATAAATACTTTAGGCAAACTAGAGTTTGACGCTCAAGGAAATCCTATTAAAATTATAGGAACAGTTCAAGATATTACTGTATCAAAAAATAACCAACAAGAACTTAAACAGGCAAAAGAAAAAGCAGAAGAAAGTGAAAAAAAATTGTTTGAGGCACAAAAAATTGCTGGTGTAGGTACTTATACTTTCGATCTTAATTTAGACTATTGGAGTAGCTCCTTAATATTAAAGGATATTTTTGGAATAGATTCCAGCTACAATCAAAATTTAGATGGTTGGTTAGCGCTAATTCATCCCGAAGATAGTGCGGAAATGATATCATATTTAAAAAATGATATTTTAACAAAACATGGCTTTTTTGATAAACAATACCGAATTATAAGAGATAAAGATAAGGAAATTAGGTGGGTTCATGGTTTTGGAAAACTGAATTGTGATGATAAAGGAAATCCAATTCAGTTGATAGGAACGATTCAAGATATAACTTCAACAATAAAAATACAAGAAGAACTTAAAAAGGCAAAACTCGTTGCTGAAGAAAGTGAATTACTATTTAAATCTTTAATAAAGTACGCTGGAGACGCTATGTATTTAGCGGATTTTGAAGGGAATATTATTGAGGTTAATAATAAAACAATAGAAAATTCAGGTTATAGCAGAAAAGAGCTTTTAACTATGAATGCTAAAGAACTTGAAGCTGAATTTAAAGAGTTAGATAAAAAGAAATTAGTTTGGAATAAATTAACCAATAAAAACCAAATTACCATTGAAACATTTCATAAAAGAAAAAACGGTACAGTTTTTCCTGTTGAAATTAATATAGCAATGCTAAAAATTGGCGCTAAAAAATTATTACTTGGTTTTGCAAGAGATATTTCAGAAAGAAAAAAGATTTCAAATGAAATTAAGTTACTTTCAACAGCAGTAAATCAAAGTGCAAATTCAATTATAATTACCGACACAAAGGGAAATATAGAATTTACAAATCCAAAATTTTCAGAAATTATGGGTTATAGTGCTGAAGAAATTTTAGGGAAAAACGCCAAAATTTTAAAGTCAGGTTTTCACGATACAGATTTTTATAAAAATTTATGGTCCACAATTTTTAAAGGAAATACTTGGCAAGGACAATTTAAAAATAAATCAAAAAATGGAGATTTAATTTGGGAACAAACAACAATTACCCCAATTAAGAATGATTTAGGAGTGATTACAAACTTTTTAGCTATAAAGGAAGACATTACTGAACAAAAAAAATCTGAAACAAATTTAACAGTCGCATATGCTAAAATTCAAGAAAGCCAAGAGTATTTAAGAAAAATACTTGAAACCGCCAATGAAGGTTTTTGGATTATAGATTCAAAAGGTATAACTACAGATGTTAATATTAAAATGTGTAGTATTTTAGGGTATGAAAAAGATGATTTCAGGAATAAATCTATCTTTGATTTTGTAAATGATAAAAACAAAAAGATTTTTAAAGAACAAATAAAATTAAGAGAACAAGGGTTATCTACAACCTATGAAATTGAACTCATAAAAAAGAATGGAAACAAAGTAATTTGTTTATTTAATACTTCCCCAATTTTTGATAGTGAAAATAATAGAAAAGGATCATTTGCCTTAGTTACGGATATTACAAAATTAAATATAGCGACAGATAAACTTAAATCAAGAAATCATGAACTAAGTGAATTAAGTGTAGAATTGTACGAAAGTAATAAGCTATTAAAAGAATCAAGCTCCAGATTCTTAAGTATATTTGAACAAACTCCTATAACAATTATGGAGGAAGATTTCTCTGAAGTCATAAAGCTTATAAAACAAAAAAAATCCGAAACCAGTGATTTTAAAAAATACCTTGATGATAATTTAGATTTTGTTAAAGAATGTATCAGCAAAATAAAAATTTTAAATGTTAATTCAACCACTTTAAATTTATTTGGAGTTAGTAATTTAAATGAATTAGTAAAACATTTGAGAACATCAAATAACAAAAAATCTTACGAAGCTTTAAAAAGAGAATTTGTAGCAATTGCAAATGGAGAAATTGAATTTAAAACAGAAGCTGAATTTATAAATACCAAAGGCGAGAAAATTAATGCCTATGTAAAATTAGCTATTGTAGACGATTACGGTAAGGCAATAGCCACAATTATTGATATTACTAATTTAAAAAACACCGAAAAGGAATTAATAATAGCAAAAGAAAAAGCCGAAGAAAGTAACCGCTTAAAAACGGAGTTTTTAAACAACATGTCACATGAAATTAGAACTCCAATGAACGGAATTTTGGGCTTTTCAGAATTGTTGAATAATGCTGAATTATCTCCCGCAAAAAGAAATTACTTTGTAAGTATTATTCAAAATAGTGGTAAACAATTATTACAAGTAATTGATGATATTTTAGAAATATCTCGCCTTGGCACAAAACAAGTAAAAGTTATAGAAACTAAGGTTTGTTTAAATGATTTATTACTAGAATTATTTTCCATTTTTGATTTAAAGGCAAAAGAAAATGGAGTGCCATTGTATATTAAAAATCAACTTTCAGATTGTGAAAGTACAATTTATACAGATAAAACAAAGCTGCAAAAAATAATAAGTAATTTATTAGAAAACGCTTTAAAATTCACCAATAAAGGCTACATTACATTTGGATATAATTTAGTTGAAGATTCTATTGAAATTTTTGTAAAAGACACAGGAATTGGTATAAAAGAAGAGAAACAACATATTATATTTGAACGTTTTTCTCAAGAGGAAAGAGATGTATCTCGAAATGCAAGTGGATTAGGTTTAGGATTAGCTATTGCTAAAGAAAATACAGAATTACTTGGCGGAGAAATTTCTGTAGAATCTGTTAAGTGGGAAGGGTCAACATTTTGGGTAAAATTACCCTATAAACCTGTAAAAAATCCTAATTTGGAAAATAATAAATGCGAAAAAGAAATTAATGTGAGGTCTAAGTATAAAGTATTAGTTGTTGAAGATGAGGAAGTTAATTATTTATTTATTGAAATTGTTTTGTTGGATAAAATTCAATTAAATTGTGAAATTATACACGCAAAAAACGGAAAAGAAGCCGTAGAATTTTGCGAAGAATTTGATGATATAGATTTTGTTTTAATGGATATAAACATGCCAATAATGAATGGATATGATGCTACATTAAAAATCAAAGAATTTAGGCCTAATTTACCAATAATTGCACAAACAGCATATTCTACACCCGAAGACAAGGAGAAGGCTTTTAATGCAGGTTGTAACGATTTTATTTCAAAACCATTAAATAAAGATTTGTTAAAAACAATAATAGATAGTCATTTAGTTGAAGATATATAATAAATTGAATTAAAAAAGAATGAGAAAAAGGTGCATTTACAGCTTTATATTTATAACTATTATATCATTAATAAAGATAAATGCACAAGATAAAACCCTTATTTTCCAAAATGATAGTATTGCTATTTACGATACGCATGTATCGTTAAATTCAAAAGAAAATATTTCACCTGTAATTTATAAAAATGGGTTAATATACGCTTCAGCAAATTCAAATGGTTTTTACAAACTTTACTATTCTGATTTAAAAAATAAACCGCAAAAAATTAAAATAAATAGCTCTTTCCACATCGGATTAGTTGCTATTTATAACAGTGAAATTTACCTTACCAAAAGTTCAAAATTAATAAAAGGTGTCGTAAACTTAACACTTTATAAAGGAACTTTAGAAGGCTTAAAAGTATCTAAAGTAAAACCGTTAGCTATTTGTAAACCAGAGTTTACGTACGCAAGTCCAACTATTTCTTCAGACGGAAATAAAATGGTTGTTGTTACAAATGAACGAGGCGTTTTTCATTTATTAGAATTAAAAAGAAATGAAAAAAATGAATGGGAAAGATCTGATGTTGTATTTATATCGCAAACCGGTTTTAAAATAATTAATCCAACATTTTTTGATGAAAACACTATTTATTTTTCTTCAAATATTAGTGAAGGAATTATAGAAAGTGTTGAATATGGAATAGCAAATGGCCAAACCGTAATTAACAATATACGTTATAAAAATGAAGATTTTAACCTTTATAAAATCGTAAAAGTTGATGGAACTTGGAGTTCACCTATAAAAGTTAAAGTGTTAAATTCTGATTTTGATGATTTAGGTGTCGTTTTTAAAACTGAAAAAACGGGTTATTTAAACACGTTTAGATACGATGATACCGATAATATTTATTATTTTGAATTAAAACAATAAGCAAACAGGCGTTGGAGCTTCTAAACTATATGAAAAAGTAAGTGTTCCAGCAATTTTATCAATGGTATAAACGCTAATATTTTCACTTCGTTGATTAGCCACTAATAAAAAGTTTCCATTTGGTGAGAGTGTGAAATTTCGAGGCCAATCTCCATTCACACTCATATTTTGAATTTTTTCTAGTTGCCCGTTTTTAGCATTTCGTTTAAAAACTACTATACTATTTTCACCTCTATTAGAACCGTATAAAAATTTCTCATCAGCAGATAAATGGATATCTGCACATTGATTTTTTCCAGTAAAGTCATTGCTTAAAGTACTCACACTTTCAATGGTAATATATTTGTCCTTTTCCTTTTTTTGAAGCACTGAAACTGTTGAATTTAATTCATTTATAAGATAAATAAAAGCACCATTTTTAGAAATTTCAAAATGACGAGGTCCAGCTCCATCTGCCATAGTATGGTTTTCTTTTAAAATATAGTCTTTACCATTTAAAACATATTGAGCTAAAAAATCGCGACCTAAATCAGCTACAAATAAATTGTTTTTAAAAAATTTTGAGGAATGAGCATGTGATATTTTGCCTTCAATATTATGATCAAAAACTTGATTCGCTTCATTAATACTGCCGCTTTTATTAATAGCGTAAATAGAAATTGTTCCGCCACCATAATTAGAAACTACCAGTTTGTTGTTGGCTTCATTAAGTTGTACATGGCAAGGTCCATTGCCATTTGTGCTAACTTTATTTATAAAGGCCAAAGTTCCATCAGGATTAACTACGTATGATTTCACAAAACTATTTTCACCATTTTCATTAACAGCATATAAATATTTTTTATCACTTGAGAATGTTATAAATGAAGGATTATCAGTTTTTACAGCTAATTTTTTATTAGTTAATTCGCCTGTTAAAGTATTAAAATTGTAATAATAAATTCCATCACTATTTTCTCCAGTATAAGTTCCAACATATAAAGGGATATTTTGTGCGTTTATAAAAAAGCTACAGCATATAAATAGGGTAAAATATATTGTTTTCATAGAATGGATTTTTATTAAATTATTTTAGCAATATACCGCGTTTATTTAAAATTGGAATAGTTCTTAAGGCACTTTCTTTAATAGTTCCTTTTTCAAAAAGAAATTTTTTATCAAACATAGTATTTCCTTCAAAAAAAGTGACGTTAAAAAAATTGGCTAATTTTAAAACATCATCGTGCATTAATTCAACTTTTGCAAAAGATTTTGCAGGCATTTTTTCAACTTTATGACGTAGTAATGAAGTTTCTGCTAATGTATTTTCGTCATAACCTTTAGATACAATTAACACCATTTCTATAGCTACTTCTTTGTTATTTATAAGGTAGGCATTCCAATCATCACATTTAAATTCGTTGTTGTATTCTTTTACAACAGCCATATAAACGTTTGTAACCTCAGGTATTTTAATATCTTTCTTCATGTTTATGTTAAATTAAAAAATTCCGCAATGAGCGGAATTTATAAATTAGATAACAGATTTAAATTGCTCTAAAAAACGAACATCGTTTTCATAAAACATTCTAATATCTGGAATTTGATATAATAACATTGCAATTCGTTCAATTCCCATTCCAAACGCATAGCCTGAGTAAATTTCAGGGTCTATATTTGCATTTTTTAACACATTTGGATCTACCATTCCACATCCCATAATTTCTAACCAACCTGTTCCTTTGGTAATTTTATAATCGGTTTCTGTTTCCAATCCCCAATAAATATCAACTTCAGCACTTGGCTCAGTAAATGGAAAATAAGATGGGCGTAAACGTATTTTAGATTTTCCGAACATTTCTTTGGTGAAATAAAGTAATGTTTGCTTTAAATCGGCAAAAGAAACATCGGTATCAATGTATAAACCTTCAACTTGGTGAAAAATACAATGTGCACGCGCAGAAATATCTTCATTTCTAAAAACTCTTCCCGGAGAAATGGTTCTAATTGGTGGTTTGTTATTTTCCATATAGCGAACTTGAACCGATGAGGTGTGCGTTCTTAACAAAATATCTGGATTAGTTTCAATAAAAAAGGTATCCTGCATATCACGAGCTGGGTGATATTCTGGTAAGTTTAATGCTGTAAAATTATGCCAGTCATCTTCAATTTCTGGACCTTCAGAAACTGTAAATCCAATACGTGAAAAAACATCAATAATTTTATTTCTTACGATAGATATTGGGTGACGAGAACCTAACTCAATCGGTTCTTCAGGACGTGTTAAATCACCATAAAATCCTTTTTGATCATTGGTGTTTTCAAGCACATCTTTTAACTGGTTTACCTTATCTTGAGCTAAATTTTTTAAAGTATTTAAAGCTTGTCCAAAATCCTTTCTTTCGGCAGGAGCAACATTTTTAAATTCGTCAAACAAATCATTTAATAATCCTTTTTTGCTTAAAAACTTAATTCTAAAAGTTTCAATTTCATCTTTGGTAGTTGCATTAAATGCAGTTACTTCACCAATCAGTTCTTTTACTTTATCTAACATTTTACATATAAAATTAGAGTGCAAATTTACACATTTTTATTTTGTTTATATGATTTTGGATTGCAATGATAAATCAACATTGCTTTAAATTTTATTGTTGATATATAAGTGGTTAGATTAAATAATTAAATTAACGTTACGAAAACGTTTTAGAAAAAATACAAATTTCTTTAAATGGAAGGTTAAAAATTTTATTATAATTAAAAAAATAGCTATATTTGATGTGTTTTTTAGTTAATACATAAAATAAGTTATAATATATTACGAAATATAAAATATAATAATTTATTAATATGTTTGAAATTATGAGCGAAGTATTGTACAAAATTTCTTAATTTTAATGGTTCTTTATTTACACTTAAAAAGGGTTGCTATGGGTAACCCTTTTTTTACAAATAAAGGATTTTAATAGAAAGGTGATTTTTTTGAGTATTAAATAGCTTTCTTGGTTAGAGAAAATAATGGAATAAAATGACAAAAAGGGTATTACCAGATTTAAGAAAATACGAATTTGAAGAAGTTGCATTTAATAAGTTAATGCAAAACAGAATTAATAAAGTGCTTATTGTTTGTTCTAACTATGATTTTTATATGTTAGAAGAGGATGGTAGAATTGATGAACGCATTTTTTATGAGTACACTTCATTAAACTTAAGATATCCTCCAAGTTTTATACATGCAAATTCTGCAAAAAGAGCGGTTACAACTTTAGCTTCGGATAAAATTGATTTAGTTATTACTTGGTTAGATATTGGAAATTACAAGGCATTTGAAACTTCAAAAATAATTAAAGAATCGTTTCCAGATGTACCTATTGCGGCACTAAGTCATTACTCATCAGAATTAAGACAAAAATTAGAAAAAGCAAATACAGGAGTTATAGATTTTGTTTTTCATTGGAATGGTAATGTTGATATTTTTTTAGCCATCATTAAATTAAGTGAAGATAGAATGAATGCTGAAAATGATATTAATAAAATTGGTGTGAAAGCCATTTTATTGGTGGAAGATTCTCTGCGCTTTTATTCACGATATTTACCTATAATTTACAAAATTATTTTAAAACAATCAGACGCTTTTATGTCTGAAGGTCTTAACGAACATCGGAAAATGATGTTAATGCGCGGTAGGCCAAAAATATTATTAGCTACAAATTTTGAAGAAGGAAAACTCTTGTTTGATAAATATAAGGACAATCTTTTAGGTGTTATTTCAGATGTTTCTTACTTTAAAAGTGGTAAACGTGATCCAAAGGCTGGTTTTGAATTATTAAAATATGTAAGAAGTTTTGAGCGCTATTTTCCTGTTTTAATTCAATCTTCAGATAGTAATAATGAAAAATACGCTTTAGAACTAAAGGGTAAGTTTTTATACAAACATTCCGAAACGTTAGAAGAAGAAATAAAAATATATATCAATCAATATTTTTCTTTTGGTGAATTTGAATTTTGGGATCCAGTTCAAATGAAAGTATTAGCATCTGTAAAAGATTTAACTGGTTTTCAAAGAGCATTAAATACAGTTACTGCAGATTCATTTATGTACCATGCAAAACGAAGTGAATATTCCAAATGGTTAAAATCAAGAGCGTTGTTTCCGCTTGCAAATTTATTTAGCAATATTGAATATGATGATTTTGTAGATGTAAATGAAGCACGAGAATTTTTAATAAACGCCATAAAATTATACCGCGTATTTAGATCTAGAGGGGTAATTTCAAAATTCAATAAAAATAAATACGACGAATATTTAGGTTTTGCACGAATTGGAGATGGAGCATTAGGAGGAAAGGGAAGAGGTTTAGCGTTTATAGATTCGTTTTTAAAACGCAATAAGTTATTTAAAAAGTTTGATAACGTTTTAATTTCAATACCAAGAACCGTTGTTTTAAGTACCGATGTTTTTGATGAGTTTATGGAGGAACATAAGCTAATTAGGTTTGTTGCAAATTGTGATAATGATGATGAAATTTTAAATGAATTTATATCTAAACCATTACCAGTTTGGGTTGTTGAAGATATTAAAGCATTTTTAAAAGTAAATAAATCGCCACTTGCTGTTAGGTCATCAAGTGTTTTGGAAGATAGTCATTACCAACCTTTTGCGGGTGTTTTTGCAACTTACATGCTTCCGCCAGCACCACCAGTTCAAATGTTAGAAATGGTGTGCAATGCTGTTAAATCTGTAATGGCTTCAGCGTTTTTTATAGGCAGTAAAATGTATTTAAAAACTACAGCTCATACAATTGAAGAAAGTAAAATGGCCGTAATTCTTCAAGAAGTTACAGGAAAACAATACCAAGATGTATATTACCCAAATGTTTCAGGAGTTGCCAGATCAATAAATTTTTATCCAATAGGAAATGAACTTCCGGAAGAAGGAATTGCAAACATTGCGTTAGGTTTAGGTGAAATGATAGTTGGTGGAGGGCAAACCTTGCGGTTTTCACCATACCATCCCAAAAAAGTATTACAATTATCATCTCCAGGTTCAACACAACGTGATACGCAACAGTATTTTTACGGATTAGATGTAAACCCAAACAGTTATACGGTTTCCACAAATCAATCTATAAATAAAAAGAAAATTTCAATTAGAAGTGCAGAAAATCACGGTTCCTTAAAATTTGTGGCGGCAACCTATGATTTGCAAAACAATATAATTAGACCAGGTGTTATGCACGATGGAATTCGTGTTATTTCATTTGATAATATTTTAAAATACAACACATTTCCTTTAGCCGAAATTTTACAAGAACTATTAAAAACAGGGCAAAGAGAAATGCGAAATCCAATTGAAATGGAGTTTGCTGTAAACCTCGATGTTCCAGAAGGTAAACGAAAAGAATTTAGTTTTTTACAAATTAGACCAATTGTAGAAAGCAATGATGATGTAGGGAAATTACCTGACAACTTTAATGTGAATGATTCAATTATTTACTCAGAATCGGCGTTAGGAAATGGTAAATATGAACACATTACAGATTTTGTATATGTAAAACCAGAGACATTTAATTCAGCAAATACCAGACAAATTGCTACAGCCGTAGATAAAATTAATAAAATGTTTGTTGAAAAAGACAAACGTTATATTTTAGTTGGTCCAGGAAGATGGGGGTCTAGTGATCCTTGGTTAGGAATTCCAGTGATATGGCCACAAATTTCTGCTGCTAAAATTATAGTAGAGTCTGGTTTAGATAATTTTAGAATTGACCCAAGTCAGGGAACTCATTTCTTTCAGAATTTGACATCATTTAAAGTGGGATATTTAACTATAAATCCATTTATAAATGACGGATTTTTTGATGTGGAGTATTTAAATAAACAAAAAGCTGTTTATGAAGATGAGTTTTTACGTCACATCTGTTTTAAACAACCACTTACAGTTATTATTGAAGGAAAAAATAATAAAGCAGCCATTTTTAAAGAAGGTTTTTCGGTTGAAGATGTTTCAAAACTAGACGATTTAAGTGATGAAATGCCACCGGATGGATTTATGTAAAAATATGTAATTCATAAAAAACAGCCTTTAAAACAGTTAAAATATCTCAAATTAATAAAATATCGTTAAATAAATATTAAATGCTAAAAATAACAATATAAAAGTTACTCAAAATTGAATTAAAAATATGTACTTTTGTGTACGATTTTATTTTTTAACCAACTATAAATAATATAATTATGAATGTAAAAGAAATATTAACTAATCTTGAAACTAAGCACCCAGGCGAAAAAGAATATTTGCAAGCTGTGCACGAAGTTTTAGAGTCTATTGAGACTATATATAATGAAAATCCACAATATGAGGCTGCAAAAATTATTGAACGCCTAGTGGAGCCAGATCGTATTTTAACATTTAGAATTTCTTGGGTAGATGATGCCGGAAATGTACAAGTTAATTTAGGTCACAGAGTACAATTTAATAATGCTATTGGTCCATATAAAGGAGGAATTCGTTTACACCCAAGTGTTAACTTAAGTATTTTAAAGTTTTTAGGTTTTGAACAAATCTTTAAAAATGCACTAACTACATTGCCAATGGGTGGTGGAAAAGGTGGATCTGATTTTAATCCAAAAGGAAAATCAGATAATGAAATTATGCGTTTTTGCCAAGCTTTTATGCTTGAATTATGGAGAGTTATTGGTCCAAATACCGATGTTCCTGCTGGTGATATTGGAACTGGTGGACGCGAAATTGGTTTTATGTACGGAATGTATAAAAAACTACAACAAGAAAATTCAGGAGTATTTACAGGTAAAGGTTTAAATTGGGGAGGAAGCTTAATTAGACCAGAAGCAACAGGTTTTGGTGGCGTATATTTCACAAAAGAAATGTTAGAAACTAAAAACGATACTTTTGAAGGAAAAACAATTTCACTTTCAGGATTTGGAAACGTAACTTGGGGTTCTGCACTAAAACTTACTGAATTAGGAGGTAAAGTTGTAACTATTTCTGGACCTGATGGTTATATTTATGATGAGAAAGGATTAGATGCTGACAAAATTCATTATTTATTACTTTTAAGAGCTTCAAATAATGATATTGTTGCACCATATGTTCAAGAATTTCCAGAAGCAAAATTCTATCCAGGTGAAAAACCTTGGGGAGTTAAATGTGATATAGCAATGCCTTGCGCTACTCAAAACGAATTAGATGGCGAAGACGCAAAAAAATTAGTTGCAAACGGTGTTAAATATGTTGCAGAAGTTTCTAATATGGGTTGCACACCTGAAGCTGTAGATGTATTTCATAATGCTAAAATTTTATACGGACCTGGTAAAGCAGTAAACGCTGGTGGAGTAGCAGTTTCTGGTTTAGAAATGAGCCAAAACGCAATGAAAATGAGTTGGACTAAAGATGAAGTTGATGCTAAATTACATCAAATTATGCACTCTATTCATACAGCTTGTTTAAAATATGGAACTGAACAAGATGGTTATATTAACTACGTAAAAGGAGCTAATATTGCTGGATTTATTAAAGTTGCAGATTCTATGTTAGATTTAGGAATTGTATAAGAAATAAAGTTTAAATAGGTTGAAAAGGGTTGCTAATTAGCAACCCTTTTCTTTTTATATTTGTTATTGAATGGAGCAAACAACTACATATCGAAAAATAATTCATATTGATATGGATGCGTTTTATGCCTCTGTTGAACAATTAGACAATCCTGAATTAAAAGGAAAACCAATTGCAGTTGGTGGAGGTGGAGAACGAGGTGTAGTTTCTGCAGCAAGTTATGAAGCTAGAAAATTTGGAGTTCGCTCATCTATGAGTGGTATTTTAGCTAAAAAAAAATGTCCACACTTAATATTTGTAAAACCAAGGTTTGATAGATATAAAGAAATTTCAAAAAAAATAAGCGCCATTTTTCATGAATATACAGATTTGGTTGAACCACTTTCTTTAGACGAAGCTTATTTAGATGTTACTGAAAATAAAAAGGGAAATCCCTCAGCTAGTTTAATTGCCAAAGAAATTAGGAAACGTATTTTTGATGAGTTAGGATTAAATGCTTCTGCAGGAATTTCAAGTAGCAAATTTGTTGCAAAAATAGCATCAGATATTAATAAACCAAATGGACAAAAAACAATTCCACCTGAAGAAATTATTGTTTTTTTAGAAGAATTACCTATTGAAAAGTTTTATGGAATAGGTAAAGTTACAACAGCCAAAATGTACAATTTAGGTATTTTTAAAGGAATTGATTTAAAATCAAAATCAGAAGAGTTTTTAATAGAACATTTTAAAAATTCGGGCAGTCATTATTATCAATTAGTAAGAGGGCACTATCAAAGTGAAGTGAAGCCAAACAAAAAACGAAAATCAGTTGCTGCTGAACATACGTTTTTAAAAAATTTGACTTCAGAAGTTTATATGTTAGAAAAATTAGTGCGAATTTCTGAAGAATTAGAACAACGATTGATACGATCTAAAGTTTCTGGTAAAACTATAACGCTAAAAATAAAATACAGCGATTTTACTACCCAAACGCGTAGTAAAACCTTACCCTATTTTATAAAAGATAAAAATATTCTTTTGGATACTGTAAAGGAATTATTATATCAAGATAAAGTATTAAACTCTGTTCGGTTATTAGGAATTTCAGTCACTAACTTAAACATTCATTCAAAAGAAAGCCCTGAAAAACCTATAAATGTGCAGTTAAAATTTGAATTTTAAGAACTAATTTATTTTTAACGTTTTTAAAATAGCTTCAATTTCAAACATATAATCTCTTTTGTTTACTGATGGAGCATAGGTTAAGCCTTCTACAACAACAACTCTATTTTTAGCCTTATCAATTACTGAATAACTTAAAAATGGGCCAGCCATATACATGCCTTTCACTTCCCATTTTCCTCTGGTTTCAAATGCTTTTTTACCAGCTAATTCTACTTCAAAAATATGTGGTGTAAACGCTTCTTCAGTAATCATGTGCGAATCTTCAACTTGTCCTGGAATATATTTTTTACCTATAGAATCTCTATGCGCAACAATTGTATTTCCATTTTCATCATCTTCATTTTCAATAGGATAAGAATAGGTTATAATTTCCATGCTATTTGCTCCATTAATGTGGTATCTGTACCAAAGAAAATCTCCGGTATCATCCACTAAGTTATAATTTCTTGGAATTTTAATAGAATAACCTTGCTCTTTAAATGTTTTTATAGTGGTTGGATCCCAATATTTCTTTAAAATATTTTTTTGAACAGTAACTAAATCAGATGCTTTAAATTCTGATACAATTTTTTTACTGTTGGTTTTAATCAATTCAATTAAATCTTCGTCTGTTTTCCCTGTAATTGTAATTATTTTTTGAGGTGCCGCATATACATTAGTGGTAATAGTAAAGGAGTTTTCATCACCTAAATTTATGCTTAACACGTTTCTAGTAGCTCTAAACATACTTCCAAAGCTTTCTAACGGAACTTGGGATACTTCAAATTGAGATTCTGGTTGCGGCAATGCTAATACTGGTTCTGCCAAAATTTTGCGCAACTCATTTCCTAAATCGCCTTGCCATTCACTATTTTTAATAACTACTAATAAACTGTTTATTCTTCCGTTCGCTGCTTTTAATACTTTTTTATCGTTTGCTGGATTGCAAGCAATTAATAAGGAAATTAAAACTACAAATAATGTTATTTTTTTCATTTGCTAAATATTTTCAATTTGGTTCCCGGTTTTAAACTTTTAACACTCCAAATATTGTTCCAATCTTTAATATTTGAAACAGAAACATTTGCATATTTTTGTGCAATGGCCCAAAGTGAGTCTCCAGATTTTACAATATAGGTTTTGTAATCCCCATTTGTTGTTTCTTTTGTTGCTGAAGACTTTGATTTAGTTGTGGAAACTACATTTACATTATTTGTGTAAATTTTTAATCGTTGCCCAACTTTAACATTGTTGCTTCGTAAATTATTCCAACGTTTTAAATTAGTAACGGAAACTTTATATTTATTTGCAATTCTTCCTAAATAATCACCTCTACGCACTTTATAGGTAACTTGATCTTTTACTTCTACATATTGAGGCAAGGTTTTTTCTCGTTTAGATTCTTGAAGATCTACATATGCGTAAATTAAATTTTCATTACTTACAAAATTACCAACATGTTTTATGGGTAATGTTAATACGTAATTTTTCTCTTTTACATATGGTATAATTTCTAATTTGTATTGTGGATTTAAAAATTTTAAAATTTCAGGATCTACATTTAACGTTTCTTTAATTTGTTGAAATGTAATATGCTTTTTTATTTGAATAGTATCTGTTTCAAAACGTGTTATTGTATTTTCACGCGCTACAATATTATGTTCATTTGCATATTTAAAGATATACATAGTTGCGTAAAAAGCTGGAACATAACTAGCTGTTTCTCTAGGTAAATAATTTCGGATATTCCAAAAATTAGTACTTCCACCAGCTCTTCTAATTGCTTTATTTACATTTCCAGGACCCGAATTATAGGCTGCTAATGCTAAATCCCAATCATTATAAATTTTGTATAATGTTGAAAGGTATTTACACGCTGCTTCTGTGGCTCTAATTGGATCGGAACGTTCATCTACATAAGAACTAATATTTAAGTTATATAAAACGCCTGTTTGGTACATAAACTGCCAAAGTCCGGTTGCTCCAACTCTAGATTTTGCATTTGGTTTTAAGGCAGACTCTACAATTGCTAAATATTTTAATTCTAGCGGAATATTGTATTTATCTAAATGCTCTTCAAACATTGGAAAATAAAACCGTGCTCTTTCCATAATTATGGATAATGCTGGTTTTCTTTTTAATAGATATGATTTAATTATTTGCTCTAATTGAGGATTATATTCAACATTAAAAGGCGTTTTACTATCTAATTCAACCAAGCGTTTTTTTAATAGTTCCGTGGGTAATTCTTTTAATTCAGGCACAAAAACTTCATCTTCATCTAAAGAATATCGTAATGTATCATTTAATGGCGAATTAATTAATTCATTAATCCATAAACTATCTATTGTACTAACTTCATTATGAAATTGAAACTTAATAGAATCTAATTTATTTTGAAAAATAGAATCTTCTAGTTTTTTTAAGTCCTGATTTTCAGTTTTATCTTGCGTATATCCAATATTAGCAACTAAAATTAGAATTAATACTATTAAATTTTTCATTTATTCCTCTTTTAAAAGTTTTGAAATTTGATCTAAATTTGGCGCCAAAATTATTTCAATTCTTCTATTTTTAGCTTTTCCTTCCGCTGTTTTATTGGTATCAACTGGCACAAACTCACTTCTTCCTGCCGCAGTAATTTGTGTTGGATTTACATTTTTGCTTTGTAAAATTCTAACAATTGCAGTGGCACGTTTTACAGATAAATCCCAGTTATCAATAACCGTTGAACCAGTATAAGGAACATCATCTGTATGTCCTTCAATTAACACATTTATATCTTTATTTTCGGCTAATACATTTGCCAATTGCTCCACCGCTTTTTTACCTTCAACACCAACGGCCCAACTTCCAGAATTAAACAATAATTTATTTTCCATAGAAACATAAATTTTTCCATTTTTATGTACTACTGTCAGCCCTTTTCCTTCAAAATTATGTAATGCGTTAGAAATTGCATTTTTTAATTGCTGCATTTGTGCTTCTTTTGCATTAATTAAACTTTCCAATTCGTCAATTTGTTCAGAACGTTGTTTTAATTCTTTTTGAAGTTTTTCTAATCGGCTATTTTCTGCAGCTAATTTTAATTCTTTAACTTCTAATTCTGCTAATAATTCTTGATTTTTCTGAGCTTGTTCTGCTAATTTTTTTGAACTTTGTGTTGAAAGAGCATCATATGATTCTTCTAAATTTTTATGTTTTGTTTGAAGCGATGATAATTCGTTTTCTAAAATAAGTTTTTTGTTTTTTAAAGCAGCATATTCATCTTTAAGGCTTTGTATAGATGTTTCTAATACTTTTTTTGAAGCAACTAACTCGTCTTTTTCCTTTAACAATTCTAAATTTGAAGAACGTAAATTATTAAATTTAGATTCCAATTCTTGATACACTTTTTTACTAACACAAGAGGTTACTGAAAGTGTAATTACCACTAAAAAAGCTATTTTTTTTAACATAATATTTTACTTTATATATATTTTTATTCTATTTCTACTACTATTGGACAATGATCAGAGTGTTTTGCTTCAGGCAAAATATAAGCTCTTTTTATTCGGGTTTTTAAAGGCTCACTAACCATATGATAATCTATTCGCCAACCTTTATTATTGTTTCTGGCGTTAGCTCTATAACTCCACCAACTGTAATTGTGCGGTTCTTTATTTAAATGACGAAAAGAGTCTACAAAACCACTATCAATAAATTGCCCTAACCACTCGCGTTCAACAGGCAAAAAACCTGAAGTATTTGCGTTTTGTTTTGGATTATGGATATCAATTTCTGTATGACAAATATTATAATCACCCGAGATAACAATATTAGGTATTTTTTTTGTCAATTCATTTACATATTCCTGAAATTCAGCCATATAGTTTAGCTTAAAATCAAGTCTATCATCATTTGTTCCAGATGGTAAATACAAACTCATTACCGAAAGATCGTCAAAATCTAAGCGTAAATTTCTACCTTCAAAATCCATAGATTTAATTCCGGTTCCATATTCCACGTTATTTGGTTTTATTTTAGATAAAACAGCAACGCTACTATACCCTTTTTTTTGTGCAGAAAACCAATAATGATAAGGATAACCTGCTTCCTCAAAAACGCTTAAATCCAACTGATCTTTATGTGCTTTTGTTTCTTGTATGCAAATTACATCAGGATTTGAAGCTTGTAACCATTCTATAAAACCTTTTTTTAATGCAGCTCTAATTCCGTTTACGTTGTATGATATTATTTTCATTTACTTTCGTATATATCTCTTAAATTTCGTCTCATTATTTTATTTGAAGCCGTTCTTGGTAAGGCTTCAATTTTCACTAAATCGTGCACTTTAAAAAGTGGATTTAGTTGTTCTTTTATGCTGTTAATAGCTTTAAACAAACGTTCGTTTTCTATTAAATGTGAAGGGTTTTCTATATAAAAAATAACCAATAAACTTGGCCCTCCATTTTCTGGGGAAACTGCTATTGCCGCAGATTCTTTAATAAACTCTAATGAATTTAAAACTTCTTCAATTTGAACAGAACTTACTTTTATACCACCTAAATTCATGGCGTCATCAACTCTTCCTTGCGCTTTGTAATACCCGTTTTCTAATTCTTCCAACTCATCACCATGCCTTCTTAATAACTTACCTTCAAAAGCAGGCGTGTTTTTGTAATACACATTAAAATGATCTCTGTTTAAAAGTGTATTAGACAATCCCATAATTGGTGGAATTAAAAATAACTCTCCTTTTGAACATTTATTGTGATCATCATTTAACAAAACAAATTCTCCACCCAATGCTTGGGTAGAAAATGTACTTGCAATATTTGGCTGAACAACAGTACTTGTAACATAACCACCACCAATTTCAGTACCTCCACAATATTCAATAACTGGTTTGTTATTTGCTAATTGCATTAGATAAATCATTTCTTCGGCATTAGAAACTTCACCAGTTGAACTAAAACACTTTATAGAATTCCAGTTATATTTTTCCATATTTTTTGAAGTTTTCCAGTACTTCACAAAGCTTGGAATAACGCCCAACATGGTAACTTTTGCATTTTCAATAAATTCACCAAAACCGTCTCCAGTTGGCATATCATAATACAAAGCAATAGTTGCTTTGTTTATTAATGAAGCAAATACAAGCCAAGGTCCCATCATCCAACCTAAATTTGTAGGCCAACACACCACATCGTTTTTATGAATATCTTGGTGATAATAGCCATCGCTTGCGCCTTTTATTGGAGTTGTATGCGTCCAAGGAATTGCTTTTGGTTCACCAGTTGTTCCAGATGAAAAAAGGATGGTAATTATATCTTCTGGGTTTTGAATAACTGTTTTAAATTTTGTTTTTGAACTTAAAAATGCTTCCCAAAAAACATCATCTTTTCTTAGTAGAATATTTTCTTTTGAAGATTTTAAAACAATTGCTTTTGGAGCATTTGCTTCTATAACTTTAGCGTAAAGTGGAATTTCTTTTCCCGCTCTTTTATTTACATCTTGTGTAAAAATAACTTTTGGTTGGGTTATTTTTAATCTAATTTCAATTTCATTGGGTGTAAAACTATCAGCAATAGTTACAATGGGCATTCCGGCTTTAATTCCAGCCAAATAAACTGCAACAGCTTCTAATGTCATGGGCATATCAATGGCAATGCTATCGCCTTCTTTTAAACCTAAATCAATTAAACTATTGGCTATTTTATTAACAAGTTCAAGTAGTTGTTTTTGACTTACTTTTTGAAGTTCTTTTCCTTCTTTCTGAAAAATGACTGCAATTGCTTCCTCATTATTTTGAAAACAAGAATCAACAATATTTAATTTGGCATTTTTTAACCATTCGGCATTTTCTACACCTTTTGAAGTATCAACTATTGACGTATATTTTTGAGCTAATTGTATGTTTAAATTTAGAACAGTTTCTTTCCAAAAATCCTCTTTGTTTGTTACTGACCATTTCCAAAAGTCTTGATAATTTTCAAAACCTTGTTTTTGCATCATTTTGTAAATGTTGCTTTGTTCAATAGTTTCTTTAGTTGGTTTCCAAAAAGGTATAATACTCATTTACATTAAAATTCTGGTACTTCTTCCGAAGAATTTAATAAATTTTCTTTATCAAGACTTTCCTTAGAACAATCAATATTAATAGTTAAGTTTTCGGGTCTTTCAAAAGCTTCTTTACTAACATTTAAAGTTGGATCGGCATACATTTTTCTGTAATATAAAGCCCAAATAGGTAAAGCCATTGTAGCTCCTTGTCCGAAAGTAATTCCTCTAAAATGTGTTGCTCTATCTTCACCACCAACCCAAACACCTGTAGCTAAATTTGGAACAATTCCCATAAACCAACCATCTGATTGATTTTGAGTGGTTCCTGTTTTACCGGCAATGGCATTTGTAAATTTATAAGGATAACCTGTAACAACATTATCTGGATAATAACCTCCGCTAGTTCTTAAACGAATACCTGAACCTCCTTCGGTCACACCTTCTAACAAATTGGTAATAACATAGGCAGATTCCTCACTTAAAACTTCTTTAGAATTTGGAATAAATTGCTCTAAAACAGTTCCGTTTTTGTCTTCAATTTTTAAAATCATCATAGGCTCAATGCGTAAACCTTTATTTGCAAAAGTTGAATACGCTCCAACCATTTCAAATAATGATAAATCTACGGATCCCAATGCAATTGATGGAACTTCAGGAATTTCACTTTCTATCCCTGCACTTTTAGCCAATATTACCACATTTTTAGGGTTTACCATATCAATTAACTTAGCGGTAATAACGTTTACAGAACCAGCTAATGCTTGTTTTAAGGTTAATTCCCCACCGTATTTATTGTCTGCATTTTTCGGAGTCCAATCTTCAGGCATTTCATATTTTTCTTTTAAAATAGTATATGGAATGTTAGGAAATTTTTGACAAGGTGATAAGTTTAACTGATTTATTGCAGTTGCATATACAAATGGTTTAAATGTTGAACCAACTTGACGTTTTTGTTGTTTAACGGCATCAAATTGAAAATGTTTGTAATTGATGCCTCCAACCCAGGCTTTTACATGACCTGTTTGTGGTTCAACAGAAAACAAACCAGATCTTAATATTTGCTTGTAATAAAAAATGGAATCTTTTGGAGACATTATGGTGTCTAATTCGCCTTTCCAATTAAAAACTCGCATATCTGTTTTTTCATCAAAAGATTTTAAAATTTCTTCATCTGAAGCACCATTTGCACTCATTCTAATCCAGCGATTTGAACGTTTCATAGCTTGCAAAATTGTTGATTCAATTTGAGTATCGTCTAAATCATAAAAAGGGGCATTTTTATTTTTCTTTTGCTCTTTATTAAAAACACGTTGCAAATTTGCCATATGTTCAGCCATTGCTTCTTCAGCATATTTTTGCATACGGGAATCTATCGTTACATAAATTTTTAAACCATCTCTGTGCAAGTTATATTCTGTTCCATCAGGCTTTGGATGCTCTTTAATCCAAGTTTTCATAAAATCACGCAAATATTCTCTAAAATATGTTGCATAGCCATCACTATGACTTTCTCGGTTTACATTTAAATTAAGAGGCGTGCTTTGTAATGAATCTCTTTCAACTTTGGTGATAAAATCGTTTTTATACATTTGCCCTAAAACAGTATTTCTTCTGTTTTTTACTCTTTCTTCAAATCTTAAAGGATTATAAAAAGAGGCATTTTTAAGCATTCCCACTAACATTGCAGATTCCTTTACAGATAATTCAATGGGTTCTTTTCCAAAATAAATACGTGATGCAGAACGAATACCAACCGCTAAATTTAAAAAGTCGTACTTGTTTAAGTACATTGTTAAAATTTCTTGTTTGGTGTATTGGCGCTCTAATTTAACAGCAATTACATACTCTTTAAATTTTTGAAGAATACGTTCAGGTAAACTTTTAGAACCTTCGCCATGAAACAGTAACTTTGCTAATTGTTGCGTTATGGTGCTTCCTCCACCATCTTTCCCCATTAATACAGCGGCTCTAACCGTTGCTCTTACATCAATCCCTGAGTGTTCGTAAAAACGTTCATCTTCAGTTGCAATTAGTGCATTTACAATGTTCTGATTTAAATCTTTAAATTTAATAGGAGTTCTATTTTCAAATGCATATTTCCCTAAGGTTTTTCCATCAATTGAAATAACCTCAGTAGCTAAGTTATTTTCTGGATTTTCTAATTCTTCAAAAGTTGGAAGCGGTCCAAAAACTCCCCAAGACGCTAATAAAAACAATATTATTAATGCAATTGTTCCTGATAAAATGGTCATCCAAAACCACTTTATATATTTAGAAAAATTTGGTGCAGCTGTATTTTTTTTTGCCATTATTTAACTTTTTCTATGCTTAAACCTACATCGGTAATACCTTTTAAAGGATTTTTACCATCTATATCGTTAATACTTCTTGTTGCTTGTTGAATTAAAAATTTGTAATCTCCTTTTTCGGATAACACTACATTTTCCCTTAAAAATAATTTATTCTCTTTTACATCAGAGAAACCTTGTCCTAAAAATTTTCCTTGTGCATTTGTCATTTCATATTCCAACGTATCTACCAATTTATAACCGCTTGGGAATTCTATTTTTGCAATTAAGAATAACGAACTGAATTCGTAATTTTTATTATTTCTAATATTTATAAACACATTTCTTTTTGAAATAGTATCGGTATTACTAACAATAAATTCAAAATTGGTTTCAGCAGACCACTCTAAATTTTCTACAGATTGAAATTGATCGTATAATTTGTTTTCACCACAAGACAAAAACAATAAGCCACATAAAAAAAATAGTGCTTGTTTATGCATTTTCTGTATTATTAGAGTCTTTTTTAGGAGGTCTTCTTTTTTTATTTCTATTCTTGTTTTTAGGTTTATTACCTATCGGAATTGGAGTATTTACCGCTTTATTCTCAATATTTTGTTGTGCCTTTTGAGGCTGAGGTGTAGTTACCTTTTTACGAATAGGCTGTTTTTTCGGATTCGTTTTTGGGGTATTAACACCCTCTGAATTTTTATTTTCGGCTACTTGATTGGCAGGTTTTTTATTAAAATTAGGTTTTTGCTTTACCCTCGCTTGTTGACCTTGACTTTGTTGTTTTTGAGGTTGTTGCCTCTGATTTTTAGTTGCCTTAATTGGTTGATTTGGGTCAGCGTTTTGTGGTCTTTTGTTTTTGTTTTTACGTTTTTTTCTATTTTTAGGAGCATCAAATCTTGTTAAGCTATCTTGCCCAACAACATCTTCATATTCAGCTTTTGGAGCTTCAATAATTTCAGATTCATATTCTTCTAAAGAGGCTACCACTTCGCGATTTTTATTAGCAGAAATTATTTCCTGAACTTGTTCCAACGTAAGTTTATACCACTTTGCTCTATTTTCTTTATAGGTATACCAAAGTAATCCTTTAAAAATGTCCATTTTCACAAAAACGGCTTCACCTTTTTCGGTTTTTAAAACGGTATCTTGTTTTGGAAATTCTTTTAAAGCGTCAACGTAGGTGTCTAATTCATAATTTAAACAACACTTTAATTTACCACATTGACCCGCTAATTTTTGTGGATTTAGTGATAATTGTTGGTAGCGAGCAGCTGTAGTATTCACTTTTCGTAAATCGGTTAACCAAGTAGAACAACATAATTCTCTACCACAAGAACCAACGCCACCTAAACGGGCAGCTTCTTGACGTAAACCAACTTGTTTCATTTCAATACGAATATTAAAAGTGCTGGCAAAATCTCTAATTAATTGTCTGAAATCAACTCGGTCATCAGCTGTATAATAAAAAGTAGCTTTGTTTCCATCACCTTGATATTCCACATCTGACAGTTTCATTTTAAGTCCTAATTTACCTAAAATTTCACGCCCTTTATATTGTGTATCGTATTCTTTATCACGAGCAGCATTCCAAATATCAATATCTTTTTGAGTAGCTTTTCGGTATATTTTTTTAACTTCTTCGCTATCAACGGCTATTCCTTTTCGCTTCATTTGAACTTTAATAAGTTCACCTACTAAAGAAACAGTTCCAATATCGTGACCAGGGTTTCCTTCAACAGCAACAACATCGCCAATTGAAATTTGTAATTTATCGGTGTTTCTAAAAAAATGTTTTCGCCCGTTTTTAAAACGAACCTCAACAATATTCATTGGTTCCTGACCCGCAGGCAATGCCATATTAGCCAACCAATCGAACACAGAAAGCTTTTCACAGTCTCCTGTGCCACAACTTCCATTACTTTTACACCCTTTGGGCACACTATTTATATCTGAAGAGCAACTATTACAGCTCATATATGTTTAAATTTTAAACGGTTAAGTAAATTGAAAAATACAATTATACTATCTTCACTAATTTGTAAAGATATAATTAAAATTACGAACTGTAAAACGATAAAAACTGGAATTTATGTTTGTTTTACATCAATAATTTTTACCGGACAAGCTTCTTTAGCTTTTATGCTGTCGTTAAAAATGGTTTCATCCTGTGATTTTATAGTAAAAAATCCCTTTTTTTCTTTAGAATGAAGCAACACCGATTTGCCATCTTTTTTAGACATTTGAAACTGAGCTGGAGCCAATTCTACACAGTAATTACAGCCAATACATTTGGCTCTTTGCAACGTTATAATTACCATTTAAGCTTCTACTTTGTTTTCAACTATTTTATATAGTTTATCGGAAGGTCTAATTCTAAAATTTAAAGGAATAGTACAAGAATCACCTTTTTGAGCGCTACTTCCTTCAACATCATTTACAAACATTTGGCCTATTTGCATTTCCTTGGCACCCGTTGTTGGACCGGTTATTAAAATAGTATCTCCAACATTTATATCGTAGGCTTCAATTTTAAATTCGCCAATATTTGCTTTTGGGAAAAAGTGCATTCCTTTACCAACATACACTTTCTTTTGTGTAGCATGGCTTCCAGAACCATTACTCCATTCGCCTAATTTTTGACCTAAATAATAGCCACTCCAAAAACCACGATTATATACTTTTTCTAGCTCTAACATCCAAGAAATTACTTTTTCTTTGTTGTAAGTTCCTGCTTCAATACTATCAATAGCATCACGATAACATTTAATAACATTTGCTACATATTCTGGAGCTCTTCCTCGGCCTTCAATTTTCAATACTTTTACGCCAGCATCTAATATTTGATCTAAAAAATCGATGGTACATAAATCTTTTGGCGACATAATATACTCATTATCCAATTCCATTTCAAAACCAGTTTCCTGATCAATAACAGTGTATTTTTTTCTACAATTTTGCTTGCAAGCACCTCTGTTTGCTGAAGAATTTGAAGAATGTAAACTCATATAACATTTTCCAGAAACAGCCATACATAATGCTCCATGTCCAAAAATCTCAATTTCTAATAAATTTCCTGATGGACCACAAATGTTTTCTTTGGCAATTTGTTCAGTTATTTTTTTAACCTGACGCAAACTTAACTCTCTACTTAACACCATAGTATCTGCAAACATGGCGTAAAATCTTGCGGTTTCTATATTTGTAATATTAATTTGAGTAGAAATATGTACTTCCATTCCAATAGCTCTTGCCGATGCAATAACAGCCTGATCCATGGCAATTACTGCTGTAATATCTGCATCTTTTGCTTTTTGTAATAGTGTTTTAACAATACTTAAATCGTGATCGTAAATAATAGTGTTTAATGTTAAATATGTTCTAACATTTTTAGCTTTACATCTTTCTGAAATTTCTTTTAAATCGTCCAATGTAAAATTAATAGATGCTCTTGCCCGCATATTTAGTTGCTCAACACCAAAATATATTGAATCTGCGCCATTATCTAAAGCAGCTTGTAAAGATTCAAAATTTCCGGCAGGAGCCATTAATTCAATTTTTCCTGTAGTAGTCATTCTTTTTTTTGATTTTTTGCAAAATTACGTATTTTATAATAACTATTAGTTTTCAGAATCATAATACTTTTTTTTAACAAAAATTTATTTATTTGTTAATTTTTATTTATTAATGATGGTTTGTCACCTTTTTTTATAAAATTTGCGTAGTATTAAAATTTAAATTCATAAAGATGAAAGTAGCTGTTGTAGGCGCTACCGGAATGGTAGGTAATGTAATGTTACAAGTATTAGCGGAACGTAATTTTCCAATTACAGAATTATTATTAGTTGCTTCAGAGCGCTCTGTTGGCAAACAATTAGAATATAAGGGTAAAAAATATACTATTATTGGAATGCAAGATGCTGTGGATGCAAAACCAGACATTGCATTGTTTTCTGCAGGTGGAACAACTTCTGAATTATGGGCTCCAAAATTTGCTGAAGTTGGTTGTACAGTTGTTGACAATTCTTCTGCTTGGAGAATGGATCCTTCAAAAAAATTAATAGTTCCAGAAATTAATGGAAGCGAATTAACAAAAGAAGATAAAATTATTGCAAACCCAAACTGTTCAACTATTCAGTTAGTAATGGCTTTGGCTCCACTTCATAAAAAATATAAAATGAAACGTGTGGTAATTTCTACCTACCAATCTGTTTCAGGAACTGGTGTAAAAGCTGTTCAACAATTAGAAAACGAAGAGAAAGGAATTAAAGGAGAAATGGCATATCATTATCCAATTCATAGAAATGCAATTCCACAGTGTGATGTGTTTTTAGAGAATGGATATACTAAAGAAGAAATGAAATTAGTGAAAGAACCAAAGAAAATTTTAAACGATCAATCTTTCTCAGTTACTGCAACTGCAGTGCGAATTCCAACTTCTGGTGGACATTCTGAAGCGGTAAATGTACAGTTTGAAAATGATTTTGATTTAGCAGATGTTCGTAAATTATTAGCTGCAACACCTGGAGTTATTGTGCAAGATAATTTAGATACAAATACCTATCCAATGCCAATGTATGCGAACAATAAAGATGAAGTTTTTGTTGGACGTATTAGAAGAGACGAATCGTTACCAAATTCCTTAAATATGTGGATTGTATCTGATAACTTGCGTAAAGGAGCTGCAACTAATACTATTCAAATTGGTGAATATTTAATTGCAAATGGTTTAGTATAGTTTTAGATCTATTTTATTAAAAAAATAAAAGCCGCAAATTTGCGGCTTTCTTTTTGGGGTTTATTGGAGTTTATTTTTCAACCTTTAAAACATCTTTTATAATTTCTTCTAACTGATGTTTAGGTAAAGCTCCTTGCGCCATTTGCGGTTCTCCCTCTTTTGGGCAAAATAACATAGATGGAATACTTCTAATTCCAAAAGCAGCAGCTAATTCTTGCTCTACTTCTGTATCAATTTTATAAATATTTATTTTTCCTTTATAATCGTCACTTAATTCTTCTAAAACTGGAGCAATCATTTTACATGGTCCACACCAATCTGCATAAAAATCTATAAGACAAGGTAAATCACCTTCAAATTTCCATTCTTTATTTTTTTCGAAATTGAAAACTTTTTCTAAAAAAGTTTCCTTTGTTAACATTTCAGTCATACTTATTTTTTTAATATTAATAAATCAGCTTTTAACAGCTACGTTATTTGACGGCAAAGTGACACATAAACTTACAATTATATAGTAACTTAAGTTACATCTGTAATTTTAATTGTACATTAACGTCCAATTTAACTGAATATTAACTAAAACATTAAATTATGAATTCAAATTTACAAAAAGTTCTTAGGGTTGTGTTATCAATCATCCTATTGGTTTTTGGATTAAATAAATTTTTTGGCTTTATTCCAATGGAAGCGCCTCCAGAAGGTAGTTTTATGTATGCATTAGTACAAACTGGTTATTTAATGCCTTTAATTGCTATTTCTGAAATTATTCCTGGAATATTGTTATTTATAAATAAATGGACTGGATTGGCATTGGTTTGGTTGGTTCCAATTTCAATAAATATTGTGTTTTTTCATTTAAAATATGACATTTCAACAATTGGACCGGCGGCTTTAGTAGCTATATTAAACGTGACATTAATTTATGTGAATTGGAGAAAGTTTAAAACACTCTTTTAGTATTTAAAAAATTAGTATTAAAAAGGCGTAGTTAATTAACTACGCCTTTTTTCATTAAATTTGTTATTCAAAATAATTTCTAAAATGAAAAATTTAATATTAATTGCAATGATTGGAACGTTTTTTATTTCTTGTAAAAACGATTCATCTCAAAAAACTCCTGAAAAATTGAACTATCCTTTAACAAAAAAAGTAGACACTATTACTAATTATTTCGGAACCATGGTTAAAGATCCGTATCGATGGTTAGAAGATGACATGTCTGAAGAAACAAAAAATTGGGTTACCGCTCAAAATGAAGTCACATTTAACTATTTATCTAAAATCCCTTACAGAGAAGAATTAAAATTAAGATTAGAAAAACTTTGGAATTATGAAAAAATAGGAGCACCATTTAAAGAAGGTGACTACACGTATTTTTATAAAAATAACGGATTACAAAACCAATATGTATTGTACAGATTTAAAGATAAAGAAGAACCAGTAATTTTTTTAGATCCTAATACATTTTCAAAAGATGGAACAACTTCTTTAGGTGGTTTGTCTTTTTCTAAAGATGGAAGTAAGTTGGCTTATGCAATTTCTGAAGGTGGAAGTGACTGGCGTAAAATTATACTTATGGATGCCGTTTCAAAACAAATTTTAGAAGATACTATTATTGATGTAAAATTCAGCGGGATGGCTTGGAAAGGTGATGAAGGAATTTTTTATTCTAGTTATGAAAAACCAAAAGGAAGTGAACTTTCCGCAAAAACGGATCAACATAGATTGTTTTATCATAAGTTGGGAACCGCTCAAAAAAATGATCCAATTATTTTTGGAGACAAAGTAAAAAGAAGATATATAAATGGTTCTGTTACCGAAGATGGAAAATACTTAGTGATTTCAGCTTCTGAATCTACTTCTGGTAATGAATTATATATTAAAGATTTATCTAAAGAAAATAGTAAAATTGTAACCGTTGTAAATAATTTTGAAAATGACACGTTTGTGTTGGATAATATTGGTGAAACACTATTATTAGGCACTAATTTAAATGCGCCAAATAAAAGAATTGTAAAAGTTGAGGCATCTAAACCAACACCAGAAAATTGGGTTGATGTAATTGCTGAAACCAACAATGTATTGGCACCATCTACGGCAAACGGCTTTATTTTTACAAATTATATGGTAGATGCTGTTTCACAAGTAAAACAATACGATTATACTGGAAAATTAATTCGTGAAATTGAATTGCCAGGAGTTGGATCTGCAGGTGGATTTAGTGGTAAAAAAGATGACAAAACTATTTATTATTCATTTTCAAACTACATAACACCAAGTTCTATTTATTCATTTAATACAGTTTCTGGAACATCTGAGTTGTATAAAAAACCTGCAATTGATTTTAATTCAGATAATTATGAATCACATCAGGTATTTTATGCTTCAAAAGATGGTACAAAAATACCGATGATTATATCGTATAAAAAAGGAACAGTTTTAAATGGTAAAAACCCAACAATTTTATATGGTTATGGAGGATTTAATATTAGTTTAACACCAAGTTTTAGCATTACAAATGCGGTTTGGATGGAACAAGGTGGTATTTATGCCGTTCCAAATTTACGTGGTGGAGGTGAATATGGTAAAGCGTGGCACAATGCTGGTACCAAAATGCAAAAGCAAAATGTATTTGATGATTTTATTGCTGCGGCTGAATATTTAAAAGCTAACAAATATACTTCTGCGGATTATTTAGCAATTAGTGGTGGCTCTAACGGTGGTTTATTAGTTGGCGCAACAATGCTTCAAAGACCAGATTTAATGAAAGTTGCATTACCGGCAGTTGGAGTTTTAGATATGTTGCGTTACCACACATTTACTGCTGGAGCTGGCTGGGGTTACGACTATGGAACTGCAGATGATTCTAAAGAAATGTTTGATTATTTACTCGCTTATTCACCAGTTCAAAACGTGAAAGAAGGGGTTAATTATCCAGCTACGTTAGTAACAACAGGTGATCACGATGATAGAGTTGTGCCTGCACACTCATTTAAATTTGCTGCGGAATTACAAGCAAAACATACGGGCAGTAATCCAACTTTAATAAGAATTGAAACCAATGCCGGACACGGAGCCGGAACACCAGTTTCAAAAACTATTGAGCAATATGCTGATATATTTGGATTTACTTTATACAATATGGGTTATAAAGATTTACCAAATAAAACAAAAGTGAAAGAGTAATTTTTAATTAAATTATTTTTAAAAACCGCTCATTTGAGCGGTTTTTTTTATGCGATTTTTAAAATTTGAGCTTCATTAAAAGTAATAACTTCACCTATTTTTTTACCCAACAATTGTTTTCCAATAGGTGATTCTGTTGAAACAACAAAATAAGTCTCTTTATCAATAAGTACTTGTCCAACACTTACTGCTAAAAAATAAGTTCCTTTTGTAGTTTTTACCAAACTACCAAGCCTCACGTTTTTAGAAGAATATTCAATAGTTAAACGTTGCAAGGTTTCTTTCATTTGGTTTACAATTGCTAATTGTTGACTGGCTTTTTCCATTTCTAATTGCAGCATGGCTCGGCCAGTTTCATGTTTATCTCCGGCAGAACTTTTGGTTTCAGAAAATAAATCGTTTTTGTTAGAAGCAATTGTTTCTAAAATTACAGTTTCCTTTTTTTGAACAAAATCAACACAAGCTACTAATAAAGTTTTTTTAATATTTTGAGTATCGTCTTTCATAATTTCAACGGTAAAAATAACGCAATCCAATTAGTTTTAATAATTTTGCGCCATGCAATTTACAGGAAAACGCTATTTAGATTATTCTTCATTTATAAGGGCAACGTTTGGAGAACGTGTTCAAAAAATATCATTAGATATCGGTTTTTCTTGCCCAAATAGAGATGGTTCAAAAGGATATGGCGGCTGCACCTATTGCAATAATAACACGTTTAATCCGGATTATTGCGAGCCAACTAAAAGCATAAAAGAACAGTTAGAACAAGGTATTGCTTTTTTCGGAAAAAAATACAAAGCAATTCATTATTTAGCTTATTTTCAAGCATATACAAATACATATGCTGATATTGATTCGCTTAAAAAAATGTACGAAGAAGCATTAAATGTACCTGGAGTTATTGGTTTAGTAATTGGAACCAGGCCTGATTGTATTTCGGATGAATTGATTGCTTATTTTTCGATGTTGTCTAAAAAACACTTTATTTCGTTAGAGTTTGGTGTTGAAAGTACCAATGAAAAAACATTGTTAGCAGTGAACAGGTGTCATACTTTTGAAGAAACCAAAGCAACTTTTGAAAAATGTAAAAACAAAGGATTTCATTTGGGTGCACATATTATTTTAGGATTGCCAGGAGAAGATAAAAAGGATTTACTAAATCATGCAAAGGAAGTTTCAAAATTACCTATTGATACATTGAAAATGCATCATTTACAAATTGTAAAAAATTCGGTAATGGCTGTTCAATACAAAAGGAATCCTGAAAATTTTAGTTTGTTTTCTTCCGAAAATTATATTGATTTTATTACAGATTTTGTTGGGAATTTAAGACCAGATATTATTATTGAACGTTTTATTAGCGAAACGCCACATAATCTTTTAATTGCTCCAAAATGGAACAACTTAAAAAACTTTGAAGTAGTTGCTAAAATTGATAAAATTCTAATTGAAAAAAACACGTGGCAAGGAAAACACTACACTGTTGCTATTCAATAACATATTGTAATTGTTATTTTTAATGATGTTTTTTTGATTATTTAGATGCTTTATTTTACTTGAATTTTCTTTTGATATTTTGTATTAAAAGTTGCGTGCATTGGTTATTTTTAAATAACTTTTTCTAGTTAACTATTTAATTAGCTAATAATTAATTATTATGTCAAAATAAATTGTAATTTTAGTTACTTAACTTCTTAAATTTAATTGTGATTTTTCAATTTTAATATTTTTTTATGAGCAAAATAATTGTTTTAGGCGCAGGAATGGTTGGTAGTGCAATGGCAATTGATTTATCTAAAAATCATGATGTTTCCATAGCAGATTTTAATAAAAAAACGTTGTATAAAGTATTAAAAAAGTGCGATGCTTTAAATACAATAATCCTTGACTTTGCCAATAGTAAAGAACTTCAAAAAACAATTAAATCATTTGATTTAGTAGTTTGTGCTGTTCCGGGATTTTTAGGATATGCAACTTTGAAAACTATTATTGAAACAGGGAAAAATGTGGTAGATATCTCGTTTTTTTCTGAAAATGCCTTGGAATTATCTGATCTTGCAAAAAAAAATAATGTAACGGCAATTGTAGATTGTGGTGTTGCGCCGGGAGTTGGAAATATTATTTTAGGATATTATAATGAAAAGCTAAAATTAACCGATTTTGAATGCTTAGTTGGAGGTTTACCTAAAGTAAAAAAGTGGCCATTTAATTATAAAGCTCCCTTTTCTCCAATTGATGTAATTGAGGAATATACACGACCTGCACGTTATATTGAAAATGGTAATTTAGTGGTTAAAGAAGCGCTTTCTGATTGCGAATTTGTAGAATTTGACAACGTTGGAACTTTAGAGGCTTTTAACTCAGATGGACTTCGTTCTATTATTTATACAATGCCACATATTTTAAATATGAAGGAAAAAACATTGCGTTATCCAGGGCATGTGGAATATATTAAGGTGTTAAAAGCCAGTGGATTTTTTAATACAGAAGAAATAAAAGTAAAAGGCAAAAAAGTAATTCCATTAGAAATTTCATCTGCTATTTTATTTAATGAGTGGAAATTAGAAGAGGCTGAAGAAGAATTAACAGTAATGAGAATTACTTTAAAAGGAAATGAAAAAAATGGTAAGCAAAAAACCATAGTTTACAATTTACACGATGAATTCTGCGCCAAAACCAATACCTCATCAATGGCCAGAACAACAGGTTATACTGCAACCGCAGCTGTTCATTTAATATTAAATAATCTTTTTGAAGAAAAAGGTGTGTTTCCACCGGAATTGGTTGGAAAACATGAAGCTTGTTTTAATTTCATTTTTACCTATTTAAAAGAACGAAATATTCAATACACCAAAATAGAGAATTAATAATTTCATCTTTTTTGTTTGTAAATAAAAAATTTATATTACTTTTGTTGAGTGATTAGTCACTTAAAAATGGATAAAAGAGAATTGTTATTAGAAGCAGCCACCAAGCTTTTTGTAGAAAGAGGTTTGCACGCTACACCTACTTCAGCTATTTCAAAAGAAGCAGGAGTTAGCGCTGGAATACTTTTTCATTACTTTAAAACCAAAGATGATTTAATTGATGAATTGTATGTTTCCATAAAAAAAGAGTATACTTCTTCTATAATGAGTGATCTTGATAAAATTCATTCAGACCTTGGAAAATTACGATTAATTTGGTCTAACTCTTGGAATTGGGCAATAGATAATGATTTGAAATTCAAATTTTTATTACAAGTAGATAATACAAGTTGTGCTGAACGTGTAAAAACACATCCTGAAATTATTGCTAAGTATGAGTTATTCCATAATTTAATTCAAGAATATGTTGATAAAGAACTTATTAAAAATATGGACGCCTATTTTATAATGGGTTCAATGTTTGGTTTAATAACTTCAATGGTTTCGTATTTAACTCAATTTCCTGATAAAAGAAATGATCAATTATTTATAGAACAAGCTTGGGAAGTATTTTCAAACAGCTTAAGACCTTAAAAAAATTTGATTTTATAATTGAGTGGTTAATCAATCAAAAACAACAAAAAGTCACATAAAAAAATATTAAATTATGAATACTAAAACAGCTTTAATTACAGGAGCAAGTACAGGAATTGGAAAAGAATTGGCTACAATTCACGCTTCTAAAGGAGGAAATTTAATAATTATTGCACGTAGCGAAATTAAATTAAATGAACTTAAAAAAGAATTAGAGCAAAAATACCAAGTGAATGTTGTTGTAATTGCTAAAGATTTAAGCGATTTAAATGCACCACAACAAATTTACAATGAGGTAAAACAGCGTGGAATTGAAATTGACTATTTGATGAACAATGCGGGTTTTGGAGCTTTAGGTAAATTTTATGAATTAGATTTAGCAAGACAAATTTCTATGATTAACTTAAATGTTACTTCATTAACCGCTTTAACACATTTATTTTTACCAGAATTTGTAAAACGCAATAGAGGTAAAATTTTAAATACATCTTCTACAGCTAGTTTTATGCCCGGACCTTTACAAGCAGTTTACTTTGCTACAAAAGCATATGTTACATTTTTTAGCAATGCGCTTTCTGAAGAATTGTCCGGCACTAATATTACGGTAACTAACTTAATGCCTGGAGCTACTAAAAGTGAATTTGGAGCAATATCTGGAATGGATAAAACTGAAATGTTTAAGGAAGCAGCTACAGCTCATTCTGTTGCTTTAGATGGATACAACGGAATGTTAAAAGGAAAAATAGATGTGATTTCTGGTTTAAAAACAATGCAAAAACTAATGATGGCTGCAATTCCTTTTATGCCTAAAAAAATGGTATTAAAGCAAATTCGTCAAATGCAAGAAGTTAAATAACACTATAAATTATGAAAGTTTTAATTACAGGCGCTTCAGGAATGGTTGGAAAAGGAGTTTTATTGGAATGTTTAAGAGATAATTCCATTTCCGAAATTCTTTCAATAGGTAGAACGCCCGTTGGAATTTCTAACCCAAAGTTAAAAGAAATAATTCATTCAGACTTTCTAGATTTTACTTCAATTAAAGAAAATTTAAATGGTTTTCATGCCTGTTTTCATAGTATGGGAGTTTCTTCAGCAACACTTTCACCAGAAAATTATTGATAACAGGAACATTAATAAAATCGCAAAAAAATAATGATTAAAATAATAATAAAGCTACTAAAGAAAATTATGATAGGAATATTATCAGTTGTTGGGGTAATAACATTGGTTGGTGTTACCTTTATAAACGTAAGTCCTCAGTTTGGATCAGGCTCAAAAGACTTGAGTTTAGAACGAATTAGAAAATCTCCAAACTTTTTAAATGGCGCCTTTAAAAATGCTGAAAAAACATTACAAAACACAGGTTTTAAATGGAGTACCATTCCGCAGTTTTTCACCAATGGAAATAATAAAGTGCCTACTAAAGAATTACCTATTATAAAACTTACAAAAAGGTATTTTGAAAATGCACCAATGGAGCCAAGAATTACATGGTTTGGTCATTCTGCTGCTTTTGTTGAATTAGAAGGGATGAATATTTTTATAGATCCAATGTTAGGGGATGTTCCTGCGCCACATCCAATGTTGGGTTCAAAAAGATTTCAGAAGGAATTACCTATTTCAATAGATTCTTTACCAAGCATTGATGTGGTGCTAATTTCACACGATCATTATGATCATTTAGACTATAGTTCAATTGTAAAACTAAAAGATAAAGTAGCTAAGTTTTATGTTCCTTTAGGAATTAAAGCTCATTTAACTTCGTGGGGTGTTGCTGAAGAAAAAATTACAGAATTTGATTGGTGGGAAAGTGTAAATTATAAGGGAGTTGAGTTTGTTTCTGCACCTGCACGTCATTTTTCAGGAAGAGGAGTTACTAATAGAAATAGCACTTTATGGTGTTCTTGGGTATTGAAATCTAAAAATTCAAAGATATTTTTTAGTGGTGATAGCGGTTATGGAAAACACTTTAAAGAAATAGGAGAAAAATTTGGACCTTTTGATTTTGCGATGGTTGAATGCGGGCAATACAATGAACAATGGTCTCAAATTCATATGACTCCTGAGGAAACAATACAAGCAAGTATTGATGTTAAAAGCAACCTAACTATGCCAATTCACTGGGGAAGTTTTAAACTAGCCTTGCACACTTGGGATGATTCAATTATACGTTCCTCCAAAAAAGCAAAGGAACTAAAAGTTAAATTTACAACCCCAAAAATTGGAGAAGCTATTGTTCTTGGGAAAGCAGTTTTTCCGTCTGAAAATTGGTGGAAATAGAACATTTTAAAAAATAAAAAAAAGCAATTCAAAAATCTTTGAATTGCTTTTTTAGAAAAAGAATACTATGTTATTAATTTATTGCCACAATTTTTTCTTCAACATTAATAATTTTATTATTGTCATAAGTTACTAAATTAACTTTCCCTTCATTAAAATAAGACCAAATTCCGTCTTTTTTTCCATCATTATAATATGCAATAGCTATTTTATTTCCTTGCGTATCATAACTCACCCACATTCCATGTAATTTTTCGTTTTTATTAAAAAACCCTTCCCTTTCAATTACGGTGTTATTATCAGCAAAATAATACGTAGCTTTAATTAAATTAGCGTCAACTTTTTTAAATTCAACTTTTTGCTCTTGTGAAAATGTTGCTACACAAAACAACATTAAAATACTATTTATAAATGTTTTCATAATTATATATTTTACTTATTTTAAACTACATATCAAATGTAACTTCTTTACCTTATATTAAGAATTAATTAACGTTAAGTTTACATTAAGTTTTTTAAAGACCACCTTAGTAAACTCATATACAGCGATTTAAAATAAATTTTTAACTAGCTGTAAAATTTGGTGATTTAAAATTAATTTTTTTAAAACCTTTAATTTGGGATTAATTAATGATTCTTTTCTCTTTAAAATTATTCTTTATATAACGTACCCTTAACCTTTATTTAACATTCGTATTAGTTCTTTGCATCGACAAAAACTAATACATATTTACATAGAAATGAAATTTAACCACTTCTATTTTTTAACTTCCTATTTATAATATTGAAAGGAAAAGAAAAAGTGTATTTGTTTTATGTTGTTAATTATTAATTGGTTATCTTTAAATAACCATCATAAAACAGATTTAAAATGAAAAAACAATTATTAATTTTTAGCATTCTGCTTATCTCATTCGCTTCTATTTCTCAGAATACTAATGAAGATTTTAAACCAAATGGTGATGTTCAGTTTAAAGTATTTTGGAATTATCATGCCGATTTTAGTAATAACGCTACTAAAACAAGCGCTTTTGAATTAACACGCTCGTATTTAGGTTACAAATACGCATTTAGTAAAGATATTTCTGCAAAAATCACTTTTGATGTTGGAAGTAATAGCGCAGGAAGTGAATATACGGCGTTTTTAAAAGCTGCTCAGCTAGATTGGAAAGTAGCGAGCGGTGTAAAATTGAGTATGGGATTAATTGGCATGAAACAATTTAACGATCAAGAAGATTTTTGGGGATATCGTTATTTGTTTAAATCTTTTATGGATGAAAATAGTTTTGGAAGTAGTGCAGATTTGGGTGTAAATGCAGAATTCTCATTGAGTAAAAACTTAAAAGCAAATGTTTTAATAGCTAATGGAGAAGGTTATAAGAAATTACAAGATACAGATGGATATCAAAAATTTGGAGGAAGTTTAGTATTTACGCCAATAGATGGTTTAACAACTAAAATTTATGCAGATAGTCAAAATTCAGCAACCTCAAAAGCATTAACTTCAATTGCATTATTTGCAGGGTATGAAATGTCTAATTGGAAATTAGGAGCAGAATTTAACAAATTGCAAAATGGTAAAAAATACTCTAGTCCAATTGATAATCACAATTTAGATGGTTTATCATTTTATTCAACGTATGTAATTAATAAAAAAGTTGAAATATTTGGACGTTTTGATCAGTTAAGCTCCAATACTTTAGTTGGTGATACAGCCGCTTGGAACAATTCAAAAGATGGAAATCAAATAATTGCAGGTATTCAGTACGCGCCAATTAAGGGATTAAAATTTGCATTAAACTATCAAGGATTTAGTTTTGATAACTCAACTATAGATAATCAATCATTAGTGTTTTTAAATGCTGAATTTAAATTATAGTCAAATAAACGTAAAGAAATCAATATTAAACAAATAATTTTCAGTTAACTTAAACTTAACAATCAAATCATTCCTTTGCAAAATAAATTAAAGAATATAAAGATGAAAAAATTAGTAATTATTATGTCCATAGCTTTAGTAATGGGCTCATGTGGAGAAAAAAAAGCAGATAAAGCAACTGAATTAACAGGGTCAATTTCAATTGATGGTTCGGGAACTGTTTACCCAGTTTCTGAGGCAGTAGCTGAAGAATTTTTAGCTATTGAACCTAAAGTAAAAGTAACTGTTGGTGAATCTGGAACAGGTGGTGGTTTTAAAAAATTTGCTACTGGTGTAACTGATATTAGTAACGCTTCAAGAGATATTAAAGGTAAAGAGATTGAACTTTGTAAAGAAAACGGAATTGAATATATAAAACTAACCGTTGCTCTTGACGGTATTACTGTTGTGGTAAACAAAGAAAATACTTGGGCTAAAAGTATGACTACTGAAGAGCTTAAGAAACTTTGGGAACCTAACAGTACTGTAAAAAAATGGAATGATATTAGAGCTGAATGGCCAAATGAAGAAATCCATTTATATGGACCAAATACTTCACATGGTACTTATGATTTCTTTACAGAAGAAATTATGGGAGAATCTGGAGCAAGCAGAACAGATTATAATGCGGTATCTGATTACAACGTTGCAGTGCAAGGAATAGAAAAAGATGTAAATGCTTTAGGTTATTTTGGCTTATCGTACTATGAAGAAAATAAAGATAAATTAGGTGTTGTAGGGATAGACAATGGAAGTGGCGTTGTATTACCAAGTATTGAAACAGTAGCAAATAATCAATACGCTCCATTATCTAGATCGTTATTTATTTTTGTAAACAAAAAATCTGCTCAGCGTCCAGAAGTTCAAAAATTCATTAGCTTTTATTTAGCAAATGCTCCAAAATTATCTAAAGAAGTAGGTTATGTTCCTATGCCTCAAAGTGGTTATGATGAGCAAGTTAAAGCTTTCAATGAGATTTTAATAAAACAATAAGTATAATTTAATTAAATATACGCCGGTAAGTTCCATTACCGGCTATTATATTTTATGAAAGTTAAAGAAAAAATAATAGAATTCATTTTAAAGTTTTGTGCTTCCATAACAATTTTAACTACTGTTGGAATTATTGCTGTTCTTCTTTTTGAAAGCATTGCGTTTTTTAAAAGTGTATCGATTTTTGAGTTTTTAACAGATACACAATGGACTCCGTTGTATAGCGAAAAGCATTTTGGAATTTTAGCATTAGTTTCTGGAACTTTTCTGACTGCCGCTATTGCAATAGCTGTTGCATTGCCTATTGGTTTAACAATAGCCATATATTTAAATATGTATGCCCCAACATCTTTTAGAAAAACTTTAAAACCGTTTCTAGAAATTTTGGCTGCAATACCTACGGTTGTTTATGGTTTTTTCGCATTAACAATTGTAACTCCCTTTTTACAAACTATTTATCCTGATTTAGAAACGTTTAATTCATTATCAGCAGGAATAGTAATGGGTATTATGATTATTCCTTTTATATCTTCTTTGAGTGAGGATGCTTTATATGCAGTTCCTAAATCGTTAAAATTAGCATCTTTTGGAATGGGTGCTACTAGATTTCAGACAGCTTTTAAGGTTATGGTTCCTGCGGCGTCTTCAGGTATTATTGTTTCCATAATATTAGCAATATCAAGAGCTATTGGCGAAACAATGATTGTAGCTATTGCTGCTGGGCAGCAACCTCAGTTTACATTAAACCCAACAGTTCCAGTACAAACAATAACATCATATATAGTACAAGTAAGTATGGGTGATGCTCCTCAAGGATCAATTGAATACAAAACTATTTTTGCTGCAGGATTAACACTTTTTGTGTTTACATTTATTTTAAATAGTATTAGTTTTTATATTAAGAAAAAATACCAAGAAAAATATGAATAATCATAAGAAAAATAAATATATAGACCAAAGCTTTAAAGTGCTTGGAATTTTATTTACTATGCTTGGAATTTTTATTTTAGGTGTTTTAATTTATAATATTGTAATTGCAGGTTTTACACGTATTAATTGGGATTTTTTAACTAGTTTACCTTCAAGAAAACCTGAAAGAGCGGGTATTTATACAGCCATTATTGGAACATTAGACTTAATGTTATTAACGGTATTATTTGCAATTCCCATTGGAGTTGGTGCAGGAATTTATTTAGAAGAATATGCTAAAAAGTCTAAATTTTCTTCCATATTAGAAATAAATATTTCAAATTTAGCGGGTGTACCATCAATTATTTATGGTCTTTTAGGATTGGGAATTTTTGTTAGATTTTTTGGCTTTGGTGGTAGTATTTTATCGGGTAGTTTAACACTTTCACTTTTAATTCTACCAATAATTATTGTTGCAACTCGTGAAGCTATTAAAGCGGTGCCACACTCTTTAAAAGAGGCGTCATATGGCTTAGGAGCTTCAAAATGGCAAACTATAAAAAACGTTGTTTTGCCTTCATCATTTGGTGGAATTTTAACAGGTATTATTCTGTCTTTATCTAGGGCAATTGGTGAAACTGCTCCTTTAATTGTAGTAGGAGCTATGGCATATGTTCCTTTTGTGCCTCATTCAATTTTCGATACATATTCAGTGCTTCCAATGCAAATTTTTAGCTGGACCACAAGGCCACAACAAGGGTTTGCAATTGCAGCCGCTGGAGCAATTATCGTTTTATTAATTATTACATTTGTAATGAATGGAATAGCAGTTTATTTTAGAAATAAATGGCAAAAGAGATTAAAATAATAATGGAAAAAACAAAAAATATAAAATTAGAGAAAGACTCAATGAAGGATGAAACTACACTAAGTAATGGATCAAGAATTGAAGCCAAAGATGTAAAAGTTTGGTATGATGATTTTATGGCAATTAAAGGTATTGATATGGTTATTAAACCAAATACAATTACTGCATTTATTGGCCCTTCTGGTTGTGGAAAATCTACTTTTCTTCGTTTATTTAATAGAATGAATGATTATGTTGAAGGATTTAAAATGGAAGGGAAAATTAAAATTAATGGCGACAGTATTTACAAGAAAAAGGTAAATGTTGAGCAGTTACGCAAAGAAATTGGAATGGTATTTCAAAAACCAAATCCTTTTCCAAAATCTATTTTTGAAAACGTAGCTTACGGACTTAAAATTCAAGGAATAAAAGATAAAAAATTAATTGATGAACGCGTTGAAAAAGCATTAAGACAAGCAGATTTATGGGAGGAAGTGAAAGATAATTTAAAAAAATCTGCACTTGCGTTATCCGGAGGTCAACAACAACGTTTATGTATAGCCAGAACTTTAGCTGTGCAACCTTCAATTTTATTAATGGATGAGCCAACATCAGCATTAGATCCTATTTCAACAGCTAAAATTGAAGAATTAATTCATCATTTAAAAGAGGAATACACCATTATTATTGTCACACATAATATGCAACAAGCATCTCGTATTAGTGATTATACGGCCTTCTTTTATTTAGGAGAATTAATTGAATACGATAAAACAAGAAAGATATTTACAAATCCAGAGAAAAAACAAACTGAAAATTATATCACAGGAAGATTCGGTTAAAAAAGTAATATTATGATAAATATTGAAGAACAAAGAGTTACTTTAAGTAAAATTGGAGAAGAAATGCTAAACTTATGTCAAAACCAAGTGGAGCAGTCTTTTGAAGCGTTTATTACATTTGATACCGATATTGCAGAAGAGGTAATTTTAAAAGAGAATAGAGTAAATGCTTTGGATTTAAAAATTGAAAGAGATTTAGATAATTTTATAGCATTAAATAATCCAGTTGCAACAGATTTACGTTTTGCATTGGCACTGCTTAAAATTAACTATAATTTAGAACGTATTGGCGATCAGGCTTTTGATATTTCTAATTATACCATAGAATTAAATCAGAAATTAGCACCGGAATTGGTTGAAAAATTACAATTTAACGTAATGTTTGAAACCTTGGAAAGTATGTTTAAAGATATAATTACTGCATATACTGAAGAAAATTTAAAAGCTGCCAGAAAAGTTTTTAAAAAGGATAAAGTTATCAATCAAATTAACGCAAATACTTTTACTATAGTTGAAGAAGAGGTAGTTAAAAACCCGGCTTTGGTAAAACAATATTTAATGGCTTTGGTAGTGATGAAAAAGTATGAGAAAATTGGTGATTTATTAAAAAATATTTCTGAAAGTATTATCTATTATATTGATGCTAAAATTTTAAAGCATAAAAAGAAAAAGTAATAATTAAAGAGCGCTAATCAGCGCTCTTTTTTTCATTAATAAAATTGCCATTTTCAAAGAGCGTATCTTTTGATCCATACAATAATTCAGCAACTTCAATTAATTTTTTAATGATATCGTTTACATTAGAATAATCATTAAAAAGTGACGATGCCATTTCAACAGTTATTAATTCTTTTCTAATTAATTTATCTATAGATTTATTGCTTTGTTTAATATTTTCTTTGGCTTCCTTTTTAAGATTAGCTAATTTCACCGCATATTTTTCTATGTTTTCTTCGGTTCTAAACAAATAAATAACCCTTAAAACTTTAGTAAGTTTTTTTCTGAAATTATCATATTCATTAGATAGGTACTTGTTAGCTATATTTAAAGACATTAAAACATTTTTATTTAAATCTTTTACATCTTTAATTATTTCAACCATTTTTCGGTTTGCAATTTTTATTTCAGTAATAATATTATTTTGCTTTTTATTTAATTTCAAATCGTTTTGGGCAGTTGCAGCGTACCGAATAATTTCACCGTAAATAGATTTTACTTTTTTTAAATATAAATCATCAATATTTACTTGTAAATCTTTGTTAGATTTTTTTATAATTTTTTTGATTTTCTTATCAGATTTTATATCATCTCTATGAATATTTAAACCATGTGTAACAATTTCAAAAACAGCATTTTTATACAAATATTTAGACTCGTTTATTAACGCTACAATTGTGGAGCCTGGGAATTTCAATACAGCTTCATTTAAATATTTTGGTTCGTCAATATCTTTATCTAGTTTTTCTTTAAAAACTCTCAATAAAAGTTGTTCAATTTTTTTAATAAACGGTATCATAATTAAAACACCAATTACATTAAAAAGGGTATGAAATAACGCTAATTTGAGCGTAAAATCGTTCTCATTAATTCCAAATAAAATAGCGCCATAATTAACAACCTTCGCTAACGGAAAAATAAACACCAACGCTATAACACCTGTAATTACATTAAAAATAAAATGCGCTCCTGCCAATCTTTTTCCAGCAATATTAGAACTTAAAGAACCTAAAATGGCGGTAATTGTGGTTCCAACATTTGCCCCAATTGCCAATGCTAATCCATTTTCATAAGTAATTTGATTTGCGGCCAATGCCGTTAAAATTAATGCCAAAGTTGCACTACTAGATTGTAAAATGGTGGTAATTATAATTCCTAACCCCGTATAAATTAAAACACCTAAAAAACCAGAAACTGCGTATTGAGTTAAATCTATATGGTTTTTAAAAACATCAAATCCTTCTTTCATATAGTGAATTCCTAAAAAGAAAAACCCTAAACCGGCTAACACATTTCCTATTCCTTTAAATGAACTATTTTTTTGAAATGAAAATATAATTCCAAAAACCAACATTGGTAATGCTAAAGCGGAAATTTTAAACTTTAATCCAAAAGCAGCCACTAACCAAGCTGTTGCAGTTGTACCAATGTTTGCGCCAAAAATTAAACCCAATCCACCGGCTAAATCAATTAAACCAGCACTAATAAAAGAAATAGTAATTACAGAAACTAGTGAGCTAGATTGTATAAATGCCGTAACAAGTGCTCCAACAGAAATACTTTTATACAATTTATCGGTAGCTTTTTTTAAGATTAACTGTAAAGGTCCTTTGGTAAATACTTTAAATCCTTCTTCAAGCATAATCATACCAAACAATAAAATTGCAACACCTGCAGCAATAGTTTTAAAATTTGGATTAAAAAATAATATGATTGCCAAAACAACCAAAAATGCTAAAAAAACAATTCTTCTAATCATATTTTCTCATAAGGGATAAGTAAACATACATTTTTAAATTAAAAAATAAAAGGTTTAAACAGCCATTTCTTAAATGAATTTTAATAATTACTTAATATTTACTTCACATAAAATGAAATTTAATTTTAGATTTTTACGCTAGAATTATTATTTATAATAATCATTTCATTTCATAAATTCTATTAGTTTTTGTCAACAAGATTTTGAAATGCTAGGGCTACCAATTTCTTTGGTAGCCTTTTTTTATTTCGTAGCATAAAATAACATAATGTTAACGTTAAGTTAACATTAGAGTAAGTTCTTTGCACTGACAAAAACTAATAAAAAAATGAGATAACAAGCTGTAAATAAAGTATAAAACACAGCTATCTCACTAAAAAATTAAAATTAATTTATGGATAATATTTACTTATTAATGATTATTGCGCTTGCAGTTTTAGCTATTGCAGATTTAGTTGTAGGAGTTAGTAACGATGCTGTTAACTTTTTAAACTCTGCAGTTGGGTCTAAAGCAGTTTCAATAAAAACAATTATGATTGTTGCCAGTATTGGAATTGCCTTAGGAGCTATTTTTTCAAGTGGAATGATGGAAGTTGCACGGAAAGGTATTTTTAACCCAGACATGTTTATGTTTGCTGATATTATGGTCATTTTTATGGCGGTAATGATTACGGATATTTTATTACTAGATTTCTTTAATACTATTGGCATGCCAACTTCAACAACAGTTTCTATTGTTTTTGAATTATTGGGTGCAGCCGTTGCCATTGCTTTAGTTAAAATTTATGCTGATGGTGGAGGTTTTTCTGAAGTTGTTAATTATATAAACACCTCACAAGCCACTGAAATTATTACTGGAATTTTATTGTCTGTAATTATTTCGTTTACAGTTGGAGCAATTGTACAGTATATTGCACGATTATTATTATCTTTTAATTATGATAAAAAAGCCGCTTGGGTTGGTGCATTATTTGGCGGTATTGCTTTAACATCCATGGTGTATTTTATTCTTTTAAAAGGAATTGGAGGAACAGGAATTGCAAAAGCTAGTTTTGCTATTACCGAAGGAAAAACAATTAAAGAATTTTTAGAAATACATGCAGTGCCAATTATAGCCATTAACCTAGCATTTTGGTCGGTATTATCTTTTGTTGTTATTAAATTTTTAAAAGTTAACATCTATAAAATAGTTATAATTGTTGGAACATTTGCATTGGCATTGGCTTTTGCAGGGAACGATTTAGTGAATTTTATTGGAGTGCCAATTGCAGCGTGGCAATCTTATCAAGCCTGGGTTGTATCAGGAGTTCCTGCGGCAGAATTTGGAATGTCGTTTTTAGCAGACAAAGTTCCTACGCCAACATTATTGCTGTTTATATCTGGAATTGTAATGGTTTTAACGTTATGGTTTTCAAAAAAAGCAAAATACGTTGCACAAACAGAAATCAACTTATCCAGAGAAGGAAGTTCAAAAGAACGTTTTGAACCTAACTTTCTTTCAAGAATCTTGGTAAGAAGTTCTAAAGCAATTAGTTTTTATTTTGAAGCAAAAACACCAAAATCAATTCAATATAAAATTGAAAAACAGTTTGAAAAACCTGTAATTCAACTAGAACATGCTAAGAATGCAGATTTACCAGCGTTCGATTTGGTTCGTGCTGCCGTAAATTTAATGGTAGCCGGAATATTAATTTCAATTGCTACTTCGTACAAATTACCTTTATCTACAACCTATGTAACGTTTATGGTTGCAATGGGTTCGTCTTTATCAGACAGAGCTTGGGGAAGCGAAAGTGCCGTTTATAGAGTTGCCGGAGTTATGAACGTTATTGGCGGTTGGTTTTTTACGGCTATAATTGCTTTTGTAGCCGCAGCAACAGTTGCCTACTTAATACATATTGGTGGTGCAATAATGATAGGCTTTTTATTATTATTTGCTATTTTAATTATTATAAGAAACTCTTTAAGCTACCTAAAAAAATCTAAAGAAGTTAAGGCTGAAGACAGTTTAAATAATGCTGAAAGTGATTCAGTTCAAGGAGTTATTGAAGAAACCGCTAATAATATATCCAAAGTATTAAAACGTGTTGATAAAATTCAAAGTGCTGCTATTGAAGGCTTGGTAAAAGAAGATTTAAAGAAGCTGAAAAAGGCTAAAAATGATGTTGGTAAATTAGAAACTGAAATTGAAGATCTTCAAAATAATATATTTTATTTCATTAAAAATCTTCACGAATCATCGGTAAGTGCAAGTGCTTTTTATATTGATGTTATTAAAAACTTACAAGATATTGCGCAGTCTATTGGGTTTATTTCAAAAATAAGTTACAAACATATTCATAATAATCATAAAGCTTTAAAAGAAAATCAGGCAAATGAGTTAAAGGAAATTGAATTAAAATTAAATGAAATGTTTTCAAAAACACGCACAGTATTTGAATCTAACTCATTAAATCAAATTCCTTATTTAATAGAAGAATTAGAAAACTTATTGGCTGAAGTTGGAGAGTATACACAAAAACAAGTAGAAAGAACCAGAACTACAGAATCTAGTCCAAAAAACACTACTTTGTATTTTAGTATTTTACTTGAATTTGAAGATTTATTAAAGGCAAAAATTAATTTGCTGGAATTGTATACAAAAGTATAACAGAAAATTAAAAAAGGATTTAGCTAATAACTAAATCCTTTTTTTTGTTAATATATTCCGTATAAAAATCAATAAAAACAAAGTAATAATAGCATAAAAAAAAATAACTTAGTATTTTTACCAGATTGATTAAAATCAACTTAAAAATATGGATAACTTATACTTATTAATGATTGTTGCATTAGGAATTTTAGCCATCGCCGATTTGGTGGTTGGTGTAAGTAATGATGCCGTGAATTTTCTAAACTCAGCGATAGGTTCAAAAGCTGTATCATTTAAAACAATTATGATTGTTGCCAGCATAGGTATTGCTTGCGGTGCAATTTTCTCAAGTGGTATGATGGAGGTTGCAAGAAAAGGTATTTTTAATCCTGGAATGTTTATGTTTAGTGATATTATGGTCATTTTTATGGCAGTAATGATTACAGATATTTTGTTGCTAGATTTTTTTAATACCCTTGGTATGCCAACTTCAACAACGGTATCAATAGTATTTGAATTATTGGGAGCTGCTGTTGCTGTTGCCCTAATTAAAATTGGTGCTGATACTGGCAATTTTGCAGATGTTGTAAATTATATAAATACAGAAAAAGCTACTCAAATTATTTTTGGAATTCTGCTCTCCGTAGTTGTAGCATTTTCCGTAGGTGCCTTAGTTCAATATTTATCGCGTTTATTATTATCATTTAACTTTGAGAGAAAAGCTAATTGGGTGGGCGCTTTATTTGGTGGAATTGCTTTAACTTCAATTATGTATTTTATCTTAATGAAAGGAATTGGAGGAACAAGCTATGCAAAACAAAGTTTCGATTTTATTGGTGGTGAAACAATTAAGGACTTTTTAGAGCATTACGTTTTTGCAATTGTTGCAGCCAACTTATTTTTTTGGTCAGCTTTAGCATATATTTTAATTACATTTTTTAAAACAAATATTTACAAAATAATAATAATTGTTGGAACGTTTGCATTAGCATTAGCATTTGCAGGAAACGATTTGGTGAATTTTATTGGGGTACCAATTGCAGCTTGGCAATCTTATGAAGCTTGGGTAGTTTCTGGAGTGCCAGCAACGGAGTTTACAATGACAATTTTAGCAGAAAAAGTTCCAACACCAACTATTTTATTATTTATTGCTGGAATGGTTATGGTAATAACATTATGGTTTTCATCCAAAGCAAAATCAGTTGTAAAAACTTCGTTAGACTTGGCGAGCCAAGGTGAAACCAAAGAACGTTTTGAGCCTAATTTTTTATCAAGAGTTTTAGTTCGTGGCTCTATTTTAATTTCAAAATATTTTACTGCCGTTGTTCCAAATACAATTCAAGAAAAAATAGACAAACAATTTGAAAAGCCAGTGATTAAATTAGCACAAGGTAAAAAACACGAATTACCTGCATTTGATTTAGTACGTGCTGCTGTAAACTTAATGGTAGCGGGTGTATTAATTTCAATTGCAACTTCCTATAAATTACCATTATCTACAACATACGTAACGTTTATGGTTGCTATGGGTTCATCTTTAGCAGATAGAGCTTGGGGAAGTGAAAGCGCTGTTTATAGAGTTGCCGGTGTTTTAAACGTTATTGGCGGATGGTTTTTTACTGCAATAAGTGCTTTTATAGCATCAGGTGTAGCTGCCTATTTAATTTATTTAGGTGGAGCTACAATGATTGCAATTTTATTATTAATTGCCGTTGCACTATTAATTAGAAACTCATTAAGTCATCTTAAAAAATCTAAAGAAATAAAAGCTGAAGATAGTTTAAACAGAGCCGAAAGTAAATCGGTACAAGGTGTTATAGAGGAAAGCGCAGATAATATTGCTAAAGTATTAAAACGTGTTAGTAAAATTCAAGAAAACACTATAAACGGATTAATTAAGCAAGAATTACCAACACTTAAAAAAGCAAAAAATACTGTTGGGAAATTAGAGTCTGAGATTGAAGATTTACAAAATAATATTTTCTACTTTATTAAAAATTTAGATGAGTCATCTGTAAGTGCAAGTACTTTTTATATTGATGTTATTGGTGATTTGCAAGATATTGCACAGTCCGTAGGATTTATTTCAAAAGTAAGTCATAAACATATTCACAACAACCATCAAGGATTAAAGGTAAATCAGGCAAAAGAACTAAAAGAAATTAGCACCAAATTAAATCACTTATTTGGAAAAATGAAAGATATTTTTGAAACACGTTCTTTTAATAAAATTGGAGCAATTATTGAAGAGAAAAAGGAATTGTTGCTAGATGTTTCAAAATGTGCCCAAAAGCAAGTAGAAAGAACTAGAACAACTGAATCTAGTCCTAAAAACACAACGCTTTACTTTAGTATTTTGTTAGAAACTGAAGATTTAATTAAAGCTACAATGAGCTTGTTAGAATTGTATGCAACCAAAAACAAGAAAAAATAGATTTTTTAGTATTCTTATTTATTCAAAAACCCTTATCAAAATTAAATGATAAGGGTTTTTTAGTCTTTGGGCAAAAAATTATAGAACTTTATGAGCCACACATTTCACAATCATCAGGATTGTTTTGTGAGGCTATTAGCATTGCTTTTAACTCTTCTGGAGTTAAAGGTGTTTCTTCTACTTTCTTTTCTTTTGATACAGTAAACTGAATGGCATTTACGGCACTTTTTGTGCGTAAATAATACATTCCTGTTTTTAATCCACTTTTCCAAGCGTAAAAGTGCATAGATGTTAATTTAGAAAAGTTAGCATCTTGCATAAATAAGTTCAACGACTGGGATTGATCGATAAAATAACCTCTTTGGCGAGACATGTCAATAATATCTTTCATACTCATTTCCCAAACTGTTTTATACAAATCTTTCAATTCTTGAGGAATCACATCAATATGTTGAATAGAACCATTGGCGCGCATTATGCTTTCTTTCATTTCATTATTCCACAAACCTAAATCTACCAAATCTTCTAAAAGATGCTTGTTTACCACAATAAACTCACCACTTAAAACTCTTCGCGTATAAATATTTGAAGTATACGGTTCAAAAGCCTCGTTATTTCCTAATATTTGTGATGTTGATGCAGTTGGCATTGGCGCAACTAAAAGCGAATTTCTAACACCGTTTTTCATCACTTTTTTACGCAATGCTTTCCAATCCCAACGTCCACTTAAATCATCTTCAGAAACTCCCCACATATTAAATTGAAATTCCCCAAGCGACATTGGTGATCCTTTAAAAGTAGAATATGGCTCCTTAACTTTTGCAATTTCCATGGATGATGTAACAGCTGCAAAATAAATGGTTTCAAAAATTTCTTCATTCAATTTTTTAGCTTCATCGCTTGTAAAAGGCATACGCAACAGAATAAACGCATCTGCCAATCCTTGAATTCCTAAACCAATTGGACGATGACGGAAATTTGAATTTTCAGCTTCTTTTACAGGATAGTAATTTCTGTCAATAACAGTATCTAAGTTTTTTGTGATTTTTTTAGTGACTGTAAATAGTTTTTTATGGTTGAAAAATTTAACGCCATTAGCATCTTCTTCAATAAACATTGGAATTGCAATTGAGGCTAAATTACATACAGCAACTTCATCTTTTGCTGTATATTCCATAATTTCTGTACATAAATTTGAAGAACGAATGGTTCCTAAATTCTTTTGATTAGATTTCCTATTTGCTGCATCTTTATACAACATATAAGGATTTCCAGTTTCAATTTGAGCTTCTAAAATTTTCTCCCAAAGTTCGCGTGCTTTTATTGTTTTTCGTCCTTTTCCAACTTTTTCGTAGCCAGTATATAGTTTTTCAAACTCATCTCCATACGTATCAAATAAATGCGGACATTCGTTTGGGCACATCAAAGTCCAATCACCATTTTCTTCCACGCGTTTCATAAATAAATCTGGAATCCACATAGCGTAAAATAAATCACGTGCACGCATTTCTTCAGCACCTGTATTTTTACGTAAATCTAAAAAATTGAAAACATCTGCATGCCAAGGCTCCATATAAATTGCAAAAGAACCTTTACGTTTTCCACCACCTTGATCTACATAACGCGCTGTATCATTATACACTTTTAACATAGGAACAATTCCGTTGGAAGTTCCATTGGTTCCTCTAATATATGAACCTGTTGCGCGCACATTATGTATTGACAACCCAATTCCTCCAGCAGATTGAGATATTTTTGCAGTTTGTTTTAGTGTATCATAAATTCCATCAATACTATCATCTTGAATTTGTAATAAGAAGCACGATGACATTTGTGGTTTTGGTGTTCCAGAATTAAATAATGTTGGCGTAGCGTGTGTAAATATTTTTTTAGACATTAACTCATAGGTTTCAATGGCCTCGTCTATATCTTCCATATGAATTCCAACAGAAACACGCATTAACATATGTTGTGGTCGTTCTACTATTTCGCCATTAAGTTTTAGTAAGTAGGAACGTTCTAATGTTTTAAAACCAAAATAATCATACCCAAAATCTCTGTTGTAAATAATGGTTGAATCTAGTTTTTCTGCATTTTCCATAATTACTTTATAGGCTTCATCAGATAAAAGTGGCGCTTTTTTTCCAGTTCGTGGATTTACATAATTGTATAAATCCGTCATTACCTCAGAAAACGTTTTTTTGGTATTTTTATGTAAGTTAGAAACTGCAATTCTAGCTGCAAGTTTTGCATAATCTGGATGTTGAACCGTCATAGTAGCGGCAGTTTCAGCAGCTAAATTATCTAATTCTGAAGTAGTTACGCCGTCATACAAACCTTCAATAACTCGCATAGCTACTTTTACTGGATCTACGAGTTTATTTAAACCATAACACATTTTTCGCACTCTAGCTGTGATTTTGTCGAACATCACTGGCTCTTTTCTTCCATCTCTTTTTACTACAAACATAAGCTGTTATTGGTTTTTTATTTATGTGGTTAAAATTTTAAGGCATATAGCATACTTTAAAACAATCTCCTTATTTTAGTTAGTTTTTTATTCAAATCTGACATTCAAAAAAGGGATTTTTTTTAGAAAGTCAAAAGATATTTCATGGTTTAAAAATCAGCATCAAAGCTAATGTTTCCTGTTCCTGTGCCGCTTTTTACACCAGCTTTTTGATATTCTGAAACGCGTTTTTCAAAGAAATTTGTTTTTCCTTCTAATGAAATCATTTCCATAAAATCAAATGGATTTGAAACATTGTAAACTGAATCACAACCAAATTCCATTAGTAATCTGTCAGTTACAAACTCTAAGTATTGTGTCATTAATTTAGCGTTCATACCAATTAAACTTACTGGTAATGATTCTGTTATGAATTTTCTTTCAATATTTAACGCATCCACAATAATTTCGGTAATACGCTCTTTTGGAACTTTATTTACAATATGGTGATTGTGTAAATGCACCGCAAAATCGCAATGTAAACCTTCATCACGAGAAATTAATTCGTTTGAAAAAGTTAAACCTGGTAGTAAACCTCTTTTCTTCAGCCAAAAAATAGAACAAAAACTCCCTGAAAAGAAAATACCTTCAACTGCCGCAAAAGCAATTAATCGTTCTGCAAAACTTGGACTATCAATCCATTTTAACGCCCAATCGGCTTTTAATTTAATAGCTGGAAAAACTTCAATAGCTTTAAATAATTCATTTTTTTCAACTTCATTTTTAACGTAGGTGTCAATTAATAATGAATACACTTCAGAATGAATATTTTCCATCATTATTTGAAAACCATAAAAGAATTTTGCTTCAGAATATTGAACTTCACTTACAAAATTTTCAGCTAAATTTTCATTTACAATTCCATCAGAAGCAGCAAAAAAAGCTAAAATGTGTTTTATAAAATAACGCTCATCATCAGATAATTTTTTTTCCCAATCAATTACGTCTTGATGCAAATCAATTTCTTCGGCTGTCCAAATACTTGCTTCTTGTTTTTTGTACCACTCCCAAATATCTTGGTGTTGAATTGGGAAAATTACAAATCGATCTTTATTTTCTTGTAAAATAGGTTCAATAAACGACATTAATTGTGGCTTTTTTCTTAGTTAGTAATTCGTAAAATTTCGGTTGAAACGATAAAAGCAAAGATTGAAAAAAAACAGACACTAAAAAAGGGCACTTATTCACAATTGACTGTAAGTTTTTAACATTTTTTTATTTTTTAAACAAACGATTAATTAGTCTTAAAAACTGAAATTCAATAGATTACAAATGTTGAAATTTGCTCGCTAGTTGGTTTTGTTGAGGTTATTAGAAAAAGGTGCCTTTAAAAAAAGAGTGCAAATAATTGCACTCTTTTTTTTTTGAACACTTTTTATTAATTCCCTTTCCTCATTTTTACCATTTTTTGAATCATATCATATGTTTGACGTAATTCCTCTTCGCTCATATTTTGCATTTCCTCATCTTCTTTATCTGATAAAGCCATTTTTTTCCATTCGTCATAAGATAATTTGCTGAGTTTATTTATTTCGGCATCAATGTTTTCCATATCATTCATATCAAAATCTACATTACCATTGTCAATCGCAAAACTTTCGTTTTTATTAATTGGATAATTTGGCAATTCAAAACTAGCACTTGGTACATTTGTATTAAACGTTGCGTTTGAAGCTTCTGTAATAGTAGTAATTCCCATTAAACTAGCTTCAGATTTCAGCATAACACCTTTATAAATCCATTGTTTTATACCCATTAAATCCCAAATTTCACAGGTGTAACCTAAAAATGATTCTTCGCCTAATTGTTTACCACCCATTCCTTCAAACATAGATTTTCCAACTTCACCGGCATCTGCATTCGGATGCATTTTTTTTATCATTTCCATAGCCATATCATTGGTTTCACTAATGGTTTTGTTTTTAAAATCAACAATGTAGCTTTTACCATTATCTAATTTACTCATTTGGTGGTCTGAGGTTGTTTCATTAATTACTTTGCCCATTATAACGGCATGCGTATTAGTTGTTGAGTTTTGCTCATGAAGTTCCATTGCTCCCCAATTTTTAAAATATCTTACTTCTGTGCCGCTTCCTGTAATGGTGCTTCCCATAACGTTGCCTGAAATTTTTGTAGTGTATTTTATGATTCCAGATTCCACTTGGTAACGTTTTAATTGTTGTTGCTCTTCTTTTGTAGTTTCTACGCTTAAACTATCTGCGGGTTTATTTTCGTTTCCTTTGCAACTTATAGTTGCAATTAATAATGCTAGTATGATGCTTAATTTTTTCATATTTGTATTTTTAAATTGTTAGGTGTATATAGTTATAGACTATTATGTTCCATTTAGTTTTCATTAATTTTTTTACAAACTTTTTCAATTTCTATTTCAGGCATTTGAATTTTTAAAACTTTAATTGCTTTTCTAAAATCTTCACAATTTTTTGGATTTTGAAGTGTTTCTAATGCCCACATTTGTAATTGAGTTTCTGTCATTTCTTCATCTTCTGAAGTAATTAAAACTTGTTTACCATCATTTTTATGTAATTCATTGTAGGCTGTTTTAATCTCTTTTTTCCCTATTCCCGGACTTATATTAATAATGTATGCTTCAAATTCTGAATAAGACATTTGTGTAAACATGTCTTTCTGTTGCTCTATGAATTTTTGTGCTTCTTTGGCTTCATTTGTATTATTAATAGCATCATCTAAACCTTCATGCGTCTTATTTTTTTGTGAATTATCTTGTTCAAGTGCTTTATCACCTTTTATGTAGGCATTTACTATTTGATACACATCGGCTTTATCTTTTTTAGAAACATTACTTCCAGGTAAAGCATCTACAGCTTTGTTAAACTTTGCTTTTTTTAAAGATTCTGGGCTGCCATCTTCATAAGAGTCATAGAACTCCATGAGTTTAGATACCGTAAAATTTATAGAATCTGTAGCTTTCCTATCTACTGTTTGACTTTTATTCACCTGTGCAAAAGTGAAAGATGTAACCAATACTAAAATGAGTAAGAATTTATTTTTCATTTTACGATTATTTTATTTCTTGTAATTCGTATATGTAATAATGCCCAAAGCTTTCATCTGGTTTATCATTTATAACTTTTGCTATAATTCCAGGTTTATCATTAATCATCCAAAGTTTTATATTTTCATCAAAGCTGCTTGCCGCTTCAATAACTGTGCAATTAAAAGACCCTGCAGGTACTGTAATTTCTTCTTCGCCAACAACCCTAAAAGTATCTTCATCTAGTGGAAAAAGTTTGTTGTATTCATCATAATTATTTGTTGGCATTTCTGAATCTTCTGTAATATTAAAACGATCATACCCTTTAAATATATTATCAATACTAAGTATTCCTTCTTGAATATTTGCAACTACATTAGCCGTAAGTGTTTTAGTTTCAAAACTGCTTGTGCCTTCTATAAGTTTTGAATAACTATATATTAATTGTTTAACATTGGCTAAATCATTCATCATTTTATAAGAACTATTCCAAGGTAATTTTTGGTCATCATCATAATATTTATAATCTCCAGTTTCATCATAAAAGTCTTTTTTAGTGAAGCTTAAATGTTCAATTTTTATGTTGTCTTCAGCTTTTCTGTTTCCTTGGTAGTTAGTACTATTGTTTTTTAGAGCCACAGTTTCTCCGTCAATCTTTAGTATTTTGTTTTCACCATTAAAGGCATCTCCTCCACGAAGTCCAACCATTATAAGTGACATTTCTTCTTTATTGAACATCCAAATTCCTCCAAACTTGCTTGTCATTCCTTCTTGTTTTTGAATAATGGTAAACTCATCAGGTTCTTTAAATGAAATAAAAGTGGTAGCATAGGCATCTGGTACTTCTTTAAATTCCCATGTACCTATAAGACCAGATTCTTTATTTTCATTTATGGTTTTTTGCTTATCTATTTTTGAAAAATAGATTTTGTACTCATCCGTATTTAAAACAAGTTTATTTTTGTTGGGTTGCGAAATAGCATATTCGCCTTTAAAATCTTTATTATCTAAAATTATTGTGTTACTAGATTCGTTATAATTCCAAGTCCCAAATACCATTCCTTGCATATAGAAAATTCCGTTTTTATTAAATGTTGCAAATTGGTTTACAATTTCTGTTTTTCCTGTTGTCTCCATTATTTCAAAAAACCAATCTCCTGTAATTTTGTTGTGTAATTCTTTGTTTTTAGGAAGGCTTATTTTTTGGAAACTATTTACATCTCCATTTGCATTGCTCAATTTTAATTCTGAATCGTTCAATGCTTCAATTTTATTTTCACCTTCAAGAACTCCTAAGTAAGGACAACTAATGGTAAATGTATTTTCCGTTTCATTTTGTGACCATGTTCCTACATTTGCTCCTGAAATATTAATTTCTCCAGCATTATTAAATACGACGTGCATATTTACAGGATATATTTCACCTGCATCTTTCATGTTTGAAAGTTTCCAAACTCCGTCAATATAATTTGATTGTGCATTTATACTTCCTATAAAAGTTATAAGAACAATACCTAAAATGATTAATTTCTTCATTATTTATTTTTTAAAATTTCACAAATTCAACCCTTCTGTTATTTGCTTTTCCTTCAGGAGTTGTGTTGTTATCTATAGGTTTGCTTTCACCAAAACCATCATATTTAAGTCTGTTTGAAGCAATTCCCATACTTATTAATTTATCCATTACAGATTGCCCTCTCGCTTTAGAAAGTGTCATGTTTGTATCATCTCCACCATCGCTATCAGTATGTCCTTCAACACTAAAATTAACTGTAGGATTGTCAATCATTAATTGATATATTTCATTAATTGGCCCCATACTTTCTGGTTTTAGTGTTGCTTTGTTTACGTCGAATTTAATTCCGTTTACAATAATTTTTCCTTCTGATAAAAAGCGGTCGTAATATTTTACACCGCCTTTAGCAATACGTATATTTTTAACATAAAAAGGTACGTTATCTTTTGCACTGGCAAAATATGGATACATTGTAAATCCGGTTGGATTAAAGGAATAATGTGGGATATTAACCAGTCTGGTATCATCTAAATACACCTTTAGTTTTCCTTTGGTATAAGCAATAGAAACGTGTGTCCAACAGCCATTTTTACAATAGTTATAATCTCTTCCAGAATGCTCAACAGAAGATCCTTCTGGAGGTGAAACACGTAAAGGTGTTACATCAAACACTTGTGAATTATCGTATACTTTTTTACCTCGTTGGTTTTTTTGGTCGGTTAAATAAAACGACAAGCGATTTCCACCTGCAGGCTTATAAAAATCGAATTCAATTGTAAAAATTTCAGGCAAATAATCTACTGATGAATTTTTTAAATATGGAACAATTTCGCCTCCATCTACAAACATTATCACAGTTTCCCCGTCTACATTTGCAATTTCAACTTGACCATTTACTAAATCCCAACGGCTTGGAAATTCACCATTTTCTTCATCAGCACTTGGAATGTCTTCAAAAATAACTTCATCACCAGGAATAAAATCGAACTTACTCCAAACAACGGATGGTTTTGTTGAAGAAATATTTTTTTCAGAATTAGTTTCAGCAGATTTATTGTCAGATGAAGTTTTTTCAGCAGATTTATTGCTTTCGGGTTTTTTCCCATCCAAAACATCTTCAGCCTTATCAAATTCTTTGTCAATTTTTTTATTTACTCGGCGTTCTGCACGTTTTTCTGCTTCGCGTTCAATTTTCTTTTCGGCCTTTTCCTTTAATTTTTTTAGAAATTGAGCTTCAACGTTTTGTGGAATAAAAAATAGCAATCCTATTACCATTGCTATTTTAAAAATGTAAGTGTTAATTTTCATAATTGATTTTTTAAATTATTATCATGCAGCAAATTATCTTTATTAAAACATAAGGGAGTTTCAATAAAAAAACAGCAACTTTTTTAAAGTTTCTTTCTTTTAAATAAAGGTAATTTGATTTTCTTTTTAAGACTATTACAAATGTTCCAACTAAGTGTTCATATGTTTATAAACAGGCTTAATTTATGATAATAAGTGAGTTATGTGAATTAAATACCACTATTAAGGAAAACATGAATTTTAAAATTTTATTATTTTAAAGTGTTTTTCGATAGTCTTTTGGAGAGCATCCAAAAACTATTTTAAATTGTTTAGAAAAATAGGAGGTGTTTTCAAAACCACAGGCAAAGCAAATTTCTGAAATTGCTAGCTCTTTGTTTTTTAGTAATTCTGAGGCATTTTTAACTCTATGCACCCTAATAAATTCTGTAGCAGACATTCCTGTAGTGGCTTTTAATTTTCTATGTAATTGAGTGCGACTCATATTTGCTATGTCACAAAATTCTTCAATTCCAAAATTAGGATTGGTAATGTTGTTTTCTAACACTTTTTTTAAGGTTTCAGAAAAGGAATTATTTCCCCATTTTAATAATTGATTCATTGGTTTAAGCACAATTTCCTCTCTATATTTATTTGCCAATGTTTTACGTATGCGCGTTAAATTAGCCACTTTGGTTTGCAATAATTTTATTCCAAATGGTTTGGTTATGTAGTCATCAGCCATTTCATTGAGGCCTTTTAACATCATTTCTTCTTCAGTAACGGCAGTTAGTAAAATAATTGGAATATGATTGGTGTTTGAATTTGTTTTTAGCATATTACACAGTTCAATTCCATTTAAATTTGGCATCATTACATCTGAAATAATTATATCTGGAATATGTTTTTGGGCTAGATTTACACCTTCATTTCCATCTTTGGCTTCTATAATTTGGTATGAATTTTTAAAAATACTTGCAATATACTTTCGCATATCATCATTATCTTCAACAATTAATAATATTGAATTTTTTATTTCTTTTTCATTTTCAGCAACTAAATTGGAGATATTACTTACAATACTTGTAGCCTCTCCAATTGAAAAATTAGGCTCTGTATTTATTTCTGAAGGTTTAAAATGGTGTTTTAAAATTGGCAAAACAAGTTTAAATTCAATAGTGTTATCGTCTTTTTTATGAACTGAAATAGTTGCTCTATATATAGCGCATAATTCTTTTACCAGCGATAATCCAATACCTGTTCCTTGCTGAAATGAAGTTGAATTGGTATAGAATCGTGTAAAGAAAAGGTCAATTTCTTTGGTTGTTATATGCTCAACTGTATTAGATATTTTAATAATATATTTTTCATTTTCTGTAATTCCTTTTATGGAAACACTTCCATTTTCAGGCGCAAATTTAAATGCATTTGAAAGTATATTTGTTAAAAGCATTTCTAAGATTTCAGTGTCATACCAAACATTTTCACTTTCTGAAATTTCAATTGAATAATTTAAATTTTTAGTGTTAGCAATATATTCAAAGGATTGTGAAATTCCTTTTATTTCACTAGCTAAGTTTCCTTGTTGAGCATTTATTTGAAATTTTCCTGCATCAATTTTTGAAAGACTTAATATTTGATTTACTAAATACAACAACCTATCTGTGTTTCTGTGCATCATTTCCAAATCTTCTTTATTGCTTTTAGATAGTTTGCTATGTAGTATTTTTTCTAAAGGTCCTTTAATTAAAGTAAGCGGTGTTCTAAATTCATGTGAAACATTTCCAAAAAACCTAGATTTCATTTCGTTCACTTTTTTTAATTCTAGATTCACATGTTTTCTGTTTCTGTATAAGTAATAGGTAAATCCAATTATTGAACTCATAAACAAAAAAAGCAGTAAAAATATACGCTTTTGATTTGTATTTGTTGTTTCAATAAGCGCTTTTTCTTTAATTAAAAATTTAATTTGTTGCAGTGCTTGTTTGGTTTTAAACCTGTTTTCAATTTCTAAAATTTTTACTTCATTGTTTAAAGTTAAAGTACTGTCTCTATAGGCTATTACCATTTCTTTTGCCGTTAATGCAGTTTTATAATCTTGTTGTTTTTTACTTAGTAAAGTTTGTAATTCATAAGCTGTTTGGTTACTGCTATAGGAATTTACACTTTTTGAAGTTTTAAAAATTTCATTTAATAAGATTTGTGATTCTTTTAATTGGTTGAGGTTTATTAATGATTTACATAATGAAATTTGCATTTCTAACTTATGAAAAGCATCTGGAGAGTTTTGTAAAATAGTAACAGCTTCTCTAATTAATTTTAAACCTTTTGTTGTATTTTTTTGAAGTAAATAAATAGATCCAATGGCATTTTTACAAATTGCAATACCAAGATTTGAATGAATACTATGGTTTTGTTGTAATGATTTGTTATAGTAAATTAAAGCAGTATTTAAGTCGCTTTTCATTTTCATTACGTCTCCAAAATTTGCGTAATTTATAGCTTGTCCTAAATTGCTATTTAACTGTTTTTCTATAGCTAAAGATTTTTCAAAATACTTAGCTGCTTCATCGGGTTTTTTTAATTCTAAAAATACATTTCCCAAACCATTCATAGCAATGGCTTTAGATTTTAAATTTTTTTCATTAAAACTAGCCAATTCAAAAGCTCTATAGTGATATTCTGTAGCTTCTATATTTGAAGAAGTTCTCCTTAAATCTGTACCAATATTATTTAAAGCAGTTATAATTCCAATAGTGTCATTCACTTCTTCAGCAAGCTGCAAGGCTTCAAAATGAATATTTAAAGCGTTTTTAAACAGCGATTTATCTCTAAAATCATCTCCTTGTTGATTAAGAAATTCAATTTTTTTTAAAAGACTATCTAAATTTTTATTTTCTAATGAATTTCGTTTCCATTTTTGTTCAAATTCATTATAAACAAACTCTTCAGAATTTGTGCTATCTTTTAATAGTATTGAAGCGTGATGTGTTTTGTTTTCAACCTTAGAATTACACGAGATAAAGAGTGAAAAAAATATAAAAAAAAGTTTAAATGTGATATAGTAATTTTTATTCATAGCCAAGAAAATTTCCTATCTCCGTAAAAATACGAAATATTAAATTTTTCTTAGCTACTAATGTTTTATAAAAAATTACTTTTTATGATTTTCGGCCACTTTTTCTAGTTCAGCATACCAGTTTTTTCCAAATTTTCTAATTAATGCATCTTTTACAAATTTATAAACTGGAACTTGAAGCTCTTGTCCTAAAATACATGCATCATCGCAAATTGGCCATTTATGATAATTTACAGCAGTAAATTCGCTATATTCCATAATTCGAACTGGGTATAAATGACAAGAAATAGGTTTGCGCCATTTAATTTTCCCTTGATTATAAGCTTCTTCAATTCCGCATTTTGCCGTATTTTTTTCATCAAAAATAACATATGCACAATCTTTATCATCAATTAATGGTGTTTCATGGTCACCTTCGTTGGTAATAAAAAGACCTTGATCTTCAATAGCAGCAATACCTTCGGGTCTTAAAAAGGGTTTTACTAAAGGATAAATATCTAATAATATTTGAAGTTCACTTTCTTCTAACGGAGCTCCTGCCTCTCCATCAATACAACATTTGCCTTTGCAGGCAGATAAATTACAGACAAAATCTTTCTCTATAATATCTTCTGAAACTATGGTTTTTCCTAATTGAAACATTTGGCAAATTTAAACTATTTTTTTATACATTTTATGAAATCCTAAATTTCGATTGCCTAATTTTGTACCCAACAAAAAAACAAAAAATGGTTTTAGATTTTAAGGAAATAATAACGGCAGTAATGATTTTGTTTGCAGTTATTGATATTATTGGAAATATTCCAATAATTATTGATTTACGCTCTAAAGTTGGTCATATTCATGCAGAAAGAGCTGCAATTGTAGCTGGATTAATTATGATTGCTTTTTTATTTTTAGGGAAAAGTATTTTAAATTTAATTGGTATTGATGTAAATTCTTTTGCTGTTGCTGGTTCATTTATTTTGTTTTTTTTAGCATTAGAAATGATTTTAGGTATATCATTATACAAAGAAGAAGCTACAAGCCCAAAAACTATTTCAGTTTTCCCAATTGCGTTTCCTTTAATTGCAGGTCCGGGAAGTTTAACAACTATTTTATCATTAAGAGCGGAATACGCTACAATTAACATTGTAATTGCTATTGTTATAAATATGATTTTTATGTACATAGTTTTAAGAACATCCACAAAACTTGAAAAATTACTTGGAGAAAACGGTATCAATATTTTAAGAAAAATATTTGGAGTTATTTTATTAGCTATCGCTGTTAAATTATTTGCTTCTAACGTTCAAGGGTTGTTTAAAGTGTAACATTCATAACTGTTTTTTACAGAATATCATTTATTTTAGTCTTTTTTAAATTTATTAATTATGAAATCTTTTGACGTATTAATTATTGGTGGAGGTGCAGCAGGCTTGTCTTGCGCTTTAATTTTAGGTTCCGCATATAATAAACCTTTTGCAAGTGATAAACTAGTTGGAATAATTAGCCATCAAAAAAATTCTGCACTTCAAACAGCAGAATTAAATAATGTGTTAGGTTTTAAAAAAGGAACTAAAGGAAGTGAAATTTTAACTGAAGGTTTACAACAGTTAACCGATTTATACCCTCAAATTATTCAAATTGAAAAGGAAAAAGTAATTGAAATTGTGAATGAAAATGATCTTATTACAGTAATTACCAATAAAAATACCTATACAGCTAAAATTATTGTGGTTGCTACAACACCTTCAAATTTATTTGATATTAAAGGGTTGCTACAATATGTAAAACCTCATCCTGCAATTCCTGCCGTTAAAGAAAAAATCATGCTTCAAAACAGCAACCATTTGGTTACAAAAGGCATTTATGTAGCAGGTGTTTTAGCGGGTTTCAGAAGCCAATATGCCATTGCAGCCGGAAGTGGAACACAAGTTGCTACCGATATTTTAACCGAGTGGAATGGTGGAAACCACACTATGATTCATGATGTAATTGAATAAAAAGACTCATGATTTTTTAATGAGTTATTTTTTTTCCAACAGTAGTAAATGATAACCCTTGTTGCCCTGAAGTTGAAATCATAATACCCTCAAATAATGGTTCATTTGTAGCTTGTTTAATTGCCCAATCAAAAATAAAATTTGCGCCTGTACCACCTTGTTTGTCTAATTCATCTATAACAATTTCAACAGTTTCCATTGGTTTTAAATAAATTGGTTTGTTAAAATAAGTACGTAATAAGTTTCCTTCAGTATCATAATATGCGGCTTTATTAATATAAATTGAATCATTTAAATTGGTATTTCGCATACTTACAGTTACTGTTAGGTTATGAGTTCTATGCTCTGTAGTACTATAAATTTGAGAATAAACAGATAAGTACGATTTACCTAACTGAAGAGAATCGTTAAGTTTGTTATTTACGGCTCTTTTTTCCCAATTTATAGGTGCAATAGAACTAATTTCCTTGCTATTTTCACAAGAAATAAAAATGATGCTAATACATAAAAACAAGGTGAATTTTCTCATTGATTGTTCTTAAATAAGAGGATGATGAAGTTCAAATTTAATGAATTTTTTTTAGTAACTAAAAAGTTAATATGATTTGATTTTATTTGTGAATTTGTGTTGCTACTAAACCTACTAATAAGTAAAAGTGTAGAAACAAAAGAGCCAGTGAAAACAAATTCACTGGCTTAATTTAATTTATTAATAATCGTCAACTTATTTTAGGACGACTCAATTATAATGTTAATTAAAATTTAGCCCAACCAGCAGCCCAACTTGGTACATCAGATTTATTTCCCGCTCCAGTTGCAGTTGAAACTTCGGAAATAAATGCTGAAGAACCAGCATAATCTGTTAATTTAAAATCGGTAGTATTATTTTTAAATTGCACATTTGTCATCACTAATTTACCTGCTACAATACGTGCAATAGCTGCTGCATCTGTGCTTTTTACTTTTACACCTAAATTTACACTATCAACATAAAAATTATCAACAGTAAAATTTCCTCCGCCTTCCTTAAAGTATAATGCTCCTTCTGTAACTGGACCAACTACAGTAATATTTTTTAGTGAAGCAACGGTTACTGGTGTAGCATCACCATTATCACCATTATTAGAACCTTCAATACCTGCTTTTGCAGCTCCAGTAATGTACCAATTTTCACCTGTTCCAGCCCAGCCATCAGCAAAATCTATTCCATCATCTTGACTGTTTGTTGATATTAAGTATTTTCCACTTACAGTTCCTCCAAAAAACTCAATTCCATCATCACTGCCTTCATAAGATTGTACATATTCAACCGTAGTTCCAGATCCAACTCCAAATAAGGATAATCCATTAAATTCTTTATCTGGTGTAAAGTTAGCACCTGTGTATTCTAATCTTAAATATTTTAAAGAACCTGAATTATCGGTTGCTATGGTTCCGCCGTAAGTAAGATCGGCAACTTCTGAAGTAGCAACAGAACCAACATTTGTTGGCGCTTTACCGCAAACAACTAAACCACCCCAATCAGCCGGATTTGGAGTGGCTGCACCTGAAGTCATAATAACCGGATTGGTTGATGTACCGTTTACATAAATTTTACCACCTTGCGCTACTGCAATATATGCAGAAGTTCCTCCAGTTGCTTTAATTACTGTTCCTGCAGGAATAGTTAATGAGCCACCATCTTTCACAACAAATGAACTTGTTAATTTGTACGCTATACTTGCATTTAAAGTAATATTACCCGTAACAACACCGGCTAAATTTTCAGAAGTTACACCACTGTTACTTAAACCTCTTGTCCAACCTGCTGTCCAATTTGGTGCAGCAGCACCATTTCCAGCACCAGTTGCAATACCTTCTTGTATAAAATCTGTATTTGTTCCAGCGTAATCAGTATATTTAAATCCTGTGGCGTTAGATGCAAATTGAATGTCAGTCATAACCAATTTGTCAGCATCAATTCTAGCGATGGCTGAAGCATCAGAGCTTTTTACTTTTACTCCTAAATCTACACTTGCAATATAAAAATTATCGATGTTAAAGTTCCCTCCACCTTCTTTAAAATATAATGCACCTTCTGTTACTGGACCAACAACTGTAATGTTTCTTAAAGTTGCATTGGTTACAGGTGTGGCATCACCGTTATCACCATTGTTTGAGCCTTCAACACCAGCTTTGGCTGCACCAGAAATATACCAGTTTTCTCCAGTACCAGCCCAACCATCAGCAAAATCAATTCCATCATCTTGACTATTTGTGGATACTAAGTATTTACCTTGAACTGTTCCTCCAAAAAATTCAATTCCATCATCACTACCTTCATAAGATTGTACGTACTCTACAACGGTTCCAGAACCAACTCCAAAAAGTGATAAACCGTTAAATTCTTTATCTGGTGTAAAATTGGCTCCAGTATATTCTAAACGTAAATATCTTATTGAACCAGAGTTGTCATTAGAAACTGTTCCTCCATAAGTTAAATCGGCTACTTCAGAAGTTGCGGTTGCTCCTACATTTGTAGGTGCTTTACCACAAACTACTAAACCTCCCCAGTTTGCTGGAGTAGGAGAATCAGCTCCTGATGTCATAACAACAGGGTTGTCAGCAGTTCCGTTAATATAAATTTTTCCTCCTTGAGCAACAGCAATATAAGCTGCAGTACCTCCAGTTGCTTTAATAACAGTTCCTGCAGGAATTGTTAATGAGCCACCATCTCTAACTACATAAGCCGCTGTTAGTTTGTAAATTAAATTTGCATTAAGAGTTACATTTTCGGTTACATCACCTGCTAATGTTGTGTTGGCTGCGCAAGGTTCGCAAGTTGAACCACCACAATCAATACCGGTTTCATCACCATTTTGAATGCCATCTCCACAAGTCATAATTGGGTCTGTATTATCATCACTTCCACATGAAATTACGAAAGTAGCACTGACAATTAGTATCATTAATTTTAAAAATTGTTTTTTCATCATTTGTGTTTTAATTGATTTGTAAAATTTAATTACTGTTTATGTTAATTGTATTTTTATGTATTAAAATTTATATGAAAGAGATAGTTTTAAATTCATTCCTTTTTTAAAGGAAGAAACAATTACATTTTGAGTTTCTTGAACTCTTTTTATTGATGGATTTAAAATGTTTTTTGCAGAAATGTTTAGTCCAAGTTTTTCACTTATTTTTGATTTTAAAATAATATCTAGTGAACCAGAACCTTGATCTACCAAGTTTCCTTTTCCTTCGGTTCCTAAAGCAAATATTCTGTCAGAAAAATAATTATATGCAATTGTTGCTTGTAAGCTTTTTTGATTGTTAAATTCTCTTTCAAAGCTGATGTCTGCGTTTAAAAGAAGGTCTGATGCACCAGATAATTTATCTTCCTTATTTGTAAAATCTACACTAATTCCATATCCAGAAGCCGAAGTTTCATTTATAACTTTTTCTTTATCTAACTGTTGGTTGGTGTACATATATGATGAATTAAAGCCTGCAGTTAGTTTTGTATTGTTGTTTAAAAGGGTTTTTCTAATTTCAAACTCAGCACCAACAACAGTTGCAATATCTCCGGAGTTTACATAACTAATATCATTAGAAGCAGAGTTTATAACTACTTCATTTATTGGATTTTGTATAGTTTTTCCAAAAACGCCTAAAGCAATAATTTCATTAGATTTTGGAAAGAATTCCCATTTAACATCAGCGTTGTAATCTGTTGATGCGTATAAATTTGGATTACCTACAGAAGATTGGGTTGCACCAACAAATTGAAATAAAGCACGCTCAATATATTGAGGTAATGTATACGATTTACTTGTAGCAAATTTTAAATTTTGTTGATCATTTAATTCATATTTTAAGGAAATCATTGGTAAAATTTCCAATTCATCTAGTTTACTTGAACCTGATGATAAAGAAGTATTCCAATTTATGGTTTGATTTATTTGCTCGGCTCTTGTACCTGCAACAAATGTTAGTTTTGGAGATAAAATATATTCAACTGAAATATATCCGGCATGAATATTTTGAGGACCTCCAAATGTTTGGGGATTTAAAGCATTTGCCTGACTTACATTTCCTCTAAAAGTTTCAATACTGAATAAATTAGCATTTAAGTTGACTTGATTAAAATAAGCATCTAAATTGTAAATATTTTCAACAAAAGGTTGATTAACTCTGGTATTAATTCTGAAGTTAAATTGTGTTGCTTTAAAATCAACTGTTTTAAATCTGCCGCTATAACCAACAGTTAATTTTCCTTTATATTCATCGGTTTCATTTTTACCAAATTTATATATAGTTGAAAAATTGGCAGCAATTTCTTCTTCTTCTAAATCTTGATAAAACCTATGATTATCTGAAGCGTTATTTGTTTGCTGAAATGATTTTGTACCCTCTGGATTGTCCCAGTTATCAGGAGTTAAAATATTTTGCCTACGGTTTGGTATAGCATTTTTAACAAAATTGTAGGATGCAGCCCAGTTTACATCTAATGCATCGGTAATTTTATGTTCCCCTAATAATTGATGAACAATAAGTTGCGTTTTTTCAAAAGTTGCTCTTTGTAAAAATGCACCACCTTCTGGAGCGTAATCAAAAATATCAACAGTCCCAAAATATTCGTCTTGCTTTTGACTTGTAGAGTTTACAAATAAGCCATTATATTTTAACGATTGATCTTTATGTGTAATGCCTATATTACTCATTAAAGTAGTATTGGTGTCATAAGCATAGCTTGTAAAATCGTAATTTTTTCTGGCTACACCAGCTACGTTTACAGATCCGCGAGAAACACCTTCTTTATAGGAATAATCATTATCAAAAGATCCAACAGCAAATATATTTACTCTTGTATCTTCGTCTATATTAAAACTTTCTCCGCCTTTTATAGAAACACTTCCATTAATTGGTGAATTTGTCTTTTCTCTATCCCAACTTGTAGTAAAGTTGTAATTACTTAATGGAAAACTTGGATATGATTTTGTGTAGAATCCTGAATAATTTGGACCATCATTTAGGTAAAAGTTACTTTGTGAAATAGCTTCAGAATTGGCACCTGTTCCAACACCAATTTCTAAGAACCCTGTTCCTTTGTAATTTTTAGAAGCTATATTAACGTTTGCTCCTGAAAAATCTCCATAATTTTTTACTGCATACGTTTTATCAATCCCAATAAATTCAACAATATCTGTTGAGAAAATACCTAGATCTATATTCTTTTTTGATGGATTATTTGATGGTAATGGTAGGCCGTTTAAGGTTGTAATATTATATCTATCACCAAGTCCACGAACAAAAACATTGCCAGAGCCTTCTTCTTTTGATATTCCTGTTGTTTTTGTTAACGCAGCAGCTACATCGCTAACACCTTTTCTGTTTAATTCTTCGGCACCAATTTTTTGTTCAATGGTGGTTGCTTTCCGTTGTTCTGTTAACAAAGCACTTTCAGATTCTTTACTTACACTTCCTGTAATTTGTATTTCGCTTAAGGAAACTCCTTCACTGGTACTCAATATTTGATTTATAATGATTTTTTCGCCTTGCTTTACTTGTATTTTTGGTATTTCAATAGTTTTGTAACCTATAAAACTAAATACCAATGTGTAAATACCAGCATCTGCTTTAAGTTCATATTTTCCATCAAAATCTGTTGTAGTACCTATTGAGGTACCTTTAATAAATACATTTGCAAATGGTAAAGCTGCATTTTCAAATTCTTTGTCTAATACTGTTCCGCTTAACGTTCCTTTATTTTGACTAAATAGCAATGTGCTAAAAAGTAAAAATATAATTGTACTAATTTTATTCATTTTTGTCTTAAAATTTCTTGAGACAAAGGAACAAGTGTTACGTAAAAGAAAGGTTATGTTGTTATTATGAAAACTTAATAAAAGTGTTAATTAAATGTTAGCGTAAACTTACTATTGAAATTAAAGGATCAACTTTTAAAGCAGTTAGTGATTGATTTAAGTTGATAACAGCATTTGAAGTAACTTCAACATTTTTTATTTCAATGGTTTTGTAACCTATAAAACGCACTTCTAAATTATAAACACCTGGTTTTAAGTTAAATTGAAAAGAGCCATCAATTTTAGTTTCAATTTTATATGCAGAGTTTTTTACTATTATTTCTGCAAAAACTAATGGTTCATTATTATTTTCTTTATCTAAAATAACACCTTTTATTGTGCCAGTTTGTTGGGTTTCAGAAAAAAATGAATCAACTTTAAAGGATTGACTGTGAATTAAAAAAGTTGAAAAAAAAGTAAGTAACAGTGCAAAATATTTCATTAGTAATTGTATTATTTAATACTCAAATAAACAAATACAGTGTTAATTAAAGGTTATTTAAAACTTATAATTTTGTAATTTTAATGTAAAAATTTGAAATTATTGTGGTTGTAGTAAACGTAATTTATTGAGTATATTGCAACAAATTATTTATAATGAAAATGAATTGGAGTCAATTGTTGTCGCTTAAAAGATTTGGTGATACTCAAAAAAGATTAAGAAGTAAACAAGATGAAACTAGATTAGGTTTTGAAGTTGATTATGATCGTATTATATTTTCAGATTCATTTAGAAGTTTACAAGATAAAACGCAAGTAGTGCCATTGTCTAAAACAGATTTTGTTCATACGCGTTTAACACATAGTTTAGAAGTAAGTGTTGTAGCGCGTTCTCTAGGCAGAATAGTTGGTGAAAAAGTGATTTTAAAGCATCCTAATTTAACGGATGAAGGCTTTAAAATGAATGATTTTGGAGCAATTGTCGCAACAGCCGCTTTAGCGCATGATATAGGAAATCCACCTTTTGGACATAGTGGAGAAAAGGCCATTGGAGAATATTTTAATAATGGAAACGGTATAAAATATAAGGAATATTTGTCAGCAAAAGAATGGCAAGATATTATTGATTTTGAAGGAAACGCCAATGGATTTAGAATTTTAAACGAAAGTAAACCTGGAAGCCTAGGAGGATTAAGATTATCTTATGCAACCTTGGGAGCTTTTTTAAAATACCCAAAAGAATCATTACCAAAAAAGCCAACGTCACATATTGCCGATAAAAAATATGGAATATTTCAAAGTGATATACCTTATTTTAAGGAAGTTGCTCAAGAATTAGGGTTAATTCATTCAGGAAACCATGAAAATAGTTCATTTAGAAGACATCCATTAGCTTATTTAGTGGAAGCTGCAGATGATATTTGCTATACAATTATTGATTTTGAAGATGGAATTAATTTGGGTTTAATTGAAGAAGATTATGCCTTAGAATATTTAATTAAACTAGTAAAAAACTCTATTGATTCAAAAAAATATCATCAATTAGAATTTAAAAAAGATAGGTTAAGTTATTTGCGCGCTTTGGCAATTGGAACACTAATTACAGAGGCATCTAATGTTTTTTTAGCAAATGAAGAAGCTATTTTAAAAGGAGAATATCCACATTCATTATTAGATAAATGTGCTTTTGAAGCTCAAATAAATGACATTATTAAATTAAGTGTTGAAAAAATTTATAAAAGTAGAGAAGTAATTGAAAAAGAGTTGGTTGGATATAATATTATTGCTACCTTGTTAGATGTATTTTTAACAGCAATTAATAATAGCTTTGAGAATAAGGTCACTAACTACGATAAATTAATTTTAAATTTATTACCCGAAAGCATTCAAAAACCCCAAAAAACAATGTATTTAAGAATATTAACAATTTGTGGTTTTGTAGCAAGTTTAACGGATGGTTATGCCTTACAATTATATAAAAAATTAAAAGGATGATTTAAAGTAAATCATTAAAAACCTATATGAAACCCCATAATGAATAATAAAAAGTATTACATAGTATTATTAGTAGTATCTCTTTTATTACTAACTTACCTTTTAATATTTAATGAAGGCACAAAATCTTCTTTAACTATTTTAGAGTTAAGAGAAAAACACGCCAATTTTTTAGCAAATAGTCCTTTTAAAAAAACATTAAAACTCTCCAAATCAGAGCGGAAAGCACTGCAGCTTCCTCCAAATAAATATTATGAAAGAGAGTGGGAGTTAACAATGAATCCTGCTACAGGAAAACCAGAACCTTTTAAAATTTTTGAAATTCAAGATAAAAGAAACAATACGTCTAGAAGAGTTCCAGGTGATGAAACTTTAGGAAATGAATGGATTGATAGAGGGCCAAACAATGTAGGAGGAAGAACCAGAGTAGTACTTTTTGATCCAATTGACGCATCAAATAAACGTGTTTTTGCAGGTGGTGTAAGCGGAGGTTTATGGAAAAATGAAGATATTACCAACGCAAATTCATCTTGGACACTTGTATCGGGTGTGCCAAGTAATATGAATATTTCATGTATTACTGTAGATCCGAATGATATTGATAAAAAGACTTGGTATATAGGAACTGGTGAACAATATACATTTGGTGCTGCTGTTGGAAATGGCGTTTATAAAACTATTGACGGAGGAACAACTTGGACTCATTTAACAATTCAATTGGCAGGAGGTGGAACTTCTGGAAGTGATTTTGCAGGAATTTATTATATTAATGACATTGTTGCCTGGGATAAAGGAGCAACTACAGATATTTTTATTGGAGTAGGAACACACGTTTATGGAGATGCTGCAAACCCAACAAATTGGCTCGGATTTCAGAATGCAGGTTTGTATAAATCCTCTGATGGAGGAGCTTCATGGTCTAGAATTGAATCTCCTAATATTCCTTTAAGTGGTTCTTATCAGTATATACCAAATGATTTTGAAATTTCACCCAATAATACTTTGTGGATGGGTACTATTGGAAGACCAGGAACTTCTAATAATGGAGGAGGAGCTGTTTTAAAATCTAATGATGGAATATCTTGGACTTTAGTGCGAACTTTATCTAATTCTAATAGAGTGGAGTTGGCAGTCTCCAAAACAAATGCCAATAAAATGTACGCATTAACACAAGGTACTACAACAGCTGGGCCTCATATTTATGCCACATCAAATGCTTTTACAAATATTACAGAGCTTGCAAAACCAAATGATGCCGATAATGGTATTCCTGCTAATGATTTTACTCGTGGACAAGCGTTTTATGATTTGGTAATAGAAGTAGATCCTACAAATGATGCAGTTGTATATGTTGGAGGGATTGATTTGTTTAGAACTTCCCAAGGAATTAATACCAATTTAGCAAGTGAGTGGGTTCAAATATCAAAATGGTCTAATAATGAAAATTTAAATACTTTAGATTGTTCTTATGTACATGCAGATCAACACGCATTTACATTTAGACCTGAAGCAAACAATGAAGCTGTTATTGGTTGTGATGGAGGTGTTTTTTATGCAACCAGTTTATCAACAGCTGCAACAAATGATGTAATTTCTTCAAGAAATAAAGATTATAATGTAACTCAATTTTATTATGGTGGTTACGGACAAAATACTTCAAATGAATTAATTTTAGCTGGTGCGCAAGATAACGGGTCTCAATTTATAAATGGTGCTTCAGCAGGAGCGAATGCTAGTTTTGATCTATATGGTGGTGATGGCGCCTACAGTACTATAGATAAAGATGGAAATTATATGATAGCTTCATATGTGTATGGAAATCATTATTATTTTAGTTTGCCTTATTTAGGCACTTCATATACAATTGATAATAATGATGATGAGGGAGATTTTATCAATCAGGCAGGTTTAGATCATAATTTAAATATTATGTATTCTAACGGTACTAATGGTTCGGTTGCTATTAACAGGTATATTTTAGGTAGTAGTAGCTCAGTTAAAAACAAGTTAACCAACTCATTATTAACCTCTTCGCCAACGGCATTTAAGGTTTCTCCTTTTACAACAACAAGTTCAACGTTGCTGGTAGGAACTGAAAACGGAAAATTATTCCAAATAACCAATGCTAATAATGTTAATTTAAGCTTGGTGAAATGGAAAGAAATTACTGGAAGTTTATTCGCAGGAAGTATTTCAGCAATTGAATTTGGAGAAACGGAAAATGATATTTTTGTGACATTTCATAATTATGGTGTAAGTAGTATTTGGTATTCATCAAACGGTGGTGCAAGTTGGGTAAACAAAGAGGGGAATTTGCCAGATATGCCTGTAAAAAGTATTTTACAAAATCCATTAGCAAAAAATGAAGTTATTGTTGGTACTGAATTAGGTATTTGGGTATCAAAAAATTTCAATGAAGCAAATCCAACGTGGATAAGTTCTTATAATGGAATGCGCGATGTGAAAGTGGTAGATTTAGATTTAAGAACAGATGATCACAGTATTTTAGCCACAACCTTTGGTAGAGGTGTTTTTACAGGCCAATTTACAAATGCAACAAACTCAACGTACACGCTATCATCTACAAATAGTGTTGTAGAAGTTTGTAATTCATCAGCAAATGCTATTTTTAATTTTGATTATACAGCGTTGGGAGGCTATTCAAACTCAACAAACATTTCCGTTTCTGGAGTTCCTTCTGGGGCAACATCTAGTTTAAGCGCGAGTACATTTAATAGTTCTGATGCAAGTTTTACATTAACCATAAACAATATTGGAGCTGTAACTCCAGGCAAATATGTAATTACTGTAACAGGTATTGGTGGGCCAACAGTTTCAAAAGAATTATTGTTAGTTGTAAAAAGTGAAGTTGGAAATGTGTCTACAACTTTACCAGTAGATGGAGCAAATCAAATAAGTATAAATAGTGCAAATTTAACTTGGCTAGCAGATACACAGGCAACTTCTTATGATGTGGTAATAGCCTCAGATGCTGGTTTTAACACTATTATTGAAACAACTAATACTCCTAACAATTATTATACTATAGGGACAATTTTAAACTTATCTACAGTTTATTACTGGAAAGTTAGAGCAAAAAACGATTGTAATATTGGTGTTTTTTCTGAAATAAAGAGATTTATAACTGCTGCAAATAATAATTGTGATAGGGCTCCTGATGTGAAAATTGCTAATGTTCCAATTAATGATGGAGAGACTGCAACTTCAACAATAAATATTGCAAATAGCTTTACAATTAGTAAGGTGAAAGTTTCGGTAGATATTACACATACTTATATTGCGGATTTTAATATTAAGTTAATTTCCCCTCCAACTAGTAATAAAGAAATTCTTTTATTTGATGGTTCTTGTGGCGATACTGATGGCTTAGAAGTAACTTTTGATGATGAAGCAGCAAGTGCAATAGTTTGTGGCTCACAACCCGTTACGGGAATATTTACCCCAATTCAAGCTTTATCCGGGTTAAATGGAATAGATGCTTTAGGTAATTGGACTATTGAAATTTATGATGCGTATTCTGGAGATATTGGAACTTTAAATAGTTGGTCTTTAGAGTTTTGTTATGCTGAAAATATTGTAAACTCAACATTTACAAATAGTCCATTAACAGTTGGGACAAATAGCACCTATGTTTTAAACCAAGCTGAAACAAAAGCATATAGTGATGGCTCCACCGATTTTGAACAAGTTTTTATGTTAGCAGAATTACCAACTAAAGGAGATATTCGTTTAAGTAATGTTGCATTATCTCTTGGAGAAACATTTAACCAAAATGACATAGCTACAGGGAAAATCACCTATGTTAATTCAGCTAGTGCTAATACTACGGACCAATTTAAATTGGATATTACCAATGCAACAAGTGGTTTTTTACCAAATCAACAAGTAAACATAACTATAGATAGTTCTTTAGGTATTGATGATCAGTTTTTTGAAAGAACAGGTACTTCTATTTTTCCAACAGTATCTGATGGCCAATTTTTTATATCTTCAAGTCAATTAACGGGTAAAACAAAAATTGAAGTATTTACTATTTCTGGTCAACCCATTTATAAAAATAGTTTAAATTTTGCGAAAGGAAATATTGAGCCAATTGAAATATTTGGAGTTTCTTCAGGTGTTTATATTGTAAGATTAACCAGTGATAATGCACAAGGAAGTAAAAGAATTTTAATAAAGTAAATTTTTAAACACTCACTTTTCGTAAAACTCTAACAGCTTCTTTATATTTAATATAGCTGGTTTTGTCTTCTAGTTTTTTTAAATATTGTTTAGATTCTTTTAGTTTTAAAAATGCATTAGAAATTCCATTTAAAACACAAATCATATAATTTGTTGGCATTTCTAAAACATCTAATAGTTCACTTTCAGAAAGCGGTATATTCTTTTTTAATTTTTGAAGAATGGCATTACAATTATTAAAAATATGATGTAAAACACTTTTGTCAAATTGTGGAGGTTTAAACAATAGTTCAGTTACTATATCATGTTTGCCATTTTCTTTAAAATGAATAATTGTTTTTTCTAAAGGATAAAAATCAAACACCTCTTTTATTCTTAAATACACATATTCTGTAATGATAAACGATTGGGTATTATATTCTATTTTAACCTCATCTAATGCTGAGTAAAACAACCTGACCTGTTCATTAATTAATTCAATATCAACGCGCGAGTAAAATATTTTATCTTTTATAACTTTTTTTTGTCCAGCCCAGCACAATACAAATTGTTCATTAAAAACTTTGTATGTTGGATGGTATTCTTCGTGTCTTTTAAAAAAATCAAAAACGCCATCTAGAGTTAATTCAATATTACTACTCGCATTTTTTTCAATGGCTTCTACTATTTCTTTATTTGTGTTTACTAGTTCGTAGTTTCCTAAAGTAGACATAGAGTTACTTCCTCTTCTAAAAAAAACTCGTCCTTTAACATATTTCCAAATGTTTTTTTTGAGTGAAGTAACTTTATTATTGGAATGAATAGTAACCAACCCCACTACTTTATATCTGGGCAAACTGGGAAATGCAATATTTTCATATTGAATTTTGGGTGGATTTGCTAAATAAGAATTTACTAAATTTTGAATTTTACTGTCATCAAAAAAATCTACCCCTTCAATTTTATTAAACTGGTCTTCAACCCCAATAACGATATATGAATTGTTTTCAGGGTTTGAATTTGAAAGTGCGCAAACATGTTTTAAAAACTTGGCTTTTCCCTCTTTTGTATCTAATGAAAGTTGTTGCTTTTTATCGTAAAAGCTATTTTCATCTGTATAGGTAAGTAAGTTTTTAATTAAAAGACGCTTGTTAATCATTTTTTTAAGGGTTATTCTCTATGTAAAACTGTTGCGCTAGCTTGTGCAGTTGGGTATACAATTAAATCTTCTATGTTTACATGAGCTGGCCTGCTAATTACAAAATATATTATTTCTGCAATATCATTTGCTTGCAAAGCATTAAAACCTTTATAAACGTTGCTTGCTTTTTCTTTATCTCCTTTAAAACGGACTTCAGAAAATTCAGTTTCTACAGCGCCGGGATGAATTGCGGAAACTCGAATGTTGTGTTTATTTAAATCTAGCCGCATAGCTTTGTTTAAAGCATTGACAGCATACTTAGATGCGCAATAAACATTTCCATTAGGATATACTTCTTTTCCTGCAATAGAGCCTATATTTACAACAAATCCTTCGTTTCTTTCAACCATTTGAGGTAGTATTGCTTTGGACACATATAATAGACCTTTTACATTGATATCTATCATAGCATCCCAATCATCTGTGTCGCCATCTTGTATAGTGCTCAATCCGTGTGCGTTTCCAGCATTATTTATTAAAATGTCAATTTTTTGAAATGCTGTTGGTAATGATTGAATTGCATTAAACACTTCCTCTTTTTTACTAACATCAAATTGTAATATGGCAACGTTGGTTAGTTTACTTAACTCATTTTTTAATTCAATTAATCGTTGGTTTCTTCTTCCACAAAGTACCAATTGGATATTATTTTTTGCAAAAATTTCAGCAGTAGCTTTTCCAATTCCAGATGTTGCACCTGTTATTAAGGCAGTTTTTAATTTCATTTTTATAGTGTTTTAATAGTATAAATATACAAAAAAACCGTTCCTAATCAGGGAACGGTCTTTGTTGGTTGGTTATTTTACTAACCCACCAAAAATCAACTAACCAAACTTTATTTTAAATCTCTTCTAACTTTTGTTTCTCTATATGTTTTAGTTCGTTTTCTTCCATCATTACTTACATCATTTTCACTTTTATTTGCCGAACTAGATTTTTTATATTGAATATATCCTTTCCCAGTAAATTCATACGTTGTTCCAGAATCTATATGATATAAACTTATTTTTCTGTCATTAATAACGCTCAACTCAAACTCTTCATTGCCCCAAGAATCATAATCTAATGTTAAAATTTTTAAATTGTTATATCCTTGAACGTTTGCTACAAAATAATCACCTACATAATCCCAAAAGATATTGTCAATATTTGTGCCATTGTTATCTTGTGAACTATAAAATGTTGTTAAATTTTCAGGTGTAAAAGCTAAAAAATTCTCATTATCAAATTCATTTATGGCTCCTGTAGCACTGGTGTATGTTTTTTCCCAAGCATCATATTCTTGTAAAAAATATTCGATATTATCATAAAATATTTGATCGTAATCAAAATTATATTTTTGATAGCCTTCTAAATAATAGGTTACTTTATTGTAGTTATCTTTTAATTTAATTCTGTCTGATGAAATTTGAATGATATCAAAATCATAATAACCATCTAAGTTATGGTTTACTTCTAAAAAACCATTAAAAGTATTATAATTTCCTATTTGAATTCCATATCCATTTCCTGTGGATCCTATTGCAACTAAATTATTATTTGCGTATAATTTTCCATTAATAAATGATATTGTAAATGCTTTTGATAGAAAAGCCACATCACCAGTACCAGTTGTTTGATTGTAATCAATGTACCATAAATCGTATGCAGTAACAATATCTTCTAGGTAAACATAGTTAGTATTATAATCATCTTCAACAACCACACAAGCTGTAAATGAGATACTAATAATAAGGGCATAAAAAAGTAATTTTAAAGTTCTCATAATCATTTATTTTTGGGTTCTATATATAGAAATTCAATTTCCGTGCCAAAAAGTAATTATGATGAGAAGTAATAATTTAAATATCAGTTAATCAGTGATTTGTAATTTTTTAAGCATTATTTTTTTGAAAAATTCGATGTTTTTATAACTGTAGGAAATTACTGCTTCGTTTTCATTTAATTGAAAAGGAATAGTATTTGTTATTTCAGGCGCTGGATTTCCATATTCTTTTTTAGGGTCATTATCTAAAATAAAATTTGGAGATTTACTTAAAGTTACACTGCTAATAAATGGATGTTTAGGATCAATTTTATCTTGTTCTAAAGCTATTTTTCTATTTCTGAAATATAAGGTGTCTAAAGTAATAGTTGGGTTATCAAGGTAAATTTTAATGGTTATTCCTTTTATACCAGGTTGTCCGCCAACCCAAGTTGTATAATAAGCATCTATTACAGAAAAATGTTTTGTTGAATTCTCAAAATTAGCGCTTTGAGCATTTGAAATTGTACGACAAGAAAAGGAAATAAGAATTAAAGTAATTATTGAAAATGGAATAAATTTTTTCATGATATAAGTTTTTACTCTAATTGCAAAGGACGTACCAAAATTAAAAAAAAGAGCTTATCAATTTTGATAAACTCTTTTTACTAGTTTTAAAGAATATAGTTTTACTAATTGTTCAATGCTGCTTTTTGATCAGTTTGGCTTCACTTTGTTACGCCTAATTGTTCAATGCTTCCGCTCCTCCAACAATTTCTAATATTTCATTAGTAATAGCTGCCTGACGCGCTTTATTATATGTTAATTTTAAATCGTTTCTTAACTCAGTTGCGTTATCTGTTGCTTTATGCATTGCAGTCATTCTTGCTCCGTGTTCTGACGCAAATGAATCTCTAATAGCTTTGTATAATTGTGTTTTTAATGACTTAGGAATCAATTCTAACACAATTTCAGCTTTAGAAGGCTCAAATAAGTAATCTGTATTTATTTTTATAGCTCCCTTAACAGGTTCAATTGGTAAAAATTGTTCAACCGTTGTAATTTGTGTTGCCGCATTTTTAAAATGATTATATACCAACTCTACTTTATCATAACGACCTTCGGCAAATAAACTCATTATTTTTTCAGCAATAACAGCAACGTTCTCAAAAGTTAAATCATCATAAATCTCACTGTTTTTTTCTATCACTTTAAAAGATTTAGATAAAATATCAAATCCTTTTTTACCAATAGAAAGCAACTCTACTTGTTTTCCTTTATAATTATCTTCAATATGTTTAGCAGTTCCTTTAATTACAGATGAATTAAAACCACCACATAAACCTCTGTTTGAAGTAATAACTACAATCAAAACTTTTGATACTTCTTTTTGTTGAGAATATACTCCACCTACTTCACCTTCAAGCGATGCACTTAAGCTTTGTAAAAGTTCCGTTAGCTTTTCGGCATACGGACGCATTTGTGTAATTGCATCTTGTGCTTTTTTCAATTTTGCAGCAGAAACCATTTTCATGGCACTGGTAATCTGCATTGTTGAACCAATGGATGCAATTCTGTTACGTATTTCTTTTAAGTTTGCCATTTATGTTTGGTATTGAATATTAAGTATTGAGAATTACAACTCTCAATACTTAATACTAAAGTCTTAATTTATGCGTATTTAGCTGAAATTTCTTTTGCTGCACTAGTTAAGGTATCAATTACCTCATCAGTTAATTTTCCGGCTTTTAAAACATCTAAAGCATCTCTATGTTTTGCATTTAAATATTCAATATAATCGCTTTCAAATTCTTTCACTTTATCAACAGGAACAGCTCTTAATAAGTTTTTAGAACCTGCATAAATAATTGCAATTTGGTCCTCAACTTTAAATGGATCTGCCTGATTTTGTTTTAAAATTTCAACGTTACGTTGTCCTTTTGAAATCACATTCATAGTAGCTGCATCTAAATCTGAACCAAACTTAGCAAATGCTTCTAACTCACGGTATTGTGCTTGATCTAATTTTAAAGTACCAGCTACTTTTTTCATGGATTTAATTTGTGCGTTACCACCAACACGAGATACTGAAATACCTACGTTAATTGCTGGACGTACACCTGAGTTAAATAAATCTCCATCTAAGAAAATTTGTCCGTCAGTAATAGAAATTACGTTTGTTGGAATATATGCAGAAACGTCACCTGCTTGTGTTTCAATAATTGGTAAAGCCGTAAGTGAACCACCACCTTTAACTTTTCCTTTTAATGAATCTGGTATATCATTCATTTGCGAAGCAATAGTATCATCATTAATTACTTTTGCGGCACGTTCTAATAAACGAGAGTGTAAGTAAAAAACGTCACCTGGATACGCCTCACGTCCTGGTGGACGACGTAATAATAACGAAATTTCACGGTATGCAACTGCTTGTTTAGATAAATCATCATACACAATTAATGCAGGACGACCTGTATCTCTAAAATACTCTCCAATTGCAGCACCTCCCATTGGAGCATATACTTGCATTGCAGCTGGGTCAGATGCATTAGCAGCAACAATAGTTGTATAAGCTAAAGCTCCTTTTTCTTCTAATAAACTTGCAATTCCGGCAACCGTAGATGCTTTTTGACCAATTGCAACGTATATACAATATACTGGAACACCAGCATCGTAAAATTCTTTTTGGTTGATAATGGTATCAATAGCAACAGTAGATTTTCCTGTTTGACGGTCACCAATAATTAACTCACGTTGACCTCTACCAACCGGAATCATAGCGTCAACTGCTTTTAATCCTGTTTGTAATGGCTCAGTAACTGGTTCACGGAAAATTACTCCAGGAGCTTTGCGCTCTAAAGGCATTTCAAAAGTTTCACCTTGAATTGGTCCTTTACCATCAATTGGGAATCCTAACGTATTTACAACACGTCCAACAATTCCTTCACCAACTTTTAACGAAGCAATTCTTTCTGTTCTTTTTACAGTTGATCCTTCTTTTACAGATTTAGAATGCCCTAATAATACAACACCAACGTTGTCTTCTTCAAGGTTTAAAACAATTCCTTCTAATCCATCTTCAAATTCAACTAATTCACCATATTGAACGTTTGCTAAACCATATACACGAGCGATTCCATCACCCACTTGTAATACAGTTCCTACTTCATCTAATGAAGCTGAACCTTCAAATCCTGCTAATTGTTGTTTTAAAATTGCTGATACTTCAGCTGGTTTTATTGATGCCATTTTTGTTATTTTTTAAAACTAAAATCTATATTTTTACAATGATGCTAAATAACTTTCGTCAGCAAATTGTCTTTTTAATACTTGTAATTTATTTGCAACACTTGCATCATATTGCACATCTCCAACACGAAGAATAAATCCGCCAATAATATCTGGATTTACAATATTTTCAATAGTTGCTTCTTTTCCTGTAATTTCTTTAATTTTATTTAAAACCTGTTTGTTTAAATCATCAGTTAAAGGAATTGCAGTAGTTACTTTTGCTATTTCTATTCCTTTTAAAGAATCGAAAATAACAGTATATTTTTTTGCTACTTCTTCTAAAATTGGTAATCTTTTGTTATCAATTAACAAGTCTATCGACCCTTGTGATAAGGATGATATTTTAGTTGCAAATACTTCTTTAAGCGCTACTTTTTTTAATTCAGTTTTTATAACTGGATTTGTAAGCAATAATTGCAAATCTTTACTTTCTTTAATGGTGTTTGCAATTAACAACATATCGTTATTCACTTCAACTTCTTTTTGTTGTTCAAGTGCAAAACTTAGTATTGCTTTTGCATATCTTATTGCTGCTCTAGATCCGCTCATTTTTATTAACTTATAGAGTTACTTCTTTTAACATATCTTCAACAAGCTTAGTTTGTTTTGCTTTGTCTGATAGTTCACCACGTACAACTTTTTCTGCAATACTTAAAGAAAGCTCAGCTACTTGGTTTTTTATTTCAGAAATAGCGGCTTGTTTTTCTGCGTGAATTGTAGCTTGTGCTTGTTCAATTACTTTAGTTGCCTGCATTTTAGCTTCTTCTTTTGCATCAGCTATCATTCCTTCTTTCATTTCACGAGCTTCTTTTAACAATAAATCACGTTCTGCACGCGCTTCTTTTAAAATACGTTCGTTATCAGCAGTTAAGTTTTGCATTTCTTTACGTGCATTTTCAGCTTCGTCTAATGCATTTTTTATACCTTCTTCTCTTTCATTTACTGAATTTAAGATTGGTCCCCAAGCAAATTTTTTCAATAAAAATACTAGACCAACAAATAAAACTAATTGCCAAACAAATAATCCTAATGAAAACTGTTCTATAAGCTTTTCCATATTATATGTGTTGTTATTTTTTAATTAATAGTTTTAAACAATAACTACAACCAACCGTTGTAGTTATTGTTTTAATTTTCTTAAGCTGCAAATAAAGCAGCAAATCCAATACCTTCAATAAGCGCTGCTGCAATAAGCATTGCTGTTTGAATTTTTCCTGAAGCTTCAGGTTGACGAGCAATAGCTTCCATTGCTTGTCCACCAATTCTACCAATACCAATACCAGCACCGATAACGATTAAACCAGCTCCAATGTAATTTAGACCTTCCATAATATATATATTAATTAATTAAACATTCAATTTTTAATGATGATCATCATGTTCTTCTACTGCCATACCAAAGTATAGTGCAGATAACATAGTGAAAATATATGCTTGTAGCGCTGCTACTAATAATTCTAAAAGTGCCAATCCAAATGCTAATCCAAAAGATAACGGACTACCAATCCAGCTTTTGAAAATAAACATTAAACCAATAATACTCATTAACACAATATGTCCTGCTGTAATGTTTGCATACAAACGAATCATTAATGCAAATGGTTTAATGAAAGTACCTAGTAGCTCAATTGGAGCTAATATAATTTTCATTAATACAGGAACGTCTGGCATCCAAAAAATATGTTTCCAATAATTTTTATTAGCAGTAAATGTTGTTAACAAATAGGTTATTATAGCTAAAGCTAAAGTAACTGTAATATTATTTGTTACGTTAACACCTAATGGTGTTAAACCTAATAGGTTGATGATCCAAACAAAGAAAAATACCGTTAACAAGTAATTCATGTATTTTTTATAGTTCTTTTTTCCAATGTTAGGAATTGCAATATCATCTCTAATGTACATGATAATTGGTTCTAACATTCGTCCAAAACCTGTTGGCATTAAATTATTCTTTTTGTAAGATTTAGCCATTCTGCTAAATATAAAAAACATTAATAAACCTACTAAAAAAATAACTGCTACATTTTTAGTGATTGAAAAATCTAAAGGCTTTGCGTTTGTTGGGTGATGCGCTTCATCATAAGAAATGGTTCCTTCTGCATCTGTTTTGTAAATTTTATTGTGATAAACTTTATAGAAATTACCTCCAGCTTCTGCAACAGTTTCACCGTGATGAAATTTTGAAGAAGAGAACACTTGTAAGCCACCGTCCCACAAAATTACTGGTAATGGAGCGCCAACATATTTGTGCTCTCCAGCATCATTAGTATAAGAAAACAAGCTAAAATCGTAAGAGTCTAGCAAGTGATGATTTATGTATTCTTTAATTTCAGTTTTCAAATCTTTTCCTGAATGAGCATTTTCAACAGGAGCCTCATTATGAGTATCATGCTGTGCTTTTACTGAAATTGTTACAGTTAAAAGTAGTAACGTAAGTAATTTAACTAAGTTAATTCTGTGCATATCACTTTATTAATAGTGGTTTTCTTAAAAGATTTTGCAAATGTACGGTTTTATATTAAAAACTAAAAAATATTTTTTTATGGTTTTTCCTTTTGCTAAATAATGTAAAAACAGACCTTTATACCTTATTTATTTAATAATTTTATAAGGTGAAAAGTCTCAAAAATTAAACAGACTATATAGGGCGCTAAAAACGAGGTGGCTTCGAAAGAACTGATGGTGCCATTTTCTCTATAAAATGGATAGAAAAAAATAAAATAAGCAACAAATTTTAATAAACTTCCTCCCATAAAAATAAACCCTAAAATGTCTAAATATTTTATTTTTAGTTTATATAAAGTGATATATATAGCTATTGCTAATATAAAATTTACAACATAAGCAAGTATAATTCTATTTTCAAATATTGGTGCAGAAATTAAAAAAAGAATTAAAATATGAACTCCAAATGTAACACCAATAATTAGAAGCAGTTTTATACTAAAACTTATAATTGATTTATTCATATTTATCATTTATATTTTTTAATTGGGCTATTACGCTGTAAATTGAAATCACTAAAGCGACCAATGTAAGTATAATGGTATAGGTTTTATGTGAATTTTGATAATAGACATCTAATTTTTTTCCAAAATATGCGCCTAAATAAATTGTTAAACCCATTTGAAAAGCCACACCAGTTAATTGAAGGTATTTGTTAAGCTGTTTTTTCTTGTTTGGTTTGTCCATTATTTAATTCCTTAACAGCGTTTTTCATAGTGCATGTTGCATTAAATTCTGCTCCAGGTTCAACAGCAAGTTTAGAAATAATTACATTTCCAGTAATAATAGCCGTTGCTTTTAAAGTTAATAAATTGGAAGCTAAAAGTTCGCCCGAAAAAAGCCCTTCAATATCGGCTTCAGAACATTCAATTTTTCCTTTTATTTTTCCTGATGCTCCAATAACAATTTTTCCGTTTGTTTTTATATTACCTTCTAAATTTCCTTCAACTCTAAAATCGCCTTCCGCAATAATATCTCCTATAATTGTGGTGTTTTTTCCAATTACATTAATTTCAGAAACAATAGGTTCTTTTTGTTTTTTTTTAGATAACATACTATATTTTTTTTGGGGTTATTAAATTTTAGTTTTAATGGTTTCAATTACTTCTAAGGCTTTTTTACCTTCTTCTGTGTTTGGGTAATTCATAGCAACAAAATCTAATGCTTCTTTAAAGGCTAAGATTCCTTCTTTTTTTCCGATAGCGTAGGCTTTTAATAATTCAAATTTTGGTATAATTTGGTCTCCATGAAATTTAATAATTGCATTGATAGATTTTTCAATTACCAAATCAAAATTTCCATCTTTATAATCATAAAACACCAGAGCATACTCATTTTCAGCTGAATTAATATCATTTAAAACTTCAGAATTATGAGGGTTTAATATAATTTTTGCAAAGCTTGAGTTAGGGTAATTAGTAACAATATCATTTTTTAATGCTTCCGATTTGCTATTATTTTCTTCAGAATATATTTTATATAAATGATATTTTGCAGGAACCAAATATGAAATATCAGGCTGAAATGATATTAGTTTTTCTAGTTTTTCTTTTGCTAAATTTATTTCTTTAAATTGCTCTTTATATATGATGCCTAATTTAAAATATGCATTATCTCTATCTGTTTTTAAGCTATCTATAGTTTGTTTTATTGAAGGAATTTGGTCCAAATAATATGATAATTCTAGTTTTTCTGAATTATTTATTGCAACAACGGTTTCTTCTTCTTCCTTTTGAAAAACACCAGGAAAATTAATTTTAGATTTATTACTCAATCTCCAGTTATCTTCTAACAGACGATCTCCCCAAATACGTTTAAAATCTTGCTCACCATAACCAATGGTTTGCTGATTATAAAAATACCAATTACCTTTTACAGCTTCAGAATTATTTTTGTTAATAGGAATATTTGAACCTGTATTTATAGTTTTTTGAAGTTTTTCTTCTTTAGCTTTTAAGGTTTCTATATAGGTATTAAAAAAAGTAATTTGCTCATCTTTACTCATTGCAACAATAGTTAAAATACTATCATTTTTAGCGGCAATTCCTTCATAAAGAATAACATCATCTAAATTTGTTCTTTTTCTTTTTAGTTTAAAAACACGTTTAGAAGTATCATCTTTAGTAATTTGAAAAATACTATCATAATAAGAAGCTGCCGTTACAAATTGTGCTTTTTCAAAATATAGATTTCCAATAGCTTCGTAGGTTAATTCTTTTTGAAAATTATTTTTTATGCTGGATTGTATGGATTTTTTGTAATTAACTAAGGCAATTTCTGGGTTTTTAGTTTCTTGAATTTTTGCTATTTGATAATATAATTCATCTAAATAATTTTTATTATATCGGTCTTTAGTCAATTTTTTTAGAGCCTCAATAGCCGAGGTTTTAGCTTCGTTAGATGTTACATTTTTTGCCTTTTCAATTTGAGCATGTATTTTATATTTAAACGGGGCTTTTTTTATTTTTACTAACGTATTAAATGCATTGTTAGAAGAATCTATTTTGTTTTGATGTTTATAAAGTTGTCCTAAAATAAACAAATTACGTGCAGTTTGTTCTGCGTTTTTAGTTGACAGCACTGGCTTTACTATGTTTGTTTTTTTAGTTGTAAACATAGCTTTTGTAATTACTTTATTTTTTGGAGTAATTTTAATTGCTTTATTTAAATGATTGATAACTAGCTGTGTACTATCTAAATTAAAATATGCTATTGCAATAGCAGTGTTTGCATCTTCAATAGTTTTTTGGTCTAATTTATCCGATTTTAAAAGGTTTTTTAAATTTTCAATAGCTTGCTCTTCATTTCTTAATCGAATGTGAGTTTTGGCTTGCCAAATTTTAGTTTCATGAATTAAATTAGCTCTTGGGTAATTTAAAATAACGTAGTTAAAAGCTTCTAACGCAGGCACAAATCTTTTTGAATAATAGCGTGATTTTCCTAATAGTAAATAAGCGTCATCTATTTGTTTATTGCGTTCTTGGCGTGCAATTAACATAGAGTGTTTTTGAACTGCTTTAACAGCTTTTTCTTCGGCTTTTTCAAATGCTTGAGGCGAACTATCTTCGTCTCTTTTCATGCCGGGAATTGCTAATTCATCAATTTTTAAAGGTTCTATTGGTAAAATTTCCCAATAATTATCTTCATAATTTGCATTTAGCTCATCAACACCTTGTTTAAAAGCTTCATTTCCATTGAATAAAACATTGTACTTTGTGTTAATAGAATGAAAATTTCTATTTAAAAAGGCATCCTTTTTTGTTGAACAAGCAACGGTTAGGATGATGCTTAAAAAAGCAACAATTATTTTTATAGAATTATTCAAATTATTATATGTTTTACGTATCTCTTAACTTACTAAATAACGCATTTATTGTAAGTGGGATGTAAAAATACAAAAATCTGTGTATTTAATTGAATTACACGGAAAAATAGGTTTCTAATTCTTTTAAAGTTTCTTCAGAAGTTTCTAAATCTTTTACAATTACACCTTTATCTAAAACCACAATACGTTCGCACACTTCGGTAACGTGACCTAAATCGTGGCTAGAAACTAACAATGTAGTTTTGTTTTTTACCGTTAAATCTTTCAATAATTTTTTTAATCGGATTTGTGTTGTTGGATCTAAATTTGCAAAAGGTTCATCTAAAATAACTACTTCAGGATTGCCGATTAACGCCGCAACAATTCCTGCTTTTTTCTGATTTCCTTTAGATAAATCTCTTAAATATTTCTTTTTACCTATAATTTCATCATTAAATATTTCTTTAAATTGACTTAAAAAAGTGTCGATATCAGCTTTATTCATTCCGCGAAGTTCACCAATAAAATAGAAATATTCTTCTGGAGTTAAATACCCAATTAAAAAACTTTCATCAATAAAAGCAGCCGTAAATGGTTTCCAATCTTCACTTTTATTTACTTGAATTTCATTATTTAATACCTTTCCAGTGGTTGGTTTTATTAAATCTAACAATAAATTAAAATAGGTTGTTTTTCCAGCACCATTATTTCCTACTAAACCAAACGATTGTCCTTTTGGAATTTCTAATGATGGTATATTTAAAACGGTAACATCACCGTATTTTTTTGAAAGTTCTGTAGATTTTATCATTGTAATATATTTTTTGTCGAGTAGTTAATTAATTGTTTTGATCAAAAGCACTGATCATTTTATGTTTTGAATTTAAGTACTGTTTGGTTATAAAATTCATTATTTTTTGATGAAAAACAATTCCAATGCCACCTAAAACAATTAACGTTATAACTCCAGCTTCAAAATTGATAAATTTATAAGGAATGTAGAAAAACAAAATTGGTATTAACAATAACGGAAAACCAATTATCCATTGTACGGCACCCGTTCCTTGATAATTAAAAGCTGCGCGCTGTGTTAAATCTATTTTTTTTCTGTTGAAAGAACCTCCGTATAATAATACGTGAGAATTTATGCCAATATTATACACCATTGCGGCAAAATGAATTGCCAAAATTTTCCATCCAAAATACACGTACGGAATACTTAGTACAAACATTAGTACTGCGCTAATAGTCATTAATGAATATTTTGAATTTAAATATTGTTTGTATTTAATATTCTGACTCATTAACAATTTATAATAACCACTATCCCAAGCTGGAATAAACTGCCCGAAGTTGATCATAAAAATTCCGGTTACAAATATTCCAACAAAAACAATCATTGGAGTTAAATTTTGAAAGGTTGGATTAGGGTAAAAAGCTAAACCATAAAATAACCCAATAACTACAATAAAAAGTGAAGAACGCGGACGTTTATTTCTCCACAATAATTTTAAATCTAGTTGTAAAAAAGGAGCAATATCTCCAAATCTGCGAGTCCAAGCTAAATCGGTAGTGGTTGCAACATCGGCTTTTGCTTTTAATGAACCATCTACATATAATTTTTTCTTTAACTCTGCATAATTCATAGCATATAAACCAACTAAAACTAAAATTGGAATTATAATTAATATTGGATTTGATATGATAGCGTTTACGGCATTTCCTAATGCTGTTGAAATTGAAATAATTTCGAAATGATTTAATGCGAATAAACCGGAAGCTATGGCAATAATTGGCAAAAAAGATAATTCAGTTTCGGCAGATTTGGCTTCAATAATAAAGTTTAAAAAATTGATTATTAATGTAAAAATATACATTAATAACATCCAAATTAAGGATGTTGTTGTGTTATAATCTTCAAAAATTAAAATTACGCCAAAAGGAATAATAGCAAAAAGTGGTAAAAAGTTAAAAAATGAAATGGCAGATTTTCCTAAAACATAATTTAAAATTGAACTTCGTTTTAATGGAAGAATTAATAGCGGTTTAATATTTAAAACCGGCAATTTTTGCATAAAAAAGCGCATTACTAAATCGCCTAAAAACCAATAAAATAAAAATCCGTTCACCATAATTAATGGATCAGACTCTGGAAATTGTTTTTTTAATATTGGATAAATGCTAATTCCTAAAACTAAAAAAGTAAGCATAAAATACAAAGCTAAAAAACCCATTAAAATATTAAGTGCTATACTTTTTTGCCAATATGATGAACGAAAAAATTGTTTCCATTCAAAATTTAAAAAATGTTTAATCATACGGTTTGGTTTATTGACTATGCTATATATGTGTTTGTTTAGTTGATTTTGTTACACTAATTTATATTCTGGATAATTTTCAATTAATAATTCTTCGGCTTTTTTTGGTAAAACTTCAATTACAATATAAAAAGCAATTATTAAAAAAGTAAAAATTGAAGCATATAATAAAACAATCCAGTTTGAAAGTATCAAAGTTTTATCAAGATGGGTTAAATTTATTAAATTAAAAAAATTGATTGGTAATGCTAAAAAAGAACCCATACCAGTTTTAAAAATCATTTCTTCTAACATCCATTTTTTGCCATTATTTTTGAAATTATTTTTAAAAGTTCTATTTAAAAAGTACGATTTGTAAAAAACATACAAACAAAGTAAAAGTAGAATAGTTAGTAATATATATTTTGCATAAATTGTTTTACAAATAACTAAAAAGGCTACAAAAATAAATGTGGTTAAAATAATTTTGGGCAATTGAAACCAATCTTTAGCAAAACGCCATATTATTTTCCAATACTTTTTGCTTAAAGCTTTTTGGCGTTCAGCAACCACATCCATAAAACCAAAAACACCAAATTTTTTGAAAGAAATTGTTCTGGCATCTTCAAAAGAAAGGTTGGGTTGTGTTGTCCAAATTTGTTCAATATCATTTGCTAAATGGTCAACTAACTCGGTTTGCACATCATAATGTTCAACATAATGCTGCCGAGTAAATTTGTACAGCTCTTGTATTTGTTGGGGAGTTAGTTTCATAGCGATTGGAGTTTGTTGTATAGTTCATCAAAATAAATAAAGGTTCTTTTATACATTTTAAATCCACAATAATTGAATATTATATAAAACGGAGTGAAAAAGACTAATAACCATCTAAATTGAATATCATTTAGCAAATGAAAAGCACCTTTTGGACTAAATAACTGAAAAAATAAATTGATAGATAGCAATAATAATCCAGCGTGAAACAAAGCATAATCCAAATTAATTGATTTTCCCCGTTTTTTAGCAAACCACATTTTTATTGGATAATAATATAACAGAACTGCAGGTGAAAATATTAAAATCGCCATAATGCCTTTTGAAACTTTTGTGTTTAATTGGGAAATAAAATAATAACTTAAAAACACTAATAATGGAATTACAATAAAATTGATTGGTTCCACAAAAAATTGTTTTAATTCCTTGTACATTAATATCCTATATTTTTTATTTGTTTCCGTTCTTTTAGAAAGTATTAAATCTTTATACCCATCACTATTTACAAAAATTCCATATTCTATTCCAGAATTCCACAACATTTTCATAGAGTTTCCAAAACTTTTATGAACTTCAATCATAGCGTCGTCAAAAGAAATTCCTGTAGCTAATTTTTCTTCAACAGCGGTAACAATATGGTCAAGAAATTCTATTCGAATATCCCAATACTTCACCTTGTGATGTTTTAAATAATCATCGATATATGTTATTTGTTCTTTGGTTAATTTCATAGTAAAGCAATTTTTTTTAAGCCAATTTTGGGTTTACAATAGTTTTCATAGTAGCAATAAACTCTTCTAATTCCGCCAATCTGTTTACAGTTTCTTTGGTGCCGTGTTCTGTAAGTTTGTAATATTTACGCAAACGGTTATCAACGGTGGCAACCTCAACATCTAGCAATCCTTCGGCTTCCAATTTATGCAATGCTGGGTACAATGCACCTTCGGTAATAGACAATTCTCCTTTGGTTAATTCCTTTACTTTTTGAGTTATTTCGTAGCCGTACATTTTATCGTTTTCTTCTAATAACTTCAAAATAATAGTTTGTAAAGAGCCTTTAAATAATTTCTGATTTCCCATTGTAGTAGTTTTTAAAACCAGTTTGAATAAACCAATTGTGAAGTAAATATATACATAATTTTCTTATGTATAACATTCTTAGGTATGTTTTTTAACAAAAAATTGCATTTAGATTCTTTACTTTTGTAGTCTTAAAATATTGAAAATGTCAAGATTTCATTCACTAACTATTAAAGAAATAAAAAAGGAAACTAATAATGCCGTTTCAATTTTATTTGATATTCCAACAGATTTAAAACCTGAATTTCAGTTTGTAGCCGGACAATATATAAACATTAAAAAGGAAATTGGGGGAGAAGAATTACGAAGAGCTTATTCCATTTGTTCATCACCTAAAAATGGCGACTTAAGAATTGCCATAAAAGCTGTTGACAACGGAACATTTTCTGTTTTTGCAACTACAATTTTAAAAGCAGGCGATATTTTAGAAGTTGGTAAACCCGAAGGAAAGTTTGTTTTAGAAACAAGTGCAACGCATAAAAAAAATTATTTGGCAATTGCTGCAGGAAGCGGAATTACACCAATAATGGCCATGATAAAAGCTGTATTAACCGAAGAGCCAAATAGTACGTTTACCTTAATTTACGGAAATAAAACCGAAGCCGATACTATTTTTAAAACAGAAATTGATGCTTTACAAAAAATGTATTCTGGAACTTTTAATGTACAATATGTGTATAGTAGAGCGCAACATGAAAATGCTTTATTTGGAAGAATAGACCAAGGAAATATAAATTTTGTTGTAAAAAATAAATTTAAAGAAATTAGTTTTGATAACGCTTTTTTATGTGGGCCAGAAGCCATGATTAATAGTGCGAAAGAAACACTTATTGAAAACGGAATCAATGAAAAAGCAATTCATTTTGAATTGTTTTCTACACCACTTTCTTCTGAAGAAAATTCAATAAATGAAACTTTTGAAGGTGAATGCGAAATTACAGTGTTGGTTGACGATGAGGAAACTACATTTACAATGGATGCTAAAACCACTATTTTAACCGCTGCTTTAAAAGAAGGTTTAGATGCACCATATTCTTGCCAAGGAGGAATTTGCAGCAGCTGTTTAGCAAAAGTAACCGAAGGAAAAGCGTCAATGGATAAAAACACCATTTTATCTAAACAAGAAATTAACGATGGTTTTATTTTAACATGTCAGGCACATCCAACAACTTCAAAAATCACTGTAGATTACGATGATGTTTAATAAGAATGTAGTATTTTCACAGCTTTAACACCAAAAAATGACTTTTAACGAAATTAAAGAAGCAGTATTTATCGGTTTTTTTTTAGCCTTTATGATTGGTCCTGTTTTTTTTATGCTTATTCAAACCAGTATTATTAAAGGAGCGCGCGCAGCAATTATGTTCGATTTAGGCGTAATTTTAGGCGATATTACTTTTATTTTAATTGCTTATTTTGGAAGCAAAAGGTTGTTAGAAGAAATTAAAGACGATCCAAGGCTTTTTTATATTGGTGGTTTAATCTTACTCGTGTACGGAATTATTACATATTTGGACAAAAGCCAGAAAGCTGCCATTCAAGATGAAACTATAGTACTTCCAGAAAAAACAAACTACTTTAAACTCTTTGCAAAAGGATTTTTACTCAACTTTATAAATATTGGTGTTTTGGCATTTTGGCTAGGAATGATAGTGGTTGTAGGTTCAAATCTAGAAATGAATCCTTCAAAAATATTTAATTTTTTCTCCGTAATTTTATTAAGTTATTTAATTACAGATATTGGTAAAATAACACTCGCAAAACAATTAAAAAGACATTTAACACCAAAAGTTACCTATAAAATTAAACGTGCAATGGGAATTTTATTAATGGTTTTTGGTATTGTTTTAATGTTAAAAGGCTTTATTCCTAAAGAAAAATTAATTTTTAAAAATGTTATTGAAAAGACTCAGTAAATAGCATTCAAAAAATATATTATGGAAAATAAAAAACTACAAGGAAGCCAACGAAAAAACATACAAATAGGTTCTGAAGTTGAAATTGTTCAAAAAAACCACCAGCGCACAGGTGAGCTTACTGAAGGTTTTGTGAAAAGAATTTTAACAAACTCATCCACTCATCCACACGGAATAAAAGTTCAATTAGAAACCGGTGAAGTTGGTCGTGTAAAATGGGTGCTAAACAATTAAGTTGCTTAAATTACAGTAAAACAAATAGTTAAGGGCTAAATTTATTTTTTAATTCATTCAATTAGTCAATCAAATTTATGATTACATTAGCACAAAAATGTGTCATTTATTTGTTGTTTAAATTGTTATAAATTAGAATGTTACTACTCAATATTTTTGAAACAACTTTACCGCTAACGAACCCAGTTTTAAAATTTTTAATAATTCTGGTAATCATTTTAATTACCCCAATTTTACTGAATAAAATTAAAATTCCAGCTTTGTTGGGATTAATAATTGCTGGAGCATTTATTGGACCAAATGGCGTAAATTTAATTTTAAGAGATGATGGAATTATACTTTCTGGAACAGCAGGATTATTATATATTATGTTTTTAGCCGGACTTGAAATTGATTTAGTTGATTTTAAAAAAAACAGTAAAAAAAGTTTAATATTTGGGCTATTTACATTTTCAATTCCAATGATAATTGGAATATTTGTAGGGATTTATGTGTTAAATTTTTCAGTAATTACGTCTGTTTTATTAGCAAGTATGTTTGCATCACATACCTTAATTGCATATCCAATAATTAGCAAACTTGGAGTTACTAAAAATAAAGCTGTAACGGTTGCTATTGGTGGCACAATGATCACCGATATTTTAGCATTATTAGTTTTGGCCGTTATTGTTGGAATGACTTCAGGCGAAGTAAACACCGCATTTTGGTTACGACTTACAGTGTCAGTGGTTAGTTTTGGCTTCTTTGTAATTTTCTTTTTTCCAATAATTACCCGATGGTTTTTTAAAAAAGTTGAAGACAATATTTCTCAGTACATTTTTGTTTTAGCCATGGTGTTTTTTGGAGCTTTTTTAGCTGAATTAGCAGGTATTGAGGCTATTATTGGGGCTTTTTTAGCTGGACTTTCCTTAAATAGATTAATTCCTAGAACTTCAGCACTAATGAATAGAGTTGAGTTTGTTGGGAATGCCATTTTTATTCCATTTTTTTTAATTGGAGTTGGAATGTTAATAGATTATAAAATGTTTTTTAAAGATTTTGAAACTATTAAGGTTGGTGCTATTATGATTATAGTTGCAACTTTTGCAAAATTTATGGCTGCCTGGCTAACTCAAAAAACATTCAACTTTACAAAAGATGAAAGGCGTTTAATTTTTGGGTTAAGTAATGCGCAAGCTGCAGCAACTTTGGCGGCTGTTTTAATTGGTTACAATATTATTTTAGGTAAAAATGAATTTGGAGAACCAATAAGATTGTTGAATGAAAGTGTTTTAAATGGTTCAATTCTAATGATTTTATTTACTTGTACAATAGCATCTTTTGTGGCCCAAAAAGGAGCAACAAATATTGCTTTGTTAGAAAATTCAGATACGAAAGAAGAGACTACTATAAAAGAAAAGATTTTAATTCCAATTAGCAATGTTGAAACAACCGACGAATTAATTAACCTTGGAATTACAATAAAAACTAAAAAAAATAAAGATGGTTTGTACGCTTTAACCGTTGTTAATAATTCAACTACAGATACTAATGCACATAAAAGTGCTCATAAAATTTTAAGTAATGCTACTAAAATAGCTTCAGCATCAGACAATCATTTACAAGAATTATTACGCTATGATGTAGATATTTCAAATGGTATTTTAAACGTTGTTAAAGAACATAAAATAACCTATTTAATTTTGGGATTACATCAAAAAAGCGAACTTTCAGATTCTTTTTTAGGTGATTTAACCGAAGGTGTTTTATCAAAATGCAATACAACAACCTTTATTTATAAATCTAAACAACCTTTAGCAACTGTTAAAAGACATTTAATTATAATGCCACCAAGAGCCGAAAAAGAAATTGGTTTTCCTTTTTGGCTGATAAAAATTTGGAATATTGCGAAAAATACGGGTACAAAATTAGTCTTTTACGGTACGTCTGAAACGTTAAATTATATTTTTGAAATAAACAAAAACCATCCTGTAGCATGTGAATTTAAAGAGTTTGAAAAATGGGATGATTTTGAAATAATTTCTAAACAAATTCAAAAGGATGATGCTATTATTGTGGTTGTTAGCAAAAGAGAGCAGCAATTAAAAAATCATCTGTCTCAGTTGAATAGCGACTTAAATAAATCATTTAAAACTAATAGTTTTATTCTTATTTACCCACTTCAAATTTATAATTCAATCTCTAATCAAATTGATTTAAAGAATCCTTCAATTTTAGAACCTATTGAAAAGTTAGATGAAATTTCTAAAACTATTTCCAAATTGTTTAAATGGAAATAAAATTAATGAATGTTATAATTTTTTGAAAATTCTTCCAAAGTCATAGGTTTAAGGCACTTGAGTTCGTAGTGTTTTAAATATGTTTTGTAATTTCTAATAATTACATTCGAAATATTTTCTGAGGTAAATTTGTTTAAAATTGAGGTTGTATTCATGGTATAAAAGTTTGGGGTTAATGGTCTTTTATAAATTTTTTGTCTTCTAATTTTTAGAAGAGTTCTCGAAATTAAAATAAAAAATTTATAATTCCAAATAAAAGTCCGTTTGTTTTTTATTTTAAACCATTTAAATACAATAAGATACCGTTTGTTTTATTTTTAATATTATTATTTTTCAAATAAATTATTTGAAGTATTTATGTCAGCCATTAAACCCAAAGGATCAATTTTAACAGATTTAATTTCTTTTGAAACAGAAAAACTATAGGTTGTGTAAGCCCAAGCCCAATCTTTTAAAATGGTGTCATTTGTTGGCTTTTCACCCAACATCATTCGTAACGGAATATAAAATTTTTCTTTTGTTCCATCAAAATAAATTATTTCCAAATCAATTGGCATTGGCATTTGCCCAACTCTAGCTAAAGTTATTTTATTAGCATCTACATTTGCAATGGCGTAATCTATGGTATGATTGGTTTCAATCCACTCGTTTAAATACCATTCTAGTTGAATTCCTGAAACTTTTTCGGCAACTCTTTTAAAATCGTTTGGTGTTGGATGTTTAAATTTAAAATCGGAAAAATATTTTTTAATGGTTTCTTTTAAATTTTTCTCTCCAATAATATAATTTAATTGTGATAGAAACATACTTCCTTTTGTATAACTGCCAATACTAAATGCTGCGTTTGTATTAAATTTATCTGCGTGTGTTGTAAGCGGTTCATCGAGTTCATTTTTTACAGCGTAAAAATAGCCTTTATAACTATTTTCATTTGGAACATCCTCAATCCCCTTCATAATTTTATTAGAGGCTAAAGTAGAAATATAGGTGGTAAATCCTTCATCCATCCAAGAATGTTTACTTTCATTGGTTGCTAAAACATGTTGAAACCAAGAATGTGCAAATTCGTGATATATAAGTCCTCTAATACTCCCTAAAGTTTCTCCGCCAGTAATAAAAGTGCACATAGCATATTCCATTCCACCATCACCTGCTTGTATAACAGAATATTGTTTGTAGGGGTATTCTCCAATATTCTCATTAAAATAATTCAACGCTTTTTCTACATATGGTTGTACTTCTTTCCAAGCTTTTTTATATTTTTCATCATTTTTATATAAAAAATGTAGTTCAGTGCCAAACTGTGTTTTTAAAATATCATGCGTGTAATTTGGATCTGCGGCCCAGCTAAAATCATGAACATTTGGAGCAATAAAATGCCATGTTAATGTATTTCCTTTTTTAATTTCCAATTTTTTTGATGAATCTTCATAACCGTGTCCAACTTCTTGTGGGTTTTGAAGATAACCTGTTCCACCAATTGTATAGTTTTTATCAATAGTAATAGTCACATCAAAATCTCCCCAAACACCATGAAATTCACGAGCAATATATGGATTTGCGTGCCAGCCTTCAAAATCATATTCCGCTATTTTCGGATACCATTGCGCCATTGAAATTGCTACATTGTCTTCATTATTTCTTCCTGCACGTCTAATATGAACAGGTAATTGTCCTTCAAAAACCATATCAAAAATTACAGTTTCGCCTGGTTTGAGTGTTTTATTTAAATTAACCTTTAAAACAGTTCCTTCCGCAACATATTTAACAGTTTCTCCATTTTCTTTTAATGAAAGTACATTTAAATACCCAATTTCATTAGGGTTTAATTTTGAAATTCTACTTTCATATTTTGGATTAATCTTTGTTCCAATGTTTGTCACCATTCTTTCGTCTGGATCTGGAACGCTTTGCAAACGGGCATCCATTTCACTTCCTGGTTGAAAAGCATTATAAAACAAGTGATAAAATACATGCTCTAATTCATCTGGAGAATTGTTAGTGTATTCTAATTTTTGAGTCCCTTTATATTGAAACGTTTTTACATTAAAATCAACATCCATTTTATACTTTACATGTTGCTGCCAATACGTAGTATTATTTTGTGCAGAAAATGTTATTGTATAGATAAAAAGCAGTAAAAACAGGGATTTTTTCATTTTAAAATTTATTAAACAGTGCAATATAACTTATAACGCTATAAAACAAAAAAGCACACCCTTTTGGAGTGTGCTTTTTAACAGAAAATTATAATATTATTTACCGTTTACCATTTTATCAGCTAAAAGCAACGCGTTGTATGCATTTGCTACTTTTCCTGAAACTGATAATGCTGAGAAATATGCTTTTTTGCCATTTTCCCCTGGCACTAATACTTCCATATCTATTTTAGTTCCTGAATTCATAATAATATGTTTTACTTGACTTGCAGATAGTTGAGGATAGTAAGATCTTACCAAAGCAGCAACACCAGCAACTTCTGGAGAAGCCATTGAAGTACCATTGTATTTTGCATATTCGTTTTTAGGAACCGTAGAATAAATTTGAACTCCAGGAGCAAAAACATCTACATTTAGTTTTCCGTAGTTAGAGAAATTTGCTGGTAAGTTTTCATCATTATTAACACTCATAGCCCCAACGGTTAATACGTTATCTACATATTCCACTACCTTATCAGCAGAATCGTTTGGCCAATTTGGTTTCACATCAATATCTTTATTATCATTACCAGCAGCGTGTACTAATAACACATCGTGTTTTTCAGCGTATTTAAAAGCATCAAAAACCCATTCTTTGTTAGGAGAATAGTTTTTACCAAAACTCATATTAATAACTTTTGCGCCGTTATCTACTGCATAACGAATTGCTAAAGCAACATCTTTATCACGTTCGTCACCATCTGGCACCGCTCTAACTGACATTAATTTTGCATTTGTTGCAACACCATTCATTCCTACACCATTATTTCTTGTAGCTAAAATAATTCCGGCAACATGTGTTCCGTGAGATTCTTCGTCTTTTGAACCGATTACATTTCCGTTTCCATAAACAACATCTGTAATATCTTCTGGATTATCACCTACAATTGCTCTTCCATCAAAATCAAAATCGTAATTTTTGTTTTTCTTTTGAGTTTCATAATACTCGTTAAATTGTTCTTCGTCTAAACCTCTTCCAAACAGAGCAGCTAAACCTTGTACTTGACCTTTTAGAGTTTCGTCTTCAGTTTCAATTGCATTTAAATCTTCTAAAGAAAGTGTGGATTTTCCAATGTGTTTTTTTACAGCATTTATAGTTTCATCTATTTCAGCTAAACGTTCTAAAGTAGTAAAATGTCTTGAGCCAGAAGCTTCATATGCTTTTACATATTCTTGATATTTTTCAAAATCTGCATTATCTTCAGCGCTTATATCTTCAATTGTTTTACCTTCAAAACGAGGGTTTAATTTAGCAACAATTCTTGTTATTTCTAATTGCTCTGGAGCGGCAACGCCGTTTCCACCTAAAAAATTCCATCCATAAATATCATCAATATATCCATTTTTATCATCGTCAATTCCATTTCCTGCAATTTCTTTAGTATTCATCCAAAGAACATCTTTTAAATCTTCATGTTCAATGTCAATACCGGAATCAACAACTCCAACAATTACTGTAGTTCCTTTTTTCCCTTCTAAAAATTTATATGCTTTTTTTAAGCTCATTCCGGGAATAGTATCAGTAGCTAAATCTGCATGAGCCCAATGTTTAGATTGCTCTTCTGTTACTGTTCCTAATTTGGCTGATGTTATGTTTACAGCTGTATCCATAGTTGGAACTGCCATATTTTTAACAGAGCTACAACTTGTTAACGTTAGTGTAGCTATCGCTACCAAATACGTGTATTTAAATATTCTCATGGTGTTTATTATTTATTAAAAACTTCGTTAAATTTATATGTTTCGTTTAATCGTACTCCTTTTTCGGTTTGTTTTACGGTGCACAATTCATTAGTAGCATCGTGTTCTAAAAACAATAGATAATTATTGTCAGCTGCTTTATTTAAAAATTTTGCTTTTTCATCCATTGTTAATAATGGTCTGGTATCATAACCCATAACATACGCTAACGGAATATGACCAACGGTTGGCAATAAATCTGCCATAAAAACAATGGTTTTATTTTTATACTGAATGTGTGGAATCATTTGTTTTTCAGTATGCCCGTCTGCAAATAAAATATTGAAACCTAATTCGGTATTTTGTGCAAAATCTCCGGATGGAAGATTGACAAAATTTAATTGTCCACTTTCTTCAATTGGATTGATATTTTCTTTTAAAAAAGATGCTTTTTCTCTAATATTTGGTTCTACTGCCCATTGCCAATGATTTTTATTACTCCAAAACTTCGCATTTTTAAAAGCGGGTTCGTAACCAGTTCTATCTTTATTCCATTGAATGGCACCTCCACAATGGTCGAAATGTAAATGCGTTAAAAAAACATCTGTAATGTCATCTCTATGAAATCCGTGTTGTGCTAATGAAGTATCTAAAGAAAAATTTCCAAAAAAGTAATAGTATCCAAAAAACTTGTCTGATTGTTTGTTTCCAGTTCCTGTGTCAATTAAAATAAGTCTGTTTCCATCTTCAATAAGCATGGTTCTCATACTCATATCAATTAAATTATTTGAATCTGCAGGGTTTGTGCGTTGCCAAATGGTTTTTGGAACTACACCAAACATAGCACCTCCATCTAATTTAAAGTTGCCTGTTTCTATAGGGTAAATTGTCATACTATATTAAAAATATTAATTCAAAAAATTAACTAATATTCAGTACTATATCGTTTTCAGTTAAGTTTTTGGGTATTACAAAGATACATTTTTTTAAATCTATCTATATGTTAAAGAAATCAAAAAAACCTAAGCTTATGCTTAGGTTTTTTTTGAGGCATCGAGCGGATTCGAACCGCTGTAGGAGCTTTTGCAGAGCCCAGCCTAGCCACTCGGCCACGACGCCTTAATTGGATTGCAAATTTAAGTAATTTTAGTAAGTTGGCAAGTTTTTTTTAGAGTATTGTTTGTTTGCTGCAAAAATTAAATTTTAAAGTATAAAATTAGCTTCTCTTTTTGCTCATTTCTATGGTTACCATGGCAACATTTCCACCAATGGGCGGATTTAATTTTGAAACTGCTACTTTAGCTTCTTTAACAATGGGTATTTCTGTTAAAATTCTATCTAAAATACGTTTGGCAACTTCTTCTAATAACTTAGAGCGAATAGCCATTTCTTGTTTTACTATTTTATTTAAATGCACATAATCTACTGTGTCTTCAAGGTTATCCGTACGAGCGCTTTTAGATAAATCTGCTTTTACTTTTAAGTCAACTCGGTAATCTGAACCAATTTTACCTTCTTCAATTAAACATCCGTGGTAGGCGTATACTCTAATATTTGTGACTTTTATTGTTCCCATTTTATGAAATTTATACAAAGATAACTTGTTTTAACTAAAAATGAATGGTTTTTTGCTTTTGCATTAGGGATTGAGTGACATGTTTGAGCTCTTTTTTAAGTGTTTTTTTGCACTTTAAAAAAGCGAGTAACGAAAGCCCGACCTGAAAAGGAATGCCCAAAATTGAAATTAACAGTCGGTACTATTGTGTCTCTTCTTATTTTTAGTTGATTTGCCGAAAAAAATCAATATTTTTGTAGCTTATTATTGAAATTATGAGTGAAGAAAAAAAATCTCTGAATTTTTTAGAGCAAATTATTGAAGAAGATTTAGCTAATGGTTTGCCAAAAGAAAAATTACGTTTTAGATTTCCGCCAGAACCAAACGGATATTTACACATTGGCCATGCGGCATCAATTTGTTTAAATTTTGGCCTGGGTTTAAAATACAATGCGCCAGTTAATTTGCGTTTTGATGATACAAACCCAGCAAAAGAAGAACAAGAATATGTAGACTCTATACAGCATGATGTGCAATGGTTAGGTTTTCAGTGGGATCAGGTATTGTATTCTTCAGATTATTTTCAGCAATTATATGATTGGACACTGGAATTTATTAAACAAGGAAAAGCCTATGTTGATAATCAAAGTTCGGAACAAATGGCTGCTCAAAAAGGCACACCAACGGAGCCAGGAATTGATAGTCCGAACCGAAATAGAAGTGTTGAAGAGAATATGGAACTATTTTTGAAAATGAAAAATGGTGAATTTGAAGAAGGATCTCATGTGTTGCGTGCAAAAATTGATATGAAACATACCAATATGCATATGCGCGACCCAATTATGTATAGAATTTTAAAAAGACATCATCATAGAACTGGAAATAACTGGTGTATTTATCCAATGTACGACTGGACTCACGGTGAATCTGATTATTTAGAGCAAATTTCGCATTCCATTTGTACACTAGAATTTAAAAGCCATAGAGATTTATACGATTGGTATTTAGATCAAGTTGTTGATGCAGATAAATTACGACCAAAACAACGTGAATTTGCCCGTAGAAATTTAAGTTATACGGTTATGAGTAAGCGTAAATTACTGCAATTGGTTGAAGAAAAAATAGTTACTGGTTGGGACGATCCGCGTATGCCTACAATTTCTGGTTTGCGTAGAAGAGGTTATTCTCCAGAATCTATTAGAAACTTTAGCGAAATTGCTGGAATAGCAAAACGAGATAATGTTACTGATGTTGCATTGTTGGAATTTTGTGTTAAAGATCATTTAAATAAAACGGCGCCAAGAGTAATGGCAGTTTTAGATCCCATAAAAGTGATAATTACCAATTATCCTGAAGAAAAAGAGGAGTTTTTAGATGCCAGTTATAATGATTATGAAGATGGTTTTGGGAGTAGAGCAATCCCTTTTTCTCGCGAAATTTATATTGAACAAGAAGATTTTAAAGAAGAAGCTAATAAGAAGTTTTTCAGATTAAAATTAGGAAGTGAAGTACGTTTAAAAAATGCTTATATTATTAAAGCTGAATCTGTTGTGAAAGATGAGGCTGGTAATATTACCGAAATTCATTGTACTTACGATGAAGATTCTTTAAGCGGAAGTGGTACTGAAGAGAGCAAGCGAAAAGTAAAAGGCACTTTACATTGGGTATCAGTAAAACATGCCGAAAAAGCTGAAGTAAGAGTATATGATCGGTTATTTACGGACGAGGCTCCTGACAGTTATAAAGACAAAGATTTTAAAGAATTTTTAAATCCGGATTCATTAAATATTATTAAAGCTTTTGTAGAGCCAAGTTTAAAAACTGCAAAAATATTAGATAGATTTCAGTTTCAACGTTTAGGCTATTTTTGTGTTGATAAAGACACAACAAATGAACATTTAGTTTTTAACAGAACAGTTCCACTGAGAGATAGTTGGGCTAAAATGGGAGAATAAAAATAAAAAAGGAGGCAATTTTAAGCCTCCTTTTTTATTTTTTGGTGTTTTTTTATTCTACCGTTACAGATTTTGCTAAATTCCGAGGTTGGTCTACGTTGCAACCTCTCATTACTGCAATATGATATGAAAGTAGTTGTAATGGAATTGTTGATAATAATGGAGTAAAAGGCTCTACAGTTTCAGGAATTTCAATAACGTGATCTGCAAGTTCTTTAACAATGGTATCACCTTTAGTGACAATTGCTATTAATTTTCCATTTCTAGATTTTATTTCTTGAATGTTGCTAACAATCTTATCATAATGTCCTTTTTTAGTAGCAATAACAATTACAGGCATGTGTTCATCAATTAATGCTATTGGACCATGTTTCATTTCTGCAGCTGGATAACCTTCTGCATGTATATATGATATTTCTTTTAATTTTAAGGCACCTTCTAATGCAACAGGAAAGTTGTATCCTCTTCCTAAGTATAAGCAATTTGTAGCATCTTTATAGATAGCTGCAATTTTTTTAATTTCATCATTTATTTTTAATAACTCCTCAACTTTTGAAGGTATTAAAGTCATTTCTTGTAAATAAGAATTAAACCTTGAATTTGAAATTTCGCCTTTAAGGTTTCCTAATTTCAAGGCCATTAAAGCTAGCACAGTAATTTGTGTAGTAAAGGCTTTTGTTGATGCCACTCCTATTTCTGGCCCGGCATGTGTATAAGCTCCTGTATCTGTTTCTCTTGCGATAGATGATCCAACTACATTGCAAACACCAAACACAAAAGCTCCATGAGATTTTGCTAATTTAATTGCGGCTAAAGTATCAGCAGTTTCACCAGATTGAGAAATTGCAATAACTACATCATTTTTATTAATTATTGGGTTTCTGTATCTAAATTCAGATGCATATTCTACTTCAACAGGAATTCTTGCTAAATCTTCAAATAAATATTCAGCTACCAATCCTGCATGCCAAGAAGTACCACAAGCAACAATTATAATTCTGTTGGCATTTAAAAATTTACCAATATTATTATCAACGCTCCCCATTTTAATAATGCCTTTACTAGCTAATAGTCTTCCTCTATAAGTATCTTGTATGGCATGTGGTTGTTCGTGAATTTCTTTCAACATAAAGTGTTCATAGCCACCTTTTTCAATTTGCTCTAAGTTAAGTTTAAGTTGTTGTATATGGGGTTCAACAAAAGAATCGTCTTTAATTTTTCTAATTCTAATTTCTTTACCTAGTTTAATAATTGCTAATTCCTCATCATCTAAATAAATAGCATCTTTTGTATATTCAATAAAAGGTGAAGCGTCTGACGCTACAAAAAATTCTTCATTATTTTCTCCAATTCCGATTGCTATTGGGCTTCCTAGTCTTGCTACAATAATTTCGGTAGGTACATTTACATCAAAAACAGCAATAGCATAAGCACCAACAGCTGTTGAAAGTGCCATTTGAACTGCTTTCCCGAGTTTACAATTGTTTTTAATTTTAACTTCTTCAATTAAATTAACTAAAACTTCGGTATCTGTATCGCTTTTAAATGTGTAGCCTCTAGCAATTAACTCTTTTTTAATAGTATCGTAGTTTTCTATAATACCATTATGTACAATTGCAATATTGCCTGAATTGGAAAAGTGTGGATGTGAATTTTCATCATTAGGAATTCCGTGAGTTGCCCATCGTGTATGACCAAGTCCAAGTGTTCCTTTAATATCATTTTTTTCGGCAATTTTCCTTAGTGATGATACTTTTCCTTTAGTTTTATAAAGTTTTACATTTTTACCATCAGCTAAAACAATTCCTGCGCTATCATAACCTCTGTATTCTAACCTTTGCAATCCATTCATTACAATTGGATATGCTTCACGATGTCCTAAATAACCCGTTATACCACACATAGTTTATTTGTTTAATTCAGTATATGAAATTTCTAGCTTCACTCTTTTATCACCAGAACTTGCATTTTGGTTATATAATACAACTCCTTTTGGGGTCCAACTATATTCTTTTATTGTTAAGTCAGTAACACTTGTAACTGCATCGGTAGGGTTGTTATATACTTTTATTCCTAATTTAACAAGGTCTAAAGGTTCATCTGCTTTTAATAATTCAGAAATATAGTCTGTGATTTTAAAAACATATTTATAAGGTTTACCATCATCATCATTTTCAAGAAGACCACCTACAACAGCTGAGCCTTCAGTGGCCATATCTGTAATTTGAGTGTTTTCTTGGTAATTGTATATCATTAACCTTTCAGGAGCAATGTTGCTAGATGCATTTTGGTCTACATAAAAAGTTAAACGAGCATCATTTATTAGCCAGTTTTTATTTTGTAATTCACTCAAATTTTGCCCAACAAATAAATCTATTGTAGCTAAAGATCCAGCGGCTCCTTGAACATATAATCTATCAGGACCACTTTGTTTTGAATTGGTATAATCTCTATTTAAAGAATTAGACTTTAATGATGTAAATGAAAATGTATAATTATGGTTTGTTCTAACACCAGTTTCTCCTTTTGTACCATCTCCATCCAAATCTTGATCTGAAGTTTCATCAACAGTTTTAGAATAATAAATGGTCATTTTAGCATTTACCATACTTAATGAAACTAAATGGGCATTATTGTTTGATGATGTTTCTGCTTCAAAATAAAGGCCTCTAAAATAGTGGTTAAAATTATCGATTGTACTAAATTCTGACCCTGAAGCATTATCAACAAATAATTGTTTAATTATTGCTTTATTAAGTGGTATTTTAATAGATGGTTTTTTATCGGTTTCTTTAATTGTATCTGTTTTATACACAGTTTTTCCATCTAATTCATACCTTTTTATGTATGCAACGGTATCATCCGGGTTTACTTTAAAATCTTCTGAAAACAAAGGAATGTCACCTTTTTGAAAAACTTTATCAGAATAATAAACGGCTGTTTTACTTGGGTCGTTTGGATCTAAGGTGTTTAAAAAGGTTTTTAATTCATAAACGCTTAATTTAAAAGCTGTTTCGCTATTGCCAAAAACTGAATCAACAGAAAATTTTGGTTTACCATCGCTATAATCATCTTCTGCAGTTGATTGGTAAGGAATATTAACTAATACAGAATCAATGGTGGTATTAATTCCATATCCATTTACATAAGCTTCACCTGTTGATGGTAATAATAGTTGAGCAGCAATAGATGCTTTTAATGTTCCAAATTCATTATCAGAATAAACGCCTAATAGGTATTGCGAAATTCCATTTGAAGGAACTCTTTCTATATTAACATTTTCTGAAGTAACTTCTGTTACAAGCACATCTTTATCAAAAACTTTATTATCAATAAGGTTTACTCCAATGCTTTCAATTTCTTTTTCACAAGAAATTATACTTAAAACAAAAAGGGCTAAAAGCCCAAAGTTTTTAAATTTTTGTACAACTTTTGTTGTCATATATAAAATGCTGTTTTTTATAATTTATAATACCTGTGTTAAATAAAAATTTGTGTAGGCACTATCAAATTCGTCCGCTGAAAAGTATTCTAAGACAGGGTTTTTATAATTTTTTAAATGGCTTATTATTTCAGGTGCTAATTTAGAACTAGCTTTAATTACTGCATCTGAGTTATCAATTGCATTAATTAAAATATTTGAATGATTTGGATTTGTAAGTGATTCTACTTTTGAATCGCTAATATTGTCAAATTTTACTTTATTAGCAAATTCAGTATTTAACGCACCTTCAAAACCATTATTATATAATGATGTTATTATTTTACTATTAGCAAACAAAGCGTCATCTTTATAATACTCTTTTATATACAGAGGTAAAAGTGAAGCCATCCATCCATGAACGTGGATTACATCGGGTGACCAGTTTAATTTTTTAACTGTTTCTACAACTCCTTTTGCAAAAAATATGGCTCTTTCATCATTATCATCAAATAAATTATCTTCTTCATCGGTAAAAAGCGCCTTTCTTTTAAAATACTCGTCATTATCAATAAAATAAACCTGCATTCTTTCTTTCGGAATTGATGCAACTTTAATAATTAATGGCATATCCATATCATTAATTACCAGATTCATACCTGATAAGCGAATAACTTCATGCAGTTGGTGCCTTCTTTCATTAATTAAACCGTAGCGAGGCATAAAAATTCTTGTTTGCCCGCCTTTATCATGAATCATTTTAGCAGCCTCAAAAGAACTAGTTGACAACTCATTCTCAGGTAAATAGGGTACAACTTCTGAAGAAACAATCAATACTCTCTTATCTCTCATAATCAAACTCTTTATTTTAAAGATTATGCAAAATTACGAAAATTTATGTAGATTTTGACTTGAAAAATGTAAGTTTGCACGCTTTTAACGTTTATTAACAAATACCTTATGTTAGTTTTTGCTAAAATAAAATCGATTCAACAAAAAATAAAATCGTTGCCAAAAGGAACTACAGTTGGTTTTGTACCTACTATGGGAGCGTTGCACCAAGGGCATATTTCTTTAGTTGAAAGGGCAAAAAAAGAAAACGACCTTGTAGTTGTTAGTATTTTTGTGAATCCTACTCAATTTGATAGAGAAGAAGATTTGGTAAATTACCCAAAAACAATTGATGCAGATTTATCGTTATTAAAATCGGTTTTTTGCGATTTAGTTTTTACGCCAACTGCGGAAGAAATTTATTCAAATAATATAAAATCTGCATCTTTTAATTTTGACGGCTTAGAACATCAAATGGAGGGGAAATTTAGACTAGGACATTTTGATGGTGTTGGTACTATTGTAAAAAGATTATTTGAAATTGTAACTCCTACTAAAGCTTATTTTGGAGAAAAGGATTTTCAGCAATTACAAATAATTAAAAAAATGGTTGTAAAAAACCAACTTCACGTAAAAATTGTTCCTTGTGATATTTTTAGAGAAGAAGATGGTTTAGCAATGAGCTCAAGAAATGCAAGGCTGACAAAAGAGCACAGAAATATTGCTCCGTTTATTTTTAAAACATTAAAACAAGCCAAAATTGAATTTGGCACAAAAAATGCATTAGAAGTTATGCAATGGGTTGAAAATGAATTTAAAAAGCAGCCACTTTTAGAATTAGAATATTTTGAAATGGCCGATGAAGAAACACTTTTACCTATAAAAACTAAAAATAAAACGCAAAAATATAGAGCTTTTATAGCCGTTTTTGCTGGAAATATTAGACTTATTGATAATATAAGTCTATAAAAACTAACATATTAACACAAAATTATTATTTTTGCACCATGCAAATACAAGTAGTAAAATCAAAAATTCATAGAGTAAAGGTTACTGGAGCCGATTTGCAATATATTGGCAGTATAACCATTGATGAGGATTTAATGGATGCTTCAAATATTATTCAAGGAGAAAAAGTTCAAATTGTAAATATTAACAATGGTGAGCGCCTTGAAACATATGCAATTCCTGGTCCTAGAAAAAGTGGTGAGATAACCTTAAATGGTCCTGCAGCTCGTAAAGTTGCTAAAGGAGATATTGTTATTATTATTTCATACGGAGTTATGGATTTTGAAGAAGCAAAATCTTTTAAGCCAACGCTTATTTTTCCAAATGAAAATGATAATACCTTAACTTAATTTGAAATTAAATTTTAAAAAGATAATTTTTATAATACTCCCAATAGCCTTGGGAGTATTTTTAATTTGGTACTCGTGGTCTCGACTTTCCCCAAGTGATATCTTTTCTATTGAAACATCTTTTAAAACTGCCAATTATTGGTGGGTAGTATTATCTTTATTTTGTGGTGTTCTTAGTCATGTTTCCAGAGCTTATAGGTGGCAATTTTTACTAGAACCTTTAGGTTACAAACCAAGACTTGCCAATAGTGTTATGACCGTTTTAATGGCTTATTTATTAAACCTATTTGTGCCAAGATCTGGTGAGTTTGCAAGAGCGGCAAGTATTAAAAAATATGAAAACATTCCTTTTGAAAAAGCTTTTGGAACTATTGTAGCCGAGCGAGTTACAGATGTAATTATGTTGTTAATAATAATGGGAATTGCATTTTATTTGCAAACAGATTTAGTAAGTAGCTACATATTTAAAGATGATGGTCAAAGCAGTTTTTATTCAAAAATTATCATTTTTGTTGTGTTACCAATCATTGGATTTGCAACATTTAAATTACTTCAAAAATCATCAAACCCCATAATTCATAAATTAATAGAATTTATTAACGGTCTGTTAGATGGTGTGAAAAGTATTTTTTCAATGAAAAAAAAGTGGAAATTCCTTTTTCATACACTCTTTATTTGGGTAATGTATTTGTTAATGTTTTACGTAGTAACTTTTGCTTTGCCAGAAACAACTAATTTACCTTTTGCGGCAATAATTGTTGGTTTTGTAGTTGGCGGATTAAGTATGGCATTAACCAATGGAGGTTTGGGCTCTTATCCAATTTTTGTTGCAAGTGCACTTATTTTGTATAAAGTTGATGATAATCCAGCACGTGCTTTTGGTTGGATAATGTGGACTGCACAAACAATAATGGTTATTTTATTTGGTGGACTTTCATTTTTACTAATTCCAATTTACAATAAGTATAAGAAGTAATTCTTCTTTTCTTACTATATTTACTTTTTTCAATAAAACTTAAAAATGGCTAAAGCAAAAACAACCTTTTTTTGTCAAAACTGTGGTACCCAATATGCAAAATGGTTAGGGCAATGTAATTCTTGTCACGAATGGAATACCATTGTTGAAGAAGTAATTCAAAAGGAAGAAAAGCGCAATTGGAAGCAAACACCTACCACTAAAAAAACAAATAAGGCGTTAAAAATTAACGAAATTCCGTTTGATAAAGAAGATAGAATTTCTACCTTAAATAACGAATTAAACAGGGTTTTAGGCGGTGGTTTGGTGAAAGGGTCTATGACACTTTTGGGTGGTGAACCCGGCATTGGGAAATCTACATTACTATTGCAAATTGCCTTGGGTATTCCAAAAAGAGTTTTGTACGTTTCGGGAGAAGAAAGTCAATCTCAAATTAAAATGAGAGCGGAACGTCTTCAAAGTAAAAACACTAATTGTTTAATTTTAACCGAAACAAATACTCAAAATATTTTTAGAGCTATTGAAGAAGTGCAGCCAGATGTTGTAGTTATTGATTCTATTCAAACATTACATACCGAATATATTGAAGCATCTCCTGGTTCTATATCTCAAATTAGAGAAACTACTGCTGAGTTTATAAAATTTGCTAAAGAAACAGCAACACCTGTGCTTTTAATTGGCCATATAACTAAAGATGGAGCCATTGCTGGTCCAAAAATTTTAGAGCATATGGTGGATGTGGTTTTGCAATTTGAAGGCGACAGAAATCATACGTACAGAATATTAAGAGCCAATAAAAATCGTTTCGGCTCCACTGCAGAATTAGGAATTTATGAAATGCAAAGTATTGGTTTGCGGGAAGTTGAAAATCCTTCAGAAATATTAATATCTCAAAAAGAAGGCGATTTAAGCGGTACTGCTATTGCTGCAACTTTAGAAGGAATGAGGCCTTTAATGATTGAAGTTCAGGCACTAGTTAGTACAGCTGTTTACGGAACACCACAACGATCAGCAACAGGGTATGATACTAAAAGATTAAACATGTTACTAGCTGTGTTGGAAAAACGTGCAGGGTTTAGATTAGGCGCAAAAGATGTGTTTTTAAACATTGCCGGAGGTATAAAAGTGGACGATCCTGCAATTGATTTAGCTGTAATTTCTGCTATTTTATCGTCAAATGAAGATGACGCTATTCCGCAAGATTTTTGTTTTGCTGCTGAAATTGGTTTAGCTGGAGAAATAAGACCTGTAAATAGGGTTGAACAACGAATTTTAGAAGCTGAAAAATTAGGATTTCATAAAATATTTATTTCAAAATTTAATAAAATAAGCAAATCTTTTACATCTATTAAAATAGTTAAAGTGGCAAAGGTTGATGATATTTATGCAAACTTATTTGCATAAAAAAAACCGAGTATAACTCGGGTTTTTTATAATATTTAATAAAACTTATTTTTTATTTACTTCCGTAATGTATTTTTCTAATGCCATTGTCATAGAAGGCGTTTCTGGAGTTGGCGCAGGAATATTAATTTTTAAACCCGCATCTGTAGCAGCTTTAATTGTTGAATCTCCAAATGCAGCAATTCTTGTGTTATTTTGTTGAAATTCCGGGAAATTTTTAAATAACGAATCAATTCCTGATGGTGAAAAGAACACCAAAATATCGTAAAAAACATCTGTTAAGTCAGATAAGTCACTCGTTACAGTTTTATAAAAAATACCTCTATCCCATTTTACACCCAAGTCGTTTAATATTTCAGGAACAATATCTTTTAACTTGTCTGATGATGGTAATAAGAATTTTTCATCCTTATACTTTTTTATAATTTTTGCTAAATCAACAAAGGTTTTTTCACCAACATAGATTTTTCGTTTTCTATAAACAACATACTTTTGAAGGTAATACGCAACAGCTTCTGATTCACAAAAATACTTCATAGAATCTGGCACAACAAATCTCATTTCTTCAGCAATTCTAAAGAAGTGATCTACTGCGTTTCTGCTAGTTAAAATAATTGCGGTATAGTTTTTTAAATCAATTTTTTGAGCTCTTACCTCTTTAGCCTGAACACCTTCTACATGTATAAATGGGCGGAAGTCAATTTTAACTTTTTGCTTTTCTATTAAATCTGAATAAGGTGAGTTTTCGGCTTTTGGAGCTGGTTGGGAAACCAAAATTGTTTTCACTTTCATAAACTTCAATTTTGTCTTTAAATGGTTAGTTTTAAAATAATCACAAAAGGTGCTATTTCAAGTGCGCAAAGGTACAAAATAAAATAAAATATGTTATTAAAAATTAGGTTTTTATTATTGTACAATAGCAAACTGTATCGTAAAACCAGTAATAGTAATGAAAGGAAGAGTAGAATATTGAAAAATAACACTTTAAAACTGTCTGTATATGAGTAAATAATTAAAAAAGGCAATACCCATAAGATTAAGTTATTAAAATAATTTATTTTGTCGTAAACTATTTTTCTAAATGTTTTTTGAAAACTTAAAATTTCTGCTAAAAATATACCAATTAAGTAGTGTATTAAAAAGTAGGAAACAATACAAATAAGTATCACGCCATATCCTTTAGCTCCATAAATACTTGTATTTATTTTAAAAAAATAATTTACATGATATGTAATTAAAGATATTACTAAAACTTTAATTAAAAAAAATGTTATTTGAAAGAGATTAAAAATGATGCTTTTTTCTTTATTAAAATAAATTAATAAAAATCTTTTTTGAAGAAATAAAGTACTACTATGTAGAATTCTATCATTAAACAATAATTTGTTAATTGTTAACAGAAATAAAATCACCAGGAAAACTAGAGTAATCCAATCGTTATTTTGTGAAATTATTTCTTTTGCTTCAAACATGAACTTAAGTTAAAGTTTAGAGGCAAAATTAGCAATAAATTGTTTTATCTTTGCCCATAATTTTGCTATATGTCAAAAACACTTGTAATAATACCAACATACAACGAAAAAGAAAATATTGAAGCCATTATTAGAGCTGTTTTTTCTCAAGAGAATAATTTTGACATTTTAATTGTTGATGACAGTTCGCCAGACGGAACAGCTGAAATTGTTTCTCAATTACAATCAGAATTTTCAAACTTGTTTATTGAAGTAAGAAAAGAAAAAAATGGTTTGGGAACCGCCTACATTCACGGATTTAAATGGGCGCTTGCTAAAGGATATGAATATATTATGGAAATGGATGCAGATTTTTCGCACAATCCATCAGATTTAATTAAACTTTATAATGCTTGTGCAGTGGATGGTGCAGATTATTCAATTGGATCTAGATATGTTAATAATAAAATAAATGTGGTTCAGTGGGATTTTAAACGTTTGTTTTTATCATATTTTGCTTCAAAATACGTTAGAATAATTACTAGGATTCCAATTTATGATACTACAGCTGGTTTTGTTTGTTATCATAGAAAAGTATTAGAAAGTATTAACCTAGATAATATTGAATTTGTAGGTTACGCATTTCAAATTGAGATGAAGTTTAATGCTTGGAAAAGAAAATTTAAACACAAAGAAGTTTCTATTATCTTTACAGACAGAAAAAGAGGAACATCAAAAATGAGCTCATCAATAATTTCAGAAGCTATTTTTGGTGTAATTAAAATGAAACTAAAAGGATTGCAATCATAAAGAAAAAAACATGAGTTTAACACTTATAAAAAACGCTCAAATTGTTAATGAGGGAAAGATATTTGAAGGAGATGTATTAATTGACGGCGAATATATTGTTGATATTGATACATCTATTAGTTTAAAATCTTCAAATACCACTGTAATAGATGCTGAAGGAAAATATTTATTTCCAGGAGTTATTGACGATCAAGTTCATTTTCGTGAACCTGGTTTAACCCATAAAGCTACTATAGAGTCGGAAAGTAAAGCTGCTGTTGCTGGTGGAATTACGTCGTTTATAGAAATGCCAAATACTGTTCCACAGGCTACAACACAAGCATTATTAGAAGAAAAATTTGAGATAGCAGCAAACTCTTCTGCTGCAAATTATTCGTTTATGTTTGGCGGAACTAATGATAATTTAGAAGAATTATTAAAAACAGATCCAGCTAATGTTGCTGGAATAAAACTATTTTTAGGTTCTTCAACAGGAAATATGTTGGTGGATAATGAAGAAGTTTTAGAAAAAATATTTTCTTCAACAAAAATGTTAATAGCTGTTCATTGTGAAGATGAAGCAACTATTAAAAAGAATTTAGAAACGTATTTACAAAAATACGGAGAAGATATTCCTATTGAATTGCATCACAAAATAAGAAGTGAAGAAGCTTGTTATTTGTCGTCTTCAAAAGCTATAAAATTAGCAAAGAAAACAGGCGCTCGTTTGCATGTTTTTCATTTATCAACAGAGAAAGAAACAGCGTTATTTTCAAATAAAACATCTTTAGCAAAAAAACAAATTACGGCTGAGGTTTGTGTGCATCATTTGTGTTTTGATGAAGAAGATTATAAAACAAAAGGAACGCTCATTAAATGGAATCCGGCGGTAAAAACAAAAAAAGATAAAGAAGGTTTATGGAAAGCCTTAATTGATGATAAGATTGATGTAATTGCCACAGATCACGCACCACACACGCTGGAAGAAAAACAACAAAGCTATACAAAAGCGCCAAGTGGAGGTCCTTTAGTACAACACGCCTTACCAGTAATTTTAAAAGCGTATAAGCAAGGGTTAATTTCTATAGAAAAAATTGTGGAGAAAATGTGTCATAACCCTGCAATAATTTTCAAAATTGAAAAAAGAGGATTCATTAAAAAAGGATATTATGCCGATTTGGTGTTGGTTGATATAGCTTCACCTTGGACAGTTAATAAATCTAACATTTTATACAAATGTGGCTGGTCTCCATTTGAAGGAGATACTTTTTATTCAAAAATTACACACACCTTTGTAAATGGAAATTTAGTGTATAAAAATGGTATAATTAATGATACATTTAAAGGGAAACGATTGAAGTTTAATAGAACAAATGAATAAATTTTTAAGCATATTATTTTTAAGTATTTTTTTAATGAATTGTACTAGTAATACAATTATTAAAAAGCCAGACAATTTAATTCCGGAAAATCAAATGGTTGATTTGTTAACGGACTTATTGGTGGCTTCAGGAGCTGAAAATGTTAAAAACCTGCAGTTAAAAAGAAAAGTAAATTATTACCCATTAGTATTTGAAAAATACAATATTGATAGCGTTCAATTTAAAGAAAGTAACTATTATTATTCTACAAAAGTTGATGAATATAATCAAATTATTAGAAAGGTAGAAACTCGATTAAGCGATATGTTAAATCAATACGAGAAAGAACGAAGAACCAAAGATTCATTATCAAATTTTAAAAATGTATTAAGGGATCAAGAAGTTGATGCTTTTGTGAAATAATTCTTCAATTTATTTTTTAAATAAAATACAAATTTCCTCTATAGTTTCTATAATAGGTTTAAACTGAAAATTAAGTGCTTTTCTTACTTTTTCTGATGAATAATGATGTTTATTATGCATAGATTTGGCTGATTGTCTTGTGAGTATTGGTTGTTTTTTTGTTATAATTGCTTTAAACCAATCTAATCTCCAAGCAATTTCACTTAGTAATTTTGTAACTTTTATAGAAGGTAATTTTTTATTTAAATTTGTTGCAATTTCATTAAAAACGGTTTTAAAACTTATATTTTCAGAAACTAAAATAAAGCGTTCATTTTTAATAGTACTTTTCATTAAAAGCATCATTGTTTTTACCACATCTGTTACTGAAACAAAACCCGTAATTCCTTCAGAATAAAAAGGCATTCCTTTATTTATTTTAGAAAACATAGCGCCAGAACCATTGTTCCAAAACCCAGCACCCAAAATAACTCCTGGATTTACAATTACAACATCTACATTTTCTTGTGAAGCTCTCCAAACTTCCATTTCGGCACCATATTTTGTAATGGCGTATCCGTAATTATTTTTTTCAATATTCCATTCGTTTTCTTCAGTTATCAGTTTTTTTCCTAAAGATTTTTCAATAGTAGCTATAGAACTAACAAAACAGAGTTTTTTAATAGTATAATCAATACAAAAGTTAACAATATTAGAAGTTCCTTCAATATTAATTTTTCGCATTGCTTTATAATCAGCAGGATTAAAAGATACTAACGCAGCTGAATGATACACTTCTGTTACATTTTCAAAAGCAACTTCTAATTGACAAATATCTGTTATATCGGCTTCAACCCAATTAATTTTTGCGTACAACTGTTCAAAATCTTCAGAATAAAAACTAAAAACGTTTTTTACAGCATTTAAGTCGCTTTTTTTTCTATGAATAGCTTTAATTACATCATTTTCTAATGAAAGATGATACAATAAATGTGCGCCAACTAAACCTGTTCCTCCAGTAACTAATATCATAAAACGAAAATAACAAAAATGTTGGTTTATATGTACATTAAACTTACAAAAAACTACTTGTTTTGAATAGTTAACTAGAAGTAAAATTTTATCTTTGCCTAAATTAAAAATTTTGATAATGAATTTTGTTGAAGAACTACGTTGGAGAGGCATGTTACACGATATAATGCCCGAAACTGAAGAATATTTATTAAAAAATAAAACTACTGGTTATATAGGATTTGATCCAACTGCCGATTCATTGCATATTGGAAGTTTAGTACCTATTATTATTTTAATGCACTTTCAAAAAGCAGGACATAATCCAATTGCTTTGGTTGGTGGTGCAACTGGTATGGTTGGTGATCCTTCAGGAAAATCAGATGAGCGTAATTTGTTAGATGAGGAAACTTTAAACAAAAACGTTGCTGGAGTTAAAGGTCAATTAGCTCGTTTCTTAGATTTTGATAGCACATCTGAAAATGCTGCCGAATTAGTAAACAATTACGATTGGATGAAAGATATTTCATTAATTGATTTTGTGCGCGATGTAGGTAAACATATAACTGTAAATTATATGATGGCAAAAGATTCAGTTAAAAAACGTTTAGATGCCGATTCGCAAGCTGGAATGAGTTTTACTGAATTTACATATCAATTATTTCAAGGATACGATTTTTACCATTTATTTAAGGAAAAAAATTGTGTACTTCAAATGGGAGGTTCAGATCAATGGGGAAATATTACCACTGGAACTGAATTAGTGAGAAGAAAAGCACAAGGAAAAGCATACGCGTTAACTTGTAAATTAATCACAAAAGCAGACGGAACTAAATTTGGAAAAACTGCTGGTGGAAATGTTTGGTTAGACGCTAACAGAACTTCACCGTATAAATTTTACCAATATTGGTTAAACTCATCGGATGAAGATGCGGAAAGCTATATAAAAATATTTACTTTTTTAGATAAAGAAACTATTGAAGCTTTAATTGCAGAACACAAACAAGCACCACATTTACGCATTCTTCAAAAGAAAATTGGAGAAGAAGTAACCAAAATGACCCATGGTGTTGAAGCGTATGAAAACGCTATAAAAGCATCCAATATTTTATTTGGAAACTCAACCGCTGAAGATTTAAAAAGTTTAAATGAACAAACATTTTTAGATGTTTTTGATGGAGTTCCTCAAGCCGATATTGAGCGTTCTGTTATTGAAAATGGATTAGAAATAGTGCCTGCTTTTTCTGAAACAAGCTTTTTAAAATCTAACGGAGAAGTGAGAAGAGCTTTAAGTGAAAACTCAATTTCTGTAAATAAAGAAAAGGTGAAAGATGATTTTGTAATTACAATTTCTGATTTAATTGCCGATAAATTTGTGTTATTACAGCGCGGTAAAAAAAGTTATTTTTTATTGAAAGTTATTTAATTTAAATCTTCACTAAAAATAACAATAAAGATAAAAAAGGCTGCTTAATTTGCAGTTTTTTTTTTGCCATATAAAATAGTTTTTCAATGTTTAATATTCTAAACTGCTAATAGGAATTCTAGTTAATTCAACATCTTCCTTATTTGTGGCGTAGGAAACATAAAGGTATTCATTCCAAATAACACTTTTAGGATAACTGTAACCTATTCTTTTGTACTTGCCATTATATCGCATTGGTTGTAGATCACTTTCTGATCCACTCCTTAATAAATATGATGTATCAAAAACAAAACCATCCTTACTCAAAGTAATTACTAAAGGAAATCTATTTTTATTTCCCGATGGATTACTAACCATAAATGCTATGCCATTTGGTAAATTTCCAGCACTTTGTTTGGCTCTAGAATCTGGTGTATCAATAATTTGTGGAGTAGTCCAAGTATTTCCATTGTCAACACTTACCGATGCTAATTTTTTAAAAGTGCTTTCCTGATCTCTAAAAATCATGACTATTCCATTGTCTTTTTTTCTATAAAACCAACTAGGTTCTAGCTCTCTACTCATGTTCCTTTTTGAAGGTAAATTCTTCATTAACCCAGCAGTCCACCCCAAAAGACCTAATGGATCATCAGTAAAATAAGGCGTTACTGTTAAGCCTGGTTGCATATGAAAAGCTGTAATAATTCTACCATTTGGTAATTTATGAATATCTTGTTCAATAATTCCAAGAACTGGTTGTTTATCTTTATTTAAAACACTTTTAGGAAAAGTCCAATCTATTCCATTTATTGAAGTTATATATTCTGTATAACCTTCTTTAATATTTTTATCAGTATTCGGCCATATGCATATATAAGCAACTAAAGTTTCTTCATCACTCCACCAACCACCATTTGTTTTAATTCCATTTTCACATTTCGATGTTAAAGCAATAGGCTTACTCCAATCTTTTCCATTCATACTTCGTGCATAAAAAACTTGTGTATCGGACCCGTCCTCATCTATTGATGAACTTTGCCATTGTGCATAAAGCATATCTTTAAACGGAAATACCACAACACCATGGTTATATTTATTAGAATTTTTATGAGGAGAAAAAATAGTAATTGTTTCTTTATTTTTGGCAACTGGCAACCCTAATGTTTCCGGTTTGCTAAAATCAAAAAAAGAATCAACTCTAAAAGGTAAGGTATCATTTTGCGAATAACTTATAATGGAGATAAAGAAAAGTGTATAAAATTTTATTATTTTTAAATTGAAACTGTTAATCATCTAATACTTTTTTACTTCATCAACAATAAATTACAACCTCTAATATCGGAATTATCAAAACGGCCTAACACTTCGAAAGTTCCTTTATTATTGGTTTTTCCCAAATCTTGTGTTGCAATAAAGGAGCACGAATTTTGGTTCGCTAAATCAATAACATTAATTCCGCCAGATTTTCCTTCAGTTAAAATAGTTAATGCATCTTCAGTGTCGCGCGTTAAAACCTTCATCCAGGGGGGACATTCAAAAACACCATTTCCTTTGGAGTAGGCTTGGCTTAATAACTCCGTCATGCCGTATTCAGAATGTATTTCTTCTACATCAAAACCATCTTTTAAAATTTGGTGTAATTCCTCTCTAATTAATTCTTTTCTTCTGCCCTTCATTCCGCCAGTTTCCATTATTATGGTGTTTTTTAGCTGAAACTTATAGGTTTCAACTAAATCTAGCAAAGCAAAAGAAACACCAATAAGTAGTACTTTTTCACCTTTTTTATCTAATTCTTTTAAATTTTTGGCTAATTCTTCTAAATTATCCAGATAAAATCCACTTTTTGGTTTTTTAGATTTTTTTATAAAATCATCTACCATGTAAATTAAAGAGGAGCCTTCGCGCTCTAAATATGCCGGTAATAAAGCTAAAACTGTATAATTTTCAATATTTCCATAAAAATATTCAAATCCTTTTGAAAAGCTTTCTTCGTATAAAGAGAGATCGGCAACAAAATGTTTACTTTGTGAACTTCCTGTTGTGCCACTGCTTAAAAATGTTTGTTGAACAACAGCATTAGTAGAAACAATTTTTCTTGATTTAAAAAATTCAATAGGTAAAAAAGGAATTTCTGTTATTTTGAAAATTTTATTCGGATTTATATGTAATAAATCTATAAATTCTTTATAAACCAAATTGTGTTTTGCCTGAAATTGAAATATTTCAAGTGCAAGTTTCTCGAAATCAGGAGAATTATTAGATTTTAGACTGTTAATTTTCTTCATAAAATTGTGAAACATCGCAAAAGTAATGTAAATTTACGCAACCTATTATCTTTTTAGGTATCTTATTAACAATTAAAACGCTAGCATTTGGGTTTAAATAAACTCATAAAACAATGTGCGAAGAATGATCAAAGGGCACAAAAAGAAATTTACCAACTTTTTGCAGGTAAGTTGTTTTCAATATGTCTTAAATATTCAAAAAATAAGCAAGAAGCTCAGGATAATTTTCAAGATGGTTTTATAACCATTTTTAATAAAATTGGGCAATTTAATTTTGAAGGATCATTTGAAGGTTGGATTAAACGCGTTATGGTTAACACTGTTTTATTAAAGTATAGAAAAAAAACAGTGCTAAATATTGTTACAGAAGAAATTCCTGACGAGGTGATTGTTGACATTGATGATGATGAAATTTCTTTAGATTTTTTACTGAATCTAATTCAAGAACTGCCAGATAGATACAGAATGGTTTTTAACCTTTATGTACTTGATGGATGTTCTCATAAAGAGATTTCAGAAATGATGCAAATTGCTGAAGGAACATCAAAATCCAATTTAGCAAGAGCACGTGCAATTTTAAAGCAAAAAATTGAGATACATCAAAGAGGACAACAATCTGTTTAAGATAAAAGGTAGAAGTGAGAGATTATAAAAATATTGACAGAATATTTCAGGAGAATTTAAAAGACTTTGAAGTATTTCCCCCAAATAAAGCTTGGACTGCTATTGAAAAACAAATAGCTGTGCAACCTGTAAAAAGTCGCGTTCCTTTTTGGCTAAAAATAGCTAGTATAGCAGCAATATTTGTATTGTTTTTTAGTATTGGCACAATTTATTTAATGCCTGAAAGTAAATTTTCTATAAATTCTTTATTAGATAGGGCTGTTAAAAATGACACACTAAACAAAGATGTAACTGCTGAAATTGAAAATAAGAATAAAAAAGCGGTTAAAAAAATTACCACTACTACCAATCTAAAATTGAAAGCATCACAGTTAAGTTCAAATATTAATAAAAGTGAAAATGAATTTAATAATGATGAAGTGACCACCAGAGAAAGTTCTAAAAATACTTTTGGTAAATTTTCAGCATCAGAGTCCAATAAAAAGCCTTTTAAAAATATAAATGAAAGTAGAAAAGCACCAAACAGAAATAGTAAATTTACCGTTGCTACTATTTTTGCTCCAATTTATATAAGTTCTTTGGGTGATGGAACTGGAGTAGATTCTCAATTTAGCAACAACGCATCCTCTGGTAATTCATCCTATTCTTACGGCGTAAAATTTGCTTACGAACTTAATAATAAATTCACATTACAATCTGGTGTCAATCTTATAAATTTAGGTTTTACAACAAATGACATATATGTAAATCCTTCAGTTGCAGTTGTAGGATTTTCAAACTTATCGGCCGAGCCACTTTTATCAAGAAGCACTACAATGGATACTGCAAAAAGCAATTCAATTGATTCAAATAAAGGAAGTTTAAATCAAGTATTTGGCTATGTTGAAATTCCTATTGAATTAAAATATAGCGTTACTGATGGAAAATTTGGAGTGAATTTAGTTGGTGGTTTTAGTACATTATTATTAAATAGAGATGAAGTTTTTATTGAAACCAATGATTTTTCTCAAAGTTTAGGCTCATCAAACAATTTAAGATCCATTAATTTTAGTGGAAATATTGGAGTAGATATAGATTATTTAATTCATAAAAATCTATACATAAATGTATCTCCAATGTTTAAAATGCAAACAAATACCTTTTCTAAAAACTCCGGTAGTTTACAACCCTATTATTTAGGAGTTTATACAGGTTTAAATTATAAGTTTTAGTTGGTTTATTATTTGGTTGGTTACCAAATATTGAATGTTGAAAGCCGTTTTAAATTTAAAACGGCTTTTTTATTTAGACCATTTATTATTTGTAAATTTGTTAATAACAAAATATATAAAATCCAATTATGGAAACTTCAAAACTTCAAAAATCACTTAAATCATTAAATTTAAAAGATATAAATCAAGGAACGTCAACCGGTACAATATCCTTTGGAAATGGTGAGCAAATTGAATCTTACTCTCCAGTTGATGGAAAATTAATAGGAAAAGTTATAACTACAACAAAAGAAGATTACGAAAAAGTAATTGAAAGCGCCCAAAAAGCATTTAAAATTTGGAGAATAGTTCCTGCTCCTCAACGAGGTGAAATTGTACGTCAGTTTGGCGATAAATTGCGTGAACTAAAACAACCTTTAGGTGAGTTAGTTTCTTATGAAATGGGAAAATCATTACAAGAAGGTTTGGGTGAAGTACAAGAGATGATAGATATCTGCGATTTTGCCGTAGGTTTATCGCGTCAATTACACGGTTTAACAATGCATTCGGAACGTCCTGGACATAGAATGTACGAACAATATCATTCCTTGGGAATTGTTGGAATAATTTCAGCATTTAACTTTCCTGTAGCTGTATGGAGTTGGAATACTGCTTTGGCTTGGATTAGCGGAGATGTGTGTGTTTGGAAAGCTTCAGAAAAAGCACCTCTGTGCAGTATTGCTTGTCAACAGATTATTGCTGGTGTTTTAAAAAACAACAACTTACCTGAAGGTATTTCTTGTATTATAAATGGTGATTATAAAGTTGGTGAATTTATGACAACTGACAATCGAATTCCATTAATTTCAGCAACTGGTTCTATTAGAATGGGTAAAATTGTTGCTAAAACTGTTGCAGAACGTTTAGGAAGGTCTTTATTAGAATTAGGAGGAAATAATGCGATTATTATTACGCCAAACGCCGATTTAAAAATAAGTATTATTGGTGCTGTTTTTGGTGCTGTTGGTACAGCCGGACAACGTTGTACATCAACTCGTAGATTAATTATTCATGAATCTATGTATGAGCAAGTAAAAAACACATTAATTGATGCATATAAGCAATTACGAATAGGAAATCCGCTAGATGAGAAAAATCATGTTGGCCCTTTAATTGATAAAGATGCAGTAAAAATGTATGAAAATGCGTTGAAAAAAGTAGTTGAAGAAGGTGGAAAATTATTGGTTGAAGGTGGTGTTTTAAAAGGGGAAGGTTATGAAAGTGGTTGTTATGTAAAACCTGCAATTGCCGAAGCTAAAAATACTTTTGAAATTGTTCAGCACGAAACTTTTGCACCAATTTTATATCTATTAAAATATAGTGGTGAAGTTGAAAATGCCTTAGAAATTCAGAATGGTGTTGTGCAAGGTTTATCTTCTGCAATTATGACCACTAATTTACGTGAAGCGGAAAAATTCTTATCGGTTGCAGGTTCAGATTGTGGAATCGCAAATGTAAACATAGGAACTTCTGGTGCTGAAATTGGAGGTGCTTTTGGTGGTGAAAAAGAAACTGGCGGCGGACGTGAATCTGGCTCTGATGCTTGGAAAATTTATATGAGAAGACAAACAAATACTATTAATTACACAACGGAATTACCGCTTGCTCAAGGTATAAAATTTGATTTGTAGATTCTTAAAAATTATATATAAAACCAACTCCTAAAAGTTGTTTAATTTGAATTTTAGGGCCTAAAATATCTAATGTACCGTCATTGTTAACATCTTCTTTTTGTTTTACATCATCATCAAAAAGAAAATGAGAACCAACATTGGCGGTCACATATTTATTAATGGTTAAATCAAAATTTATTTCCCAGTCAACATCAATATTTCCATAATTATTTAAGTAGTCTGAATATAAAATTAATTTATGTGCCATTTGAATGTTTTTCATAACCTCAGATTTCCATTCTCCGGTTGCTAACATTCCAAATTCAATTTTTGTATTTTCTCCTTCTGTAATTAAGTTTTTATCAGCATCATAAATAGCCCTTTTAACACCAAAAGAACCTTCATTTGCTAAGGTTTTATCAAAAACAAAAGTAGTTTTATTGGTAAGAGGAGATAAATACAGTTTAAAGTTTGATTCTTTAATTGTGTACTCTGTACCAACACCTAAAAATAAATATGCAGGTGCAAAAAACTTTGAAATTGGTTTTTCTGTATCTGGGTATTTATAACCATTTGTAAATTGTGTTTTAAAATTAAATTTTGCAGAATAATACCAATTTGATTTGGTGTTTTGTCTATAGCCAAATGTAGAATTTACTTCAAATAAATCTTCTGTTTTTCTTAATTCTCTTTTTTCTTCTTTGTTTAATCCGTAATTGGTTTTTAATTCATTAAACCAAGTTGTATGATTGTTTTTATAGTTTCTTAATAAGTTAATTTTCACTATTCCTGCAATAGAATTATTTCCGCCAGCACTCCAATTAACAAAAGAATTTTGGGTGAATATTAAACGTACTTTATTGGTGTTTTTCCAATTGCTTATGGAATCTTTTTTAAGTGCTAAAGAATCATTTAATATAGTAGCATTTATTGATAAAACAGTTAGTAATACTATTAGGGTGAAGAGTTTAAATTTCATGGTGTAATTTTAATAAAAAAATAAAACGTAAATTTATTAATTTTAGTATAAAAAGTAGTTAAAATTATAGTTTTAGTAATAATTGTAATATCTTTTGACTAGAAAGATCAATACTTTTGAATAATTCGTAATTTTTGCCATGTTCAATAAAAGTGTCTGGGATTCCTAATTGCTTAATTTTAGTGTTGTTATAACCAAATTTTGAGGAGAATTCTAAAACAGCACTACCAAACCCGCCAATTACAGTTCCATCTTCAATAGTAACAATAGTTTTGTATTTTTTGAATATGAAATGCAATAAATCTTCGTCTAAAGGTTTTACAAAACGCATATTATATAACGAGAATTTGTTTTTAGGCAATTCATTTTTAATTTCAATTATTGAATTTCCGATGGTTCCAATACTAAGGATTGCAATTTCTTGTCCCTGAAAAATATATTCGCCTTTCCCAATTTCAATTGTATGCATTGGGAGCTTCCAGTTTATGAGCGTTCCATTACCCCTTGGATAGCGAATTGCTAATGGGAAATTAATTCCTAATTGAGCTGTATACATGATGTTTCGTAACTCAATTTCGTTTAAAGGAGCAAAAACCACTAAATTTGGAATGCATCTTAAATAAGCAATGTCAAAAACACCGTGATGAGTTGCGCCATCTTCACCAACAAGTCCAGCTCTATCAATGCAAAAAATAACAGGTAAATTTTGCAATGCTACATCATGAATAATTTGATCGTAAGCACGTTGTAAAAAAGTTGAATATATGGTGCAATAAGGAATTAATCCTTGTGTTGCCATACCTGCAGCAAAAGTTACTGCATGTTGTTCTGCAATACCAACATCAAAAGCTCTTTCAGGAAGTTCATCAAGCATTAGTTTTAAAGAACTTCCTGTGGGCATTGCTGGGGTAATTCCAACAATTTTAGGGTTTTTTTTAGCCAATTCAACAATGGTCTCTCCAAAAACATCTTGGTATTTTGGTGGTTGAATTTCAGTAGTTTTTGGAACAAGTTCGCCAGTTTCTTTATTAAATTTTCCTGGAGCGTGATATTTAACCTGATCTTGTTCCGCTTTCTTTAATCCTTTTCCTTTGGTAGTTATCACATGTAAAAACTTAGGGCCTTTTATAGATTTTAAACGTTCTAATTCTATAATTAAAGCTGGTAAATTATGACCATCAATGGGGCCAGAATAACTAAAATTTAAAGCTTCAATAATATTATTTTTTCTAACTTTTTTACCAGCCTTTACATTGGTGAAATAATTTTTTAAAGCTCCAACACTTGGGTCAATTCCCATAGTATTGTCATTTAAAATAATTAATAAGTTGGCATCTGTTACACCTGCATGATTTAATCCTTCAAAAGCCATTCCACTTGCAATTGAAGCATCACCAATAACAGCAATATGTTGTTTTTTAAAATTACCTTTAATTTTTGAAGCAATAGCCATTCCTAAAGCTGCGGAAATTGATGTTGAAGAATGTCCTGTTCCAAAAGAATCGTATACACTTTCGCTTCTTTTTGGAAATCCAGAAATACCACCCAATTGCCTGTTTGTATGAAAAACAGATTTTCTTTCGGTTAATATTTTATGTCCATAAGCTTGATGCCCAACATCCCAAATTAGCAAATCATTAGGCGTATCAAACACAAAGTGTAGAGCTATGGTTAGTTCTACAACACCTAAACTAGCACCTAAGTGACCTTCTTTTGTTGCAACAATATCAATTATAAAATCACGTAATTCTGTTGCCAATTGAGGTAATTGATCTTTATAAAGTTCTCGTAATTCTTTTGGAGAATTAATATGTTGTAACAATTTTGTTTTCATCTATTACAAAACTACAATATTTTGAACTGAAAAATACCTAGGTTTTTCAACTAATGCAGTGTTTATACTATTATTTAATTTTTTAAACTTTTAAGATATGAGTGTATGTGTAACTTAGTTGGCATATTTTAAATATTTATATACTTAATTTTAAACTATTCATAATTCTTTGGGTCTAAATAAATATGAAGTTTAATATTCCTAAAAGGAAATCTCTAAACTAATTTTACATTGAAAAGCGAAGCTGAATTTATTAGTGAATTATTAGGTGCAAATAAAAAAGATAAAGCGTTTAATAAATTGTTGGATCTTTATCAAAAACGTTTGTATTGGCATATTAGAAAACTAGTAATAACGCATGATAACGCAAATGATGTATTACAAAACACATTTATAAGAATTTATAAAAGCCTACCTAATTTTCAACAAAAAAGTTCATTATCAACCTGGATGTTTAGAATTGCTTATAACGAATCAATGCGTTTTGTAGACCAAAGTAAAGCAAAATACCATGACTCTTTAGATGATGTGAAAAATAACTATTCTAATAATTTGGCAGCAGATTCTTATTTTGAAGGGGATGAAATTCAATTAAAGTTACATAGAATTTTAGCTGATTTACCTGAAAAAACCAGACAAATATTTCAAATGAAATATTATGATGATTTAAAATTCCGTGAAATTGCTGAAATAACGGGCATTCATGAAGGAACCATAAAAACGTATTATTATAACACAGTTAGTACTATTGAAAAAAATATGCTTAATATAGAGTTACTAGTTAAAAATTAAATAAAAATTAAATAATTGCACATTCATTTAAAATTATAAGACATGGATTTAAAAGATAAAAATTTAGATAAAAGGCACTGTAAGGAATTGGGTTTTAAAACACCAGATGATTATTTCTTGATTTCTAAAAATGAGATATTATCAAAGGTTTCTAAAACTAAGAATTCAAAATTAATATCATTTTACAACAACAAAATGGTTTGGTTTGTAGCAGCAAGTATTGCATTGGTTTTTACTATTACAATGTATAAGCAATACACATCGCCTAAGATTTTTGAAATGAATCAGATAGTTTCAGACACTATAAATACACAAAAAAATGAAAATTTATTAGCGTATTCTTTTCAGGAAGAGGATGTTTTAATTGCCTCTCTTTTTGTAAATGAAGCAAATGTAGATGCTTTTATTACAAATGAATTTATTAATAATGTTTTAGCTGATGAATATTTAGATGAATATATTATAGATGAATTAATGACAGATGATATATTTTAATTTTTTTGATACTATTTTAAAACTTTTTAATAATAAAAAGGTCTAAACAATAGAACGTTCAAAAATAATAATACAATAACTTAAAAATTTAAAAAATGAAATCATTAAAAATAATAGCAGTTTTAGTAATTGGGATTTTACTTGGAGTTTCATCTATAAACGCACAGCAATACGGAGATAGTGGTCAATTAAAATTAAAAAACCTAACTAAAGAACAACAACAACTTTTTCAAGAACAACAAGCTTTAATTGCTCAAAATAGAGAAACTTTAAAAGCCTCTTTTTCAGAAGAACAATTAGCAATTCTAGAAAATGCGGAACTTACAAAAGAAGAAAGACACGAAGCTTTAGTAGCAACATTTACAGAAGCGCAATTAGCTCTAATAGAAAGTAACAAAGAAAGTGTTAGAGAACTAAAAGAACAATTTAGAAATACTATTACAACAGAACAACGACAACAAATACGTATGCAATTAAAAGCAAATAAAAATACCGAAAATGGTAGTGAATTGCGTGAAAATATTCGTGAACAAAGAAAAACAAAAACTGGCACTGGTTCGGGAAATGGAAATGGCAAAGGAAATGGATAGTGATAAAGGTAAAATTTAATAAAAGTGGTTGTAAATTAATACAACCACTTTTATCTTTTAAAGATTTAAAAAATGAAAACGATTCTATTATATTTATGTTTATTATTTTGCACTGTTTCAGTATTTTCACAAGAACCACCTTCACCAAAAATTGATATTGATGAATTTCTTTTAGAAGATGAATCTTTAGATGCATTATTTGCCTCTTTAATAAATTTTAACTTTTTGTATATCTCAGTAAATTATAATACAGATACTTACTTTTCAGGTCGAGATATAGACGTAGATCAATATAATATTTCACCTCAAATTACTTATATGCATTCCAAAGGATTCTATGCAAGTATTTCTGGAATTTACTATAGCGAATTTATTCCAAGTTGGGATATTACAACGGCAACAATTGGTTACGGAAAAAGTTTTGGGAAAGATAAAATATGGAGATATTACACTTCTTTATCAGGATATTTTTATTCAGAAAATAATATTGAAGGCTTATATAAAGGAAATGTAAATGCAGGTTTTGGAATTCAAAATAAAAAAAGAACACTTGGCACTGTATTATCAGGCTCGTACTATCTTGGAGATAATGCCACCTATCAAATAATATCTAGAGCGTATGCAAATTTAGAATTACTTAAAACAAAAAAACATCACCTAAAATTTAGACCTCAATTAAGTATTTATACAGGAACACAAATTGTTGATGTACTTTCAAGTACAACGTTTCTAGATGAAACTATTGAAGAATTATATACACAAAACAATATTTTTGGACTTATAAATACCCAAATTAACCTTCCATTGCAGTATAATACCAATTCTTTCGATTTTGAACTGGGTTATAATTTAAACTTTCCTTCTGAAATTGGAGACGAATCTAATTTAAAAAACACCAGTTATTTTAATATTGGTGTTTCTTATTTAATTGATTTGTAGGAAAGTTTTAAGTACAGTTTTTCAATTTCAAATATTTTTACGATTGTTTTAAAATAAAAAAATTATTTTTGAAACATGATACAACCATTTGATGATTCTTATTTTATGAAAAAAGCCTTGCTAGAGGCTGAACTTGCGTTTGATAGAAACGAAGTTCCTGTTGGAGCAGTAATTGTAATGAACAATCAAATTATTGCTAGAGCTCATAATTTAACCGAAACATTAAATGATGTAACAGCACATGCCGAAATGCAAGCATTTACTGCTGCTGCCGATTTTTTAGGTGGTAAATATTTAAAAGAATGTACACTTTATGTTACTTTAGAGCCTTGCCAAATGTGTGCAGGAGCAAGTTACTGGGCGCAAATAGGTAAAATTGTATATGGAGCAACCGAAGAGAAGAGAGGATTTATGGCTTTAAAAACAACACTGCACCCTAAAACAATTGTTGTTGGCGGAGTTTTAGAAAATGAGTGTAGTGCTTTATTAACGCGTTTCTTTATTGAAAAAAGAAACTTAAATTAAGTTATTTACTTCTTTCTTCAAGGTCTTTTCTGAACTTTTCAAAAGTAAAATCTTTTATATTTTTATTTTTATAGCGATGGTAAATAAATATAGGCATAAAAATAAATGCAATAGCTAATACACTAATACCAATTATAATTTCACCGTTTGTATCGCCATTATTTTTAACATAAAATCCATAGGTTAATGTACCAATAATTACAATTAATAGAAATCTTAACACAAACTTCATAATTAGTATTTTTTAATTTAGTGCAAAATTACAAAAAGTAATATATTTAAGAGATTTTAAAGATAGAATATGTTTAGACTAATATTTGTGTGTTTTACGGTTTGTTTTATAAGTTGCAAAAAAAATAAAATTGACATGAATTCAAATCCAATAAATAAATCTAAAATTGTAATTGCACATCGTGGAGCTTCTGGTTATTTACCGGAGCATACGTTGGCTTCAAAAGCAATGGCGTATGCTATGAATGTTGATTATTTAGAACAAGATATTGTGTTAAGTAAAGACGCTGTTCCAATTGTAATTCACGATATTCATTTAGAAACAGTAACCAATGTTCAAGATATTTTTCCAACGAGAAAAAGATCAGACGGAAAATTTTATGTAATTGATTTTACTTTTGAAGAGTTACAAAAGTTAAATGTTTATGAACGATTTAATTCAGAAACAAAAAATGCGATTTTCCCTATGAGATTTCCGTTAAAAAAATCGAACTTTAAATTGCATTCCTTACAAGATGAAATTCAATTAATTCAGGGTTTAAATAAAAGCACGGGGAAAAATATTGGTATTTATTCCGAAATAAAGGAGCCGGTATTTCATAAAAAAGAAGGGTTTGATATTTCAAAAATTGTATTAGATATTTTATCTAATTATGGATATAAAACAAAAAAAGACAATTGTATTTTACAATGTTTTGATAGCAATGAATTAAAACGAATACGATTTGAATTAAAAAGTGAGCTTTTTTTAGTTCAGTTGATTGAATTTGAAACGGAAGAAAATAAATTGGAGGAGTTTGCTACATATGCAGATGGAATTGGGCCGTGGTATAAACAAATTATTAAAGGAAAGGGCGAAAACGGAAAATATCAAATATCAAATTTGGTAGATAATGCACATAAAAATAACTTAAAAGTGCATGCATATACTTTTAGATCAGACGATTTAGATGGTTTTACAACTTTTAATGAATTATTGCAAGTTGCCTTTTTTGAAGCTAATATTGATGGTGTTTTTACTGATTTCCCAGATAAAGTAGTTGATTTTTTAAATAAAAACTAGGCAGTAACATTAATTAATTTACGTCTGTAAGATGTTAATAATCTAGATTTAGAGATAAAACCATAGTATTTACCGTCCTTTATAACAGGTAAATTCCAGGCAACAGTTTCCTTAAATTTTTCCATAATAACTTCCATAGAATCTTTATCATAATCAATAATTGCAGGCGCAATTTGCATTAAATTATGAGCTTTCATTTTTTTATATAATTTTTGCTCAAACATTATACTACGGATATCATCTAACATTAAAATTCCTAAAAATTCATTATCTTCATTAACAACAGGAAAATGATTTCTGGTAGATTTAATAACTGCTTTTTGAACAATATCTCCCAAATTCATTTTAGGATGAATTTGAATAAAATTGGTTTCTATTACTTTATCAATATCCATAAGTAATAGTACTTTTTTATCCTTATCGTGCGTAATTAATTGTCCTTTTTTAGCTAATTCAGCAGTATAAATATTATGAGGAATGTACATTTTTGTAATTAAATAGCTAATTGCCGAAACAATCATTAATGGTACAAAAAGCTGATAACCACCTGTTATTTCTGCAATTAGGAAAATTGCTGTTAAAGGTGCTTGTAAAATGCCTGCCATTAAACCACCCATACCAGCCATTGCAAAATTTGAAGTTGATAATTGATGATCAAATAAATTACTACTATTAATTATTAGCGCAAATACATAACCTGTAACACTTCCAGTAAAAAGGGTTGGAGCAAAAACGCCTCCAACTCCACCTGCTCCAAAAGTTAAGGAAGTTGCAACTACTTTAAATAAAATTAAACCAATTAAAAAAGCAACAACTATTACAACATTATCAGCTTGAAAATGAAAAATATTATTTGAAATTACCTTGCTAATATCTCCTCTTAAAATATTATTAACAGTTGAATAACCTTCACCAAATAAAGGAGGTATTAAATACACCATAACGCCTAAAAGAATTCCTCCAAATAGAAGTCTTTTATGAAAGCCTTTAAAATCTCTAAAAAAAGCACCAATTTTAAAATAAATTTTACTAAAATAAATAGAAGCTATAGCAGAAAAAACTCCTAGAAATATGTAAAAAATAACATCATTTAAGTGAAATCTATCTAAAATTTCAAAGTGTAGAAGTATATCATCTCCAAAAAAGAAATAAGAAGTTAAAACAGCAGTAATTGAAGCTAATAAAATTGGAATCATAGAAACCATTGTCAACTCTAAACTGAATATTTCTACTGCAAAAACAATGGCAGCAATAGGTGCTTGAAAAATGGAAGAAAATACACCTGCTGCAGCTGCGCCAATTAACAGCGTTTTAGTGGTTTGATTCAAGTGCATTAAACGCGCAAAATTTGAACCTAATGCTGCTCCAGTTGCCACAATTGGGCCTTCCAAACCTGCAGATCCTCCAAAACCAACTGTAAAAGGAGCTGTAATTAATGAAGACCACATTTGGTAACTTGGTATTACACCTTTTAATTTGGAAATAGAAAAAAGAGTAATGGGAATACCGTGTCCCATTTTCTTTCTAATGAAATATTTTTTAATAACATATACAATTGCCAATCCAATAAGTGGAAAAATAAAATAGAATGCATGGTGTATATCTCTAATAATTTCGCCTTCCAGCAATAGTTGAATATAGTGTGTAGAGTTTTTTAAAATAACAGCAGAAACACCCGCTAATAATCCTATAACAGCACTTGAAATATTTATAAATTGTTTATCAGAAATATGTTGAAATCTCCAAATTAAAAATTTTTTAAGAAATTTTTTAAATCCTAATGACATTACGTGAGTTTAAGTAAAAAAAGAATTTGCAAAAATACAAAAAATAGCTGTTAACCTTTTGTATTGTGGTGTTTTTTAAAGTAAGAAATTTTTTGAAGAATTTTAACAAAAAACTTGTCTTTAGCAAAAGCTAAGCAGTTACATTTATCAGTTTTCTTCTATAGGAGGTCAATAATCTTGATTTTGAAATAAACCCATAATATTTTTCGTCCTTTATTACAGGTAAATTCCAAGCTACGGTCTCTTTAAATTTTTCCATAATAACTTCCATTGAGTCCTTATCATAATCAATAATAGCAGGCGCTGTTTGCATTAAGCTACTGGCTTTCAGTTTTTTATATAATTTTTGTTCAAACATAATACTACGGATATCATCAAGCATTAAAATTCCTAAAAACTCACCGTTATTATTTACAACAGGAAAATGATTTCTGGATGATTTAATTACTGCATTCTGAATAATATCACCTAAATCCATATCTGGACGTAAAACAATAAAGTTGGTTTCAATAACCTTATCAATATCCATTAACATTAATACATTTTTATCTTTATCATGTGTAATTAGTTGTCCTTTTTCAGCTAATTCTGTGGCATATATATTATGAGGAAGGTAATATCTAGAAATTAAAAATGAGATAGAAGCAACAATCATTAAAGGAACAAAAAGCTCGTAACCTCCTGTAATTTCTGCTATTAAAAAAATTGCAGTAAGTGGCGCTTGTAAAACTCCAGCCATTAAACCTGCCATTCCAACCATTGCAAAATTGGTGGATGATAATTCGCGATCAAACAAAAAGCTATTATTTATTACCAGAGCAAAAAAGTATCCAGTAATACTCCCTGTAAATAATGTAGGGGCAAAAACACCACCAACACCTCCAGCTCCAAATGTAAGGGATGTTGCTATAACTTTTAATAAAATTAAACCAAATAAAAACACTAGAATCAATAAAATATTATCAACCTCAATGTGGAAAAAATTATTTGAAACAATTTCGCTTACATTTCCTTTTAAAATATGATTAATTGTTGAATAGCCTTCTCCAAAAAGAGGTGGAACTAAAAACACCATAACTCCTAGTAAAATTCCTCCAAAAAGCAATCTTTTGTGTGCGCCTTTAAAATTTCTAAAAAACTCACCTATAGTTGAGTATACTTTGCTAAAATAAATTGAAATTATAGCGGAAAAAACACCTAAAAGAATATAAAATAACACATCGTTTAATACAAATTTATCTTGTAAATTAAAGTGAAGTAACACATCGTTTCCTAGGAAAAAATAGGATGTAAGAACGGCTGTAATAGATGCCAATAATAAAGGCACCATGGATGCTAGCGTAAGTTCTAAGCTAAAAATTTCCACAGCAAAAACAATTGCGGCAATAGGCGCTTTAAAAATGGAAGACATAGCACCTGCAGCAGCAGCGCCAATTAGTAATGTTCTTGTAGTTTGGTTTAAGTGCATTAAACGGGCAAAATTAGAGCCCAATGCAGCTCCTGTTGCAACAGTTGGTCCTTCTAAACCTACAGAACCTCCAAAACCAACCGTTAAAGGAGCTGTTATAATTGAAGACCACATTTGGTGACTGGGTAAGATTCCTTTTAATTTTGAGATGGCAAAAAGTGTAGAAGGAATTCCATGACCAACTTTTTTTCTGATCACATACCTTTTTATCATTCTAACTAAAAATAACCCAATAATTGGGAAAATAAAATAGAAAGCAATGTGAATATCATTAATAAATTCACCTTCTAATAAATGCTGAATAAAGTGTGTTAAATTTTTTAAGATTACAGCTCCAAGACCTGCTAATAAACCTATTACGGCGCTTGAAATATAGATAAATTGTTTATCAGAAAGGTGTTGGTATTTCCAAATTAAAAATTTTTTAAGAATATTTTTAAACCTATCAGACATGCGAGCTATATATAAAAACAGAATTTGCTAAAGTACCAAAATATAGTTAATTCACCTTTCTTTTAGGGCAATTTCTACACTTTTTCTCACCTTTCTTCTTGTGTTTTTCACAACAAATTTCTTTTGTTGATTCTTTTTTTATAGAATCCCAATCAAAGTCGTAATTAAAGATACTTTTTGGCTTATCGTTTAACACCAAGTTGCTTATTTAGAATGATTTTAAGCAAATATAGAAATTGTTTGAAAACCAATACGAAAAAAATGAATTTTGTTGAATTAGTAATTATTTAAAAACTTTTGGATATCCTTATTTGCGCCATAAAGTACTAAAATATCATCTTCTGCTAAAACAAGTTCAGCAGAAGCAACACCTTGTACTTGATTTACAAAAATACTTTTTCCTAAATCGCCTTCTATTTTGGTTTTTTTAATGGTAGTTAAAATTAATATGTTATACTTTTTTCTGAAATCTATTTCACCAATTTTTTTTCCAGCATAAATTTGAGGCACGTTTGCTTCAATTAGGCTATAATCATCACTTAATTCAAATGAATCTACAACACCAACTAAACATAGTTTTTTAGCCCATCTTTCTGCGGTTTCCTCTTCTGGGTGTAAAATCTCATCAACACCTAATGCTTTTAAAACCATTTCGTGTAATGGGTTAATAGCTCTACTTATTAATCTTTTAACTTTTAAGTTTTTAAATAGTGCAGTTGCCATAACATTAGCGCCTTGGTCTTCTCCTATAGCAATAATTACAACATCAGTATCTTTTAATGGTAATCCTGAAACTGTAAAATCATCAGTAGCGTTCATACAAATGGTATGTGAAATTTTTTCTTTTAAAGCATCTACTTTTGCCATACTAGAATCAATTCCAATAACTTCATTTCCTTGATTTGTTAATTTTTCAGCTAATGAAGCGCCAAAATTTCCTAAACCTACTATTAAAAATTTCATATCTATATTTTTTAATTAGTTGATAGTTATCTCTTCGGTAGGATAACGATAATTTTTATGTTTTACTTTTTTAAATACTGCAATTAAAATTGAAAGCATACTTACTCTTCCAATAAACATTATAATAATTAAAATAAGTTTACTTGTATCGCTTAAGCTGGCAGTTATGCCTAAACTTAAACCAACAGTACTGTACGCGGAAAAACATTCAAAAGCGACATTCAATAAACCTTTTTCTGGATCAAAAATTAAAATTGAGATAATTCCGAAACCAATAATTATTAAAGAAAGAGAAATTATTGCAAATGCTCTTCTTACTGAAGAATCTGCAATTTCTCTTCGGTAAATTTCAATTCTTGATTTTCCTTTTGCTAAACTTATAAAGTTAAGTGTTGCAATGGCAAATGTACTTGTTTTTATACCTCCACCAGTTGATGCAGGAGATGCTCCAACCCACATTAAAAACATTGTTATTAAAATTGTTGGAAGCGTTAATGTTGTCATGTCTACAGTATTAAATCCGGCTGTTCTTGGAGTTGCAGAACCAAATAATGCTGTTACAAATTTTCCAAAACCATGATGTTCAACAAGCGCATTATTATATTCAGTAATATAAAATAAAACGGTTCCTATTGCCAATAATGAAAAAGTGGTTATGAGTGTAATTCTACTATTTAAACTTAACATCCAAGGCTTATATTGTTTTTTCCAACTTTTTATCCCTAATATTTTTCTTGTTAAATAGTATTTAGAATATTTCATGATATTTACTAAAATTGGGAAGCCTAACCCACCAAGTATAAGTAGTATTATTAAAATAAGTTGTAATATGTAATTGAATTTAAAACCTGTTTCATATAAGCCATTTTGAAGCGTTGAAAAACCAGCATTACAAAATGCAGAGATGGAATGAAAAATTGCAAAAAACACTTGATTTAAAAAACCTGTAAATAACGCGCTGTTTAAACTTAAGAAAATTAAAATAGCTCCTATAATTTCAATGGTGAAAGTAATAACAATAATTCTTTTTAAGGTGGTAAAAACCTCTCCAATTTTATCTGAATTTGTCATATCACTTAGCACCAATTGGTTTTCATAAGAAGAAACTCCTTTAAAAAAGTAACTAAAATAACTTGCAAACGTTAATATTCCTATACCTCCAGCTTGGATTAAAACTAGAATAATTGTTTGTCCAAATTGGGTGAAATAATTACTAGTATCAACCACAATAAGGCCCGTTACACAAACGGCACTAGTGGAGGTGAATAACGCATTTATAAATGAAATACCTGTATAAGTTGCATTTGGCAGCATTAATAAAAGAGCGCCTAAAAATATAATAGCTAAAAAGCTTATAATAAATAATTGTGCAGGGTTTAATAGTGTGCGTTTGTAATTGATATTTTGTTCTGAAAACTCTCTAATAAAAGTGAGAATAATTGTAATTTTTATCCAATTATCATTGTATAAAAAAGTTAAATGTTGATGGGCTTCCTGAGAAAAGAAGTGAATATAAATTACAACTAATGTTATAAAAATACTCAAAAAGTCAAAAAGCCATACTTTAGTTTCTATCTCTTTTCGTTGGGTTATATATCTTAAAATAGTAGTTACAATACCTGTACTTAGAATAAGAAAATATAAGGCATTTATCTTAATTTGTAAATTGGCTGGTTGGTTGAAACCAAAATCAAAAATTAAAATAAATATTCCGAAAAGAGTTAAAAAGAAAGCTATTTTATATAATAACTTTAGCGTAAAGTTCTTTTTAATATGGTTTATCAAATTAAGCGGTTTTAAAAATTATATTTAAATAATTAATCTTACTCCACCAAGTTCTTCAATTTTGTATGGAAATTTATCACTTGGTGAACCAATAAACATAAAATTTACAGGAATGTTCCATTTTTGAGAAAGTTCCTTAATAAGTTTAGGGCTAAATTGTCCATCCACTACTGAAAATTCAATATTTATTTCGGGATATTCTTTACCTAAAAATTCTATTTCCTTAGGTAAATTTGGAGGAGCTTCTTGATCTTTTTCTAAGGCCAATACAATTTTTATTCTTTTAGTGTGTTCATTTTTAATAATATAAAGCATTACTTTATTAAGTGTTGCAATATTGTCTCCTTTGGTAAAAAATACAAACTCTTGAGAATTGATTTGATTTATTGTTGCTAAAATATTTTTATCAATATTATACACAAATTTTCTAATAGGGTCAAATACTGTATGAATTGCATTTAATAAAAACGTTAACAGCATGGTTCTATTTAACATTATAATTATAAAAATTATTGAAGGAACAAAGTAATCTAAAAATACTATAATGTTATTTGAAGAACCTTCAGGAGTATCCATTAAAACATTTCCAATTAATGCAATTAAAACGGCCCCAATTGCAAAAAAAATTGAAAACCAAGATGCAATTTCAGGTCTAGGTAATGAGCTTCTTTTTACTTTTAATAGAATATTTCCAACACCAAATAATGCCATTACAGATAAGAACGAAATAGTATAAACACCAGCTAATAATTTTACATCACCATTTGTTATCAATAAAACAGAAACGGATAGAAAAAAGAACATAATTATAATTCTATAAGAACTGCCAGTTTTACTTTTTTTCAAGAAAAATTGAGGCATAATTCTATCTAATGTCATACGTTCTAATAAACCTGTTACGCCAACAAAACTTGTTAAAACAGCTCCGCTCAACACTAAAAACGCGTCTACAGCTATTAAAATCGCAACCCATTTTCCGCCAACATAATTTCCCATTTCAATAAGTAAAGTATTTTGAAACTCATTACTTTGTAAAAGTGGAATAGTGAATAAAGCTAAAGCAAAAACAGCCATTAGTGGGTTTATAATACTTACAATTGCCCACATATTTCTTAAGGTTTTTGGAAAAACACCAGCTTTTTGTTCTTCAACAAAATTAGCAGAACTTTCAAATCCAGAAACCCCTAACATAGATGCTGCAAAACCTAAAAATATTGCATTAATAACGCTTCCTCCTTTTACTGGAAAATGCCAGTTTTGAAAAAACATCTGAACGCCATTATTATTTAAAAAATAAATGATGAATGCACTTAAAATTGCTAATGATGTTAAATGAAATAGAAAAATACCGATGGCAACTCTGGAGGATTCTGTAATTCCGCCAATAGTTAAAATTGCAAAAAATAATAGCAATCCAATTGTTGAAATTATAATTGGCATTGAAGGTATTAAATGATGTAAATAATGAATAGCTTCATTAGCTGAAATTACTGCAGTTGCCATATACGATAGTAAAGTTAGCGTTGCAGCAAATGAAGCCATTCCCTTACTTGTTGTATTTAAAAGCGCATTATAAGCACCACCATTTAACGGTAAGGCGCCAACAACTTCACCATAAATTTTTCGAAATAAAAATAATACAAGTGAAACAATTAAAAGAGTTATCCAAGCATATTGGCCTGCAAATGCAATGGCTAATGCAGATACATATAAAACTGAAGAACTAATATCATTACCACAAATAGCGGTAGAGGCCAATTCATTTAATTTTTTATGAACTTTTTTAGTTTCCAATTGGGTATTTAATTTTTTATTAAAAAAAACCTTGATATAAGTATATCAAGGTTTAAGTTTATAAATCTATAAATCTAATTTTAAGCATAATTCTTTTAATTGTGCATCATCAATTTTTGATGGAGCATCAATCATTACATCTCTTCCGCTATTATTTTTTGGGAACGCAATAAAATCTCTAATAGTTTCTTGCCCACCTAAAATAGCCACCAATCTATCTAAACCAAAAGCTAAACCACCGTGTGGAGGAGCTCCGTATTCAAAGGCATTCATTAAAAAACCAAATTGTTCTTTTGCTTGTTCAGGTGTAAAACCTAAATGATCAAACATTAAAGCTTGTGTTTTTTTATCGTGAATACGAATAGATCCACCACCAATTTCATTTCCGTTTAAAACCATATCATAGGCATTAGCACGCACTTTACCTGGATCAGTATCCAGTAAATGCATATCTTCTGGTTTTGGCGATGTAAACGGATGATGCATTGCATGGTAACGTTTAGATTCTTCATCCCATTCTAATAATGGGAAATCTAACACCCAAAGTGGTGCAAATTCGTTTGGTTTACGTAATCCTAAACGTGTTGCTAATTCCATACGTAAAATACTTAATTGAGTTCTAACTTTATCTGTATTCCCTGATAAAATACATATTAAATCTCCGGCTTTAGCATTTGTTTTTTCTGCCCATTTTGCTAAATCTTCTTCAGTATAAAACTTATCTACAGATGATTTAAAAGAGCCATCTTCGTTACAACGAACATACACCATTCCTAAAGCACCAACTTGTGGTCTTTTAATCCATTCAATTAAGTTGTCAATCTCTTTTCTTGTATAAGCATTTCCTCCCGGAACAGCAATACCTACAACTAATTCGGCATTGTTAAAAACACCAAAATCTTTATGTTGTGCAACATCATTTAATTCGCCAAATTTCATATCAAAACGAATATCTGGTTTGTCGTTTCCGTATGTTTTCATAGCGTATTCATACGTTATTCTTGGAAACTTATCAATTTCAACACCATTAATTTCTTTCAGTAGGTAACGTGTTAAACCTTCAAATGTGTTTAAAATATCTTCTTGTTCCACAAACGCCATTTCGCAATCTATTTGAGTAAATTCTGGTTGTCTGTCTGCGCGTAAATCTTCATCTCTAAAACATTTTACAATTTGAAAATATTTATCTAATCCACCAACCATTAATAATTGTTTAAATGTTTGTGGAGATTGTGGTAAAGCGTAAAACTGACCTTCGTTCATTCTACTTGGCACCACAAAATCACGAGCACCTTCAGGGGTAGATTTAATTAAAACTGGCGTTTCAACTTCAATAAATCCTTGGTTCGATAAATATTTACGAGTTTCAATGGCAACTTTACTTCTAAAAATTAAGTTGTTTTTTACTGGGTTTCTTCTAATATCTAAGTAACGATATTTCATTCTTAACTCATCACCACCATCAGTTTCATCTTCAATAGTAAAAGGTGGAACTAAAGATTTATTTAATATAGTAAGCTCTTTTACTAAAATTTCAATTTCACCTGTTGGTATATTGCTGTTTTTTGAAACACGTTCAATTACTTCACCTTTTACTTGAATTACAAATTCTCTACCTAAAGTTTTTGCTTCTTCAACCATTTTTTTAGAAGTACGATCGGCATCAAAAATAAGCTGTGTGATTCCATATCGGTCGCGTAAATCAACCCAAATCATAAATCCTTTGTCACGTGTTTTTTGTACCCATCCGGCCAACGTAACTTCCTGACCAACATTTTCAATTCGTAATTCTCCGTTAGAATGTGTTCTATACATTGTTCTATTTGTTTAAATAAGTTGTGCAAATTTAGTTATTTCGTAGATAGTTTAAACAGATTATACTATTTTTTTAAACTCCACCATTTAACTTAAAGTTTTACTTAAATTGCAATTTTATGCGTTATGTATTCAATTACGCATTAGCATAAAAAAAACTTTGTAGCTTTGCAGTTCAAAATAATTAAAATTTAATAAATGAGCAATAGACATATTGGTATAGAAATTAGAAAGAAGGTACAGCAATACCAAGATAAAAATGCCATTTATTATAAAAATGACAAAGTAAATACTTGGGTTGGAATTTCTTGGTTAGATTTCGGAAAAAAAACGCAAAGTGTTTCAAAATCATTAATAAGTTTCGGAATACAAGAACAACAAAATGTAGCTATTTTTTCTGAAAATTCACCTGAATGGATGATTGCAGATATTGCTATCATGAGTATTAGAGCGGTAACTGTGCCAATTTACGCTACCAATTCTAAAAATGAAGTTGAATACATTATTAATGATGCTGAAATAAGTGTTTTATTTGTTGGCAATCAGGAAGAATACAATAAAGCTTTTGAAATTTTACAAACAAATAAGTATTTAAAATTAATTGTTGCATTGTCTAATGATGTAAAACTTCAAAATTCTGAAAATTCAACTCATTTAAGCACATTTATTGCTATTGAAGCAAATGAAGCCGTAGAAACTGAACTTCAAAAAAGATATTATGAAGCTGTAGAAACTGATTTAGCAAGTATTATTTATACATCAGGAACTACTGGTGAACCAAAAGGAGTAATGTTGGATCATTCTAACTTTATTGAATCTTTAAACGCACATGAGTATGAGTTAGAAGTATCCGATAAAGATTCCTCATTAAGTTTTTTACCATTAAGTCATATTTACGAACGCAGTTGGGTGTTTTTCTGTTTACATATGGGAATTGAGGTTTATTTCAATCAAAATCCGAAGTTAATTGCTGAGGTTTTAAAAGAAGTAAAACCAACTGTGATGTGTACTGTGCCGCGTATTTTTGAGAAAATATTCGCTGCCATTCAAGATAAAAGAAAAGAAGCTTCACCAACTAAAATGAAATTAGCAAGTTGGGCATTAGGTATTGGAAATGCGTTTTTTAATAAACATAAACGATTGGATGTAAAAGTTCCATTATTATTAAAATTAAAGTTTAAAATTGCCGATAAGTTAGTGCTCAGTAAGTTAAGAGCCTTGTTTGGTGGTCGCATAAAATTTATGCCTTGTGGAGGCGCACCTTTAGCAGCAGATATGGTTTCGTTTTTTCATTCATTTGGTTTAAATATTAAATGCGGTTATGGATTAACAGAAACAACGGCTACGGCTACATTGTTCGGGTATAAACATTTCGAATTTAATTCAGCAGGAAAAGCAATTCACGGAACTGAAATTAAAATAGGTGAAAATGAAGAAATTTTAGTAAAAGGGCCTGGAGTAATGAGAGGTTATTATAAAAAACCAGAAGCTACTGCTGAGGTTTTTGAAGATGGCTGGTTTAAAACCGGTGATGCAGGAACTATAGATGCTGAAGGAAATTTGGTAATTACAGATAGAATTAAAGATTTAATGAAAACTTCTGGCGGAAAATATATTGCCCCTCAAAAATTAGAATTAGCTTTAATAAACGATGCTTTTATTGAACAAATTGCTGTAATTGGAGATCAACAAAAATATGTAACAGCATTAGCGGTTCCTAGTTTTGAAAATTTAAAAAAGTATGCCTTAGAACATAAAATTACCTTTAAAGATGTGGAAGAGTTAATCAATCATAATCAAATAAAAGATATGTTTGATAAACGTTTAGAGGAGTTGCAAAAGGAATTTTCTGTTTTTGAAAAAATAAAAAAAGTGACGCTTTTACCGAAAGAATTTAGTATTGAAGCTGGAGAAATTACTGCAACCTTAAAATTAAAGCGAAAAGTTATTCAGCAAAAATATAAAGAGTTGATTGATAAAATGTACAAAGATTAATTTTTCTAAAATACTACTAGTAAAATATACCTTCAACTTAAAAGAAGTGTTATTTGTCTAAATTTTTGTATTTCTATTTATATTTATGAGATATTTATATCGGATAAATCATAAGTTACAAAATGGCGTATTTTAAGTTTAAAAAAATTGCTTGTTTAATTCTAATTATTTTCATTTCAACAGTACAATTTGCCCAACAGAGAACAGGAAATATTGTTGAGTATTTCGGAAAAGAAAAGGTGAATGAAATAAGTGAAGGAAAGCTACTTCATATATTTAAAAATGCACTTTCTTTAAAAATTCAAGATTTTTCTTTTAATTCCTCATCGTTTCCTAAAGAGCCTGTTTTTGAAAGATTTTTAATGAATCCTGATTTAAAAGTAGTTGAAAATGAGGTTTTTGATATAGATTTTTCTGGAAAAGAATTAAAATGGAAAGTCATTTCAACAGATGAAACAAATACATTTAGTAATGAAGATTTAAATTCTAGTTACGTGTATTTAACCTACAAATCTAATGTAGAAAAAACAGTGCTTTTTGAAGCTTCAGGTCATACAATGTTTATTGTAAATGGATTGCCACATGAAGGTGATCATTATGATTTTGGATGGAATTTAATCCCGCTAAAACTAAAAAAAGGAACCAATGTTTTTGTGTTAAAAGTTGGACGATTTCCAAGAATTAGAGCGCGTTTAATTGAGCCTGAAAAACCAGTTCAGTTTACCACAAGAGATTTAACAATGCCAGATATTTTGGTTGAAGAAACTAAAGATTATAAAGGTGCAATTAGAGTAATAAATGCATCTAATACTTGGGTGAAAAATTACACAATAGTTTCCGAATTATTTGGAATTACTAAAGAATCAAAATTAATTTCCATTCCTCCAATGAGTGTGCTTAAAGTTCCTTTTTCAATTGCTTCTGTTTCAAATGAAACTAATTTAGGAACAGCAGAATTAATGGTGAAATTAAAAAACAATCAGAATCAAGTTGTTTCAAATAAAACAATACAACTGGAGGTTAAATCAAAGTATCAACATCATAAAAAAACATTTATAAGTAGTATTGATGGAAGTGTACAATATTATAGCGTTGCGCCTTCAACTGATAAAAATTCAGAAAAGCAGGCATTATTTCTATCTGTTCATGGTGCATCTGTAGAGGCAGTAAATCAAGCAAATGCATATGAGAAAAAAGATTGGGGAAATGTTGTTGCTCCAACAAATCGTCGTCCATTTGGTTTTGCTTGGGAAGATTGGGGGCGTTTAGATGCTTTAGAAGTTTTAGAAGATGCTAAAAACATATATCAACCAAATCCAACAAAAATTTACTTAACAGGCCATTCAATGGGCGGTCACGGAACTTGGTATTTGGGAGCTACATATCCAGATAAATTTGCTTCCATTGCACCTTGTGCAGGGTATCCAGATTTGTTATTATATAGAGATAGTTTTTTGAAGAAAACTTTAGAACTTCCTCAAGAAGAATTAACAAAAATTGGAATTACTCCTGAAATTGCATATAATTTAAATGAACCATCTCAACTAACAGCAGTTGAAAAATTAATGAAAAGAGCTGGTAATCCAAGCAGAACATTAAAATTAATACGTAATTATTTACATTTTGGCGTATATGTTTTACACGGAGAAAAGGATGATGTTGTTCCTACATATATTGCACGTGATATGAGAGAACGTTTAGGAACATTTCATAATGATTTTACCTATTATGAATATCCAGACGGAACACATTGGTATGGAAATCATAGTTTAGATTGGTATAAAATATTCAATTTCTTTAAGGAGCGAACACTTAAAAACCCTAATGACATTAAAAATTTAGAGTTTTATACAGCTTCACCAGGTGTTTCAGCAAGCTCAAATTTTATAACAATTCATCAACAAAAAATACCTTTTGAAATAAGTTCATTTAACTTTTCAAAAGAAAATTCATGTACCATTGATACGGAGAATGTTTCTTTATTAGAAGTTGATTTAACAAAATTAAACGATACAATTACTAAAATAGTTGTTGATGGACAAGAAATTAATATTGAAACGAATTCAAAATTGTTTTTAAATTCTGAAAACGGGAAGTGGACAGTTGTTAACAATCCATCAATACAAGAAAAAGGACCGCATAGAAATGGTGGTTTTAAAGATGCTTTTAGGCATAATGTAGTTTTTGTATATGCTACAAATGGATCTAAAATAGAAAACGAATGGTATTATAATAAAGCAAAGTTTGATGCTGAAACTTTTTGGTATAAAGCAAATGGTTGTATTGAAATTATTAAAGACGTTGATTTTAATCTTAAAAAGTATACAAATAGAAATGTAATTATTTATGGTAATAAAACTAATAATACCGCTTGGAATAAATTACTTAAAAACAGTCCAATACAAGTAGAGAATGGATTGGTGAATTTTGGTTCAAAAAAGTTAAAGGGAAATCAATGGGGAATGTATTTTACAGTTCCAAGAAATGATAGCGATTTTGCCAGTATTGGAGTAGTTACTGCTTCTGGCTTACAAGGAATGAAAGCAACATATGCAAATCATTATTTAGTAAATGGAACAACTTTTCCTGATGTTTTGTTATTTGATGATTCTGTACTTTTAAATGGAGATAAAGATGTAAAATGCGCTGGATTTTTCGGAAATGATTGGTCCATTGAAAAAGGAGATTTTAAATGGAAGTAAGTTTGGTTTTATATATTAATGTTGGGAAAGACGCTTTTTAATTAAAGCGTCTTTTTTTTATGCAGTAAATAAATTGTTATTTTTAAAAACAGCAGTAACTTTGTTTATTCATATTTAACTTTAAAACTTTGGAAGCAAAATTGTATTTAGTGCCAACCCCTATTGGGAATTTAGAAGACATGACTTTTAGAGCAATTAGAGTTTTAAAGGAAGTAGATTTAATTTTAGCAGAAGACACAAGGACCAGCGGAAAATTGTTGAAGCATTTTGAAATTTCTACACATATGCATAGTCACCATATGCATAACGAGCATAAAACGGTTGCAAATATTGTACAACGTATAAAAAACGGAGATTCTGTAGCGTTAATTTCTGATGCTGGAACGCCTGCAATTTCTGACCCAGGTTTTTTGTTAACAAGAGCTTGCTTAGAAAATGAAATTGAAATTGAATGTTTGCCAGGCGCAACCGCTTTTGTTCCTGCATTGGTAAATAGTGGTTTGCCAAATGATAAGTTTGTATTTGAAGGATTTTTACCAGTAAAAAAAGGTCGTCAAACTAGATTGAATTTTTTAGCCGAAGAAACAAGAACAATGATTTTTTATGAATCGCCTCATAAATTAGTAAAAACGCTTACAAATTTTGTTGAATATTTTGGTGAAGATCGTCCAATTTCCGTTTCTCGTGAATTAACAAAATTATACGAAGAAACTATAAGAGGAACCGTTACGGAAGTGTTGGCTCATTTCACTAAAAAGGATCCAAAAGGAGAATTTGTTGTGGTTGTTGGTGGAAAAAGTACTAAATAACTTAATTTTTTTCGGTATCAATCATTTTTTCAAAAATAACACCACCTCTAAACATTCCTTTTAAAAACGGATGAATTTCTTTACCTAAATCCGTTAATCTATATTCAACTCTAGGCGGTACTTCTGCAAAAACTTCTCTATTTATTAAGTTATCAGCCTCTAATTCCTTTAACTGTTTAGTCATCATTCGTTCACTAATATCAGGAATAAGTTTAACCAATTCATTATACCTTTTATTTCCTTGAGAAAGGTGCAATATAATGGTGCTTTTTCGCTTTCCTTTAACCACATTTATGAAAGTGTCAATAGGACAATAACTTTTTTTCATTTTTATTTTACTTGTTAGACCTTAAATATACACAAAACAGCACAAAATGTTCGTAAGTGCATCAATTGTAAGCCCTTGTGTACAATAAAATATTGGTCGAAATTTGACACAAATTTAATAAAAAGACAGGAGATTATGGTACATACTAAAACTACTTTTAAGGCCTTTAGAGTTGAAGAAGAAAACGAAAAATTTATTTCAGCAATAAAAGAAATGCCTTTTGAAGCATTAGAAGAAGGAGAAATTTTAATTAAAGTACACTATAGTTCATTAAACTACAAAGATGCTTTATCGGCAAGTGGAAATAAAGGTGTTACTAGAAATTTTCCACATACACCAGGAATTGATGCCGTTGGAACTGTTGTTTCGTCCAAATCTGCTCAATTTAACATTAATGAAAAGGTAATTGTAACAAGTTATGATTTAGGTATGAACACCAATGGAGGTTTTGCAGAATATGTAAAAGTTCCTGAAAATTGGGTTGTTAAATTGCCTGAAGGTCTTTCTATAAAAGAAGCTATGATTATTGGAACTGCTGGTTTAACGGCTGGTATGTCGGTTTTAAGATTAACTGAAACTGTAAAACCTACAGATGGAACAATTGTTGTTTCTGGAGCTACTGGTGGAGTAGGATCCGTAAGTGTGATGATTTTGAAAAAATTAGGTTATAAGGTAGCTGCAATTACAGGAAAAGAAACTGAAAAACAATATTTATTAGATTTAGGAGCTACTGAAGTTATTTTACGTAAAGATTTTGAAGAACTACAAAACAGACCTTTACTAAAACCTTTATTTGCTGGAGCTATTGATACTGTTGGCGGTGTAATTTTAGAAAATATGATTAAATCTGTTCACCCGTTAGGCATTGTAACTGCTTGTGGAAATGCAGGTTCAATAAAGTTAGAATTAACAGTGTTTCCATTTATTTTAAGAGGTGTTTCTTTAATAGGAATAGATTCTCAAAATTACCCAATGGACTACAGAGAACAAGTTTGGAATAAATTAGCTAATGAGTGGAAATTAGATAATTTAGAATCTAATGCTACCACAATTTCTTTAGCTGAATTAAGTAAAAAATTAAACTTAATGTTAACAGGTAATTTAAAAGGAAGAACCGTTTTAAAATTGGTTTAAAAATATAATTTGAATGGTGTAAAAAAGCTCATTAATGAAAATTAATGAGCTTTTTAATTAAAAGAATAATACTATTATTTTTCTAATTTTTTCAATAACATTTCTGCTACCAATTCAGACGAAGCTGGATTTTGACCAGTGATTAATAAACCATCTTCTAAAGCGTAAGGAGTCCAATCTGCTCCTTTAGAGTATGTTCCACCATTTTCTTGCAACATATTTTCCACTAAAAAAGGAACAACTTTTGTTAATTGTACGGCCTCTTCTTCAGTATTACTAAAACCTGTTACTTTTTTACCTTTAACCAATGGAATACCATCTGCTGTTTTTGGGTGTTTTAATGCCGCTGGTGCGTGACAAACAAAAGCAACTGGCTTGTTAGCATTGTAAAACTTTTCTATTAATGAAATGGATGTTTTATCTTCAGCTAAATCCCATAACGGACCGTGACCACCTGGATAAAAAACTGCATCATAATCTGACGGGTTAACGGTTTCTAATTTTACTGTATTTTTTATAAGTTCTTTTGTAGCATCATCTTTGTTATATCTTTCAGTTGCTGGTGTAGAAAAGTCTGCCAATTCACTTTTTGGATCAATTGGTGGTTGCCCTCCTTTTGGTGACGCAATAGTTACTTTTACACCTTTATCTACTAAAAAATAATAAGGACTTGCAAATTCTTCAATCCAAAAACCAGTTTTTTCTCCGGTTTTTCCTAAATCTTCGTGACTCGTTAATACAAATAATATATTCATTGTTTTTTCTTTTTTATTAGTTATTTCAGTTTCTGATTTTGATGTTTGCTTTTCATTTTTACAACTTGAAACTGTAATTATTATAAAAACTACCATTAAATATTTTATTGTTTTTGTCATTTTTTAATAACTCATTTTTACAATTTTCTCAACATCGCTAGGAGTTACTTTTCCGTGTTCTCCAATACCTTTCCAACCTCTTTCTTCAAATCTTTTTGAAATAATTTCAGCGGTACCTTTGTAATCTTTGGTGTATTCTGATAAAGTTGTTTTTATATCTAAAGAATGAAAAAATTCGGTTGTTTTTTTAATTCCTACCATTGCTTTTTCAGCCTTTGTTCCTTCGTTAACATTCCAAACGCGTTCTGCATATTGTGCTAACTTATCTTTTTTACTATCTAAATTAAAAGTATAATGACTTTCAGTTATAATAGCTAATGTTCTAGCGTGATCAATACCAAATAATGCTGTTAATTCGTGTCCCATCATATGAATTGCCCAGTCTGAAGGCACACCTTGTTGAATTAATCCGTTTAATGCCATTGTACAACTCCACATAAAGTTTGATGCTGCTTTATAATCTGATGGATCTTTTAAAATTGCAGGAGCAACTTCAATAAGTGTTTGTAAAATACTTTCAGCAAAACGATCTTGTAATTTTGCATCTACCGAATAGGTCATGTATTGCTCTAAAACGTGTGTAAAAGCATCAGCCAATCCATTTGCAATTTGACGTTGAGGTATAGATTTTACAACTTCTGGATCTAAAACTGAAAATAAAGGAAATAATCCAGGACCGCCCATTGCAAATTTTTCTTTGGTTTCAGCTCTAGTAATTACAGCTCCAGAGTTCATTTCCGATCCTGTTGCTGGTAAAGTAAGTACTGTTCCAAAAGGCATCCCTTTTAAAGTACGAATGTTTTTAACCAAAATATCCCAAGGTTCATCACCTTCATATAATGCTGCAGCCGACAAGAATTTAGTTCCATCAATTACAGAACCTCCACCAACAGCTAATAAAAAAGTAATTTTTTCCGCTTTAATAATAGCTAAAGCTTCCATTAAAACATCATATTCTGGATTTGCAGGAATTCCTCCAAATTCAATTACTTCAAAGTTTGAAAGTGCTTTTGACACTTGTTCATAAACTCCATTTTTTTTAATACTACCACCTCCAAAAAGCATTAAAACTTTTGCGTTTTCTGGTATTTCAGTTGTTAGGTTTTCTATTTGATTTTTACCAAATAAAATTTTTGTTGGGTTTTTATATTGAAAATTATTCATAATTAATATTATTATTGAAATTACTCAACAACTGTTACTAAATCTTCAGTTGATTTTCTTACTTTTTTAAGGTTTACCAACCAGTCTTTATCTGCATCTCTGTAACCAACAGGAAGTAATACACAACTTCTTAAACCTTTTTCACGTAAACCTAATATTTTATCAACTGCATCCGGATCAAAACCTTCAATTGGTGTTGTGTCTACACCTTCATAAGCAGCAGCAATAATAGCAGCACTAAATGCAATATAAGCTTGTTTTGCAGCGTGATTAAAGTTTTCTTCAGCATCTTTTTGTGGGTAAGAGCTTAATAACATTTGACGGTAATTTTCCCAACCTTCGTTTTTAAATCCACGAACATCGTTAGTAAGGTCAAACATTTTGTTAATTCTGTCTTCAGTATATGTATCCCAAGCAGCAAAAACTAATAGGTGAGAACAATCTGTAATCATTGCTTGGTTCCAAGCTACCGGTCTAATTGCTTCTTTAATTGCTTGGTTTTTAACTACAATTATTTCAAAAGGTTGTAATCCGCTTGAGGTTGGTGCTAAACGTGCAGCTTCAATAATGTTTGCAATTTTTTCTTCAGAAACCTTTTCTCCATTCATTGCTTTTGCTGCGTATCTCCAATTTAATTTATCTAATAACTCCATAATTTTTATCTTAATTTATTTTTTAGTTGTTCTTTATTTTTGAAATTTCTCTGATTTTATCAGAATTAATAATTTTTTCTTTTGAAGTTTTTGAGTTTGCTAAATTCAGCATTGCCTGAGCAATTTCTTTTGCTTCAATTATTTTGTATTGTTTTAATTTTCCTATAAAAAGTGGTTGAATTACTTTAAATATAACTAAGCCAATTTTTTCTAAGAGTCTACTTTCTTTTCTTTCGCCACCAATTATAGAAGGTCTTAAAATATAAGTGTTTGTTATGTTTTTTTGTAAAACACCTAGTTCCATTTCACCTTTTGTTTTATTGTAAAACACACTACTCTTTGCATTAGCACCCATTGCAGAAACCACTATAAATGTTGGTATGCTATTTAATTTTGAAAGTTTTGCAGCAGTTACAGGAATGCCAAAATCTATACGTTTATAGGTTTCTTTATTAGGCGTTTTATTGGCCGTTGTGCCTATACAGCAAAACACTTCGCTTGCTTTAAAATTATCTTTAAAACTTTCTAATTCTAAAATGTTTCCAATAAATTGTTGAACTTTTTTTGGTAACCCATCAATTTTTGTACGAGAAAATAATTTGATGCTTTCATAGCGGTCATCATTTATTAGTTTTTCTAAAAGAATTGAACCAGTTAAACCAGTGGCTCCTAAAATTATTGCTGTTTTTTTCACATTTAAATATTAAAATGAATGATTATTCTTTTTGTAAACTTGTTTTAAACTTTTATACTGTCCCAAGCGGCTAAAAATGATTCGTCTAGCATTTTAGTATCTAACTGGCAAAAGTTACGTTGTTGAATTAGTGTTAAAAATGCTAACGGATAAATTGTGTAGGCGTATAAAATAAATGGAGATAGCGGTTTAATAATTCCTTCATTTTGTCCACGCTCCCATAAATCTAATAAGGGTTGTAAATGTTTTAGCCCTTCTCTTCTGCTTTCTTCATCAATCATTGGTGTGTTGTCACATTGCGATAAAAAAGTAGCTTCTTCAACATGATTTAATTTAAAATCAGCAATATTGTACCAAATTAGTTCAAACCCTTTTTTAACAGGTAAATCTTCGTGAGCATCTTTAAATGCGTGTGTGCTAAAAGCAGCTTTTACCTCTAAATATAATTTATTAATTAAATCTTGTTTATTTTCAAAATAAATATAAATAGTTGCAGGAGAAACTCCAGCCATTTTTGCAATTTTACTCATTGGTGCATCATGAAAACCTTGGTTGTTAACCAAACTAAGCGTTGCATTTAATAAAGCCATTCGCTTTTTATTACATTTTTGTCTAATTGCCATGACTAGCTGTTTTTTTACTTTGAGAAATCGAATTTTTTATCTTCCAAACAATATAAATTAATATAAATTGAATTGGTAATCTAATAAAAGCTGCTTGTTTACTACCAATAGCAGGTGTTTGTGAAAATACATCCCAAATGTGAATTGGTAAAAAGACTATTAATAATATGATTATTCCTAAAGCTCCAAATTTTGAATATTTTTTTAAGAATAGCATTGCTCCTAATAAAATTTCAACGGCTCCAGAAATATAGATTATTGATGTTTTTAAAGGTAAAAAATCCGGAACAAATGGCATAAAAAATGTGGGTTTAATAAAATGTTGTGCACCTGCATATATCATAAATATCGCAATTACAAATTTTAAAATAGTCCAAATTTTTAATGAGTTTGATTTCATAGATACTGTGTTGTGAGTGCAAATATATATAAAAATATTTATAAAACGAACATTCATTCATTTTGTAAATATAAAATAATGTTAAAACTTAAAAAGACTACTTTTGTAACTTAATTAAGAATATGGGAACGAAAGGAAAAAATAGCGGACAATTACATTCAAATAATATACATAAGGATGATTATATTTTTACAGATTTAATTGAAGTATATAAAGATTTGAAGGAATATGTATATGTAAACCAATATGGAACAGAATCCATAGACTTTGCAAATCCCAAAGCAGTAAAAGCAATAAACACGGCCTTACTATTTAAATATTATAATATTTCTTTTTGGGATTTTCCTGATGATAATTTATGTCCGCCAATTCCTGGTCGTGTAGATTATATTCATTATTTGGCAGATTTGTTAAAAGACTCAAGTATTCACAATAATGTTTCCGTTTTAGATATTGGAACTGGTGCAAATTGTATATATCCATTATTGGGAAATGCAGTATATAAATGGAATTTTGTTGGAACTGATATTGATAAAAAATCAATTGACAGAGCTGAAAAAATTTTAAAAAAGAACAATCTTTTAAATGTTATTAAATTACAACAGCAATTGGATGTAACACATATTTTTGAAGGAATTTTAACTACTGAAGATAAATTTGCAGCAACTATGTGTAATCCTCCCTTTTATGGATCTCAAGAAGAAGCTATGCGGGCTAATTCCAGAAAATTAGAAGGTTTAGGAAAAACTGATACAGCAAGAAATTTTAGTGGTAAGCAACAAGAACTATGGTATAAAGGTGGCGAAAAAGCGTTTATTCATACCTATTTATACGAAAGCTCTATGTTTAAAACCAATTGCTTTTGGTTTTCTACTTTAGTTTCTAGAAAAGAAAATGCAGAAAGTATGTTGAGTTCTTTAAAAAAATTGGGCGCAACTGAGATTAAAACAATTCCCATGCATCAAGGTAACAAAGTTACACGTATTGTTGCTTGGACTTTTTTAACAAAAGAAGAGCAGCTTAATTGGTAACAGGTTAATGAAATACCAAATTATGTTTAAAAAGGTTTAATTTAATTAATACTGATGAAAAGCGTCTGACACAAATTTTAAAACTTCAGGGAGTGATTCACGCCAATAGGTCCAATTGTGAGCACCATTTCTTATTCTATATTCATGTGGAATTTCTTTTTTGCGCATAGCAATATGAACTAAACTATTTCCTTCATATAAAAAATCATCATCACCACAATCTATAAACCAACGTACAGACTTTAATTTATCTATTGGTAAATTATTAATTAATGAAACAGCGTTATGGTTTTCAAAATAAGATTGAATTTTTGTTTCATCTGTTATTTTTGAATTCATTCTTTGCAGTTGAGTTTTAAAATCATCAACTGAAAGCGGACCAATATAAGCACTTAATGGGCAGGCTGAAGAAAATAGCTCTGGACGATGCATGGCATACATAAAAGAGCCGCCACCACCCATTGAAAGACCGGCAATAGCTCTAAATCGTTTTTCACTTTTAATTCTATAAGTTTTCTCAACATAAGGCATGAACTCTTCAAAAAAGAAATTTTCATAATCCCAATCACCTTCAATAGTGTTGAAATAGCCAACTTTATTGGTATTTGCATCGGGCATAATTATAATCATTGGCGTTGCTGTCCCTTCTTTAATTGCATTGTCTGTAATACGTAGCACTTCTCCAAATTGTACCCAGCCTGTTTGATCGTCTCCCATTCCGTGTAATAAATAAAGTACCGGATAATTTCTTTGAGAAGTTTCATAATCTGGTGGTAAATACACTGCGAATTTTCGTTCACTTTTTAAAATTGTACTTTTCATTGTTAGGTTATCAAATACTTTTCCTGTTTGAGCAGTGCTATTTGCAAAAGTGTAAATACTTAAAATTGTAATTAGTATAAGGTTTTTCATTTGATATTTAGTTGAAAGTTGTTTTTTAATAAGTGCTAAAATTAACATAACTAAGATATAGAAAAAAAGGTTGTTAGAATTATTGAAACAACCTTTTTTTAAATAAATATATGCTCAATTTACTTTTCTGAATAGGTGAATGAAGTTTTTAATGGTGTATTGTTAGAAGCGTTTCCAACTAAAATGTTAAACACTCCAGTTTCAGCTTTCCAACTTTTGCTATTTACATCATAAAACGATAAATCTTTTGGAGTTAATTCCATCTCAATTAAAACACTTTCATCTCTTTTTAATTGTACTTTTTTAAATCCTTTTAATTCTTTTAGAGGTCTTATAACTGAAGATTCAAGATCTTGAACATATAATTGAGCAACTTCTGCGCCTTCAATATTACTTGTATTTGTTATTTGGAAAGTAACTTTTAAAGTATTGTTTTCAGTTAATTTATTAGTAGACAGTTTTAAATTTGAAAACTCAAAAGTTGAATAAGACAATCCAAAACCAAAAGCATATAATGGTTCAATTTTTTTAGTTTCATACCAACGGTAACCAACTAAAACACCTTCACTATAGGTAACATCTATTTGAGGATATTCCATATTTCCATCTTCTAACCAACCAGAATACATTACTGCATTTTCTGGAAGATAATTTGCGCCTGGAGAATCAGAAAATTGTTTTTCAATTGAAATTGGTAATTTACCAGATGGATTTGTTTTGCCCGAAACAATTTCGGCTAAAGCTATATTTCCATTTTGTCCTACGTACCATGAGTTAATAACTCCAGCAACTTTGCTATTCCATGGAGTCATTTCAATACCACTACCTGAATTTACAATAACCACAGTATTTGGATTTTTGGATGCAATTGATAAAATCATTTCATTGGTTTCTTTTGGAAGTTCAAAAGATTTGTCCCAACCTTCATTATCTAACGTACCAATACTAATAAGAACAACATCTGCATTTTTAATTTCTTCATTTGAAGGAGTTTTAGAAAAAGTTAATTTATCACCAAATTCTGTTTTAAAAGCATTTAGCATTGAAACAATGTTGTAGCCTTCAACCTCTGCTGAACCGCCACCGCGCGCTAGTGTTTCAACAAATTCTCCAGTTAACAGTATCTTTTTATCTTTTGAAATAGGTAAAATATGTTCATTTTTTAATAAAACAATTCCTTCCTTAGCAGTTTTTAAAGCCACTTTTTCGTGTTCAGGAAATTTAGCTAAATAATTTTCGTCTTTTACAGGTCTTTTATCTAATCCCATTGCTAAAGATAATGTAATAACGTTTTTTGCCATACGGTTTATATCCTGTTCAGATACTTTACCTTCGTCTAATAATTTTTTTGCATTTGAACGAACATACACATCACCATTTACTGCAAAACCTTCATTGGTTTCACCTGGCATTTCAAGATCCATTCCTGAGGTTATAGTTTTTTGAGGATCCCAAACAGACCACCAATCGGTCATCACCATTCCTTTAAAACCTAATTCACCTTTTAATAAATCGGTAATTACATAGTTACTTTGTCCTGCCCATTCACCGTTTACTTTATTGTAAGATGTCATAACTGTCATTGCTCCGGCATCTATACCTGCTTTAAATGCAGGTGTGTAAATTTCATGAATAGTTCTTTCATCAATAATTACGTTTGTTTTTCTTCTATGAAATTCGTGATTGTTTGCTAAAAAATGTTTTAAAGTGGCAATTGTTCCAGTGTTTTGAATTCCAACTACGTAATTTTCAATAAATCTTGAAGTTAAATAAGGATCTTCACCAAAATATTCAAAATTTCTTCCATTTTTAGAAACTCTGTAAATATTCATTCCAGGACCCAATAACACTGCAATATCACCAGCTCTGCATTCTTCTCCAATAGAAGTTGCATAGCTTTGAGCGATTTCTGGATTCCAAGTTGAAGCTAGTAAAATAGGACAAGGAAAAGCGGTGGATTTTTCTAGTTGCCCACTTAATTCTTTGCGAATATGAACACCTTGCGTGGCGTCTGATAAATATAATTTTGGAATTCCAAATTTATCAATGCCTTCTATAAAAAACCAATTGTGGCCACCAATTAAATTTATTTTCTCTTCAATTGTAAGTTGGGTAAGAATTTCATCTGCTTTTTTAGAAGCAACTTCATAACTTACTGGAGGTGAAAAAGGTTTTACAGGTTCTTCCTTAATTGTAATCATTTCTTTATTTTTTTCTGAACAACTTAAAATTAAAAGCGAACTTAAAAGTAGTGATGTTATAAATTTCATAAAAGTCTTATTTTTTAAATAAAGGTTTAAAAAAGCAAAATATTGAATGACTAAAATAGCCCATTTTTTAAATTAAAAAACGAGTTTAAAAGCGTTAATTCTTGTACAAAATCCTCAAAATTGAGTACAATATTTTCAGTGATACAATCGAAATAAAAGATCAGGTATTTTAGGCTATCATTATTAGATAGGAATTTACTCACAAAAAATAAAAATCTGTTATTTACAAAAATAGTAGCCTCATTTTAATACTGCTCTACTAGTGTAATATTGCATAGTTAAAAATGCTTTAATCCATACTTTAATTTCAAAACAATTTTAGCATTAATTGTAATTTTATTACCGCAATTAATAGTAAAATTATTATGGAAGATTTAAAATTTAGAGTGCAAGCACATAGTGAAAATTCTACAAAAACTGTTGTTAAAGCAAGAGGGTTTGAAATTATTTTAGATGAACCTGAAAGCTTAGGAGGAACCAACCAGGGAGCAAATCCGGTTGAATACATTCTTGCCGCTTTTTGTGGCTGTATAAATGTAATGGGTCATGTAATTGCTAAAGAAATGGATTTTGAATTAAGAAGCATGAAAATTAAAATGTGTGGAAATTTAAATCCGGAGCGTTTATTTGGAACTTCATTTAAAGAAAGAGCAGGTTATAAAGGAATTGATGTTTCTATAGAGCCAGATTGCGATGCTTCTGTTGAAGTTTTAGAGCAATGGCTACAAAAAATTGAAGATAGATGCCCTGTTTCAGATAATTTAAGAGAGGTAACGCCTATTAGTTTATTGCTAAAAGGAAAGTTTCACTCTATTGAAAAAATAGGTGAATTAGCATAGTTTATTTTAAAAAATCGTCATTACTGAATGTTTTGAGGTGATATGTTTGTTTTGGAAAGTTTTTTTATTTCAAACTTCTAATGGCGATTTATTTAATACCAACGTTTTTTATTCTTTTTAGAACCTGCTGATTTTCTATTTTTTTTATTCTCAGTTCCTTTTTTAAAATAAACTTCAGGTTTTGCTTTTGGATCTAACGGATATGGATGTTCTGCTTCAACTGGTATTTTATCTCCAATTAATTCTTCAATAGTTTTAATGTATGTTTTTTCGTCGGCAGCGCAAAATGAATACGAAGCTCCTATATTTCCAGCTCTTCCAGTTCTTCCAATTCTATGTACATATGTTTCTGGAACGTTTGGAATATCAAAATTAATAACGGCATCTAAATTACTGATGTCAATTCCACGTGAAGCAACATCAGTTGCAATTAAAATATTTACATTTTTATTTTTGAATTTATTTAAAGCTGCTTCTCTGTCTTTTTGCGTTTTATCTCCGTGAATACTGTCAACGCTATAGCCATTTTTTTTCAGCATATTTTCTAATTTTTCAACACCAAATTTGGTGCGTCTAAAAATTAAAATATCACCTTTTATAGTGTTTCTAAGCAAATGTAAACACAACTCCATTTTGTTGTTTTTACCAACATAATACAATTTTTGAAGTACACCTTCCGCAGTAGATTGTGATGGTGTAATATCAATGGTTTCTGGTTCATTTAAAATTGAATTGGCTAATTCAACTACTTTATGAGGCATTGTTGCAGAGAAAAGTAGTATTTGTTTAGATTTTGGACATAAACGTTCTATTTTTTTAACATCGTCTATAAAACCCATATCTAACATTAAATCGGCTTCATCTAAAACCAATGTTTCAATGTAATCTAAATTTATGCAATCTTGTTTATGTAAATCTAATAATCTTCCAGGTGTAGCAATTAAAATATCAACTCCTTTTCTAAGCACATCTTTTTGCGGTTCAATAGAGGCGCCACCAAAAATAACGGTGCTTTTAAGGTTGGTAAATTTAGCGTAGGTAGCAAAATTTTCTTCAATTTGCAAAGCTAGTTCGCGTGTTGGACTAATGACCAAAGCTCTTATTTTTTTTCCTTTTTTTGATGCATCTTGTTTGTCAAATAATAATTGCAAAATAGGTAAAGCAAAAGCAGCAGTTTTTCCAGTTCCAGTTTGTGCAGATGCAATAATATCTTTTTTGGCTAAAACCAATGGAATAGTTTGCTCTTGAATTGGTGTTGGAATTTCGTAACCTTTGGCTGAAATTGCTTTTAAAATAGGTTTGTTTAACTGTAAATCTTTAAATTGCATAGTGCTTAATTTGACAAAAAATATTTTTGCAAAGATACAGTAAAAATAGTACAGCGTTTTTTGTTATTTTATGAAGTTTTGGAAAGGAAATTTTTTAAACGTTCATTTATAAAATAATTCCAGCCAGCAATACAACTTTCGGTTTTAAATTCAGAAATATTTTCTGGAAAATCCTCTAAAATTTCACAAATAACAGTTAGGTTGGTTCCAAGTTTTGTTTCGTTTAATTCAAAAGTTACGTTGGAGTCTCCTTCAATATTTTGATATTTCCAATTGCATGTAATTTTTTTAAGTGGAATCACTTCAACTACAGTCCATAAATGTAAAAAATCTCTGGTATTGGAACTTACATTAAATTGTGTTTTAAAGCCGACTTTAGCCTCAAAAGATGGCATAGATTCAAAAAACCATTGTTGCATTAAATTACAATTAGTTATGGCGTTCCAAACTAAAATAATTGATTGATTAAAAGTTTGTTGTGTAATAATTGGTGGATCTTTTTTTAACATAAAATTAGCCTAAAAATATATTTTTCTAAAAATACAAATAAATAAATTTGTATTTAAATAGCGCCTACTTTTGCCGAAATTTTGAAACCATGAAAATACGCTTACTGTTAATTTTGTTAGTTGCAATTATTGTAGCTTCCTGCAGTTCATCAAAAAAAATTCAAACACTTAAACCCGAAGCAGATTTGGCAGCTCCAATTTTATATGATAAGGAATTATCTTACTTAAACATACCAATTTCAATAAAATTGAAAGATTTAGCTTTTCAAACTAACAGCATTTTAACTGGGTTAATTTATGAAGATGGTATTTTAGAGGATGACAATTTAATGATGAAAGTTTGGAAACAAGCCCCAATTGAAATAACCGATTCAAAAGGAAAAATTAAAGTTGTATTACCACTAAAAGTTTGGGCAAAAGTTAGATATGGAAGTACTGTTTTTGGGATGGATTTATATGATACGCGAGAGCTAAATTTTAATGGAGTTGTTACTTTACTTGGTGAAGCTAAATTTACGAACTGGCAATTATCGGCAAAATCAACTGTTCAATCTGTAGTTTGGAAAGAAAGTCCGAGTGTAACAATTGCCGGAAGAAGTGTGCCAATTACTTATTTAATAAATCCTGCAATGTCTTATTTTAAAACAACTATGGAGCAAAAGATTGATGCGGCAATTGCAAAATCTTTAAATTTTCAAGACTATGTATTAGATGCTTTAGAAAAAGTGTCTGCTCCTGTAAATGTTCATGAAGGTTATGATACTTGGTTTAAAATTAAGCCATTGGGTTTAAATGCTACAGAAGCAATTCTTAATAAAGATGTAGTTTCAATGAATTTGGAAATGGCTTGTTTTATGGAAAGTTTTATTGGAAAACCAGCGTATGAAACTTTTAATAAAGAAGCAATTCAATTAAGATTGGTTGATAAAATGAAAGATAAATTTTCAGCTTCTTTAATTGTAGTTTCCCCTTATTTGAAAGCTTCAGAAGTTATGACCAAAAATTTTCAAAATAAGGAATTTAGTTCAGGATCAAAAAAAGTGACGATTCAAAAAGTAGATTTATGGCATAAAAATGGGAAAGTTGTTATTGCATTAACTATGAATGGTAGTTTAAATGGAACGGTTTATTTATCTGGGATTCCTAAATATAATAATGTTGATGAGTTGATTTATTTTGATAATTTAAACTATGTTTTAGAAACCAAAAGCAAGCTGATGAAAACTGCAAATTGGTTGGCGCAAGGAATCATTTTGAAGAAAATACAGGCATATACTTCCTATTCTATTAAGCCAGAATTAGAGATGGCTAAAAACCAAATGTCACAATATTTAAACAATTATTCACCAGCAAAAGGGATTTTAATTAATGGAAAGGTTGATCCAATTGTTATTAAAAATATTCAATTAACAGATCAGGCAATGGTTGTTACAATTGGCACAACTGGAAATTTAGATTTAAAAATTAATGGGTTACAATAAAGAGTGATTAGGGAATTATCCAATTAATTTTTCAAAACAAACACTATTCTCCACATTTTCATAAAAGCCAAAATTTGCGGTTATTTTATAGTCGCATTTTTTATATAATTCAATGGCTTCTGGTTGTTTTTTTCCAGTTTCAAGAATGCATTTTGTAGCGCCTAATTCTTTTGCCCAATGTTCTAATTCAGTTAATATTTTTGATGCAATTCCTAATCTTCTTCCATTAACAGCAACATACATTCTTTTAATTTCAACAGTATTGTTTGGGTGATTTTTAAAGGCTCCACAACCTATTGCTACATTATTTTTATAAGCAACAACTACATTTTTTAAAGCGTCAATTTTATTAAATTGATCATAAAAAGCGTGGTCTTCACCATCACTAATTTTTAAAGCAGCATCTAATAATTTTACCAATTGTTTAAAATCGGAATTTTTCGAGTCGGTTCTAATGAATTCAATCATAAAAAAATTGTTTTTAAGCGTACTTTAAAGGTAATTCAAAATAAAAAGTAGCACCTTTATTTATTTCGCTAATTACTCCAATGGTTCCTTTGTGTTCAGATATAATTTTTTTAGCAATTGCCAACCCAAGTCCAGTGCTAGTTTCGCCATTTGTTGGTTGTACGCTTGTTTTTTGAAAATAATTAAAAAGTTTTGTTTGCTCTTCAACAGGAATTCCTTGTCCTTGGTCAATAATTTCAGTTTTTACAACGCTTTTTGAAGTTGATATTTTTATAATTATTTCACTTTTTGGATAAGAAAATTTTATAGCGTTGGTTAATAAATTATTAATTACTTCGCTTAAATAATGTTCGTCAAATGGAAAGAATAATTCATTATCATTCGTTTCTAATCGAATATTAATATCTTTCTTTTTTGCAACTAATAAATTGAAATACATATATTTAGTGATAAAATCTATGTAGTTTTCTTTTTTTAATTGAAGTTTAATTGTTCCAGATTCAATTTTAGAAACATCTAATAAATCTTCTAATAATTTAAGTGAATTGCTGCTTAAACTTTTAATATGATTCATCATTTTCATTCCTTTAACATCTATTTTTTCGGAATAATTTTCTATAATTAAATCTGAAAATGAATAAATTGCACCAATAGGGTTTCTTAAATCGTGTGCTGCAACACCTATAAATTTGTTTTTTTCTTCATTTATAAGTTTTAAATCTTCATTTAATTTTAAAACACTTTTATATTTTTCTTTTAAATTAAGTACTAGCATTCCAATAATCATAAAAACGATGAAACGGACAAAAGCATTCCATATTGGATTGAATAGGTTTGAATAATTTATAGTTGTGTAATCTACAGTAAACCAAATAGTTGCAGCGAAAAATGCATTAATTATAAGTAAGGTTTTTTCAGACTTATTATGAAAAGAAATTAATAGAATAGGGATTAAATAGGCTAATAAAACGGAAACTTCTGAACCTGTATAGTAATCTAATAACCCAATACAGGATAATGTAATAAATGAAATACAGGTTATTAAAATCTTGTTTTCAATTTTTAATCCGAATTCGAACATTTGTTTGGGGTAATTTATCAAAATATTCACAAATATATATAGAATTTTCTATTTAAAAGGTGTTTATTTTTCTATATAATTTGTTAATTTGGAGGTTAGTATAGTGTTTAATTCCTGTTCATTTCCAACACTGGTTTCGGTAAATAAAAAACCAAATACTCCGTATTTTTTGTAGTTTACTTTTCTAATTTCCAAAGGTTTTTCAAAGTCTTTTAGTAGCAAATTATAATTAAATGATTTAATTGTATTTCCATCAATTCCAGAATTATTATCCAGCACAATTAAACTGTATAGTTTGTTGGCATTATTTTTAAAAATTTCGTTCCAGTTGGGGGTTTTTCCATTTAAAAAATATTCATAAGAATTAATTCCAAAAGCAAACCAAGAAATGTCTCCAGTTGTACACCAACCGCCAAAACGTAGAGGATTTATTTCAATTGGAGTAATTTTTCCTTGTGAATCAATTCTAACTTCAACGTGCATTGGAAAGTTTTTTAACTGAGCTTTATTTCCAACTATTTGTAAAAAGGTTTCAATTATAGATAAATAACGATTTAAAATTTCTTTTGAAGTTGTGTAAACTCTGTCGCTTACATCTTTTGAAGATGAAAAAATATGATGCAAAATATTTAAAACTACCACTTTTCCTTGGTTGTCAAAATAGCAATCAACGGCATATTCTTCGCCTTCAATATATTCTTCAATTATAAAATCGGAAACATCAACCACTTCTTTCGGATACATATCTTTAAAAGTTTCAACTTCAGTTTCAATAGTATTTATAATTGCAAGCCACTCTTCAATGTTATCAATTTTATGAACCGCTAAGCTAAAAAAACCAACTGCCGGTTTTATAATTAAAGGAAATTTTAATTCAGAAACCGGAAAATATTTTAATTTTTCTAGCGGAATTCCTTTAAAAAAGTATTCAGGAAAAGCATCTTTTATTAATTCTCTAAACGTTATTTTGTTTTTAAATAGCTGGATTTTTTGAGGTAATTCAGTGTTTTTTAAATGTTTTTCAATCCAATTTATGGCATTTTCCGAATTGGAATAAATACGAGTTTTATCGTTCTGTGTATATTGTTGAATAGCTTTCTCTTCTGAAATCCAGTTTAACGATTCATCGCTAATCATAGATTTTGCAACCTCAGTTGCAATAATAGGAAATTGATTTTCTTTAATAGTTTTCACTAAAAAATCTGAAGCAAAAGGCTGGTCTATAAGTATCATTTATAAGTGATGTTTTGTTTATTTGTTAGCATCTGAAAAATTTGTTTTAAAATGTAAATCCATTTGAGGAAAAGGAATTGTAATATTATTTTCAATAAATTTTTTATTGATTACTTTTCTAATATCACTTTTTACACGTTCAATTCTAAAGATATTTTTACTAAAAAATATGACTTGAAATTGTAAACATGAATCTCCAAAATCTAAAAAACGTACATTAATTAAATTTTTGTCCGAAACTTCAGGATGTTCCCATGCACTTTCTGTTAAAACTTTTTCAACCAAATCTACATCGCTTCCATAGGCAACACCAACGTTAATTTTAAAACGTGTTTGTCTAGATTGGTGACTCCAGTTAATCACCTTGTTAGTGGTAATTAATGAATTTGGAATAATAATAGAAATTTCGTCTCTATTTAACCCTTTTGAAGTTCGTAATCCAATTTCTTGAATTTTAAGAATATCACCATCAATTTCTAAAATATCATCAATTTTTATGGAGCGTTCAGAAAGTAAAATAATTCCCGAAATTATATCATTAAAAGTTTGCTGTAAACCCAAACCAACACCCACCAAAAGCGCAGCAGAACCAGCAATTAAAACTGTAACTTTAATACCAATAGCTTCTAATATAAAGCCAAAAGCTATTACCCAAATAAGATATTTAATAATTTGAAATATAGCATATGTATTACCAGAATCTAAATTATTTTTTCTTTGTTGGCGGTTAAGCGCTTGTTTAATTATCCAAAGAGCAATTTTTGTAAAAATAAAAATAGCAATAATTAGCACAATAGTATGCACCATTATTTTATAATTACCAATGCTAATAATTTCTAATTCTAAGAATTCTTTAATAGCTTTTAATATACTTTTCATAGAAAAATAATTGAATTTAACTCAATTAGTCAAAAATACAATAAACTTTTTATTTTTGTTACTGCAATATTTAAAATGAATTTTTAAGTAATTCTAATTTTCAGTACCTTTATAAATTATGATAAAAGACACAAAATTAGCAGTACTAATAGACGGTGATAACATTCCTTCAAAATACATTAAAGAAATGATGGAGGAAATTACCAAATATGGAACACCAACCATAAAAAGAATTTATGGAGATTGGACCAAACCTCAATTGGCAAAATGGAAAACTCTTTTGTTAGAAAATGCCATCAATCCAATTCAACAATATAGTTATACAACAGGTAAAAACGCTACAGATTCCGCAATGATTATTGACGCTATGGATATTTTATATTCAGAAAAAGTGAATGGTTTTTGTTTGGTTTCATCGGATAGTGATTTTACCAAGTTAGCTATGCGTTTGCGTGAAGCAGGCGTTGTTGTGTACGGAATTGGTGAAAAGAAAACACCGGAACCATTTATTGTGGCGTGCGATAAATTTATTTATTTGGAAATTTTAGCAAAGGAGGAAGAAAGTCAAGATGGTAAGAAAACTCATAAGAAAGAAAATTTAGATAAAATCACACCAAAAGTAATTCGTTTATTAAGAAATTCTGTAGATGATGCAGCAGATGATGATGGCTGGGCGTTTATGGGCGATGTTGGTTCATTAATATTAAAAAAACAACCCAATTTTGATGCGCGTAATTTTGGTTTTGAAAAATTAACGCAATTGTTTAAATCTTTAAAAAAGTTTGAAATTGAAGAGCGCGATAAAACAAGTGGCAGATTTAAATTAATTTATGTAAAAAATAAATAATTATACTTTTACCGGCTTGTAATATTTATATAATGATATTGCTGAAACTACAGCCCAAGCTGCTTCTAAAATTATAAATGGCACATAATTTATTAAAACAGAAGCTAAACAAGCAAGAGAAGAACCTATTAAATTTAATAGAATAAAAGCTATATTTTTATTAGAAATTTTACCAATTTCATTTAAAAAATATGCCATTAAAATTAAAGCAACTCCAATAAAACCTAACCAATCTGTTGCGTTCATTTGTTTTTTTGTAAAAGTACTAAAAACTTAAGCACTTATAAAAAGGATTCTTATTTGAATTCCTTATTTTTGCGGCTAAATTTTTATTATGAAATACCAATTAGTTTGTACAGATATTGACGGGACGCTTTTAAATAAAGATAGAGAATTATCTGATCTTACTATTGCTCAAGTAAAACGAATTTCGCCAATTCCGTTTGTGCTAATTTCATCGCGAATGCCAAAAGGAATGCGTCATTTACAACATCAATTTGGGAATATTTCAACACCTTTAATTGCTTATAATGGAGGTTTGATTTTAGATGGTGACAAAATTTTACATTCAACTTTTATTAATAATTCGGTGTTAGAAGCCACCATCAATAAATGTGCAAATACCAATATTCATTTAAGTTTATTTCATGCAGATGAATGGTATGTTCAATCAATGGATTATTGGGCGAAAAGAGAAGAAAATAACACCAAAGTTACGCCAACAATAAAATCGCATATTGATGTTTTAAACACTTGGAAAAATGAAGGAAAAGGAGCTCATAAAATTATGTGTATGGGTGATGAAAATGAAATTGATGTACTGTATAAAACATTAGAGAATGAGTTTTCAGAAGAAATTATGCTTTACAGATCAAAAGAAACGTATATAGAAATTTCTCATAAATCTATTTCAAAAAAAACAGCTATTGAAGTATTATTACGTAAAATTTATCCACAATTATCTATGGAAAATGTAATTGCTTTTGGTGATAATTATAATGATATTGAAATGTTGAAAGCTGTAGGTTTAGGTGTGGCTGTCTCAAATGCGAATGACGAAGTTTTAAAAGTAGCCAATAAAATTACCGACACTAATAAAAATGACGGCGTTGCTAAACTATTAAAAGAGTTATTTTAATAATTTTTTTATTTTCTAATTAAACTAAAGTGTCCACGCTTTTCTCTAATATTTCCGCTCGTATCAATGAGTTGTACAGAGTACCAATAATCTGTTGAAGAAAGCATTTCACCTTTATAACTGCCATCCCAACCATTGCTGGAAACATTTAGTTGTGTAATTAATTTTCCAAATCTATCAAAAATTTGAATTGATGAAGTTGGGTAAAACAACACATTTGCACCCTTTACTTCCCAAGTATCATTATAACCATCATTGTTTGGTGTGAAAAACTTTGGAAAACCTAAAACAGAAACGTCAATTGCAGCAATTCCACAATTATTTTTATCTCTTATGTAAATAGTGTGAATTCCAGCTTCAACATTATCAAAATAAGGTTCATCTTGATAAAATCCGAAAATATCATCTAAAGAAAATTCATAATTCCCTATACCTAAATTGTTATTGCTAGTATTTATTGTAATAGTGTTATTGTTGGAATCATCAACAATTACAATATCATTTAAGTCAATTTCTGCAATAATAGATTCTTCAACATGTATAGATCTTGGTAAGGAAACACAGCCTAAATTAGAAGTTGCTAAAACGGTATACGTTCCTCCTTTATTTATTAAAACTTCATTACTGTTCCCAATTGTATTTCCTTGTTCATCAAACCATTCATAGGTATAATTGTCTTTTGAATTGTAAATTTCTAAAGTTTTAGGTAATAAATTTAAACATACTATTTGTTCTGGTTCTACCTCAAAACTTGGAAGTGGATTTACAACAAAATTTAAATCTGCCGAAATTGAGCAAAATTCATTTAATTTATTTGTTACTGTCGCTGTAATTTTTTGAGAGTTTGAAAAAAATGGATTTGGCAATGGACTTGGTAAAATTGTATTATTTTCATTGGTATAAGTTACTTTCATACCATTTTGAGCTCCTAATAATTGAGCTTCTATGTTTGAAGTGTCAAAAGAAGAAAACCCATCAGTTGTGTCAAGTCCATCATCACAAAGCGCTGGAATTGTAACAGGGTATATTTTTGGTGAAACATCTACTATAAACTCTAAAGTTGTTTCATCAGAACAACTTGGGTTTACGGAGGATGTTGAATTTTCAACTTTAATTGTAATTGTCTGACTTTTGGTTAAAAAAGGATTTGGTAATGGGCTAGGAAGTAAATTATTATTTTCATCAAAATAATTTACTGTAATATTTGATTGTCCGTTTCTAACCGTTTCGTCAACTTTTGAGGTGTCAAAAGGGAAAAATCCATCATCATTATCATCACATTGTCTATCAATAGTTACTGGGTTTGCAACTGGCAATGGCTCAACATGTAGCGTAATTACATGGTTTAACCCCAAACAAGCATTCACATCATCACTATCAATCCTAATATATATTTTTTGCTCCCAAGGAGTTGAGTTTTTATAATTTGAAATATCTGGTATAGCATTTATTTCAGAAAGCGCATTTTCTAAACTTTCATAATATGAAATTCGAACCAGTTGTGAAGAAAATATACTTTTTGTATCAATTAATTGTTGAGTTGCATCACTAAAATTAAAAATGGTTTTACCATCTTGATTTGTTGATGGTAAATCTTCACAAGTATAATAATTTAAATGAAAAGTACTTGGTATTTGGGTTGCTCCAACCTTTAATTTTATGCTTGCAAACCTTTCACAACCAAAAACGGTTTTAATTTTAACGTACACAGTACTATTTATTACAGTTGGATTTTCATAAGCTAACGGATTTGTAATTAATTGTGTAAAGCCAGCATCTTTATAAAACTCAAACTGCTCATTTTTATAATTTGCTGAAATTAATTCATTAGCTTGGTTAAGGTTAAATGAACTAAACCCATCGTTATTTTCATCATCATCACATTGCTCAAGTATCACTTGCGAGCTTTTTAAAACTGGCAATGGACTCACTTCAATTTTAAATGATCCAGTTGCGTTGCAAGAAGGTGAATTTTTATTTTCAATAAAGAAATAAATTGTTTGTGGGCTTCCAATTTTTGTGTTTTTAAAATTGGTAGGATTATTTATTGGTTGTATTAATGCAGCATCTTTATAAAACCTAATGTTAAAATCGGTAGTGTTTTTTCCATTTAAAATAAAAGTATTATTTAAAGTTAGGTCAAAAGTTTCTTCGCCATCAACATCGGTTCCTGTAATGTTGGAGTCGCATAAACTAAGTTTTGGTATATTTATTTGAGGAGTTGGAGTTTCAAAAATTTTAACTTTAATTTCAAGGCGCTCAGTACTTTCACAAGAGTTTATAGTTTGTGTTGCAAAATACGAAGTGTTATTTAAGATAGATTGTATTTTATTTAAAGGAATTGTGCTATTAGCTGTTGCATACCATAAAATGTCAGTCCCATTTATGGAGAGATTGTTTAAAGTAGCATTTTCTGATGAACAAAAAGTTTGTTCAGGTAAAGAAGTAGTAGGCTTATCTGTTTTAAAAACGGTTACAGTAACGGGTGTGCGTTGGGCAGTAGTACAACCATTTTCAGTAGCATCAACATAATAAGTAGTTGTACTATTTATTATTGGAGTTGTAAATGAATTTCCTAAATGTAAAATAGATCCACCAGTTAAATTTGAATACCAATTTACAATTCCCGATGAAGCTGCGGCAGATAAGAATGCTGAGCCAACTTGGCAAATTGATTGGGTGGTTGTATTGGTAATTGTTGGTATTTGATAAATAGTAGCAACAACTGGCACTCTAGTTCCTTTTTCGCAAACTCCATCCGATGAGGCTAAAGCATAATATGTTGTTGTAGTTGAAATAGTTGGGGAAAAAACATAACCACTAGCTATTGGAGTTCCCCCAGTTAATGAGCTAAACCATAAAATTTTTCCAGATGAAGAGGAAGCTGTTAATGAAACTTTAGTTGTTCCGCAACCAATATCTCCAGATGAAGAAGTTATTTCGGCTATAGAAATTTTTGTACTTGCTGAAATATTTAAAACTGGATCACCTAGAGTTCCTCCATATTCAACAATATAGCCTTTTGGTTGATAATCTCCAGAAGATCCTCCAATGTTTGATAAATCATTCCAAGATCCAGGAGTTCCAATGCCTGGTGCCGTTACGTGCGCGTAATCTTCATTCCCTAAATTATTAGGCTCATTGTTGCTTGAATTCCAAAAAGCAAATGGAATATCAGTACCTGCTGTTGTTCCGTTTCCACCTCCAATCCAAAATGATTTACCAGTTTCTGGCCCAGTCATCCATCTCCAAGTCCCTTCAACTGCAACGTCACTTCCACCTATCCATCCCGCTCCTGACGCTTGCTCGCCAGTTAATTTTGCTTCTTCAATTGTGGTAACAGTAGCTAAATATCCTTTTAAACCATAGTAGTTTCTGGATTCCGCAGCAGTTTTAGCATTTTGCCAGGTAATACCTAGTGATGGAACATATTCATAGTAGTGCTTTGTTGTTGGTAAGTAGTTTGCCTCTCCAATGGTTATTGAAAAAGTTTTTGTTCCTGTTGGAGTTGCAGAGTTGCTTTGAAAAACAATATTTTTTACTGCAGTAATTAGGCTAGATAAATTTGCAGTTCCTGATCCAACCCATGTTAACACAATTTTCCCTTCAAGACTATCAAAAGAAGATACAGCTATATTCGCTACAGTTCCGTTTAATTTTAAAATATCTTCACCACGTTGATACCCTGATGAGATTTGAATGTAAATTGATTTAATTTCAGCATTATCTGGATTAGTTATGTTAAAATCTGTAACTATGTTTTGTTGACTTTGAGGACAATAATACTGATTTCCAGCAGCGGTTAAAGTTGGAGGAGTGCTTGAATAGATATTATTTAAAAATAAAAATGGAACTAATAACCAAAAAGAAACCAAAATATTTTTTTTAAACATCATTGAACTAAATTAATCAGGTATTAACTTGTAAAAATAGGAAAACGAAATCTAATACTCCATTAATTTTTAAATTTTAGAATTATTTATTTAAGTCTGTTTTGTTAAGAATTTAAAATTAACAATGCTAAAACAGTTATAAAAGCTATAATAACGCCAAAAAGCAGTTGCTTATTTCTTTCGAATGTTGTTGTTTTTCTAATTTTTATTTTAATTTTTTCTAATTCTTTTTCTGAAATTTTTGGAAAATCATATTCAGTTTTAGTATACTTAATATGAGCATAATCATTACCACCTTTGAACTTTCCTTTTCTGGCATTTTTTAAAGCAGCATTTTGCTTTATTCTATTAACCATGTCATTTACTTGTCCTCCAAAACTCATTTTTTATTAGTATTAAATATGGCCACCTAATCTAATAATTTTCTTTTTTTGATGACGTTTAAGTAATTTTTCAGTGATAGATATGTAAAACGGACTTATTAAAAGTGTTAATGAAATTAGGCTAATTGTGAATTTGTAGCCAAAAGTTTCCATAATTTCAAGTGAATATGCCGATGAACTTATTAAAAAACTTAATTCGCCAATTTGAGCCAGTAATGCACCACCTAAAATGGCTTCATGCCATTTGCAAGAAAATAGCTTAAGAATAAACGAATTAACAAGATGGTTGGTAAAATAAACAGATAATAGCACTATTGAAATTTCAATATAATTTTGTTGAATAAATTCAAAATCAAGCTGAAGTCCTATACTAACAAAAAATAGCGCTACAAAAATTACTCTAAAAGAGTGCAACGTATCATAAATCCAATCAGTAGCTTTAGAAACATGCATTACCATACCACCAACAAATGCACCTAACGCGGGTGATAATCCGAAGGCTGAAGCTAAAAGAGCTCCACCGAAACATAATAAAATAGCTGCAAAAACTTGTAATTCGTGATCATTTTCAATTTTGTCTTCAAAAGGTAATTTTATACTTCTTTTAATGTAAATATATATTAAAATAGCCATTACAAGTAGCCCTCCAATAACCATTAAAATAATATTTTCTATTGGCTCTTCTTTACCTCCAATTACAGAAGTTATAATTAATAATGGCACAATTATAATATCTTGCATTAATAAAATACTCAAAACATTTTTCCCAATTCTGGTTGTAATCAAATGTTTGTCTTGAATAATTTTAATAATAACTGCAGAACTACTTAATGCAATTACAAAACCTAAAATTATGGATCTATTAATATTCCAATTAAAAAAGTGACCGATTGAAAGTACTATTAATACGCTAATTCCTACTTGTAATAAAGTTCCAATTACTGCAAGTTTCCACTGTTTTACAAGTTCTGGAAGGCTAATTTCCATTCCAATAAAAAACAGTAGTAAAATAATGCCAATTTCACCTAAATGATGGATGGATTCAGAATCTTTTATTAGCCCAATACCATGTTCACCTAAAATAGCACCAACAATAATATAGCCAATTATGTAGGGTTGTTTAAATTTTTTTAGAATTAAACCTAACAGAATAATAAGTATTGCCAAAACTGAAACAAACGCCACAGTTGGGTCTAATTTTGATGCTAAAAACATTTATAATTTTTTTGAAAGATTAATTTTTAACTCTGGAGCTTCAACAATATGGAATGTTGCAGAAGCAAATTTAATTTCTCCATTTGTTTTTTCAACTTCAGTTAATATTTGAGTGAATAATTCAGATTTTGTGATGCGTCTTTTTCTAAAATTAACAACATAACGAAGCGTAAATTCAACCCAATTATCATTAGCTATTAATGTAACCATGGGTTCTGTTTGGGCATTTTCCAGTAAAAATTCTTTTTGAAGTGTGTGCCATTTTTCTTGTGAAACGTTGGTTAAATCACCAACAGTTTTTTTGGCTATTTCAATAAACAGTAATTTTGCTTTTTCATAATTACTTCCATATTGAATGGGTATTTTTATTTCATCCCATAAAAATGGAAAATCTCCAGAATAATTAAAAACAGGTTCTTTAAAAATAAAACTGTTCGCTATTAATACAATTCTTCCGTTGTACAAATCGCCATCTACCCATTGTCCAATTTCCATTACGGTGGTTCTTAAAACCCCAATTTCCATTACATCCCCTTTAATTCCGCCTAATTGAACTCTATCTCCAGTTTTGTAAAAACCTCCAAACAAAATGGCTAACCATCCGGCAAATGATGCAATTACTTCTTGTAATGCAAATGCAATTCCTGCACCGGCAACACCTAAAGCAATGGTAAACCCTCCTAATTTATTACTGTAAACAATTGCGATTAATATAACAGAGAACAAATAACCTGCAAAAGTTGATATTTTTTTAGTTTTATACCTATTGTTACTATCTTTTAATTTTGAAATAAAATTACGCTGAATAGCTTTTATAACAAGCCAAATAATAATAATGCCAATTAAAATTGTTGCTAGTTTACCTACAGTTGGGTCAAAAAGAAATTTTTTTAATTGATCTTCCATTATTTGTTGATTTAAGTTTTTAACTGCCCATACTACTAAATTTCATATGGGCAATTGGATAAAAACTATTCTTTTTCACTAGTTAATTCGGTAGTATCTTCAATGTTTTTTTTGTTTTCAGAATCAGGGTTTTTAATTTCTTCACCTTTTAAATAGGTTGGTAATTGCATTCCAGCCATATTAAACATTTCTTGCAAAGGTGGAACGGCTTTATACATTCCGGAAATAAAGTTTGAAGTAGATGTTTTTCCATCTTTTCCTCCTCCATTTTCCCAAACAGTAACTTTATCAATTTTAATATTTTTAATTGCGTCAGCTTGTGTTTTCACTAGTTCTGGTAATTTATCTGCAACTAATAATAACACAGCATCTTTAGCATTATCTCCAGCAGCTTTTACAATTTGTTCCAAACCAAGTGCTTGTTTTGTAAGTATTTCATACATACCTTTTGCTTCTGCTTCTTTTTTCATAAAAATAGCATCGGCTTCACCTTTTGCAATTCTTCTAATTTGTTCTGCTTCTGCTTCAGCATCAATTTCAACTTTTCTTTTAGAAATTTGAGCAGGTACAATAATATCTGCACCTTGTTCTGCTTCTTTGCGTTTTGCTCTTGCATCTTCTGCAATTTTTTCTGCAGCATATGCTTCTTCTAAAGCTTTTGCGGCTTGTACTTTTTCAGCAGCAATGGCTCTTTTTGCAGCTTCTGCTTCTTTTTCCCTTCTTAAAGCATCGGACTCTGCAATTTCAATTTTTGAAAGGTTTTCTCCTTCAATTGCTTTTGCGTTTGCGCTAGCAGTTTTAATTCTTTCAATTTGTAATGCCTCTGCTTCACCAATTTTAGCTTTCGCTCTTGCATCTGCAGTTAATACGCGCTCTTTTTGATTTGCATTTGCTTCTCCAATCATTGCAGTGGCAATTTTATCTGCTACTTGTACACGTTCTGTTTGGTTGGCTTCTGCTTCACCAATTTTTGCTTTAGCTAATGCGTCTGCAACTCTAACACGTTGATCTTGGTGTGCTTCTGCTTCTCCAATAGATCCATCTCTTACTTTTTGAGCTACAGATATTTTAGCATCATTAATTGCTTTTGCAGCAGCTTCTTTTCCTAAAGCTTCAATATAACCAGATTCATCATGAATATCGGTAATATTTACGTTGATTAATTTTAACCCAACCTTTTTTAATTCGGCTTCAACACTATGTGTAATATGCGATAAAAATTGATCTCTATCTGAATTAATTTCTTCAATATCCATTGAAGCAACCACCAAACGTAATTGACCAAAAATAATTTCTTGTGCTAAATCTTTTACAGATTCTAATGTTAAACCTAATAAACGTTCCGCAGCATTTTGCATAACACTTGGCTCTGTTGAAATACCAATGGTAAAGCGCGAAGGAACATTTACACGAATATTTTGTTTGCTTAATGCGTTGGTTAAGTTTACTTCAATAGACATTGGTGTTAAATCCAAAAATTCGTAATCCTGAATTATTGGCCAAATAAATGAAGCTCCACCGTGGATACATTTTGCAGATTGTCCTCCGCCGGTTTTCCCATACACAACTAAAATTCTGTCAGACGGACAACGTTTGTATCTTCTTATCATAGAAAAGAAGAAAACAACAATAATAAAAATTACAGCTCCAATTAAATAAACTGCTGTTGGAGCAGCTTGAAGCGGTAATAAAAGAGATAATAAATTCATAGTTATTTTTATTTAGATATTTTTTCAACAAGTAATATTTCAGCACTTACAATTTTGGTAACTTTTACCATTGCGCCTGTTTTTAAATCTTCCAATTCATCGGTAATTGCTTCTAATTCACGCAAACTACCTTGAACTTTTATTTGTACTTTTCCCATTTTAGAGCGCTCAGCACCAATTGGTAAATATACTTCACCAATAACTCCAATGGCATTATCAATTTTTAACGTACCAGATGCTGCTAATTTATGCATCCAATAAAATAATGATGAGGTAATAACCATCATTAATAATCCAGCAATGGAAGCAATAATAATGGTTGCCGTACTAGAAAATCCGTTATTTAAACACGTAATACCTGTCCAACCAAAAATGGTAAAAAAGGCCACAATTCCTTTAAAAGTAAAAAATTGAAAACCAACACCGCCATCATCAGTTTCAAAATCTGAAGCATCGGCATCCATATCGGAGTCTCCACCACCAATAAATGTGAGTAAAAAAATAACAATAAAAACGGCAGAACCAACCAACGCTATTATCCAATAGGTTTGTTCTAAGGTTGATAATTGACTAAAAAAATCTTTCATATTTAACAATTTTAAGTAGTTACCGAATATACTAATTATTCATCTAATTTTAAAAGAGAAAACGTTATTTAATGCTAAGTCTTTTATGATTCCTTAATAAAGAATGTCATATACAAGTATTAGTTGTTGAATTGTGAAAAATGTTACTGCAAAAGGAAATTATTTCATGTAAATTTGATTTTTATAATTTTTGATTTACTATTATGACAAATAAAATTGAAGTTAGTTGGAAAGGGCAAATGTTATTTGAATCAGTTGCTCCTGAAGGAAGTGTAATGATTGATGCCGCCGAAGATGTTGGCGGACAAGGAAAAGGATTACGCCCAAAAGCTATGATGTTAACCGCTTTAGCTGGTTGTTCAGCGATGGATATTGCATCATTACTTAAAAAAATGCGTGCTGAAGTGGATGATTTTAAAATTGAAGTGGAGGCAAATTTAACCGATGAGCACCCAAAAATTTATGATAAAGTGAAGGTTACGTTTCGTTTTTATGGAAAAGACTTTAAAAAAGATAAAATTGAAAAAGCGGTAAATCTTTCTGAAGAACGTTACTGCGGGGTAATGGAAATGTTCCGTAAATTTTCTGAAGTTACTACTGAAATAATATATATTGAGCAGTAGGATCTGAATTACAATATTCATTTATAAAAAGCCAATAGTGAAATGCTATTGGCTTTTTTTTGAATAAATTTTCATTATTTTTGAAAAAAATTAATGCTATGCGTTGGACTTTAAAGCCCGAACCAAACCCAATTATTACATCAAATTTAGCTCAAGAATTAGGAGTTGATTTTACCATTGCTAAATTATTAGTGCAGCGAGGAATTGAAACTTTTGAACAAGCCAAATCTTTTTTCAGACCAAGTTTAGAGAATTTACACAATCCGTTTTTAATGAAAGATATGAACTTGGCTGTTAAAAGAATTGAAAGCGCTATAAAAAACGGAGAAAACATATTGGTTTTTGGAGATTATGATGTGGATGGAACTACTTCTGTTTCATTAATGGCTTCGTATTTAAAAACTTTTTATCCTAATGTTGCGACTTATATTCCGGATAGATATGCCGAAGGTTATGGAGTTTCATATCAAGGAATTGATTATGCAGAGGATAATGATATTTCTCTTATAATTGCATTAGATTGCGGAATTAAAGCTATTGATAAAGTAGCATACGCGACAAAAAAAGGTATCGATTTTATTATTTGTGATCATCACAGACCTGGAAATGAAATTCCTGATGCGGTTGCAGTGTTAGATCCAAAACGAACAGATTGTTCATATCCATATAAGGAATTATGTGGTTGTGGCGTGGGTTTTAAATTAATTCAGGCGTTGGCTGAAAAAAGAGGACAAACTATTGATGATTTAGTTGAATATTTAGATTTGGTTGCTGTTGCTATTGCGGCAGATATTGTTCCAATTACTGGGGAAAACAGAATTTTGGCATATTTTGGATTGCAAGTTATAAATGAATCTCCAAGAACGGGAATAAAAGCCATGATTCATCAGGTTAAAAAAGAAGAATTAACAATTACGGATGTGGTTTTTATTATTGCACCAAGAATTAATGCGGCTGGAAGAATTAAACATGGAAATTATGCCGTTGAATTGTTAACTGAAATTGATTTTGATACAGCAATTAAATTTGCAGCCGAAATTGAACAAAATAATACTGATAGAAAGGAGTTAGATAAATCCATTACCATTGAAGCATTACAGCAAATAGAAGAAAATAATGAACAACAAAGCTTTTCAACTGTTGTTTATAGTGAAAATTGGCATAAAGGTGTTATTGGCATTGTGGCCTCTAGATTAATAGAAACCTATTACAAACCAACCTTAGTTTTTACCAAAAGTGGCGATAAATTAGCAGCTTCTGCACGCTCTGTAAAAGGATTTGATGTATATGAAGCGTTGGAAGAATGTTCAGAATTTATAGAACAATTTGGTGGGCATAAATATGCCGCTGGTTTAACTATAAAAGAAGAAAATTACTTAAATTTTAAACAAAAATTTGAAGAAGTTGTTAAAAATTCACTTCCGGAAGAATTGCGAACACCAGAAATTTCTATTGATGCAGAAATAAGTCTTTCAGAGGTTACTCCAAAATTCTTCAGAATTATAAATCAGTTATCACCTTTTGGGCCACAAAATATGAAGCCTACTTTTTGTTCCGCTGGATTAAGAGATAATGGTTATGGTAAAAAAGTTGGAGCTGATGAAACACATTTAAAATTAAATATTTTTGAAGGTTCTAACCAAACTACGTATAACGCTATTGGTTTTAGTATGGGCAATAAAATTGATTTAATTCAACATGGAAAACCATTTAAAGCAGCCTACAATATTGATGAAAACCATTGGAATGGTAATACATCCTTACAGTTGCTATTAAAAGATTTGCAAGAAGAAATGTAACCTAAATTTATTCGGTAGTTTCTTTGATTAAATAAATATACACAGGGTAATGATCGCTGTAACCATCAGTAAATCCGCTATAACTCCAGCTTCTAAATGGATATCCTTTATATTTACCTGTTTGGGTTGTTAAATATTGAGGATTGAATACATTTGCTTTGTACATTTTATAGGTACTATAATCTTTTGTAGTTGTTAACAATGGAGAGGTGAACATAATTTGGTCAAATAAATTTATTTGATCGCGATAAACTAAGGTGTTTTGTCCACGGCTAAATATATCTTCCATAGGGTTGTAAATATCTCCTTCATTAACTTCGGCTTTTATTGCTTTAGTTTTTAATACTTCTTTTAAACTTGTATTAATTGGGTCATCATTTAAATCACCCATAATAATTACTTTCGGGGTTGGATCTGTTAGTTTAATTTGCTCAATTATTTGAGTGTTTAAATAAGCTGCTTTTTCTCTTGTTGGTCGACTTTTTTCTTCTCCTCCTCGTCTAGATGGCCAGTGGTTTACAATAATATGAATCAATTCATCACCTAAATAACCAGAAACTAATAATTGATCTCTTGTGTAAATTCTCATTCCGTTTTCTTCCCATAGTTTTAATTCAAAAGTTTCATGATGAATGGGTCTAAAAAAATTCGGCTGATATAAAAAGCCAACATCAATTCCTCTTAAATCTGGAGAATCGTAATGTATGATGCTGTATTTTTTAGATTTCAAATAATCAGTAGCAATTAAATCTTCTAACACTTTTCTATTTTCTATTTCTGCAACACCAATAATTACTGGGCTATTTTTAGCTTCATCTGTGCCAATTTCAGAAAGAACTTTAGCCATATTATTTAATTTTTTCTGATAAATTTCTGTTCTATTTTCTTTAATTTCCATGATAGGACTTGCTTCATCATTAATCAGCGTGTCATTTTCTGTGTCAAAAAGATTTTCCAAATTGTAAAAAGCAATAGTCTTTATATCATAACTTTTTTGACTAAAAATTGAATTTGATGTTAATAAAATAAATGCAAGGAGGAAGCTAAAAATTTTCATATATACTTTTTTGGGGCCTAAATTTACAAACAAAGATTGATTTAGAACAAGTTTTTGGCATCAGTTTATAAAAATTCAATTTGGAAAAAAAATAAAAAATAGTTATTTTCGAAAAAAATTGTATATGAAACATTTAGTATTTACTGCTAGTGTTTTAATTTTCTGTATTCTTAATTTATCGGCACAAAACAGCTCAACATTAAAAGGTGTTGTGTATGATTACAATTCTAAAAAGGAATTGGATGGAGTAGCAGTGAAAATTTTAAACACTTCTTTTTTTATTCAATCAAATAACAAAGGGTTATTTATTTTTGAAAACATTCCAAAAGGAAATTATATTATTGAAATTTCTTTTAAAGGATTTGAAAACCAAAAGATACCTATAACTATTTCAAATACAACAGCGTATGATTTAGGTGCAATTTATTTGCAGCAATTATTTGAAGAAATCCAGGAATCGAGCATTATTTTATTGTCTGATGATGATTTATTAGATGATGGTGAGCGTAGTTCGGATAATATTGCAGGTCTTTTTCAATCATCAAAAGACGCATTTTTAAGAGCAGCAGCTTTTAATTTCAGCCAGGCGTGGTTTAAAGTTCGTGGGTACGATTCTAGCTATGGAGTTATTTCAATTAATGGAATTGAAATGAATAAACTGTACGATGGAAGACCACAATGGGGAAATTGGGGTGGATTAAACGATGTTTTTAGAAATCAAGAATTTTCAAACGGATTGGCAGCGTCCGATCATTCTTTTGGAAATGTTTTAGGAACAACCAATTTTACAACACGAGTATCAGATTATAAAGCAGGAGGTAAAGTTTCTACAGCGGCAACTAACAAGAGTTATACGGGAAGAATTATGGCAAATTATGCAACAGATCTTAATAAAAAGAACTGGGCTTTTGCTGTTTCGGCTTCAAGAAGATTTGCAGATGAAGGTTATTTTGAAGGAACAACGTACAATGCTTGGGCTGCATTTTTAGCTGTTGAAAAAAAGTTGAATAACAATCATAGTTTAAATTTAACAGCATTTACTTCACCAAACCGCAGAGGGAAATCTTCACCAAACACACAAGAGGTGTTTGATTTAAAAGGATATCAATACAATGCTTATTGGGGAAATCAGGAAGGTGATAAGCGAAATTCCAGAATAAAGGAAGTAATTGAGCCAATTGTTATGCTAACTCATTATTATGAAAAGGAAAACACCACAATTAAATCAACTGTTGCGTATCAATTTGGGCATATTGGGAACAGCCGTTTAGGATATTCAAACGCACCAAATCCAGATCCAACGTATTGGAAAAATTTACCAAGTAGTTATTTGCGTTATGAAGATAATTTAGATTACGCCAATGCGTATTTGTCCGAACAAAATTTTATAAATAACGGACAAATTAATTGGGAAGAAATTTACCAGCTGAATGCAAATAAAAGCAATGCATTGTATTACTTATATGAAGACAGAGTAGACGACACCCAGCTTACATTTAACTCGGTGTTAAATACCAATTTAAAAAATAATAGTATTCTAAATGCAGGAGTTAATTACACCAATTTAACTTCGAAAAATTACGGTAAAATGTTAGATTTATTGGGGAGCGAAGGTTTTGTTGATTTAGATCAATACGCTATTGGTGATGCACAACAAAACGATTTAAATAACCCAAATAGAATTGTTGGTAAAGGCGACAAATTTCAATATGATTATTTAATTAATGGGAGTGTTACTGGTGTATTTGCCCAAATACAAGTTGTAAATAGAAAAGTAGATTATTTTGCTGGTATTAGCTTTAAATCAACTAGTTATCAACGTGAAGGATTGTATAAAAACGGAACGTATTTTAATAATTCTTATGGTAAAGGTGAGCAACAATCTTTTTTTGATGTTAGTGCAAAAGCTGGTTTTACTTATAAATTAACAGGTAGGCATTTATTTAATGTAAATGGCGCGTTTATATCAAACGCTCCAAGTATTAGAACTACTTTTTCAAATTCAAGAGTTAACAATAATATTACGCCAGAATTAACTAGTGAGAAAATTGTAACTGGTGATGTTAGTTATATTTTTAGATCCCCAAAATTTCAATCGAGATTAACAACATATTACACAAAGTTTAGCGATGCCATTGAAACGTCCTTCTTTTTTGCTGAAGGATTGTTAGGTGATCAGGCAGATTTTGTTAATGAAATTACAACAGGTGTAGATAAATTAAATATCGGTGCCGAGTTAAGTTTAGAGTACCAAGTTACAGCAACTATAAAATTATTAGGTTCTGGCTCTTTCGGTCAATTCACATATAATAACAATCCGCATTTATACATTCAATCAGAAAGTTTAATTAATGAAGATAGTGATTTTGGAACGGCGTATTTAAAAGATTATAGAGTTTCAGGAACGCCACAAAGAGCCTATTCTTTAGCTTTTGAATATAGAGATCCGGCATATTGGTGGTTTCAGGTAAATGGAAGTTTTTTAAGCAACAACTATTTAGATATTTCGCCATTATTACGCACAGATAATTTTTATATAGATGCGGATGGTGTTCCATTTTTAGATGATGAAACAGGATTGGAAATCACTCAAAAACAAGTAGATGATTTATTGGTTCAAGAAAAATTTGATGATGCCTTTTTGTTGGATGTTGTTGGAGGAAAATCTTGGAGAATTGATAATAAATATGTTGGTTTTTTTGCTGGAATAAACAATGTTTTAGGTGAATTGTACAAAACTGGAGGTTTTGAACAATCCAGAAAATCTAATTATCCAGAGTTTAAAGAAGACAAACAATTAAACAAGCCGATTTTTGGACCTAAATATTGGTATGGCAATAAAACCTCATATTATTTAAACGTATATCTAAGATTTTAAAAAATAATTAGCAATGAAAAATAATAAAACTATAAAATTTACAACTTCATTAGTACTCTTAATTAGTGTTTTTGCAGGTTGTGTTAAAGACCAGGACTTTTCAACTCCAAATGTAGATTGTGATGAGCCTCTATTGCAAGTTACAAATACCATTTCCCAAGTAAAAGACATGTACACTTTTGGCGGCGCAACAGTAATTGAAAATGATGTAATAATTGAAGGTTATGTAGTTTCTAGCGATAAATCTGGTAATATTTATAAATCAATTTCAATTCAAGATAAGCCAGAAAACCCAACATCAGCAATAAAAATCTCTATTGATGAAACCAATTTATACGCAAAGTATGAAGTTGGTAGAAAAATTTATGTAAAACTAAAAGGTTTAGCTGTTGGTTATAGTTTTGGAAGTGTTCAAATTGGGAAAGCAGTTGCGGGAGAATTAGGTAGAATTTCAAGCTATGAAATAAATAATTACATTATTCGCTCTTGTGAAGTTGCTGCTATTGTTCCTAAAAAAGTTATCATTAATGAGTTGAATGAAAGTATGTTAGAAATGTTAGTTGAAATTGAAAACATACAATTTAAAACAGTCGATATTGGTCAAGCTTACGGAAATGTTGGTAATACAGCTACTGTAAATAGAGTTTTAGAAAGTTTTGATAACAATTGTAATTTGGTTGATGAGGTAATTGTTAGAAATAGCGGCTATTCAAAATTTAAAGATGAACTATTACCAGAAGGAAAAGGAAGTGTTGTTGCTATTTTTAGTAATTATTATGAAGATTATCAATTGTATTTAAGAGATACAGATGATGTTCAATTAACGCAGCCACGTTGTGATTATTCAAATGTGTTAACTCCAACAAAAACAATTTCAGAAATAAAAGCGATGTACACCGGAGCAATGATTGAATTTGGTGTTTCAACAGACTATATTGTGGAAGGTTATGTGGTTTCAAGTGATTTGAATGGGAGCTTTGAAAAGAAATTAGTAATTCAAGATAAGGTTGAAAATCCAACTGCAGGAATTACTATTTTAATGGATAATGATGCTATTTTTGAGCAATTCGAAATTGGCGATAAGGTTTTTGTAAAACTGAACAAGTTATATATGACCAAAGTTGATGGCGTTTTAACAGTGGGTTATCCGAATGGAACAAAAATTGCAGCCATTGAAACCGAAGCAATTGGAAGTTTTATTTATAATAGTGGAGAAAATAAAGCTATTCTTCCAACAGAAATTAATATTTCAGATATTTTAAATGAACAATATCAAAATACATTGGTAAAAGTAACAGATGTGCAATTGGTTCAAAATGAACTAGGCAAAGCATTTGCATTTTTTACTGGAGATAATGATGGAAGTAGAACTTTGGAAACTTGTGGAGAATCATTTAAATTAATTGTTTTTACTAATGGTAATGCAAATTTTGCAAATCAATTATTCCCAAAAGGTCACGGCTCAATTGTTGGTGTTTTAGGTGAAAATATAGAAATTAGATCGGTTGATGATGTTCAATTTGAAGCAGCTTATGAAGTTTGCGAAGTAATTATTCCAAAAATAATGATTACTGAAGTTGCTGATCCTATTAATAATGTGTCTGCTCGATTTGTAGAGCTATTTAATGCTGGAGATTCGGAAATTAATTTATCAGGATGGAAGTTGAATAAATATGTAAATGGATCAGTGAATGTATCAAGCGGTGCTATTGATTTAAATGGAATTACCATTTCAGCAGGCGGTTTTGTGATAATTGCAAATTCAGATTATAAAACGGTATTTAATGACATTCCTGAAATTGAATCTACATATATTTCCGGAAATGGTGATGATGTTTATGAGTTGGTGGATAACTCTGGTGCAACAATAGATATATATGGTGTAATAGGTGAGGATGGAAATGGAACAAATTGGGAATATTTGGATGGAAGGGCTGTAAGAAATTTAGATATAATTGAGCCAAATTCTGTCTTTGAAATTAGTGAATGGACAGTTTATTCAGATGCAGCAAATAATTTGATTTCTTACCCAAATTCGCCGAAAATTGCACCAAATGACTTCTCTCCAAATTTAAGATAGTGTAAAAAAATGTACAAAAAAACTAACAAAACGTAAAATAGAATATAAAAAATATCTATAAATTGCGAATAATGTAATACTGGTGAAAAATCATTTCAAAAGTAGCAAATCTAACCTTAGCTTAAAAATAAGCCTTTTTAGTCGTAAATTTGAAGTATAAAAATTAGACATAAAAATTAAAGCTAAATAGTATGAAAAACGTAAAATTATTTTTAGTAGCATTTGCAATAGGAACTATAGGTTTATTTGCTAACAATATTGAAACTCCAAACGTATCAAAAGATGAAATCAGAAAACAAATTGTTGAACTTTTTGATTCTTCTGAGCTTTCTTTTGAACAAAACTCTTATGTAAATATTACATTTACTTTTAATACAGAGGGAGAAATTATTGTTTTAAAAGTTGATTCAATGAATGAAAATATTTTAAAATTTATTCGTGAACAATTAAATCACAAAAAATTTGATAAACCAGGTAGAGTAAATAGAGAATATACAATGCCAATTAACGTAGTAACCAAATATTAAATAACCAAAAATAGTAATGAAAAAACTCAAGCCTAGTGCTTGAGTTTTTTTTTTAAGAAATATTAGTTCTTTTTTAAATACACATAAACAGGAAAATGATCGCTAATACCTCCTTGATACCATTTTCCTATATATGTTCTAAACGGATTTCCTTTATATTTTCCTTTCCATTCTTTTAAAAAATGTTCATCAAAAACTTCTGCATATTTAAAGGAGTGTTTATTTTCTTCAATTTCAATAAAGTTTTTTGTAAAAATAATTTGATCAAACAAATGCCATTTCTTTTGGTAATTTAAGGTTCCGTGTCCAGTACTTATTAAACGTTCCATTGGATTGTAAAAAGTATCATTCACCAAATATTTTTTAACGCTAATGTTTGTTGGGTCATCATTAAAATCGCCCATTACAATTATTTTAGCATTATTTGTTTCATAATTAATTTGATGCACAATAGATGTTACCAATTCTGCTGCTTTAATTCTTTTTTCTTCAGAAACATCTTCACCACTTCTTCTAGAAGGCCAATGATTTATTAAAATATGCATTAATTCACCATTAAGATTTCCTTTTACTAGCAGTACGTCTCTAGTAAAATCGCGTTCACCATATTCGTTTTCAATATTTAAAGTAAAGGTTTCGGAATGTAATAATTCAAACAACTCTTTTTTATACAATAAAGCTACATCTATTCCACGTTCATCAGGAGAATCATAGTGCACAATTCCATAATGTTCATTTTTTAAATTAATTGTTTGTATTAAATCATTTAGAACGATATCATTTTCAACTTCTGCAACACCAATTATTGCTGGTGAAAAAAACGACCTTTTTGTTCCTATTTGAGAGATAACATTACTTAATTTATTTATTTTTCTTTTATATCGTTTAATATTCCAATGCTTTTTTCCATTAGGTGTAAAATCATCGTCTAAAATTAATGGATCTTTTTTTGTGTCAAACAAATTTTCAAGGTTGTAAAATGCAATGGTATAGGCTTGTTTGTTTTTTCCTACCGATTTAAAAAATGAAAACATAAATAATATATTAAAAGTCCAAAATACAAAATTAGATTTACATTAGTATTGTATCTTTGCAGCAAATAGTTAAGTACAAAAATTTCATTTTGAATATGATTGAAGAAAGAAAAGTTACATCTGAAGAAGCCGTTTTAATAGGAATTATAACGCAACATCAAACAGAAGAAAAAACTAATGAATATTTAGATGAATTAGAGTTTTTAACCTTAACTGCTGGTGGAGTTGCGGTGAAAAGATTTGTGCAAAGATTAGAAAGTCCAAATCCTAAAACATTTATTGGTAAAGGAAAGTTAGATGAAGTGAAAGCTTTTATGGAAACGCACAATATTGAAACAGCTATATTTGATGATGAACTTTCTTCAGGTCAATTAAGAAATATAGAGAAAGTGTTAAATTGCAAAGTGTTAGATAGAACCAATTTAATTCTAGATATTTTCGCTTCTCGTGCGCAAACTAGTTATGCACGTACGCAAGTTGAATTGGCACAATGTCAATATTTATTGCCACGTTTAACGCGTTTATGGACACACCTTGAAAGACAAAAAGGGGGAATTGGGTTAAGAGGACCTGGTGAAACTGAAATTGAAACGGATAGACGTATTATTCGGGAAAAAATTGTTTTGTTGAAGGAAAAATTAAAGGTAATTGACAAGCAAATGGCCGTGCAACGTAAAAACCGTGGAAAAATGGTGCGTGTTGCATTGGTCGGTTACACCAATGTTGGAAAATCTACCTTAATGAATGTGGTGAGTAAAAGCGATGTTTTTGCTGAAAATAAATTGTTTGCAACGTTAGATACTACAGTTAGAAAAGTAGTTATAAAAAACATTCCATTTTTGTTAACGGATACTGTTGGTTTTATTAGAAAATTACCTACACAATTGGTAGAATCTTTTAAATCTACGTTAGATGAGGTTCGCGAGGCAGATTTATTATTACATGTTGTAGATATTTCACATGCTAGTTTTGAAGATCATATTGCATCTGTAAATAAAATTTTAGATGAAATTAAGTGTTCAGATAAACCAACAATGATGATTTTTAATAAAATTGATGCGTACGAACCAGAAGTTATTGAAGCCGATGATTTAGTGACTGAAAAAACAGAAATTCACTATACATTAGATGAATGGCGTAAAACTTGGATGAATAAATTAGGTGATAACTGCCTGTTTATTTCCGCTTTAAATAAAGAAAATTTAGAAGAGTTTAAAGAAAAAGTTTTTGAAGAAATAAAGAAAATTCACATCACTCGTTTTCCGTATAACGACTTTTTATACGAAGAATATACGGATGAAGATTAAAAATTTACTGTAAAAAATTCTTTTCAATAAATTGGTGAAAAACATCTTTATATTGTTCACTTATAGGAATATACGTTTTATCAAATACAATTCTGTTTCTTTCAATTGTGGAGATTTTTGTTAAATTAACAATGTAAGATCTGTGTACACGCATAAACTTGCTTGAAGGTAATTGTTGCTCTAAAAGCTTCATACTTAGCAAAGTCATAATTGGTTTTTCAACTGTTAAATGAATTCGAACATATTCGCGCATTCCTTCAATGTAGGTGATGTCATCTAATTTTACACGTACAATTTTATATTCAGACTTTATGAATAAATAATCGTCATTACTTTTTATTTCTTCAGCAGCATTTTGTTTTAAATCGAACCATTCTTTGACTTTGTTGGCTGCTTTTAAAAACGAAGCATAATCAATAGGTTTTAACAAATAATCTAAAGCATCTACTTTAAAACCTTCTAAAGCATATTCACTATAAGCCGTAGTGAAAATAATTTTTGGCGGATTTTTTAATGATTTTACAAAATCTAATCCGTTTAAATCAGGCATGTTAATATCAATAAAAATCAAATCAATAGTGTTTTCCTGAATAAAAGAAAATGCTTCAATTGGACTTTCAAAATTGCCTTTTAATTCTAAAAAGGGTGTTTTATTTATATAACTAACCACTTGTTTTAAAGCTAATGGTTCATCATCAATTGTTATGCATGTAATCATAGTGGTACGTTTAAATTTATCATGTAAAATTCCTTATTTTCATCAACATTTAAAGTGTAATTTTCGCTGTAAATAAGGTCTAATCTCTTTTTAGTGTTTTCAATTCCAATTCCTTTTGTTTCATTTGTTTTATTGAAATTAGGATTGCTATTTTTAATTATAAAAATTAAATTTTCTTCTGTAAAACTCATTTTTACTTCAATAAAAGAAGTTGAATTATAACTAATTCCATGTTTAAAAGCATTTTCAATTAATGAGGTGAAAAGTAGTGGTGGAATTAATTTTTCTGGAATTACGGTAGGAATATCTACTGTTATTTTTACTTTTTCAGAAAAGCGTAGCTTCATTAATTCAATATAACTTTCAATAAAGGATATTTCTTTTTTTATGGGTGTTTTTGTACCTTCAGAATCATATAATAAATGACGCATTAGGTTAGAGAGTTTAATAATAGAGGTTTTTGCTTGTTCAGAATCAATATCTACTAATGCGTGAATATTGTTTAAAGTATTCATAAAAAAGTGCGGACTTACTTGGTTTTTTAAAATAGCCAATTGGTTTTCAACACTTTCTTTTTCAAGTTTAAATTTTTCTTTTTCTAAACTAGACCAACGCATAGAAATTTGTAATCCAGTATCAAAACCAACCAATAAAACGGCTAAAATTAAAAAGTTTATTGATGGAGGAATTGGCTGAGGTGCAGATTCTGAAGGTCTGATATTTGGAGGTGGCATTCTATCAAAACCTCTTGGAGGCTCTGTTAATAATCCTGAATTTTCAATTCCTTCTGGTCGTGGTCTTTTTTGTGTTGGAATGTCATTAAAAAAATGAATATTAACAGCAAAAAGGACTATTATTGAAATGGTACTCAAAAAATAACCAACTCTTTTTCCTTTAAAAAAAAGCCTAGGTAATAAAGCAAAACGATTGATGAAAAACAACACTAATAAAGGTAAAAAGTTTAACCAAGCAGTTTGTACTTTTTGCCACTCAATTTGGTCTTCAAATCGTCCAAATAAGAGAGGAGATGCAAATAATAATGCCCAAAAGGCAATAATTATTAAAGGCTCAAAATAATTGAATTTGTATTTTTTTTTAATTAAGCTCATCGTTTAAAGGTTTCTATCTTTATTCTATTTTAAAAACACCTTTGTTTATACAATTTATGATTTAATGTATAAACAAAGGTATTAAAATCAATTTATTTTAAATAAGTTGTTACTGCACTTGCTCTGCTGCTTGCATGAGATTTTATGGTGCTAATTCCAGAATAAAATGAACTGCTGCTACTTAAAAAGGAGTATCCTTTAACTTCTGTTGTTGCGTATGGTTCTATTAAATCTGCATAAGTATCATAAACACCTTGAATGTATGTTGTTTCAAATGGGCCATCTATAGTTGCTTTTACATAGGCGTCATATTTTGCTTTGTAAACGCTGTCTGCATATAAATAGGATATTAATGGCCAATCACCAGAAAGATTTGAGAAATTTAAGTTTAAAGCACCTTGTTGTTTTCCTGATTGTAAAGCTTCATTATTATCCCAAGGAATCCAAGTTAGTTTATTAGTAGAAGGATTGTTATATAAATAATAGTTGTGTTCCATTCTACCATAAGTATCCCAATTTTGAATTACTGTATTTACAGCTAAATAATTAAGAAATACATCTGTGTCAAAAACAGCATCTAAACCTGCTCTCCAAGCTGCAGGATCTGTTGTTCTAGTGCTAGCGTGTAAGGCACTAAATACTGCTTTAACATCGCTCCAATCAGCTTCATCTTCGTTTGTTTTCTTTTCAAATCCATCTTCATTAAAAGATCCGTTTGCAAAATTTGCACCATCATCTTCAGGTTTGTATAAATTTCCATCACCGCTTGAAAATTGAGTGTCAATAACTGTATCATCAATTTCTTCAACCAATGTATATAGTCCAAAATATTGTGGTCCATCACCGTAGTCAACATATAAGGTATAAAACGAAGTGTTTGAAACAGCTAAACCAGCATTTTTAAAAATTTCTGCTGCAACTTTTTCTCTTAATAAAGCATCGTCATCATAATTATTTTTTAAACTAAATTTTTTGAAACCGTAAAAACGTTGATTTTTAATTTGTGGATAATCATCTTCATATTCATCAAAATCTAATTTAAAAGAAAGTTTTAAAATTCCTGATTCCCAGGCTGATGATAAACTAGAATTTCCTTTAAAACGAATACCTACTTTATACCATTCTTTTCCGTTATAAAATACAGAAGCTGGAACAAAAATTGGGTCTTCATCAGAAAAACTTGTGCCACCACCACCAGGGCCAGAATTTGATGACCCAAAGGTTCCGTAAAGGCTTGTCATATCAGTTAACATGGCTTTCCAGTTAGTGTTTGATACTACAAAGTCTAATCTTTTTACAACAGTATTATCAAATACTTCTGTGTAATTTGGGTCTGCATCTTTGCTGTGAGTTTCGGTTGTCCAATCTGTTGGTGTAAAGTCTAAATCGTCTACAACTGCGTCAGTTGTCTCAGTTGTTTCAGTTGCATCTGCATCAGAAATTGTTTCATCATCAGAACAGCTAATATGCACATAAGATGCGATAGAAATTGCAATAAAAAGTAATGCAATTTTAATAGTTGAATTTTTCATGTTTAATTGTTTTTAAAAGTGTATTTATATTTAAGTCCTATTACATTTAAGGAATTTGGATTTGTTGAATTAAGTTCTTTTTCAAATTGATAGTACAAATTTATTTTTCCATATTTTTTCAAATCGTAATCAGTTCCTATAGATAATCTGTATTTATCAAACCCATTTTCTTCATTTTTTTCGAAGTGATTAAATAGTTCTGCAGAAAATTCAGGATCTAATTTCCAATTTTTAATATTATAGCCTATTGAAGTTTTTAATCGAATATGTTGGTTAGCATAGTCGCCTTCAGATGTGCTAATTCCTAATTCATTTTTATTTTGATAACGAAGTCTGTATTTAAGTGAAAACTGATCAATTTTATGTTTATAAGCTGCATCTAATTGAAATCTGAAATGATTTTCATATCCTTGAATTTTTCCTTCATTATCATTTTCTTTAATGAATCTTGCAGCAGCGCCAATTGAGAAGTTTTTTGTTAAATCGTACTCAGTGCTTATTTCTGTAAAATATTCATCTATTTGCGATATGTTTTCTTTTAATCTAAGTTGTTCTTCTAATCCGAAACTTAATTTTTTATTGAATTTATATTCCAATGCTAAAGTAGACCAAGACCCAAAATCATTGTTGTTTTGAGTATAACCAATACTTGAAATTGTTATAGACAAAATAATTAGATATGCTTGAAGTTTTATTTTTTTCATGGGGTGATTTTTAATTATGGTTTTCCGTTGTAATAGTAAATTGTAACCTTTGAAGTATTTTTTAATAAATCTAAATCACCAATTGTAACTCTATTAATAGTTAACCCAGTTTTTTTCTCTAAATCTAGTTTTAACAAACTATAATTTTCAGGTTTTACATTTTCAATATTTCCGTAGGTAATTTTTTTAGAGACTTCATGTTTTAAATGCCAGAATTTTTCTAGAATAGTTAGTACAAAAATTATAAGTGTATTGGCGATTAAAATTTCTGAATAGCTCATTTTTTTGTTAGCTAATGAATTAATTACAGAAACGCCAATAACTATAAATAAATAGGTCATTTCTTTTATGGGAATAGCATCAGTTCTGTACCTAATAATTCCAAAAATTGCAAAAAGTCCAAGCGCCATACCAATGTCTAAATTGTATTTTTTTAGGGTAAAGCATAAGAAAAATACTATAAGACTAATCATATAATAAGTAAATAAATAGTCTTTTCGTTTTGAATTTTTATAATATAAAAACCTAATTATGATAGTTAGAAAAAATATGTTTAAACAAAATCTAAAAAGCATTTTGTAAAAATCTTCATCAAAAATTGGGATATCTAAAAATTCCATAATTTAGTATTTGTGGTTTTGTTTATTTGAGAACAAAGTAAATGGATATGCAAGGTTTTAAGAAAAGAAATCAACGAACTGGCTTTTTTTATCAACCAAATAAAAAAATCCCCACATTTTAAAGAAATTAAAATGTGGGGAAAATTTAACCAAACTTAATTATTAACTCAAACTGATATTTTAATGCTTATTCAAATCACTTTTTATTTTTTTCATAAGATTTTTCTTTAAAAAAGAAGCGTATTTTATTTGTTGATCTTTTGTTAAAATGGATTTAACTTTATTTTCAAATGAAGTTTTTAAAGATTCCATTTCATTTCTATCTGGTCTTCCAGCACTTGTTTTTTCTTTCACTTCTTCAAAATGTGCAGTATATAATTTTAAAACTTGTGCTTCTTGTTCATCACTTAAAAGAATCTCTTTTGATAAATCACTAACCATAGTTTTAATTTCTTTTGCTGTTGGTAACGCAGGAGGTCCTCCTTGTCCACCTCTTTGCTGTCCGTCACCTTGTCCACCTCTTTGTTGTCCACAAGCTGTTGTTGTAATTACTAATACTACAACTAACATTTTCCAAATTTTGTTCATTTTTAATTTCATTATTTTATTTTTAAAAGGTTGTTATTTAATCATTTGCTGAAACAAAGAAATGAAATGAGTGTATTTTTAGAAACTAAAATCAATGTACTCAGGTATTTTATCAACCAAATTCGGATACTTTAGCACTAATAACTTTATAAACTTTAAAAAACTTATACTTTATTATTGATGAAAATGGTTTTACAAAACGGACAAAAAAAATCGGCCTATGACTGACCGATTTTTTCAACTTAATTCAAACCAAAAATATTAATTATTTAAATACTACTATTATACGGGCCAAGTATTAAAAGGTTGTTTTTCAAACTGCATAGTTCCATCTTCACCTTTAAAAATATTTATCCAAACATTCCAATTTTCATAATCTACTTTGGGATAATCCAAACGGTAATGGCTACATCTACTTTCAGTTCTCATAATAGATGCTTTCAATTTCATTTCAGCAGTAACAATCATATTTGCTGTTTCATGTACCAAACGCAATTCATGAAAATTCTTTGCTCTTAACATTGGTAAATGATGATCTCTTAATTCTTCAACATAAGCCAAAGCGCCTTTTAATAAGTTTTCCTTTTTTATATAAATTATAAAGTTAGGAATCATAATTCCTTGTAATGTTTGCGTAACCCAAGCAGCGCTGTAACCAGCTTCACGTTTTAATGGTGCTAAAATTTCTTCTTGAATTTCTTTTATTTTACTTGAAGAAATACTTGCTGTTTTTACAGTTTTACTATACTTAGCAGCAGCTTTACCTGCAACAGCTCCTTGAACTGCAGAACCTGCTAATGAAGAACCAATTTGCGTGTAAATTGCGCCAGCCATATAAGACCCTAAAGCATCACCTGCAGCAAATAAACCTGGAATGTTAGACTCGCATTGATCATTTATGGGAACTATTCCCTCAGCTTTGTGAATAGACATTCCGGCAGAAGAACCACCAACTACACTACCTCCCATTCCTGGAGGACCTCCTTTACCTTCTTTTCTTGGAGGTCTTTTTTCACCTTCTTTTTCTCCACCCGGATGACCGCCAGCATTGTTAAATTCCTCTGGTCTATATGGGCCTCCTACCACTGTGTTTTCCTGTTTTCCCATTCCTGGAGGTCCCATTTGTGCAGCGCCACCATTTATATATGCAGTATAATTCATATCTATGCCTAAATCGTGACGAATTTCAACACTTGTGGTTTCAGGCTTTTTCTCAAACATATCTCCCCAACCATCATAACAGGCTGCTGCATTTTCAGATTTTGCAGGATGTCCATCGTTCCATTCTTTACCTGTTACTTTTGCACCAATGTTGTAAGCCATTATAGTGCCATCATGCGTTAAATCGCAAATAGGAAATCCGTTTGGTTTAAAACCACCTGCTCCTGTACAAAGTATCACGCTCTTTGCTTCATAAAAAATAATTTTTTCAGAATCTAAACTAAATCCTGCAGCGCCCACAATTTTATTATTTTCTTTTATTAAATGTGTTATTACTACACGCTCTTGTAGAGGAATATTGCGTTCGTTTATGGGTTTACTAAAGCTTTTGTTGTACAATGAAGAATCAAAAAATCCCCTTTGTTTTAATTCATTTACTCTATCTAGTGAATGTTCTGCTAATTGTTTTGTGTAAGCAGGATTATTGGTTCCTAGAGCTGATCTTGATACGGCTTGTGCAAATTCATCAATGCTTAATTTTTCTTTTTTAGGAACATAGGCAAATATTCCTTTAGCAAAAGGGGTTTGTCCAGAAGCTCCTAATCTTCCTTTTGAAACCATTAAAACTTTTGCTCCGGCATCATGTGCTTTTACTGAAGCAAAAAGACCTGCCATTCCACCTCCAATTACTAAAACATCGGTGCTTATTTTATCAATATTTAAGGAGTCTACATCAATTTCTGGGTTATTTGTTGCCCAATCAGTTGGTAATCCCATTGCTGCTAATGCCGAAAAACTTGCTGCTCCGCCAGCTAATGTTATAAATTTTCTTCGAGAGATATTGTTAATTAATTCTTTCATTTTTTGGAGATTTAAATAGGTAGGTTTTTAGCAGATATATTATTCCGCTTGCTACCATTAATACATAATAAATTGAGAGTGGAGTATTGCTGTGGCGTCCAATATTAATTACATGCCAAGTTGCTGTAATTACAAATAGCATTGTAAAATAGCCATGTAAACTTCTCCAAGTTTTATATTTTAAATGTAACTTAAACCTAAAGAATGAGGTAATTAATATTACAATTATACATACATAGGCTATTAAACCTAATATAACACCCAAACTACTGAAAGTTGTAATTAGTTTTAAAAAGGCATCAACAGGTGCTACAGTATTATCTAAAAACTTTGGCACAATAATAAATATTGGGTGAAAGAGTAGTATTATTATAAAAGTGTATCCAATTATTTTGTGAATTTTCAGCACATTAACCATTCTAATATCTTTTACCAATTTTTGATTTATTCTAGTTAAAAAAAATTGTGAAAGAAATAAAGTAAATCCCAGAATTGTAATGATTGATAATGTTTCCATTAAAAAATTACGTTTTGAAAAATCTCCTAAGAGGTATAATATTATGGGTACAATTATGAAAAGTACGGCAAGTACTAATAGTCTAAATATATTACGTTGTTTTTTCATAATTAACCCCATGATACAATTACTGGAATACTTTTTTCAGGAGAAATTGTAATAGCGTCTACCGGGCAATACATACGGCATAAATGACATATTTGACAATCTTCCGGATATAAAATCTCTGCTTTTTTTGTGGTGGAATTTAACCTAATTACGTCTGTAGGACAGCTTTTTATGCACTCCTCACATCCTACGCAACCGTTTATACTTTCAATGGACATAATTCTTTGTTTTCAAAATTCATTTACTATTATGAAACAAAGTAACGTTGCAAGTGTGTATAAATAAAAAACATTCAACCAACTAAAGAATTGAATCAATAGATTGATGGATTTTAACTACAAATATTTTGCAATTTTAAAAAAAGGATAGTAAAAATATTTCTACTGAGGTTTAGTAAATACTTCTTAATTATTATTTGTAAATTAGCTTTGAGGATAAGTAGCAAATAATTTATTCCTCATTTTTATTGTTTTCATCTATTAAGCCAAATTTTTTCGCTCTTGTCTCCCAGCTTTTTCTAGCCAAAAGTTGTAAATCTTCCACATTGTCGCTTTCATCCATAATTTCTAAACCAAGTAAAGTTTCAATTACATCTTCCATAGTTACAATACCGCTAGTAGAACCATATTCATCAACAACCAAAGCTATATGTTCTTTATTGGCTATAAATTTTTCAAAAAGGCTAGGTATTGGTATAGATCTATTTGTAATTAATAGTTCTCGTTTTATTTCTGATAGTTTTTTATTTCCATTTCCATTTATAATTTCTTCCATTACTTCATCCTTTAAAATGAAGCCAGTAATATTATCAGAATTTTTTTTATAGATAGGAATTCTTGAAAAACGTAATTTTGGGTGTTCATCAAAAAAATCTTGCACAGTAGCGTTTTCAGAAGCTCTAACCATAACTGTTCTAGGTGTCATAACATCTTTAACCTGTACTTGTTTAAAAGTCAATAAATTTTTAATGATGGCGCTTTCATTTTTTTCAAAAACACCATCTTCATGCGCCATGTCTGTCATTGCATGAAAATCTTCTCTACTTAAAATTGAACCATGAGTTGCGCCACCTCCAATAAGTTTAGTTGTAAGTTGTAAAATCCATAAAATACCTGTGTATTTTAAAAATGCAATTAATGGGATTAAAGCATTAGCAGTAAAACCTGCCAATTGTTTCCAGTATTTAGCGCCAATTGTTTTTGGAATAATTTCAGATAAGACTAAAATTAAAACAGTCATAATTGCAGATACAATACCAACGGTATTTACACCTAATATGTCAATTTTATAATCAAGAGTTTCTGCCTGAACCCCAACCATAATGGCGCCAACTGTATGTGCCATTGTGTTTATTGTTAAAATAGCAATAAGAGGTTTGTCAACATCTTTTTTTAAATCTTCAAGAATGAAAGCAAATTTTTTTCCTTCTTGTTTTTTAATATTAATAAATGTTGGAGATATGCTTAATAGAACAGCTTCTAATATGGAGCATAAAAATGAAAAGAAAATAGCGGCAACCGCATAAAATATTAATAATGACATTATTATAAAGTTTGGACAAATTTATACAATAAAAATTCAATTTAACAATAAAAAAAGACGCTACCAAGAGCGTCTTTTTAAATAATTATATTTTTAGATTTAAAATCCGTAGTTAACACCTAAACCAAATACTTCTCTTGTTTGAAATCCTTGGTACGCATTATCGTCATAAATTGTTTGAAATGCTAAGTTAGCAGATAAATATTTGTTGATTTTCATCACTAAATTCATAGTATAATCTAAATCTACATTTTGTGCATCTTCTAAATAGTTTGAATATAAATTTAAAGTATTTTCCATAGAAACATTTTCCATTATATTTAATTTATAGTAAGCGGCAACGGAAGCTCCTAATTCAAATCTTGAAGTTTCACCTTGTTCAACACCAAATGATGGTCCTAAAACAGTAAAATGATCGTGAACCAAAATTAATCTAGATGTTGCAGGCGCAATATTTACTTTTAAATTATCCCTTTTTTTCCATAACATACCTGGTCCAACTTGTAAATAAGCAGGAGACATAAAATGTGTAGTTTTTACGTTGGTAGCTTTGTCGAATCCAGAATCCATTTGAGTTTTAAAGTTAGCAAATAAAGAATAGTACCAAAAACCACTGGCTTTTTTACCAACTAAAGAGTTAAGTTCTAATCGGTCATCGGTTTTTTGTTGATCACCTCCATCAATTTTTGTTATTCCGTAAGCTGCAATAATTTTGTTATCCCAAGTAATATCACCTTTTATGTAATTAAAATCATAATTCAGACCTAAATTACCGGCAACATTATCTATTCCTCCAGCTGCCCAATTATTAAATGCTGATTGATTTAATAGTAATGAAATATTTCCTTTTTTAGTCCATCCTTCTTTAGGTCCTTCTTTTTCCTGAGCAACTACTGAGTTAATACTGCATACAATTGCTAAAAATAAAACTATTTTCTTCATACCTTTTGATTTAATTTTTACTTAATGTGTTTTTGATATTTTTATATAGGACAATAATTTTGTGAAAAAGTCACAATAAAACTATTTTTTTCTTTTAAAAAGAGGAACTGTAGAGCAAGCCTCACCAAACATAATTGTTTTGGTAATTGGCTGTAATTTTTGAATTAACTGAATATAAGTAGTTTCAGGTATTGGTTTGTGGGCACAACCTTTAATAATTACTGGTTTATCTTTAAACTGTTCAACATCTAGGTTTGTAATAATATCTTGGAAAATGGAAGTTTCTAATTCTTTTAGGTTTCCAATAACAATGTTTTTAGCAAAAGGGCTTACAAATGTTGTAATAAGCATATAAGCCCAAGAGGGTATTATAACATCAGAAGAACAGGTTAAAGCAATATAATGGTTTTGATATTGGCTCCAATCATGGTTTTTTAAATGTTCTCTAAAATCAACTTCTTTTAAAATTAATTCATGAAAAAGCCAGTTTTTTATATCAATAATGGTCCTTTCTCCTTTTGGATAAAAATCCTCAAGGTTAATTGTTATTAAGTTGCTATTCGCAACTCTATTTACAATTTCATCTGCCATTTATAAAAAACCAAGTTCTAGTTTTGCTTCTTCACTCATCATATCTTGTGTCCACATTGGATCAAAAGTAATTTCAACCTCAGCACTTTTAACTTCTTCAATGGTTCTAACTTTTTCTTCAATTTCAACAGGCAGCGTTTCTGCAACTGGACAGTTTGGTGAAGTTAACGTCATTAATATTTTAACGTCATTGTTTTCACTCACAAAAACGTCATATATTAAACCTAATTCAAAAATATCTACAGGTATTTCTGGATCGTAAATAGTCTTCAATTTTTCCACTATTTTATCTCCTAAATCTGCTACGCGTTCACTATTCATTGTATAAACCTTTCTTTATATTCATTCTAAATAAGTGCAAATATACACTATTTAACTTAATTTTGATTGAAAAGCTAAGGCATACAATTTAATTTGTTTTATCATAGAAACCAATCCATTGGCTCGTGTTGGAGATAAGTGTTCTTTCAGTCCAATTTCATCAACAAAATATAAATCTGCATCTAAAATATCTTGTGGTTTTTGATTGTTGAAAACACGTAGTAAAAGCGCTACAATTCCTTTAGTTAAAATAGCATCGCTATCTGCTGTAAATTGTAAATTATTTCCTTCAATTTCAGAATGTAACCAAACTTTAGATTGGCATCCTACAATTAAATTTTCATCTTTTTTAAATGTTTCATTAATGATTGGTAAAGATTTTCCAATTTCTATAATATACTCATAGCGTTCCATCCAATCTTCAAACATTGAAAACTCATCTATAATTTCTTCTTGTATTTCTTTGATAGTCATTTTTTAAACTTATTTTTGCAAAATTAATCACATCTGCTGTTTAAAAAAAATATAAACACAAAATATACCATTTTAAGGTGTGAAAAGAAATTTAAAAATATGAGTAAATTATTAATTGTAGGTACAGTTGCATTTGATGCTATTGAAACTCCGTTCGGAAAAACAGATAAAATTTTAGGTGGCGCAGCTACATATATTTCGCTATCAGCTTCGCAATTTGGTGTTGAATCTGGTATTGTTTCGGTTGTGGGAGGAGATTTTCCAAAAGAATATCTGAAAAAACTGAATGATAGAAATATTAATACCGATGGTATTGAAATTATTGAAGAAGGAAAAACTTTCTTTTGGAAAGGAAAATATCATAACGATTTAAATTCTAGAGATACTTTAATAACAGATTTAAATGTATTGGCAGATTTTAATCCAGTGGTACCAGAAAAATTTATTCAACCAGAATTTTTAATGCTAGGAAATTTGCATCCAGCAGTTCAAATGGCTGTAATTAATCAAATTCCAGTTCGTCCAAAGTTAGTAGTGTTAGATACTATGAATTTTTGGATGGATAACACATGGGATGCACTTATGGAAGTTATTGCAAAAATTGATGTAATTACTATTAATGATGAAGAAGCTAGACAATTATCTGGTGAATATTCTTTAGTAAAAGCAGCCCAAAAAATTTATGAAATGGGTCCAAAATATGTGGTAATTAAAAAAGGTGAGCACGGAGCATTATTATTTCATGAAGACAATGTATTTTTTGCGCCAGCGTTACCATTAGAAGAGGTTTTTGATCCAACAGGAGCAGGAGATACTTTTGCAGGTGGATTTATTGGACATATGGCAAAAACGGAAGATATTTCTTTTGAAAATATGAAAAGAGGTGTAATTGCAGGATCAAATTTAGCATCGTTTTGTGTTGAAAAATTTGGAACTGAGCGTATGGAAAATTTAACACATAACGAAATACAAGAGCGATTATTACAATTTAAGTTGTTAACTCAATTTGATATTGAAATAGGATAACATTTAAATTCCGCATCTGTGCGGAATTTTTTATTTAAAAAACTACAACTAAAACTACTATTATGAGCGACGCTATTAAGCACGAATGTGGAATTGCAATGGTTAGGTTATTAAAACCATTACAGTATTATAAAGATAAATATGGTTCTGCTTTTTATGGTTTAAATAAAATGTATTTGTTAATGGAAAAACAGCATAATCGTGGGCAAGATGGTGCTGGTTTGGCAAGTATAAAATTTAATGTTGCGCCAGGAACACGCTATATTAGTAGAATTCGTTCTAATGCAGATCAGCCAATTCAAGATATTTTTGCACAAATAAATGGTAGATTAAACGATTTAAATGAAGAATTTCCTGAGAAAATTGAGGATGTTAATTGGCAAGTTAACAACGCTCCTTATATAGGGAATTTGTATTTAGGTCATGTTCGTTACGGAACTTTTGGTAAAAACAGTATAGAAAGTGTGCATCCATTTTTACGCCAAAGCAATTGGATGCATAAAAGTTTAATTGTGGCCGGTAACTTTAACATGACTAACTCTAAACGGTTATTTAATGATTTAGTTGAAATTGGTCAGCACCCAAAAGAAATGACTGATACTGTAACGGTTATGGAAAAAATTGGTCATTTTATTGATGATGAGGTTGCCAAATTATATAAAAAAATTAAAGAAGAAAGAGGCGTAAATAAAAAGGATGCATCTCCTTTAATAGAAGAACATATTAATATAAAAAAAGTATTAAAACGCTCTGCAAAAAACTGGGACGGTGGTTATGCAATTGCTGGCTTATTAGGCCATGGAGATTCATTTGTATTGCGTGATCCAGCTGGAATTAGACCAGCATTTTATTATAAAGATGATGAAATTGTGGTGGTTGCTTCTGAACGTCCTGTTATTCAAACAGTTTTTAATATTCAAATTAAAGATGTTAAAGAAATTGATCCTGGTTGTGCTTTAATCATCAAAAGAAATGGTAAAATTACAATGAATAAAATCATTGAACCTTTGCCAAAAAAATCATGTTCTTTTGAGCGAATTTATTTTTCAAGAGGAAGTGATGCGGATATTTATAATGAACGCAAAAAATTAGGAAAATTAGTATTTCCTGAAATACTAAAAAGAATAAAAAATGATTTAAAAAACACTGTTTTTTCTTTCATTCCAAATACTGCTGAAACCTCATTTTATGGAATGCGGGAAGCAGCTGAAGATTTTTTAAACCTTCAAAAAACAAAAGCAATTTTAAATGGTAGAGGAACACTTTCTGCCGAACAGGTGACCGAAATTTTATCAGCAAGACCACGTATTGAAAAGTTGGCTATAAAAGATGCAAAATTAAGAACTTTTATTGCAGATGATAATAGTAGAGACGATTTAGTAGCGCATGTTTATGATGTAACTTACGGAATTGTAAAACCGAAAGACAATTTAGTTGTAATTGATGATAGTATTGTTCGTGGAACAACTTTGAAGAAAAGTATTATTAAAATTTTAGACAGATTACATCCTAAAAAAATAATTATAGTTTCATCAGCTCCTCAAATTCGTTACCCAGATTGTTATGGAATTGACATGGCACGTATGGGAGATTTTATTGCCTTTAGAGCTGCTTTAGAGCTATTAAAAGACACAAATCAATACCATATTGTGGAGGAGGTTTACAATAAATGTAAAGAAATGCAACCGCTTGAAGATGCAGAAATAAGCAATGCTGTTAAGGAAATTTACCAGCCATTTACAAATGAGCAAATTTCAAATAAAATTGCTGAAATGCTAAAAACTCCAGAAATAAACTCTGAAGTTGAAATTATTTTTCAAACAGTTGAAAATTTACACATAGCTTGTCCAAACCATTTAGGGGATTGGTATTTTACCGGAGATTATCCAACTCCTGGTGGAAACAGAGTTGTAAATGATTCATTCATTAATTTTTATGAAGGAAATAAGGGAAGAGCTTATTAAATAATTCTTAAATTTGGTAGCATGAAAACAAAAGCAACTCTTTTATTTTTTTTGCTATTATTAAATACTTCATTTTTAATTGCTCAAAAAAATAGTCATATAAACAATGTTTATATAGATAGCCACGGCACCATGCGTTGGGAAAAAAGTAATGATGAAGTAAAAGGATTTGGTGTAAATTATACAGCTCCTTTTGCACATGCCTTTCGTTCTGCAAAAGCAATGAATGTTAATGTTAAAAAAGCTATTGATAATGATGTTTATCATTTTTCAAGATTGGGCTTTGATTTGTATAGAATTCACGTTTGGGATACTGAAATTAGTGATACATTAGGTAATTTAATACAAAATGAACATTTAGATACTTTTGATTACTTACTAAAAAAGTTAAAAGAAAAGAACATTAATTTTGTAATTACGCCAATTGCTTTTTGGGGAAATGGATGGCCAGAACCTGATGAAAACACACCTGGATTTTCAAATAAATATGGAAAAGCAGATTGCCTTACAAACCCAGAAGCTATTAAAGCACAGCAAAATTATTTGTACCAGTTTTTGAATCACACAAACCCATATACAGGAGTAGCCTATAAAAATGAGCCAAATTTAATTGCTTTTGAAATTAGTAACGAACCACATCATAAAGGTGAAGCTAAACTAGTTACAAAATTTATAAAAGGCATGGTGAAATCAATGCGGAAAACGAATTGTACAAAACCCATTTTTTATAATGTTAGTCACGCAGTTCACTTTATGGATGCTTACTTTAATGCTGGTATTCAAGGTGGAACTTTTCAATGGTATCCCACAGGTTTAGGATACCAACGAGAACTTTCGGGAAATTTGCTGCCAAATGTTAATGATTATAATATTCCTTTTAATGAAACTATAAAAAACCATAAAGGCGCAAAATTAGTATATGAATTTGATGCTGCCGATGTAGGCAGATCTTATATTTATCCTGCAATGGCAAGAAGTTTTAGAACTGCAGGAATTCAAATTGCGACTCATTTTGCCTATGAGCCAACATATGTAGCGTATGCAAATACAGAATATAATACGCATTATATGAATTTGGTTTATACGCCTCAAAAGGCTTTAAGTTTAATGATAGCTTCAGAGGTTTTTCATCAAATTCCAATGTATTCAAAATTTGAAGAATATCCGAACAACACTTCTTTTGGTGATTTCAAAATAAATTATAAAGCGGATTTGGCGGAATACAATACTAAAGAAAAATTTATATATACAAATACAACTAATTCTAAAATTGTTGATGAAAATTCGCTAAAGCAAATTGCAGGTTTTGGGAATTCAGTTGTTGTTAATTACCAAGGTTTAGGCGCGTATTTTTTAGATAAATTATCTAACGGAATCTGGAGATTAGAAGTAATGCCAGATGCTGTTTGGGTTGACAATCCGTTTGGAAAAAATAGTCTTAAAAAAACAGTGGCTGTTATAAAATGGAATGAATGGAATATGAAATTAAACCTAAAAGATTTAGGTGAAAATTTTACAATTCAGGCTATAAATGATGGAAATGAGTATTCTCCAAAAGTGAAAGAGTCTAGTTTTAATATTAAACCAGGAACATATATTTTAAATAAAATAGGAGTTGATAAAAAGTGGAAATCAACAGATTTCTGGAAAAACAACCAACTAAAAGATTTTTTTGCTACAGAAAATACAGTTGATAAAATTTATGTAAATCACATACCAGCTGTTGAAATTACAAAAGGGCTTCCAATAGAAATTTCTGCCCAAATTGTTACGCCTAAAACACCAACCTCGGTTCAATTAATTGCAAATAATGGTTACATAAGAAAAGTGTTAAAAATGGAGAGAAGCAGTGGCTATAATTATTCGGTGACTATTCCTAAAGAACTTCTTTCAAAAGGCTATTTAAAATATGTAATTAGTGTAAAAGAAAATAATGCAACACATTCGTTTCCTGCAAATAAAGAAGGAAATTTATTTGATTGGGATTTTTATGACAGATCCTTTTATGAAACTCGAATAGTACCTATAGAAAATCCAATATATCTTTTTAATGCAAAAACAGACTCAGATTTATTAGTAAAAGAATGGAGAAATGAGTTTAAGTTATTGCCAACTAAAAATGAAAATGAGGCAGAATATCAAATAAATATTGAAAAGCTATTTGTTACAGATAATGAAAATTTAAATGCAAAACCAATATATGATTACTCCTTTAAACACTTTATAATTAATAAAATAAAAGGGAGGAATGAAGACCTTTCAAGTAAAGAAAATATTGTTTTTTATGGAAAAGCGTTAAATAATAAACCGTGCAAATTGCAAATTGCTTTTGTTATGACCGATGGAAATTCATATGGTGAAGTAATTGAAATTGGAACAGAATTAAAGGAATATAAAATAGCTTTAAATAATTTAAAACCTGTTAAAACGGTGACACTTCCAAGACCATATCCTAGTTTTTTACCATATTATTTAACTCATAAATTAACTTCTAGTTTTAATATTAATGAAGTTGAAAGTTTGCAGTTTTCAATTGGTCCAGGAATTTTAAAAAACCAATTAGAAGATAAGCATGGAATTTCAATTATTAGTGTTAAATTGGAATAGAAAAGTTTAAAAAACAATAAAAATAAATAGCTCTTGAAAGATATTCTTTTAATTACTCCTCCGTTTACCCAGTTAAATACACCGTATCCAGCTACTATGTATTTAAAAGGTTTTTTGAATACTAAGAATATTTCTTCGTTTCAAGCAGATTTAGGGATTGAAGTTGTTTTAGTGCTTTTTTCTAAAGATAAACTTCATGAGGTTTTTGAATTAGCTTTTGAAAAGCAAACTATTTCTTCTGAAAACGCACAACTTATTTATGGATTGCGCAATAAATATATAAGCACTATTGATGTAATTATTAAATTTCTTCAAGGTAAAAATCAAACTTTTGCACGACAAATTTGTTCAGAAAACTTTCTCCCTAAAGCTTCCAGATTTAATGAAATTGATGATTTAGAATGGGCATTTGGTTCTATGGGAATTCAAGATCAGGCAAAACATTTAGCCACGTTGTATTTAGAAGATTTATCTGATTTTATTGTTGAATGTATTGATGAAAACTTCGGCTTTAGCCGTTATGCAGAACAATTAGGAAAAAGTGCTAATAGCTTTGATGAATTGCATACGAATTTGCAAGCAAAACCAAGTTTTATTGATGAAATTTCTTTGAAAATTTTAGAGGATAAATTGCAAACAATTCAACCAAAACTAGTGTGTTTTTCAGTTCCATTTCCAGGGAATTTGTATAGTGGTTTTAGATGTGCGCAATATATTAAAGTCAATTATCCAACCATTAAAATTGCCATGGGTGGAGGATTTCCAAATACAGAATTGCGCAGTTTAACGGATAATCGTGTTTTTGATTTCTTCGATTTTATAACTTTAGATGATGGCGAATTACCTATTGAGATTCTTTTTTCAAATGTTGTAAATCCAACCCAAGAAAATTTAGATTTTAATAATTTTAAAAGAACTTTTTTACGATTAAATAGTGAAGTTATTTATAATAATTCATCCATAAAAAACGATTACAAGCAGGCACAAATCGGCACGCCAGATTATAGCGATTTATTGTTAGAAAACTATATTTCCGTAATAGAAATTGCAAATCCAATGCACAGTTTATGGAGCGATGGACGTTGGAATAAATTAACAATGGCGCATGGTTGTTATTGGGCAAAATGCACTTTTTGCGACATTTCTCTCGATTATATTAAAATTTACGAACCCATTACCGCGAAATTATTAGTAGACAGAATGGAGCAAATAATTGCCCAAACTGGAGAAACTGGTTTTCATTTTGTTGATGAAGCAGCACCTCCAGCTTTAATGCGCGCGTTGGCGATTGAAATAATTAAAAGAAGGTTAATTGTGACTTGGTGGACAAACATTCGGTTTGAAAAAAGTTTTACCAAAGATTTGTGTTTGTTGCTAAAAGCATCAGGCTGCATTGCTGTTTCTGGCGGTTTGGAAGTTGCTTCAGATAGATTGTTAGAATTAATTCAAAAGGGTGTAACCGTTGAACAAGTTGCTAAAGTAACAAAGAGTTTTACTGAGTCTGGTATTATGGTTCACGCATATTTAATGTATGGTTTTCCTACACAAACTATTCAAGAAACTGTTGATAGTTTAGAAATGGTACGTCAATGTTTTGAACTTGGAATTATAAAATCTGGTTTTTGGCATCAATTTGCTTTAACAACACATAGTCCAATTGGACGAAATACTGAGAATTACCATATTATTCCTGATTTAAAAAATATTTCGTTTGCAAATAATGATATTGAGTTTACTGATAAATCGGGTATTCATCACGAAAAATTTAGTGAAGGTTTAAAAAAGTCTATCTTTAATTTTATGTACGGCATAGGTTTTAACTTACCATTGCAAGATTGGTTCAGTTTTAAAATTCCGAGAACTAGTATTAAAAATAACTTTATTAGTTCATCATTAGAAAATCAATCTTTTGAAATTTTTAAACCAACAGCAAAAGTAATTTGGTTAGGTGGAGAACCTTTGGTTCGTGCTTTTTCAAAAACTAAAAAAGGAAATACGTGGCAAATGTTGCAACTTACTTTTTTTGTTGCAACTGGAAATTTTGAAATTTCAGTTCCTGAAAATTATGGAAATTGGTTGGTTCAAAATCTAAAAAAGTTAAGTGTTTATACCAATGAATCGCTCACAATTCAACATTTAAAAACTGATTTTGAAATTGATTTAGAAAATTTTGAGCTTTTTTGGTATTCAAAACCAATAGACACGCTTAGAAAACATGGACTATTGGTTTTGTAATAATTCTTATTAATTTTGTGGTTGAATAGAATCTAACACAATGTTTGATGGATCAATAGTTAAAGAATCAATAACAATATCCAACGTATCTTTTTTAGGTGAAGGAACACCCTTGCGAGATAAACAATCATACAGTTTTAAAACTTCTTTTGATGGCTTTTTAAATTCACCTGTTAAGTAATATTTAAAAGATTGATTATTGTTTAATGATCTTAAAAAGTTACCATTTATTGGTAATGCTGAATGTGAGCCTTGCCCTTTATCCATTGTCCTAAAATGAATGGATGGATTTTCTGCTCCTACCCAAGTTCCAGTTACTAAATTCGATGAAAACGCAAAAAACCATCCATCAGCTTGTGATTGTGATGTACCTGTTTTTCCACCCAAATCGTTGTATAAACCATAGTCATAAACTAAAGATGCGGCAGTTCCATTTTTAATAACTTTACTCAACATTTGTACCATTATCTCACCTGTTTTTTCAGAATAAACGGGTTTTTTGATTTTTTCTTCAAAAAGCGGTAAGTTTTCACCATCACGGCTCACAATTTTAGTTAAAAAAACTTCGTGTACTGGTTTTCCATAATTAGGAAATGTAGTGTACGCCCGTGTCATTTCTAACAGCGATAATTCTGCTGTACCTAGGGATAAAGAACCAATTTCAGGTAGTTTAGTTTCAATACCCATGTTATGTGCTAAATTAATAATGTTTTTTAATCCAGCCTTTTCCATTAATTGTACGGTAACTGTATTTGTGGAATTTGCCAAAGCTCCCCAAACGCTAAATTCACCGCCATAAATCCAATCAGAATTTTTAGGTTCCCAATCTTCATATTGAGGATATTTTATTAAAATATTTGGATACATATCACAAGGAGAAACACCTTTTTCTATTGCAGCCGTGTAAACAAATGGTTTAAATGTACTACCAACTTGTCGTTTTGTTTTTACGTGGTCATATTGAAAATGTTGCTCGTTAATTCCGCCAACATAGGCTTTAATATGACCTGATTGTGGCTCAATAGCTATAAAACCAGCGTGTAAATGTCTTAAATAATGTTTTATAGAATCAAGCGGAGACATTGTTACTTGTTTGTCTCCATCCCAAGTGAAAATTTTCATTGGAATTTCAGTATTAAAATTTGCTCTAATATTGGCTTCAGAAATCCCTTTTTCTTTTAAGCGTTTATATCTACTAGAATTTTTTATAGCATTCTCTAAAACAACCGGAATAGCACTCCAAGGTTCTTCATTTTGCCATTCGTAATTAAACTCTTGTTGTAATTTTTTTACTTGTTTAGAAACAGATTGCTCTGCATATTGTTGCATTTCGTAATTTAAAGTAGTGTAAATTTTCAATCCATCTTTATATAAATCGTAATCTTTACCACTCGGTTTTTTATTTACTTCTAGCCATTTTTTCATTTCAGAACGCACATATTCAGTAAAATATTTTGCTTTTCCAACGTGGCGAACCAGTCTTTTCTCCTTGGTAACTAAAGGTAGATCTGAAATAGAATCTTCTTCTTTTTGTGTTAGAAATTTAGCTTCTTTCATTAAGTTTAAAACAATATTTCTTCTTTTTTTGGAAGCTTCTGGAAATTTCACAGGATTATAGGTGTAACTTGCTTTTAACATTCCAACCAAAACTGCACTTTGTTCAACTGTTAATTTTGAAGTTGTTGTGCTAAAAAAACGTTGTGCTGCACTTTCTAACCCAAAGGCAGATTGTCCGAATGGAACGGTATTAAAATAAAATTCTATAAGTTGTTCTTTAGTGAAATGTTGTTCTAATTTATAAGCAGCAACCATTTCTTCAAGCTTATTAATTGGTGTTGAGAAAAAGCGATGAGATTTTCTTGGAAAGTAATTTTTAACCAATTGTTGCGTAATGGTACTTCCTCCGCCCGAACTTTTATCGCGCATAATTATGGTTTTCACTAAAACACGAAATAAACTTTTTATATCTACACCACTATGTTCAAAAAAACGAGTATCTTCTGTGGCAATTAAGGCATTTACCAAATGTTTTGGAATAGAGTCGTATGGTATATTTAGTCTATTTTCTTTATCAAATCTATACAACAAAATGTTATCTGCAGAATATACTTCTGAAGCTTCCATGTTTTGAAAAAGTTGCACTTCTTTGTTGGTAGGAACTCTTCCAAAATAACCAAAATAAATGGCTATAAAAAAACTTAAAAAAAGAAATGAAAATATGATAAAACCATATTTTACAGCTTTTTTAAAAGTGAAATTCTTAAAATTAAATTTCAAAAGGAATTGTTTAATACTATTCAGAAAATTATTCATTATATGTTAAATAAGAATTGACAAAAGTCTTCTATTTTTTTTAAATTTTAATAAATACATTAGAATTTCTTTACAAAATAGGCTTATTTTTTTAAAATCTAAAATTTTTAAAATCTAAATCACTTAAAAATAAAATTCCAAACAAATCAAAAAATCAATACTTTTACTGAAATTTTGTTGAATGAAAGGTTTTTTTCAAAAAATAAAACGATGGTTTTTTAAAGCAATCATTGTCTTTTTTATCACATCTATACTCGCAGTTATTGTATTTAAATGGGTGCCAGTTCCATTTACACCGTTAATGTTTATTAGAAATATTGAACAATGGTCTCAAGGCAAACCGGCTACACTTACTCATCAATGGGTTTCTATGGATAACATATCTCCAAATTTAGCAAAAGCAGTTGTTGTAAGTGAAGATCAAAAATTTTCGGAGCATTTTGGTTTTGATATGGAAGCAATGGAAAAGGCTTATGAAGGTAATAAAAAAGGGAAAAAAATTAAAGGAGGAAGTACAATTACGCAACAAACTGCAAAAAATGTTTTTCTTTGGCCACAAAGAAGTTATGTAAGAAAAGGTTTTGAACTTTACTTTACTTTTTTAATTGAAGTAATTTGGAGTAAAGAACGCATTTTAGAAGTGTATTTAAATAGTATTGAAATGGGTGATGGCGTTTACGGAGCCGAAGCTGCAGCACAACATTGGTTTAGGAAATCTGCGAAAAAACTATCAACATACGAAGCTGCATCTATTGCCGCTATTTTACCAAATCCTAGAAAATACAAAGCTGTTAGATCTTCTAACTATATTGAGAGAAGAAAAAACTGGATTGTAAGGCAAATGGGTTATTTTGGTCCGTTAAATTTTGAATAATCATTGAGTTTAAAATATAAAGTTTTAGGGTATTTTTTAAAAGAGAAATCAAAAGCCGAAGTTCATTGGGTGTTATTGAAATGGAGTTCTTATTACAAGGATTTATCAACCATAAATCAAGAAATATTTCAAATCAGAACCTTAATATTTATTAAAACTACGCGGTTTTTATCGGATCCCAATTTTTATATAAGCCCAGAAATGAAAATAGTAATTTCAAGTGCATTTACACAAGTTACATTTGGTTTGAAAATTGTTACATTTTCTAAATTTAACACTATTTTTATTGCTCCTTCATCGTACACTTATAAAAGAGTTCATCAGTTTTTTGATGGGGATGTTAATGTGAAAACTAGTCGTGTAAATTTATCTTGGCCTGCGGTGGAGCGAGGTTTTAAAATTTCTGATGATGCTTTAAACTTATGTATTCACGAATTTGGTCATTGTTTAATAATTGAAAATTCCAAAAGAAATTATATTGGAATTTTTAATGAAAATAATTTTAAAAGTTATAGCAATACTGCCAACTATTTTATAGCTCAAATAAGAGCTGCCGAGAATTCTTTTTTACGAAATTATGGAGGCGAAAATTTGATGGAATTTTTTTCGGTATCATTAGAGTCTTTTTTTGAAAAACCTGATGAGTTTAGTCAAAAACTACCAAAATTATATAATTCTTTAGCGCAATTATTAAATCAAGATCCCAGAAAAAAAGAACACCCCAAGCTTAGTTGATAAAAAACAATACAATTCCGCTAAGCGCTATAAATGCTCCAATAACTTCTTTTAAGGTTACTTTTTCTTTATATAATAAAATTGCGGGAGGAATAATTAAAACTGGAATAATAGCCATAATAGTAGATGCAATTCCTACAGTAGTAAATTTAACAGCTAACAATGAAACATAAACACCTAAAAATGGTCCAAAAATAGAGCCAATTACAATAAATTTCATGGAAACAGAATCTGCAACTGCTTGTTTAACTTTAGGCCACCTTTTTATAAGTGAAATTAAAATTATAAAACCAATACATCCTGTAATAATTCTAATTTGAGTGGCTGCAAAAACATTGTAATCTTGCATTCCATATTTACTTAAAACCAATCCTAAAGCTTGCCCAATTGAACCGAAAAATGCAAATAACATGCCTTTTGGAGAAAATGAAAATTGGATTTTTTTGTTTTTTATTCCTGCTTTTTCATCATCTAATTTCTTTTTTTCAGTAATAACCATCATTATACCAAAAATGGTTATAAACATTGCGAAAATGGATAATAAGTTCATTGTTTCACCTAATAAAAACCAACTAATAATAGCAGCTATTGGTGCGCTTAAAGACATGATTAGCATGGAGATTCTGGCACTTATTAACTCATACGATTTAAATAGAAAGTAATCTCCAAAAACAAAACCAATTAATCCGGAAATAGACATCCATATCCATTGATGAGTACCTGCATCAAAAGGTAAAAATAAACCTCTAGTAAAATAGGATATAATACCGTAAATGAAAAATGCAATAATTAAACGTAAAACGTTAACGGATAATGATCCAGCTCTTCTTGTTGCTTGTTGAAAGGATAAACTAGTGGTTGTCCAAAAAACGGCGGTTAATAAAGCGAATAGTTCCCCTAAATGAGATGTTAACATAAGTATCAACAATAAAATTTAAGGAGCTAATGTACTTAAAACTTACTAAGTTTATGTGCAATAATAAACTTATTTAAAGCTGTTTAAAAAGCAAATAATTGAGATAAAAAAAGTCCGCAATTGCGGACTTTTTTATTTTAGTTAGTGGTAAATAAATTATTTACTTTCAGCGTAACGTCTTTCAACTTCGTTCCAGTTAATAACATTAAAAAATGCATTAATATAGTCTGGTCTTCTGTTTTGATAATGCAAATAGTATGCGTGTTCCCAAACATCTAATCCTAAAATTGGTGTTCCTCCACAAGTAACACCTGGCATTAATGGATTGTCTTGGTTTGGAGTTGAGCAAACTTCAACTTTTCCTCCTTTATGTACACAAAGCCAAGCCCATCCAGATCCAAATCTAGTTGCAGCAGCTTTTGCAAATACATCTTTAAAGGCATCAACAGAACCGTAAGCAGCTATAATAGCATCTTTTAATTCTCCTGATAAATATCCCTTTCCTTCTGGTTTCATAACATCCCAAAATAATGAGTGATTATAAAAACCACCACCATTATTTCTAACAGCAGCATTATTCATATCTAAATCAGCTAAAATAACTTCAATAGATTTTCCTTCTAAAGCTGTTCCAGCAATAGCATTATTTAGGTTGTTTGTATATCCTGCATGATGTTTTGTATGGTGTATTTCCATAGTTCTTGCATCAATATGTGGTTCTAGTGCATCGTAAGCGTACGGTAATTTTGGTAATTCAAAAGCCATAATTGTATTTTTTAGTTCAACATTTATTGTAATCAAAGGTAATGAACGGTTTTCATTCTAAAAAATCTTAGAATTGATTGTTCTTATAGTACTATTGTTTTAAGTTATTAAATTTAAAACTAATAATTGGCATTTTCAGGATATTTAGCCATAAACTCGCCAGCTTTATCAACCATATTAGTGCTTCCGCAAAAGAAAGGAACACGTTGATGAAGTTCGGTTGGTTTAATTTCTAAAATATTTTTATATCCATCAGTTGCTTTTCCATTTGCTTGTTCAGCTAAAAATGCCATTGGATTACATTCATATAATAAACGTAATTTACCTTTTGGACCAATGGAACTTGTCGGGTAAATATAAATTCCACCTTTAATCATGTTTCTATGAAAATCTGAAACTAATGATCCAATATAACGTGATGTATAAGGTCTGTCATCTTTTTCTTCCTGACAATATTTTAAATAATCTTTAACTCCTTGTGGAAAGTGTACGTAGTTACCTTCATTTATAGAGTATATTTTACCATCTTTAGGAAAACTCATATTTGGATGTGATAAATAAAAGGAGCCAATTGCAGGGTTTAAAGTAAATCCGTTTACTCCGTGGCCCGATGTATACACCAACATTGTTGAAGTTCCGTAAACTACATAACCTGCTGCAACTTGTTGGTTTCCCCTTTGTAAGAAATCAATTTGTTCAACTGGAGCGCCAATTGGAGTAATTCTTCTATAAATAGAAAAAATTGTACCTACGGAAACATTTACATCAATATTTGAAGATCCATCTAATGGATCAATAAGCATTACATATTTGTTTTCATTAGTACCGTGTTTTCCTTTAATTGTTACATAATTATCTTCTTCTTCACTGGCAATTCCACAAACAATTTCTCTATTTATAAGTGTTTGCATAAAAACATTGTTCGCGTAAACATCTAATTTTTGCTGATCTTCACCTTGAATATTAGTATCTCCCGCTGCTCCTAAAATATCTACTAAACCAGCCTTGTTAACTTTATAATTTACAATTTTAGCTGCTAATTTGATGGAGCTCAACAATCTAGAAAATTCTCCAGAAGTGTATTTGTAGTGTTTTTGATTTTCAATAATAAATTCTCCTAAGGTAAGATTGTCGTTTTTCATATTAAAAGTTGAATTGTTTTTTACAAATATCGAGATTTTTTTTTTTAATAATGAAGAGATTGTAAGATACTTTGTGTTCAAATTTTTTACTTTAGCAACACTAATTAAATATTTTTATTTACAATGAGTTTTACTATTCGAGAAGCAATTAAAGAGGATATGTCTGAAGTGTTAAGTTTAATTAAAGAATTAGCACATTTTGAAAAGGAAACCGAGGCTGTTGAAGTTACGGTTGAAGATTTAGAAAACGATGGTTTTGGGAAAATACCTTTATTCAATTGTTTTGTTGCTGAAATTGACTCAAAAATTGTTGGAATGGCATTATTTTATTCAAGATATTCCACTTGGAAAGGGCCAACAATTCATTTAGAAGATTTAATAGTTACCGAAAAGAAAAGAGGACTTAAAATTGGAAGTGCTTTATATACCAAAGTAATTGAATTTGGTTACAACAAGGGTGTAAGAAGAATTGAATGGGCTGTGCTAGACTGGAACAAGCCAGCAATTGATTTTTATGAAAAAACGGGCGCGCGTGTTTTACGAGATTGGGATACGGTACACATTGAAAATGAAGCAATTGAAAATTATATAAACAGTTTGTAAAATTAGTAAACATGAAAATTTTTAAATTTGGAGGAGCATCAGTTAAAGATGCAGAAAGTATAAAAAATGTTGTACGAGTTTTACAACATGAAGGATTTGAAAATACTTTAATTGTAATTTCTGCAATGGGAAAAATGACCAATGCATTTGAAGAAATTATACATTCGTATCATACTAAGAAGGACGATTTATCTCAAAAAATTGAATTTGTAAGAACGTATCACTTTAATATTATTGACAATTTATTTACAAATAATAAGGCAACAATTATTTTAGAAATTGAACAGTTTTTTGGTCAGTTAAGTGGATTTTTAATTAAAAATAAAATTAAAGATTACAACTTTATTTACGATCAAATTATTGGTTTTGGAGAATTACTTTCTACAAAAATTGTCAGTATTTATTTAAATGAAATTGGGATTGTAAATAGTTGGATTGATGTTCGGAATTATATAAAAACAGATGATAATTATCGCGATGCTTATGTGAATTGGGAAAGTACGTTGCAAAATATTTCAACGTTAAATCCAAATAATTTATACATAACACAAGGGTTTTTAGGAAGAACGCCTCAAGGAAACACAACATCTTTAGGAAGAGAAGGGTCAGATTATTCAGCTGCAATTTTTGCCTACTGTTTAAATGCAGATAGTTTAACAATTTGGAAAGATGTGGATGGAGTTTTAAATGCAGATCCGAGGTTTTTTAATAACGCTCAACTATTGCAACAAATATCTTATGGGGAAGCTATTGAAATGGCATTTTATGGTGCTTCAGTAATTCATCCAAAAACTTTGAAACCATTAGAAAATAAAAATATACCGTTATTTGTTCGTTCTTTTTTCGATTTAGAGTCAAAAGGAACTATTGTAGGAAAAGGACATCATTTATTGCCAGAAATTCCTTGTTTCATTTTAAAGCAACAACAAATATTGGTGTCCATTGCAGCGCTGGATTTTTCGTTTATGGTAGAATATAATTTAAGTGATATTTTTAAAATTTTACATAATTATAAATTAAAGGTAAACTTAATTCAAAATTCAGCATTAAGTTTTTCAGTGTGTATTGAAGATAAGTTTAATAATTTCCAACAATTTTTATCAGAAATAAATCAAAAATATAAAGTAACATATTCCGAAAATGTTTCGTTATATACCGTAAGACACGCAAATGAAGAGGCTGTAAATACAATTGAGGAAAAAGGGGAAATATTATTAAAACAAGCTACAAAAGGCACTGTTCAACTTGTATTGAAATAAATTTATGTATTTTTGTAGCTACGTTAATTTTATATAAATGAGTTTAGTATCTGCTAAAGAAGTTGCAAAGGCTGTAAACCTTGATAAATATGGATTTATAGGGACATTTTTTGGCTGGGTGCTTATGAAAGTGCTTAGAATTTCTGCGATAAATAGAATTTATAGCAAGCATAAACATTTAAAAGATTTAGAATTTTTCACGGCTCTTTTAGATGATTTAGAAATAAAGTTTGAAATTCCTGAAGAAGATTTAAGGAGAATCCCAAAAGAAGGAGCCTTTATTACTGTTTCTAATCATCCACTAGGTGGAATTGACGGAATTTTATTACTTAAATTATTAATTGAAAAACGTCCTGATTATAAAATAATAGCCAATTTTTTATTGCATAGAATTGAACCTATGAAACCGTTTATAATGCCTGTAAATCCTTTTGAAGATAGAAAGGAGGCGCAATCAAGTGTTTCTGGTTTAAAAAATGCTTTAGCTCATGTAAAAGCTGGAAACCCACTAGGAGTCTTCCCTGCCGGTGAAGTGTCTACTTATAAAGATGGAAAACTAATTGTTGATAGACCTTGGGAAGAAGGTGCCATTAAATTAATTCAAAAAGCCAACGTACCTGTAATTCCAATATATTTTCATGCTAGAAATAGCAGGTTGTTTTATTTGTTATCAAAATTAAATCCAACCTTTCGTACAGCTAAATTACCTTCAGAACTATTATCTCAAAAAGGTAGAGTTATTAAAGTTAGGATTGGGAAAGCAATTTCGGTTGCAGATCAAGAAGAGTATAAAAGCACTCACGATTTTTGCGATTTTATTCGTAGGAAAACATATATGTTAGCAAATCCTTATCAAAAGGAATCAAAACCGCTAACTACTGCAGCACTTAAATTACCAAAAGCTCCAAAAGAAATTGTTGGGCAAAGAGACACGGATAAGATGATTTCTGAGGTTGATGCATTAAGAGAAAATGGTGGGCGATTGCTAAAGAGTAAGAATTACGAAGTGTTTTTTGCACAAAGAAAAGATATACCAAATTTAATTTTTGAAATTGGTCGTTTGCGTGAAATTACTTTTAGAGAGGTTGGAGAAGGAACTAATGAAGCTATAGATTTAGACAGTTTTGATAGTTATTATCATCATTTATTTTTATGGGACGATGAAGCAAAAGCTTTAGCTGGTGCTTATAGAATGGGATTGGGAAAAGATATTTACGCCAAGTATGGTATTCACGGTTTTTACGTGCAAACCTTATTTAAGTTTGAGCCCGAATTATATTCCATGATGGAATATTCTATTGAAATGGGGCGTGCTTTTATAATAAAAGAATACCAACAAAAGCCAATGCCTTTATTTTTACTTTGGAAAGGTATTGTACACGTTACATTGCGATATCCAGAATATAAATATTTAATTGGCGGAGTTAGTATTAGCAATCAGTTCTCTAATTTTTCAAAATCGTTAATGATTGAGTTTATGAAATCTCATTATTACGATCCATACATTGCGCAATATATTCATCCTAAAAAAGAATATAAAGTAAAACTAAAAGATGCCGATAAAGATTTTGTTTTTGATGCTACGCAGGCAGATATGAATAAATTTGATAAGGTTATTGATGAAATTGAACCTGGAGCATTGCGTATTCCTGTATTAATTAAAAAATACGTAAAACAAAATGCACGATTAGTGGCGTTTAATGTTGACCCGTTGTTTAATAATTCTGTTGATGGATTAATGTATATCAGAATTTCTGAAATACCAGAAAGCACTGTAAAACCTGTTATGGAAGAATTTCAGGCAGAGTTAGAAAGCCGTTTGGAAAATGAAAACAATGAAGCTGAAACTCCTAATGAAACTTCAGCTTCAGAATAAATTTAAAACCAGCCTTTTTTATTGGTTTGGTACATATAAATAAATTCCTCATCAGATTTTGTTAGGTAAATTATTCCTTCAATAAAACCAATTATTCCTAATGTTCCGCAGCTGAATACCGATATTATAAGTTGAATAATACCTTCTTTTGTGTATCCCAGTACAAATTTATGAACACCTAAGGTACCAAGTAAAATAGCTAAAATTCCCGCCAATACTCTTTTACTTTCTTCACTGCTTTTTGGAATTACGTTTCCTTTTTCATCAATTACATCCATTTTTTATTGTTTTAATTAATTTTTTTATAAAAAAGCACTATCAATTGGCTCCCAAAGTTCAATTTTATTACCTTCAGGGTCTAAAATCCAACCAAATTTACCGTATTCGTATGCTTCCATTTCTCCAACAATGGTGACGCCTTCATTTTTTAATTGCACTAATAAATCTACTAAATTTTCAACTCTATAGTTAAACATAAAGTCTTTTTTTGAAGGAGAAAAATAAGTGGTGTCACTTTTAAAAGGACTCCATTGCGTACTTGCGGGTTTGTTATTGTTGTTTTTCCACCAAAAAGTACATCCGTAATCATCTACATTAAAGTCTAAATGTTTTTTATACCATTCTTTTAATTCAGTTGGATTTTCGGTTTTAAAAAATAATCCACCAATTCCGGTAACTCTTTTAGTTGTTGTTTTTTCTTCAATACTATTTTCTTCAAAAAAAGTAGTTTGCACTTTATCAACAATTACTTGGGCTAATTTAACTTTAGATTCCACTGTCCAACCAGCAATATGTGGCGATAATAATACATTATCAGCTTTTATTAAATAGCTGAACGCTTCCGGTAAAATATCGTTTTCAAATAAATTTTCAAAAGATAATTTTTCGTATTCCAACACATCTAAACAAGCGCCTAACACTTTTTTATTTATAAGTGCTTCAACTAAGTCATTTGTTACAACGGCAGATCCTCTAGCAGTGTTTATTAAATAAAATGGTTTTTTGAATTTTGAAATAAAACTAGTATTTACCATTTTATAAGATAATTCATTAAATGGTGTGTGCAAACTTAAAACAGTTGCTTTCTCTTGTAATTCAGTCAATGTTACTTGTTTGCAATTTTCATCACCAACACCTTCTTTTATATCATAACAAATAACTTCAACATCAAAACCTTTTAGTTTTTTGGCAAAGGCTTTTCCCATGTTTCCGTAACCTATAATTCCAACTGTTTTGCCTTCTAGTTCAATTCCTCTGTTTGCTTCACGTAACCATTTCCCTTGACGGATTTCTAAATCGGCTTTTTTAATATTGTTGAATAAAGATAAAATCATTCCAAGTGCGTGTTCTCCAACAGCATTTCTATTTCCTTCTGGAGATGAAATTAAATGAATTCCTTTTGTTTTGGCATAATCAACATCAATACTTTCAATCCCTGCACCAACACGAGCAATAAATTTAAGGTTGGTGGCTTTATTTATAAAATGTTGATCTATATCAAATCTACTTCTTATTACAATACCGTTATAATTGCTTATTTTTTCTTCAATTTTTTCTTTTGAAGAAGTATAATCTTCGTCACAAATACAGCCTAATTTTTCTAAACCAGCTTTTAAAATACTATGATTGGTATCTATAAGAAGTATTTTCATTTAATATTGTTCATTATCGTTAGGGAAATCACTGCTTTTTACATCGGTAACGTAATTTTCAAAGGCTGTTGTCATTTCAGAATATAAATCTAAATAACGACGTAAAAAACGTGGGTGAAATTCATGTGTCATTCCCAACATATCGTGTGTTACTAATACTTGACCGTCAACACCATTTCCTGCGCCAATTCCAATTACAGGAATTGAAATACTTTCTGCAACTTCTTTGGCTAATTTTGCTGGAACTTTTTCTAATACTATTGCAAAACAACCTAATTCTTCTAATAACAAAGCGTCTTCTTTTAATTTTTCAGCTTCTTCTTCTTCTTTTGCTCTTACTGTATAAGATCCAAATTTATAAATAGATTGTGGTGTTAAACCTAAATGTCCCATTATAGGAATTCCGGCTGTTAAAATACGAGAAATAGATTCTCTAATTTCGTTTCCACCTTCTAGTTTCACTGCGTGTCCACCAGATTCTTTCATAATTCTTATGGCAGAATCAAGCGCACTACGTGAGTTTCCTTGATAGCTTCCAAAAGGTAAATCTACCACTACCAAACAGCGGTCAATAGCTCTAATTACAGAGCTTGCGTGGTAAATCATTTGATCTAAAGTAATTGGTAAAGTTGTTTCATGACCAGCCATTACATTTGAAGCAGAATCACCAACCAAAAGAATATCTACACCAGCATTGTCTAAAATTTTTGCCATGGTGTAATCATAGGCTGTTAGCATGGCAATTTTTTCACCATTTTTTTTCATTTCCACCAAACTTTTGGTAGTAATTCTCTTATAGTCTTTTTTTGCAGTCGACATTTTTTGTGTATTATTATAAGTAACGGTAAAAGTAATGAAAAAACATTGCTATAAAAAGAATGTTCAATTTATAGGTTTTGATGCGCTAGAATTATAATATTTATATAAAAATTTGAATTATTACTGTAATACATTTAAATTTACCGTAAAAAGATATGTTATTTTGAAAAAAGAGATTAAAGAGTTGCAATATTACACGGATGAACTAGAAGAAAAAATTATTGAATTAAGCCTAAAACTAAAGAATAAAAACAACGAATTAAACGAGGTAGTTGACCTAAATAATTTAATTTTTAAAAAGCTTATTCATAATTTAAAAAATCCAGTTGGTGTGTCGTTCTCATTTTCAGAAATGATTTTGGAAGGATTACCAAATTACAACCCAGATAAACTAAAAAGTCATATTGAAATTATTAAAAATTCGGCCGAGTTTTCTTTGAATTTTTTGAATAAACTGGCGGAATATGCGAGATATCAACAACCTGATTTAAAGTTTACTTTTTTAGCATATAATTTTAATAATTTTATAAATGCTGTAATTGAAAAAGCAGAAGTTTTAGCCAATAAAAAAAGCATTCGTATAAAAAAGCATATACCATTAGCTGTTATTGAATTTAAGTTTGATAAGAATGAACTTGAAATTGCAATTTTAAATATATTGAATAATGCGATTCGCTATTCAAAAGAAAATACAGAAATTGAAGTTGAGATAGTTCATGAAAACCCTAATTTAATTATTAGCATATCGGATAATGGCATTGGGCTTGAAGAAAAGGATTTGTCGTTTATTTTTAATGAGTTTAGCGTTGTTAATACCTATTCAGAAGATAAAGTAAAATGTATTGGTTTAGGCTTGCCAATTGCACAAAAAATTGTAAAAAAACATGAAGGAAAAATTTCTGTAAAAAGTGAAATTTTAAAAGGTTCTTCATTTACAATTTCCCTACCAACAAATAATTAGGAATTTTAATCCTAAACTTTAAGTTTTTCAACAAGTAAAATCCTACAAATATTTAGTATATTTATAATTTAAACCCCATAAATTAATAAAATGAAGGAAAGAATTATTACTAATGGTTCGAATGATGAGAGTTTAAACTTTAATTATTTTAATTTTTTTGAATATGCTCCAATTGCATTGTGGATTGAAGATTTTTCAAAAGCTAAATTATTTATTGAAAATAAACTGAAGGAACATAATACTAATTTAATAGACTTATTAAACAAAAACCCTCACCTTATACCAGAATTAGCTTCACTAGTTACTATTAAAGATGTAAATAAAACTGCCGTACAACTCTATAAAGCCAAAAGTAAAAAAGACTTATTAAATAATTTAAACATTGTTTTTACCGAAAAATCTAATGCAGGATTTGCAAAATTAATTGTAGATGTTTTGTTAGGTAGAACGGAAACGGAATTAGAAACGGTAAACAAAACAATTGAGGGTGAAGAATTTGATATTTTAATAAGATTTAAAGTAGCAAATGACAGTATAGCATCTCTTGAAAATGTAGTGATATCTATTGAAAACATTACTGAAAAGGTAAAAATTAGAAATAAATTAAAGGAAAGCGAAAGTCGCTACAAACAATCTCAGTCCATTGCAAAATTAGGAAGTTGGTTTTATAATTTTAAAACAAATGAAACTCATTGGTCTGATGAAGCTTTTAATATGGTTGAAATTGAACCACAATCAATTGAGCCTTCTTTATCGTTTTTTGAATCATTTATACATGAAGATGATAGAGCGGTGGTTTGTAATTTTTCGTTAGAACATTTATTAAAAAACACCAATCAGCAGTTAAATTATAGAATTATTACAAGCAACAATAAGTTAAAATATTTAACCGAAAAAAGAAGTGTTATTGTTGAGGATGGTAAAATTGTTAAAATAATTGGAATTGCGCAAGATGTTACAGAAAGTGTTTTAGCAGAACATGAAATTAATTTAACAAAAGACTTGTTGTCAGATACTATTTCAAGTATAAAAGAAGGATTTATACTTTTAGATTCAAATGCCAATTATGTTTATTTAAACCAAAGAGCAGCAGATTTATTAGGTAGGAGTGTAGATTATTTGTTGGGTAAAAATATTTGGATAGAGTATCCAGAAAAAGAAGGTGACATATTTTATGATAATTTTCAAATTGCAATAAAAACAAACAAACCAATTAGTTTTGAAAACTATTTTAAACCTTGGAATAGATGGTTTGAAAATAGAATTATACCTTCAAAAAAGGGTTTGATGGTGTTTTTTCATGAAATAACCGAAAAAAAACATAATGAAAACATAATTAGGGAAGCGTATAATATTATAAATAAAAGTTCTTCCGTTGCTATTCTATGTAAGAATGAAAGAGATTTTCCAGTTGTTTTTGCCTCAGAAAATGCCGAAAAATTATTTGGGTATAGTCAAGAAGATTTTTTAAATGGAAGTGTAAAAATACATGACACAGTATTCCCTGAAGATTTAAGTTATATACGAAACGAAATTTTTAAACTAATAAAAAGTAATTTAATAACTATAAAGCCTAAACCTTTTAGAGTTTATACAAAAGATAAAACTATAAAGTGGATTAAACCTAATATTGATGTTATTAGAAATGAACAGAATGAAATAACTCATATTCAAGGGATAGTTGAAGATTATACGGAGCAAAAAAACACCGAAGATTTATTTTTTAAAAGTAACCAACAATTAAAAGAGCAATTTAATAATACTCCATTAGCATCTATAATTTGGGATTATAATTTTAATGTTTTAGAGTGGAATTCATCTGCGGAGAGAATATTTGGCTATACAGCAGCTGAAGCAATTGGAAAGCATGTGAATGAGTTATTGTTATTAAAAGACACATTTACCAAAGTAGAAGCTATTTGGGAAAATTTAATAAATGACAAAGGAGGTTATAGAAGTACCAATAAAAATAAAACCAAAAACGGTAAAATAATTATTTGCGATTGGTATAATGTAACACTAAAAGACTCTTATGGTAATATTACAGGTATTGCATCTTTAGCCGAAGATGTTACTGAACGAAAAAAAACTGAAGAATTACTTTTTGAAAGTAGTCAACGATTAAAACACTTATTCAATAATACTCCTTTGGCATCCATAATTTGGGATTTAGATTTTAATATTATTGAATGGAATGATGCAGCAGAACGTATTTTTGGATATTCTTCAGCAGAGGTAAAAGGGAAATCTAATAAAGATTTACTAACGCCACCGCATTTGTTAAATGAAATGAAAACTATAAGAGAAACCTCATTAATTGAAAGTGATAGATTCAGGCATACAAACCAAAATATTACAAAAAGCGGTAAAATAATAACTTGCGATTGGTATAGCGTTACTCTTAAAGATGCTAAAAACAACACAATTGGAGTTGCCTGTATGGTTGATGACATTACAGAGCGGGTAAAAGCTAAAAAACTTCTTGAAAAGTCTGAAAAAAAGTATAAAGATATTTTTGAAAAATCAGTAGACTCCGTAATGGTGCTTAAAAACGGATTATTTTCAGATTGTAATGAGGCAACCTTAAAAATGTTTGGTTTTAAAAATAAAGAAGATTTATTAAAGTTACATCCATCAGAACTATCGCCTGAATTTCAAAAGGACGAAAGAAACTCATTTATTAAAGCTGAAAAAGTAATAAGTATAGCCGTTGAAAAAGGTTTTAATAGATTTAAATGGTATCATAAACGTAAAAACGGTGAGGTTTTTCCGGCGGAAGTAACCTTAACAAAAATAGAAGATATTGATAATTCAACAACTATACATGCCGTAGTAATAGATATTTCAGATAGAGTAAAGAAAGAGGAACTTGAAAATGTATTATATAATATTTCCAAAGGAGCATCTGCAATAGATGATTTTAATGAATTTAGTTTATTTATTAAAGAAGAACTTCATAAAATTATTGACACTAGCAATTTTTATATAGCGCTTTATGAAGAAAGTACAGATATGATAAAAATGCCAGTAATGGTTGATGAAAAGGAAGACTTAATTGAGTTTCCTGCTGAAAAAAGTTTAACAGGTTATGTAATAAAATCTGGAAAACCGTTAATGGTTTCTAACCAACAACATAAACAACTTATAGATCTTGGAATAGTAGATTTAGTGGGTGAGGAAGCCGAAATTTGGGTTGGAGTACCTCTAAAAATTCAAGATAAAATTATTGGCGCTATAGCTGTTCAAAGTTACAGTAATATTAATGCATACCATCAAGATGATTTACAATTACTGGAATTTGTTGCTGATCAAATAAGTATAACTATACAAAGAAAAAACAGTGAAGACGAACTTAAAAAAGCATTGATAAAGGCCCAAGAATCTGATAAGCTGAAATCTTCTTTTTTAGCCAATATGAGTCATGAAATTAGAACACCAATGAATGGTATTATTGGGTTTTCAGAATTATTTTTAAATCCGGAGTTATCAAATTTTGATAGAAAAAAATATGCTAATATAGTAGTAAATAGTAGTAAGCGGTTACTTGCTATTGTAAATGATATATTAGATATTTCTAAAATTGAGGCAGGTGTAGTAAAATTAAATTATCAAAGTACAAATATTAACCATTTAATTGATGATTTACATGAGTTTTACAAGCAAATTGCAAAGGATCATAACTTAAATTTAAAAGTTAGCAAAGGTTTAGATAGTGCAAAAAGTTTTATTGAAATAGATGGTCCAAAATTGAATCAAATATTAACAAATTTATTGTCAAATTCTTTTAAATTTACGGAAGAAGGTGGTGTTGAATTTGGATATGAATTAAAAGATAATGAAACTTTATTGTTTTATGTAAAAGATACTGGAGTTGGTATAGATAAAGAATTGCATTCTGTAATTTTTGACAGATTTATGCAAGCAAACTTAAATTTAAGTAAACAAAGTAAAGGGACAGGATTAGGTTTAGCGATATCTAAAAAATTTGTTGAATTATTTGGTGGACAAATTTGGATAGACTCTAACAAAAAAGGAACATCAATTTATTTTACAATTCCTTATTTAAAATCTAAGGCAAAGCCAATAATATCAGTTGTAGAACAAAAAACCACACAAATACCAATCGAAAATATGGAACTTACAATTCTAATAGCAGAGGATGAGGAATATAATATGCTTTATATGAATGAGCTTTTTTCTAACTCAAAAATAAATATTCTTGAGGCATTTAATGGTCAGGAAGCTGTTGATTTGGCAAAATCTAATAAAGATATTGGGCTGATTTTTATGGACATAAAAATGCCAATTATGAATGGTATTGAAGCTATGCATGAAATAAAAAAATTCAATCCAAATATACCAATTATCGCACTTTCTGCTTTTGCAATGGAATCAGATAAAGAAACGGCCTTAAAAAACGGATTTGATGAGTATTTATCTAAACCAATAGACAGAAAAAAATTATTTGCACTTTTAAGCACTTACGCATCAAAATTATAATTAATAAATAGTTCAATCTATAAATTATAATAACTCTAAATAAATTAAGACAAAAGTAATATTAACGAATGTCAAAAGAAAAACACCAATTGAGCCCTGATAAATGGGTGAAACTTCACGCCGATTATTTGTACAATTTTACTATAGGTAGAATAAACAATCATGATTTAGCAAAAGATTTAGTACAAGATACTTTTTTTGCGGGGTTAAAAGCGATGGATAACTTTCAAGGGTTGGCAAGCGAAAGAACTTGGTTGGTTGCTATTTTAAAAAGAAAAATTATTGATTATTATCGAAAAATAAATTCAACAAAAGGAAAAGCTGAAGTTAAAATGAATTTTTATGCTGATGGCGAAAGAGAAGGTGATTGGATTGAAGAGCGAGTTCCATCATCTTGGAATAATGAAATAGAAAAAAACATTGAGAATGAAGAGTTAAGTGTTGTATTGGAAAAATGTATAAATGGCTTACCAGAAAAATATGCAATGGTATTTAGAATGAAAACTATTGAACAGCTTGAAACAGATGATATTTGTAAGGAGTTAGAAATTACTTCGTCAAATCTTTGGGTAATAATTCACAGAGCCAGAACACAACTCAGAAAATGTATGGAAGATAATTGGTTTAAAAATTAAAGAAAGTACAAATGAAATTAACGTGTAACGAAGCAACCACAATTTGTGATAAAAGCCAATATAAGCAGGCATCTTTTTGGGAAATTATAAAACTAAATATTCATTTAATTTTATGTAAAAAATGCGGTCTTTATTCCAAACAAAATGGAATAATTACTAAATGTATTGAAAAACATAAAACCGATTTAAATAAGCAAAAAATGTGTTTGTGTGAGCAGGAAAAGAAGCAAATGGAGCAGGAATTGAAAACAAAAATTTAAATATAATAATATAAAAAAGGCTATTTAAAAAGTGAAATTTTCATCAACCTTTCCTTGTTGAGGTACTTATAATTGTTGATTATTTGTATGTTGATTATAAGAATTAAGTTCAGAATGATGGTTTTCAATTCTTTTTAAATAGCCTTTTTACTTTTTTAAATAAAAATAATGAAATTTTTACCTGAAAAATTAGACGATTACGTGGTAAGTCATTCTCAAAATGAACCACTGCTTTTACAACAATTAAATAAAGAAACTTGGCAGAAGGTATTAAATCCAAGAATGCTAAGTGGTGCTTATCAAGGAAGAATTTTATCTATAATTTCAAAAATAATAAATCCTAAAAGCATATTAGAAATAGGAACCTATACAGGTTATTCTGCATTGTGTTTGGCTGAAGGTTTACAAAAAGATGGAACGCTAATTACCATTGATAAAAATGAGGAATTAGAAGCTATTTGCAAGAAATATTTTGATGCTTCAGAATATAAAAATCAAATTAAACAAGAAATAGGGAACGCGTTAGAAATTATTCCAACCATCAATAAAAAGTTTGATTTGGTATTTATAGATGCTGACAAGGTGAATTACAGTAATTATTTTCAATTAATTATTGAAAAAATGAATCCAGGAGGTATTATTTTATCAGATAATGTACTTTGGAGCGGAAAAGTAATTGAAGATGTTAAGCCAAATGATATGGATACTTTAGAATTATTAGCTTACAATAAATTATTAAATAATGATAAAAGAATTGAAACAGTTTTATTGCCAATTAGAGATGGTTTAACAATTAGTAGAGTAAAAACTGTTTAATTTTTAAGGAAAAATTTATTTAATATTTTGTAAAAACAGAATGCAATACTAAAACCTAAAAGCATTCCAAATAAAATATCTAATGGATAGTGAGCCGCTAAATATAGTCTACTGTATGCAAATAATATTGGAAATAAAAATATAAGCGAAGCAAATTTGTAGTGTTTTTTCAATATCCAAAATGTTAAAAAAGCAACCGTGAATGATACTGTAGAATGGCCAGAAACAAAACTAAAATCGTGTGCTTCAATTAATACCCTAATAGATTCATTAACACTCAAGTCATTTATAGGTCTAAGGCGTTCTACATAATTTTTTATAAAATGTACAATTAATAAAGAAAAAGCGGCACTTAATGCTGTAAATATTGCTATAATAATAGCTTTTTTAAAGCCAAAAGCTTTAAAACCAACATAAAATAATATAAAAAATAAAGGAATCCAATATAAAGGATTGGTGATAAATATCCAAAACTCATCCCACGGAGTAGCTCCTTTTGAATGCAGAAAAAGCAGTAATTCTTTGTCGTAATTAATAAGCGAATTTAATAGATCCAATATTACAAGTTTCTTTTTATTGGCCCAGTAATGTCATCAATAATTTTGTCTTTAATTTTTTTAACGGGTTGTGTTATATCCTCAACATTATCAGTTACTTTACTAATTTCATTTCTTACTTTTGCAGCAAGGTCAACATCAATATTATGTTTTTCAGCACTATTCTGAATTTCTCTTTTAATATCATTTGTTGCATCCTTTATTTGTCTCATACCTTGCCCTAATCCTCTAGCAATTTCGGGAAGTTTATCAGCGCCAAATAACATAACAGCGATAATTAAAACAACAAATATTTCAGCACCACTAATAAATAAATACATGTTTTTAAACTTTAGAATAAACAAAGGTAATTAAAAAATATGTCAAAAAAATGTTAAAGAAAGTTTGTATTAAATAGCTTCTTGTTTAGAAGCAATAACTATTTCTTTACTAACATTCTTTTTATTTCATTCAATTTCATTAAAGCTTCAATTGGTGTAAGCGTGTCAATATTTGTTGATAGTATTTCTTCCTTTATATTTTCCAATAAAGGATCGTCTAACTTAAAAAAGCTTAATTGCATATCATTTTCAGCGGCATTTTTTAATGTTTCTTTTACTTCTGAATTGGTATGATTTTTTTCTAATTGCTTCAGCATTTTTGTTGCTCTATGAATAACAGAACTCGGCATTCCTGCTAGTTTAGCTACATAAATACCAAAACTATGTTCGCTTCCTCCAGGAACTAATTTACGTAAGAAAATAACTTTATCTTTTAATTCTTTTACCGAAACGTTGAAGTTTTTAATACGATCAAAAGTATTGGTCATATCATTTAATTCGTGGTAATGTGTAGCAAATAATGTTTTTGCTTTTGAAGGATGTTCGTGTAAATATTCTGCAATTGCCCAAGCTATTGAAATTCCATCGTATGTGCTTGTTCCGCGTCCAATTTCATCTAACAACACCAAACTTCTGTCCGAAATATTATTTAAAATACTAGCAGTTTCGTTCATTTCTACCATAAAAGTAGATTCGCCCATAGAAATATTATCACTGGCACCAACACGTGTAAAAATTTTATCGACTATTCCAATTCGAGCATTTTGAGCAGGAACATAACTTCCCATTTGCGCCAATAAAACAATTAAAGCGGTTTGACGTAAAATAGCCGATTTACCACTCATATTCGGTCCTGTAATCATAATAATTTGCTGTTGATGCGTATTTAAAACAACATCATTTGCAATGTATTCTTCACCAATGGGTAATTGCTTTTCAATAACAGGATGGCGACCATTTTTTATTTCTAAATCGGTGCTTTCATCCAATTGTGGACGTACATAATTGTGTTGTTTGGCAATTTGCGCAAAGGAACATAAACAATCTATTTGCGCAATAAGTTGTGCGTTTAATTGTATTGGTTGAATATAATCTATTAAATTACTGATTAACTCTGCAAATAATTCACTTTCAAGTTTCCCAATTTTTTCTTCTGCACCTAAAATTTTGGTTTCGTATTCTTTTAATTCTTCAGTAATATAACGCTCAGCACTTACCAAAGTTTGTTTGCGAATCCAATCGGCAGGTACTTTATCTTTATGTGTGTTTCTAACTTCAATATAATAACCAAAAACATTATTAAATGCTATTTTTAATGATGTAATTCCAGAACGCTCAATTTCGCGAGCCAACATAGCATCTAAATAATCTTTTCCTTTGGTTGAAATAGCTCTTAAATCATCCAATTCTTTTGAAACACCTTCGGCAATTGCATCTCCTTTGTTAATATTTACTGGTGCATCTTCGTTTAAAGTTTTTGTTATTTTTTCACGAAGCGTATTGCAGTTTTGTAATTGTTCGCCAATTATTTTTAAACTTTCGTTATCACTTTTTTCAGCAGCTTCTTTTATTGGAATAATAGCATTTAAGGAATTTTTAAGCAATACAACTTCACGCGGATTTACTTTTCCGGTTGCAACTTTAGAAACCAAACGCTCAATATCACTAATTTGTTTAATTTGAAAGGTTGTTAACTCAAAAAAGTCATCATTATCTATTAAATATTTTACAATATCGTGTCGTTTTTTTATTCTGCTAATGTCTTTTAAAGGCAATGCAAGCCAGCGTTTTAATAAACGTCCGCCCATTGGCGAAATGGTTTTATCAATAACATCTAAAAGCGTTACTGCATTTACCGAAGTTGAATTGTACAATTCTAAATTACGGATGGTAAAACGATCCATCCACACATAATTATCTTCAGAAATACGGTTAATTACGGAAATATGTTCCAGTTTATTATGTTGCGTTTCGGATAAATAATATAGCACGGCACCTGATGAAATAATTCCTTCATTTAATTCATCAACACCAAAACCTTTTAACGTTTTTACTTTAAAATGATTGGTTAAGGTTTCCATCGCATAGGTTTCCTGAAAAATCCAATCTTCTAAATAAAAAGTATAAAAGCGATCACCAAAAAGTTCTTTAAACTTATTTTTATATTGTTTTTGAACCAAAACCTCACTTGGGTTAAAGTTCTGTAACAACTTATCTATATATTCTGTATTCCCCTGTGCCGTTAAAAATTCCCCTGTTGATACATCTAAAAATGAAACTCCTAAATGTTTTTTTCCAAAGTGAATAGCTGCTAAAAAATTATTGGTGTTGGATTGTAATACTTCATCATTTAAAGCAACACCTGGCGTTACCAATTCCGTTACACCACGTTTTACAATGGTTTTCGTCATTTTTGGGTCTTCTAGCTGATCGCAAATAGCAACACGCATTCCTGCTTTTACTAATTTTGGTAAATAGGTGTTTAAGGAGTGATGCGGAAAACCAGCTAGTGCAGTTTCAGTTTCACTTCCTGCGCCACGTTTTGTTAAAATAATTCCTAAAACTTTAGAAGCCTTTTTTGCATCTTCTCCAAAAGTTTCATAAAAATCGCCCACTCTAAATAGCAACATTGCATCAGGGTATTTTACCTTAATTGCGTTGTATTGTTTCATTAATGGTGTGACTTTCTCTTTTTTTGCTGCCAATTTTATAGGAAATTAAGTTAGTTTTGCGAAGTTAATTATTCCGTTTTAAAGATAAACGAATTTATGAGAAAATTAAAAAATAGCGAATTAGGCAGGCCAACTATTGAAGAATTTAAAGGAACAACTAAAATTCCTTTAATTGTGGTGTTGGATAATATTAGAAGTTTAAACAATATTGGTTCGGTTTTTAGAACTAGTGATGCTTTTTTAATTGAAAAAATATACCTCTGTGGAATTACGGCGCAACCGCCACATAAGGACATTCATAAAACGGCTTTGGGAGCAACAGAATCTGTTGATTGGGAATATGTGGAAGATTCCTTGGCTTTGGTTGAAAAGTTAAAAAAAGAGGGTGTTATTGTTGCATCTATTGAACAGGCCGAAAACAGTACGATGTTGCAAAATTTTAGCATTGAATTGAATAAAAAATATGCGGTAGTTTTTGGAAATGAAGTAAAAGGAGTTCAGCAAAAAGTAGTTTCTGCTTCTGATTATTGTGTTGAAATTCCACAATTGGGAACCAAACATTCTTTAAATATTTCGGTGAGTGTTGGTGTTGTTTTATGGGATTTGTTTAAAAAAATGCAATTTTAAAAGGTTGTTTTGCATTAAGGATTGAAGCATTTGTTTGAGCTCTTTTAATTGTTGAAAAACAATTAGAAAGCGAGTGTGAAAAGCCTGACACAGCGTGAAATGCCCAAATAATTTAGAAGCCTAAAATTAATTTGGCAATCCAAAAGTAGATTAAAATCCCACAAATATCATTACTGGTAGTAATAAAAGGACCAGTAGCTAACGCAGGATCAATTCCTCTTTTATCTAAAATTATAGGAACAAAAGTTCCAATTATGGAGGCAATTATTATTACGGAAACTAAAGAAATAGCTACGGTAAGTCCAACTTTAATATCAAAACCTAGAAAAAACATTCCTGCTGACATTAAAAGTGCCGCAAGAACAAAACCATTTAATAAGCTTAAAGAAACTTCTTTTATAAGCCTTTTCCACCAAGAACCTTTTAAACTATCATTGGCTAAACCTTGTAAAATAATTGCTGAAGATTGCACACCTACATTTCCAGCCATTGCTGCAATTAATGGTGTAAAAAAGAAAAGCTCTTTATATTTTATCATAGCAGTTGCGAATCCGCCTAAAATGGAAACACTTACAAAACCACCAAACAATGCTAAAATTAACCAAGGTAACCGTGCTTTTGTTAATTCCCAAATGGTATCATCGGCTTCTACATCTTGCGAAATACCTGCGGCCATTTGGTAATCTTTTTCGGCTTCTTCTTTTATTACGTCTACAATATCATCAATAGTAATTCTACCAACTAAACGACCTAATTCATCAACAACCGGAATTGCTTCTAAATCGTATTTTTGCATAATTTTAGCAACATCTTCCGCATCATCATTAACAGTTACCGAGTCTACTTTTTTAATAAAAACATCTTTTATGGCCGTTTTTGTTGAGGTTGTTAATAAATCTTTTAATGATAAACGACCTTTTAAAATATTGTTATCATCTACCACATAGATTGAATGTACGCGAGAAACTTCTTCTGCTTGCGCACGCATTTCTTTTACACAAGTTAGTACGTTCCAGTTTTCGTTAACTTTCACTAACTCTTTTGCCATTAAACCTCCCGCAGTATCTTCATCATACCTTAAAAGTTCAATGATGTCTTTGGCGTGCTCCTCATCTTCAATATGAGAAATTACCTCTTTTATTTGCTTGTCGGAAAGTTCAGAAATAATATCGGCAGCATCATCGGTATCTAGTTCTGATAATTCTTCTGCAATTTCTTTTGATGAAAGTCCTTTTAAAATATTTTCACGTGTATCTTCATCTAATTCGGCAATAATTTCAGAAGTTACATCGCTTTCTAATAATTTAATGATGTAAATAGCCTCAGAATATTCAATTTCTTCAATTATTTCAGCAATATCGGCATAATGCACTTCTTCTAACAGTGTTAGCAGTGCATCTTCATTATCTTCAGCAATTAATTGTTGAATTTGTTGAATATATTCATTGGTAATTTCAAATGGCATCGTTCTCTATTTTTGAAGTGAGATTGATAAATTCCTGAACAGATAATTGCTCTGGGCGTTTGGCAAAGATAGTATCTTCTCTTAAATTATCCGATAAATTCAAAGTTTTTAAACTGTTGCGTAAGGTTTTTCTTCTTTGTTGAAAGGCTGTTTTTACCACTTTGTAAAACAATTTTTCATCAACAGGAAGTGTGTAATTTTCTTTTCTCACCAATCTAATTACGCCAGAATCTACTTTTGGAGGCGGATTAAAAACCGTTGGAGGAACCGTAAATAAATATTCAACATCATAAAAAGCTTGTGTTAAAACCGATAAAATCCCATATACTTTGCTGCCTTCTTTTTCAGCAATTCTTAAAGCAACTTCCTTTTGAAACATTCCAGCAAATTCTGGAATTTGATGCCTGTTTTCTAATGTTTTAAAAACAATTTGTGTTGAAATATTGTAAGGAAAGTTTCCAATAATAGCTACTTGTTCTTCACCAAAAAATTCAGATATATTAATTTTTAAAAAATCTTTAGAAATTATTCTTTCAGCTAAATTTAAATAATGTGCTTTTAAATATTCAACCGATTCGGTATCAATTTCAATAACGTGCGTTGTAAAATCTTTTTTAAGCAAGTATTTTGTTAAAACACCCATTCCCGGACCAATTTCCAACACATTTTTATAGTTAGTTCCTATTAAACTATCTGCAATTTGTTGTGCAATTAATTCATCCGTTAAAAAATGTTGACCTAGGTGTTTTTTTGCTTTTACACTCATAAAATTAGTTGTTTATACTTGTACTAAATTGTTCGTTAATAACTTTTAATTCAGTTCTAAATGCAACAATTTTATCCTTAAATAAATTCATGGCTTCATCGCGTAATTTTGGTGCATCTTCTTTGTAATATTTATGAAGTGTTTCAATACTATCCGTTGAATATTGAACTGCATATGTTGAGCCACCCATTTCTTCATCAATTAAAACTAAATTCATTTTTGCAACTGTAAATTTACCGGTGGCTAACATATCAGGAATATGTTTTGATTTCATCCAATTAAGCCATTCATCGTGAATAGATTCATCTACATTAGTTGTTACGTTGTATATGTACATTTTTGTGTTTTTATTTAATATTATTATAATTTGAGGTGCTTTAATTAATGTTGTCTCCTCGTAAATTTCTGAATTTTTTTCGAGCATCTACTAAAAATATGCTAGATGGATATTCAAATATAATTTTTTGGTAATACTCTTTGGCTTTTTCTATATTTTGTAATTTATTTAAGTACAATTCTGCTAAAAAATAATGCGCATCATCGGCTAAAATATCATCATTATTAATGGATATTATTTTTAAATAATTTTGTTCAGCGCTTGAGAACTGATTTGTTTTTTCAAAAAGTTGCGCTTGTTTAAATAAAGCTTCGTCTTCAATTGGGTGACCTTTATAGTTGTTTAAAATAACTTGCAAAGTATCAATTGCTTGTTGGTTTTTATTTTGAAAAGCTAATAAATCGGCTTTAGCATAGGTTTTTAAAGCTATTTTTAAACTGTCTTTTACGGCATTATCTGTAATTAACAAATTTAAGTCTAAAGCATCGTTCGAAATTAATTGCGACGTTGAGTTTTTTAGTACTTTTAATTGCGATTGTGCCCATTCAAAATCACCTTTAAAATAAGAGGTTTGTGCAATTTTAAAACGCGCAGTTTGTCCGATTGTATGATTTTTTAGGTCGTTCTGAACTTGTGTATAATAAATTAAAGCTGAATTAAATTTACCAGTAAACACTAAAATATCAGCCAATTTTGTTTTTAAATAGCCAGTTTGAAATTCATTAATAGGTATTTTTAAAGCATCTTTAAGTACGTCAATTCCTTTTTCAGGCTCATTCTTTTTGAAAGCTAAAAATTCGGCATAAATAGCTTGTATTCCAATAGTGTTTTTAGTTTTTCCATATTGTAAAAATAATTGTTGAAACTGATTTTCAATGCTTTCATTTGAAGCGTTTGTTTTCATATCAATTTCTAGTAAGTACAATTTTGCAGTTAATTCTGTTTCTAGATTTGAAATATTTTCCAATACAAAATGGAAACAATTTTTTGAAGCTTCGTAAGATTTGTTTTCAAAAGCAATTTTACCAATTTCAATAATGTTTTCTAAACCAGCTTCATTTCTTTTAAAAATAGCTTTTTCTTGAATTAGTGCTTTTTCATATTCTTTTTGCTGCATAAAAAGCCAACTTAATAATTGATTCCAACTTGTTATGGGATTGTTTTGAAGACGTTTTATTAATATTTTTTTAAGTATAAGATTATTTTCATTTTCTGAATCATCTGTTATAAACCTTCCCATATAACTTTTTGAAGTAGGTAAATACGTATCATTAATTAAAATCATATCTAAATATGTATTAAACATATTTTCAATTTCACCTTTTTCACCATAAATTAAAGCAATTTGAAAATTGTAGTTTGCTTTTGGAATTAATTCCATCGTTTTTTTATAAGCTAATAGGGCATAATCTAACAAATGATTATCTTGAAATGTTTTACCTACAATGTAACCTAAATTTGGAGTTTCATTTATTGCGTTAAGCGCTTTTTTGTAAAATTCCTCTGCCTTTTCTGGTAAATATTGTAATTGATAATTGTAACCAATTTCAATAAATAAATATTGCTGATTTTTTAAAGTATTAATTTGTTTAGTTATAACTTCATTAGCAGTATCAAATTGTTGTAATTGTTGATAACAGTCAATTAAATAGTTTAAATAAATAGAATTGTAAGGGTTTTCTTCGTGTAAAGGTTTGTATAATGCTGCTGCTTTTTCATAGTCACCATTTCGTAAATATTGAAATGCTAATTGTTGTTCCTGTGCTTGAAATTGCAGAGAAAAACAACAAAAAAATATGAAAAATAAATAGCGCATTATCTATAGTTTATCAATCAAATATAGCACAAACAAGTGTTAAAGTTTTTATAAATACAAGTTATTTTGAACTAGGCGCTGTTACATTTTGGCACGGAAATTGTCTTAACAATATAAAACAACTAAATTTTATTAAAATGAACGACTTAATCAAACACTACGAAACAGCAAAAAAGAAAGCTATAAAATTTATGAAAAAAGGTCAAATCAATGCATATTTTGATGCGTTAATTGAAATGAACTATTATAAAAAATTATTAATAGCTGTTCAGTCTAATTAATTAAATCAAATCCACAATAAGGCACTAAAACTTTAGGTATTTTTATACCTTCAGGTGTTTGGCAGTTTTCTAATAAACCAGCTAAAACGCGTGGTAATGCCAAAGAACTTCCGTTTAAAGTATGTGCTAATTCGCTTTTGCCTTCACTATTTTTAAAACGAAGTTTTAAGCGATTTGCTTGAAAATTCTCAAAATTAGATACTGAACTTATTTCTAACCAACGATCTTGTGCTGTTGAAAATACTTCAAAATCATATGTTAAGGCTGATGTAAAGCCCATATCTCCACCACATAAGCGTAAAATTCTATATGGCATGTTTAATTCTTGTAAAATACTTTTTACGTGGTTAACCATGGAGTCTAAAGCTTTATAAGAATTGTTTGGGTGTTCAATTCGTACAATTTCAACTTTATCAAATTGGTGCAATCTGTTTAAGCCTCTAACGTGTGCTCCATAAGAACCAGCTTCACGTCTAAAACAAGGAGTGTAAGCAGTTTTGCAGATAGGAAATTCATCTTCTTTTAAAATTACATCTCTAAAAATATTAGTTACTGGAACTTCAGCAGTAGGAATTAAATATAAATTATCTTGTGCATCGTGGTACATTTGCCCTTCTTTATCTGGCAATTGACCTGTTCCAAATCCAGAAGCTTCGTTTACCAAATGCGGCACCTGAACTTCATCGTAACCCGCAGCAGTATTTTTATCTAAAAAATAGTTGATTAAAGCGCGTTGTAATTTTGCACCTTTACCTTTATAAACTGGGAATCCGGCACCAGCAATTTTATTTCCAAGTTCAAAATCTATAATATCATATTTTTTTGCTAATTCCCAATGTGGTAAAGCATCTTTGTGTAACACCGGAATTTTACCTTCTTGAAAAACAGTTAAATTATCATCCGCAGAAACGCCATTCGGAACAATTTCATTTGGAATGTTCGGAATTAAATACAGTAATTCTTGTAATTCATTCGCTTTATTTTGAAGACTTTCAGTTAAATCTTTCGATTTATCTTTTAATTGAACTGTTTTTTTCTTTAAAATATCAGCTTTTTGAGTTTCTCCAGATTTGAAAAGCATTCCTATATCTTTCGATAATTTATTAGATTCGGCAAGCATTGCATCCAATTCTGTTTGAATTGCTCTACGTTCTTCATCTGCAGCAATAGTTTTATCAACTAATTCTTCAGCGTTTTTAAAATTTCTTTTGGCTAAACCTTTTAAAACAATTTCTTTGTTTTCTCTAATAAAAGCTACTTGTAACATTGTTTTTTTCCTTTAAATGATGCGCAAATTTAAGAAAATGCTGCTAATAGTAACTATTTAGTTTCAAATCATTTTAAAGAAACCGTTTGGTGTATTGTTGAAATAATTTGAGGAACTTCGGTTATTTTAAAATCTACCTTAAAAGTAATGCTATCTTTTGATGCTTTTGAAATTTTAAATTCACCATTTTTTATAGCGTAATAACCTGTAGCACCTTTGCAGTAACACAATCTTCCAAAATAAAGTTTTACATTTTGAAGTTCTTCATTAGTTATTGAAACTTCTGTAATTTCAGAAGGTAATTCGGCATAGATAATTTCGGTATAATTGCTGTCTTCGGTATTTTTTAAAGGATTTTTTTGAAAAGTATATTGAAAGAGTGTTTTATCTCCATCTGAAATAACCGGATATAAATTCCCAAATTCATCCGATTTAAATTCAATAGATTTATTCGGAAGAAGTTCTAAATTACACGTTCCATTTTCTGGACAATCTAAAGAATCTATCATTATCGGTTCGTTTATTTGAAAGTTAAAACTTTTGCAAGAACTTAATGTTGCAAAAAGAATAAGTGTTAAAAAGATGTTTTTTTTCATAAGAATGAATTTCACTTAATTAGTTTCAAAAAAAGTGCCACGAATGATTTCTAACGATTTTTGTTTATCTTTTTTAAGCTGAATTGTTAATTTCTCAATGGAGTTAAATTTAATTTCATCCCGTAAAAAATGTAACACTTCAATTGTTAAAATTTGATTGTATAAATCTTTATGTAACTCAAAAAAATTGATTTCAATAGTTTGGTTTTTACCACTGACAGTTGGTCTGTAGCCAATATTCATCATGCCAAAAACAACGCTATTTTCAATAGTAGATTTTACAATGTAAGCACCTGTTTTAGGAATTAATTTGTAAGTTTCTTTTATATGAATATTTGCTGTTGGAAACCCTATTTTTTCACCTAAGTTTTTACCTTTTACAACACTGCCAGTTAACATAAAATTATACCCTAAATAGCTGTTTGCTTTTTCTATTTCTCCTTTTTCTATAGCGGCTCTAATTTTGGTAGAACTAACGGTACTATTGCTAATATCTTGTTGTGAAATTTCTTTAAGTGTGAAGTTAAATTCAGTACCAAATTTTTGTAAAGAAGTGAAATTTCCAGTTCTGTCTTTCCCAAAATGATGATCGTAGCCAATTACTAATCTAGAAATCTTCAGTTTGTCTACTAAAATATTTTTGACAAATTCAAAGGCTGTTAAATTTGCAAATTCATCAGAAAATTTGTGAATAATTATAGCATCAAGCCCAATGTTATCAAGTAATTTAATACGTTCTTCAATAGTATTTATTAATTTAATTGTTGCATTTTTTTGAAGCACCATTCTGGGATGTGGAAAAAAAGTAAGTAATACAGATGTTGCATTATTTTTTTTAGCACTTTCAACTAAATCTTGTATCACTTTTTGATGCCCTAAATGAACACCATCAAAAGTTCCAATGGTAACAAATGATTTATTTGTGGATTTGTAGGTAGATATATTTTTAAATATCTTCAAAATAATAACAAGTGAAATTAGTGTGCAAAAGTACTTTTTTTATTGCAATGTGAAATATTAACTACAATATAATGGTACAAAAGTTGTATTCAAACTATTTATTAATGATATATTTGTTGTCTTAAATACCCCTAAAATTAGGTTTATATGAGTAATTTGAAGTTAAATACTATTTGTAGTGTTGTTTTATTGTTTTTTTTAAGTGTCGCAGTTTCTGGGCAAAATGCTGATGAATTATGGAAAAAGGGCGGGAACTCTAAAAAAAATAGTTCGAAAAAATATATTAGAAAAACCATTCCAACAAAGTTTAATGAGTTCAGTTTAAATGTTGATTTATTAAAAAGTAAACTTAAAAATATACCGCAAAGAAAAGGAAGCCAGATTTCCAATGGAGTTACAATTAGTTTTCCAAATGCTGAAGGTATTTTAGAACAATACACTGTTGTTGAAGCTTCAATAATGGATGAAAAACTTCAAAAAGAAAATCCTTCAATAAGATCTTATGTAGGAAAGGGAATACATAATTCAAATGCTTTAATTCGATTTACTGTTACTCCAATGGGTTTACATGGAATGATTTTAAAAGATGGAGAATCTACAGTTTATATAGATCCAGAAGCAAAAAATGACAACTCTTATGTAGTGTACTCAAAAAATAATTTACCTGCCATAGATCCTTTTGAATGTAAATTTGATGAAATAAACCAAAATGTTAAAACCAATACAAGTGATGTAAGTGCTAAAGCTGAAAACGCTAATGATGGTAAATTAAGAACCTTTAGGTTGGCCATTGCAACCACAGGAGAATATTCGCAATTTCACTTAACAAATCAAGGGATTTTAGCAACAGCAACTGACGACGAAAAGAAAACAGCAATTTTATCGGCTATAGTAGCAACTATGACAAGAGTGAATGGCATTTTTGAGAGGGATGTGGCTTTAACTATGGTTTTAGTAGCAACTAACAAGAACATAATTTTTTTAGATGCAGCCACTGATGGTTTTACAAATGATGATAGTGATAAATTGATTGATGAAAGTCAAACAAAAATAAATGCAGGGATTGGTATAAGTAATTATGATATTGGACATACATTTAGTACCGGAGGTGGTGGTTTAGCGCAATTAAACTCGCCTTGTACTACTAATAAAGCAAGGGGAATTACAGGGTCAGGTAGTCCAATTGGTGATGCGTATGATATTGATTATGTAGCTCACGAAATGGGGCATCAGTTTGGGGCACATCATACTTTTAATGGCGATGCAGGAAATTGTAGTGGAACCAACAGAAATAATAGCACAGCTGTAGAGCCTGGAAGTGGATCTACAATTATGGCGTATGCAGGAATTTGTACACCTCAAAATGTTCAAAATGCTAGTGATGATTATTTTCATTTAGTTAGTATTAGAGAAATGTGGAATAATATTTCAGCAGGAAATAGTACATGTGCTGTACAAACAGCAACTTCAAATAGTGTACCTGTTATAGCAGCACTTCAAAATTATACTATTCCTGTTTCTACACCTTTTGTTTTAAATGCAAGTGCAACAGATGCGAATGGTGATAATTTAACGTATACTTGGGAGCAATTGGACACTGAAATAGCTGTACATCCCCTAGTTTCAACATCTACAGTTGGACCTGCATTTCGATCTGTAAAACCATCTACCTCTTCGAAAAGATATTTTCCAGATGTGGCAACTGTATTAGCTGGAAATTTACAAAGTACTTGGGAGGTTTTACCTTCAGTTTCAAGAACAATGCGATTTGGTGTAAACGTTAGAGATAATTTTGTTGGAGGAGGTCAAACGGCAAGTAAAGAAAATGTAATTACATTTGATGCAACTGCGGGTCCATTTGCAGTTACTTCACAATCTACTTCAGTAACTTGGGATGCGGGAACATCTCAAACAATTACGTGGAATGTGGCTAACACAAATAATGCACCTGTAAATTGTAGCCTAGTAAATATTTTATTTTCTTCAGATGGAGGATTAACATATCCAACAGTTTTAGCGTCTAACGTTGATAATAATGGAAGTCATGTTATTGTGGCTCCGTTAGTAGGAACAGCGCAAGGAAGGATAAAAATTGAAAGTGTAGGTAATATCTTTTATGCAATTAATGCAAGTAAAATAGCAATTCAAACTTCAGAGTTTGTAATGAATTTTCAGGAGTTTTCAAAAAAGTCTTGTTTGCCAAATGATGTAACTTATAATTTCACATATACTACTTTCTTAGGTTTTAATGAAGAAACAACCTTTTCAGCAACTAATTTACCTGCTGGATCATCCGTTACATTTAATCCAACAAAAGCGCAAAATAATAATACACCAGTAGAAATGGTAATTAGTGGATTAGATATAGGAGATATTGGTGAATTTAATATTTCGGTTACAGGAACTTCTGCTACAACAGCGAAGGTTAAAACTACTTCGGTTAATTTAAATGCTTTTTCATCTGTTATTTCTGCTCCAAATTTAATATTGCCAGAAAACAATGCAATTAGTGTTTTAAAGCCATATAATTTATCGTGGCAATCAGATATAAATGCGCTAGAATATATTGTTGAAGTTACAACAGATAACACATTTACAAATATATTAGAATCTGCAACGGTAGTTGAAAATAAATATAGCGCAAGTCTGTTACAATTAAATACTAAATATTTTTGGAGAGTTAAAAGTAAAAATGATTGTGGTGAAAGTTCTTACTCAACAGTTTTTAATTTTACAACAGCTGATGAAGTTTGCAATTCAATAAATTCTACAGATACTCCAATTAATATTCCCGATAATTCAATTGTTGGGATCAGTTCAAAAATAAGTATTACTCAGAATAAAATTATTACAGATCTTATTTTAACAGTTAATATTACACATCCTTGGGTTGGTGACTTAACATTAAAATTAATAAGTCCAAAAGGAACAACAGTTTTATTGGCTGCAAATGTTGGAGATGAAGGGGATGGTTTTGATAATACAACTTTTGACGATGCTGGTACTGATATTATAAACTTAGGTATGCCTCCATTTACTGGGGTTTTTATTCCTCAAGAAAGTTTAAGTAAATTTTTAAATGAAGAATCATATGGTGAATGGCAATTATTAGTAATAGATGAAGGGCCAGATGATATTGGAGTGATTAATAGTTGGAGCTTAGATGTTTGTGGAGTTGTTGTAATAAGTGATGATGATGATAAAGATGGGGTTTTTAATTCATCTGATTTATGTCCAAACACACCGTTAGGGATAAATGTAAACGCTACAGGCTGCCCTATTTTTAGTTTACCTGCATCCAACTTTTCAGTTACAGCCATCAGTGAAACCTGTCCAAACAAAAACAATGGTCAGATAGTTATTACAGGCCAAGCATCACATCCGTATGTGGCAACTATAAATGGAACTAATTATAATTTTACCAACAATAGTTTAACAGTTTCAAATTTACAACCAGGAACTTATA
>NZ_JAEINV010000030.1 GCF_016342705.1 Lutibacter sp. | reverse complement strand
ATCCTAATTATACAACAAAATTAAATCGGGAAAAATAATTGTCGTTGACCGGAAATAATAGTTGTCGTTGATCAGGCAATTGATAGAAAACATGATGTTTTAGGCTTTTGACATTGTCAATAGCACAAACCAAAGGTGTTTCTCTCTGCTGACAGTGGCAATTGAGAGAGAACATGAAGTTTTGGGCTTTTGACATTGACAACAGGCTATTACAATTAAAAAGTTTCTTAATATTGTGCTATTATAAGATAAAATGAGTTTTTGTACTTTATGAATTATTAGAAAGTATTAAGTTATACTCTTTTTTATTTTGAATATAGAGTAAAATTAGATATTTTCTTCTGGGGATTTTTAATTAATTAAAATGGGACAATTAACCTATGAATAATATCTGGAATGCTATGCAGAACCATTCAGTATATTATTAGGTTATAAAGAAAAATTTTCTTGCATTGCTTTATTATATCCATCTTCTTTCCCAGCGTAATAAGCTTCACCTAGTGGTGCATTATGCAAGTCACTATAATATTCGTCTAACTCTTCATCATTCTGTAAATTATTTTGCTCCATCGTTTTCTTTTTCTCTTCTTCTATTTGCTGTTCTACCCAATAATCAAAACAGTATTTTTCAAACAGCCATATAATTATTTTTTGCATTGCCCTCCCAAAAATTTTCTTTATAACCACCCGCTCAATTTGACCGTTATCACGGTCTGCTTTTTCGCTTATTTTACTTTTCAATGTTTTTCTCCATTATAAATATTCTTATTTTACTTTCACGGCAAATTAGCTAAGTCCGTTAGGCAACTAAATAAAAGGAGTCATAATGAGCATATTTGATTTTTTCAAAAGCAAAGATTCTGGTGATAAAAATAATCGTAATGTTGGAAATAATTCCGCAGTTGATAAACTTATAGAATGTACTACACTGACTTCGAATGAACTTTTATCATTAATAAAAATTAAAAAAGAAAGAGAAGTAGAATTATATCTTTTCTCACAATGGGTTACAATGAATAGCGCAATTATCAATGAAGTTGATCCTTCAATAATGGATAATTATTATCTAAATCACGACGTGAAATGGATTATGCAAAGAAATCTTCCAATGGATTATGGTCCCAAACTAAGCCAAGTGAGAGTACACAGATTTAATGAGTACAATGAATTTACACCAGTACTTCAATCATTATTTGGTGGTAATTACGATGGCTCAATGACAATGAAGTTTTCAAGGATTGTTTTTACAAATTGTTTAGGTGATGAAGCGTTCAACTATTTATTAACTTCTGGACCAATGCTTCCGCTTAAACTTCAAGAAGTTATGCTAAAACACGGAGTTATAATTGGGTAAATATGAATAAGGTAATCATTAAAACAATTTTAATATTCGCTTTGTTGCTCTGCTTATTTAAAATGCCCTATTGGTATTATCAGATCGTAAGGATATTTGGGACAATTGGCTTTACTTATTTAGCTTACATAGATTACAAAATCAAAATTAAATTCACTCCTCAAATATTTATTGTTTCGGCTATTTTACTAAATCCAATTCTCAAAATATCTTTTGATAAAAACGCTTGGCAAATAGTCGATATATTTTTGGCAATATTATTGGTCTTAACTATACTGTTTGAACGAAAAATTCAATTATTAAAAAATTGATGAGGTATAAATGTTCTTTCGCGGTGCAATAATAGCTACTTTAATAATGCTCAATTTTGCAAACTCACCTAGCTTTTGGGAAACAACCGGTTATTTATTTTTAGGTGTCATTATTATGTTATTAACAATGCTTCCGCTTGTAGGCTGGGTAGTTGTTCTTGGTTGTGGTTATTTAACATACAATTACTTACATAACATTCAAGATTGGAATATAGTTTTATCAATTATACTCGGCATTATTGTATCGAGCATTATGGGTGCTCTTTTATCGGGCGGTGGTCAAGAAAATCAAAAACATCAGTTTTATTAAAAGTTGCCTAACAAGTGCCTCAAGCCGAAAGCGTTTTCGCAATTGGCATTTGTGCAGTTAAAATGTTTTATGTTCCGCTTCGGCTATGTTGTTTAGCGTAGTTTGTAAATGAAAATTTGTTCTAATCAAAAATTTGTTCAATTAATTTAGCATTGTTGTGTTGGGCTTCGGCTTAGGCACAACGCCGTTAGCTGGCATTTCAAAATATGATGAAATTAAACAAAATTATTGAAGAAAGAATAAATGTTTTAGAAAGCATTTTACATTCAATTCATCATAATATTGAGTTGTTGGAATATATGACTTATAACCTACACAAAGAGAGATTTAATTTATTCAATAATCGTGGTCTATTTCACGTTTGGGTAACATTATTTGGAGTTGTCATTATAGATTTTTACAAAATTACTAATGAAAAACAAAAGCACTCATTCCAAAAAATATTAAACATTTCAAAAGATCTAAAATGTGATATAGATTTTGAAAAAATTCAAGAAAAAATTAATCTTTTATTTGACTTTTATAACAAATCAGAGTTTGAGACTATAAGAAGTAAATATTTAGCACATCAGGATATAGAAGTGCCAGTAATAAAATCTGACTTATCTTCTTTAAACAAATATAAAGAAGAATTATTTAATCTCTTTAAGTTACTAACAAGTGAATTAAACATAGCAAACAAAGAATTTAGTAGTGATATTAAAAATTCCTTTTCAGAAATATTTAATGTAATAGACGAGTATGATGAAGTATCAACTTACTTATTAGCAAATGCAATTAAAGGAAGCAAAACTATAGAAATATCTGAATTACAAGATATAATAAAAAGACGTGAAGATAATGCCAGCTAACAAGCAAATCAACCCGACTGCGAGAAGATGCGGTCAAATTGATTTTCTGAAGTGAAGTTGTAAAAGTAAGTGGCTTTTTAAATTAGTTTATGTTGTAAAGTTACACCGCCTTGTTTTTACGAAAGTTAAACAAGGCTGCAGTTCTAAAAATTTTAATAATTAAAAAAATATTGTAGTTATAGGCGGCGGGTTATTTGCAACGCCGTTAGCTAGCTTGAGTAAATTATGATAAAATATTTTTTATTCGCAATGGTTTCTCTTTTAATTGGGAATATTTATGGTCAGCAAGATAGCACTCAAGTGGCTGATACCTTATTTATTTCTAAGAATGATACGAGTGTTGTAAAAATAATAAGTTATCCGCAATCTAGTTGGATTGAGAGAAATGAAGGCACTTTTCTGGGAGCATTTTTAGCTGGTATTATTGCAATTCTATCGGTTTACTTAACTTCTCGTTCCACAAAAAAATCAAGGTTAGCAAAAGAGACTGAAATATATTGTGGACTTTTATACGCAATTAAAATTGAACTAATTTATCAAGCCAAAAATCACGATTTTTTAATCCAAGAACTAGAGGTTATTAAACATAATAGTCTTATAGCCAATGAAATAATAACAGATTCACCCTCAAGAACAATTACATTGAATTTTTTACAAGAGGTTCGAAATAAAATTATCAACACAGAATTATTTAATACAAAGATATTACTTCTTTTGTCTGCATATATGAACAAATGTGAATTGGTTAATTGTGATATAAAATTCGAAAGATTAATTAAACTCAGTGAAAAATTTAAAGATAAGGTCAACTTTCCGGAATCAACAAAAACTTATTTTGATATTATTATAAAACAAGTAAACGATCTTAAGAAATCGATTCCAGATATTATTTCGTATATAAATTTGGATTTAAAATCATTTGGTAAAACTAGTGATATTGATGAAAATGAGTATTTGAAGATCGCTAGCTAACCAACAAATCAACACGACCGCCGTTTTTACTTGGCGGAAATTTGTAAAAAGTTGGTTTGATGTTCAACTAAAGTTTTTTGTTTAAGTTTGTGCAATTCAGCAAAGTTAAAAACAATGTTTGTGAAATAAGTTAAACATTGTTTTGTAAAATTAAAAATTCGTTATTTGTAAAATTAAATGTTATTGGCGGCGGCTTAACCGCGAGGCAGTTATAAGCTATGCAAATATTTTAGATTATGATAAATAATTTGTAGTTTGATGAAATAAAAATGAAGGAATTCTTTTTATACAAATAGACCTGATATATGCAATGTGTGATAACCAAAGTATCACTAATTATACACATTACGTTTATTAAGATGTTCTAGTGCATTAAAAAAAGAGAAAATAGTATTATGATTACTTCTATGATTTTAATAATTGCGGGATTTGTGTCTTTAATATTTGGAGCAAATTGGTTAGTAGATGGTGCATCTTCGTTGGCAAAAAAACACAAAGTATCAGATTTAGCAATAGGATTAACAATAGTTGCTTTTGGTACTTCTACTCCTGAATTAGTAGTTAATTTTATTGCCTCTTTTAATGGATATCCAGATATTGTTTTTGGAAACATTATTGGTAGTAACAATTTTAACTTGTTTATAATACTTGGAATAGCTGGCCTAGTTTACCCTATTACAGTTCAATCTTCAACTGTTTGGCGTGAGATTCCGATATCATTAATATCAGGTTTATTGCTTGTAGTACTGGCCAATAATTATTTTTTAAGTAATACTTCTGAAATTTCAAGATTTGATGGGGGGATTTTACTTTTAGGTTTTGCTGCATTTTTATATTATGTGTTTAAGCAAATGAAAACAGAAGACAATATAATAACTTCTTATCAGCAGAAATCAAATTATAAAATATGGGGATTAATATTCTTAGGCCTTGCGGGTCTAATCGTTGGAGGCCAATTGGTCGTTGATAATGGTATCCAGATAGCAACAAATTTGGGAGTAAGTGAAAAAATTATTGGTTTGACAATAATTGCTGCAGGAACTTCTTTGCCTGAATTAGTAACATCGATAGTAGCAGCCACTAAAAAAAATAGTGATATAGCAATTGGGAATGTCATTGGTTCTAATATTTTTAATATTCTTCTAATATTATCTGTAAGTTCTTTTATTAAGCCAATTTCTTTCAACCAAAACTTTAATATAGACCTTGCAATTTTACTAGGAGGAACTCTATTTTTATTTATTGCTATGTTTACTGGGAAAAGAAAAAAGCTGGACAGATGGGAATCTGCATTGTTGTTGGGCTTTTATTTAATTTATACAATTTATCTAGTTTGGAAAGAAATATAATATAAACGCACAACAAATGGTTTAGTACATGTGGGTTTCAGAATTTTCCGAGGTTTATGGCTTGTAAAAAAGTTGGCGTAAACTGAAAGGAAACCGCTTCATACTCCAATACGACACCATACCATCAAACGTTGGTTAAGAGATATCCTAAAACGCTTATAACAAGTTATTCCGGTTAAAGTCAACAAGGATCAGATAATCAAGATTTTATAGAAAGAGGCATAGTGATGCCTCATATGACAAAAAAGTTCTTTGACATATTGATAATAATAATAATTAAACTTCCCCACAATTTGTAGACACGAATAAAAGCAACTATATTAGAGAAAAAAATATAGGAGCAAAAAGATGAA
>NZ_JAEINV010000019.1 GCF_016342705.1 Lutibacter sp. | reverse complement strand
GGTACGCTTCTTAAGCGGTTTCTCTGAATAATACATAATAAGTTGATTTTGTGTCAACTTATTTTAGGACGGGACAACATAAAAAATAAAAAAGGCTTCCAAATTTGGAAGCCTTTTTTATTTTTTAGTTGCTTTAATTGAGTACAACAACGGAAACAATCTTTGGTTTTCTTTTAAAACATACATACCATCATCCGTTTTATCCATTTCTGGAAAACTATTGTATGGTGATTTTTCAAATTCGTGTAAAAATTCAATGTGCAATCCTGCATTTGAAAGTGCAGAAACTACTTCACCCAAACCGTGGTTCCAACCGTATTCTTTACTAATTATATCCGCATCATTATTGGTGTAAGTTCCTTTATGCTCTTCATAAATAACTTCATTTGTTTTGTAAGGATAAACTAATTTTGGAGGCGATTCTAAATAGGTAAACATCCAAACAATTGGGTGAAACTCTATTAAATAGAAAAAGCCACCATTCTTAAGTTTACTTGCAATTATTTCTCCCCAAGTTTTTAAATCTGGCAACCAGCCAACAACTCCATACGAAGCAAAAACAATATCAAATTCACCTTCAACATTTTTAGGCACATCATATAAATTACTTTCAATAAATGTGGCATCTAAACCTAATTTAATATTCAAAGATTTCGCTTTTTCAATTCCTTCATTAGACAAATCTATTCCTGTACATTTGGCTCCTAACCTAGTTAAACTCAATGTATCTTGCCCAAAATGACATTGTAAATGAAGTAGTGATTTTCCCCTAACATCCCCAATTTCACTTAACTCATAGGTGTTTAAAGATGTTTTTCCTTTTAAAAAAGCATCTACATCGTAAAATTCTGATGCAGCATGTATGCTTACTTTTTTATTCCAAGTATCTTTATTTACCTCAAAATATTTCTTAAAATCACTATTCATTATTATTTTATTTAAAATTATCAAAAAAATATATTACTAAAATCAACCAATATATAGGGATAGATTCTACCCAAAAACCAGCATAATATCTTGATTTATTTTCAGAAGAAAACCATAAAAATATTGCTGTTATTAAAGCTATAATTACCCAAATAATTATTGTTGAAGTTTCAAATATCATCTTACAAAACTCCAAGCCAATTGTAAATAACAATAATACCATTCCAATTATTTTAGAAACTTTAATGCCTAAAACTTGTGGCAAGGTTTTCAATGAATCACTATCGCTCTTAACATCTCTAATATCAAAAGGTATTATTATTACTATTAACAGTGCAAACCTTTGAATAAATTCAATAAAAATATCAAAAGTAATATTCATTTTTGCTTCATATATTGGAAAAAATACTGAAATTCCTGCCCAAGCAAAAGCAATACTAAATATTTTAACTGAAGGAAAATTTCTAAAGGAAATTTCAATATTTTTCAATTTAAAAATAGGAATTACATAAAAAAATGTCATAAATGAAAACGGAATTAATATAAGTAACCCTTTTATATTAAAACTTGTAAAAAAGGTAATTCCAATTAATGCAATTATTGCAATTATATTTAAAATAACTAATTCAATTTTATGTCGAAAAAACCAATCTTTTAGCCAAAGTAACCTATTCGTCTTTAGTTCGTAAAATCTAATAAAATTATACGATATTATGATTGAAAATAATACAAATAAAGGTGTAAAACTTTCTTGAATTCCGTATTTTAAAACAGTGATTTCAGTGATACAAAAACCTGCAACAGCCACATGAATATTGCTGAAAATATAAAAATCAACTATCTTTTTTAAAAATTGCATGTTACAAATGTAAGTTTTTGTTAATATACTCAATTTTTTGGTTAACAAAATATTATAAAATGTATTTATGATAACGATTTCGTTCTATAAAATTCAGTATTTTTGTGCACGTTTAATAACACAATTTAAATCATATAAATGAAAACAGATTCATTCGTTTTAAGGCATGTAGGTCCTCGTGAAAATGAGGTAAGTGAAATGATTAAAACAATTGGAGTTTCTTCTGTCGCAGAATTAATTGACAAAACAATTCCTTCAGACATCCGATTGAAAAACAATTTAAATTTACCAAAAGCAATGAGTGAATATGAGTATATATATCATATTCAAGAACTTGCAAATAAAAATAAACTATTTAAAAATTATATAGGTTTAGGCTATCATCCAACAATTGTTCCAGGTGTAATTCAACGTAACATACTAGAAAATCCGGGGTGGTACACCGCTTACACTCCTTATCAAGCAGAAATTGCTCAAGGTCGTTTAGAAGCATTATTAAACTTCCAAACCATGGTTAGTGAATTAACTGGAATGGAATTAGCAAACGCCTCTTTATTAGATGAAGGAACTGCGGCAGCCGAAGCCATGATAATGTTGTTAAACAATAGAACCCGAGAGCAAAAAAAGATAAATGCTGTTCAGTTTTTTGTTTCAGATGAAATTTTACCTCAAACTATTGATGTCATAAAAACTAGAGCTATTCCTTTAGGAATAGAATTGATTTTTGGAAAACATGATACGTTTCAATTTACTGAAAAAGTATACGGTGCAATTGTACAATATCCTGCTAAAAGCGGTCAAGTTTTTGACTATACAACTTTTGTTGAAAAAGCAAAAGTTGTGGATGCTAAAATTGCAGTTGCTGCAGACTTATTAAGCTTGGCTATATTAACTCCTCCTGGTGAATGGGGAGCTGATGTTGTTGTAGGAACCACACAACGCTTTGGAATTCCTATGGGTTATGGAGGTCCACACGCTGCATATTTTGCTACAAAAGAGGAATATAAAAGAACTATTCCTGGCAGAATTATTGGAGTTACAGTTGATAAAGATGGAAACCGTGCGTTGCGTATGGCTTTACAAACACGCGAACAACATATTAAAAGAGAAAAAGCAACCTCAAACATTTGTACTGCTCAAGTTTTATTAGCTGTTATGGCAGGTATGTATGGAGTTTATCACGGTCAAAAAGGGTTGATTTATATTGCTAATAAAATTCAAAATTTAACTGCAACTTTAAATAATGGACTTCAACGATTAAAAATAAAACAATTAAATTGTGTATATTTTGACACTTTAAGTATTGAAGTTTCTGATGCAAATAATGTAAAGAAAATTGCAGAAAAAAATGGTGTAAATTTTTATTACCCTACAAATAAAGTAGTTAATATTTCTATTAATGAGACTTCTGGTTTAGAAGATATAAATACAATTTTAGAAATTTTAGCTGAAGCCGAAGGAAAAAAAACAGTTATATTTGATACTCAAATTGAAAATACTATTCCTACAAATTCAATAAGAACATCTGATTTTATGACCAATGAAGTTTTTGAAAAATACCATTCAGAAACAGAATTGATGCGTTATATCAAAAAATTAGAGCGAAAAGATTTATCCTTAAATCACTCTATGATTTCTCTAGGTTCTTGTACCATGAAATTAAATGCAGCAACAGAAATGCTACCTTTAAGTTGGCCAAATTGGGGAGTTATGCATCCTTTTGTTCCAATCGAACAAGCACAAGGCTACCAAGAGGTTTTTAAAGAAACAGAAGCTGCTTTAAATGAAATTACAGGTTTTTACGCTACTTCATTACAGCCAAATTCTGGTGCACAAGGTGAATATACAGGTTTAATGGTTATAAAAGCATTCCACGATTCTCAAAATAATCATCATAGAAATATTTGTTTAATTCCTGCTTCAGCACACGGAACCAATCCTGCTTCAGCAGTAATGGCTGGTATGGAAGTAATAGTAACTAAATCTACTGATGAAGGAAATATTGATGTAGATGATTTAAGAGAAAAAGCTGAATTGCATAAAGATAATTTGGCAGCTTTAATGGTTACGTATCCATCAACTCACGGAGTTTTTGAAAGTACCATAAAAGAAATTACAGAAATTATTCATGAAAGAGGTGGGCAAGTGTATATGGATGGCGCAAATATGAATGCCCAAGTGGGATTAACAAACCCAGCAACAATTGGTGCAGATGTTTGTCATTTAAATCTTCATAAAACTTTTGCCATTCCGCATGGTGGAGGTGGTCCTGGAGTTGGTCCTATTTGTGTAGCTAAACATTTAGCACCTTTTTTACCATCTAATCCAATAATTCCAACTGGTGGAGAAAATGCTATTACTGCTGTTTCCTCGGCTCCTTGGGGTTCTGCATTGGTTATTCTAATCTCGTACGGATATATAAAAATGTTAGGCACAAATGGCTTAAAACAAGCTACAATTAATGCTATTTTAAATGCAAACTATATTAAAGCGCGTTTAGAAAAAGAATACAAAATTTTATATAGTGGTGAAAACGGATTTGCAGCCCATGAAATGATTGTTGACTTTAGAGAATTTAAAGCTAAAGGTATTGAAGTTACCGATGTTGCAAAACGTTTAATGGATTATGGTTACCATGCGCCAACAGTTTCATTTCCTGTTGCTGGTACTTTAATGATTGAACCTACCGAAAGTGAAAACAAGGCTGAACTAGATCGTTTTTGTACTGCTTTATTAAGTATTAAAAATGAAATAGACACAATGGAAGATGGTGATACAAACTCACCCTTAAAAAACGCTCCTCACACTCAGGAAATGTTAACTTCTGATAATTGGGAGTTACCATATTCAAGAGAAAAAGCTGCTTTTCCATTGCCATATATTAAAGAAAATAAATTTTGGCCTTCTGTTAGAAGAGTGGATGACGCTTATGGTGATCGTAATTTAATATGCTCTTGTAATCCTATTGAAGATTATATGAATTAAAAGTTCTATAAAAAATAATTAAATTAAATAAGGCCTTTAAGAAATCATCTTAAAGGCCTTTTCTAATTTTTAACTTCAATAAAAGTAATAATATTTTCGTCCCCACAACGGTAGTATATTATTGTATACTCTTTTATAACATTTGAAATTAGAACCTATTAACTATAATAAATTAAAGGTATAGTCGTCCCTAAACTGTAGTATAAACTTTAATTATTAGCAATTATAACCAACAGATATTCAAAAATATTAAATTTTTTTCACACAAAAACACTTTATGTAAAAAAAAACAGTTGATATTTTTTAAATATATAGCAATATAGTACTTTTGCAGACGAATTAAAAACTAATCTTTTTTAATAAATGAAAAAAATAACAAAAGAAACCTACATCAACTGGTATAAGGATATGCTTTTTTGGAGGAAATTTGAAGACAAATTGGCGGCCTTATATATCCAACAAAAAGTTAGAGGATTTCTACATTTATATAATGGACAAGAAGCCGTGTTAGCTGGTGCATTGCACGTTATGGGTAAAAATGACAAAATGATTACAGCGTACCGTAATCACGTTCAACCAATTGGTTTAGGCGTTGATCCTAAAAGAATTATGGCTGAATTATTAGGGAAAGATACTGGTACTTCTCGAGGAATGGGTGGATCAATGCATATATTTTCTCCTGAACACAACTTTTATGGAGGACATGGTATTGTTGGAGGTCAAATTCCATTAGGTGCTGGTTTAGCTTTTGCAGATAAATATTTTAATAGAGATGGTGTAACATTAACCTATTTTGGGGATGGTGCTGCTAGACAAGGTTCTTTACACGAAACTTTTAACATGGCAATTAACTGGAAATTACCAGTAGTATTCATTTGTGAAAATAATGGTTACGCAATGGGAACATCTGTAAAAAGAACTTCTAACCATGAAGATATTTGGAAGCTTGGTTTAGGGTACGAAATGCCTTGTGGGCCTGTTGATGGTATGAATCCTGTTAAAGTTGCAGAAGCCATGGAAGAAGCAATTGAAAGAGCTCGTAGAGGAGATGGACCAACGTTATTAGATATTAAAACATACAGATATAGAGGACACTCCATGAGTGATGCTCAACACTATAGAACCAAAGATGAAGTTGATGAATACAAAAAAATTGATCCAATTTCACAGGTTTTAAAAATTATAAAAGATAAAAAATATGCAACTGATGCCGAAGTGAAAGCTTGGGATAATGAAGTAAAAAATAAAGTTGAAGAATGTCAAAAATTCGCTGAAGAATCTCCATTCCCAGACAAACAACTTTTATATGATATAGTATACGATCAAGAAGATTATCCGTTTTTAAAACATAGATAAATGGCAGAAATAATTACAATGCCACGTTTAAGTGATACAATGACTGAAGGAGTTGTAGCACAGTGGTTAAAAAAAGTAGGTGACAAAATTTCAGAAGGCGATATATTAGCCGAAATTGAAACAGATAAAGCCACCATGGAATTTGAATCTTTTAATGAAGGTACATTACTTTTTATCGGTTTAAAAGACGGTGAAAGTGCCCCTGTAGATTCATTGTTAGCAATTATTGGCGAAGAAGGCGAAGATATTGATTCCTTAATAAAAGGTTTTAAGGTTGAAGGCGCTAAAAGCAATACTTCTGAACCAAAAAAAGAAACTAAAGTTGAAAATCCAGCTCCTTTAGTAAAGGAAACTGTTGTTGATATTAAAGCCTCAGCCCCATTTGCAGCTCCTGCTCCATTAGCAAATACTACAGGAAGAATTGTAGCATCTCCATTAGCTAAAAAAATAGCTGAAGATAAAGGAATTAATATTGCAAATGTTCCTGGTTCTGGTGAAAATGGTAGAGTTATAAAAAGAGACATTGAAAATTATGTTCCTGTTGTTGCAAGTGCAACTAACTCAATGCCTGCTATAGCTTTAGGTGAAGAAAGTTTTGAAGAAATTTCAAACTCTCAAATGCGCAAAACTATTGCTAAAAGATTAGGTGAATCTAAATTCACCGCTCCACATTATTATTTAATGTTGGAGATCCATATGGATAGCGCAATGGAAAGCCGTAGAGTTATAAATGAATTACCTGATACAAAGGTTTCATTTAACGACATGGTTGTAAAAGCGTGTGCAATGGCATTGAAAAAACATCCACAAGTAAACTCACAATGGTTTGATGATAAAATTAGAATTAACCACCACGTTAATATTGGTGTTGCTGTTGCCGTTGAAGATGGTTTATTAGTACCTGTTATTCCTTTTACAGATCAAAAGAGTTTAACTCAAATTGGAGTTGAAGTGAAAGATAAAGCAGTTAAAGCTAAAACCAAAAAGTTAACTCCTGCTGAAATGCAAGGAAGTACTTTTACTGTTTCTAACTTAGGTATGTTTGGTATTTCAGAATTTACTTCTATTATTAATCAACCTAACTCAGCAATTTTATCAGTTGGTGCAATTATTCAAAAGCCAGTTGTAAAAAACGGTGAAATTGTTGTTGGAAATACAATGAAAGTAACTCTAGCTTGTGATCATAGAACTGTTGATGGTGCTACTGGTGCAGCATTTTTACAAACGTTGAAAAATTATATAGAAAATCCTGTTACAATGTTAGCGTAACATTTTTATACCTATTTAAAAAGCCTATTATTTAAACATAATAGGCTTTTTTTATACATTTAAACTGAGTTTTATTGGTTTTATTTGTTTGTTTGCACACTTCGCCTAACGCTCAAGACAATGAAGCTATAGAGAATTTTTAGTTAAAAAAGAGGTTTCGAATGCGCTAAACTTGACAACTTTACTACACTATATTTTTGATAAAACATAACTACCGACCTCTAGCATTCTATAAACTTTTGAGTTGTTTTTAAATATCCAACAAAGCTATATTGAAAAACTACGTATTTAAAGCGTTAAGGATTGAAGCAAGCTACCGTGTAGCGCATAAAGCCTGACCCGCAGGGTAACGCCCAAATAGTAAAGCGTATAAAAAAACCTTCAAAAGATTTGAAGGTTTTAAATATTTTTAAATTATAGAAATCTAACTATTTTTTGAATTTAGCATATTTAGATTTGAACTTATCAATACGTCCTGCAGTGTCAATTAACTTAGACTTACCTGTGTAAAATGGATGTGATGTTCTTGAAATCTCTAATTTTACTAAAGGATACTCAACACCATCTACATCTAGAGTTTCCTTTGTATTCACTGTAGAACGAGTCAAAAACACGTCTTCATTAGACATATCTTTAAATGCTACTAATCTATAATTTTCTGGGTGTATACCTTTTTTCATCGTGAACTCGTTTTAAATCTATTTTTATTTTTCAGACTGCAAATTTAACTATATTTTTGAAACTTCAAACAAATTATTTATTTTATTTACATAAATATTCTATTAATCTATGTTTAAAGCTATGTTATACAGATCAATTCTAGGAATTTTCATTATTTCACTACTAATTTCCTGTAAAAGTGAGTACAAATTTATACTAAATTCTCCAACTAAAATTCAAATTAACGAAGAATTAACCTTCTCGGTGACTGAAAAAGAGAACAAACCAATTGATTCTGTTCAATTTTCAATTGATAATATTAAAATTAAAGGAAATAGTAATTCCGCTTCTACAGCAATTAAAAACTTTAAATTAGGTAAACATACCATAACTGCTGTTCTATTTTTTGAAAATAAAACAGAAAAAGTAACAAGTACCATTTATTTTATGGCTGATACCGCACCAGAAATTTATACTTTTAAAATAATAAATACGTATCCACACGATAAAAACGCGTATACACAAGGATTAGAATATTATAATGGTTATTTATATGAAGGAACTGGTAGAAAAGGAACCTCATCTATTAGAAAAGTAGAATTAACAACCGGAAAAGTTGTACAACAAGAAGATTTAGATGCAGCATATTTTGGTGAAGGAATTACTATTTTTAACAATCAATTACACCAATTAACTTGGCAAGATGGTATTGGAATTGTTTATAATTTAGAAACTTTTAAAAAAGAAAAAGAATTTAAATATACTAAAAGTAGAGAAGGTTGGGGATTAACCCATAATGGAGAAAAACTAATTAAATCTGATGGAACGGAACGTATTTGGTTTTTAAATCCGGAAACACATATTGAAGAAAGTTTTATAGAAGCCTATACAAATCAACAAAAAGTTGAAAAACTAAATGAACTAGAATATGTAAATGCTAAAATTTACGCAAACATTTGGCAAAAAAATTCTATTTTAATTGTTGACCCAACATCTGGTAAAGTTTTAGGAGTTGCTGATTTAAATGGTTTAAAAGAGGAAGTTTTAAAAACGCAACAATTAGAAGATCAAGATGAAGTATTAAATGGCATTGCTTTTGACAAGGAAAACAACAGACTTTTTGTAACTGGTAAAAATTGGGGTAAATTATTTGAGATTGAATTGATAAAAAAATAATTGTAAATAATTTATTTTTAAATTTACAGAAAACTAATAAATGCGCTATTTATCGTTATTTCTAATTGCTATACTAATTTTAATTACTAGTTCTTGTAGAAAAGATTTTTCTTCAGAATTTAGTACTGGTAAATTACAGTTTTCAAAAGATACTGTATTTTTAGATACCGTTTTTACTAATATAGGTTCTAGCACCTATAATTTAAAAGTATATAATAAAAGTAATAACGCCATTAATATTCCATCAGTAAAATTGGGAAGAGGAGAAAACTCAATGTATCGTTTAAATATTGATGGAAAACCTGGTAAAGTATTTGAAAATATTGAAATTTTAGCGAAAGACAGTATTTATATTTTTATTGAAACAACCATTAATTATAACACCGTAACAAACCCTATTTATACCGATTCTATTGTTTTTGATAGCGACAGTTATTTACAAGATGTTAAATTGGTTACTTTGGTTAAAGATGCGTACTTTCTATTTCCTTCAAAAAATTCCCAAGGAATAATTGAAACTATTAAAATTGGCGTTGATGGAACTGGTGAAAACATGAATGTAAATGGCTTCTATTTAAATGAAAACACCACATTTACCAACGAAAAACCTTACGTAATATATGGTTATTGCGCTGTGCCATCTGCAAAAATTTTAACTATTGAAGCTGGTGCAAACATATTTTTTCATTCAAATTCTGGACTTATAATTTCTAAAAATGCCACTTTAAATATTGAAGGCGAATTAAGCAATGAAGTAATTATTGAAGGTGACAGACTAGAACCACAGTTTAGTAACATTCCCGGTCAATGGGGCGCCATATGGTTACGCGCTGGAAGCAAAAATAATTCTATAAAAAATACTATTATAAAAAATGCTTCGGTTGGTATTATTTCAGACTCTATTGGAAGTGCCTCCTCTCCTACTTTAACAATTAAAAACACACAAATTTATAACAGTGCTAACTTTGGAATTTTAGGTAGAGAAACCAATATTAATGGTGAAAATTTAGTAATAAACAATAGTGGTCAATCCTCTTTAGCATGCACTATTGGTGGAATCTATAATTTTACACACTCAACATTTGCAAATTTTTGGAATAATAGTTTTAGAGAATTTCCAACAGTTATCATAAATAATTATTATACTTATTCAGATAACAACAATCAAATTATAGTTGCAAAAGATTTATTTGATGCAAATTTTACAAATTGTATTATTGACGGAAGTAATAACATTGAATTAATAATTGATAAAGCTGAAGGTGCTGCTTTTAATTTTTCATTTAAAAATAACTTGCTAAAATTTAACGATTATAACAACAACTATGCTGAAGTAGCTGAATACGATTTTACAAATACAACGTATTATCAAGACAATATTTTAAATGGCAATTCTCATTTTAAAGCAACACAAAATAACCAATTAATAATTGGTGAAACATCTGATGCCATTGGGAAAGCAAATTTACAAGGCGCACAATTGGTTCCAAAAGATATTTTAGGAATTTTAAGATCATCTCCGGCAGATATTGGTGCTTACCAACATATAACTTTTGACAACTAACAATGAAAAATATAATTATTACAGGAACAAGTAGAGGAATTGGGTTTGAATTGGCTCAACTTTTTGCAAAAAATAATTACAACGTTTTAGCTATTTCTAGAAACGTTCAGCCTTTAGAAAAACTGAATTTAAAAAATATAAATACTTTATCAGTAGATTTATCTAACGAAAACGATTTTAAAAAAGTAACTGATTTTGTTTCAAAAAACTGGCAAAAAGTGGATGTTTTAATTCATAATGCTGGAAAATTAATAAACAAACCTTTTAGTAAACTTTCATCAAAAGATTTTTTTGAAGTTTATAATGTAAATGTTTTTGCTGTAGCTGAATTAACACGTGTTTTAATTCCATATTTATCAAAAGGAAGTCATGTAGTCACAATTAGTAGTATTGGGGGCGTGCAAGGAAGCATGAAGTTTCCTGGTTTAGCAGCCTATAGCTCATCAAAAGGTGCTGTAATTACACTTTCTGAATTACTTGCCGAAGAATACAAAGAACATGAAATTTCGTTTAATGTATTAGCCTTAGGTGCCGTTCAAACAGAAATGCTAGAAGAAGCATTTCCTGGTTATAAAGCCCCAATTTCAGCTGAAGAAATGGCAGATTATGTTTTTAATTTCGCTTTAACTGGCAACAAATTTTATAACGGTAAAATATTGGAAGTTTCTTCAACTACGCCATAATTTATGATACAAAAACTTTCAAAATATATTCCAAAAAACGCTATAAATTTAGTTGAAGAAATTTTAGAAGAGCATCATATTAAAATTAAAATAGTTAATAAAAGAACCAGTAAACATGGTGATTTTAAAAGGTTTCCAAATGGGTCTTTTCAAATAACTATAAATAATAGCTTAAATGAATATCAATTTTTACTAACTTTAATTCATGAAATTGCTCATTTTGTAACCTATAAGCAAAGTAAAAGAGTGAAACCTCATGGAATAGAGTGGAAACGTAATTTTCAACATTTAATGTTGCCTTTTGTGCAACCAACAATTTATCCTGAATCGGTTTTACCCTTTTTAGCCAATTATTTAAAAAATCCAAAAGCGAGCACCGGATCTGATGTAAAATTAACATATGCCTTAAAACAATATGATGAATTGTCTGGAAAGAATTTTATCTTTGAACTAAATGAAGGTAGTTTTTTTAGTTTTAATGGTAAAACATATAAAAAAGGAAGTACAAGAAGAACCCGAATTGAATGTTTAGAAACAAGTAGTAATAAAATTTACCTATTTAATCAAAACGCAGAAGTAGAAATTTAATACAAAATCTATGAATAAAAATTATTATGCTGTTATTATGGCCGGTGGTATTGGGTCTCGTTTTTGGCCTATGAGTACAAAACAATATCCAAAACAATTTCATGATATTTTAGGAACAGGAAGTTCTTTAATTCAACAAACATGCAAAAGGTTTGAAAAAATAATTCCATCAGATAATATTTTAATTGCCACAAATAAAGATTACCAAGCTTTGGTACAAAAACATTTACCAAATATTCCAGTAGGTAATATTTTACTAGAACCAGCTATGCGTAATACCGCTCCATGTATTTTATATAGTGCATTGAAAATTTACGATCAAAATCCGGATGGAATTATGATTGTAGCACCTTCTGATCATTTAATTGAAAATGAGACTGCTTTTATAAATAATATTGAAACTTCCCTAAACTTTTGTTCTAATAATGACGTTTTAGTTACCTTAGGAATAAAACCTACATTTCCAAATACAGGTTATGGCTACATAAAATATGTTAATTCTGAAAAAAATATTAAACAAGTTGATTCATTTACTGAAAAACCTAATTTAGAAAAAGCAAATGAATTTTTTAATGATGGAAGATACCTTTGGAATGCAGGAATATTTGTTTGGAGTGTAAAAGCTATTATCAAACAATTTCAACTTAATTTACCCAAAATGTTTGCGCTTTTTAATTCAGGAAATAGTGATTACAACACTACTAATGAAGCTAATTTTATAAATTCAATTTATGAAACTTCTGAAAATATTTCAATAGATTTTGGAATTATGGAAAAAGCAACCAACGTTTTTGTTATACCAGCTACATTTAATTGGAATGATTTGGGAACATGGCTATCGCTCTATGAAAATTTAGACAAAGATGAAAGCGAAAATGCAACGGTTGGAGGACAAGTAATTTACAATAATTCCAACAATAATATGGTAAGAACGCAAACTCATAAAAAGGTTGTAATTGAAGGCTTAAGTGACTTTATAGTTATAGAAGAAAATGATGTTTTATTAATTTGTCCAAAAAGTAAAGAGCAGGAAATTAAAGAAATTAGAAACCAAGTAAAAAATAAATTTGGTAATGATTTTGTTTAAAAACAACTAGAAATGGAAATTACTAATAACTCAGAAAAAGAACAGGGAAATTTACCACCTGTTAATAATACAGACATACTTAAAAGCATTAAATTATTTTTACATGATATTTTAGATATTAGAAAAGATACAAATGCTAAAGGTACCATTGAAGATATTAAAGGAAATATCTCCATGAAAGGTCATACTGCTTGGGTGTTGGTTTTTTCAATTTTAATTGCATCAATAGGATTAAATGTTAGCTCTACTGCTGTTGTAATTGGAGCTATGTTAATTTCGCCTTTAATGGGTCCAATTTTAGGTGTTGGACTATCTATTGGAATTAATGATTTAGATACTTTAAAACGTTCCTTAATAAATTTAGGCGTTATGGTATCTTTAAGCTTAGCTACTTCATTTTTATTCTTTTTAATTCCTTTATTTAGAAATGAAACACCTGAATTATTAGCAAGAACCGCGCCGGACGTTCGTGATGTTTTTATTGCAATGGCAGGTGGTTTGGCATTAATTATAGCTTTAAGTAGAAGAAGCCAACAAACAAATACCATAGCTGGTGTTGCAATTGCTACAGCCTTAATGCCTCCTTTATGTACCGCCGGATATGGATTAGCAGTAGCAAATTTAAGTTACTTTGCTGGCGCTATGTTTTTGTTTACCATAAATACCATTTTTATTGCCTTAGCAACTTTTGTAATTGTTAAGTTTTTAAAATTTCCAATGGTAAAATATATTAATTCTGAAAAAAGAAAAAGAGTTTCTAGAATAGCTTCTTTTGTAGCATTATTAGTGTTTGCAGGTAGTATTTTTATGTTTTTTAACTTATATAAAGAAAATAGATTTAAACAGCACGCCCAAGATCTTATTAATGATATAAAGAAAAGTGGCATTAGTATCATTGATGAAGTTGCTGAAAATATTAATTACTCAGAAAAAAGTATTCAGGTTTTTATTTATGGGAATAAACTATCTCCTGATGAAATAGAAAAATGGAAATCTAAATTACCAGATTACAACCTAGATGGCACTCAACTTATTTTAAAACAAGGAGTTGACGACTCTGATTTAAGACATGAAGTAAAAAACTTAACCGATCTTTATAGTCAAAATCAAAAAATAATTTCATCTAGAGATGAATCCATCAAAGAAAAAGAAGAAAAAATACAACTTTTAGAAACAGAACTCTCTAAATATTACAAATCACAAATTCCTTTTATTCAAATAAGTGAAGAAGCTAAGGCTAATTATAACGGATTAAAACAAATTAGTTATGGTAACATTATACAAACTAACTTTAATAAAATAGATACATTAACCGTTTTTAACACCCAATGGTACGATTCTATTCCAAAATCTAAGGAACAACACGTTTTGTTAAAAAAATGGCTTAAAATCCGATTAAATAAAGATAATATTCAGGTAAATTAAAAATCTATTATCACTCCAAAACGAGGTAAAACAGTTCCTGAAGAATTATCAATTTCTTCTAAAACATATTTTGAACTATCATTTGCATCAATAATTCTAGTTCCATTTGCATCAACAGATGGAATTAAATAGGATTGTTGTGTGCTTTCACTTCCATAAATATTTTGAATATCAAAATAAAAATTCAACGAAAAATGCTCCCAATACCACGTTTTATCAACTCTAACATCTAGCTGATGATAATTGCTATAACGTTCCGTATTTAATGCATTGTAATTTAAAATTCCACTGTTTGAAATATTATAATTTTCAATAGTTGATGATGCAGCCAAATCATATGGTGTAAATGGACTTCCTCCCACAAAACGAAACTTACCTCCTATTTCCCAATTTTTCTGTAATTTTTTTCCTCCAGTAATTGTTAATAAGTGCTTATTATCCCAAGATGAAGGAATACAACTGTCGTTTTTATCTTTAAATTCACTAACAACAAACGTGTAAGAAACTAAACCATACAAACCATTATACGATTTTTTTTGAGCAAAAATTTCAAAACCATAAGATCTTCCTTTTGAAGTTGAAGTAACTTCTTCATTCCCAATAACACCAAAATCTGAACCTAAATTTGCCAAACTTATTTGATCTCTCAAAGAAAATGGATAGTTGTTATAAGATTTATAAAATCCTTCTAATGAGATTCTTGCATCTTGCGAAGGTTTCAATTCTAAACCTGTAACCAAATGTTTGGCATTTATATATTTTAAATTATTATTTTTATTAACCAACGTGTTTGACGCTTCTCTATAACCCAAAATTGTGTAGGCAGGAAGTTGATTGTAACTACCCGCAGAAGCATTTAACAACAATTTAGAAGATAATTCATAAGATAATGAAATTCTTGGTGAAAACTGATTAAAAATATTCTTCATTTCATCATTGTAATCAATGCCATCAAACCGAACTCCAAATGATGTTCCTAATTTTGAATTTAAATGTTTTTTTGAAATTTGTCCAAACAAACTGTATTTCATCAACGACAAATCAGAAGAAAAATCAATTTCTGATACACCATTTGAATTGGCTATTTTCTGAAAAGTGGCATTACTATATGCTGCATTTTGCAACCCAACACCCATATTAATTTTATAACTATTTTTAGAATTTATGGTGTTTTCAAACCTTATTTTATTTTCTGTTTCTCTAGATTTATAATTCAATAATAAATCACTTGCATTTGCGGTGTTGTTAAAATACTTTTTAGCATTGTTTTCCCATTCATTTCTACTAATCACCAACTGTTGTGTAGAATTTTCAGAAAAGTGCTTGTAAGATGCTCCAACGGTGTAATTCCATTGTTCCTGCACTGGAATAGTACTTAAAATATAATTGTTTCGTTTAATCACATCAATATCCGTAACATCGTTATTAACAGATTTGTTTAATTTAAATTTATCAATAGCGCCTAAACCAATAAGGCTAATTTCACTTTTTGACGATAATTGATGCTTTACTTTAAATTGAAAATCATTATAAGTGGGTAAAAAAGGCAATTTTATCAACTTAAATAAAAATTGTAAATACGATTGACGCGCAGAAACTATAAATGTTGTTTTATCATTTATCGGTCCATCTAACGTAATACCAGCATCCGATGTTCCCAAAGTTGCTCTTGTATTTAATTTATCTGGATTTCCATCTTTTTGCGTAAATTCAATTATGGAACTTAATGCATTTCCTTTATTCGCTTGAAAAGAACTTGTGTAAAAATCTACATTACGAATTAAATCGGCGTTCATAATCCCAACGGGACCTCCGGTTGAACCTTGTGTTTGAAAATGATTTATAACAGGAACTTCAATTCCATCTAAATAAAATTTATTTTCAACTGGTGAACCTCCACGAATAATAATATCATTTCTAAATCCTGGGTTTGAAGCTACTCCTGGCAACGATTGAATCACTTTTAAAACATCTCTATTTCCACCAGGATTTCTTTCAATTTCTGCAATACCTAAAGATTGTTTAGATAATGGAGTTTCAATAGTTTTTCTAAAGGGACTACTTACAATGGTAACTTCGTTTAAAACCTCGTTATTTTGAGTTAATTCAATTATAATAAATGGTGTTTTTTCATTTGTTACTAAATAATCTTCAGAATACGCTGTTAAATACCCTAAATAAGAAACTTGTATAGAATTATACCCTAAAGGTATTTTACTCACCTCAAACTCTCCATTTTCATTAGAAACCGACCCTATAGTTGTTCCTGTAACCAACACATTAACATATGGCAATACTTCTCTTGTTTTAGCATCTATTATTTTCCCTTTTATGATTCCTGAATTTTGAGAAAACATTATAGTAAAGAAAAACACAAAAATTAAAGGTAGATATTTTTTTATCATAACATATTTTATTCTAATACTGCAAATATAATTATTTTGTTTAACTTTTTAACTTTTTAGTTGAACATTTTAATTTTATATATAAAAAAAACCTCAAACATAAAATGTTTGAGGTTTTAGTGGTGAGAGAAGGATTCGAACCTTCGAAGCTTGCGCAGCAGATTTACAGTCTGCCCTCGTTGGCCACTTGAGTATCTCACCGCTTTAAAAAATTAAAAAACTTCTCTAATATTTTGAGAAGTTTTTTGTGACCGGGCTGGGGCTCGAACCCAGGACCACCTCCTTAAAAGGGAGGTGCTCTACCAACTGAGCTACCAGGTCATTCTTTTCCTTTTTAGCGGCTGCAAATATAAGGGTATATTTTAAAAAAACAAACAACTTTGCTATTTAGTTTCATTTAAATATGCTTCTCTAACTTTCTTAAATAAATTTGAAGAATATACAAAGTTCACAATTGCTTCATTTTCAGTTTTAAAGATCTCTTTATTTGTCCCTTCCCACGCTTTTACACCATTTTTTAAAAAAACAATTTTTTCTCCAATTTCCATCACAGAATTCATATCATGTGAATTAATAATGGTAATTATTTGATATTCTTGTGTAATTTCTTGTATTAAATTATCTATTACGGTTGCAGTATTTGGATCAAGTCCTGAGTTTGGTTCATCACAAAATAAATATTTTGGATTCATAACAATTGCTCTTGCAATGGCTACACGTTTTTGCATTCCTCCTGATAATTCTGCTGGAAACTTTTTATTTGCATCGGTTAAATTAACCCGTTTTAAAACAAAATTAACACGATCTAACATTTCAGTCATGGGTTGATCGGCAAACATTTTTAATGGAAACATAATATTTTCTTCAACAGTTAAAGAATCGTATAATGCACCTCCCTGAAATACCATTCCAATTTCTTGGCGTAATTGTCGTTGCGTTTTAATATCAAGTTCGGTATGTTTTCTTCCATCAAAAGAAATAATGCCACTATCTGGCTTATGCAAACCCAATAAACACTTTAAAAAAACGGTTTTACCTGATCCACTTTGACCAATTATCATGTTTGTTTTGCCTTTTTCAAAAGAGGTTGAAATTCCTTTTAAAACTGGCGCTCCATTAAATTCTTTATATAAATCGGTAACTTCAATCATTATCCTAAAAGCATTTGAGTTAAGAAATAGTTCAATAAAATAATTACAACACTTGTCCAAACTACCGCTTGCGTGCTTGCTCTACCAACTTCTAACGAACCACCTTTTACATAATAGCCGTGATATGCTGGAATTGTTGCAATTACAAAGGCAAATACCAAGGTTTTAGTTAAGGCGTATTTTACAAAATACGGATTAAAATCTAATTGAATTCCGTAAATATAATCTTCTGTATAAAATAAATCCGTTAAAATTCCAGCAACATAGCCACCAAAAATACCCAAAAACATAGCTAACGAAATTAGTAAAGGATAAAAAAACAAGGTGGCAATAATTTTAGGTAATACTAAATAGTTTAAAGAGTTAATCCCCATAACTTCTAAAGCATCTATTTGCTCTGTAACACGCATTGTTCCAATACTTGAAGAAATATACGAACCTACTTTACCAGCCAAAATCACACACATAAAAGTTGGCGCAAACTCTAAAATCATGGAGCGCTTTGTTGCAAAACCAATTAAATATTTTGGTATAAAAGGACTGTCTACGTTTAAAGCTGTTTGTATAGCAACAACACCACCAACAAAAAAAGATATAAAAGTAATAATCCCGAGAGACTTCAAACCTAAATCTTCAATTTCTCGAAATAGCATTTCTCTAAAAACAGACCATTTCTGAGGTTTTTTAAAAACCTGTTTTAGCATTAAAAAATATTTACCAATATGCTCTAAATAGTTCATTCAATTTCTTTTTGGCTAAAATATTAAATTAATGTAAGGTAGCTTCTTTTTGTAACATAAAATTCATTGAAAGGTTAAAAAAATAGTACTTTTGAATTCTTATTATTCAACAATTCTTTTAAAATGAAGAAAATTTTATTACTACTACTTGTAGCTATCAGCTTAACCCAATGTATTGCAGTTAAATCAAAAAAAACAACTATTGTATCCAATGAAAAAACGGTAACATCTGAAGTTGATTTTAAACGACCTAAACTAATGGTTGGAGTAGTTGTAGACCAAATGCGCTATGATTATTTGATTAAATTTTACAATAAATATGGCGAAAACGGTTTTAAAAAATTGATGAGAAATGGCTATAACTTAGAAAATGTTCATTATAACTACATTCCAACTTATACAGCCGTTGGCCACACTTCAATTTATACAGGAACTACACCTACCAACCACGGAATAATTTCAAATAATTGGTATGATAAGTATGAAAAAAAATCTATTTATTGTGTTGATGATGATAGATATGAAACTGTTGGTGCAAAAACCGGTGGAAAAAAATCGCCCTATAGAATGCTTACCACTACAATCACCGACCAATTGCGTTTGGCCCAAAATATGAAAGGAAAATCTATTGGAATTTCCATAAAAGATAGATCTGCAATTTTACCGGCTGGCCATACAGCAAATGCTGCGTATTGGTTTGAAGGTGGTAATGAAGGTAAATTTATTTCAAGTACTTTTTACATGAATGAATTACCAAAATGGGTAACTGATTTTAACAACAACGGAAAAGCAAATGATTATTTAAATCAAACTTGGAATACCTATTATGATATAAATTCATATACAGAAACTTTACCAGACAACAACAATTACGAAGGTTTATTTAACGGAAAGGAAACACCAACATTCCCATATAATCTTACTGAATTAAGACAGAAAAATGATAATTATAATTTGCTAAAAGCTATTCCTTTTGGAAACTCAATAGTTACAGATTTTGCTGAAGCAACAATTATTGGCGAAAATTTAGGAAACAGTAATTTTACTGATTTTTTAGCCATCAGCTATTCAAGTACAGATTATGTTGGACATCAATTTGGGGTTGATGCAAAAGAACTTGAAGACACTTATATTAGAATGGATAAAGAAATTGAACGTTTATTATCAATTTTAGACAATAAAGTAGGGATAAATAATTACACCTTATTTTTAACTGCAGATCACGCTGCTGTTGAAGTACCCGCGTATTTAAATTCATTAAAAATTCCTGGCGGATATTTTGATTATGATGAGTTTAAAACAACTCTTAAAAAAATTGCTCTAGATAACTTTAAGTCTGAAGAAATAATTGAAAACGTCTCCAATTATCAAATATATTTAAACAAGGAAAAACTAAAAGAATTAAAACTTGATGCAAACTATGTATCTCAAGTAATTGCCGATGAAATAATAAACATAATGAATGTTTACAAAACGGTCACTGGACACACCTTACAAACCACAAATTTTGATTTAGGAGTTTTACAAACTTTACAAAATGGCTACAATCAAAAGTTTTCTGGCGATATTCTTTTTGTTCCAAATCCATCAACTATAACTTATGACAAAACAGGAACAACACATGGTTCTGGCTATAGTTATGATACTCATGTGCCTTTAATTTTTTATGGCAGTGGAATTAAAAAAGGTCAATCATATAATTATTATCCTATAATTGATATTGCACCTACAATTACCAGTTTTCTTAAAATTACCCAAGCTAATGGCAATTCAGGAAAACCAATTGTGGAAGTTTTAGAATAAAAAAAATCCCCTCAATTGAGGGGATTTTTTTCTATCTTTGGCTCCCCGTAGGGTCTTCTATATCCGATTTGCAACTTGTTTTGCAGAACTCAAAATACATTGCCCAGCTATCGCCTTCAAATCCTTCTCCTTGTCCCCACCCTGTTTCTCTTTGTATTTCATTGCCTTTTTCATCAATTTTAACAACTTCACAATGTGCGGCTATATAAAAGCAATCACTTAAAGCTTCTGCTGGAATTTTATATTCAACTTCAAAATCAGAAATTATATTAGCTTCATAATCCATTCTTTTTTCAAATACACCAGGCTTTGGATTACCTTTTTTTGTTTCAGGAATTCCATCTTTATCTCCAGCGTATAAATGTGTTAATTTAATTATCCAATTTTCATTAGAAATATAAGATATGTAAACAAAATCAATACCATCTTCATTTACAATTTCAACATCAATTCTACCGGCAGTATAATTTTGACCGGCAATTAATGCTGTTGAAAAACAAGCAGTTTCAGAATTTCTAGAAAGTAACTCTGATAAATCTTTAGTATTTACAGTAAACTCATAAGAATTTGTTTTAATTTCACTAAACTGTGAATCTTCAGTCTGACAGCTATTAAGCATTACAATTGCCATAATAGCAAAAAAAGTTTTTTTAATCATAATATTTGTTTTTGAGGGGTTTATGCAAGAAAGATACAAAAAACCTTTTAAAAAAACACTATTTATCAATTAACTTTTGAGCTTAATATCTATAAACAACTGCATTTATATTCATTCCTGCACCTACTGATGCCATTATTACAACATCTCCTTTATTAATTTCTTGATTTTCAATTTTTCTTTGCTTCACTAAATCAAAAAGAGTTGGTACCGTAGCAACAGAGCTATTTCCTAACTTATGAATACTCATTGGCATTACATATTGTGGTACTGGCTTTTTATACAATCTATAAAATCGTTTTAAAATAGCTTCATCCATTTTTTCATTTGCCTGATGAATAAATATTTTCTTAACGTCATCAATACCTACACCACTTTTATCTAAAGCAGCTTTCATAGCTAATGGAACATGATTTAATCCGTATTCATAAATTTTTCTCCCAAGCATTTTTATATAACGAATGTTAGATTTATCTTCCTTATTATATGATTTTCCATAAAACAAATAAAAACATTCATCAACAGTGTTTGTTTGGTTCGCATGACTCAATATACCAGCTTCTCCATTACCCTCAACGGCTTCAATAATACACGCTCCTGCTCCATCTGAATAAATCATAGAATCTCTATCAAAAGGATCTATAACTCGCGATAATGTTTCTGTCCCAATTACTAAACACTTTTTAGCAATTCCGGACTTAATATATGCTTCAGCTTGTATAACTCCTTGAATCCAACCTGGACAACCGAAAAGAATATCATACGCCACACAATTAGGATTATTAATTTTCAAATTATGTTTTACTCTAGAAGCCAAACTAGGTAAAATATTACTTTGAATTGAACCTATTTCTACGTCTCCAAAATTATGCGCTAAAATAATATAATCAATTGTTTCTTTATCAATCCCTGAATCTGCAATAGCTTTTTCAGCTGCAAAAAAACCAAGATCTGAAGATGTTAAATCTGAAGTTGCATATCGTCTTTCTTCTATTCCCGTAATTGACTTAAACTTATCTATTATAATATCATTTTCATATTCAAATGGGGTTCCATCTTCATTTAAAAAAGTATCTTTTAAAAATTCTGAATTTTTTTTAACAAGTGCTGGTATATAGCTCCCTGTTCCTGTAATAACTGAGTTAATTTTCATTCTTTAAAATTAGACAATAAAATTAAATTGTATTACTTATTTAACTCCGATATTTTAATTTCCATTACGATGGCTATCGACAAAGCTCGTGACTTTGCAGCGTGTGCCATTTCACCTTCAAAAAGCTCATCAATTGTTGCGTTAAACATTGATAACCAAGCATTAAAATACTCTTTTGAAATAGGTTTATTTTGATGTAAAACTAGGTGAGGTTGCATTGCATTTTTACGATACCCACCGGAATAAAAAAGGATATTATCCCAAAAATCTACTAACGTTTGAAGATGTTCTTCTAATAAGTCTGGTTTATTGAATTCTAAAAAAAAATGACGCATTAAATCGTCATTCATTAATTTTACATAAAAAGCTTTTACCAATAGATAAATATCTGTTCTATTTTCAATATCTTTTTTCATTTAAAATTTTAAAGAAAAGATTTATCAAAGGCAATTGGTAATAAATTTAATAGTGAATCTGTCATAATAATTTTGCCAATTTCACCCATAAAATACACCTCTATTTTATCTTTTTGTTTTAATTCATATTCAGATAATGTTTGTCTGCAACCACCACAAGGAGCTACTGGCTCATTTAAAATTTGTGATGATGAACTAGCTGATATGGCTAATTTTAATATTTTCTCATTTGGAAATTCAGAAGAAGCTTTCCAAATTGCAACCCTTTCAGCACACATACCAGATGGATATGCAGCATTTTCTTGGTTATTTCCAGTAACTATAGTGCCGTTTTCTAACAATAGTGCTGCACCAACCTTAAATTTAGAATAGGGAGCATACGCATTTTGTTTTGCTTCAATTGCCACATTCATTAAGTTTTTAGCTAAATCTGACAACTCTTGAATGTCATCAAAAACAGTAATTTGAGTTTTTATTTCAACTTTTTTCATTAAAAAATATCCTTATTTAATTAATATACTTCAAAAAGTTCTCCAAAATCAAATGATAAAGAAAACCGAAGTGTATTTTCTAATGGATTATTTATATCAGAAGCATTAAATAAATATGAAATGTCTAACCTTGAACTTTTAAATTTAAATCCTGATCCTATTGTGAAATATTTACGAGCTCCTTTTATATCACTTTCATTAAAATAACCTGCTCGTAATGCAAAAGAGTTATCATATAAGTACTCTGCTCCTAATCCCCACGTAAACTCTTTTAATTCTTCGCTAAAACCACCTGGAGCATCTCCAAATGATTTAAACATTCCACTAACAAATCCTGTTTCTTCTTGTAAATATGGTGGTTCTCCATTTCCATCTCTTGATACACTTGGCGTTGGCACTAACAATTTATTAAATTCTAAATTCACACCAATTTTATTAAAATCATCTAAAATAAAATCAAATCCACCACCAATTTTTAAGTTTGTTGGAATATAGTTTTCTTGCCCATCATTTGAATATGAAACTTTTGGCCCAACATTTGAAATATTAAAACCACCTCTCCAAACACCATTAAAATCGCCATAATTAGCTTCATTTGACTGATAGTATCCAGATATATCAACGGCAAATGTATTTACAGGGTTTATTGTTGAATTAGCAGACTCAATACCCAAATCTGAACGAATATATCTTAATGTAACACCCATGGAATATGTTTCATTCAACTTTAATGAATAAGACCCATCTACAGAAAATTCATTCAATTTTTCGGTCCCCTCTGGAGCTCCGTTTATATCGGTTAAATCTATTTGACCTAAGTTAAAATATTTTAAACTTGCTGCCCAAGCACTTCTATCATCAATTCTATTAGCAAATGAAAATCCACCTAAAAAAACATCATTTGTAAGCTCTCTTAACCACGGTGTATAAATAACTCCTACAGAAAACTGAGATTTCATAAATGCAAATTTTGAAGCATTCCAATGTTGTGAGTTTGCATCTGGTGATGTTGCTACACCAACATCTCCCATTCCTCCAGCTCTTGCATCGGGTGCAATTAAAAGAAACGGTGTTGCTGTTGTAATTGGATTTGGTATATCTTGAGCTGTAATAGTTTTTGTAAAAACAACTAATAAAGCTAGGGTAAAAATTATTTTTTTCATCAAAAGGGTTATTTTAACTTTACAAATATCTTAATTTCTTATTGAAGTATTACTAATTTTTCTATTTTTTCGGAGGAAGCGTTTGAATTTACAGATTTTACTTTTAATTTATAAATATATACACCTTTTCCTATTTTTGAACCAAAATCATCTAATCCATTCCAAATTATTGATTTACATAAATTTCCTTCAGATTGGACTGTTTGATTTATAGTTTTTACTAATTTTCCTGAAACTGTAAAAATTTGAATTTGAACATTTAATAATTCGTTAGGTTTATTGTGATTAAACCAAAATTCTGTATAGTTAATAAAAGGATTCGGATAATTTAATACATTGGTTAAAACTAAATCACTATTACTTACTACAATAAATGTAAACGAAGTTTCTGATAAATTATTGTAAGTATCCCATACTTTCAATTGAATAGTGTGAGCACCTGGTTTTAAATCTCTAAAAGGATAGGTCACTTTTCCTTTTTTATAGTTATTTAATTCTGTTTGATAATAATCATTTAAAATAATTGGATTTGATTGATCACCATCTAAAATGGCAACAATATCGTGATCTACTGCAGTAATTGAAGTGTTTATTCCACTTTCATCTTCAATTACAGCTATAAATAAAGGAGATTCATTTGTATTTCCTCCTTCCACAAAGTTTAAATCATTCATATACAACTGAACAATAGGACCAACTGAATCTTCCGCAGCATTTGTATTTATTCCTCCAACGGTTATATCACTGTTATAACCGAACTTATCAATTAATGTATTATCTGCATAAAAACTTAATTTACCTTTGCCAAAAGCAATTTTAATATCTTTCGGCGCAATAAAATCAAACGAAAAATTACCATTTTCAACTTTAGAACGACCCGTAAATATTTTACTTTCTAAAACATCAAATTCCATTATTTTATTTTTATTGTCGTTATCAAGAGTTGTTTTATTTATTAATTTATCATAAACCGTCACATTAATTTCCCCATTAAAATCTGTAACAACATTCTCCGATAAATCTGTAATTTCACCCTCAAATTTAACATACGACAAAGCCTTTATTGTATCTAAAGATTGAGAAATGTCCTTATTATTCATTTTTGTTAACCTTACATTAGGTTTTGGAACACTTAAATGCATTGCTGGATCTCCAATATTAAATACAAAAAAACGCTGTGTTGTTGAAAATTGATTTTTTGTATACATTAACGCTTCTGAAATTGTATAATTTTCGTTATTAAAATTTAGCAAAGGCTTTATTAATCGTTCATTTAGTGATTGTCCAACACTAATAAAAATTTCTCTTGTTGTTGAAATAAGTGTTGACGCTCCTCCATTTTCGTTCCAAAACAAAAATTCTCCTGCTGTTTTTCTAAGTGGATTATCAAATCTTGTAAATTCACAAGTTACGGTAACAAAAAGGGGCAATTTAAAACTATTACTATATTTTTGAATATCTAACAAACCTAAAATCCCTTCCGATGCCCATCCAACTTCACCTCCGTGCCCAAAATAATCTATTAATAAAGTACCTGATTCCACCTGGTTGGTAATATCTGTATTTACAGCAGGATATTTTTTTCCACCTGATGTGCTTTCTTGTGTGTAGGCATCTAAATAAATTTTCTTCAAGTTAAATTGAGGCTTTCCTTTAAAAATAGTATCTGCAATTCTTTCCATATTTTCTTGCAAAACCTCTTCTCCTGTTGCATCAATATCGTCAGCAATAAGTGTTATACTCGTTCTCCAATTTCCAAATGAATTTTTATGATAATAACTTAATAATTTATCAACCACTTTTTCAGCTTCCAAAACATTTGTAACAGGAATTCTTCCCGTAGCAACATCTTGCTGTTCAAAAGACAACAAGGAGCCTTCGTTAGCATCCATCATTCCATAATAATCATCTGTAACATAGGATGTTGCCAAATTAAAACTATCAAAAGCTTCAAAAACTGGCACAATATTATTATTCCCATTTATTCGGTTTTTATAATCATATGAAGCATCACCAAATAAACAAACGTATTTAATCTTATTGGTTGATGAATTATCGTACAGATGTTTAAAAAAATCTCTAATAGCCGTTAAATCTGGAGAGCCTGAAGCGAACTCATTATATATTTGATTTAATTTTACAACCTCCACTTTTAAATTAGAATTTAATCTATGAAAACTTGCTAGCCTTTCAGCTTGGTCAACAAGATAATCTTGAGTTACAATTATATAATCTATGTTATTTAAACTATGAAGGTTTTGATTTTCAACACTACTTTCTTCAATTATTTTTGGCGTGTAAAAGTCATTGTTATTAATTGCTACAAATTCTTCTAATAAACCTCCATTCACTCTAAATTTAAAATTTGAATCAGAAGATTGATTTGTGATGTTTTGCGGGGTTAAACCATTTGAAACATTCCAAATCATATCAATATTTGAAGCGTTACTAATTGAGTATTCAACAATTCCATTTAAATTTAAAATATCAAAATTCCTAAAAGAAAATTGCTGCCCTTTTGCTATTAAATTTTTAGTACCAATAACTTCTATATAATCTAAAAATGCTTTTGATGAAGGATTCCCCCCATTATTAAAATTGATTTCAACAGTTACACTATTTCCTTCTGCAGAAATGCTTCCTTTATTTTCAATGGCAATGGCTTTTGTTAAACCTCCATTTGCGGGAAAATTTAAATTAAATAAATTTTGATTATTTACTTTTACAGATATTGCTGATGCTAATGAAGACTCTACAACTCCTCTAACTTTTACATATATATTTGAAGCTGGTAATATTTCACCAAAAGGTATTGAATATAATTTTGAGCTATCAACACTCAAATCATCACCAAACCACTGTTGACCTGCTCCATACAAATTCACATCGTCTTTTTCAAAAAAAGTAAAATCATGAAATGTTGTTACTACATTATTTGAAGAAGAAGAAATAATTGGCTGATTAACTATACGCTTTCCTGAAGTAGCTCCAACTGTTAAAAAATAAAAAGATTCATCAGAAAAAATATTAAATGTATGACCAATATTTTCTACCGTAGGATTCAATGTCATATCCCAATTATGAGGCCCTTTTCCATAAAACAATATATAATCATTAGCGTCAAATTTATTATCATTCTCACCACTAACAACTATCGCTGTTTCTTGCAAATCATCATACCTAAATTCACTGTTTTTAAAAGGTAACATAGCTCCACCATTACCAAATATTTGAATGTTTTTAGGATTAATCTCATTTACATTAACACCTAATTTTTGTAAAAATGCTTTATCAATTTTATAAACTCCTGTAGTATCAATTTTAAACTTATACCAAGTTCCAGAACTTAAAACCGAATTTTTAATTTGTGAAGTAGATTTGTTTTGATAGTTCACCTTTTGAGTGGTATACTCTAATTCAAATGAAATTACTTTTTTAAAAATATTATTTAACTTTACTAAAGGCACAAAATCTAAAATTGCTACAGCATTACCACGTTCTTTTGCAACATTCAGTTTAGGATTAATAACTGTTAAAATTGATGAAACATTTACAAAATTATTTGTTGGTACAAGTGCATCTTCAAAAACAATATTTATAATTTTAAAGTTACTGATATTTAAATTATTGTCTATTTTCCAACTTTCATAAAAAATTGGAAGTAAATCATTATTTACCTGACCTCCTTCAATTAAATCTATTTGAATTTGAGTGTTACTATTAACTGTAAATTTTGAGTTTTCTTTCCAATTTATAGTAAACTTCTTAAAATACGTGTTTTGTGCAAAAAGAATATTTCCAATGAAGGAAATGATGAAAAATAGTATTAATTTTGAGGTTTTCATTAAATTTATAATGAGAATTTTTAGTTGCTATTTTTAATATAATACAACATTACATATAATAAAGAACAAAAACAATCGTTAGTAATAAACATAATTAATTTTTTTCTTGTAAAAAAATTTATTTAATGTAAATTGCGACACAAAACCCTAATTGAGTTTAATATGAATTTTAAGAATTTATACAGCATCACAAAAATATTAATAGCACTTGTGTTAATAGTATCTTTGACTAGTTGCCATAATAGAAACCCTAGAAAAAATGTATCCTTAACTGGCTGGTCTTCAAAAGATAAAAAATCTGCAGGCTTCGCAGAAGTTGGAGATTATAGAGGGCAACAAGCGCCTCCAGGAATGGTGCTTATTGAAGGAGGTTCTTTTACAATGGGACATGTACAAGATGATGTTTTATTTGACTGGAATACAACACCTATTAAGCAACAAGTACGTTCATTTTATATGGATGAAACTGAGGTTACCAACGCTGAATATTTATTTTATTTAGATTGGATGGAAAAAGTATTCCCACCAAATGATGTTAATTACGAAAACATTTATTTATCTGCAGTACCTGATACATTGGTTTGGAGAGATGTTTTAGGTTTTAACGAATTACTTACAGAAAATTATTTAAGACATCCTGGCTATGCAGATTACCCAGTAATTGGTGTTAGTTGGCTTCAGGCAAATCAATATTGTAACTGGAGAACTAATAGGGTAAATGAAAAAATATTAATGGACAAAGGGGTTTTAAAAAATATTTACAACCTTGAAGGAACTGAAGTAAATGGTCAAAACAACTTTGATACAGACGCCTATTTAAATAATCCTAATCAAGTTTTTGGAGGAAACAAAGACATTTACAGAAAAGGATTAAGTGATAATGTTAAAAGAAGTAAAAATGATCCAAAACCTGCCAGAGGTGAATTTACAGGTAGACAAGTAAAAGTTTCTGATGGTATTTTAAGTACTAAATTTAGACTTCCAACAGAAGCTGAATGGGAATATGCAGCTAAAGCAATTGTTGAAGATAGAGAATATAATAATACTCGTGGTAGAAAAAAATATGCTTGGAGCGGAAAATATACCAGAAACAAATCTAAAAAATATAAAGGCGATCAATTAGCCAACTTTAAACAAGGTAAAGGAGATTATAGTGGGGTTCCTGGTTGGAGCAATGACGGTGCTGACATAACCATTCAAGTAAAATCTTATGAGCCAAATGCTTTTGGATTGTATGATATGTCGGGAAATGTTGCAGAATGGGTTGCTGATGTTTATAGACCGATTATAGATAATGATGCTAACGATTTCAACTACTTTAGAGGAAACATTTTTACGAAAAAAATGATAGATGCTGAAGGAAATGTGGTAATTACTGATAACGCATCTGTTGAATATGATACTTTAGATAATGGTAAATTAATTGCAAAATCATTACCTGGTAGTGTAAAATATATTCCAGTTACAAAGAGAGATGCTTATATGAGAGATAATTATGAAAAATCATATAATGTTGATGCTCAAGATGGCGATTTAAAATCCACCAAGTTTTATGCACAAGACGAGGAAGAATTAGAGGCGAAACCACGAATGTACAACTCTCCCGTTAAACCTCGTGAAATAGGCGAAAGTGGCTTGTTAATACAACAATATGATGTTGAAAAAAGAAACACCTTAATTAGCGATAAATCTAGAGTTTATAAAGGAGGTTCTTGGAAAGATAGAGAATATTGGTTAGACCCTTCTCAAAGAAGATATTTACCTGAATATATGGCGACAAACTATATTGGTTTTAGATGTGCAACAGATAGAATTGGCCCAATGACCTATAAAAGAAGGTTGCCTACCACTACAAAAATTAGATATTAACTATTATAATTATAAAATTAGTAACCTCACTAAAATTTAGTGAGGTTTTTTTTATCTTTAATTTATGAAAATAGAACAATTACATCAGCTTTTTACTGAAAATTACTTAATAGATACTGACACCCGAAAAATAAGAAAAGAAAGCCTTTTTTTTGCACTTAAAGGTGATAATTTTAATGGAAATACTTTTGCCGTTAAAGCAATTGAAAACGGAGCAAAATACGCTATTATAGATGAAGCTAAATATAATATACATCCTAACACCATTTTGGTATCCAATGTACTTGAAACACTACAAAATTTAGCCAATTTCCATAGAAAAATATTAAAAACAACTATCATTTCTTTAACAGGTAGTAATGGTAAAACAACATCCAAAGAATTGATAAATGCTGTACTTTCAAGAAAGTATAAAACAATAGCAACCAAAGGTAATTTAAATAACCATATTGGTGTTCCATTAACACTCTTATCAATTACTCCAGATACGGAAATTGCAATTGTAGAAATGGGCGCAAATCATTTAAAAGAAATTGAAACGTTATGCAAAATTGCTGAACCCAATTATGGTTTCATTACTAATTTTGGAAAAGCTCACTTAGAAGGTTTTGGAAGTGTTGAAGGTGTTATTAAAGCTAAATCTGAATTGTATGATTTTCTTAGAAAAAATAATGAAATTGCCTTTATAAATACTGATGATAAACTTCAAATTAAACAATCTTTAGGAATAAAAACTATAGAATTTAGTTCAAATGAAATTCAATTTATAGAAGCAAATCCATTTGTAAAAGTAGGTTTTCAGAATTCTGAAATTAGGAGTCAACTAATTGGAAAATATAATTTTAATAATATTGCCGCTGCAATTGCAATTGGAAGTTATTTTAAAGTTTCAATTGAAGAAATAAAAGAGGGTATTGAAAACTACGTTCCAACAAACAATAGATCTCAAATAATTGAAAAAGGAACAAATAAAATTATTTTAGATGCATACAATGCGAATCCAAGTAGTATGAGTGCAGCTCTTGAAAATTTTAATCAATTAAAAGACAATAATAAAATTGTTTTTTTAGGTGATATGTTTGAATTAGGAGATGATAGCGCTTTTGAACACCAAAATATTGCTGATTTAGTTGCTTCATTTAATTTTAACAAAGTGTATTTAATAGGAAAAGCATTTTCTACAACAAGTGCAAAAAATGCTTTTATATATGATAGTTTTGAAGCGTTTAAAACTTCTATAAATAAACTAACTATTGGCAATGCTACTATTCTAATTAAAGGTTCACGAGGAATGGCTTTAGAAAGAATTTTAGATTTGCTCTAATTTAAGTTGCTCTCTGTGATATTCAATTAAGCCATCTATTGGACGTCTAATAATATTCCCAATTTCAATATTATGAAGATTGGCAACATATTTAATTGCATCTTGTCCAAAATAAGCTATAGAACCTACAAAATGTACGGGAAGACTTTTAGCTTCAGGATATGTTAATATTCTATTTTCAAAAAATTCATTCATTCCGGCGCGTAAAACTTCATTAAAGTAATCGTTTCTTTCATTTCTTAAAATGAACTCAACAAACTTTGCCAAATACGCATTTGGATTTTCTTTTTTGTAAACATTCTTTTTAATGACATCTGCATCTAAATCAAATTGCGTTTCAAAATTCTTCGCAAGTTCTTTAGGCATTCGACCATAATAATAATCAAGAATTAATTTTTTCCCGAAATAATTACCACTAGCTTCATCCATTAAAATATAGCCCAATGAAGGTATTCTTGTTTCAACATTTTCACCATCAAAAAAGCTACTATTAGAGCCCGTTCCAAGAATACAAACAATACCTGGTTTTGTTGTTACTGCATACACAGCAGCATACGTATCTTCTCTTACAACAACTTTAGCATTCACAAAAAATGATTCAAATACAGCTTTTAAAAGCAATGCTAACTTTTGAGTTCCGCAACCAGCACCATAAAAATAAACATTTGAAACCTGCTCTTTACAGTCTACCAATTCTTTATTTTCTTGAATTCTATTCACCAATAAACCTTCGATCAATATTTCAGGATTTAAACCATCGGTTCTCGTCTTAAAAACTTGTACGCCGTATTTATCTAATAAAATCCAATCGGCTTTGGTTGAGCCACCATCAGCTATTAAAATCATTTTTTGTGAATTATTTTATATTATTTTACTGAAGCAATATACTCAGCCAAATCAACTAATTTAGTTGAATAACCAAACTCATTATCATACCAAGCAACTAACTTAAAGAAGTTGTCATTTAAAGCGATTGAAGCCTCAGCATCAAATACACTAGTTCTTGGTTCAGATACAAAATCTTGAGAAACAACAGCTTCATCAGTATATCCTAAAACACCTGCTAATTCATTCTCTGAAGCAGCTTTTAAAGCAGCTTTTACTTCATCCCAAGATGCAGCTTTTTTAGTTCTAACAGTTAAATCAACTACAGAAACGTCAGCAGTTGGTATTCTGAAAGACATACCAGTTAATAAACCATTTAATTCAGGAATTACTTTTCCAACAGCTTTAGCAGCTCCAGTTGAAGAAGGTATAATGTTTGTTAAAGCACTTCTACCACCTCTCCAGTCTTTTTTAGACGGACCATCAACAGTTAATTGAGTTGCAGTTGTTGCGTGTACAGTTGTCATTAAACCTTCAATAATACCAAAGTTATCATTAATAACTTTAGCTAAAGGTGCTAAACAGTTAGTTGTACAAGATGCATTAGACACAATTGTGTTTGCTGCAGTAATTTTTTTATTGTTAACACCCATTACAAACATTGGTGCATCAGCCGAAGGTGCAGAAATTGCAACTTTTTTAGCTCCTGCAGTAATGTGTTTTCCAGCGCCTTCTAAACTTGTAAAAATACCTGTACAATCTAAAACAATTTCAGCTTTTACAGCATCCCATTTTAAATCTTCTGGGTTACGTTCTGCAGTAATTCTAATTTCTTTTCCGTTTACAACTAAGTTTCCATTAGCTACTTCAACAGTTCCGTTAAATTTACCGTGAACTGAATCGTATTTTAATAAATAAGCTAAGTGATCTACATCTAATAAATCATTAATTCCTACTACTTCTACATTTGGTCTTGTCATTGCTACTCTAAAAGCAATTCTACCAATTCTACCAAATCCGTTAATTCCAATTTTAATTGTTGACATCTCTATTATTTTAATTTATTATTCAATTATTTTATACTGAAGTTATTTCAGCAACTTTTAGTAATTCTTCGTTAATATCGTGATTCATTTTTATAGCTTTATTGAACCCAACAGAAGTCACTTCGTTGTTGGTAACACCAACCATAACGCCAGAAGTTCTATCTAATATTGCCTCAACTGCTGCAACGCCCAATCTACTTGCTAAAACTCTATCATAACAACTTGGCGAACCACCACGTTGCATATGGCCTAACACAGATACTCTAATATCATAAAAAGGATATTTTTCTTTGATGTAGTCGGCTAATTCAAAAACGTTTTTACCAATTTTATCTCCCTCAGAAACAACAACAATACTTGATGTTTTTCCTTTTTCTCTACTTTTATCAAGTGATTCAACCAATCTATCTAATCCTAAGTTTTTCTCAGGAATTAAAATTTCTTCTGCGCCAGCACCAATTCCTGAATTTAAAGCAATAAAACCAGCATCTCTACCCATTACTTCAATAAAAAATAATCGGTTATGAGAACTTGCTGTATCTCTAATTTTATCAATTACCTCAACAACTGTGTTTAACGCTGTATCATATCCAATGGTATTATCAGTACCATAAATATCATTATCAATAGTTCCTGGAATACCAACTACTGGAAAATTAAATTCTTCAATAAATTTTAATCCTCCTGTAAAAGTACCATCTCCTCCAATAATTACAAGCGCCCCAATACCAGCTTTTTTAAGGTTTTCATAGGCCTTTGCTCTTCCCTCAACTGTTTTAAATTCTTCTGATCTGGCGGACTTTAAGATTGTACCACCTTTGTTAATGATATTACTTACATGGCGAGCGGAAAGTGTTTCAAAATCTCCTTCAATTAAGCCTTGGTATCCTCTATAAACACCAACACAATCAACTCTGTAATACGTGCATGCTCTAACAACTGCTCGTATTGCAGCATTCATACCTGGAGCATCTCCTCCTGAGGTTAAAACTGCTATTTTTTTAATAGGTTCATTCATTACTTAAAATTAATGCTTCAAAGGTACTTTTTAATGGTATTTTTTCCTACAAATCCAGTTAATATTCACTAAAACGATTTCGCTGTTTTTCGTTAAAAAAGGCATCGTTTAAAGATACCTTTTTTTTATTTAAAAAACTTATTTTCAATTTGTTAAAACATTGTTAATCTATAAATATTATATATTCCCAAGGTTTAAAAGTTTGTTTTGATTCTCCCGAAAAAATAACCTTTTCATTTGTAAAATAATTGGTTGATTCCCCTTCCTTTTTAAATGCAAAATTAACCTCCTTGTTTGATAAATTACCCATAAAAGTAATCTTTTGCCCTTCTTTTTCTCTGGTAAATATTAAAATATTATTATCATCTGAAGAATTAATTTTGGTATATGATGCTGCTTTTTTACCTCCGTTTAATGCTTTATTTGAATTTTTAAGTTTTCCTAATTTTTCTAAAACTGGCCAAACTTTTCCTTTTGTTTTATTGATAGTGTCTTTTTCAAAAAACAATAACCTTTTATTCATATCATACTCTTGACCACTATAAATTAAAGGCATTCCTGGTGCGCAATACGATAATGCCAACATTAATTCTGATGCATCTCCCATACGTTCTTTAACAGTTCCACTCCAAGAGTTTTCATCATGATTTGTAACAAAATTCATTAAAATATCATCTTTAGCATACATTGTATCTATTTGAGTCATTCTTGCATCCCAATTTTTTACATTTTCTTCTCCTTTTGCAATATGGTTCATTCTATGATGTGTATCCCAACCATATCCCATATCAAAAGCATTTTTCATTAACTCAGGTTCCCAAGCTTCAGCTAACATAAAAACTGGTTTTATTTTTTTTAATTCTGCAACTGTATTTTCCCAAAAATCTGTTGGTACCATAGCGGCAACATCACATCTAAAGCCATCTACATTAGCTTCTTTTAGCCAATATTTCATATCTTCTAACATTTCACTACGCATTTCTAAATTGTCATAATTTAAATCAGCTACATCTGTCCAATCAGTTCCAACTGTATGAGTAATTTCTCCTTCTTCATTTTTAGTATAATATTCTGGATGCTCTTTTAACCAAACGTGATCCCAACCAGTATGATTTGCAACCCAATCTAAAATTACATAAATTCCATTTTCATGGGCTGTTTTTACCAATGTTTTTACATCGTCTAAATTACCAAATTCAGGATTTACTTTTGTATAATCTGAAATTGCATAATAACTTCCTAAAGTTCCTTTGCTTTTTGTAGTTGAAATTGGATAAATTGGCATTACCCAAATTATTTTAACACCCAATTCTTTTAACTTTGGAATATCTTCGGTGAATTTATTAAATGTTCCTTCTACTGAATATTGACGAATATTTGCTTCATAAATAACCGCATTTTCAATTGCTTCATCTGAAATTGGCGCTATCTCCTGTTTTTCCACTTTCACTGTTTCTTTAGTTTCTGTTTTGCACGATACTATCATGGCTAAAATTAAAATTAAATAAATATTTTTCATTGATTATTATTTTTTTGGTTTTAAACTAATTGCGAAACCTCCTCCCGGAGCTAATTGCATTTTTATAATTGATTGATTTGATATTTCTATTTCTCTGATATTTATAGCTGTTGGGTTTTTATCCCAATCCGCATCTTTTCCATCTTCATAAATAAAAGCTTGATATATTGTATTTGGACTTAAAAAATTGAAATTTAATTCCATTTCACGTGCATTTTCATCGGTAATACCACCAACAAACCAATTTTCTGAAGTTCTTTCCTTTCTTGCAATTGTAACAAAATCGCCAACTTCACCATTTAAAACTTTTGTTTGTTGCCAATCTACACCAACATCTTTTATAAATTCAAACGCAGGATTTCCTTCATATTTTTCAATTAAATCTGCCGCCATTTGTATAGGACTATAAATAACCACATATAAAGCTAATTGTTGAGCTATTGTAGTATTTACCTGATTTTCAGCTTTCCATTTATCAAATTTAATGTCAAAAATACCTGGTGTATAATCTATTGGTCCAGCCAACATTCTTGTAAAAGCCACAATTGGTAAATGTTCTGCTGGGTTTCCACCATCTGTTGCCCAAGCGTTAAACTCTTGTCCGCGTAACCCTTCACGAGAAATGGTATTTGGATATGTTCTTCGTAAACCTGTATCCTTAATAGGTTCATGCGCATTGATGGCCACTTTGTATTTCGCTGCTTTAATCACTGCATTATTATACTGATTTACCATATATTGACCGTGATGATATTCACCTTTAGGTAATATTTTACCAACATAACCTGTTTTTACAGCATGAATTCCTAAACTTTGCATTAATGCATAGGCCGTATCTTGTTGTTTTTCATAGGTTTGTGTTGCAGCTGAAGTTTCGTGGTGCATAATAATTTCAACACCTTTTTCTTTACCATAACGCACAACTTCTTTTAAATCGTAATCTGTATATGGCGTTACAAAATCAAAAACTCCTTCTCTATCTTCAAAACCAATCCAATGTTCCCATCCGGTATTCCAGCCTTCAACCAATACAGCACCAATATTATTTTTTGCTGAAAAATCTATAAATGCTTTCGCGTTTTTAGTGGTTGCACCATGTTTTCCAGAGGCCATATCCCAACTAGATTTTCCTAAATGCATTTCCCACCAAATTCCTGTATATTTTGTTGGTTTTACCCAAGAAGAAACATCGCCTAATTTATTAGGTTCGTTTAAGTTTACAATTAGTTTAGATTCTATTAAATCTCCAGCTTTTTCTGCAATTTGAATAGTTCTCCAAGGAGTTTCAAAAGGAACCGTTCTAACTACTTTATAATCGTTATTTGCAGAACCAACCAATCCACTTGTCATTGTAAAATTAGTAGTATCAACTTTTAAAGTCATATCCGCATAATCAACCAAAGCAGCTTCATGAAAACTTACATGTAAACCACTTGCTGTTTTCATTGTAACTGGTGTATTTACAGCGTTTAAAGGAATATATGTTTGACCTAAATTTGGATGATTTGCTTTTGATAACGCATCAATTTTAGAAAATTTTGTGGTGTTAAATAAATGCTCATAAATATCCCAATCCCCTGGAGTCCACCAAACTTGATGATCTCCGGTTAAATTAAATTGCGTATTTTCATCGGTAATAAAAACCTCTTTCAAGTTTTCTTGTTCAGGAAATTCATATCTAAATCCGATACCATCATTAAAAACTCTAAAAATTATGTTTAGTTTTCTTTTTAATTCTGATGTTTCTTGCAATTCAATTTTCAACTCATTATAATTATTTACAACGTCTAATTGCTCTCCCCAAGGCATTTGCCAAGTTTCGTTAAAACTACTTGTTGCACTATTAATAATTTTAAAATCTTCTTTTAAAGAAGGAAGTTCTTTTAAATTAAAACCCAAAGTTGAAGATTTTATAACTTCTTTGTTTTTGTAATTCACCAGATAAATTGGCTCACCCTTTTCTGATAAATTAAATTTAATTTCAATTGAATTATCAGGTGAAGCAATTACAATTTCTTGTGATTGTTTTTCTGTACAAGAAGCCATAATTACAGCAAATAATAGTACACTTAATTGAATATATTTCATTTTATTTAGATTATTTTTCAAGTAAAACCACCGAAAATGGTGTGTTAATATGCACTTTACCGTTTTTTACAATTGCCTTAGTTTTAGAATACGTGTCTATTACTTCATCCCCATCTTTAAAAATAGTACCAACAGTTAATTCTTTATCTCCTTCTGGAACATCTAAACCAATAACAACTGCATCAGTGTAGGCGCCCTTTGTAAAAACTCTTTCAAAAACATATGGATTTTTACTCAACATTTTATGAACTCCTGCACCAATTGCTGGATGGTTATTTCTAAACTGTCCTAATTTTTGCCAATGTGTAAGAATGTGTTGGGTTTTTTCGTTACTGGCAATTTCATCCCAATTCATATTTGAGCGTAAAGTTGCATCTCCAACAGTACCTTCAATTATTAAAGATCGTGCAGATTCATCTCCATAATATACTTGTGCTGCACCGGGACACAACAATAATTTAGTTGCAGATTCGTATGGTTTTGTTCTGTCTTTATCAAACGGACTTCCATCATCATGAGAACTCACGTAATTTAAAACTCCAAATCCTTTTAATTGGTTATTCAAAATATTAGAATATCTTGAAAATAATTCTTCATAGGAATTTTGAGCTGCGTTCCATTTAAATTCAAAATTGATTAAACTATTAAATCCATTCTGAAAATAGTTCACTTTTTTATCACCAAAATCATACAATTGTGCGCCTCCAATTCCATAATTGTACACTTCACCAACCATATAAAACGCATTATCATCTAATACTTTATCTGGATTATTTTTCTTCCATTCGGCAAAAGCATACTCGCACTCTTTTTTAAATTCTCCCCAGATTGTTTCTTCAGTATGTTTCACAGTATCAGCTCTATAACCATCAATCCCAAATTCAGTTATATAATCTGTTAACCATTTCATTATATAAAACCTTGGAGCTCTTGGATACCCTGTTCTTGCGAAAAAATCATCTAATTCTTTCATTTCTTGCTCGTATCTTCCTTCAGCTTTCCATTTTTCAGCCAAAACAGTTGGAATTTCTACATTGTCATTACTTTCAGTTTTAATATCTGGTAAATTTTTTACCAACGTACACATTACCGTAGATTCGTAATCTTTATATGAACATTGTACATCTGTTCTCACCCAATCATTTGACCAAACAGGATCTAATTTAGTTACTGGACCTGTGTGATTTATAACGCCATCCAATACAATTCTAATTCCATTTTTATGCGCAGTTTCAACTAACATTTTCAAATCTTCTTTAGTCCCAAAATTAGTATCTAAAGTAGTCCAATCTTTTGCCCAATACCCGTGAAAACCATATGTTGAACCGGTTCCTTCATCAACATCACCGTGAATTTGCTCCACAATTGGTGTTAACCAAATTGCATTTATCCCTAAATCTGTAAAGTAACCCTCTTCAATTTTTTTGGTAATTCCAATAATATCACCGCCTTCAAACCCACGTAATTTTGATGTTTCTTTGGTTCTATTAAAGTTCACATCATTTTCAGGGTTTCCGTTATTAAATCTATCTGTTAATAAAAAATAGATGTTTGCATTTTCCCAAATAAAAGGAACTTCACTGGTTTCTTTTGATGAAGTCATTTCTTGCTTTTTTGTGTTACAACTTGCTAAAGTAATAGTTAGCAACATTAATATTAAATATTCTTTCATTCTTTTTAGAATTTAATTTTAAGTGTTTTTTCTGATATTTTATGCATTGAAACTGGAATTGTAAGTGTTGATTTTTCTTCGTTCCAAGTAAACTTATAACCTTTTACTTTTTTCGGTTTTTTTGAAATATTATGAATTATTAAAGTTATTTCTTTTGAAGAAAATGTATAGTTTTTACCTAATTCTGTTTCAAATTCAACAGTCAAATAATTCTTTTTGTATTCACTTTCAAAATTGATAATTTCAAAATTTTCTTTTTCAAAAGCATTTGGTGTTTCACCATCATCATTATATAATTTCCCTTCACTTTCTATAACAGTTTCATCGAAATAAAAATGTAAGTCGAAATTATTTAAACTGTATTTTGAAGTATTTTGAATTGTTTTAATCATTGGAATAAAAGCACCTCCACGAATATATGTTGGAATGCTTTCTGTTGATAATTGAACAGTTTTTGTTTGTCCGCCTTCAACTTTTTCATCAGTGTAAAAATTGAACCAATTTGAGCCTTTTGGAAAAGTTACTTCTTGCGCTTGTAATCCTGATTTCACAACCGGACTTACCAAAATATCATTTCCCCACAAATACGTTTTATCGTTAATAAACAACTGATTATCTGATGTGTTTTCAAAAAATAAAGGACGCATTAAAGGCGTTCCTTTTTGATTATTTTCAAAGGAAAGTGTGTAATTATAAGGCAACAAACTATAGCGTAATTCTATAGATTTTTTGGCTAACGCTTTTGTTTTTTGCTCTCTAAAAATAGGCTCAGAAGGTACTTCTTCTTGTGCGTGTGGACGATAAATTGGTTGAAAAACGCCATACTGAAGCCAACGCGTATACAATTCATCATCTAAATTATCACCTGCAAAACCACCTAAATCTGAGTGCATATAACCTAAACCTTGCATTCCCATTTGCAACGCTATTTCAACTTGCGATTGCAATCCTCCCCAAGTTCTGTTGACATCTCCAGACCAAGGAATCATTCCATAATGCTGAGAACCTGAATAACCTGCGCGCATTAAAATAAACGGGCGCTGGTTTGGAAAGTCCTTTTGGTAGCCTTCAAAAATTAATTTAGCCCAATTGTGGCCGTAAATATTATGAACTTCATCTGCAGTTCCCGTTGCGTGTAATAAATCTGACGGATGCACTTCAGGCTCTCCTAAATCTCCCCACCAACCAGCAACACCAATATTGTTTAAACTTTTATAAATATCCCAAAACCATTGTTTTCCTTCAGGTTTAAAAATGTCTATAATTCCCGTATTTCCAAAGTAAAAATCGTAGGTGTATGGTTTTCCATCTTTGGTTTTTCCTAAAATATCCTTTTTAACAGCTTCATCCCATTTGTTAGATGTTGTTAACACAAAAGGTTCCGTTATTAAAATTGTTTTAACTCCTTTTGCTTTTAAATTAGCCATCATTTTTTCAGGATTAGGAAACGAATCTTTATGAAATTCTAAATTTCCCATTGTTCCTTTCATCTCTTTCCCAAACCAAAATAAATCTAAAATAATAGCATCAACAGGAATTTTTTCTTCTGAAAATTTTGCAATGGTATTTTCAACTTCTTGTTGAGAATGATATCCAAATCTGCTTGAAAAATTACCCAAAGCCCAACGTGGAATTAATGGTTGAAATCCTGTTAAACTCACATAATTTTCCACCAATTCTTCCCAATCATCACCAGCTATTATTTGGTAGGTTTTTCTACCAGATATTGTTTGATATGTAAGAGTATTGTTTTTTTTGCTATCCAAATCTAACCAGCCAATTGGCGCATTATCAAAATGAATGGCATACATTTTTGAAGAATACACTAACGGAATGGTAAAATTCATTAATTCCGAATGCGTTTCATACCCGTAATGTGCTCTATTATATAATTGCAAACGATTGCCTCTTCGGTTCATTCCTAAAGCACGAGCGCCACCACCGTATAAAATTTCATCGTTGGTTAAATTAAAATCTAACGCTTCAAATTCATCATTTTTTGAATAACCATTTTTTTCTGAAGTCAATAAATTTCCTTCATAATAATATGATATTTGGAATGGAGCATGAGTTATTTTTACAGAAATATCCAACATTTTAATTTCGGTCACATTGGAAGTTTCAATAATTTCCATTTTAACCGATTTTGGCTTTAGAACTACTGCGTGAGAATTTTCAGAAAAACTTTCACCATTTGGAATAAATGAAGTTTCAATTATTTCATTTCCGTATGGTTGAAATCTGTACAACCCATCATTTGTTTTAATTTCTACAAAAGTATGATGCTTTGTAACTCCTTCAAATTTTCTTTCAGAATTTTGAGCATTCAGAAAAAAACTGAACGATACAAAAAGGAATATCAATTTTAAATTTTTCATTTAGAATTATTTTTTTAATAAAAATTCAACTGGTATTTGAAATCGCTGACTCCAAGAGTTTTCAGAATGATCGTGCCCTTCAAATTTTAAATTTTTTGAATTGGAACTGTCAAAACCTTTTAAAGTTAGCACCTCATTTACCCGATGTTGATATGGTAAATAAAATTTATCCAAGGTTTCTGATCCATAATCAAAATAAATTTTATGTGTTTTGGGTGAAGGTAAATTTAACTCTAAATACTTAAAAAATGATTCAGGAACTACCGAATTTTCTTGAGGCATAAAACCTATCCAATGTGTAGACAAGCAAGCTGCTCCGCCAAAAACTTTTGGATATTCACAAACTGCGTACATTGAAATTAATCCGCCCATACTTGAACCTGCAATAGTTGTATTTTCTGGGTTTTTATAAACTGAAAAGTTTGAATCTATAAATGGTTTTACCTCTTCAACAATAAATTTTAAATAATTATCCGATTGCAATCCTTTAAAAGCAGTTCCAAACTGTTTTTGACTTTCGGAAAAAATAGAATCTTTAAATTTTTGCGGCAATAAATCAAAAGGTTTTTGAGGATAATAATCGGAATGTCTAATATCCGGATGATTCCAAATTGCTACAACAATGGCATTTTTAATTTTGTTAGAATTTACCAAATCAGTAAAAATCTCATCTACTTTCCATTCTTGTTTGTTCCAAGTAGTTGCTGCATCAAACAACATTTGTCCATCGTGCATATACATTACTGCATATTTTTCATTTACAGAATATCCGTTTGGCAACCAAACGGCAACAGTTCTAGGACGCACAAATTTTGAAGGAAAACTATCTATAAGTTTTAAGGTTCCAGAAGCCAATTTCCCATTAAATTTGGAAAATTTAACTGCAGTACTTACGGCTGTTATTTGTTGTTTTTCTTTACAAGAAAATAACACCAACAAAATACTTAGTACTAATATTTCTTTAAAAAAACGCATCATTTATAGTTTTGTAGTTAAAATATAAATTCCTTTGTCATTAAGTTTTAAAGAGTTGTTCCAAGTAAATTCTTCTGAAGTATTTATATTTTTAACTTTTTTACCATTCAAACCAATTTCAATAAATCGAGTTAAATCTAAGTTTATTTCTTTTTGATTTTTATTTAAAATAACCGTTACAATTTCATCATTTTTAATTCTAAACAATACATAAACACCTTTTTCCGGCCCAAAATGAATCGTTTTTCCGTTATGAATGGCTTCACTATTTTTTCTATAATTTAATACATTCTTTAGGAAAGATTGCATTTCAGCCTGATTTTTACTTAATCCTTCACCAGTAAATGCATTTACTTTATCACCTTTCCAACCTCCAGGAAAATCTGTTCTAATTAAGCCGTGATCACCTGGTTTTGCAGCATCACTAATTAAAACTTCGGTTCCATAATAAATTTGAGAAATTCTTGGTAAAGTCAATAAATATCCCAATGCCATTTTAGTTTTTGAAGCATCTTCACCTAGTTGCGTATAAATACGACTCATATCATGATTGTCTGGAAAAATCATTATATTTTCTGGATCAGCATATGAAAAATCATTTGCCAAACCTTCATATATTTTTACCAAGCCAGTACCCCAAGTTTCGTCTTCATTTAAACCATCTACAATCGCTTTTTGCATTGGAAAATCCATGGATGAAGTTAAGTTAGAACGATATCCGTCTTTATTTTCAGCATCTTTTTGCCAATAGGCAACCAATAATGGATTTGTGCTCCACTCCTCACCTACAATACTAAAATTTGGGTATTCAGCCATAATTGCTCCTGCCCAATTACTCATAAATTCCTTATCAGGATACGGATAAGTATCTTGACGTATTCCTCCTAAATCCAAAGTTTCAATCCACCAAATACTATTTTGAATTAAATACTTTGCTAACAATGGATTTTTTTGATTTAAATCTGGCATTGAAGAAACAAACCAACCTTCATTCATTAATTTACTATCAGCTTTTGAAGCATAAGAATCTTGATTGATTGTACGTCTGTGGTTTGTAATTACGGTGTTTCCTTCTACATATTCTTTTTGATAATTTACCCAATTACTAGATGGTAAATCTTTCATCCACCAATGCTCACCACCAATATGATTTTCAACCTGATCCATAATTAATTTAATGCCTTTTTCATTGGCTTTTTTTGATAAAGTAATATAATCTTCCAAGGTTCCAAATCGAGGGTCTACTTCATATAAATCTGTCATCGCATATCCATGATATGAACTATTTTTCATATCATTTGTTAAAACTGGAGTTGGCCAAATAGCCGTAAAACCCATTTCATTTATATAGTTTAAATGATTTGTAATACCTTTTAAATCACCTCCATGACGACCATAGTCATCTTTTCTGTTTACTTTAGTTTCGCGTAATCCTTTTACCACATCATTTGAAGTGTCAGCATTTGCAAAACGATCTGGCGTAATTAAATAAATTACATCTGAGCTATCAAAACCTTTTCTGTTTTTCGAATTTTCTTTTCGTTGTTTTAACTCGTAATTATAAGAGAAATTATTTCTTTTTCCTGCTCTAGCAAAATCAATTGTAAAATTGCCTACTGTTGCTTTTGAAAGATCTACCGTTAAAAATAAATAATTATCATTTTCAGTGTTTTTTACCTCAACAAGTTGAATTGTTTCATTTGCAATTGTTGGTTTATATTTAGCAATATCTTTTCCATAAATCATAATTTCTAATTGATTATGATTCATATCTACCCACCAATATGGAGGTTCAATTTTATCTATTTTCTGTGCGTAAATATTTAATCCTAAAAACATTAAGATTAAAAAGAATTTAATTTCTTTCATTTAATTTGCTGTTTTAAAACAAAATCCTGCAACTTTTTACAATGATAAAAATTACAGGATTGTTTGATTAAACTGTTAAAAGTTGGTTTGAAGGAATTATAACTTCCTTATTATTAAGCATCAATTTAAGTTCTTTTTCAGATTCATTGTAAAATTTACAATCGGTTTGACTTTTGTAAACTTTTAATACACTTCCTCTAAAATTAATTGTAAACGAGTACGATTTCCATTCTGCTGGAATTTGTGGATTAAATGATAATACACCATCTTCCCAAACACGCATTCCTCCAAAACCTTGCACTACACTCATCCAAGTTCCTGCCATACTTGTAATGTGGCAACCTTCGTGAACTTCGTGGTTATAATCATCTAAATCTAAACGTGCAGTACGTAAATATTGCTCGTAGGCTTTTGGCATTCTATCTATTGAAGCTGCTAAAATTGAATGTACACAAGGTGATAATGACGATTCATGAACAGTTAATGGTTCATAAAAATCGAAATGACGTTCAATTTCTTCTAATTTAAATTTATCTTCAAATAAGAACATTCCTTGTAAAACATCGGCTTGTTTTATATAACAAGAACGCAGAATTCTATCCCAAGACCATTTTTGATTAATTGGACGTTCAGATTTTGGTAAATCTTTAACCGGAATTAATTCTTTATCTAAAAATCCATCTTGTTGCAAGAATACATTATGCTCTTCACTAAAAGGAAAATACATATTGTCTGCAACTTTTATCCATTTATAGGTTTCTTCACCTAACAAATTTGTTTTGGCAACAATTCGTTTAAAATCTTGTGGATATTTTTCTTCAATTTTATTTAAACATTCAACTGTATATTCAATACACCATTTTGCTAAATAATTGGTATAGAAGTTGTTATTTATATTGTTTTCGTATTCATTTGGACCTGTTACACCTAAAATTACAAATTGCTTTTTAGCTTCTGACCAATTAGCCCTTTGATGCCAAAAACGAGAAATAGCAATCATAACTTCTATGCCGTTTTTTACAACGTAATCAAAATCTTGCGTAAAATTAACATAGTTGTAAATTCCATAGACCATTGCTCCATTACGGTGAATTTCTTCAAAAGTAATTTCCCATTCGTTATGGCATTCTTCACCATTCATGGTAACCATTGGATACAACGCAGCTCCGTTTTTAAAACCTAATTTTTGTGCGTTTTCAATAGCTTTCCCCAATTGATTGTAACGGTACATTAATAAGTTTTTAGCAACACTTGCATCTTTAGTTGCCATATAAAATGGTATGCAATATGCTTCGGTATCCCAATAAGTACTTCCTCCATATTTTTCGCCAGTAAACCCTTTTGGACCAATGTTTAAACGTGCATCGGTTCCCATATAAGTTTGATTTAATTGAAAAATATTAAATCGAATTCCTTGTTGAGCTTTAATATCTCCTTCAATTATAATATCGGCAGTTTCCCATATAGTTCCCCAAGATTGCTTTTGATCTTCAAATAATTGATTGAAACCTAAAGATTTTGCTTCAGAAACATTTTTTAAACCAGCATTAACCAATTCACTTTTTTCATAATTTAAAGAACTTACATATGATGCGAATTTATAAATTGTAGCTGTTTCTCCTTGAGATACTTTTAATTTATAAGTATAGGTTAACGATTTTTCTTCAATAGTTGTAACTTGATTTGAAGAAACTTGTTTACCATTTATTGCAAAATCAACTTCCATTGCTGTTGCAACATTAAATTCTGTTTTTAATGTTTTTGCTAAAATGCAACCATTATTTGTGCCTTCAACAATTTTTAAAGTTTCCCAAAAATATTCGTTGTAATTAGAATCTTCGTTTTCAATACCAGCATCTAAATATGGTGAAAACGTAATTTCTCCAGAAAAATTTACAGCTTTTATTGAATATTCAATAGCTCCAACTTCGTTATATTTTACACTAATAAAACGTTTTGCATTTACTTGAATTTGTTCACCTGTTGGAAGCGTTGCATTAAAAGAACGACCTAACCAGCCTTCTTTCATATTTAGCTCTCTTCTGAAATTTGAAATTTCGCAAACATTTAAATCAAATTTAGTTGCGTTAATTTGAATGTGAATTCCAATCCAATTTGGTGCATTTAAAACTTTAGCAAAATATTCTGGATAGCCGTTTTTCCACCAACCAACACGTGTTTTATCTGGATAATAAATTCCTCCAATATAACTTCCTTGAAAGGTTTTCCCTGAGTAATCTTCTTCAAAATTAGCTCGTTGTCCCATGGACCCATTTCCTATACTAAATAAACTTTCTGAAGCTTCAACATTTTCAACATCAAAACCTTCTTCAATAATGGCCCATTCATTAGGAATAATATAATTCTTGTTCATTTTTCTAATTGATTAGATTTTTTAAAAAATCGTTTGTAAAACCAGTAGTATCTTTTAGTATATAAGTAGCTTCCTTTAATAATTCAGCATCACCAATTCCAATACTAACCATATTTGCTGCATTTGCAGCTTCAACTCCTGCAATGGCATCTTCAACCACAATACAATTTTCTGGTTTCATATGTAATTTTTGAGCGCCTATTAAAAATACTTCCGGATCTGGTTTTGCTTTTGAAACATCGTTTCCATCCACCAAAGCTGTAAATCTATTTAAAAGCCCCACTTTTTCTAATATTAAGGGAGCATTTTTACTTGCTGAACCCAATGCGTATTTAATCTTTTTGGCGTCCAAATAATCCAATAAATCACTTATACCTGGAAGAATTTCATCGGCGGTCATTTTATTAACATATTCTAAATACTCTGTATTTTTTTGAATTAATAAAGGCTGTTTTTCCTCTTCTGTTAATGCTACTTTTCCAATTTCTAATAAAATTTCTAGAGAACGAACTCTACTGACTCCTTTTAACAATTCATTATGTTCTTCGGTAAATTCAAAACCCAATGAATTTGCTAAATTTCTCCAAGCTAAAAAGTGATACTTTGCGGTATCTACTATTACACCATCTAAATCAAATATAAATGCTATTTCTTTTTTCATTTTTATAATTTTATTACTACTTCGTCATCAACATCTTTTACTTTTACTACTAATGCTGCTGCAATTAAAAGTGAAACGCCACTTAAAACTAATGCATAAATTGGATTACCTCTATATAAATATTCTACCATTGGACCACCAATTAAAGCATTAATAATTTGTGGCAACACAATAAAAAAGTTGAAAATTCCCATATAAACACCCATTTTTTTAGCAGGAATAGAACCAGCTAAAATGGCATAAGGCATTGCTAAAATACTTGCCCAAGCAATACCAATACCAAACATAGATAAGAACAACCAGTTTTCATTTGGTACAAAATAAATTGAAATTAAGCCCAATCCACCTAAAACCAATGAAACCGCATGTGTTAATTTTCTTCCTATTTTTTTTGCTATGGCAGGTAAAAAGAATGCATATACCGCTGATACTGCGTTATAAACTCCAAACAAGATTCCAACCCAATCTCCTGCAATTTGATATTGAGTTCCGTGATCATCTAATGATAAGCCATAAATATGGTGTGCAATAGCTGGAGTAGAAAATACCCACATGCCAAATAAACCAAACCAAGAGAAAAATTGAACAGAACTCAATTGTCTCATTGTTAATGGCATTTTCTTAAAATCCGTAAAAATATCAAATATGCTAGATTCTTTTTCTTCAATTTCTTCCTCTTCAGTTTGAAATTGAGCCATTTCTTCAGGAGAATATTCTTTTGTTGTAAATACCGTAACTAATATACTGGTAACTAAAACAACAGCTCCAATTATGAATGATAATAATAAGTTTGTTGGAACTTCTCCAGGTTGAGATTCATTTAAAACACCAAACCAGTTTGTTAAAACATATGGTAACCAAGAACCTATTACAGCTCCAATACCAATAAGAATTGTTTGGACACTGAAACCTAAAGTTCTTTGATCTGATGGTAAAATATCTGCAACTAAAGCTCTAAACGGCTCCATTGCAACGTTAAACGAAGCATCCATAATCATTAACATTCCTGCACCAACCCATAAAGCTGGCATAAATGCTGTAAACATATCGGCATTTGGCATTAAAATTAATCCCATTGAAGCCAATAAAGCACCTGTTAAAAAAAAAGGACGTCTTCTTCCTAACCTCGTCCAAGTTCTATCGCTATAATATCCAATTATGGGCTGAACAATTAGTCCTGTTAAAGGAGCTACAATCCAAAACCATGATAATTCATGAACATCTGCACCAAATATTTGTAATATTCTACTGGCATTGGCATTTTGCAAAGCAAAACCCATTTGAATTCCTAAGAACCCGAAACTCATGTTCCAGATATCCCAGAAACTTAGTTTCTGTTTTTTCATTAATAATAGTCTAAAATATTAATATGATTTAAAGCGAAATGCTTTAAACATTATTTTGTGTGAAGTGTGAAAAATAGTAGTTGTAAAATTACTTTTACCAGACAAATATATAAATTTATATTTAACTTTTATTTTTTTGAGTTGAGTTTTTATTCCTAAAAAATCTAATATTCAGTACTATAACCTTTGAGTTATTCAAAAAAAAATTATAAAAATTACCGTACTAAGGCAATATTCACTGATTTATTTGTAGGATTTTCTTTAATTAAGCGTAGATTTTCTAATTTTTAAATTTGTAGAAATCACTTCTTTTTGAAAATCTTCAGGTCCTGTATGCTCTATTCTATTAATTAGGAGTTCCGCAGCATGTTGCCCCATTAAAAAACCATGTTGCACAACTGAAGTTAAAGGAGGTGATGTAAATTCTGAAATTAAACCACTTGTAAAACCAATAATAGCAATATCATTAGGTATTTCTAACCCTCTTTCCTTGGCTACTTTTAACGCATTTGCGGCATATATTTCATTAACAGCTAAAATTGCATCGGGTGAATTAGACGCATTTATTAATAGTTCAATTTGATCGTATAAATTTTTAGAATCATCAATTTTATATATCAAAGACTCATCAATAGTAACACCATTGGCCACCAAAGCTTTTAAATATCCTTCTTTTCTTAAAGCACCCACCGAAACATAATCCTGAGTAGTCAATAATGCTATTTTTTTACATCCTATTTCAATTAAATGTTCAGTTGCTTTATAAGCACCTCCAACATCATCAATAATTACTTTATCACATTGTAAGTCTTCAATAATTCTATCGAATAAAACTAAAGGAAAATCATCTTTAATTAAATCCTCAAAATGCTTAAAATTTTGAGTTTCCTGTGTTTCTCTTGCTATGGAAATAATTAACCCATCAACACTTCCATTGGTTAAAACGCTAATGTTTGACACCTCTTTATTATAGCTTTCATTAGAAATACACACCATTACATTATACCCTTTTTGGTTTGCGTATTTTTCAACACCATCAATAACTTCTGAAAAAAAGTGATGTACTATCTCTGGAACAATAACACCAATTACAGATGTTTTTTGATTTCTTAATTGAAGTGCTAAACTATTTGGCTTGTAGTTGTAAAAATCTGCAAAAGCTTTTATTCGCTCTCTTACATCTTCACTAATTTCATGACTGTCTTTCAATGCCTTAGAAACCGTTGATATTGATACTCCAAATTCTTTTGCTATTTTCTTTAAAGTTATTCTGGGCTTCATATTTTATTTTAAGACTTTTTGTGTGCTACAAATATAATATTATAAATTATAGAAACCGAAATTAATAGGTCAATACCTTTTATTTCAATTCTAAATTATCACTATTATACGCTTAATTGATAAATTTTAAAAAAAAAGTTAAAAAAAAGTTAAACAACTCTAACGTTAGAGTTAAAAAGTTATAAACACGAAAACGTTTGCGTAACTTTATAAATAGTGTGAATTATATGTTAAATACTTAACTTCACAGTGTGAAATGTAATAAAATAGTACAATTTTTTAAACAAACCTTAATTATTAATTAACTTAAAATAGATGAAAAATTTTAGAATTTTTTTGTTTAACGTCATACTTCTCGTTCCTATTATTATGTTTGGTCAACAAACTATTACTGGAAAAGTTACAGAAGCAACAGGAAATACAGCATTACCTGGAGTTGGCGTTATAATTAAAGGAACTGCTAGAGGTTCAGCAACTGATTTTGACGGAAACTATTCAATAGACAATGTTAAAGCAGGAGACGTATTAGTGTTTTCCTTTGTAGGATTCAACACTAAAGAAATAACTGTTGGAAACAACAAAACTATTAATGTTGCTTTAACAGAAAGCACTGAAACATTAAATGAAATTGTTTTAATTGGTTATGGTAGTACTACCATAAAAGATGCAACAGGTTCTGTATCTGCCGTTACTGAAAAAGACTTTAACAAAGGTAATATTGTAACTCCAGCTAGTTTAATTACTGGTAGAGTTGCCGGTGTTAATGTTACTAGTGATGGTGCTCCTGGTGGAGGAAGTACAATTAGAATTAGAGGTGGCTCATCTTTAGGTGCATCCAATGATCCTTTAATTGTAATTGATGGATTACCTATTTCAAATACAACTGTAGGTGGATCAACTTCTATTCTTGCTTCAATAAACCCAAATGATATTGAGTCATTCTCTGTATTAAAAGATGCGTCTTCTACTGCAATTTATGGTTCTAGAGCGTCAAACGGTGTAATAATTATAACAACTAAAAAAGGGAAACAAACTTTTCAGGTTGATGTAAACTTTAAAACAAGTTACCAAACATTAGCAAATAAAATTGATGTATTTAGTGCAGATGAATTTAGATCACTAGTTGCTGATAGAGTTGCTGCTGGTCAATCTGGAGTAAGCATTGATCAATTAGGTAATGCAAATACTGATTGGCAAGATGAAATTTATCAAGAAAAATTTACATTTGACCAAAACATATCTTTAAGCGGTGCTTTACTAGAAAATATGCCTGCAAGGTTATCTTTTGGTAATACACAACAACCAGGTTTACGTAAAACATCAAAATTTGAAAGAACCTCAGTAACTTTAAACTTAAATCCAACTTTTTTTGATGAAAGTTTAAAAGTGAATTTTAACGCAAATGTAAGTTCTGAGAAAAACAGATTTGCAGATGGTGTTGAAGGTTCAGCTTTATATTTTGACCCAACACAACCAGTATATGATGCTACTTCTCCTTTTGGCGGTTTCTTTGAATACCATACAGCAGGTGAGCCAAACAACGCTCCAAGAAACCCTGTTGCTAGTTTAATGCAAAGAAATAATTCTGGTATTGCCGATAGATTATTTGGAAATCTTGAATTTGATTACAAATTTAATTTCTTACCTGAGTTAAGAGCTGTTTTAAACTTAGGTTATGACAGATCGACAGGAAATGGTTCAAATATTTTATCTGACCAAAGTATTAATGGTTTTAGAACTGCAATTAACACACCATTCTTAGGTTCAGCCTCATATTATACAAGTGAAAGAAAAAACACGTTGTTAGATGCTTATTTTGTATATAATAAAGAATTAGGAAATGTAAATGTTGAAGCTACTGCAGGTTATTCTTACCAAAAATTTCAAGGAGAAGACTTTAATACTGGAAATACCATAGATCCAGATGCAGTTTCTGATGTTTATACACATCCAGATGTTGTATTAATTGGTTTCTTTGGAAGAACTAACTTAAGTTTCTTTGATAAATACCTTTTAACATTATCTTATAGAAGAGATGGAACTTCAAGATTTAGCAAGGACAACCGTTGGGGTAATTTCCCAGCTGCTGCAATTGCGTGGAAAATTAATGAAGAAGATTTCTTAAAAAATTCTAAGGTTATTTCTACACTTAAATTAAGATTAGGTTGGGGTATTACAGGACAGCAAGATATTCCTGCTTCATACGCTTATTTAAGCAGACAAGTAACTGGTGATGCTGTTTCACAATATATATTTGGAAACACTCCTATTATAGTTGGAATTCCTCAATCTCGTTTTGAAGATATTAAATGGGAAGAAACTACAACATACAACGCCGCATTTGATTTTGGATTATTTAATGACAAAATTGATGGTTCGTTAGAAGTTTATTTAAAAGAATCTAAAGATTTATTAGCAAATGTTGCTGTAGCAGATGGTTCTAACTTTAGTAATGCTGGTTGGCAAAATATTGGTCAATTCACCTCAAAAGGTGTTGAATTTTCAATTGGAGCAGATGTTGTTTCAAATGACAATTTTAATTGGAACTTAAATTACAACGTGAACCTTAACCGCACAGAAATTGATCAACTTGCTTTTGGTCAAGATATTGAAGTTGGTGGAATTGCTGGTGGTACTGGATCTAGAATTCAATTACACAGAGAAGGTTTCTCTCCTTATTCATATTATGTTTACAAACAATTGTATGATGCTAGTGGGTTACCAATTGAAGGTGCTTATGCAGATATCAACCAAGATGGTTTAATTAATTCTAGCGATAGATATATTTACAAAAAACCGAATGCAGACTTTACAATGGGATTACAATCAAGTATGAATTATAAAAACTTTGATTTGTCATTTAATTTAAGAGCAAGTATTGGAAACTATATGTATAACAACGTAAATTCAGATAGAGCTCAGTACAACGATTTACAAGCTGTAACTGCTTTAGGAAACTTACCTACTTCTGTTTTAGAATCTAATTTTGTTGAAACAAGTAATGTACTTCTTTCAGATTATTTTATTGAAAATGCATCTTTCTTAAAAATGGACAACATTACATTTGGATACACTTTTAATAAATTTAATAAAGATTTATCAAGTATTAACTTATGGGGTGGTGTTCAAAATGTATTTACAATTACTAATTATAGTGGTTTAGATCCTGAAATTTTTGGTGGAATTGATAACACAATTTATCCAAGAGCAAGAACTTTCATGATGGGAGCTAACATTAAATTTTAATAAAAAACACGAAAATGAAAACAAAATATATACATAAATTTTATTTCTTTTTGGGATTTCTTTTCATTCTTAGTGCTTGTACTAATGATTTGGATGTAATACCAAAAGATGATGACGAATTTTTATCTGAAGATTTTTATGCTAATCCTACTTCTTATAAGCAAGCTTTAGCTGGAATTTACGGTAATCTTTCTTTAACAGGAACTAGCGGTTCAGGATCTTCAAACTTACAAGGTATTGATGCCGGAACTAGCCAATATGCCAGAACATTATGGTATTTACAAGATTTAGCTGCAGATGAACCAATTTGGTCATATGAAAATGATGAAGGTGGTGCTGTAAAAGAAATTCAACGTAATACTTGGGGACCAAACAATACAATTTTATTAGGTTTCTTTAGTAGAGCAATGTTTACTGTTGCTTTAACAAATGATTTTTTAAGACAATCTTCACCTGAAGCATTAGAAGCTAGAGGTCATACTTCAAAAGTTGGAACTGACATAGTTGCTTATAGAGCCGAAGCAAGATTATTAAGAGCATTAGCTTATTATAATTTAATGGATTTATTCGGAAAAGCTGCATTTGTGACTGAAAATGATCCTGTTGGAGTTTATCAAGGTCCTCAATATGACAGAGCTCAATTATTTCAATTTGTTGAATCAGAATTATTAGCTATTGAAGGAGATTTAGTTGCTCCTAGACAAAATGAATATGCAAGAGCAGACAAAGCTGTTGCTTGGACAATATTAGCTAAAATTTACTTAAACGCTAAAGTTTATATTGGTCAAGAAAAAAATACAGAATGTATTACGTATACTAAAAAAGTAATTGATGCTGGATTTCAATTAGCATCTAATTATAGTTATAACTTTTTAGCCGATAATGATTTTAACGAAGCTGGTCAAAATGAAATAATTTTCCCACTTGTTTGTGATGGTATTGTAACTCAAAACTACGGTGCAACTACAGTAATTATAAATGGTGAAGTTGGAAGTTTAGAAAGTAACACTGCTGAATTAGGAGCAACCGGTTGGGGTGGAGCTTTAAGAGTTAGAAAACAATTTGCCAATAAATTTTTAAATGGAGATGTTCCTTTAACTGATAAAAGAAATACTATATTAACTGCTGGAAGAACTGCTGATATTGTTGATGTTGGAGATAGAGATTCTGGGTTTATTATTACTAAATTTAAGAATGTAACTTCTACTGGAGAAGCTGGACCTGACCCAACATTTGTTGATACAGATTTCCCAATGTTCAGATTGGCAGACATCTATTTAATGTATGCTGAAGCTGTTGTAAGAGGTGGAGCAGGTGGATCAATGACAGATGCAGTAAATTATGTAAACTTATTAAGAAACAGAGCTAGTTCTGCTACAATTTCTTCTTCAAACTTAACATTACCTTTCTTAATTGATGAAAGATCAAGAGAGCTATATTGGGAAGGACACAGAAGACAAGATTTAATAAGATTTGGATTATACACAGGTGGAAATTATAATTGGGCATTTAAAGGTGGTAGCGCAAGCGGAATTGCATTACCTAGTCATTTAAATGTGTATCCAATTCCTGCTAACAACATGGCAGCGAACCCTAATTTAACTCAAAACCCTGGTTATTAACATTTAATTAAATTTAAGATGAAAAACATATTTAAATTTTTGTTGTTTACAATCTTTGCTTTCACGGTAATTTCATGTGATAACGAAGATCAAGAACAACTTACAATAACACCAATAGGTGCTGGTGAAATTACTTCACCAGAAACAGGATCTAATTATATATTAAATCCTGAAGAAAGTCAAACAAATCCTATTTTAACAATTACTTGGAATTCTGCAGATTATGGAATTCCTACAGGAATCAGTTATAAAATAGAATTTGCAAAAACAGGAACAAGTTTCTCTGAACCAATCACTATTAGTTCAACAACAAATACATTTTTAACATTAAATGTAGGTGAATTAAATGGTGCTGCAGTAGGAAGCGGTTTAGCTCCTTTTACTCAAGATGGAATTGATATTAGAATTACTTCTACAATTGGTTCTTTAGGAAGTACTCCACAAGTTTCTAATCCTATAACTATTTATGTAACTCCATTTACAACAGATTTACCAACAATTGCTGTACCTGGAAACCATCAAGGATGGGATCCTGCAAGTGCACCTTTATTAGCATCTTCAGGTTTTGGAAAAACTGATTATGCTGGATATGTATGGTTAGATGGTGGACATAAATTTATTGCGCCAAATGAAACTGGAGGTTTCTTCTGGGGAAATACTGACTGGGGTTGGGACGGAACTACCGCAGGCGTTCTTGTAGAAACTGACGAAAAAGACCTTGTAGCAACAGCTGGTTATTATTATATTGAAGCTGATACTGCAAAATTAACGTATAAAGAATCAGCCGTTAATTGGGGAATAATTGGTGAAGCTACACCTACAGGTTGGGATAGTGATACTGATTTAGTATATGACGCTGCTACAAAAACACTTTCTGTAAATATAAATATGGTGAATGGAAAAGGTTGGAAGTTTAGAGGAAACAATGAATGGGGTAGATTTGAATTTGGTTCTTTAAATGCTGATGGCTTCTTACAAGCTGGAGGAGATTTTACATTTGATCAACCATCTGGAAACTATCATATCGTATTAGATCTAAGCAAACCAAGAGAGTATACATATACAGCAACTCCTAATTAGTAAATTTAAACTGAAAAAATATGAAATATTTATATAAAATAGTATTGCTTTCATTTGTTATCATTGGACTTGCATCTTGTGACAAAAATGAAAACTTTGAGATATTACCTCCTCAAGAAGGCATTACTTTAAATAGTCCAATTGATGGATCATCAATTGCACTTGTTGATACAAATGAACAAAACCCAGGGTTAACAGTAAGTTGGACTTCTGCTAACTTAAAGGGTTCTGGCGCTACTTTTAATGTTGAAGTTGCTTTAACAGGAACAGATTTTTCTGCTCCAACTGTTATTGGCTCAACAACAGATATGACATTACATTTAACAGTTGAAGAATTAAATACTTTAGCGTTAGACGTTTTACAAATACCTGCAGAAAGTGAAGCTTCTATTGAAATTAGAATTACTTCAAATGATTTTATTTCAAATAAAGTATCTGTGCTACTTACTCCGTACAAAATTGAGTATACAGAACTATTTTTAGTAGGAAATTTAACAAACTGGACACCTGCAGAAGCTTTACCAATGACAAGAACTGCTTTTAACGAGTTCTTAATAACTATTGATTTAGCTGATGGTGATGAATTTAAATTTTTACCTCAAAACACTGGTTGGGACAAAGATTTAGGTGAAGATCCAAGCAATCCTGGAAAACTAATAGAAGAAGGAGAACAAAATATTGCTGGATATCCTGCTGGAAAATATGAAGTTAGTGTAAATTTAAACGACTTTACATTTAATATGAAACCTATTTTGGCACCTGCAAATTTATTTTTAGTAGGCTCAATAAATGGTTGGAATAATGCAACTGCTTTACCTTTATTTAAAAGCGGAGAAAATACATTTTCTATTGTTGTAGATTTACCAAGTGGCGCTGAATTTAAATTTTTACCAACACAAGGAAGTTGGGATGGTGATTGGGGTGCAGACAAAAATAATGCAGGTTCAATTGTTCAGGATGATGAAGATAATATTAAAGGATATACCGGTAAATATTTGGTAACTGTAGATTACAATAACTTAACCTATAAGTTAACACCTGTTGGAAGTTTATTTGTTGTTGGGTCTATAAATGGATGGGACAATACTGCTGCTTTACCAATGGCTGAAGCTAGTTTAGGTATATTTTCAATAGTTTTAGATTTACCTGATGGAGCTGAATTCAAATTTTTACCTAACAATGGAAGTTGGGATGGAGACTGGGGTGCAAGTAAAACCAATGTAGGTAGAATAGTTCAAGATGATGAAGATAACTTAAAAGGTTATGCAGCTGGAAAATATGTGGTAGCAGTTAATTATAACACCTTATCATATACAGTTTCAAAAATTAATGCTGTTCCAGCTAACTTATATTTAGTAGGTGGATTTAACGGATGGAGCAACACTGCTGGAAATCCTAAATTTACACAAATATCAGCTGGTGTATTTGAAATTACACAAGCTTTAAGTGCTAATGACGAATTTAAATTTGTACCTGTAGCTGGAAACTGGGGAGATGATTTTGGTGAAAGCAAAGTTGCAACTAAAGTTTTGGAACAAAATGATGAAAATAACTTAAAAGTAACTACTGGTGGTAATTTTAAAATTACAGTAAACTTTAACAAAGGAAACATTTCCGTTGTAAGTTTATAGAACATATAAAAGGTTGTCTTTTAAAATGATAACCTTTTATAAATTTTTAAAAGCCAGAATTACATTCTGGCTTTTATTTATATAAAAAAATAAATACAAAAAGATGAAACTTAAATTATTACTGCTACTTATTATTCCATTTCTTACTTTTTCACAAGTAACTACTAGTCCAAGTATTCCTGTTACTACTAGTTCTATAAAACTGACATTGAATACATCTGGAACTGCTTTAGAAGGATTTACCGGTGATATTTATGCGCATACTGGCGTTACTATTGATAACCAAAAGTGGCAAAATGTGATTGCTGATTGGAGTGTAAATACCTCAAAGGCTAAACTTACCAAAAGTACAACAAATGCAAATATTTATACGTTAGATATTACACCTGACGTGTACACTTTTTATAACGTAGCATCTTCAAATAAAATAACTGAAATTTGTGTTGTTTTTAGATCTGCAGATGGATCAAAACAAACTAGCCCTGATATTTTTATCCCTTTATACGAAGCAGGTTTAAATGTTACATTTACCAATCCATTAAATGGAAGTGTATTTAATTTAAACTCAGCAACAACAATTACTGCAGAGTCTTCAATAAATTCTTCTCTTGAAATTTTTGTAAACGGTGTATCAAAAAAAACAGCAACTAATAGTAAAACTATTTCAACTTCATATACCTTTTCAACTTCTGGAAACTATACATTAAAAGTTAAAGCAACTGCAGGTTTAGAAACAAAAGAAACTGAAATTTCTGTATATGTTAAATCACCAACCCAAGTTGCTGCAATTCCTTTAAATGCAAAAAAAGGAGTAACTATCAATAATGATAATTCGGTGACATTTGTTTTAGAAGCCCCAAATAAATCTGATGTATTTTTAATTGGAGATTTTAATAATTGGCAAAACAATGCACTATATCAACTAAAAAAAGATATTTCAAATCCAGATTTATTTTGGATTACTATAAACTCATTAGACCCTAACACAGAATATGCGTATCAATATTTGGTAGATTACACTATTAAAATTGCGGATCCTTACTCTGAAAAAATATTAGACCCTTGGTCAGACCAATATATAAAAACGGGTAATTATCCAAATTTAAAACCCTACCCTACTAATTTAACTGAAGGTTATGTTTCTACCTTTTTAATAAATGAAACTCCTTATACTTGGAATATTTCAAATTTCACAAAACCATCACAAAACAACTTAATAATTTATGAATTACTTGTGAGGGATTTTACTGAATCTGATTCTTATACTGAAGCTTTAACTAAACTTGATTATTTGAAAAATTTAGGTGTAAACGCTATTGAATTAATGCCTATAAATGAATTTGAAGGCGCCGAGAGTTGGGGTTATAATCCCGCTCTGTATATGGCTTTAGATAAATCTTACGGTACTAAAAACGATTTCAAAAAATTTGTTGATGCCTGTCATGAAAAAGGAATTGCCGTTTTGGCCGATGTTGTTTTTAATCATTCTTATGGTCAATCTCCTTTATTACAAATGTATTGGGATGCAATAAATAATAAACCAGCTGCAAATAATCCATGGTATAATCAAAATTCTAATTTAGTGGATAATACAAGTGCACACTGGGGTTACGACTTTAATCACGAATCTACTTATACAAAAGCTTTCTTTAAAGATGTGTTAAGCTATTGGATGAATGAATATAAAATTGATGGTTTTAGATTTGATTTTACAAAAGGCTTCTCTAATACTTTATATTACGGAGCAGACAATTGGGCAAGTGCTTATGATGCATCTAGAATAACAATTTTAAAAAATTACGCAAGCCATGTTTGGAGCAATAACCCAGCAAACAAACCATATGTAATTTTTGAACATCTTTCTGAAAATACTGAAGAAAAAGAATTAGCTGACTTTGGAATTATGCTTTGGGGAAATATGAACCATAACTATAACCAAAACACCATGGGTTTTTCAACTGATGCTGATATTAATTGGATTTCATATAAGCAAAGAGGATGGAATTTGCCAAATTTAGTCGGCTATATGGAAAGTCATGATGAAGAACGTTTAATGTATAAAAACCTTCAATATGGAAATAGCAATTCCACATACAATGTTAAAGATTTAAACACGGCCCTTTCACGTCAAGAATTAGCTGGTTTATTCTTTTTAACAATTCCTGGTCCAAAAATGATTTGGCAATTTGGAGAATTGGGTTACGATGTAAGTATAAATGATCCAGGTAGAGTTGATAGAAAACCAGTTCGATGGGAATATTTTGACAATATTAATAGAAAACAAATTTATAATACTTGGGCAACTTTAAATGAGTTTAAAAAGCAGCAGCCTGTTTTTAGTTCTACTAATTTTACTTTAAATGTTGGAACATTAACGAAATCCATTTTATTAAGACATACTTCAATGGATGTGGTTTTTGTTGGTAATTTTGATATCACATCAAAATCAATTGCTACCCAATTTTCAAAAACAGGTACTTGGTATGAATATTTTACGGGGGAAGAAAAAAACATAGTTAATACAACTGCTGCAATTACATTAAACCCAGGAGAATATAAAATGTATTCTACAGTGAAATTGTTAGATCCACGTGGAGGAACAGCTGCTGATGATAGCGATGGTGATGGTGTTGCCGATACCAATGATTTATGTCCAAACACACCGTTAGGGATAAATGTAAACGCTTCTGGCTGCCCTATTTTCAGTTTACCTGCATCCAACTTTTCAGTTACAGCTATAAGTGAAACCTGTCCAAACAAAAACAATGGTCAGATAGTTATTACAGGCCAAGCATCACATCCGTATGCGGCAACTATAAATGGAACTAATTATAATTTTACCAACAATAGTTTAACAGTTTCAAATTTACAACCAGGAACTTATA
>NZ_JAEINV010000029.1 GCF_016342705.1 Lutibacter sp. | reverse complement strand
TGTGCTCGAAACCAAAATTAAATGGGAATTCCTTACTGGCTATATTTTAAAAAACCCAAGCAATTGCTTGGGTTTTTCTATAAAATATTTACTCATCAAATTTTATACTCCTATTTTGACTCAAAGGCACTCTAAGTAATGAGCCATACAAGTTCTATTTTTATTAGAGATTACTTGCTTTTAGTTCTATTTCCTCCTGCTCCTTTTGTATTTATGGCGTGATCAACACAAACACCATCTTCTATTTTTAAGAAAAAATCAACTGCTCTACTGCTCCTCTCTGTTTCAACAACAGCTGTATTTGAGCTTCCTGAATTAGTGGCTCCCCAACTCCAATCTACAGTTAATGTACAAGTTCCGTCTGGACAATCACCAGTTGGTATTGTACATTCACTATCTACAACAATATATTGGGTACTTTCACCTCCACATCTTTTGGTAATAGTAAACTCTTTAAAAACAGCTTTTCCTGCACCACCACCACCTAATATTGATGCTGACGTATCGTCAACAGCTACATCTGAACTTACTGCATTCAACAGCTGTGGGGAACTTTTGTCTATTTCACTTTTAATGGTTAATGGACTATGTTGTCTTTTACCTGTAGGCAAACCACTTGCTGCATCTCTAGGACTCACTACTTCGGTGACCGTATTATCTGTAGCAGCTACACTATATTCTTTTATAAACACTGCAGGCTCATGCAGTCTTTTTCCTTTTCCTATTATTTCAATTTGGGTAGCTGATGGTTTGTTGTGAAATGCAAATGCAACAAAATAACCTGTTTCTGTAGCAGTCACCCTGCATTTAATATTCTTTTTTAAATCGTACCCTGCTGTTTTTGCAAGGGTTTCTTGAGCAAATAATTGACTTGTAACGCATGTAATTGCCACAAGTACTACTACTAACAATTTTGTTTTCATAATTTTTAATGTTTAAATTTTTTTAGTTATTTAATAATAACTACAGTAGGCTTAAAAAAAGTGGTATTTATGAATCCTCATAAATTTAATTTTAAAAAAATTGAATGTATCCCAAGTAAAGATGTACGTCTTTGAAAACTTATCATGAATGAGTTCCCTTATACGTTTAAAACAACGACAACATCTTGTATATTGTTAACAGCCCTATTTTCTGAATAGGTTGTAACATTTGTAGTCTTTTTAACTTAATAATTGGTGGAATTGCTTTGAACTTGACAACGTGTACAACGATACAGTACAAGCATCTACAACAATCATTAGCCGTCCATAACAAGTTAATTTACAAATTTCCTTACTTTCCTCCTTAAGAAAATAAAGAACCTTTTTTTTGTTTATGAATTGCCTATCAAATATATAAAAATAATTATATGATAATTATCATTTTTAACAATTAACATCATTTCTATGCTAATTGGTATATTTATCGTGTTTTATCTTATGTTATAGTACCCAAATTGTTATCAGCTAGTAGATCTCATTCAACGATAGATGGCGCTGTAAAAGAATAACGGTTCAACTTCTCCTATTTACTAATAACGGTGGTGGCTCGCCATTAAAAGGATTCCAGCGAGCAATACTTTTTGCGTCCATACCAGAGGCACGTACAACAGCTCTATCTCCGTAGCGTTCGCGCATTTTATCCATCGCCTGGTATAGATTCATCATTTTATCATTGTCTTCAAATAAATTAATTTGATGTCCACCACTTACCAAATGGCTAAATTTTACACCAATTAACCGTACTAATAATCTACGCTGATACAAACTTTCATACAATTCCATGACAATGGGTAATATGGCATGGTCTGATGAACTGTAGGGAATTCTTTTTTGCTTGGTATAGGTTTGAAAATCGGAATACCGAATTTTAAACGTCACACAAGCTGTTAATTTATCGCCTCTTCGCAATTGAAAAATTAAGTTTTCGGCCATTGCCACAATAATACTTTTTAGTTTGGTAACATCTGTTGTGTCTTTATCAAACGTGCGCTCTGTTGAAATAGATTTTCGTTCGTGGTATTTTATTACGGGCGTGTTATCAATACCATTGGCTTTTTTCCAAATTGAAGTGCCGTGTTTTCCAAAAACGCGCGTCATCATATCAACAGGCATTTCCTGTACTGTTTGTATGCGTCTAATGCCTAAATCGCATAACGAATTATAGGTTTTTTCACCAACCATTGGAATTTTACGAACAGATAAGGGCGCTAAAAATGGTTTTTCAGTTCCCCTATTAATTTTTAGCTCGTTATTTGGTTTGGCTTCGCCGGTAGCAATTTTTGAAACTGTTTTATTCACAGACAATCCAAAAGATATAGGCAATCCCGTTTCTCTAATAATTTTTGTTCTTAATTCTGAAGCCAATTGATGACACCCAAAAAACTGGTCCATTCCTGTTAAATCTATATAAAACTCATCAATAGAAGATTTTTCATACAACGGAACACTTTCATTAATTACGTCCGTTACCAATTTTGAATATTTGGTGTAAATACCACTATTGCCACGCAATACAATGGCTTCTGGACATAATAATTTTGCCATACGCATGGGCATTGCAGAATGTACGCCATATTTACGGGCTTCATAACTGCAACTTGCCACTACGCCTCTATCGGAAGTTCCGCCAATTAACACCGGTTTTCCTTCCAATCTGCTATCTATTAAACGTTCACACGATACAAAAAAAGTATCTAAATCCATATGAACTATGGAGCGTTCTAAACTACTCATACTTTTTCAATTTTTGGTGGTGTTGCATATCTTACATCTTGTACAATGGCTAATTTTTCTAGCTGTTCAATTTCTATATTGATACAATCAAATTCTTCCATCACTTTACCGGTTAACCTATAAACGCCCCTACCTTTTAACGGCTGTTTTTTTACTGAAGGTGGAAAATGCACCGTATCAATATGATTGCCTTGTGTGTCTATAAAAGTTCCAAAATACATGAGCTCTCCTTTTGAAGTTATGGTGCGTTTTGCAGTAACATAGTAACCATAAACAGTGACTGTTTTTCCTATATAATTTGGTAAATCGTTGGCAAACAAATCCTGTTTTAAAGGTGCTGTTAGTAATTTAAACGGACTGTCCAATGTAAAACCAATATATTGTAATTCATCAAAAGCATCTTCTAATGTTGAACTTGTTAATTCTGGTGTATTATAGGTTACTTTTTCCGATTTAAATAACGTTGAAATGGTTTCTTCTAGCGCCACTTTGTGTACTTTCATATGTGCTTCCCATAACAATTCTCGCTTGTTTCTTTTAGTAAATTGAAATGCATTCACTTTAATTAAAATAGCGAGTTGTTCTAATGAAATTGCCACGCGATCTATAAAATCGTCCAAGTCTAAAAACAAGCCATTTTTGGTTCTTTCTTCCACAATTTTTTTAGCATTTTTCAATTCAAAAGAATGCAACATAATAAAGCCTAAATAAATGTTTTTCCCTTCAATATAATTTTGATAATACGCTTTATTTATACTTGGCGGATGAATAATTCCACCGTTCATTCTAGCTTCGTGCACATAATATTCTGGTTGGTAAAAACCTCCGAAGTTATTGAGGGTTGCCACCATATATTCCAACGGATAATAAGCCTTTAAAAACAAACTTTGGTAACTTTCAACGGCATACGATGCCGAATGTCCTTTGGCAAAAGCATAGCCAGCAAAACTTTCAATTTGTCGCCATATTTCTGAAGTCAGTTCAAAAGAATGTCCTTTTGCTTTACAATTATCAAAAAATTGATTTTTTACTTTTAAAAATTCTTCTTTCGACCTGAATTTCCCACTCATTCCGCGTCGTAGCATATCGGCTTCTCCCAAACTTAACCCACCAAAATAATGCGCGACTTTTATGACATCTTCCTGATAGACCATTACGCCAAACGTTTCGGGCATAATTTCTAATAAAATTGGATGCGCATCTTTACGCCTTTCTGGGTTTCTGTAACGTTTAATATATTCACGCATCATCCCAGATTTTGAAACACCTGGCCGAATCACAGAACTGGCCGCTACCAAACCCAAATAATTATCTACTTGTAATTTTTTAAGCAACATGCGCATTGCTGGAGATTCTACATAAAAACAACCAATGGCTTTGGCATTTTTAAGCATTACTTTTATTTTAACATCTTCTTTAAAACGCTTGATATCATGAATATCAATGGCTGGATGTGTTGGATGGTTGTATTTTACAATATCTACCGCTTCACGGATTTTTCCCAAACCACGCTGACTTAAAATATCAAATTTGTACAAGCCAATAGCTTCTGCTACCACCATATCAAACATGGCTGTTGAAAATCCTTTTGGTGGTAAATACGTGGCTGTATAATAATGAATTGGTTTTTCTGAAATTAATATTCCGCCCGGATGAATGCCTAAATAATTGGGGAATCCTTTAATGTATTTACTGTAAATTAATACCAATTTAGATAAATTATCTAATTGGTTTGGGTTGAAATTTTGAGTTGTTAGCTTGTCTATTTCTTCTTTTGGTAAGCCAAATACTTTCCCTAATTCTCTTACGGAAGCTCTATATTTAAACGTATTATAAACTGCAATTAAAGAGGTGTTTTTAAAGGTTTTAAAAATATAATTCATAATATCATCTCTATCGCGCCAAGAAAAATCCAAATCAAAATCGGGCGGATTGGTGCGGTATAAATTGATAAAACGTTCAAAATATAAGTCGAGTTCTATAGGATCTACATCTGTAATTCTGAGTAAATAAGCCACAATACTATTGGCGCCACTTCCACGGCCAACATAATAGTATTGATTACTTCGGGCATATTTTAATATTTTCCAGTTGATTAAAAAGTAGGATACAAATTGTTTTTGTCTGATAATTTCCAACTCTTTTTCCAAGCGTTCAAAAACACGTTTTCCAATTTTTTGGTATCTGTAATTCAATCCGCCATACGCCAGTTTTCGCAACAATCTAAAATCAAGGTCTTCATTATTAGTATACGAAGTTTGATTTTTAGGAGCGTCTTTTGAAAAATCAAATTCAATAGAACAACTATCTACTATTTTTTGTGTGGTTGCCATTATTTCAGGAAACTCACTGTATACTTCTTTCAGTTCCTTTTCAGGCAACATCACATCCGTTTCTTTTCCTTGTTCAGAAATTGGAAGTTTACTCAAAAGTGTATTGTTATCAATAGCTCTTAACAATCGGTGGGTATTAAAACCTTTTTTATCTTGAAAAGAAACGGTTTGTAAAATCACTAATTTTTCTTGTTGAAATCTCCATTTTGAAAATTTTAAATGATTTAAATCGGAAGGTTTTATACCTATATATTCATTGTCGTTTAATTTATATACCTCATTCTGAAAAGGATAAATCACATAAGTATCTGATAGGTTTTTAGCCTTGTTTGGAACGTCCATTTTAGCTGCATGTAAAAATTCAGACAAGTAAGAATTGATGTAATGCAATCCGTTGTTGTTTTTAGCAATTAATATGAATTGTTGTTGCGCTCCATTCCTAAAATCAACGCCTAAAACAGGTTTTATTCCCTGTTTTTTTGCCAATTGTACAAATTCTAAGTTTGCTGAAGTACTATTAATATCCGTTAAAACCAATGTAGAAATACCCAACTGAAAGGCTTGTTCTACAAGGGCTTTTGGAGAAATAGTCCCGTACCGTAAACTGTAGTAAGTATGTGTATTTAAATACATTTATCAACAAAAATTATTTAACTAAAATCTTTTTGCTAATTTAGCTCATTATAAACTCAAATGTTGCTCATATATTTAGCATTGTGAATTATTTATCAAAAAACATACGGTACATTAGAACTTTAAAAAGGTTATCGCAAGAGCAATTTGCAGATGATTTAAACGTATCGCGTTCACGCATTAGCTCTTATGAAGAAAATAGAGCCAGACCTCCCATTAGTTTTTTAATTGCCTTATCTGATTATTCTAAGATTACTATGGA